>MSGZ01000032.1:118975-119966 GCA_001940925.1 Ruminococcus sp. Phil11
CTCCGTGACTGTGGTCTCAGGAGCAGTTTCCGGAGCAGTCTCTGTCGTCTCGACCTGGCCGATCACTTCATCTGTCGTGATTTCGGTTGTCGTTGTGGTGGTCGTTGTCGTCGTGGTGGTAGTGGTAACGGTGGTGGTCGTGGTGACGATCCGCTCGTCGATCAGAACGATCGTATCAGTCTCCTTTTCCTCGCCGCCCACCTTGACGATCTTGCCGTCCTTGATCTCAAATGTCATGTCGGTTGCGACCTCGTAGCCGGTCGGTGCTGCAAGCTCATGCAGGACGTATGTGCCGTCCGCAAGACCCTTGATCATTGTCGGAGCCTCGCCGGAGATCCATACCAGTGCTTCGCCGCTGCCGTTGACCAGCTCTGCACCGGTGCCCAGTTCCACGGTGTTCTTCGGGAAGACGATCGCGTTGCCGTCTGCGTCCTTGCCAGTGAGGGTCAGGCTTGCGCCCTTGACCTCTGCGCCGCCGTTGTCGCGCTTGTCGATCTTGACGTCCGCCGTCGGTGCTGCGGTCGTGGTCACGATTTCAGTCGTGGTGACCGGTGCCTCGGTTGTCGTTGTGGTGGTCGTTGTTGTCGTCGTGGTAGTGGTAACGGTGGTGGTCGTGGTGACGATCCGCTCGTCGATCAGAACGATCGTATCGGTCTCCTTTTCCTCGCCGCCCACCTTGACGATCTTGCCGTCCTTGATCTCGAATGTCATGTCGGTTGCGACCTCGTAGCCAGTCGGTGCTGCAAGCTCATGCAGGACGTATGTGCCGTCCGCAAGACCCTTGATCATTGTCGGAGCCTCGCCGGAGATCCATACCAGTGCTTCGCCGCTGCCGTTGACCAGCTCTGCACCGATACCCAGTTCCACAGTGTTCTTCGGGAAAACGATCGCGTTGCCGTCTGCGTCCTTGCCGGTGAGGGTCAGGCTTGCGCCCTTGACCTCTGCGCCGCCGTTGTCGCGCTTGTCAATCTTGACGTCTGCCGTCGGTGCT
>MSGZ01000033.1 GCA_001940925.1 Ruminococcus sp. Phil11
CTGCATGATGTTGTGCAGGCAGATCACTGGTATCAGGGCTGGATCCGGTTCTGGGAACATGTCGGTGCCGGTGAAACGCGCCACGCATTCACATATACGATTTCGCAGGATGCCGTCAAAATGTTCTATCCACACGCTGTTTTTCCTTCCTCAACCAATGTCATGTTTGAGGATCATGCCTTCGGCAATCCGACCACTGCACTGACATTTAACCCGACCATTGAGATCATCCTCTGGCAGCCGTATTTCCTTGCGATGAAAGCGATTGCATATATGATCTTCGTGGTGACAATCGGGCGTATCTTCGAGCTGGCTGTGTATACGATCTTTGCACCTTTGCCCATTGCAACTTTCGCATCGGATACCACGCATGATGTGGCAAAATCCTTCATCAAGAATTACATTGCAACGGTCATTCAGATCGCGGTGATCGTGGTCATGTTTATCGTATATCTCGCTGTTGCGCAGTATTTTGCCAACCATACTTCCGGTTTGTCGTCGCTAAAGTTGATTCAGTTCATAGCGCTCATTTCTCTTGGCTTGGGTGTGATGAAATCCGGAAACTGGGCAAAGAAGATCTGCGGCGCGGCGTAAAGGAGGAGTGTCATGTTATCTATGAAAATCCCGGCGGAGATTCAGGAATACAAATCCAAGCTGGTATTCGGACTTTCCACGCGGCAGTTCTTCTCAATCGCCGGAGCGGTTCTGGTTGGTGTACCGATCGGCGTGATCGGTCACGGGCGCATCTCCGCAGATATCCTGCCGTGGTTCGTGATCATCACGGTTATGCCGTTCTTCGCGTTCGGTTTCTTCACATTCAAGGGCATGCGGTTTGAGGAACTGGTAAAAGCTTGCTGCAAAATGTGGTTTACCCCGCAGATTCGTGTCTATGAAGATTCGGACGGAATCTTTCAGCAGCTGCATGAAGAAATCATCGAGCAGGAAATCGTGCAGCAGCGAATTGCGAACGGTGAATACGAAAGGAATGGTGATACGGATTGAAGGTCAAAAAGACGAAAAAGCAGAAGTCAGGCAGCAAACTCAAACGCACTACGATTCAGACAATGCCCTATGAACGCTTCGTATCCAATCATGTGATGCTGAATGCTGAGAATGTAAAGGTCGGGCATGAAACAGTCAGCCTTTACAGCAAAAGTTATCTGGTGTCGGACATCAATTACACCGCACTGACCGAGGATGAACAGGAAGTCAAGCTCCGGCAGTTTTCCGAACTGCTGAACAGCTTTGACAGCACGGTCTCCGTTCAGATCTCGCTTGTCAATCTTCCGATGAGCCGTGAGGAATCCGAGCACCTGATGCTTCATGCACGCGGTGACGGTCATGATCATCAGCGGCAGGAGTTCAATACGGTCATTCATGACAAGATCATGGACGGTCAGAAAGGGCTGCAATGCCGAAAAATCATTACGGTGACAGTCTGTGCGGTGGATTTTGAGACTGCAAACACCCGGCTGTATAACTTCGAGCAGCGGCTGAACAAGAGCCTTGCTGCCATCGGGACAAAGGCGGTTCCGCTGACGGCAAATGACCGCGTGAAGCTGATGGCAGATATTCTCTGCGATGTGGACAAGCATATTGAACCTGTTTCCCGTTCTGAGCTTGACCGGCAGGCAGAAAAGCAGCTCTGCTGCCCTGACAGCTTTGAGTTCAAAAAGGATTTCTTCATGATCGGCGACAAATATGCCCGCTGTATCTACATCAAACGTCTTGGAGCTGAAGTAACAGATAGTCTGTACCGTGAGCTGCTGGAGCTGAATCTGCAAACGGTTATTTCCGAAAACATTGACTTTGTCGATCAGGCGGAGGCGCTGCGGCTGGTTCAGCGCAAGCTGACAGACATGAAGCAGGAAGAGCTCAACAAAAAGCGGAAAGCTGCCGATGCTTCCAAGGGTGCGTGTGTCGATCCGATCGAGGGTACGGCTCTGGAAACGGACAAGCTGGAAGCAAAAGCCTATCTGGAAAAGCTGCAAGGGCAGAATGTAAAAATGACGCGGGTACAGTTTGTTATGATGATCCTGGCAGATTCCATGAAAGAACTAAAATCCGCGAGCGACAGGATCCAGACCATTCTGCGCGGCAGACAGATGGAAATGTCTGTTGCCCCGTGGCGGCAGGAAGTCACCTTTGATTCCTGCCTGCCGATCGGTAATTCCTGCGGCATTGACAAGGAGCGCAATTTGCAGGTTCGGCGCACGCTGGATACTGACAGCACTGCGATCTTCATGCCGTTCAATACGCGGGATTATCTGCATGAGGGCGGTGTCTACTTCGGACAGAATAAACTCTCACGGTCGGTCGTTCTGTTTGACCGGATGCAGCTCAATAACCCGAACAGCTTTATTTTCGGTATGCCCGGCTCCGGCAAATCCATGACGGCAAAGCTCATGATTCTTTACATTTACCTCTCGCAGAATGACGAGATACTCATTGTAGACCCTGAACGCGAGTACGCGGCTCTTGTCGAATTGCTGGGCGGCGAAGTCATCTATATGTCCGAAAACAGCGGCACGCACATCAATCCCCTCGATCTGACCGAGAATCCGGACAGCGATGACAAGGAGTACGATCCGGTCAAGGCAAAGCTGGACTTTCTGCTTTCCTTTTTCAGCGCGATCATGGGTGATGCCGAAATCACGCCGATCCAGAAAACGATCATTGACAGCGTGATGCACAGTACATACCGCAATTTCCAGAAGCCGACACTTCGGGAATATTACGATGAACTGCTGAAATATGAACAGGAAGCATCTGACGAAACCCGCCCGGCAGCGGCATATCTGCGGCAGACGCTGCACCTCTATGTTCACGGCAGCATGAATGTCTTTGCGCATGAGACCAATGTGAACATCCACAAGCGGATCGTTGCCTATGACATCAAGGAGCTCGGCAAGAACATGCAGACACTCTCCATGATGATCGTCTTGGAAAACATCTGGGACAGAGTTGCGAAAAACCGCGCAAAGGGCGTAAAAGCACAGATTTTCTGTGATGAGCTGTACTTACTTTTTAAGAGCGAACAGTCTGCCAATTTCTTCTATGAACTCTACAAGAGAGCGCGTAAATGGGGCGGCGTTCCCTGCGGTATCACGCAGAATGTGGACGATCTGCTGCGCTCGGAACTGGCGCGGACGATGATCTCCAATACGCAGTTTGTGGTGATGCTCGTACAGAACGAGACAGACCGTGAACAGCTTGCGGCCTTGCTGCACATTCCGAAAGAAACAATGGACACCTACATGAACGGTGTTGCGGCGGGCAGCGGTATGATCTATGCCGGTGATTACGGCGTGATTCCGTTTGACAACAGCTTCCCGACTGACACGGATATCTACCGGATTATTACCACAAAATTCGGCGAGGTGATGCAGCGTGCGGAAGATCAACCTGCATGATACGGCAGATACCGGCGCTGAAAGTGTCCGCCTCGGCGTCGATGCTGCAAAGAAAGGAAAGCGAGCTGTCCGGACTGCACGGGATACAACAAGGACTGCCGTCCGGGCGGCTAAAACAACCGTAAATATCCTGCATCACCTGATCGTTCATACGGTCGCGATCCTGATCTCTCCTGTTACCTGGGTAATTCTTGCAATCGGGCTGGTGTTGTATCTGCTCATGACGCTGCTGATTATTCTGAACGGCGTTGCCGCGCAGGACAACAATGCGCAGCATCAGGCATATGCGACACCGGTCGCGCTCGGCGAGGATATTCCGGAAGAGATACAGCAGGCAAAGGCCATGTTTGAAGCGGCTGAGAACGCGGAAAAGCAGGCATATATTTCGCAGATCGACGCACTGCGGTTCAGTACCGCAGATATGCCCCATAATGATACGGTCTATCTGGTTCGAAATGAGCCGCCTGCAACTTTCCAGACTTCTCTGGCGACCGACGCCCGGAAAGCACAGCTGAAAAATGCATGGCAGCTTGCTGTGTCAGAGGCAGAGGGAATTGCGATTGCGTATGTGTATCTTGAAAAGCAGGAGAATCAGACACACAGTTCGCAGGGTGTTCTGTATCCGGTCAGCTATACGCAGGATGTATTTGACATGATTGTCGCCGACATGGTGACTGTAACGGAAACCCAATACCGGAATCAGGAATGTCCGGATGCGAACTGCTCCGTACATTACCATGTGGCGGATAATCCCGCGTATGCAACAGCACAGCAGAACTACACCAATGCAGTCACGAGGCGGGATGACTGGAACATTATGGTTGTGCCGCGCTGCAATGACTATATCTCGGCACTCACAACCTACTATAATACACCGGCAGCCGGACAGCCGTTTGCATGGCAGCAGGTCGAAAGCACCTACGCACTGTTTGAACAGGCAGTCAATAACTGGTCAACAGTGTTTGGTATCTGGGGGCTGAGTATTGATGAAAACCTCGGAGTCAGTATGCTGACACGGCTGAACGGAGAAGTGAATGATGCTGAAATCACACTGAACAATACGCCGGAAACCACACGAACTCCGTATTACACCTGTGATCATCTGCACACGCTGCATTCGTTCGGACTGAACTTCTATAGTGCCGAACAGGTCATGCAAACGCTGAACTTCACAGAAGAAGAGAAGCAATGGGTTGCGATGACCGCGATGAACATTCAGCAATACCTGATTACCGAACCGGAAGGAGGTTAAGATGTTTGAGGGTCACAAGAAACGCGCTGAGAAAGTGCGCGGCTATTTCTCGCGGAAAGGCGCAGTTGCGCTGTTTGCAATCCTTGCATCCATTGCACTGTTGTTCAGTCTGGTGATGAATCATCAGGTCAAAGAAACAGAACCGCAGGAAACCATACAATCCGAAAACGTTGAAGGCTGGCGGTTCTATCCGGTTGATCTGGTCGTGCTGGGCGCAGGCGGCGGGCTGTGTGCGGTCATGATGCTGCGGGAAAAGCGGCGCGCAAAGGAGGAATTGAATTGAAGTATTTTTGTAAGATACGGCTGGAAGCAGGCAGGAATCAGGAAACCACGCTGTTCCTGATTCTCGAAGCTGCGGACGGTGAGGTGCCGGAACTCCAAAAGACTGCGGTGATCGAAAGCCGGGAGTACCGGCTGTTTGTTGAGAAAAAACATACAAAGATTGTGGTCGCGGAGTATTCCGTTTACCGGACGGAAACCGAGATCACGGCAAATCTGGAGAATGAGCGTTTTGAAAGGCTGATTGAAACCGGTGCTGCAGAGATCGTCAGCAGCGGTGAAATGCAGATCGACCGGAATGAAAAGCGGGATAGAAAGACCGGTGAGATCGTTCGCAAGTGGAAGAAATCGCCGGTTCTGTTCCTGGTTGCTGCGGGCGGTGTAATGCTGTTTTCTATGGCGGCGTTTTCAATCGGAAAGAACTTCGGACGCGGTACTGCATTGCCTGAAGTTTCGTTTGAATCCGCGAATGTTGCGGAGGACGGTCTTATTATCCCAAACCAGGATGAGATTGCGGACAATGCCGAACAGATCACGGTAACGATCGACCGCAGCTATTCCGCTGTGCCGGTCGAGGATTTGCAGCTGAAAGGCGCAGTCATCAAGGGCAAAGCCAATATCCTGCTGCCGGAATTTGACAAGACCGATTTCTTTACCCATGTGCCCGGATATTCGTGGGGATTTACATCCGATCCAAACGGCAAAAAGATTGAGTATTACGGCGGACAGGCGTATGACTTTACCGAAGATACAAAGCTGTATCGTGTACTGGTGAAGTACGGCGGCGGTTCCGGTACGAAAGATGATCCGTACCGTATCGACTATTTCGATCAGTTAGAACTGATGAGTGAGGAAAAGGCGCGTGGCTATTTCAAGCAGACCGCAGACATTTCATTTCCTGTCTGGGCATCCCATACGCCAATCCGCACAGTCAATGAACTGAAAGCCGATCCGGATTCTGAGTATTTCGAGTATGACGGCGGCGGTTTCCTCATTGAAAATCTGGATGCGCCGTTGTTTGAAACGGTATCCGGCGCGGTCATAAAGAATGTGAATATCCGCAATTCTGCGATCGTTTCGGAGGAATACAAGGACTACGGTTTTCTGGTCTGCACGGCATACAACTACCACTATCTCGCGGAGGATGAACAAGTCTACGAAACCGGTGAAACGATGATTGAGCATTGTTCTGTGTCGCATTCGTCTATTACTGTGAAGCCGCCGGAACCGGAAACCGATGAAAATGAACCGGCAGTCACAACGATGGAGGTCGTGCCGCCGGATGTGATCGAGTATGACGAGGACGGAAACATCATCGAGCCGG
>MSGZ01000034.1 GCA_001940925.1 Ruminococcus sp. Phil11
GGTTTTCACTGTGCTGTTCACGATCGCTGTTGTGACCTCGCTTACCGCGGTTACGGCATTCGCCGCGGGCGGTGCAGGCGGCGGTGGCGGCTCTGAGGCGGCATACCAGTCCACGATTGAGTTTTTCATCACCTGGATCCGCCGCATCGGCATGATGGTTGCTTTCGTCGGCGCGATCATGTTCGCGCTCGCGATCAAGAATAACGATGCCGAGCAGAAGCAGGCCGGTCTGATCACGATGATTGCCGGATTCATTGTCGCCGCACTCTGTGCCGCCTCCAGTATGTTTGATCTGTTCAGCTGATCATCCGCGCTGCTGCCCGTCCCATTTGGGGCGGGCAGCCTAACCCGCAACAGGAGGGCTGCATATGCATATCTTACCAATTCTGGCAGCGATTCTCCCCGACACCGGCGCACCGGCAAATCCGGCAGTTTTGGCGCAGACCGGACTGGAATTCTTCGGCACATGGATTTCGCGAATCGGCGGACTGGTCGCGTTCATCGGCGCGATCAAGTTTGCGCTGTCGATCAAGTCCGATGAAACAAGAGATCAGCTCCCCGCGCTGCTCACAATGGTATCCGGATTTATGATTCAGGCGGCAATCTCAAATCTCGGTATCTTTGAGCTCGCGACAACCAATGCCGAAACGATTTTCCAGAATATCCTGCTGTTCATCGGTCGGTGGACGCGGCGTGTCGGCGCTGCCGGTACGCTTGTGGGCGCAGTCATGTTCGGCTTTTCGATCAAGGATAACAACGCGGTCGGCAAGGTCGCTGCACTCAAAACCTTTGCAGCCGGTGCAATCGTGGTGTCTGTGTCGGGAATCCTGCATACGTTTATATAATCCGCTGTTGTTTTGCCATAAATAACAGGCACAGAATGTACTGTGCCTGCTTGTCACTTCTTCTACAAACTGAAATGTAGCTTTATGTGAAAACCTGAATGAAATGAAGTTTATTTTCTTGTCTTCCTGTAAAAAACAAATCCGTCTTCTTCTTTTATGATCTGATACCCTAATTTTGCGTAAAAAGCGTTTGTCCGGACATTCCAGCTTGGAGTGTCCAGATGAAACTCAGCGGCAAATGGGTAGTTCTTTTCTATGCACTCCATTAAACGAATTCCATAACCTTTTCTATGATAGATGCTGTCAATAAAAATTCTGCCAATGTACACACGATTATTTGTTTCATCCGGGAATATGACGGCCGCTCCCACAATATCCTTTCCGATCATTGCTTGATACAAATGCCCCTCTCGGGCCATATGTTTATGCCATTCTACCGAATCATATTCAGGCGGACAGTCACCTTTCGTTCCGCCAACATCTATATCTGTTTCAAATGCTCTGACAGACATGTCTACAATTGTTTTTACCTGGTTTTCATCTGCTATAACAATATTCATTCTACTTCCTCAATCGTCTTACATATTCCGGTTTCTGTTACTATAATTATACAGCGCATCCGACGATATGTCAATATCCGAAAATGCTGTAATCTCCACAGATCAGCGAAGAACCGTCCCGAAATACGAAATACAAAGGAGTGTGATTTTCATATGCGTGTGATAGCAAAGGGGAAAACAGCACTGTTATCCCCGAAAGAAAAACTGCGGCGTTTCCACCGCAATATCTTCATTTTTATCATAGTCGCCGGTATCATGAACATCTTTTTTCCGTTGGTCGCGCACGCGGATATTTTCAATAACGATGTGCAGGATGTCTACGCAACGATTACGGAAAATGTGGACGAGACAAACGAGATTCTCAAAAGCGCATTCCGCTTCACGCAGGTCTCGCCGTATTCGATCGTCAACAGCGTCGGCGGCACTGCCGGCGGTATCGGCGCGGCGATCCGTACAGCAACAAAGAACCTTGCGCTCATTGTGTCCGTACTGCTGCTCATGGTCGAGTTCTTCCGGAAAACGACGAACTTCGAGTGGTCGAGCAAATGGGAGAATATCCTGATCTTCCTGGTAAAACTCATTGTGGTGAAACAGGTCGTGCAGAACGCAGACCTCATCATCGAGTATATCTACAAGGGGTTCAATACGATCAATACGGCGGCGACCAGCAGCAATATGAACTTCCTGCCTGCCGGTCATAAGGTCACATACAGTATTTCCATTCAGGAATCCCTTCTGCATGATGTTGTGCAGGCAGATCACTGGTATCAGGGCTGGATTCGGTTCTGGGAACATGTCGGTGCCGGTGAAACACGACACGCATTCACATATACGATTTCGCAGGATGCCGTCAAGATGTTCTATCCACACGCGGTATTTCCGTCTTCCACAACTGTCATGTTTGAGGATCATGCCTTCGGCAATCCAACTTCTGCACTGACCTTTAACCCGACCATTGAGATCATCCTCTGGCAGCCGTATTTCCTTGCGATGAAAGCAATCGCATATATGATCTTTGTGGTGACGATCGGGCGCATCTTTGAACTGGCTGTGTATACGATCTTCGCACCGCTGCCCGTCGCAACTTTTGCCTCGGATACCACGCATGATGTTGCTAAGTCATTCATCAAGAATTACATTGCAACGGTCATTCAGATCGCGGTGATCGTGGTCATGTTTATCGTATATCTCGCTGTTGCACAGTATTTTGCCAACCATACTTCCGGCTTGTCATCGCTGAAACTGATCCAATTCATAGCACTCATTTCTCTTGGATTAGGCGTGATGAAATCCGGCAACTGGGCAAAGAAGATCTGCGGCGCGGCATAAGGAGGTGTGCCATGTTATCTATGAAGATCCCTGCGGAGATTCAGGAGTACAAGTCAAAACTCATTTTCGGACTGTCTGCCAGACAGTTTTTCTCTATTGCCGGGGCGGTTCTGGTCGGTGTGCCGATCGGCGTGCTTGGTCACGGGCGCATCTCCGCAGATATCCTGCCGTGGTTCGTGATCATTGCGGTGATGCCGTTCTTCGCGTTCGGTTTCTTCACATTCAAGGGAATGCGGTTTGAGGAACTGGTGAAGGCTTGCTGCAAAATGTGGTTCACACCGCAGATTCGTGTTTATGAGGATGCGGACGGAGTCTTTCAGCAGCTGCATGAAGAGATCATTGCTGAGGATATCGTGCAGCAGCGAATAGCAAACGGTGAATACGAAAGGAATGGTGATGCGGATTGAAGGTCAAAAAGACGAAAAAGGAGAAGTCAGGCAGCAAACTCAAACGCACTACGATTCAGACGATGCCCTATGAACGCTTCGTATCCAATCATGTGATGCTGAATGCTGAGAATGTGAAAGTCGGGCATGAAACAGTCAGCCTTTACAGCAAAAGTTATCTGGTGTCGGACATCAATTACACCGCACTGACCGAGGATGAACAGGAAGTAAAGCTCCGGCAGTTGTCCGAACTGCTGAACAGCTTTGACAGCACAGTCTCCGTTCAGATCTCGCTTGTCAATCTTCCGATGAGCCGGGAAGAATATGAGAGCAAACTGATCCTGCACGCGTGCGGCGACGGTCATGATCATCAGCGGCAGGAGTTCAATTCGGTCATTCGCAGCAAGGTCATGGAGGGACAGAAAGGGCTGCGCTGCCGGAAGATCATTACGGTGACAGTTTGTGCGGTGGATTTTGAGACTGCCAATACCCGCCAGTATAACTTCGAGCAGCGACTGAACAAGAGCCTTGCTGCCATCGGAACAAAAGCAGTTCCGCTGACGGCAAATGACCGCGTGAAGCTGATGGCAGAAATTCTCTGCGATGTGGACAAGCAGATCGAGCCGGTATCCCGTTCTGAGCTTGACCGTCAAGCGGAGAAACAGCTCTGCTGCCCTGACAGCTTTGAGTTCAAAAAGGACTTCTTCATGATCGGCGATAAATATGCCCGCTGCATCTACATCAAACGCATCGGCGCGGAGGCAACAGACAGTCTGTACCGTGAGCTGCTGGAGCTGAATCTGCAAACGGTTATTTCCGAAAACATCGACTTTGTAGATCAGGCGGAGGCGCTGCGGCTGGTGCAGCGAAAGCTGACCGACATGAAGCAGGAAGAGCTTACCAAGAAGCGAAAAGCCGCCGATGCTTCCAAGGGTGCGTATGTCGATCCGATCGAGGGTACGGCACTGGAAACGGACAAGCTGGAAGCAAAGGCATATCTGGAAAAGCTGCAAGGGCAGAATGTAAAAATGACGCGGGTACAGTTTGTTATGATGATCTTGGCAGATTCCATGAAAGAACTGAAATCCGCGACCGACAGGATCCAGACCATTCTGCGCGGCAGACAGATGGAAATGTCTGTCGCACCGTGGCGGCAGGAAGTCACCTTTGATTCCTGTCTGCCGATCGGTAATTCCTGCGGTATTGACAAGGAACGCAATTTACAGGTTCGGCGCACGCTGGATACCGACAGCACTGCGATCTTCATGCCATTCAATACGCGGGATTATCTGCATGAGGGCGGCGTGTATTTCGGGCAGAATAAGCTCTCACGGTCGGTCATTCTGTTTGACCGGATGAAGCTGAACAATCCCAACAGCTTCATTTTCGGTATGCCGGGCAGCGGTAAATCCATGACGGCAAAGCTGATGATTCTTTATATTTACCTCTCGCAGAACGATGAGATACTCATTGTAGACCCTGAGCGAGAGTACGCGGCTTTGGTAGAATTGCTCGGCGGAGAGGTCATTTACATGAGCGAAAACTCAGGAACACATATAAACCCGCTTGACCTCACGGAGAACCCGGATGCGGACGATAAAGAGTATAACCCTGTCAAGGCAAAGCTGGATTTCCTGCTTTCCTTTTTCAGCGCGATCATGGGCGATACCGAGATCACGCCGATTCAGAAAACAATCATTGACAGCGTGATGCACAGCGCATACCGCAATTACCCGAAGCCGACGCTGCGGGAGTATTACGAGGAACTGCAAAAGTATGAGCAGGAAGCAAGTGAGGAATCCCGACCGGCAGCGGCATATCTTCGGCAGACGCTCCACCTTTATGTTCATGGTTCGATGAATGTGTTTGCGCATGAGACGAACGTCAATATCCACAAGCGGATCGTTGCCTATGACATCAAGGAGCTCGGCAAGAACATGCAGACACTTTCCATGATGATCGTTCTGGAGAACATCTGGGACAGAGTGGCGAAAAACCGCGCTAAAGGCGTGAAAACGCAGATATTCTGTGATGAGCTTTACCTCTTGTTCAAATCCGAACAGTCTGCCAACTTCTTCTATGAACTCTACAAGAGAGCGCGTAAATGGGGCGGCGTTCCCTGCGGCATCACCCAGAATGTGGATGATCTCCTGCGCTCGGAACTGGCGCGGACAATGATCTCCAACACGCAGTTTGTGGTGATGCTCGGACAGAACGAGACCGACCGTGAACAGCTTGCGACACTTCTTCATATCCCCAAGGAGACAATGGACACCTACCTGAACGGTGTCGCGGCGGGCAGCGGCATGATCTATGCCGGCGATTACGGCGTGATTCCGTTTGACAACAGCTTCCCGACAGATACGGAGATCTACCGGATTATAACGACGAAATTCGGCGAGGTGATGCAGCGTGCGGAAGATCAGCCTGCATGATACGGCAGATACCGGCGCGGAAAGTGTCCGCCTCGGCGTCACTGCTGCAAAGAAAGGCAGACGGGCTGTCCGGACGGCAAGAGATACTGCGAAGAAGTCTGTTCAAGTTGCAAAAACAACGATCAATGTGCTCCATAATCTGATCGTTCATACGGTTGCGATCCTGATATCTCCTGTTACCTGGGTGATTCTGGCAATCGGGCTGGTGTTATATCTGCTCATGACGCTGCTAATTATTCTGACCGGTGTCGCCGCACAGGACAACAACGCACAGCATCAGGCGTATGCAACACCGGTCGCGCTCGGCGAGGATATTCCGGAAGAGATACAGCAGGCAAAGGCCATGTTTGAAGCTGCTGAGAATGCGGAAAAGCAGGCATATATTTCGCAGATCAACGCGCTGCGGTTCAGTACCGCAGATATGCCCCATAATGATACGGTCTATCTGGTACGGAATGAGCCGCCTGCAACATTTCAGACTTCTCTTGCGACCGACGCCCGGAAAGCACAGCTGAAAAATGCATGGCAGCTTGCCGTTTCCGATGCGGAAGGGATTGCTATCGCTTATGTTTATCTGGAACATGAAGCCAATGAAGCACACGGCTCGCAGGGCGTTCTGTATCCGGTCAGCTATACGCAGGATGTGTTTGACATGATTGTCGCCAACATGGTGACTGTAACGGAAACCCAGTACAGGAATCAGGAATGTCCGGATGCGAACTGTTCCGTGCATTACCATGTGGCGGATAATCCCGCGTATGCGACAGCACAGCAGAACTACACCAATGCGGTCACGCGGCGGGATGACTGGAACATTATGGTGGTGCCGCGCTGCAATGACTATATCGCGGCACTCACAACCTACTACAACACACCGGCAGCCGGACAGCCGTTTGCATGGCAGCAGGTTGAAAGCACCTACGCAATGTTTGAACAGGCAGTCAACAACTGGTCTTCAGTGTTTGGTATCTGGGGGCTGAGTATTGATGAAAACCTCGGAGTCAGTATGCTGACACGGCTGAACGGCGAAGCGAATGATGCAGAAACTACGCTGAATAATACACCGGAAACCACGAGGACACCGTATTACACCTGTGATCATCTGCACGCGCTGCATTCGTTCAGATTGAACTTTTATACTGCCGAACAGGTCATGCGGACGCTGAACTTCACAGAAGAAGAGAAGCAATGGGTTTCGATGACAGCGATGAACATTCAGCAATACCTGATCACCGAACCGGAAGGAGGATGATTATGGTTGAGGGACACAAGAAACGCGCTGAGAAAGTGCGCGGCTATTTCTCGCGGAAAGGCGCAGTTGCGCTGTTTGCAATCCTTGCATCCGCTGCGCTGCTGATCAGTCTGGTGATGAATCATCAGGTCAAAGAAACAGAACCGCAAGAAACAGTACAGTCCGAAACCGTTGAAGGCTGGCGGTTCTATCCGGTTGATCTGATCGTGCTCGGCGCCGGAGGCGGGCTGTGTGCGGTGATGATGCTGCGGGAGAAGCGGCGCGCGAAGGAGGAATTGAATTGAAGTATTTTTGTAAGATACGGCTGGAATCCGGCAGGGATCAGGAAACTACACTGTTCCTGATTCTCGAAGCTCCGGACGGTGAAGTACCGGAGCTCACAAAGACTGCTATGATTGAAAGCCGTGAGTACCGGCTGTTTGTTGAGAAAAAGCACACAAAGATTGTCGTTGCGGAGTATTCCGTATACAGGACTGAAACTGAGATCACGGCGAATCTGGAGAATGAGCGATTTGACCGTCTGATCGAGAGCGACGCAGCGGAGATTGTCAGCAGCGGTGAAATGCAGATCGACCGGAACGAAAAGCGCGACAGAAAGACCGGTGAGATCGTTCGCAGGCGAAAGAAATCACCGGTTTTGTTCCTTGCTGCTGCGGGCGGCGTGATGATGTTTTCCATGCTTGCGTTTGCGGCCGGTAAGAGTTTCGGACACAACACTGCCGTATCTGAAATACAGACAGAGCCGGTTAATGTCGCGGAAGACGGTCTCATTATTCCGAAACAGGATGAGATCACTGGCAATGCCGAACAGATCACTGTCACGATTGACCGCAGCTATTCCGCCGTTCCGGTCGAGGACTTGCAGCTGAAAGGCGCAGTCATCAAAGGCAAAGCGAGTATTCTGCTGCCAGAGTTCGACAAGACTGATTTCTTTACCCATGTTCCCGGTTATTCGTGGGGATTCACAAGCGCTCCGAACGGGAAGAAGATCGAGTATTACGGCGGGCAGGCTTATGACTTTACTGCGGATACCAAGCTCTATCGTATTCTCGTGAAATACGGCGGCGGTTCAGGCACACGCGAAGACCCGTACCGCATTGATTATTTCGATCAGCTGGAACTAATGAGTGAGGAAAAGGCACGCGGATACTTCAAGCAAACAGCGGATATTGCGTTCCCGGTCTGGGCATCTCATACGCCGATCTGCACGGTCAATGAACTGAAATCAGATCCGGATTCGGAGCATTTTGAGTATGACGGCGGCGGGTATCTGATTGATAATCTGAATGCCCCGCTGTTTGAAACGGTATCCGGCGCGGTGATCCGGAATGTGAATATCCGAAATTCCGCGATTGTGTCAGACGAATACAAAGATTACGGATTTCTGGTCTGTACGGCGTACAATTACCACTATCTCGCGGAGGATGAACAAGTCTACGAAACCGGCGAAACCGTGATCGAGCATTGTTCGGTGTCGCATTCGTCTATTACTGTGAAGCCGCCGGAACCGGAAACCGATGAAAATGAACCGGCAGTCACAACGATGGAGGTCGTGCCGCCGGATGTGATCGAGTATGACAAGGACGGAAACATCATCGAGCCGG
>MSGZ01000035.1:0-132427 GCA_001940925.1 Ruminococcus sp. Phil11
GCAACTAACATTGGAAAGAGCCGTAAATCATTCGACGTCCAAAACTGAACAAACCCAAAGGCAACGCCCTCAGATCACTCTGAGGGCGTTCTTGTTCCTATGGATCTCAACGGCGCGATTCAGTTCACCGGCACAAGCGGAGACCAATCCAATCCGTCATCAGACAGGATGTTGTCGCTGTTCACCCCTGCTTCGGTTTCAGATGTGGTCGTTACCGTTGTTGCCTGCTGCGGCTGTTCCGTGACTGCCAGTGCGACAGCTGCACTGTTTTCAGGTTCAGACGGTTTATCTGATGAAACAGCAGCAGATTCGTCGCCGATCACCATATCAGCTTCGTCAGTAACGGCAGAAGTGTTCGTCGTTCCGCTCTGAGCAGTTGTTTCTGTTGTATTCTTTGCAGTCGTAATTTCGCTAGAATCCGTTACAGTTTCCGTTGTTCCGGGAGTGCTTTCAGTGACTGTTGTACTGTCCGTGACCGCGGAACTGTCCGTTCTGCCCTCGCAGCCGCAAAGGAGCAGACACCCGATCAGCACTGCTATCGTTGCTCTTTTCATTTGATCCTCTCCTGCAAAAGAGGCGGCAGAATATCTCCGCCGCCTCACTCTTTTCAGTACGGAATAATGATATTTCCGCCGTTGCCCATATCGCCTTCGGTGCCGCCGTCGTTAAAGCCGGATGTGGTGATGACATCCTCGGCATCAAATGCGATGATCTCCATTTCAGGAGCAGTATAGATTTCTTTCATGGTTCTTTCCTCCGTTATTCAAAATCAAGGGTGCAGGTCAAGTCTGCGCTGATATCCGAGCTGCTGGAAACAGTCACAACAAACAACACGCTGTCTGCGGACTCTGCCGTATAATGGATGCTGTTCGAGATCATGCCGGTGTAATATTTGCTTGTTTCGTATGTATAAGGCGTGTCGTTGTAAGTTGCGGTGAACTTTGCCTTGCTCTTGCCCGCAAAATCGGTTTTCGGCGTGACAAAGACAAATCTTGTATAGTACTTGTCGCCCTTGTGAGCGGTCTGCCTGTACTGACCGTCGGCAAGCGTTTCATTTCCGGTACTTTGTATCAAGCTGAAAGAATAAGGCTCGCTCACAGTCCCGCTGCCCGAAACCCTTACACCAGTGGGAGGAGGCGTTAATTCATCAGCCGAGGTAATCCAAATACCAGTAGCGCCAACGTCATACTGATGAAAATCGCTCCGGTACTCAATATATGTAATCGTTCGTGTCTGCCCATTCATAATAGAAGGTGAATGATTGTCATCCATTATAACATATACATCTTCATCGCCGTTCCCAAAATCAATGGTATCGCCGATACTATATTCAGCGCCAGAAGCAATCAACTTTGTTTCCGCAGCTACAGCAATAATCTCCGACCGATAAAGTGCTGTATCCCCGATCGTGTACGGCACCGCGCCGCACAGGATTGCTGCCGCGCAGAACGCTGCAACTGTTTTCATCCGCTTTTTCATATACATTTCTCCTTTTCCGTTTGAAAAATAAAAAAAGGCGCAGAAGCCCCTTGTCAGGACTTATGCGCCTTGCTTACCGATATAGAAAATTGACGGATTTACGCAGTTATGCCGCTGTCTTTCTGTCTTGAGTGTATCAGACCGCAGCATTCCTGTCAACCCCTTTTGAAAATATTTATTTGCGAACAAATCGTATTATTAGTATAACACAGATGCAGGGGCTTGTCAAGGGGGCAACAGTATTTTTTAGGTTCCCGGCAAACCTTAAGGGCTGGTTACAGAATTACAGAAAGGATCAAAGTAGAACGTATCCTCTGTTTCGATGCCGCTGCTGTTCCCGGAGACAGCGACCTTTCCGACGCGCCCGGTGAAATCGCCGCATACCGCAAGGTCCTCCACATCCTCACCGCAGTAGCCCGCATAACGGATGCGCCTGCTCCGGAGCCGCCGGTTGCTGACGGCAATGCGGAACCTCAGCGCATCGTTCGGGTCGTAGGCATACTGCCTGTCGAACAGGATCTGCCGCACGCGCACGATGCCGCGGGCAGCTGCCTCGGGGTTATCCATGGTGAACGCGCCGTATTCACCGACCGCATTCGCCATGTCCACCCGGCTGATGATGCCGCTGTCCTCGCCCCCGGAAGCGACCCGCAGCAGCCTGTTTTCCGGCAGCACGACGGCCTCTGTGCCGGTCTGCGGCAGCATACAGAGCAGATTCGGCACGCGGATATACGGATACCCGTGACAGAGCTTATAGTTATACGCGACGATCGTGTCCCACATATTCGCGTTTTCCTTCACGTAGACATAGCGGACGCTCGGCACATCCTGATAGGTGATATGCGGCAGCCCGTAGGTCTCCATGAGCTGCTGCAGCGTCACCTGCGTATAGAGCCCCGGCACAAGCTGATTCTGCGTCAGTGCCGCGGTGTAGCTCTCCGACTGAATTTGCATGACAAATTGCTTTTGTTCGAGCGTGCAGGCGCATTTCCGGACGCAGCCCTCATGCAGCAGCCGCCCGCCGAGGGAGAACCGCACGCGCACCGGCGGCGTCAGCGGGGTATCGGTCAGTATCCGCACGTTCAGTGACGCGCACGGCTGATAGCGGTCGCGCACCAGCAAAAACTGCAGGCAGTCGTTGAGCGTGACGCTGCTGCCGTCCGCATAGCAGCATTCAAGGAGAATCTGCATCCCGCATCCCTCCGATCATTGTCAGCGTGTAGTCCGCCGTCTGCGCATTGCCCTGACATTGGAAGCGGAGCGCAGTCAGCTTCATGTCAAGGAACTGCATCCCGTCCAGCACAAATGCAAATGCCTCATGTGTCTGCATCGCTGCATGAAGCGCACCCGCGATCCGGAGAACGTCACTTCTGCGGAGCGTACCTGTCAGCGTGACGGTGCACGGGATCTCGTCCAGCAGCACGGTATGCGGTTCCCCGCTGATGCAGGTTTTCCGCACGACCGGTACGCTGCACGCTGTCTCATAGCTGCCGACCGGCAGAACAGTCTCCCCGAGCGTGACGCGTGTCTCACGCCTCTGCATATCCGTCTGCACCGTCATCCTCCTCTCCGTAAAGCATCCCGTGCATCGTGACCATGATTTCCTGTTCGAGCCGGTCAATTGCTTTCTGATAGGTGATCTCGCCGCGCACGGTTCGCTGAATATTGAGGTGCATTTGACGGAGCACTGTCTGCATACAGCGTTCCGCCTGATCCGTCACGGCCCGGATGCTGTCCCATGTGCATGCATGACTGCGCACCCTGAGCCGGATGATGACCGGGATCATCTCACCGGACTGCGGCAGCGGGACGGGCTCGCCGGTCTCTGCCTGCTCCGCACTGACCGTGACAAAGCAGCGGTTTTCGGGGATCGGCAGGAGACGTTCGGGAAATTCGGGGAATGCCCGGATGCCCTGCGCTTCAATCGCCGCGATCAGTCTTGTGCAAATGCTTTCCGTCATGGCCGCCGTCCTTTCACACCCGCCGAAAGACGAACGCATCGTCACGGAGCAGGTCAGCGGCATCCTTCCGGTAAGCTTCTGCAAACCGCTCCGCGAGTGAACATTCGCCTTCAGCGCATTTCTGCGACGCAGCCGTTCCCGCGTAGGTCGGCGTGACCGCCTTTGCCGCAAGCATCCTGCGGTACTGCAGATTCGCCAGTGCCGCCGCATACCAGCACAGCCGGACGTCCTCTGTATCTGCGTCGGGTTTCAGCTGCTGCTCAACGGCGCGGATCGCCGCATCCGCGAGGTCCTGCCACGGCCGGATATCCTCGGTGCAGGCGAACAGCCGGAACAGCTGCATGACCTTTGCCTTCTGCATGTTACACCTCCGTTTTTCCGCCGACGCGGTATTCGGTCAGCGATTTCGGCTGATTTTGCTCCGGCATGAGCTGCGGCGCAGTACGGCCGCTCTCCGCCGCCTGAATGCCGGTCAGCAGAGACTGCTTTAATCTGCTGAGCGCGCCCGCATCCATGTGAATCGTCGAATCGGCGAGCACCTTTGCGTAGACGCTTTCGCCGTTGCGGTAGCAAAGCCGGATGACGTCCTTTCTGAGGTCGTCGGTCAGCTGATCGAGCAGCTGATTCGCCTTCTCGCAGGCATCGCGGAGCATTTCCTTTTCGGGGTCTGTCTGCTTTCCGCCGAGCGTCTTGGTCACGCCCGCGCCGCGCTGTGCCGGGACGGCCACAAAGCTCCATTCGTAGACGTCATTGACGCCGTCCAGCGTCGTATAGCAGAGCTTTCCGCCGTATGTCCTGCCTTTGATGTGACTGCACGGTGCTTTCAGCCTGTCCGCGCCGCAGACCGAGCAGACCTGTTTTCCGACCGCGCAGGAAATGCTGACTTCTTTTTTGATACCGGCATCGATTTCGCGGATGAGGTCAGCATTCCCGTCCGTGCGCACCATATAGGCATTTGCTTTCAGGCAGCGGTAGGGCTGACCGGTCTTTGTTCTGCGTTCCGGGTCGGTGACGATCTCCGTGCGGAAGATTCTTGCATTCTGATTGCCGGAGCGCGGATCGTGGTCAAAGATGCCGGTGACACCGACAAAGCGTTTCTGCAGCTCCGCGAGTGCGCTGTCGGAGAAGCAGTCGCCGTCGCGGTCGATCTCGTTGTCGCAGAGAATGACGTCGAAAAGGTAGACCTCATCGAGCGTGTGTGCGCGTCTGGTAAACGCATTGAGCTGACTGAGCAGCTGATTCTGTTCCATTGCAAACCTCCTTGCGGGGAGCCCCCCGCCGGCATTGATCCGAAGCCCGCCGGAGATGCCCGACATCATCAAACGCAATTAGCACTCCGGCGGCTTCGGTTCAGATCATCTCACGTAATGGGATTCCAAAGGGACAGTGTCCCTTTGGCTGGGTTCAACATGAAGAAACGAGTTTCTTCATGTTTGGGCGGAGCCCATTTCAAATCATCGCGAAGCGATACCGCATTACGATGTTCTGATGTTGAGCACGGCAGCAGCACCGGACATGAGCGGCTGGAAGCCGAGGCGGACGGAGACTGCAATGCGGTCGAGCTGGCAGTCGATGAGGCGGTCGGATTCGAGCACGACGTCGGTACCCTTGAAGCAGGCGAGCGCGAAGTCCTTGGAGATGCCGATGATCGTCTGATCGTTGAGGGACGCGTCCTTGAACAGCTTTGCGCCGAACGGGAGCTGTACCTGACCGTCCGAGCCGAGGGAGCGGTCGCGCATTTCGGTCATGGCGAGGATCTTGGCGACATTGGCCGGCGACGCGATCACGGTCGTGAGGTCGTAGTCGGAGAACTTGCCGTAGAGCGTCGCAAGATCTGCGTAAGCGACGGTCGTGCCAGCGGAGTTGAACGCCGTGACGGAGTTCTTGATGACCGTGAGTGCCGCACCGGCAGCCGCGCCCGCAAGCTTGTGGCCGACCGCACGGAGCATCACGGCAAAGACGTCGATGCGCTGCTGACGCACGGTCTCGTAGGACGCGGAGATCAGTCTAGCGTATTTCGGCAGGGAGACCGCGTCGGATTCGGTGATCACGGTCTTTTTCATGACCGCGCCCTCTGCCGTCGTGACGGTATACGCGCCGTCGGTCTCGTCAACGGAGAAGCCCTTGCAGGAGGTCGCATTGACGCTGGAAGAAGCGGCGGTCAGTTCGGGGAGAATGGACTCCTCCATGCCGCGCATGATCGCTCTGCGGACGAATTCGGGGAACAGCACGGCACTTTCGGTCGTGGTGAAGAACTTTTCGACCTTATCGCAGTGCTCGCCGGAGACATGGATGTCGAAACGCTTGAGCTGACGCTCGAAGGCGTCGAGTGCAGCGAGGTCGGTGCCTGCGTACTGCGCCGAGGGGTCAGCGGCCTCGAGTGCCTGTGTAAAGCTGCGGTTTGCGAGATGATACATCCCTTTTTCGAGTTTGATCTGATCGTACATAAAAACCTTCCTTCCTGCGGGCAGTGCCCGCATCCGATTCCCTCCGGGAGCATTTTCCTGAACGCTCCCATTTTTTCGTTGTACACGCCGCGAAGCGGCTTCTTTGGCTTTCCTGCTCCCAGCGGCGAAAGCACGCCGCAAGTTTCCGGTAACTCTGCATCTGCGTGTTGATTCTGCCTCCCCTGAAAGGGGAGGTGCCGCGAAGCGGCGGAGGGGTGCGGGAGCCCCCGCGGGCGATTTCCTCCGGGGACGGTCAGCGAACCGCTCCCATTCTTCTCAGTACACGCCGCGGAGCGGCTACTTTGGCTTTACCGCGCCCAATTGCTGAAGTTCTCCGCAAGCTTACGGTACAAATTGTCCCGTTTTATGCGTATCTGCATCATTTATATACACATATCGGGATTTCAAAGGAACAGTGTCCCTTTGGCAGGTTTGGGCGGAGCCCATTACGAATCCGTCGCGTCAGCGACACCTTGTTCAATCGCCGAAGCCTGCGCGTTATGCAGCCTTGCCTCGGCGAGCTCGGTCTCATCCTGCAGGTTGATCGTATCCCAGACGACCTCCGGCACGCAGTCAATCCCTGTGCCGCGAAGCACAGCCGCCCCGATGCGTTTGAGCATCGGCGTAAGGATCCTGCGGAAATATTCGAGCTCCGAGGTCAGGATATCGGCCTGCTGCGAGGACATCCGCTCGGTCGTCGCCCACGAAAAGCCGAGCAGGAACGGCGGGATCGAGAGCTTGGAAACGATCTGTTCGAGCAGCTGCCGGACGGGCACATTCGTGTCAAACAGCTGATTCTCCGCGCCGATGACCTTGATATCGACATTGCCGACCGCGACGAAATCCTGCACCTCGCCGTATTCGGCGGCGCGGATGCCGCTCTGCCACGCCTCTGCGATCTCCTTTGCATGATCCTTCGCAAAGGCCGCGGACGCGCTGTCCGGCTGATAGGTCACGGCGTAGCGGACATTTCCGGCGCGCGTGTAGTTCTTGCCGATGCAGTCATAGATGCGCAGCAGAATATCCGCGACCGCGGGCAGACCGCGCAGCACCGACACGCCGCAGACCGCACCGGCCGGCGGGTCGAGTGCCGCAAAGAGGATGCGTTCGGGCGCAGGCAGCAGCTTTTCCGTCCCGTCCTTCTGATGCCGGTACAGCCTGCATGAGCCGTCCTTTTCCTGCCGGATGCGCAGGACGCCGGGGTGCGCGGTCAGCAGTCCGGCGGGGATGCCGTTTTCGTCGGTCAGCAGTTCACCGACCGCGTTGCCGTAGGTCAGCAGGCTGTCGAGCATCTGATCCGCAAAGAGCTGCATGGAAATGCCCGCCCCGTTGACCGGCACGGTCTCGGCAAAGCGGTTCAGCATATCCTGTGCATCGGGGTCATCGGTCTCAAAATGAAACCCGCCCGTCAGCCGGACGATCTTGCGGATCGCCGCATCGACGACCGGCACGGTATAGCGCAGCGCATCATAGAGCGGCCATTCGCAGCGCGCATCGGGCGGCGTCTGCATGAGCAGCTGACCGTCAGTGCCGCGCCGTGCGGGTGCAGGCAGCATCGCGGAACGCGCAGCCTGTTTCTGTTTCTGCGAAAACAGTCTGAATGCCATGTTATCACCTCCTGTTGAGAGTATCGCCGCGCCGGAGCGACACCGCAAAGAACGCATCCTCGGGCGGCGTGTCAAGGACGGTCGCCACAAAGTAGCGGATATCGTCCATTGCGTGGTCGGATTCCTTGACGGGCGCATCCTTTGCGGCGTGCTCGTCCCAGACGTAGAGCGAAAACTCCCGGAGCGCATCTCTGCAGGTGCTGCTGAACCGGAGCTCGCCGTTCCGGAGCGCGTCAGCGGTCCTGCGGATGCCGGTCAGCACATCGTTCTTCGCCGGAACGACCGGGAACCGTCCGTGCCTGCGGATGCAGGCGATGAAGCTTGCCGCGGACGGATCGACGATGACCTGCGCGATGTCCCTGTCACCGGCAAGCTGTTCGAGTGCCGCGTAGTGCTCCTCGTCGGTGCGGGTCAGACCCGTTTTGCGGGAATCGTAGTAGCTTTCACGGATGCGGTACCAGACCCCGCGGCACAGTCCCCATAGCCCGAAGGACGCGGGGTTGACCGTGCCGTAATCGCAGGAAATGACGTACCGTTCCGCCGGTGCGGGGATCTCCGCGATGTGAACGCCCGCATCGAACATCGGATAGACAAGCCCCTGCGCGGAGACCCACTCGCCCTTGATGTACCGCTGATAGAACGCGCCCTGATAGAAGCGTTCGTAGCGTTTGCGGATCGTCGGGGTCAGCGAGCGGTTGTCGTCCATGGTGAAGTGGAGATACAGCGCATGTTTCTCGCGTCTCCGGAGGATCCATTCGCGGTAAAACCAGTGCGAGGGCTTATCGGGATTGCAGGAGAACCAGATCTTCGAGCCGGGCACGGAGCATCTTGCAAGTGCCTGATCGACGAAGGAACGCGGCATGAGCGCGACCTCATCCAGCAGGACACCCGCAAGCGTGATTCCCTGGATCAGCGAAGCAGAGGCCTCATCCTTGCCGCCGAAGCAGTAGAAGCGGTTGGTGTGTCCGGAAAAGGTGACGTCAGCGTAGCCGCAGCTCGGTTTGTCATTGATCTGAAAACCGAGTGCTTTCAGGTGCGGCATGACCGGCAGCAGGAGATTTCTCCGGAGTGCGCTGCGCGTTTTGCCGCAGAGGGCGAAGCTCTGCTGATGAAAGCAGGAGCACGCCCAGAACATGAAACCGATCGCGAGTGCAGTTGTTTTGCCGGAGCGCACCGCGCCGTCGCAGATAATTGCGTCATAATGCTTTGTGTCAGGATTCTTCCACCACGCCATCGCAAGACGCTGCTTCCGGGAAAAGGGAGCCGTCAGCTTCACAGTCGTTCACCTCCCCCTGCAGGGCAGCGAGCAGGGATTCGGCCGCCTGTTCGGATTCGGCTTCCGCCGCGCATTCGAGCAGCTTTTCCATCGCGCGCTGGCGGTCAGCGAGCTTGACCTCAAAGCCGTTGCGGTCATGCTTGATCGAAACGACATGAAAGAGGTCGAGCGCACGGAGGGCATCGTCGGAGATCTCCTCCGTAAATGCGAGCTTTGCGGCATCGTTCGCGGCACCGAAGGCGAGCCTTGCGAGCCCGGCGATGACGAGGCTGCGGAGGGGGAGCGGGGGTTCCGCGGCAAGCTTTTTCAGATAGCTGCGGCAGTAGGCGGAATGGAGGAGCTCGAGCCCGTCCTGTTCCGCGGTATCGGGCGGACAGCCGGCACGGATCGCGGCCTCGGCGGGATTGCCGAGCGCGAGGTACCAGCGGCAGAAGGGAATGCGTTTGCCTTTGTAGGGGTCATTTTTACTGCGCAAGAGTTGACCGTCTCCTTTCCGGATTGGATTGATGACTGACTGCGGGGGAACAGCATGTCATCTGTAAGGGGTGCAGAAAACGCAAAAAGTTGCACGTTTCAGTGCAACTTTTCGAGAAATAATTTGTATTTAACTTTTATATCAGCAAATTCCCGCACATATTAAGCGCAGCATTTTTAGCTTTCTGTATGCATGATCGTGTCAGATGATACCATTCAGCATCCCGCAGTCAATGGGGTCATCTCCCGTCAGCCGTTATTCACTCGTCACTTCTCCTCGCACTGAAGCCCGCCGGCGCGGAGCCCGCGCTGGCATTTTCCTCCGGGGGCGGGGAGCGGACATCTCCCAACATTCGCAACACACGCCGCTAAAGCGGCTTCTTTGGCTTTACTTCTCCCCGCACTTTTTAGTGAATAGTGAATAACGAATAATGAAAAGTGAACAGTGCAGATTGACGGCACATAATTACAGGATTCGACATACAATATACCACACCCCGCGATTAAACCGCCTCATTTCCGGACAGACTAACCGCAGGCACCCCCGTGCCAAGCGAAACGAAAGGAAGCATCCAGATATGCAGACAGTCAGACGCGGCGAGATCTACTACGCCGATCTAAGCCCGGTCGTCGGCTCGGAGCAGGGCGGCATCCGTCCGGTGCTCATCATCCAGAACGACGTCGGCAACCGATTCAGCCCCACCGTCATCGCAGCGGCGATCACGAGCCGCCGGGACAAAGCCCGCCTCCCGACCCATATCCCGCTCTGCGCCGCCGGCTGCGGCCTCACAAAGGACAGCGTCATCCTCCTTGAGCAGATCCGCACGATCGACAAGCAGCGGCTGCGGGAATGCATGGGCGGCATCCCGCATGAGGTGATGAAGCAGGTCGATCATGCACTGGAGATCAGCTTCGGCCTGATCCCCCGCCCGCGCAGAGCAGTCCAGCCGAGAGCCGCCGAGCCTGCGCAGTAAGCCCCGCCGCAAAAAATGCAGCTTGACAATTACCGAAAAAGTGGTATAATAGAAAAGTATCTGCAATCCGCCCAAACGTGCATACTGTAAGGAATGATAACATGAGATTGAAAGGTCCGGCACCGCAGCAGCAAAAACCGAAGGTCGTCAAGGGACTTCTGATTGTCCTGACCATAACCATGCTGAGCTCCTTCGGACTGGGGCTCTGGTCGTCTCTGGCCTCCGGCTATTCCGCCGTCCTCCGGGACGAGGATATCGCGATGATCCAGCTTGACGCGCCGCAGTCCGGGCAGAAGGCAGCAATCGTGCACACCTCGCTCGGAGACATGCAGTTCACGCTGTATCCGGAGGAATGTCCGCAGACCGTCGAAAACTTCTGCAGCCTCGCGGAAAGCGGATATTATAATGATACCTATGTGTTCGAGCTTGCGCCTTCCGTATTTTTTGCGGCAGGTGCGGCGACCGCTGCGGGCGATCTGCCGGCGGGGAAGGAAGGCAGTCCGCAGGAGCGCATCCCGCAGGAGCTTTCCCCGAAGCTGTGGCCGTTCCGCGGTGCGCTCTGCGCGATGCAGACAACGACGGAGGGCGGCTTCTGGAAAACGCTGACGAAAACGCAGGAGACCTATACAGGCAGCCGGTTCCTCGTCTGCAACTCGATCGAGATGACCGAGGAGATCGAGGAGGGGCTCCGCTCCGTCAGCAGCGACGCGATGAAGCAGGTCGGAGAAGCGTTCATTGAAAAGGGCGGCATCCCGAATTACGCGCAGCAGCTGACCGTGTTCGGGCAGCTGACCGACGGCTTTGATGTGCTCGATGCGATCACCGGCGCAGAGGTCGGCGACAGCGAGACTGTCGCGGACGGCGTGGACGTCACCCGCCCGAAGGATGAGATCAGGATCAATTCCGTCGAGATCGTGACGCTTCCGTGAGCGGTTCCGGGGGTATTTTGAAGCAGACAACGGATTTCAACCGTGAAATAATTTGTTTTGTGCATTATTTTGAAACAGAACGCTGAAAATGCAAGCGTTTTCTGTGTTTTGACATAAATCATTACTTGTGTAACGATTTTTTCTTGGAAAAAGATGACAGAATTGTAAATTTTCACTTTACAAATAGCAAAAAACGTGCTATAATATACTTAAACTTGAGCGCAGTGTGCCTGAGTGCGCCCCTGCGAGACCGAAACAGGGAGTTTTTACAATGCAGAAAAGACTTCTGGCTGCAGCCGTTCTGTGCTGCTGCACGGCGGTCATGATGATGACTGCGTGCGAGAAAAAGCATGTCGTGCTGGATCCCGATGTGATGGAGCAGAATGCCGTCGATTTCGGAGAAGGCGGCAGTCTGAATTATACGATGCCCGAAAAGGGCGAGGAGATCGTCGTGATGACGATCGAGAATTACGGCGATGTGAAGATCCGCCTGTTCCCGGAGCAGTCCCCGAAGGGCGTGGAAAACTTCACCAAGCTGGTCAGAGAAGGCTATTACGATGAGCTGATCTTTCACCGCGTGATCGACGGCTTCATGATTCAGGGCGGCGACCCGAAGGGCAACGGCACCGGCGGCATTGACGCATGGGGCAGCTCTGTCGGATTTGAACAGACGCTTTCGCCGCGGCTCAATCATGTGACCGGCGCGGTTTCCTATGCAGTCGGTCAGGATAAAATGAACAAATCGCAGTTCTTTATCGTCACCGGCACCATTCCCGAAGCAGAATATTTTTCCCAGCTGAATGCAATGGGTTATACGTTTACCCCGCAGATCCAGAGCCTCTATGAGGCAGTCGGCGGCACGCCGCATCTGGACGGTCAGCACGAGATCTTCGGCCAGGTCTTTGACGGCATGGAGTATGTGCTCGACATTCAGAAGGTGCCGACGGACGAGAACGATAAGCCGAAGTCTGCGGTGCGGATCGAAAAGGCGGTCGTCACACAGTATGACGGCGCGGCACCGCATTGGCTCAATGCGGAGGGCGGAGCAATCACAGGAGACTCCGCCGGATTACAAGATGAAGGATGATGGAGTCATTTTGGAAACGGAAAAGATTGCAGTGTCCGAAACAAATAAAAAAAACGGGGCACTGCGTGAATCCATACAATTACAATGTGAGGAACAAGGAGAACATGCCGTGAAGACACCGAACAAATTTGTCATCAAAGGCGGACGGGCACTGCGCGGAGAGGTCGAGATCAGCGGCGCGAAAAATGCGGTCGTGGCAATCCTGCCGGCAGCAATTCTGGCAGATGAGCCGTGCATCGTGGAGAACGTGCCGGAGATCAGTGATGTGGATATCTGCTTTGATATTCTGCGGGAGCTCGGTGCGACCGTGAAATATCTGGCCCCGCATACCTATGAGATCGACACCCGCGGCGTCAGGAGTTACTGCGTCCCGTATGAAAAAGCGAGAAAAATGCGTGCGTCCTATTATTTCATGGGTGCACTGCTCGGAAAATTCGGATACTGCCGCGTTTCGATGCCCGGCGGATGTCCGCTCGGCGACCGCCCGATCGACCAGCACCTGAAGGCGTTTGCCAAGCTGGGCGCAACCTGCAAGGTTGACCGCGGCATGGTCGATATCACCACGCAGAACGGTCTGAAGGGCAACCAGATCTTCTTCGACTGCGTAACGGTCGGCGCGACGATGAACGCGATCCTTGCCGCTGTCAAGGCGGACGGCCTGACGATCATCGAGAACGCCGCAAAGGAGCCGCATATCGTCGATCTTGCGAGTTTCCTGAACTCCATGGGCGCAGAGATCATGGGCGCAGGCACCGATACGATCAAGATCCGCGGCGTGAAATATCTCCGCGGTACCAGCTATGCCGTCATTCCGGATCAGATCGAGGCCGGCACTTATATGGTCGCTGCTGCTGCGACCGGCGGCAATGTGCTTGTCAAGAACGTGATTCCGAAGCATCTGGAATCCATTATCAGCGTCATGGAAAAGATCGGCGTGAAGATCGAGCAGTTCGACGACGCCGTGCGTGTTTCCGTGGACGGCCCGCTCGTCAAGACGAGCATCAAGACGCGCCCGCATCCGGGCTTCCCGACTGACATGCAGCCGCAGATCTCTGCACTGCTCTGTCTGGCGGAGGGCACCAGCATGATCAAGGAGGGCGTCTCCGAGCAGCGGTTCCAGTATGTTGATGAGCTGCGCAGAATGGGCGCGGATATTCAGGTGGACGGCAAGGTCGCGGTCATCGAGGGCACGGGCTCTCTGACGGGTGCACCGGTCAAAGCCTGCGACCTGCGTGCGGGTGCGGCGCTGATGATCGCCGGACTGGCTGCACAGGGCGTCACAACGATCGAGGAGATTTTCCATATCGAGCGCGGCTATGAGGATATGGCGGGCAAGCTGCGGGCACTCGGCGCAGAGATCGAAAAGTGCGCGATCACGCAGAATGAGCATGTCCCGCATCAGGAGCAGGACGCAGTTTAAGAGAAGGAACTCCGTCCGGACCGCGGGAGCACTCAAGGCAATCTGAACACACGACGAAAGGACGCTGATGCTGAGATTGGCGTCCTTTTTGATACGGGCAGAGATTCCCCTGCCGCACTGAAAGCATACCCGACAGCATCATGAAAGGAGACAGTCATGGCAGAACAAAAAAGCACAGCAAAGGGCAAAACGATCGCATCTGCGATATTCTGGATCATTATTCTCGTTGCATATCTGGCCGCCCTGATCTGGCTTGGACATACGAAAAGCAGGTTATATTTTGCGGGCTGCATCTGGCGCGTCAGCGATGCGAATCAGCTTGTGCTGATCGTGATCTGGATAACTGAGATCTTCCGCCGCATCCGGAATATCCGAAAGACCGATGATCCGGAGCTGAAGCAGGAACGCATCCGCTCGTGCCGGAAGTACGGCATTTTCGTCGGGATCCTGGCGGTGCTGTTCATCGCTGTCATCGGAATGACGTTTTCGGATTACCGGAAAACGCAGTTTGCGGTGCTCGGCAATGACCCGAACCGCGCCATCCTGCTGCAGGAGGACGAATACGGCAGCTTCATCCATGTCTATACGAAAAAGGGCATCCTCATCCGGCCGGAGGACGAGGTCAAGCTGGTGATCTACAAAAATTCGCACGTTATCAGAGATGCACAGTACACATGGGAGTCTGACGGCAAAACCGTGACCGTGCGGTTTGAGACCGGCGGTCTTGCAGACGGCTTCGGCTGGGACGAAAACGCCGGAACTCCCGCCCCGCCGGAGATCATCGAAAAGGTGTATACACTTCCGGCGTAAGCGGTATCGCTTCGCGATGATCCAGAATGGGCTGCGCACAGCAAAATCCCGCTTCCCGAACACAATCCGGGAAGCGGGATTTTCATCATCACACTGTTGTCACGCCCTCCGGCGTAAACCGGAAGATGCGGTCGCAGATATCGAGTGCCGCCGGACGGTGCGTCACGATCAGCACTGTTTTATCGGTCATTTCGCGGAGATTGTCGAGCAGCTGACGCTCGGTCGCCTCATCGAGTGCGCTGGTCGCCTCGTCGAGCACGAGCACCGGGCTGCCGGAAAAGATCGCTCTTGCAACGGCAATGCGCTGCATCTGCCCCTCGGAGAGCCCTGTTCCGCGCTCGCCGAGCACGGTGTCCGCGCCCTGTTCCAGTGCATTAACGAACGCATCCGCACAGGCGATCTTCAGCGCGTGCTGGATCCGGTCATCATCGTTCATCGCGTCAGGATCGGCAAAGGCAACGATCTCGCGGATCGTGCCGCGCATGAGCTGATTGCCCTGCGGCACATAGGCAAACAGCCTGTGCCATGCGCCGTCGAGGAGCTGCTCCCCGCCCCTGCAGGCGACATACCGCTCGCCGGTGTCCGGCTTGTAGACGCACATCAGCAGCTTCAATACCGTTGATTTGCCGCAGCCGCTCTGTCCGGTAAAGGCAGCGTACTCCCCTTTCCGCACCTCGAGAGAGATGTTCCGCAGCACCAGCGGCATATCCTCCTTGGACTGCTCCGTCACGGTATCCGTCGCCGCATAGTAAGTAAAATCGACATTCCGCAGCCCGAAGGCTTCCAGTTCTCCGTCGTAGCAGGCCAGAATATCATCAAGCGATTTCGTCTCGTTTTCGCAGTCCGGTTCAAAGGACTCGACCTCGATCAGACGCTCCGCGCTGGCCATGGTCGCGTAGTATTTCGGCAGATAGCCGGTGATATTGGAGAACGGCGCGCGGATCTGCGTGATGAGCTGCGTGACCGCCGTCAGCGTACCGAATGAGATCAGCCCGTGCAGAATGCCGTAGCCGCAGTAGCAGACGCCGATCAGATACATGCCCTGCATACCGATCTGAAATCCGACATTCGTCATGACGGAAAAGTTGTTTTTCTTCATGCGGGCGGTCTTATGCGCCGCCATTTTCTCCGCCGCAGCGGATTCGGTCTGCTCCTCCGCCGCGAAGGTGCGCAGCATCATCAGCGAGCCGAGCCGTTCCTGCAGAAAGATGCGCAGTCTGCCGTCCGCCTCCTGGATCCGTCTGTGCAGACGCTTCAGCGGCTTGCGGCAGAAATGCGTGATCAGCAGCACCGCGATGCCGACCGGCAGCAGGATCGCTGCAAACCGTCTGTCGAGCACGATCAGCATGACCGCCGCGCTGATCAGCTTGATCGCCATACCGAACACACCCGGCAGGATGTCGGTGAAATTCGTCGCGACGAGCTGACAGTCATTGGTCAGGCGGTTGAGCCACTCGCCGGAATGCACCGCACTGACCGCGCCGAAATCCCTTGTCAGGATGCTGTGAAAGAGCCGCCTTTTGAAGCGGTTTTCCATGCCTGCGCGGCAGAGCTCATCCAGCCGGTACATCAATCCGTAAACTGTGATCTGTGCTGCTACCAGCGACACGATCAGCAGCACATTCCGGGTAAAACCGCTGTTGTCATGCTTCGTCGCACTGTCCACGATATTGCGCAGCAGCAGCGCGTAAAGCACGCCGGAGCCGCCGTAAGCACCGTTCAGGATCATGAGCAGCGCAACATAGAGCTTCTGCTTTCCCGTGACCTGCCAGAGCCATTTTATCGTTCCGTTTTTCATTACCGCGTCGCCTTTCCGAGACGTTTTTTCACACGGTCACGGACATAAAACAGCGGTCTGCGGAAAACCAGCAGATCCGTCCATATATGCACATAGATCCGGTAGCGCAGATCGCTGACCGGATACCATTTGCCCTTGCGGCAGAACTCTGTGACAATGCCGTTGATCTGCTCCGGTGCCACGATCTCAAGGCTCCAGCAGTTGTCGCCGCAGATGATGTATTTTCCGTCACTCTCCCGGAACCGGATCACGCGGTGAATGACGCCCTGCGCTTCTCCGCGCGTATAGACCACAAGATCATACCGCTTCGGCTTCTCCTTCAGCTTCTCGATCAGGACGGCATCTCTGCCCTGCACAATCATCGGCCACATGCTGATTCCCTTCGGGGAGCTCAGATATTTTCCGTGCGCTTCCAGCTCTTTTAACTGTTCTCTGCCCATTATCCGTCAATCGCTCCGATGCCTCTGAGCTGCTCAATGACCTTTTTCACATCGCATGCGATGACCTCGCGCGGTGCATCGTATTCCGCGAGCATCTTCTCGACGATCTCATCCTCGGTCGTCTCGTTTTCGAGGCAGGTGATGATGAAGCCGGCCGTACCGTTGCTCCGCACCATGCCGGAGAATTTCGTTCCGCCGGTGGAGACAAGCAGCTTGTCATCACCGTCATCGTGAGAAATAAATCCGCTGTTCAGTTTCATACTGTTCCGCCTTTCATTCCGTTGTAAGCGACCTCTGCCGCTTCCGGTTCCATATTGCAGCCCAGCCGGTAAAACGCGGTATGTGCCGCGAGCCGGTCGAGCAGCGTCAGTGTTTTTTTCATCTGTCCCGCATCCTGCGGGCGATAGACCTGCTGCAGAAGCATCGGATAGGCCTCGGCCTTTGTGATGCGGACAATGCGGTTTTCCGCGGCGCGTGTCAGAATGCAGATCGCTTTGAGCGGGACGGACATATTGCAGCCGAGCCGGTGCTTGCCGTTATACGGCGTGCCGTAGCCGGTGACGCCGGTTTCGCCGACCGCAAAGAGCGGCTTGTCATCGTTGACCGTGACCGCCCTGTCTCCGAGCATTTCCCGCCAGAGCCTTGTATGCGTGGATTTTCCGGTGCCGGAGTTTGCCGTGAACAGATAGCCCTCGCCGTCCGCCGCAAGCAGCGAGCCGTGCATGAGGATCGTATCGTAATCGGGCATTTTCTCGGCGATCCTGCGGTAGACCGCAAGCTCCTCCAGTGACGCATCCGATGAATTGAGCGGCGGCAGACCCTCCGCAGCGCGCTCCCTCCGGGATTTTTCGCGCTCAAATTCGATCTGCTCCTGTGTGACCGTGACCGTAAGATCCGGCGTGCCGTCCTCGGTGCGGTAGTCCGCGCAGAAGCGGTGCACATCCGGCCAGATTGACTGCACAAGGATGCGTTTTCCTGCGATGAGATACATTCCGTTTTCCATGCTTTTACTCCTGACTGATCTGACGTATGATAAGCCTTCGCATACCACAACGGTTTTATTATACTATATTTTTGCAAAAGATGCAAGTATCAGCACGAATTTTTTTACTGCGCGGCCGGTTCCTCCGGATAGCCCATTGCGGACTTCCGCAGCAGCAGCAAAGAGATCCCGCCGAAAAACGTCAGCTGAACGATCGCGGAGAAGATCAGCACGATCCCGGTGATCTCCGGGGATGCATTCGAGCCGATCGCGCTTTCGACCGTGCCGTCTCCGGCAAAGAAGCCCTGCGCGCACATGCTGCCGAAATCCACGAATGCATGGAGCAAAATCATGAGCCAAATGTTCCGGCTGCGCAGATAGACCGCACTGAGCAGCCAGCCCGCACCGGTCGCGCCGATCACCTGCACGGTCACTGCAGAGAGCGCGATCCCGGAAAAGACGTTGAAGAAATGGATCAGGCCGAACAGCGTTCCGCAGATGAAACAGGAGATCACCGCGCCGGAAAAGGTCTTTGTCCCGAAGGCCGCCGTCAGGATATTCAGGATGACGCCGCGGTGCAGCAGCTCCTCGGAAACGCCGACCAGCAGAATCGTCAGGCAGTAGGCAATGATCTCCGGCACCGGACGCAGTACGCCCTTCTGTGAAAAGAACTGCCGGAGCGTTACGACTGTGCAGTAAAGCAGCACGCACAGCACAGGGATCCAGTAGCTGCGGAACGGTTTTCCCTTTTCCCGCAGGACAAACTGCTTCCGGAACAGGAACAGCCAGCCGACGGACAGCAGCGCGCTGACCGTCTGGATGAGCAGCCGCTGATACCAGTAGGTCTCGATCGGGAGCTTCCGGATCAGAAAGCCGCCCAGCCTGTGCAGCAGGATACCGGCCAGTGCGATCCCGCAGGCCAGCAGGACGGCTTTCGTTTTACTCGTTTTATTTGTATTTGTCATGTGTATACCCCGTTATTGTTTCGGCAGAAATCTGACGTCTGTCAGCGTAACGGTATGTGCCGGGAGCGACGCCGCATCCCCGATGCTGCCGAGCTGGAATTTCAGATCAGCCGCCATATCGGACGGGACCGTGACCGCAAGCGCATAGTGCTTTGCCTCGGGCGTCAGCGTGATCTTCTGCTCGAGCAGCCGGTTATAGGCACTGTCCTCCAGCGTCACGACCATGTCCCGCGGCTGATCGCAGGACGCATCGAAAACAACCTGATAGGCCGTGTTTGCCCGGACGTCAATGCCGCGCCGCAGTGCCATGACCGCGTATTCCTTTTCGCCGGTGCTGCGGACCGTGACCGCCGTTCCGTGGTCGGAATTGTGCAATTCTGCGTCCGCGCCCTCTGTATAGAGCTCCAGCGGCAGAGACGGCCACGATGTCCGCATGAAATCCTCCTCCGGCTCGTAGACGCGCACATAGTCGATCTGGAACTGCTTTTCGCCGTCCGCAAAGGTCGCGGGGTCGCCGTAAATGCCGTCAATGCCGTCAAACTGTCCGCCGACGGCCAGATTCAGAATGAGATAGAAATCCTGATCGAACGGCGCGGGACGTTCATAGCCGTCTGCGAACCATTCGGTCTGCGTGCTGTAGAGCTGGCCGTCCACGAACCACTGAATGCAGTTCCGCTTCCATTCGACCGCATAAACATGCCAGTCCGCGGCGGAAGTCCCCGCCGGGAAATTGTAGTCGGCAGTCAGATACCGGTTATCCGGCCATGTGCCGCCGAAATGGATCGTACCGCAGATTTTCTCCGGCGTACTGCCCCAGCCCTCCATGATGTCGATCTCGCCGGAGGCCGCCCAGCCGCCGTAGAGCTCATCCTCGGGCAGCATCCAGATCGCAGGCCAGAGCGACTTGCCCGCATCGCAGCGGGCGCGCACCTCGATCCTGCCGCCGGTCACGGAGAATTTCTGTGCCGTGGTCAGCTTGGCAGAGGTGTATTCGTAGCTCCCCTGCTTTTCGTCGGTGTAGCTTTCATGCCTTGCCGCGATCGTCAGCACGCCGTCTTTGACGGACGCATTGTTTTCGGTATAAAACTGCTGCTCGTTGTTGCCCCAGCCGTTCGTAATATAATTGCCGTCCTTATCGAGCTTCCAGTTTCCGCGGTCATAACTCCATTTGCGCAGATCGACCGCATCGCCGTCAAATTCCTCGCTGAATACGAGCTTTCTGTCGGCGGGCGGCTGCGTCTGCGGTGTGAGCAGCGCACGCTTGATCAGTGTCAGGTCGCGCGCATCGAGTACGCTGTCGCCGTTTTGTTCCCACGCCTGATACTGCGCAGTATCCGCATCCGGCTCACACCGCAGATATCTGCAAAGTGCGCTTGCATCCGCATCCCCTACCGCGGATACGGCGGTACCGGATAAACAGCAGGCCGCCGCCGAAAGCGCGGTCAGCAGTGCCGTGATTCTGAATTTTCTCATGGTTTCCTCCGTATCTGCCGATCTTCCTGCCGGTGCTCCGGCACATCTGAAATAAGTATAGCATATTACAGAAAAAAATGCAATCATTTCCGTGATTTCGTTTCCGTATCAAAAAGCTGCCGGCCGTCCGCCTGAACAGCCAGCAGCTTTTCCGTATTCGATCCTTTTTCAGTGCGCCTTACTGTTTGCGCAGATAGTCGCGCTCATTTTCCGTACCCGGGTTGATTTTGAGCGTGTTGTCCTCAATGACATAGGGTGCGGTCTTTGCTTCATCGGTCGAGCCGGGATTCATAGTGATCGTGTCCGCGGTCAGCGCAAACAGCGAGATGACCTGATCGGCAGTTGCCAGCGTTTCGTCCTCTTTGACCGTCATGACGATGCTGTCAATGACGGTGTCGGAGCCTTCGTAGATCTCCCGATAGCTTCCGCCGGTCAGCTTGAATTCGCCGAAGATGCTGTCGGAGCCGTCGAGCTTTTCCATTTCCAGAATGCTCCTGCCGTTGTGGCTGAATGAGAACTTGCCGTTCTCAAAGCTGTAGCCGTCCTTCGGGACGGTGTTGCCGCTGCAGTGGAAGCTTTCGTCTGCGTCGAAATAAAAATCGTGGGTCGCGTCGATCGTGAGCCGGAGATACGCTTCATCGCTGCTTTCGATCCGAAGCTCGCACTGATCGCCGTCCATGTCAATGATCCATGTACCGCAGGCTTTGCTGAGCCAGTCCCCGTGATCGCTGCCGGCTTCCGGCTCGCTGTGATCCGCTGCGGCTGTCACGGCGGCGGTTTCGGCCGGGATCGGTGCGGATTGATCGGCGGGCGTTTTCGCTGCGCAGGCTGTCAGGGATGCCGCCGTCATGAGTATTGTTAAGAATGCAAATTGTTTTTTCATAAGTTTTCCCTCCTCTGGTGTCAGTCGTGGTGTTTGCACTGCTGCCGTTCATCAGCAATGTTGGAAATATTATAGCATATTTTCTGCATCATTGCAATGGGGGCGAGATGAAAATTTTGCGGAACGGGGGGGCATCTCTCGGAATTGCGTTATTCACTTTTCATTCTTCGTTATTCATTATTCACTCTTATGTTGCATAGGCATCCTCGCTTTATCTTTTTGTCCGGTTGTATGATTTGGCTGGGCGCGGGGCGCAAATGCGAGGGGAAGAACCATAGGGCGAGGGAAGTCGTCGCTGCGCTCCGGTCTCCCCTCTCCCTAAGGTTCTCCCCTGCGCGCTCCCTCTTTCCTTACCCTCTCCTCTCTTTTCGGCGCACCGCATGCCTTTGTCTGTATGGCTGTTTTCAGCCTTGCGTATCGTTCGGTTTACGCGCTGTGAGTATGGGCATCTCCCGAGGTCGTTATTCACTTTTCATTCTTCGTTATTCATTATTCACTGAAATAAGGATTGCCGGTTTGCTTGCGGCGGGCTTTAACATTGGGAGCAGCAAAGCCAAAGAAGCCGCCCCGCGGCGGCGGCTGCCCGACCCCTCCGTCAGCTAACGCCGACACCTCCCCTTTCAGGGGAGGCTTGCGGCGGGCTTCAGCATTGGGAGAAGTAACCTAACAGAAGCCGCGATCAGCGGCGTGTATCGCGAAAAAAGGGAGCGGTTCGCTCACCGCCCCCGGAGGGAATCGCCAGCGGGCGCTGCCCGCCCGGAGGGAATCGCCAGCGGGGGCTCCCCGCCCGGAGGGAAATGCCAGCGGGGGCTGCCCGCCCGGAGGAAAACGGCTGTCGGCCCTGCCGACAGCAAGGGGGGACAATTATACAGTCAAAGTGAACTTTTGGGTATTGTGTCCGCAGCAATTCTGTGATACAATAAAGAAAGATACCATATATATAAAGGGGGAATCTGAATGCAGCTGAAAAAACAGACCGCTGCCTGCTGTGCCGCCGTCCTGATCCTGACGGCAATTCCGGCAATCCCGGCACAGGCCGCGGGTACAGACCTGTATGTCGGCTATGCCGATAAGCAGGGAAATTACAGCACCGTCAATGCGGCGGTCAGTGCGGCCGCACAGCGGAATCCGTCATCCGAAAACGACCGCGTGACGATCCACATTGCGCCCGGCACCTACCGCGAGCAGGTCACGGTCAACACGCCGTATATCAGCTTTGTCAACGACGATCCGTCAAAGCAGGTCACGCTGACTTGGTACTACGGCATCGGGTATAAATATTACAGCGTCGGCAGCGGCGGCGAATACAGTGCCGATGCCGCCCGCGCAAAGAATGCCAAAAATGAGCCGACACAACGCTGGGGCTGCTCGGTGCGGCTGCGTTCGGGCTCCAAGTTCTTCCGCGCGGAGAACATCACCTTTGAAAACTCCTTCAACCGCTATGTCACCGACGAGGAGCTCGCGGACGGCGTTGAGGTCTCCAGCAGCCAGAGCATCAACTTCCGGCGGCAGAAGGGTGCCGATGTACAGCAGAAGTCCGCGACGGAGCGCGCCGCGGCACTCGCGATCGAATCCGATTACACGGAGTTTCTGAACTGCACCTTCCTGAGCAGTCAGGATACGCTCTATATCGGCGGCGGCATCGGCTATTTCAAGGGCTGCACGATCGAGGGCAACACCGATTATATCTTCGGGCAGAACGGCACCTACGTATTCGATGCCTGCGAGCTGCGGTTCAAGGGCTACAGCTCCGGCGGTGTCGGCGGCTATATCACCGCGATGAAGGACAAGAAGCAGACGCTGTTCACCGGCTGCCGCGTGACAAAGGGCTCGCTGCCGGTCGCGGCGGGCTACTTCGGCAGACCGTGGGGCGCATCCGCGGATGTGGCGTTCGTCAACACGCAGCTGCAGTATGAGGGCATCATCACCGGCGCGGGCTGGACGTCCATGAGCGGCAATCAGCCGGAAAACGCAAAGTTCAAGGAATACGGCACGACCTGCAACGGCCAGCCGGTCAACACCGGCAGCAGAGTGCGCGGCACGGTGCAGTATTCCGCAAACGGGCTTGATACGCAGACCTATCTCGGCGCATGGGTGCCGTATTATCTGAACGGCGGTCAGCTTCCGGAGATCGAACCGGTCAGCGGCATACTGGTCAAGGATCTGAAACCGCTGGATTATATGTACGAGTGGAAGATTCTCCCGAATATGCCGCTGGATGCAAAGCTCTACACCGACAGAGACTACGCGTTCCGGACGCTGCCGCAGGAGTTTGAAGGCGCAGAGCAGATCGTCACGCCCTGCGACGGCAAAAAGATCAGCGGCGACCTTGCGAAATTCACCGCCGCGGACGATATTTCTGTGTTTATCGTCATGGACAAGCGGAATCAGAATCTGCCTGCATGGATGTCCGCTTATACGGACACCGGGCTTTCCGTTGAGAGCACCGACAATGTGACCTACGGCATCTGGCAGCAGGATTTCCCGCGCGGCACGGAGATCACGCTCGGCACGAACGGCATGACCGGCACCGTCACGAATTATACGGTGATCGTAAAGGAGCAGGCGATCATCATTGACCCGCCCGATCCGACGATCCTCGGTGATGTTTCCTGTGACAATGTGATCGACGCGCGCGACCTGACGCTTCTGAAGCGGCATCTGCTGAAGCAGAACATGCTGACAGATACGGCGTATGCAAATGCCGATTTTGACGGAAACGGCGGCATTGACCGGAACGACCTTATCAAGCTGGCAGAATGGCTCCGGGGTGCTGACTGACAGCATTCTTGAAAGCACCGCGTACGGTACGGGTACGCGGTGCTTTTTCCTATGCTTTGCAATGATGCGGAGAGGCCGGATCCGCACACCGCCGGTACGAATTGTCCTGATTTATCCGCTCAAAAGATTGACAAATCTGCGGAAATCTGGTATGATGATAAGCGGCGGAATCAGCGGGAATTGGGCACCCGCATTTCGTTATAATATAAACATTTTGCACGAGTGAACGAAAACACACTCCTGAGTTGTATATCATAGAAAAGGTGCGGTCATTCCGCGCCGATAACAGGAGGAACATTATGAAATCATATCAGAAAATGCTGCTGCCGCTGCTGCTCGGCTCTGTGCTCTGCGGATGCAGCTACGGGGGAAACGGGAAACCGCAGCAGAACGGCGAATCATCTGCGCCGCAGCAGACTGCCGCATCGGAAAGACCGTCTGACAGTACAGTACCGCCTGCACAGCCGGACATCTCAGTCGATGATAATATGCCGATGATCGTCATTGACACAGTCAGCAAGGACCCGAACGTCATGGACTTCATCACCGAGCCGGTCGTGCGGCATGTTTCCTCATTGGTCGCGACATGGACGCCGAATTACGTCATGCCACCCGAACCCTACTATGAGCCGTGCAGGGTTTATCTGACCGACCCGAAGGACAGTGCCGTCATGGCACCCGCCGACGCGGACGTCAAGGTGCGCGGCAACTGGACGACCAACTATCCGAAAAAGCCGCTCAAGATCAAATTTGCCGAAAAGACCCCGCTTTACGGGCTTGCAGAGGGAGAAGCCTTCAAAAACTGGCTGCTGCTCGCGGAATACAAGGACGGCTCCATGCTGCGCGACAAGACCGCGCTGGCCATTGCAGGAGAGATCCTGAAGCCGGACGGGCTCTATGTCTCCGACGCCGCGCTGACCGAGGTCACGGTCAACGGCGAATACTGGGGCGTGTATCTGCTCACAGAGCCGGTCTCGGTCGGCAAGCACCATGTCAATATCACCGAGCCGGAGAAGGATTATCAGGGCACGGATATCGGCTATCTGCTCGAATTTGACGGCTACTTTGCCAATGAGGAGCCGCTCAATCAGTTCCATGTGGACTACGCCGACAATGCGCCGCTCCGCTCCTACGACGGCGGCGAGGGCAAGCGCACGATCAGATGCCTGCCGGAATCCGAAAGAGACGACAAGAAGGATGTCGGCATGACGATCAAGAGCGATATCTATTCGCAGGAGCAGCATGACTTCATTGCGGATTATGTCAACAATGTCTATAAAATCATGTACGCGGCGGCCTACGAGGACAAGGCGTATCAGTTCAATGCGGATTATACAAAGATCAGCGAGACGGACGATCTGACCCCGCAGCAGGCGGTCGAAAAGGTCGTCAATATCGATTCCCTTGCCGATGCCTACATCATTGCGGAGCTGACCTGCGATGCCGATATCTACTGGTCGAGCTTCTATATGGATGTTGATTTCGGCCCCGACGGCGACAGGCGGCTGACCTTTGAGGCACCGTGGGATTTCGATTCCTCGATGGGTACGAAGGATCGCTGCATTGACGGCACCGGATTCTATGCGGGCAGCATCGTGCCGGACGTGGACAGCTTCGTCTATGAGACGATCAACCCGTGGCTGGCCGTGCTGATGTTCGAGGACTGGTATCAGGATGTGATCCGCGAGAAGTGGACGCGTGCCTATGATAACGGCGTATTCACCCGCGCGATCGAGCAGGTCGGCAAGGACAAGGAAATGTACGCCGCTGCCTTTGACCGCAATTACGCCAAGTGGAACAACATCATCGAGAACGGTGCGTTCAAGCAGGAGCTTTCCAGACCCGCGAGACACTGTAAAACGCAGGCCGAAGCCGCGGACTTCCTTGCGGAGTGGCTGACGAACCGCGTGAACTTCCTGAATGACGCATGGCATTCCTGACAGCGTTTCAGGCGACGGAAATCACAGATTTCTGAAAAGGAGTGATCGCTTATGCCCCCACCGCCCGGCGGGAGACTCGGCCCCGGCGTTCTGACCGAGGAAGAGAAGAAGAACAAGCCGAAGGTCACGAAAGAACTGCTGCTTCGCATTTTTTCGTATCTGAAGCCCTATAAGAAGCAAATGGCGCTTGTGCTGCTGGCCATTCTGGTTTCCGCAGTTCTGACGCTGCTGCCGTCCGTGCTGACCGGACGCATCGTCGATGAAGGCCTCATCGCGAAGAATATGCAGAAGCTCATTCTGTATATCCTGCTGTCGTTCGGCGTGACGCTGCTCGCGAACCTGATCGGCATCGGCGAAAGCTACCTCAATACATGGATCGCGCAGCACATCACCTACGATATGCGCAACGCCATGTACATCCATTTGCAGAAGATGTCGCAGCGGTTCTTTACCACGAACAATCAGGGCGATATCATCACGCGCATGACAAGCGACATTTCCGGCGTGCAGCAGATCATCACCGGTACGCTGACCAGCATCATCTCCAATTCGATCACGCTGATCGTCGCGCTGGTCATCATGTTCCGCGAGAACTGGCTGCTCGCGCTGGTCGGCGTTCTGGTCGTGCCGCTGTTCACGATCCCGACGCGCAGTGCCGGCAGGACCCGCTGGTCGATCACGCAGGAATCGCAGGCGTGCAGCGACGAGATCAACGGCATTCTCAATGAGACGCTGTCCGTCAGCGGTCAGCTCCTTGTCAAGCTGTTCGGCATGGAACAGAAGGAATACGAGAAGTACGAGAAGGTCAACCGGAACATGATCCGCCTGAACATCCGCGAGAGCATGGCAGGCCGCTGGTTCCGCATGGCGCTCAACACCTTCACGAACATCGGCCCGATGCTGATCTATCTGGTCGGCGGCGTCATCATGATGGAGATCGACGAGACCGTCACGGTCGGTCAGATCACCGTGCTGGTCGCGCTGCTCGGCAAGATGTACGGCCCGGTCAATCAGCTGCTGAACATTCAGGTGGACTGGATCCGCTCCATGGCTCTGTTTACGCGTATTTTCGAGTATTACGATATGCCTGCGGAGATCGAGAACGCACCGGATGCGATCACGCCCGACACCGTGCGCGGCGAGGTCGAGTTCCAGCATGTGCGCTTCCATTATGACCCGGAGCGCGAGATCCTCAAGGATATCAGTTTCAAGCTGGAGCAGGGCAGATGCTTCGCGATCGTCGGGCCTTCGGGCTCCGGCAAGAGCACGCTCATCAACCTGATCCCGCGCCTTTACGATGTCATTGACGGCCGGGTGCTCTTTGACGGCACCGACGTCCGCAAGCTTGACCTTGCGTTCCTGCGGAAAAACATCGGCATCGTCAGTCAGGAGACCTACCTCTTTAACGGCACGATCCGCGACAATCTGCTCTATGCAAAGCCGGATGCGACCGAGGAGGAGCTGATCGACGCCTGCAAACAGGCGAACATCTACGACTTTGTTTCATCACAGGAAACGGGGCTCGATACGGTCGTCGGCAACCGCGGCCTGAAGCTTTCCGGCGGCGAGAAACAGCGCATTTCCATTGCACGCATTCTGCTGAAAGACCCCGCGCTGATGATCTTCGATGAGGCGACCTCTGCGCTGGATTCGATCTCCGAGCAGAAGATTCAGGATGCGATCGAGCCGCTGATCGCGACCAGAACGAGTATTCTGATCGCACACCGGCTTTCGACCGTCCTTGCCGCGGACGAGATCCTTGTCATTCAGGACGGTCAGATTGCAGAGCGCGGTACGCATAATGAGCTTGTCGGGAAGGGCGGCGTTTATACGCAGCTTTACGAAACACAGTTCAGCCGCGCCAAGGAGCCCGAGATCCCCGATCTCAGCTACTCCGAGGGCGAAAGCGATGCTTCATAATGTAGCACCAAAAAGGGTACTGATCGGTTGATCGGTACCCTTTTTGGTGCGGCATCCGGATATCCGGATACGCAGAAAGCTGACGGCTGCGGATATACAGAATCAAATCCGAAAGTATAAGAGAAATGCTGTAAACAGAACAGGCAGATGTTGATAAGCACCTGCCTGTTTTATACTGCACTATGATAGAAACGGATCGTAAATTCCGCACCGTGGGGCTTGACGTTTGCGGCTCTCAGACTTCCGTCCTGCGCCGAGATCACGCGCTTTGCAAATGCAAGTCCGATGCCGAATCCGTTTTTCGTGTATTCGGAGGAGCGGTAAAACCGATCAAAGATGTGCGGCAGTTCCGCTTCGGGGATCCCTTCGCCGGTATCGGTGATCGTGATCTCTGCCGCGATATTGCTGCCCTTTGCCGTGACGGTCACCGTTCCGCCGGAGGGCGTATGCTCGATCGCATTCTTCAGCAGATTCACGATCGCCTCCGATGTATAATGAATATCCCCGATCAGTGCAGGCTCTCCGTCGATGATCGTCCGGAGTTCCACGCCCTTTAATTCCGCGGTGACCGATACGGTTTCAACCGACTGCGCGATCAGCTCGCGGCATACAACAGGTTCCTTTGCAAATTTCGCAGCGTCCGCTTCGATCCGCGACAGGCTCAGCATGGTTTCGATCAGCCATTTCATGCGTGCGAGCAGTTCATACAGGTCACGCAGATATTCTGTACGCTCCTTTTCTGACAGTTCCGTATCGTTCATCAGACCGAGTATCATCATCACCGAAGTCAGCGGCGTCCGGAGCTGATGCGAAATATCCTCCAGCGCTTCCTTTGCAAACTGCTTTTCTGTCAGAAGCGCCGCATTCTGCTCGCGGAGACGGATCGTCATTTTATGGATCTCCGAAGAAAGCACACTCAGTTCGCTTTCCTTATATTCGTCAAAAGAGATCCGGTCATCGCATCGCAGGATACAGTCAATATCATCGCACAGGTTCATGACCTGATCGCGTCTGTGTGAGAAGATGCTCTCATAGAAAATGAGAAATGCCGCAGACATGACGATGACTGCCGCGGCGCACGGAATACTGAAAAACGCGCAGAATCCTGCGCCTGCTGCGGTCATGAGAATATGGATCAGCCGGCGTTTTTTCGCTCTCATTCGTCCACCGCCTTATAGCCCAGGCCTCTGACGGTGATGATGATCTGCGGTGCCTGCGGGTCGTCTTCGATCTTCTCACGCAGTCTGCGGATATAGACGCTCAGCGTATTGTCCGATACAAACTCCTTTGTCAGTGACCACAGCTCCTCCGCGAGCCGGTCACGGGAGAGCATCTGGTTTTTATTGGAGAAGAATACCAACAGCAGGCGGTATTCCAGCGCAGACATGGCAAGCTCGCTGCCGTTTTTATATACGATGCCCTTGATCGGGTCGATCGTCACACTGCCGCAGTGCAGCAGCGGAGAGGACTTCTGTGCTCTGCGCATGACATTTTTCATGCGGGCAAGCAGCTCCCGTGTGCCGAACGGCTTGCCGATGTAATCATCCGCGCCGATCTCAAATCCGGCGACCGTGCAGGCTTCGTCTGCCGATGCCGTAATGAAAATCACCGGCGTATCGTTCGCAGCCTTGACCGCGGCACAGACGGAGTATCCGCTGCCGTCTTTCAGCGAAATATCCAGCAGAATGCAGTCATATGTGTTTTCCTCAAACAAGCGCAGGGCGTCCCTCTGACCGTTTGCATAGTCCGTCTGATATCCCTCGGAATTCAGAAACCGCATCAGAAATTTTGCAAGCTGTTCATCGTCCTCAACCAGTAAGATTTTCGGCATTGTGTTCACCTCCTGCCAATGGTTTCATTATAGCACAACCCGGAACAGAATGCAAGCGGACGGCAGGAAAACCGTCCGCTTGGTATGATTATTCGATCTCTGCCAGAAGTGCCGAAATCTCATCCGCGACCTGATCCGGCTTCCGGGCATAGAATAAGCCGTGATCGCAGCCGATGGAGACAAGCCTGCAATTCCCGCACTGCTCCAGAAACGGTGTCAGATAATTTTCGTAGATATCATGATATTCCCATGCATCGCGCTGCCATTCTGCTTTTGCAGCAGTTTCAGGATCCTTCTTCGGTTTATGGCCGGACGCGATGATGTCAGCTTTTATGAATTCATGGTATTCACGAACCTGCGCTTCATCGGTAAACATCGTCGAGAAATAGAGCTTCGGCGTTTCGGTCGGCTGTAAAACCGCCCGCAGCTCACGTGCCGCCTCGCCTTCATTCAGTATCTCGGACATATTAGCGGCAGTCTGGAAACGATTATCGCTTAATTCCCAGAGTTTGAGTTCATTCTCTGTAAACAGCGCATACCCCATTGTCCTCTCTTCCTCTTCCTCTATCGGGAACAGCCTGTCAAGACCAAGCCATGTGCGCACGACCAGTTGGCGTCCGACAGCCGCAAGCGCGCCTTCCGGATATTCCTCGGATGAAAAGGTCATCCAGAAGTCTTTTTCGGTGAGCCATGTGCCGTCCAGAAACACGATTGCCTCGACTTCATCCGGATACTTCGCCTGCCACCAAAGCGCATAGTAGTCGCCGTAGGAATGCCCCATCAGTACATAAGGTGCTGTAAAGCCTGCGTTTTTCAGTCCTGCGCGGTAGTCCTCGACAACCTGTTCCAGCGTCTGATTTTTGAGGGAATCATCGCTGAACCCGTAGCCTGCACGGTCCGGATAGACCAGCGTATTCTCTTTGCCGAGCCGTTCATTGAGCTCCTTCGTGAGAACCGGGAAACAGTTGACGCCCTGTCCCGCAAGCCCGACAATCGTATGTTTTCCGTGTTCTGCGCCTGTGCTGTAAACATTCATTTTAAAGCCGTTTGATTCCACAAGGTTCAGATAGCCTGCTTTTTCGTATTCTTTCCTGTCGTTCCTGAAGGAGATCACGCTGTAGATGCGAAGTCCTGCGATCACAAGGACAACTGCGCCGGCGATCACGAGCAGGCTGTTCCGGAGCAGATGCGATTTTTTCGTGTCAAGCTTCATTTCGGAGCCGCGGATCTGGTCGGAAAGGCTTTCGTTGTTCTGTACCCGCAGCATGACAAGTGAGGTGACACAGCCTGCCGCAAATGCCGTCAGCGATGTCAGACCGATCCGCACAAACGGTGTGACATGGTCGATCCGGATCAGATCGCGCAGCATTTTTCTTGTTTTTTCGCTCTCCTCGACAAAGGAAGCGTTGATGAACGCCGTCAGACCGCGCTCTGAACCGAATATCACAACGGCGCAGATGAGCGCAGAAATGATCGCCGCCGCGCCCGCAAACTGCAGGCATTCGATGATCGCCATGCGGTCAAGCTGTTTGTCGGTCATGCCGACGCACTGCAGCGAGGCCAGCTCACTGCGGCGGTTTGCGATGCCGGTCGAGATAATGTTCAGCAGATTGATGAGCGCCGCAAATGCGAGCAGCAGATTCAGCATCAGCACGCCGGCGCGGATCGTCGCCATAATTCTTTGCGTGTTCAGCTTCAGACTGTAATAGTTTTCATAATCCGTGTCGTCAGGAGACAGTGTGCTGATGAGATCCGAATGCGCCCAGAACCACTCACGCGCTTTTTCCAGATCCGCCGCATTGTACCGATAACCGTCTGCGCCGCTCCCTGCAAAGGAAAAATCTGCGACCGCAAACCCGAAAAACACGCCGAACCATTCTGCTTTGATCTTTTCATGTGTTTCGGCCGCGCCGAACAAACAAAAATAGTCATTGATCCCTGTTTTCATCGGGACCGCACCGAGGATATCAATGGAATGCTCTCTTATCTCAGTTTCCGCTCTCTTGTAAAGATCATCGAAATCCGCGTCTGCAATGTCTGTATCTTCCCGCAGCGTTCTGTAAATGCTGCTGACCTGCATCGAACCGCTCTGCACCTTCTCTGCATACTGCGCATAATCTTTGCAGTCCGCATTGTACACATAGCCGCCGGTGCTGACCAGTTCGTCATAGCTGACCGCTGCATCCGCGCCGAAAAGCCGCTTGTATTCGTCCCGGTTGACATAATAAACGATGATGTGTCCATTCTCCGGTGACAGAAGCTCCTGCCAGATCTTCACACCGATGTTTTCAAACAGCCCGCTGTCTGCAAGTGCCTTTTCCGCTTCGGCACTGCTGATGCCTTTGGTATAATTGCCGATCTCAAATTCAAAATCAATATCGTCTGCTTCTGCGGCGAGACCGATAAAGCCGTTAATGCTGCGCTCGACTGTTTCGGACAGGGAGGAAAACAGCGCAAACATCGTGATCGAAACGGTCAGCGTCAGCACCGTGACCGCAAAGCGTTTTTTCTGCCGTCTTGCATTGCGGGAAGCGATACTGCCGGAAATGCCGAACAGCAGCCCCGAAAGCGTGCGCTTTCTGACCTTTTCCACTTTGTTCGTGCGGTTGATGATCGCTTCCATCGGTGCTTTTTTGATGATGCGCATTCCGACGCCGTATGCCGAGAGAAATACCCAGACAATGCCGACCGCTGCCGCGACAAGCAGCATTTTGGGGTCAACCGAAAACGGCAGAGAAAGCTTTGCAGCCGTCATGCCGTGAAAGAGATCGGCAAGTCCTGCCGCAAGCAGCACATTGTACATCAGCCAGGCAAATCCGATGCCGGCGATCAGCCCCAAAGGAATGGCGGTCACGCAGAGCCGCATTCCCTCCCATGTGATGATGCGGACGATCTGTTCCGGCGTTGCGCCGACCGACTGCAGAACGCCGTAATGCCGTTCGCGCTCCTTTGACGAGACCTCGAACGCCGTGTCGATGATCAGGCGCAGCGCAAATGCGATCAGGATCGCAAAAATAAAGAAGATGCAGAAGATCCGCAGCTTGAACAGATGCGCGCCGTCACCGATGCCGTCAAACACCATGAGCGTATCATTCCATTCATAGGCACCTTTCATACTGTTGTTCTTGCTGTGCATCCACTTTTCCCCGGCACCGATCTGCCGTGCGGCATTCTGCAGCCAGATCTCGCGGTCGCCGATGTCGCTGCCGAACAGCACATACGCCGAAACGCCGTCCGGTGTGCGTTCAAGCTTCACGGAACGGACTTCGGGAAAATCCGCCAGCGATTCGCCCTGCTTTTCCGTCAGTTCATTGAATACCAGATGATACGGCGCACTGCTGTAAAAGTTGATCTCAAGGCAGTTCATGCAGACGCTGTACAAAACAAAAACCATTGTGATGACCGCGACCGCTGCTGCAATGCTGATGACCGTAAACGCGGACTGCCGTTTCTGCGCCTTGATGTAGCGGGAAGCAAGCAGGCTTTCATATCTCATTGCTGTCAGCCTCCCCCTGCGCGGAATTGCCGTCATCCGAAATGATCTTGCCGTCGCTCAGGACGATGATGCGGTCGCATTGCTCTGCGATTTTTTCATCATGCGTGATGATGAGCGTCGTCTGTTTGAGCTCACGGTTTGACCGGCGGAGCAGCTCCATGATCTCGGCACTGTTTTTGCTGTCGAGGTTGCCGGTCGGCTCGTCTGCAAGAATCACCTGCGGCGACGTAAACAATGCTCTGCCGATCGAGACTCTCTGCTGCTGGCCGCCGGACATCTGCGAGGGAAGATGATCCCTGCGTTCTTTCAGTCCGAGCATATCGAGGATCTTTTCAAGATGCTCCCTGTCCGGCTTTCTGCCGTCCATCAGAACCGGCAGCATGATGTTTTCCTCGGCCGTCAGCACGGGGATCAGATTATAGAACTGATAGATCAGCCCGACCTGCCGTCTGCGGAAGATCGCAAGCTCTCTGTTGTTCTGCTGAAATACATCCTGCCCGTCCAGAAAGATCTTGCCGGAGGTCGGGCGGTCAACGGCACCGATCATGTGCAGCAGCGTGGATTTGCCGGAGCCGCTCGCGCCGATGATCGCAACCATCTGCCCTTTCGGGACGCTGAACGATACCCCGTCCACAGCCCTGACTTCGTTCTCGCCCTTGCCGTAAACCTTGCAAAGGTTTTCCACATTTAATAATTCCATAACGATACCTCCCCTTCTTTTGATCCTATTATAGCACAGTTATCTTACGGTTTCTTTATCTGAATCTTACAGTTTTGTCATCTTTATAAAAACGCAAAACAGGCAGAGCCGATCCTGACTCTGCCTGTTGATTTCATAGCCTGCCGGACCGGTCTTGCATATCAGTTCATGCAAACCTTCTGTATACATACCGATCCTGAGCCGTGCGCGCTTACACAGACGCTCCGGTCACGCTTGTTCGTATGGAGTGCTTTTCTTATGAAGATTCGTGCTTTTTCGGATTTATGCGGTGTTCACGCCCGGCACTCATGAAGGGCAGCACCCCCTCTTTCAATCCGCCGGAGACACCGCATTCATACCTCTGTACGCCGTCTCGGCGGCTTCGGGTTCCATGTTGCAGCCGAGGCGGTAGAACGCGGTCTGCTTGACCAGACGGTCGATCAGCCGCACAGTCTGCATCATGCGCACGGGGTCTGCCGGACGGTACACCTGCTGCAGCAGCATCGGATAGGCCTCCCTGCCCGTGACCGGCATGATCTGATTCGTCTCCGATCTCGTGAGGATGCAGAGTGCTTTCAGCGGCACCGCGATATTCGTGCTGAGCCGGTGCACTCCGTTATACGGCGTCCCGAACACCGTGACGCCCTGCTCCGTGATCCTCAGAAGCGGCTTGTCGTCATTGACCATAACGGCACGGCTGCCGAGCATTTGCCGCCAGAGTGCCGTATGCGTTGATTTGCCCGTTCCGCTTTTGGCGATAAACAGATAGCACGCCCCGTCCACGGCGACCGCCGACCCGTGAAACAGCACCGTATCATAGCAGATCATATGATCCGCGATCTGCCGGTAGACTGCCAGTTCTTCGAGAAACGGCTCTGCATACTGCTTTCCGGCGCGTCCCTCTTTCTCATCGGTACGCGCAAGCATGATCCGCTCGTATTCGAGATTCTCCGGCGTAACGGTCACGGCAAAATCCGGCTCGCCCTCTGCACGGTAATCCGCACAGTATGCATGGACATCCGGATAGACCGAGCTGACAGAGATCGTCCGCTCTGCGATCCGGTAGGTATCTGTTATCATGACTTGTTCCTCCTGAAGTCACTTGCTTTTTCCGGTAAAATGTGATACAATAGAACCGGAACGGTCTGTTACTGATAATAGGAAAGGATGATGTTTTATGGCAATGACCATTCTCTACCCGGTCGGGCAGCATTTGTATGTCAACCTGACGAATCAGTGCCCCTGCGCATGTACCTTCTGCATCCGGCAGAACGGCGACGGCGCATACGGCTCCGATTCGCTCTGGCTTGAGCACGCGCCTGATTTTGCGGAGATCAAAGCGGCATTTGAAAAGTGGAATCTGTCTGAATTCACGGAGCTGGTGTTCTGCGGCTACGGCGAACCGACCGAAGCACTTGAGCTTCTGCTCATGACGGCGGTCTACGCAAAGAGCCTGCCCGGATGTCCGCCGATCCGTCTCAACACGAACGGCCTCTCTGACCTGATCCACGGCAAGCCGACCGCTTATCTGCTGAAAGATGTGATCGACACCGTTTCGATCAGCCTGAACGCCGGTACCGAAGCCGAATACATGGCCGTCACGCGTCCGAAGTGGGACAATGCGTTCACCGCGATGCAGAAATTCGCATCGGACTGCAAGCAGTATGTGCCGAAGGTCATGTTCACGGTCGTCGATGTGATCCCGAAGGCGGAGATCGACGCAGCGCAGGCCGTTGCGAATAAGCTCGGCATCCCGCTCCGCGTGCGGAAATACGATTCCTGAACGAAAGGAGCCGTCAGCATGGACAGCATTCAGCAGATGCTTGAAGCACACGAGCTTTGGGTGAGATCGCACTGGACACAGGGGCAGAAAGCCAGGATCGAAGATGCCGTGATCGAAAATCTGACGCTGAACGGCAATGCTTTGCCGGATCTTGTCATGCCGGGCTGCACGTTCATCAACTGCTGCTTCACGGATGTTGACCTGTTCGCAGGCTTTTTCGGCGGATGTCAGTTCCGCGGGTGCAGCTTCACAAACTGCATTCTCGGCAAATCTGTCATGGACGAAGTGTCCGTCAGGGAAACGGTATTCCTGAACTGCACACTCATCAAAACGGATATGTACGATGCCGTTCTGGAGAACGTCACGTTCAGCGGATGCGATCTGACCCGTTTATGGTTCACCGGGGACAAAGCGCGTGCAGAGCATGTCACAATGACGGACTGCGGCCAAACAGACGGTCCGCTCCCGCCGTGGTAACATGATATGCCGCACCGCATCACACAAACAAAAGCGGACAGTGCCTGCATGGGTACTGTCCGCTTGGCGTTTACTGATTCTTGCTGCGGAGATGTCCTGCGCGGGCAGCCTCGCGGCGCTTGCGCTCCTCATGATACCGGAACGCGAAGAATACACATGCCGCAATATACAGGACGGAAAGCACGATCGCGAGCACCGCGGTACGCTTCAGGTACTTGGAGCGGAAGAAGCCGGGGATCTCGCTGAGATTGTACTTCCAGAACGAACGCTCCACATTGCCCTCTGCAACGACGTCGATCTCTGCAAGCGTTTCGCCTGCGAGCTTCAGCGTCACCTTGCCGAGAACGTCACCTGCATGGACCGGCGCATTGACCTCGGCCGGCCATTCGGTGATCTCCTGTACGCTCTTTTTATCCGTGGTGCTGTTCCAGATGCAGGAATAGCCCTTTGCAGGAACGAGGATGACAACGTCATTGCCCTCCGCATTGTTGACATGGATCTGGCCGAGCTGCTTGTTCTCCGGCAGGATATCCTGGAAGGACAGATCGCGGAACGCCCATTCGAGAATGTTCTTCGCATCCTCAAGGTGATAGAAGCGGTTGTTGCCCTCCATATCCTTCAGCGGCGCGTCCATGCAGACCAGCAGATAATTGTTGCCGTCGCGGGAGCCCTTGCAGGCGATGCAGCGGTGTCCCTCCTGCGAGTTCGCGGTCTTGATGCCGCGGACGCCCTTGCAGAAGTTCTCGCTCGATTCATCGACCATGAGGTTCGAGTGCTTCCAGTTCCAGTCATCGGCCTTGCCTGCGGTCGCCGCAGAGGAAGGCATATATTCATTGGCACATGCGATCGTCTCGAACTTCGAGAGATTCATTGCGTAGTTCAGCAGCGTCATCATATCGCGCGCGGTCGTGAGCTGCCGTGCACTGTAAAGACCCGTTCCGTTCGTATAGCGGGTATTCGTCATGCCGAGCTCCTCCGCCTTCGCGTTCATCATCGCGGTAAACGCCTCCTGATCGCCCTTGCCGAAGTGGTCGGTCAGCATGTAGGCCGCCTCGATCGACGAGGTCAGCAGCATCGCATAGAGCAGATCCTCGACGGTCAGCTCATCGCCCGCCGAGATATGTGCATAGCGCAGATCCTCCGGATACTCGTCCTCCTCGAAGATCTTGTACATATCTTCCTTTGCGGTGATCTTCTCCGAAGCGATATCGGGGCAGTTTTCCAGCACGACGACTGCCGTCATGATCTGCACGAGCGAGCCCGGCATTTTCTTCATATCCGCATTCTTTTCGTAGACGATCTGGCCGATATCCAGATTCATCAGAACGGCGGCGTCACTCTGAACGGTTGCGTTCGGCGTGAACAGCAAAGCGGATGCGCGAAGCGGCAGTACGGTCCCGAGCAGCACGGCGAAGGTCATGACCGCCGCGAGCGCGGAAGCAAGAAAGCGTTTCTGCATTTGATTCATCTCCTGTAAGCTCCAATAGTTGTCCGTCCGGACACGGTTACTCTTATTATAACAGATATCGAGGAAAAATGGAATACCTTTTCGCAAAAAAATAAGGAAAAAATCATAAAATTGCGGAAAATACGGTTTTCCGGACAGAAAACGGGGATTTCGGAAGGAATTTGCCGGTTGCTCTTGACTTTAGCGCTTTTTTGTGTTAAAATAAGAATACTGCGGGCGATCTCCCGGAAAAGGAGCTTATTGCCCATAATACAGAATGAAAGGACGAATCACTATGCCGATCATTGATATTCTGGAACGCAATGCCGCGCTCTACGGAAACGATACCGCGCTGGTCGAGCTGAACCCCTCGGTCATCGAGCCGCGCAGAGTCACATGGAAGGAATACGAGCTCATCGAGCCGCGCCGCCCCAATATCTACCGCCGCGAGATCACATGGAAGGTCTTTAACGAAAAGGCAAACCGCTTTGCACATTTCCTCATTTCCCGCGGCGTCAAGAAGGGCGACAAGGTCGCGATTCTGCTGATGAACTGCATCGAGTGGCTGCCGATCTACTTCGGCATCCTGAAGGTCGGTGCGCTGGCCGTTCCGCTCAATTTCCGCTATGCGGCAAGCGAGATCGAATACTGCGTCGGGCTAGCGGATGTTTCCGTGCTCGTGTTCGGCCCGGAGTTCATCGGCCGCGTCGAAGAACTGGTCGATACCCTCGGCAATGACCGTATGCTGCTTTACGTCGGACAGGGCTGCCCCGGCTTTGCGGAGAGCTATGATACGCTGACCGCGAACTGTCCGAGCACGACCCCGGCGATCATGCTGACCGATCAGGACGACGCCGCGATCTACTTCTCCTCCGGCACGACCGGCTTCCCGAAGGCGATCCTGCACAATCATGAGAGCCTGATGCACGCCTGCAAGGTCGAACAGGCGCACCACGGCCAGACAAAGGACGATGTGTTCCTCTGCATCCCGCCGCTGTATCACACCGGCGCGAAGATGCACTGGTTCGGCAGCTTTCTGGTCGGCGGCAAGGCGGTGCTGCTGAGCGGCATCACCCCGAACGTGATCCTCGATGCGGTCTCCTCGGAAAAGTGCACGATCGTCTGGCTGCTTGTTCCGTGGGCACAGGATATTCTCGATGCGATCGAGAGCGGCAAGGTCTCGCTCAGCGATTATGAGCTTTCGCAGTGGCGGCTCATGCATATCGGTGCACAGCCGGTTCCGCCGAGCCTCATCACCCGCTGGAAAAAATACTTCCCGAATCATCAGTATGATACCAACTACGGCCTGAGCGAGTCGATCGGACCGGGCGCGCTGCATCTCGGCGTGGAGAACATTCACAAGGTCGGTGCGATCGGCAAGGCAGGCTTCGGCTGGGAGAGCAAGATCATTGACGAGAACGGCGAGATCGTGCAGCGCGGCGAGGTCGGCGAGCTCTGCGTCAAGGGACCGGGCGTCATGACCTGCTACTACCACGATGAAGAAGCGACAAAGCAGGTGCTGACGGATGACGGCTGGCTCCGCACCGGCGACATGGCGCGCGAGGACGAGGACGGCTTTGTGTTCCTCGTTGACCGCAAGAAGGACGTCATCATCACCGGCGGCGAGAACCTCTATCCGGTACAGATTGAGGACTTCATCCGCTCGAACAGCAAGGTCAAGGACGTTGCAGTCATCGGTCTGCCGGACAAGCGTCTCGGCGAGATCGCAGCGGCGATCATCTCGATCAAAGAGGACTGCACCTGCACCGAGGAGGAAATGAACAAGTTTTGCGAGGCTCTGCCGCGGTACAAGCGTCCGAGAAAGATCATCTTCGCGGATGTGCCGCGCAATCCCACCGGCAAGATCGAGAAGCCGAAGCTCCGCAAGATGTACGGTGCCGACAAGCTGGTCGCCGAGCAGAACATGAGCTGACTGCGGTATCGCTTCGCGATGTATCCGTAATAGGGCTCCGCCAAACATGAAGAAACTTGTTTCTTCATGTTGAACCCTTCCAAAGGGACACTTTCCCTGTAGTATGTTCAAATGGAGAGTAATGCCTAAGCAGCTATTGTCCGATGTTTATATAAAAACAGGGTTTCAACGGAATTATACCAAAACAAATGACTCTGAAGTTATCATTGCCATTCGTCAAATCATTCCGATGTGAATACTGACAACAGTTCATAATCATTATCCGCTTGCTCCTTTCTTGTGGGCAGGCGGATTTTTTGCAGTCATTCGCTTGAATAATGTGTTATAATAAAATAAAAAATACATGAAACCTTTTTACTTGTTTGGCGACAGTATGGTTGAGGGGGTGAGGCGTTGGCTGCAATAAAAGATGCTGCAATCATTGCGCTGCTGCAGAAGCGTGATGAAACTGCTTTGCAGGAGATCCGGAACGCTTACGGAAGTTTGTGCTTTCAGATGGCATACCGGATTCTCGGTAGCCGTGAAGATGCTGAGGAATGCGTCAGTGATATGCTGATCGACGCATGGAACAGCATTCCGCCCCATAACCCTAACAGTCTGTGTGCATATCTGACGGTTCTTGTCCGGCGTTCGGCACTGGATCGTCTTCGGCATGAAAAAAGAAAAAAGCGCGGCGGTATGCAGTTTGCCGCAGCCCTCGATGAGATCGAAGAGATCATCCCCTCAGATGAGCGTATCGAATCGGAGGTTGATCGTCGCGAGATGCTCACCGCAGTCACCGTGTTTTTGCGCGGTTTGCCGGAGCAGCAAAAGCAGATTTTCATGCTGAGGTATTATACGGCAGCACCGATCAAAGAAATCGCAGAACGCTTTGGCCTCACACAAAATACGGTCAAGCTTTCACTGATGCGCACACGAAAGAAGCTCAAAGAATACTTACGAAAGGAGGGCTTGCTGTGAAATCGTTTGATTTTCTCGATCTGCTCGGTGATGTACCGGAGGATCTGGTAGAGAGCTGTTTTGCAGCACCCGCCATTCCGGAACATCGGATTTCGAGGCCATGGCTTAGAACCTGTCTTGCAGCCGGCACAGTGTCTGCTGCCTGCATTGCCGCAGTCGCGGGAACAGCCTTTCTGCTGCACGATGACGGTCTGACTCAGCAAAGCGGCAATCTGGAAGCGGTGATGCAGGAGGTCGCCACAGAGCCGGTGCAAACCGCCGCAGAGCCTGCACAAACTGCGCCTGCCGTAACTGCGCCGCCGGAGGATACCCCGGCAGTTCCTGCGCAGACGGAAACAGCGGTGTCTGTTGTAACAAAGCCCGCCGCTAAACCCGCTCCCGCAGAAACCGAACCGACCGTAACAGAAGCCCCGCCTGCGAAGACGGAACCCGCCGAAACACAGCCGTCCGCCGAACCCGCTCCTGCTGAACCTGTGCCCGTCGAAATAGAACCCACCCCTGAACAGCCCGTTTTTGAGCCGGGCGATGTGGACATGGACGGCAAAATTACGTTTGTGGATGCAGCACTGGTTTATATTGATACGCGACTTGCAAATTACGACAGGCTTGATCTTAGCTTGCTGACCGATGAACAACGTGCGCTCGGCAATGTGGACGGGCTGGAAAACGGATATCTGAATCATTGGCTCTGGAATGAGGAAACACAGGATTATGATGTCACCGATACGCCGTTTTCGCTTACGGTTTCATGGGCAGATTCGGATAATATGAACTGTTCCTATAAAGGTGATGCGGAGATAATCGAACGCGTTGCAATGCTTCGGAACTGGTGCGGACTGTCTGGCCTGACGACACAGGAATATATTGAGAATCAGGAGCATTATGACCTGCAGCTGATCGAATGGGAGCAGCAGGCCGATGCCGAAGCCGTAACTGAAATGCATTCTGCTTATGATTTTTACGCTGACGAACTGCGCAATGCAATCTGGAGAACAAAAGCGCAGACGGGTGTCATTGCATGGGAAGGCAACCTGAAAGAGGCTGAACAATCCATTCTGCTGAACGGTGACGTTCTTTACGATGTAGACTGGTTCTATGAAAAAGCCGAAGAAATGCGTTCATTTTTTTGAAGATTTGAGGAGGGCTTGATTTATGAAAAAGACAATGAAAACCGCAATTGCGCTGATGAGCGCAGTCATGATGCTCGGCACCTGTGCCGTTCCCGCCTTTGCAGGCGAGCTGTCAAAGGAAGAGCTGATTCAGAAGTATGCACCGAACGGCGCTTATGCAGAGGCAGATATTTACATCTGTCCGGGCGAGTTCCCGACGGTTATGTCAGACGGTTCGCTTGTGCTGCAGCATGACTATGTACAGAAGCTGGAAGCTTCGGGGCTTTCCGTTGAAGAACAGCTTGAAAAGCTGACAGAAGCGTTCAGCAACAGCACCGGAAGCAAGGTTTCGGCCTATAACAATTACCGCCGCGGCAGCTATGCGGACTGCGTGCAGTACTTTGTGAATGCCGAATACGAAAACGGCTTCTGGTATGTTCTGCGTGAGGACGGCACGGCCAGCATCGTCGGCGCAGATCAGGCGTGGGTCGAGGAAAACAGCCCGGCCGCCCTGCATATTCCGGCTGAGATCGGCGGCGTGACGGTCACGAAGATCGAGGACGGCGCCTTTGCATTTGAAACGCGTTACAATCACGGCATCAAGGAAATCACGGTTCCGGATACCGTGGAAATCATCGGTGACAGCGCGTTCAACACCGCGATGCTTGGTATGGACTGCAGGCTGAATCTGCCGCAGAACGTCAGGTATATCGGCAGACTGGCATTCAATGCAACGATGCACATGCTGATGGATGAATTCAATGTCATCACGATTCCGGAAAGCGTCGAGTTTATCGGCGCAGAAGCGTTCGGCGATAACAAATACCGTGCGCTGATTCATGACCGTTTAAGTGAATATCTTACGCGCAACTATCACTTCCGGTTCTTCAATCAGAGCCCGAATGAGGGAGACAGTTTCCGCAGCTGCAGCCTGTTTGATATGCCGGAATCTCCGGTCTTTATCGAATCCGATATGATCGGGATTTCGGAATGCGTATGGGGCGATGTTTCCTACTATGAGAGAGTAACCACACTTGATCCGTTCTTCTTTCTTCCGAATGCCAGAACCGGCTGTATCAGCTGCGACATCAACGATTCCGGCTGCCGCTATATCACAGTCGGAGAATATCTGGAAAACCCGGAGCAGGTGCTTGAAACGATGCTGAACCTCGCACCGGAATACGGGACTGCGGAAGAACTGGAAAATGAATTTCAGCGTCTTGACAGACTGTATCAGAAAGTCAGGGATTTCATGGCGGCTTATGATACTGAAAAAATGCCGACCGATCATGTCGCGTATTTCATGGGCGGTCAGGCACTGTATAATCAGTATGATGTGGTTACACTCGGCGACGTCACAGAATACTACAATAAGCTTGCGGCAAAGCCTGCGCCGGTCGTTTCCGTGTGCCTCGCCGGTGACGCCGACTGCAGCGGCACTGTGGACGTTTCTGACGCTGTGCTGACGGCACGGTTCGTCGCGGAGGACGCCGGTGCAAAGATCACCGATGCCGGTCTGCAGAACGCCGATGCCGACGGCGACGGTGCTGTCACCATGGACGATATCACCGCAATCCAGCGCATCATTGCAAAACTGTGATCTGAAATCTGACAACTGATTCCTGAAATTTACCGCCTGTCCTTTTCCCGAGGGCAGGCGGATTTTTTGAGTACCCTGTAATTTCAATATAGGCGCCCGACCTTTCAAAGGTTAGGGCGTATTTTTTTGCCCACTTTCTATGCAACTCTCATGCAACACGCAGCCATCCCTAAGCCCTCCGAAAAGTTATATAATGGATTCAGGTTCAGGAGATAGCGGCCGTATCTCAGAACCGAATACGAAATATATACGGAGGGATGCAAATGAAACGATACAAAGATTTCCTGATCGTGGGCATCGACCACGGTTACGGGAACATCAAGACCGCGAACACGGTCACACCGACGGGTATCACCAAGCTGGATGCCGCACCAATCTTCACCAGGAACACGCTCTGCTATGACGGAAACTACTATCTCATCGGCGAGGGACACAAGGAATATCTCACCGACAAATGGGAGGACGACGACAACTATCTGTTTACGCTGATGGGCATTGCCCGTGAACTGAACCGCGAGGGAATTACCTCAGCCGATGTATGGCTTGCAGTCGGTCTGCCCCTTACATGGGTAAACCGGCAGCGTGAGGACTTCCGGCGGTATATGCTCCAGCGTGAAAGCGTGGAGTTCCGGTATGAGGACAAGCTCTATTCTGTCCGCATTGTCGGCTGCTCCGTCTTTCCGCAGGGCTATGCCGCCGTTGTACCGTATCTCAAGGATATGACCGGACAGAATATGCTTGCGGACATCGGCAACGGCACGGTCAATATCATGAAAATCAACAACCGCAAACCAATCACCACACAAAGCTACACCGAAAAAATGGGCGTAAACCAGTGCGTCAAGGCTGCTTCCAATGCCATGATGGACAAGCTCGGCGTGACTGTGGACGAGACGATCATCCAGACCATGATCCGTTACGGCAAGGCAGACATCGACAGCGAGTATGCGGAGGTTCTTCGTCACGCAATTTCCGAATATGCAGACAGCATCTTTGCTCTGTTCCGCAAGTACGAATACAATCCCAAGCTGATGCGGCTCTACATCACGGGCGGCGGCGGAAGGCTGATCGAGCATTTCGGAACGTATGAGCATGACCGTGTGACGATCATCGGGGATATCTGTGCATCGGCAAAGGGCTATGAGGATTTCACCGTGGCACAGCTCAGGAAGGAGGGCAGATAACATGGTGAAAATGACCTGTTTCCGCTTCAATCTGGACAATCCCGAACACGCCAAAGCCTGGGAGTACCTTCATGATTTCGACAAGGACAAGGTGAAGTCTGGCAATACAGCAGTCATCAGGGCGGTCAACGCGTATTTCGACCGGATGCAGAAGCTGGAGGACGATCCGTATTTCGAGAACAGGGAGCGCGAGGAGCGTTTTGTCGGGCAGATCGTATCGGAGGTCGGCAAGGTCTTCACCGCAGAAATGCCGAAGTTCCTTGCAAGCCTGCTGCTCAGTCTGAATCAGGGCTACCCGCTTCAAACTCCGCAGCCTGTTTCAGCCGCGACAGACAATCACAGTAGCGAAGATACAGACATCTCCGCGATCGACCTTGACTTCATCGGCGGATGATATACAAAAACGCCGGAACATATATCGGGGAGTATCGTTTCGGGGGCTGAATGCTGTATGTCACCGGCGCAGCGCAATACCGCCAACACTGCATATCGCATTTTTGGAGGAAAGTGCGATCCTGCACCTATCACAGTAAAACGGTGCAGCCGTGGATGCCGGCGCAAGGGCACTGGTGCGAGCCGGATGCAGCTGACGCGGATGATGCCGCTGATGTCAGAATGCTTGAAGCCCTGGCGTTGTGTGTGGGGCAGGTAGTACCGATGGATTGACACATCGGTCTACCTGCTCAGAGGGGACACCCCCTCCGAGACCTCCCCCTGACAGTCGCCGCAAGCGGCGGAAAGGAGCGCGTATGACCAACCGCAGACGACATCATGCTATATGTCTGAGGCTGACGGATGCTGAGTATGATCTGTGGACTGCGAAGCAGAAAGCCAGCGGTCTGAGCAAGACGGACTATCTGATGCAGGCGATCAGGAACAGCGAGGTTCGGATTTACTCCGTTGAAGAAAGCATTGCTCCGATCGTGCATGAGATCCGCAAGATCGGCACGAACCTCAATCAGCTCGCCTACTTCTCCAATATCGGGCAGGATGAAAGAGTGAAAACTGAAATTGGAGCAATCCGTCAAACGAATGATGCAGTCATGGTACAGCTCTCAGTCTTTTTGAAACATCCGCAGTTTACCGCAAAGGCGGCAGCCGATGTACGGTAATGTCAATGTGGATTACAGACCTTGCAAATCTTCTGCACAGCTTCGCCGCGCTGCCGATTATCTGCTTGGCAGGCAGGCGGAGCAAATACGGAACGGTGTGGTGAAAACCGAACCCGATCTCTACTGGAGTCTCAACTGCGACCGTGACAATTTCGCCCGTGATGTTCTCATGACAAGAGAACTGTTCGGGAAAAAGCCAGTCAAGAATGCAAACCTTGCATATAAAATGTCGATCTCCTTTTCGCCGGAGGATAATGACAAACTAACTTACAAAGAGGCTTTCAGGATTGCAAAGGCGTTTGCTGAGAGATTCTTTCAGGGCTATGAGGTGCTGTTTGCAGTACATACAGATACGCCGCACAAGCACGCCCACTTTCTGATCGGAAACTGTCATATTAAAACAGGCAAAGCATTCCGGCGCAACGAAAGAGACCTGATTGAAATGAGCGGATTCTTCGGCGCACAATGTTTGCAGCGCGGTCTGATCCATTCCGTCCGCAATGACTTCTATCATCATAACACAGACAAGCACCGCGACAAGGAGACCTTTGCGGAGCATCAGATGAAAGCAAGGGGCAAAGAGACTTTCAAGGATGAGCTGAGAGAGGTCATTCAGATCGAATTCAGCGATCCGAGCAACCGCACACTGGAAGATGTGGTTCACGCACTGATGCAGCATTATCATGTGGAATGCCGCGTCAAAGGGAACACCATATCTTACCGCCATCCAAACTTTACAGATAAAAACGGCAAGCCTGCTTCCGTCAGAGGAAGCAAGCTTGGAGAACAGTATACAGTGAAAGGGATACAATATGAGCTTAACAAGATTCAGCGATCCAAGGAAGCCGTCCGGGCAGACGGTGCTCAGCCGGGAAGTGCTGCAGCAGCCCCGCAGCACATCTACATCACAGGAGGATACGATGCAGGAACAGAAAGAGGCAATGCCGTCACTCGACCAGCTCAATCAGATGATTCTGGAGCTTGCAGAGAAAGCCGGAGCGAACGTCGAGGAAGCCAAACAGGACGAGCGCGTGGTACTGCTGGCAGCAGCGACACTGCAAATGTGCCGACTCTTGCAGGACTTTACAGCGACTACCAGCGCCGGAATGGAGAAGATCGCAGACCGGGAGCTGAAGAACCTGAACATTCAGAGCCAGTACGCAGAAAGCGTAAGAGCATCCGCCGTTAATATCGCGCGGGAAATGCATAGGCAGTTTGCAGAGGAGCAAAAGGCGGCGATTCAGGACGGCTGCAAGATGCTTGAACAGAAAGCGCAGAGTATCGAAAACGGCTTGAACACCTGCGCGAAAGAAGTCAAAAATGCTGCGTTCAGCGCCTGCGAGACCGCAGACCGTCTGCGAACGATCAATTCCATCGGGGATTTGTTCTATTATGCCGCACCGCTTTTTGTTCTGGTTGACCTCATTTTTCGAGTAATTGCAGTAGTGAAGCACCTTGCGTGAGATCGAATCCTGTCTGTTTAATATACTGTTTCGCTTCTGCTTTTCTGAGTTTTACAATGTCAGAATCCGCGCCGTAAAGATCAATCAGAATTCGGAACGCACAAACCAGATCGTCTGCTGCCGCTGCATTGTGCAGACAGAGACGATATATTCCAAGAGCAAACCTGCATCCTGCATAGACAGCGGTATGAACAAGCTGTAATTCACGCAGCTTAGTTACCGCAGAGGACACAAGATTTACAGCGGTGTTAAATTGTCCGAGCGAGAACAGCAGATCAGCATAGATGATCGTTGTACGGTATTGGTCATAGGTAAAGACGCCATCAGCCTCAATTTTCTGAAACAGCGCCACACTCTGTTCCATTGCTTTCAGGGCATCCTGTTTCCGATTGACAAGAATCAGGAAATAACCGTAGGTGCTGAGTGAATTTGCTTGCAGCAGTGTATCGGAAAACTGCATTGCATTCTGAACAGCCTCTTCCTGCAAAGTAAGTGCCCGAGGATAATTATTCCGGTGCAGCTCACAGGCAGCCCTATCAGTCAGATACAGCGCATTCTGCTGTGCATCCTCAGTATCAAGTATCTGCTTTTCCAGTGTAATCAGTGAATCCATATGCGGAATGCTGCCGATGCGGTCAGCGAAGTTGAAGCAATCACTGACGAATATAAAATGCTCCCGCTGATTTCTGTATTCTATATCTCTGACCGCGAGGTCAATCACTTCCAGCATCTTTTCAGCATCAATTTCCGTGTCTGCCTGCTCATTGATGCAGACTGCACGGACAGAGGAAATCAGCGGGGCGCAGTTTTCACTGTCGGGGTTCAGTTCAGATTTCACAAGCGTGCGGAGCATCGGATGCAGTGTGATCATGCCGTTTGCATATTCATGGACAAGCCCCAGCTCGACCAGATCGTCCAGCATGACCATATTATCCAGACACATCAAAACCGCCATTGTATCCTTGCGGATTCCGGAGCAGGGCGAAACAATCAGCATCCGCAGCGCATTCCGGTATGCTTCCGGCAGTTCCAGCAAGCCAAACAGATCGCGGATGTGATCGTAACAGGTTTTCTTCTTCGGATGCTTGTCCTTGGTCGCAGAGAACCGCTCCAGTATGGATTTCAGACCGCCGGACAGTTTTGCGGAAAGCGATTTGGGTGTATAGAAGCCTTTGTGCATCAGTCTTGCACACAGCTCCACACAGAATGTATGTCCGTCAATCGCGTCGATGATTTTCAGAAGCTGATCCTGCTCATTGTTCTTGTACCCGTAGAACTTGCTGATCAGATTCAGCAGTAGTTCCTTTAAACGAAATTCCGTCAGCTCATACACGCAGAGATCGTCATAGTGCTTGTGCGAAGTGAAGATTACCCTGCATTCCAGATCAAGCAGATCGTAGAAGCAGTCATCTTCTTCGGGCACGGCGTTGAAATTGTCGATGATGAGCAGGACGCTTTTGCCGAGCGATGCAAGCAGTTCCAAATTCCGGCGATAGCGTTCGTTTTCATCCGCAATGACCGGATTGCTGATGATGTTTGCAATGATCGTTTTCAGGCTGCCTTTGTAGAAATAGTATCCGAAGTGCTCGAATCCAGATTTGTGCCGTTCCGCATAAGCACGGACAAGCTCGCTCTTACCGATTCCGGCAATGCCTGTGACGATCACCGTGGAATTGTCCTGCACCAAAGAATGCACCTCATTCAGCTCCGCATCCCGTCCGCAGAAATGACGGCAGGGCGCAATGTACTCGCTGTTTGCAAACAGCGCATCCTTGTACGAAGCAGCTTCGGCTGCATATCTGGCAGCGACATAGCCCTTGTCCGCCTTTTCATACTGTCGGGTAACGGCAATAAATACCGCTTCATAGATCATATCCACAAGCGAGGCTTTGTCAGCATACTGCGCCGGAACTCGGCTGAGGATTTCTTTCCGCAGGGGCGCGGATAGTGTATCGTCGTATTGAATCAGATCGTAAAGCTCTTGGTATGTATTCGGCTGATCAAAGATATACGGGAGCAGTTCGACAATGTCTCTGCACAGCACCTCGCGGTCTGCATTCAGATAGAACTCGCTCATTTCAGGCGAAACCCGAATTGTGCCGCTGTGCAGCTTGGCGCTGGTAAAGCGTTCAAACTGATAGATATGCGCATCCGCAAGATAAGCGGCGAAAAGTGTATTCAGCAGATTGATATAGTACACCGTGGTCGAAGATGCCAGATTCCGCATCAGCGTATCGGTCACATTCTGAAAATCACATTGCATTGCTTTTCGCCCCCTGTTCCATAATCTTTCAATTCTATTATAACATATAGAACATCCGTTTGCAAGTAGTAGGGAGGTATTTATGAAAATATTTGAAGAAGAAAAAGCGCTTGGAGAGATGCTGAACACAGCTCTCCAAACGCTGAAAGAATGGGATGCCCGTGCGCCGCGGACACCTGACGGATGCCTTGATGAACTGCATCTGTATGCCATGCATACGCTCGGCTATGCGGAGTGTTTGGCAGAGCGATTCATGCAGGCAGGTCTGGCAGAACGACTGTCGATGCGGGAGGATATTGAACGGATTGAATATGAGATCAGAGTGCTTGCCGAAAGCAGCTTAGAGTAAATCAGCCTTAGTTGTCCTGAAAAGAGAGAGAGGGATTATGATGAAAAAAATGAATGCAAAGGAACTGAACGAGCAGTACAGGGATTGTCCTGCACAGGAGCAGGAGTATGAGATCAAGGGGAGAAAATACATCGTTGTGAGCCACTATGTCGGTGAGAAAGACCTGGATGAAGTGGTATACAGAAACGCATATCATCGCGCAATGAACGAGCTTCTCCACGCATAAACAGAAGAAAGCGTAAAAAGCTCCCGAAGTACTGGCTATTTCCGATGAGATGTGATATAATAATATGTATCGGAAATAGCTGCTTTGGGAGAAAGGAGTAATATGTTACCAAAGCAGACAAATTACAGCGTGGGTATCTATATGCGGCTATCCCGCGATGATGAACGCCCAGGAGAATCACTCTCCATCGAAAACCAGCGCGCAATCCTGACGGAATATGTCTCGAAGCAGGGTTGGACGGTCTATGATGAGTATGTTGATGACGGTGTATCCGGCGTCAGTTTTGACAGACCGGGCGTGCAGCGTTTACTTGACGATGCAAAGACCGGCAAGATCAATCTCATTCTCTGCAAGGATTTGAGCCGATTCGGACGAAACTATATTCAGGTCGGCCAGTATACGGACTATATATTCCCGATGTACAACATCCGTTTCATAGCGCTCGCGGACAACGTAGACACAGCCAATTCCCGCAGCGCAGGCATGGACATGATGCCGATCGTCAACATTTTCAACGAGTGGCACTGCGCCTCGACCTCGAAGAAGATCAGGGCAGTTCTGGAAGCGGATGCCAAAAAGGGAAAATACAAATCTCCCACCGCATCATACGGGTATATAAAGTCGGATGATGAAAAGCATACGCCGGTCATTGATCCGGAGGCTGCTGCTGTTGTCAAGCGCATCTTTGAACTGCGGGCAAAGGGCATCACAATGGCTCACATTGCGGAAATCCTGAATGCGGAGAAAATCCCGTCTCCGTCTGAATACTACTACGGGAAGATCGGCAAGCCCAACCGCAAATCTGTAACCAATCTTTGGTGCAGAACATCCGTCAGGCGCATCCTGAAGAATCCGATCTACATCGGGACAATGGCGCAGCTTCGCACCACAACGGTCAGTTACAAGAACCATAAGGTAATCCGCAAAAACAAAGAGGATTGGATCGTGGTCGAACACAATCATGAACCGATCATCTCGCAGGAACTGTGGAATAAGGTTCGGGAATTGGACGATTCCGTCAGCAAAGGGAAGCGGGACAGCAGCGGAAATGTGGCTTTGTTTTCCGGAATGCTGTACTGTCAGGACTGCGGTTACAAAATGAAGAAAATCTGGCTCAATCGCAAAAAAGGCGACATCGGTTATTCCTGCGGGTATCGGGCACGGTTCGGCAAAGAATTCTGCTCACCGCACACGATCAGGGAATCTGCGCTGGCAGCTCTGGTTATTGCGGATATTCAATCCGAGCTGCGGCTGGTCGTTGATGAAGACAAGGCTAGAAAGCAGTTCCTTGAAAAGAAATCCGGTGTCCGGTCTTCTCAGACCGCAAGTGATACAAAGCGAAAGCGTGAGATAGAACATCGTCTCGCTGAACTGGATACCCTGACACAAAGCGTCTATGAAAATATGGTTCTCGGCAAGGTTCCCGAAGACGTATGCGTGAAGCTGATTGAGAAGTATCAGGCAGAAAACAAGACCTTACAGACAGAAGCGGATGCGATTCAGGAACGGCTTGATGCTGTCAATCAGGATGAGCAGGATGTGGATGAGTTTATCCGCCGGCTGAAAAAGTATGCTGGGGTTGAGGTACTAACCCGTGAAATGCTCCTTGAACTCGTGGAGTATATAACGGTTGAAGAAGCACCTGAAAACCGCAATCTACCGAGAATAATCCACATCTACTACAAGTTTCTCGACAAGGCGGTTCCAAATAAGCATAACTATATTAATGTGAGTTTGTATTGACACATCTCCATTTGAACTGTTCTCACCTTTGGAATCCCATTTTAAAGAGCAAGAGGGTGCTGACGAAACAGTCGGCACCCTTTTTGCATTCAGCTGCCGGTCGGGCATTATATGAAGAAATCATGATTTTTCGCCGGATCCCTGCATAACGTCATGCTGTTTCATTGACAAAACCCGTGTGTTGTGCTATACTATAGTACGAACGATCTGAATGACAGGAGGAATCCTTATGGAAACGATTTTGAACCGGGCAGCCGCGATGCTGCTGTCTGCCGCCGTGATCTGCGGCGGGGCTGCGTTCCCTGCATCCGCTGCGGATACCGACCCCGTGCCGGTCGAGCTGAAAACGGTCTGTCCGGGCTACGAGCCGCTTTCCGACGATATGCTCTATCTTGCGCCCGACCCCGCTATGCCGGTCAGGATCGAGCTGCTGCAGCATTCGCAGGAGCGCGCAAATCTGGTGCTCTACGAAAGCACGCTGGAACCCGCTGCCGCCGGTACCAAATATGCCTGCGCGGTCGAGCCCGGCAGCTATACGCTCCGCATCACCTATTCCCCGGTGAAATCAAGCATCAACAACAATAAGACCGTCGAGCATCTGTTCAAGATCGAAAACGCCGACTACTCGCCGGCGGATGCGCCGTATACCAAGACGGAGATGACCGTCAGCACCACAGCACAGCTCTGCAGCGCGGCGCAGGCGATCGGGCCGGCTGTCGGCAGAACGACTGCCAAGACCCAGAACGGCATCTATACAATGAATGTCAGCATCCCGCTTGCTTATTATTCCGGCGAGCGCGGCGATTATGACGGCAATTCCGTCACCGATGTTCTCGATGCGCAGGCATTGCTCAAGGAATATGTTGAGACGCTTTCGGGCAAGACGGGCAGCGCGAATGCGATGCAGAAAACCGTCTGCGATATCGACGGCGACGGCAAGCTGTCCGTCTCTGACGTACAGTATGTGCTGATGTTCTATACCGACACGGTCGCCGGAAAGACCCCGAAGTGGCCGGACGGCGCACCCGATCACAGATACGCAGGCAAATAAACAACAGCGGCGCGATGTGCGGAAACCGCGTATCGGCTGAAAAAATCCGGACACTGTATATCGCACGGAGGGAGATGCTTATGAACAGCTTGACGATTGAAAAGGTTATCGGCAGAGAGATCCTCGATTCCCGCGGGAATCCGACCGTCGAGGCGGAGGTCTTTCTTGCGGACGGCACCTCTGCGTGCGGTACCGCGCCGAGCGGTGCATCGACCGGAGAATTTGAAGCACTCGAGCTCCGCGACGGCGACAGTGCACGTTATCTCGGCAAGGGAACGCTGAAGGCGGCAGCCAATATCAGCGGCACGATCAGCGAACTGCTGATCGGCAGGGACGCCTCCGATATCTATGCGATCGACAAGGTCATGATCGACGCGGACGGCACAAAGGATAAGTCGAACCTCGGCGCAAATGCGATCCTTGCAGTTTCGATCGCGGCGGCGAGAGCGGCATCCTGCGCACGCGGCATTCCGCTGTACCGGTTCCTCGGCGGTATTCAGGGCAACACGCTGCCCATTCCGATGATGAATATACTGAACGGCGGGGCACATGCCGCAAATACCGTTGATACGCAGGAATTCATGATCATGCCGGTCGGCGCGCCCTGCTTCCGCGAGGCTCTGCGCTGGTGCGCGGAGGTCTTTCATCATCTGGCGCGGATCCTGAAGGCGAAGGGGCTTTCGACCGCCGTCGGGGATGAGGGCGGCTTTGCGCCCGATCTTGCATCCGATGAAGAAGCGATCGAAACGATCCTTGATGCGGTCAGTGCGGCGGGCTATCAGCCGGGCAGGGACTTCATGCTCGCGATCGACGCGGCCTCCTCCGAATGGAAGGATCCGGAAAACGGCATCGGGTGTTACCGCCAGCCGAAATCCGGCAGAAGCTTCACCGCGGACGAGCTGATCGCACACTGGGGAAAGCTGATCGACACCTATCCGATCATCTCGATCGAGGACGGTCTGGATGAGGAGGACTGGGAGGGCTGGCAGCGCATGACGGCCGCACTCGGCGGCAGATGCCAGCTCGTCGGAGATGACCTGTTCGTGACAAATACGGAGCGGCTGAAAAAAGGCATTGCGCTCGGCGCGGCAAATTCCGTGCTGATCAAGCTGAATCAGATCGGTTCCGTTTCCGAGACGCTGGAGGCGATCAAGGCGGCGCATAAAGCGGGGTATACCGCGGTCACTTCGCATCGCTCCGGCGAAACAGCCGATACGACGATCGCCGATCTGGCGGTCGCAATGAATACGGCGCAGATCAAGACCGGTGCGCCGAGCCGTACCGAGCGTGTTGCGAAGTATAACCGGCTGCTGCGCATCGAGGAAGCACTCGGCAGCGGCGCGTATTATCCGGGCATGGCCGCGTTTCAGGTGCACGGGCGGCTATTCTGAATCATGACACACATTTGAAGCATTTTTGCAGGAGATAAACAAATGGAAGATTTTAACGACCTTCAGCGCGAGCTCACCGATGAGGAAAAACTGAATCCGGTCTCGAGCGGTGCCGTGGAGTGGCATGACCCGCTCGATAAGCCGAAGCCTTCACAGGAACAGCCGACCGGCAAGCTCGCACTTGCATCGACACTGCTCGGTGCAGCCGCGCTGTGCATGGTCTGTGCGGCACCCGCGGCAGCCGTGCTCGGGACGGCCGGGCTTGTCTGCGGGATCCTGTCCGGCTCGCGGCATGAGGATGCAAAGGGGCTGCGGACGGCGGGCATTGTGCTTTCGGCATGTGCGCTCTTTGCGGGACTGGTTGTGCTGATTATTCATCTGGTTCTTCTGTACGGTTCTGACAACACCAACAGTTATTATACCGAAATTGAGCAAAAGCTCGGGCTTTAAGGCAAAAAAGGCGGAGAGAACATTGGATTCTCTCCGCCTCAGACTGTCGATAAAGTCATATCAAAGTCAGGGGACGCCCTCTATCGCAGGGCGTCCCCTCTTGCCGCTTTGCGGCAATTCACCCCTTGCGGAGCTCTTTGCACGATAAGGTATTCCGCACTCTGCGGAGTGCGGCAAGGGCTCCGCCCTTGACCCGCGAGCTTTTTGAAAAAAGCTCGACCAAAAACTTTTATTTTTGCTCGCGGGAGGTTTCTCGACAAACTGAGGCGGAGAGAACATTGGATTCTCTCCGCCTTGCTTCTGTTTATGCGAAAAAGACCTCGCCGTCGGAACGGTCGATCTCGTAGCTTGCCAGCAGACGGATGTCTCCGATCAGATGCTGATTCAGGATATCCACCTCATCTGCCGGGATCCACAGTGCACGGCGCGTCCGCTCCTGAACATGCTGCACCGGAAACTGCCGGATATATGCATCCTCCACCAGAAATTTTACGACGTATACGATATTGTCGCAGTCCTTCGCGATCCGCATGTGTCTTGCGATCTGCGAGGCTCCCTCCTCGGAAAGCAGTGCCGTAAAGAGCGGCTGTTCTTCTGCCCGCGGCGGAAATCCGCGGAAGCTGCGCGCTTCAACTTCATGGTATTCATCGGCATTCAAGGGTCGGTAAAGCTCCATGGATAACCTTCCTTTCTGCGTTCAGGATGCAGAGCTGCTCTCTGATTTTCGCAGTCTGCGTGCGTGGATCTCGTCGTGCAGCTTATACATCTTCTGCACGGAGTTTTCAAGGAAATAATAATGTGCGATATACGGAACGAGAAGTCCGAGGATCAGGAGCAGAAGCGGCAGAAGCATGATCTGCTCGCCCAGCAGATAAATGCCCAGCGTGATGAAAAAACCGAGTGCGAACAGGATCGTCACGAGAAAATGGATCAGCCGTTCATGCTGCATGAATCCGATCATGATCAGGTGCGACTGCTCCAGCTCCTCATAATCAAGCTGCGCGTCCGGGTCGGCCAGCTTCGCTTCCAGTGCCTTCAGATATTCCGTCAGATATTTTCGCATGGGAGATCACTCCTTCGGCGCGTCTGCCTGTGCGTCTGCGGTGAGGAACTGATCGAGCGTCATTTCCCCGTTATTCAGTGCCAGAAAACGGTCGTTGTAGCGGTCGATCGTTTCCGCCGAGACGAACATCAGATACGAGAACAGCTGCTCGCTGAGCACGCTGCCTAAAAAGCAGCTTGTCAGCCGGAACACGATATTGCCGTTTGAGAGGTTCAGGTCAAAGGAGCCGTCGATCAGCCCGTGATTTGCTGCGGCGACCGCGACCGCTGCCGTCTGCAGATGTTCTTCTGCAATGCGGAACGGGATCGCGGAAAGCACGGAGACGATCTGCTTATCCGTGCGCAGGATGATGTGCAGCGTCATCGGGAGATCCTCGCCTTTGAAGTGGATCCGGATGTGCGTGCGCGCATCGGTTTCCTCCTCGACGACATATTTCAGCCTGCGGTTTTCCAGCATACTGAGCAGGATCTTTGCGTTCTTTTCTTTATTTTCAATGCGGGTCTGATCAGGTGTCATTCGCACTGCCTCCTTTTATGGTACATTGCTATAGTGATATTATACCATAGTTTTCAATATTTGTCAAGCCGTATCCGGAGATATGCACAAAACTGAGATGTGAGTGTCGATATATGATGCTTTTGCTGCAAAATACGACATTTGCGGGATCAGAGCACGGCCGATGCGTGGCGCGTCACATGACATCCCACATTCACCGAAACCGGCAGTCCTGCGATATGCGTCGGAGCCTGCTCAATGTTGACGGCCAGTGCGGTCACTGTGCCGCCGAAGCCCTGCGGTCCGATGCCGAGCCGGTTCACGGATTCCAGCATTTTCGCTTCGAGCTCCGCATAAAGCGGCTTCGGATTGCGCACGGAAACATCGCGGCAGAGTGCCTTTTTCGCTAAAAATGCGCACTGCTCAAAATCGCCGCCGATGCCCACGCCGACGACGATCGGCGGGCAGGGGTTGCTGCCGGCCTTCGCGACGGACTCCGTCACAAAGCTGACGATATCATCCGCGGATGCGGCAGGCGTCAGCATTTTCAGCGCGCTCATGTTCTCGCTGCCGAAGCCCTTGGGACATACGTCAATGCGGAGCTGATCGCCGGGCACAATGTCCAGATGCAGCACGGCGGGCGTATTGTTGCCGGTGTTGACGCGCTCCAGCGGGTCGCCGACGACCGAGCAGCGCAGATAGCCTTCCAGATAACCGGCCGCAACGCCCTTGTTCACGGCCTCGCGCAGATCGCCGCCGGTGATGTGCAGGTCCTGTCCGATCTGCATGAAGATGACCGCCATGCCGGTGTCCTGACAGATCGGCAGGCCGGTCTCGCGCGCGGCGTCCAGATTGGCGCAGAGGTCTGCAAAGACTGCCTTGCCTGCGGACGACTGCTCCTTCTCCGCGCCGCAGCGGATGCACTGCTCCAGCGAACCGGGCAGCACCTTGTTTGCCTGTATGCACAGGTCACGGACGGTTTCCGTGATCCTGTCTGTATGAAGCTCTCTCATGAGAATGTCCTCCTTACGAAGATATACATCTTTAGTATAGCACATTCGTCCAAAAAAAGCAAGCTTTGCGGTTCCCGAATCACAGCCGCTGCCATCGGCTTTTATGCGGTTTGGCAGATATAATACCCGCCCGCTTCACTGTGAGATTGCAGACAGACTTACCGCGAATGCCCGCCAAAGGGTCACGGACAATTCGGAATCCCGTTTTCCGTATGGCGCAGAAGTTTTTAGCGGGAGATCCGGAGAGATCGTATCTCTCCGGCAGGGGCCAGCGTCCCCCAAACGCTCCGACGGCGGCACCGTACAAAGCCGATGCTGCAGGCGGGGGCTTTTTTGCGCCGGGAATTGACTTTTCTGCAGAAATATGGTAAGATGAAACAGTACAATCATTTTATCATGAAACGAGGTATCCGTATGAAAAACAGCATCCGTATTCTGACTGCGGCAGTGCTCTGCGCGCTGCTTGCCGGCTGCGGCAAAGAGCAGGCGCAGCCGCAGTCTGATGAATCCGTCCCGGTCTATGAGATCAATGTCGCCGATCTGATCGCCGGAACGACCGCGCAGCCGCAGATCATCGCCACAGGAACAATCGCACAGGACGCCGCCGCGGAAACCGTGACCGAGGCTGCCGTGACAGACGCAGACGGTCAGCCCGCTGCCGGAAGCGAAGCGGCACAGGAAAATCCTGCATCCGCAGAGATCCCGGCTGAGGTACAGAGCGGCGACGGCTATGAGATCGCACAGATCTTTGATGCGGACGGCTTTGCCGCGGTCAGCTGCACCGGAACCGTCACCGCGCCGGACGGCCTGAACCTGCGCGAATCCCCGGGCACCGGCGGCAAAAAGATCACGCTGCTCGAAGACGGCACCGCAGTCGAGGTGCTCGGCCTCAAAGTCAGCGGCAATCTGTACGATTATAACGACCGCTGGCTCAAGGTGCGCGCAGACGGACAGGAGGGCTATGCGCTCGCGGAATATATCGCAGTCGAATGCAGTACGCCCGCCGCGCAGCTTTCCGAACAGGAACGCGCCGCACTCGGCACGGTGCTCTACTATCAGGCGATGCATCTGTATCCGGATTATCACCGCCACGCAGGCCCGCGCGGTGAATATCTCGATCAGTTCAAGGAAGGCTTCTGCCGCGTTGTTACGAAGGGCAATGCCAATGATGCGCTTACGCTTGAAAATCTGAAAAAGGAATTTCACCGGTATTTTTCCGCAGACTGCGAGAACGATCTCGACAGATGCTACATTGAGGATATGGGCAAGCTCTATGTGCTGGTCGGCTACGGCGACAATGTGTCCACTGATTACGTTCTGCCCAACCGCATGACTGCGCAGTCGGATACAGAGCTGAAATTCGATATTCTTGTGCATCATCACCCTGAATTCGTCGATGAAGAATTCCCGGAGTGGGTGCATGACACGTTCCGCCTCGTCTATGAGGACGGATCCTGGAAAACCGCTGAGATCAAGGAAGAATACTGAACCGGAACGACCGCCGTCTGTGCGGTCTTTTCCGTGTATACGCAAACGGAGGACAATATGAAAAAACTGCTGCGGCTGCTCGCAGACTACAAAAAGGAATGCATTTTGGGGCCGCTGTTCAAAATGCTGGAGGCGACCTTTGAGCTGTTCGTTCCGCTGGTCGTCAAGTCGATGATCGACCGCGGCATCGGCGGGAACGACCGGGGCTATATCGTCCGGATGTGCCTGCTCATGGTGCTGCTCGCCGCAGTCGGCCTGACCTGCACGATGTTCGCGCAGTATTTTGCGGCGAAGGCAGCGACCGGCTTTTCCGCGAAGCTCCGGCACGCGCTGATGCAGCATATCCAGCGGATGACCTACACCGACCTCGATACGCTCGGCACATCCTCGCTCATCACGCGCATGACCAGCGACATCAACCAGCTGCAGACCGGCGTCAATCTGACGATCCGCCTGCTGCTGCGCTCCCCTTTTATCGTGTTCGGCGCGATGATCATGGCGTTCACGGTCGATGTGAAGGCAGCGCTCATTTTCGTCGCGGCGATCCCGCTGCTGTCTGTCGTCGTGTTCGGCATCATGCTGCTGACGATCCCGATGTATCGCAAGGTGCAGGAGCGGCTGGACATCCTGACTGAGACGACCCGCGAGAACCTCACCGGCGTGCGCGTGATCCGCGCGTTCCGCAATGAGGAGGCCGAGGCGCAGGAATTCCGGGACGAAAACGCCGCGCTCGTCGCGATGCAGAAAAAAGTCGGGCGGCTCTCCGCGCTGATGAATCCGCTGACATACGTCATCGTCAATCTCGCGGTCATCGCGCTGATCTATGTCGGTGCGCTCCGCGTCGAGACCGGCATTCTGACGCAGGGCGCGGTCATTGCGCTGTATAATTACATGTCGCAGATCCTCGTTGAGCTCATCAAGCTGGCGAACCTCATCATCACGCTGACAAAGGCCGTTGCCTGCGGCGACCGCATTCAGGCGGTGCTCGAGACCGGGCATCCGGTGCCGGAGGACGATTCCGTGCCGGAGATCGACGAAGCAAAGCGCGGCACGCTCTGCTTTGACCGCGTGAGCTTTACCTACGCAAACGCCGCGGAACCCTCGCTCAGCGACATTTCCTTCACCGCAAAGCGCGGCGACGTCATCGGCATCATCGGCGGTACGGGCTCGGGCAAATCAACGCTCGTCAACCTGATCCCGCGCTTTTACGAGCCGACTGCGGGCACGGTCACCGTGGACGGCATTCCGGTCACGGAATTTCCGCACAAGGCACTCCGCAGCCGCATCGGCGTTGTCCCGCAGAAGGCCGTGCTCTTTCACGGGACGATCCGGCAGAACCTGCTCTGGGGCAAGGCAGATGCCTCTGAACATGACCTGCAAGATGCGCTGAAAACCGCGCAGGCACTCGATGTGGTCGCATCGAAAGCAGACGGGCTCGACGAGATGCTCTCCGAAAACGGACAGAACCTCTCCGGCGGTCAGCGGCAGCGTCTGACGATCGCCCGAGCACTCGTCCGCAAGCCGGAGTTCCTGATCCTCGACGACAGCGCATCGGCTCTGGACTTTGCAACGGACGCGGCACTCCGCAAAGCACTCAGGGAGCTGCCCGACCGTCCGACCGTGCTGATCGTCTCGCAGCGGACGGCGTCCATTCAGCACGCGGACAGGATCCTCGTGCTCGACGACGGACGGCTTGCCGGATGCGGCACGCATGAAGATCTGCTCCGCAGCTGTGAAATTTACCGTGAGATCCACGATTCCCAGTTCCCGAAGGAGGCGGAAGCAAATGGCTGAACAGAAAAACAGTATCCAGATGCAGACGCTCCGCCGGGTGCTGCATGACCTCAGACGCTATAAGGTCTGGCTGATCCTGACCGTGCTGCTCGCAGTCGTGACCGTCGCACTGACGCTTTACGTCCCCATTCTGATCGGACGCGCGATCGACAGGATCGCAGGCGCCGGGAACGTCGATCTTGACGCGGTCACGCGCATTCTGCTGACGGTCGGGCTCTCGGTCGCGGTCACCGCGCTCGCACAGTGGATCATGAGCATGGCGCATAACAAAATTGCGTATGAGGTCGTTGAGGATATCCGGAACCGCGCGATCAGCCGCATTGAGCAGCTGCCGCTTGCCTACCTCGACCGGCAGCCGACCGGCGTCACAGTCAGCCGCATGATCTCCGACGTCGATCAGTTCGCGGACGGCCTGCTCATGGGCTTTACGCAGCTGTTCACCGGCGTCCTGACCATTCTCGGCACGCTGCTCTTTATGCTGTCGATCCACCCCGGCATCACGCTCGTCGTCTTTGTCATGACGCCGCTCTCGCTGTTTGTCGCGGCGTTCATCGCAAAGCGCACATACTCGATGTTCCGTGTGCAGGCCGAGACAAGAGCCGAGCAGACTGCCGTCATCAATGAGACGATCGCGAACCAGAAGGTCGTGCAGGCGTTCGGGCACGAATCCGAAACGATGACGCAGTTCGATGAGATCAACGACCGTCTTGCCGCCGCATCCCTGAAAGCGACGTTTTACTCCTCGCTGACGAATCCCTGCACGCGCTTTGTCAATGCGCTCGTCTATGCGGCTGTCGGCCTGACCGGTTCGCTCGCCGCGATCCGCGGCACGATCACGGTCGGACAGCTGAGCTGCTTTTTAAGCTACGCAAATCAGTACACAAAACCGTTCAATGAGATTTCCGGCGTCATCACAGAGCTGCAGAATGCGCTCGCCTGCGCTGACCGCATCTTCTCGCTGATCGACGAGCCGACCGAGATCCCCGACGCCGACGATGCGTTCACGCTCGAACAGGCAGAGGGTGCCGCCGCGTTCGACGATATTTCGTTCTCCTATACGAAAGACCGCCCGCTGATCGAGCATTGCTCGGTCAATGTCGAGCCGGGTCAGCGCGTCGCGATCGTCGGGCCGACCGGCTGCGGCAAGACCACGCTCATCAACCTCATCATGCGATTTTACGATGTCAATGACGGTGCCGTGCGCATTGACGGGCACGATATCCGCGGTATCACGCGGCACAGTCTGCGCGGACAGCTCGGCATGGTGCTGCAGGATACATGGCTGAAGGCCGCGACCGTCCGCGAGAATATCCGCATGGGCAAGCCCGATGCGACCGACGAGGAGATCATTTCTGCCGCAAAGGCCGCGCACGCGCACAGCTTCATCAAGCGTCTGCCGCAGGGCTATGACACGGTCATCAGCGACAAGAGCGGCGCGCTCTCGCAGGGACAGCGGCAGCTGCTCTGCATTGCCAGACTGATGCTCTGCCTCCCGCCGATGCTCATTCTCGACGAAGCAACATCCTCCATTGATACGCGCACCGAGCAGAAGATCCAGTCCGCATTTCAGAAGATGATGCAGGGGCGCACCTCGTTCATCGTCGCGCACCGGCTCTCCACGATCCGCGAAGCTGACCTGATCCTCGTCATGAAGGACGGGCAGATCATCGAGCAGGGCGATCATGCGTCGCTGCTCAAACAGGACGGCTTTTACGCGAATCTTTATCGTTCCCAGTTTGCGCATACCGCAACATAAGCAAAAAACGCAGCGTGGAATTGCTCCGCGCTGCGTCTTTTTATGCTTCCATCTGCTTGCCGAGAAACTGCGCCGCCGCGCTGATCAGCGAACGCTGCAGGTCGCTCGGCAGATGCGTTTCGTCCGGCGGATCGAGAAACGCGACCGCGCCCGTGACGTCACCCGCCGTGATGACCGGCATACAGCAGAACGCCGTGCGCGGCAGTCCCTCCACCGGCCGGAGATGCGTCTCGTCGCTTTCCTTTGCGCCGTAAATACGCCGGTTTTCCATGAGGTCCTCCAGTTCCGGCGACACGCGCCGCTCGTAGTATTCCTTCTTCTGCGTGCCCGATACCGCAACGACATGGTCGCGGTCAAAGACCAGCACCGCACAGCCCGCAAGCCGCTGCATAATGTCCGCGACCTGCGCCGCGTTCTCGCTCATCTCCCCCAGAACCGAATACTTCCGGAAAATCACTTCCCCGTCTGCACTCGTGTATATTTCAAGGGGGTCGCCCATCCTGATCCGGAGCGTTCGGCGAATCTCTTTCGGTATGACGATCCGTCCGAGATCATCAATCCGCCTGACGATTCCTGTTGCTTTCATTTCGCTGCATTCTCCTTTTTGATGTTATTTGCAGTAAACTGCTTCTGGTAGTGTTTGCAGGTTCAGGAGAATTATGCGAAAACTATATTGAAACAAATCAGAAGCACAGCATCTTGAAATCATGGATATTATGTGCCAATTCACCCGCCAATACTTCATCCTCAATTCGCAGCACACAATCATCCCCGATATTTCCGAACAGTTCGCCGCTGGCATACCAGACTGTTTTCCTGTCGATCACAACAAAACTGCTTGGGATTTTGTTTTTGATGTAATGTTCAATATCATGTGCCGCCATCATCTGACGCATTTTCTCTGCATAAGCGTTATCCGCCTTCCTGGTTATGACAATCACATTTGCTCCATTCATCATGCACTGATCTGCCGCACGCATCAGCATACTGAGCTTTCCGGAGATGAAATATGCCCCTGCTGCAATGACTGTTTTCTTCGCAGCGGCAATTTCTCTGAACAGATCATTTTCGTAATGTTCCGTGTAAATGGTCTGGAATCCGTTCTGATGAATCAGCTCAGGTGCATACCCGAGCTTTGCATATCCGCGCAGCCGTTTCTTATACATATTTTCAAGCATTCGCACATGAATATCCGCGTAATCATAAATCATCATGCTGTTTTTTCCTTCGTATTCACGGTGCAGCCGACCGACATACTGCGACAGCGTACCGCTCCATGATATCGGCATTGCAAGGAACAGCGTATCCAGCCGCGGCTCGTCAAAGCCCTCTCCGGCGTATTTGCCTGTTGCAAGAATGATCATAGATTCTGTTTTGGAAATGGTGCGTACCAGTTCAAGTTGTTCCCGTTTTGTCTTTGCTGTACCCTGACCACTGAGCACGATCACATGATCCGCTGTACCGGTCAGCATTTCTGCAAGCCGCCGGATATGCGTCATGCGTTCTGATATAATGATCGGCGTTCTGCCGCTCTGGACGGCTGTTATTACATCATTGACAATTAGAGTATTACGGTATTTGCTTTCTGTAATTTGCTTGTATACTTCCGTAATTGTCGGCTTATTGTCAGAAATATCCGTGCGGAACTTTGTAAAACGCGGCACCAGAATATGCGAAAAGCCATGCCTTGCCGCATAACTCTTTGCATCGGCGGAATACTGGATCACACCGCACTGCATGAAGATAATCGGCTGATGCCCGTCGGATCGTTTCGGTGTCGCGGTCAAACCGCAGACATATTTTGCGTGGATTGCTTTCAGTACACATTCAAAGCTCTCCGCCGAAACATGATGACATTCGTCAACAATGATCATCCCGTAGTCATTAACAAGCGGCTTCACTTCATGATCTGTGATCAGCGACTGCATGATCGCAATATCAACAATGCCGGACAGCGTATTCTTTGAACCGCCGAGCTGCCCGACCAGAGAACATTGCTTCTTTCTTCCGCGTTTAACCGGCTGCTCCGGTAATTGCGCATTGATAAAGAGAAACTGCTCCAGTGCCTTTTTCCATTGCTGCAAAAGTGCCTGCGTATGTACCAGAATCAGTGTGTTGACTTTTCGCGCAGCAATCAGTCCGATTGCTGCGACGGTTTTGCCGAATGCGGTTGTTGCTGCCAATACACCGGTATCATATTGCAAAAGTGTCTGCACCGCCTCAAGCTGATCAGGGCGCAGTTCACCCTGAAACTGCACATCAATCGGTTTGCCGGTCACGCGCTGATCATCAATCTCAGGCTTGCAGCCGTGTTTAAACAAAAATGCGGTTAAACTATCCTGACAACCGCGCGGCAGCATCAGATATTTCTCATCTTCGCTTGAAAGATTGATGATACGCGGTTTTCCGTAGGTCGGCATCCGCATTGCCTGTGCCTTGTAGAAATCCGGATTTTTGAAGCAGGCAAGGCGCTTCATTTTATTCAGCGCATTCTGCGGCAGACCGTTTTTCGGAATATACAGCATATTTGCAAGCACAATACGCTGGTTATCCGGCAGTACATAATTCTCGTCCTGCGGAATCAGTTTCCACGGTTCATCCATCTGTTCCGGTTCCTCATGATATAATTCGCCCAATTCAGACTGATGGCACAGCGTTTCAATCGCCGCTTCTACATCTGATTCGCACATCTTCTGAATACCTGACAAAAAAGCCCATTGGTCATGATACGGCATAAAGGATTCATCGACAAAAACGGAATTGCCGCGCTTCACAGCCTGCTTTTGCAGCGGCAGCGCAATCAGATTGCCGAATCCGCCGACAGGCATGGTATCCTGATTCGGGAACATCCGGTCATAGGAATCGAATCTGATTTCATGGCGCTGCTTCATTGCCTCTGTCAGCAATCCGCTGCCCAGTTTCCGCGCTTTTGCAGCAGGAATCGGCATATCAAAGAATACCCACAGATGTCCGCCTTCTCCGGAACGTGAGCGCTCAACTGCACATGAAATGCCGTAATCTTTGCAAACCGTCCTGACCGCAGAAATATCCTTCTGCCATTCGCCGTCATCAAAATCAATCGCAAGGAAACAGGTCGTTTCGTCCGACAGCATCGGATAAATCCCGATTACATCACGACAAAGCGCGTCCTTTCCGCTCAGGTGCCTGAAAACTGCATCATCGGTCAGCAGCGCAAACCGACGATATTTGCATTTCGGACATTTGGTTTTCTGCATATCGCAGATGCCGGGTTTCAATTTGTTCTCGCAGACCGGCGTATATCCGTGCTTTCCATTCTTCGGATTCTCATAGCGAAGTGCATACACATCCTCACGGCCGCGGAACAGCGAACGGAATAATGCGATCTTCTCCTGCGGTGTACTTCTCCATGTGACCTGCGGCGTATCTCTATGATTCTTCTGTTCATCTTCAAATGTATTCAGCCACTCTGCGAGTTTCAGTACATCGCCGATTGTCTGTTCGTCATCAGCAGCAGGAAGTCTGTCAGTATTTCTGCTGCAAACAAACGGATAGATCTCTTTGATGCCGATACTCTGAAAAATCAGACGGGCTGTTTCATAGGCACGCTCCGCACCGCCGCTGCCGCCCTGCGCAAGAATGACAGCAGCGCGTTTTGCTTCCACCGGCAGCATTTCATGCCGGAATATCAAGGCAGAGCTGTATATCTGAAACCTGCTTGCGACTTTCAGCAGACCGGATGACAATTCCGCATAATGCACCGACGAAGCAAGAATCAGGTTATCACATTCCAAAAGATATGCATAGATTTCCTGCATCTCATCGCTCATCGGACAGGATAGCTTCTCACAACAGCAGCGGCAGTCGATGCATGGTGCAATATCCGCAGTATAGCAATCAACGATCTTGTAGTCGCCTTGCAGACGGGACAGCAGCTTTTTTATCAGGAAAACAGTATCTCCGTCTTTTCGCGGAGAGCCGTTCAGGATCAGCGTTTTCATGGAATCACCTCTGCGATATTTACTGCTTTTATTGTATCATATCAGCTGTAAAAAGACAAGTGAATCGAAAAGATCTCCCAAATCCGCCCTTTTTTTCGCCATTTTTCTTCGCAAATCCACTTGACTTTTTCTTTTACTCGTGCTATAATCAAGACAAAAGCTCAATTTTTCATTGTTTTGAGCATATAATATTACAAATCACAATGTATTGTGCAGTAATGCGCATTGATTAAGCTTTATTGATAGAGGAGTGATACTACGTTTCAGCCTGTTTTATCCAAGTTATATTACTCTGATACAGATATGTATGAGAAAGAATACACTAGGCGTTGGAATGAGGAAAATGCAATTCATATTGATATAAATATAGGCTCAAATCCTGCATTTGTCTATCCTGATTATCGAATGTATGAAAAAATTGTCGCAATTCTCAGAGTAGATACAAACATTCGTATGTTGTGCAGAGATTTACCGGGCATTGCCATTCACCAATATACAGAACGATGCTTAATCGGAGAAATACTTCAAAGCAATAATATTGAAGGCGTAGTAAGTACAAGAAAGGAACTGTCAGAAATTCTCCAAGAAGTGAAGAAGAAAAAAAAGCCGCGTAATCTTATGGGGATCGTAAGCCAATATGTTATGCTGACAAACAATAGCAGAATAAATATTTCATCGTGTCAGGATATCCGCGACTTATATGATAAACTGTTTTCGTATGATATCGAAAAGAATGATAAGGATGATCTTCCAGACGGAAAGATTTTCCGTGCAGGACCCGTTAGCATCATTTCAGAAACACAAAAAGAGATTCATAAAGGAACGTATCCCGAAACCAAAATTATTTCATCAATGGAGCAAGTTCTTTTGTTTTTAGAAACAAGCAAAGCAGATCCATTAATTAAAATTGCTGCATTTCATTATTTGTTCGGATATATTCACCCGTTCTATGATGGAAACGGAAGAACTAGCCGTTTTATCAGCAGCGCATTGTTGATGAATGAGTTAAATAGTCTAATTGGATTTCGCATTTCTTATACAATCAAGGAGAACTTATCAAAATATTATAAAGCTTTCAAGATTTGCAATGATCCGAAAAACAAAGGTGATATTTCGCCTTTTGTCCATTTCTTTCTTGATATCATCCTGGAATCAGAAAACAACCTATATTCCGCACTGAAAGATCGTCAGGAAAAACTTGAGTACTACGACAGAATCATCGACAGATTTACAGAGGAAATAGATTCAAGCACTATTTTCCTATATAGACTCTTAACAAAAGCAGCACTGTTTTCAAATTATGGCATTTCGATGCATGAGTTAGAAAACAATATGAAAGAGTCACCCAATACGATCAGAAAAAGACTGCGTCAAATTCCGGGAAAAGCGCTGATCAGGAAAGTTGTGGGCAGAACAAACTACTACTCGCTGGATTTGGACGAAATAGAAAGCCTTAATTTTGGAACATTATAAATAAACAGAGAACCCGCCGCCTGACTTCCAATCAGACGGCGGGTTCACTATATTCACTTCCCGATGTATCTATCCGCAGCGGATCCTACGCTCATGCAGAACACCATATCCCGTGTCAATGTTATCAGTGAGGGGTCGCCTTCACGAATCCGCATGGTTCTCCGAATCTCCTTCGGAATGACGACTCTGCCGAGATCGTCGATTCTTCTCACAATACCGGTTGCTTTCATCTTGTGCCTCCTGTTTCAGTTTCGCTGTTTTGGGATAGCTTCACTTTTTCAAAGCTGCAGGTATTGTTTGCTGAATGAGGGAATATATACATTGACATTGTTTTCCGAGATATCAGTTTATACGAAAAACAAAGCGCCCGGCATTGCAGGGCGCAAACTGTGTATACCGCTCAGACGGCCACAGCTGCACGGGTATTTTGCCCACCTTTGACGGCGTCTGCCCACAGATACTTCCCGGTATAAATAGAGCCTGTCTGATTCTGTGAACAGACGGGCTCTTTTATTGCATACACCAAATGGTTTTACGGCAGAATTCCGGCACCGCCCCATTCCACAACTGCAAACCCTTTTCTTTCAAAGGTTTCCAATTGCTGCGGTTCGATCTCCACGGGAATGTCAAGAGGAACATACGCAAGGAACAGCCTTCGCGCAGCTTTTATAGCTATTATAGCATAGAATCTCACGAAATGCAATGGAGGAAGAAGAAGATCATAATGTCTTTTCAGTGCGGGAGATAAAACTGACTGTGAGCACTATCCGTTGGCAGTCGCCGGCAAGGGTGGGCAAATACTCCGTGCAGCTCTCTCACGACGATCTTCTGTATCCCGGAGCAGAGTGCGAGTTCTTGTGTCAATTTTTTCAGTGAGTGTCCTGCTGCACCGGATGATGTACAATGCACTATTTTTCATAAGACAAAAACAGCATCAGAAGTTCGTAATTATGCCATCTTTTCAATCATTTCAACAGCTGAATTTGCAGTTGAGGAGCCAGTAGCCACTGTGGATTCTCGAAAAGAGTCATTACCGATTTCCGATTCCAACCGGAGCGTTTCCATAGCCATTGCCAGCACCTCAGAAATATAGGGCTTTCTCGTATGATAATAGAAAACGGACTGCAATTTATCCGGATCATTTTGAGCAGCCGATTCAATTGCAGAACGGATATTCCGCTCGACAGCGTTCGGTGTGGTGTTATAGACTGCGGCAACCGCAGGATATAACAGATTTGTCAGCGAAGAAAGCAAATGGGGATTGTTCTTTCCGAACACAATCGCAGTTATCAGATAAGAATACCCTTTCAGGTGCGAACGGATACACATTTTCCTGACAAATCGGGTTGCTGCCAGTTCAGTACAATCAGTTTGTGCTATGCGGCTGCAGCAGATACAGCTTTCATTCGGACGATCCGTTAAAAATGAGATAAATGGTAACATTGACTTCTCCTTGTTTTTTATTATATGAGCACACATATCGCGTGTGCGGCATACCGTTGAATTCTTTCATAGGAATCAATTCTGACAGTTGACATTCGAATATGAATATGCTATAATATATATCGCCTATATAGGAGTTCGTATCCCCTTGCTTTATCTATTATACAGATTTGCAGCACAATTCGCAAGATCAGAAAAGTATCATTTATGTATCAAATACTGAAACGAAAAGGAGATATACATACCATGGAAATCGAAAAAATGAAACGAAAGACAATCAAAAGGCTAAAAGAAATCAAATCTGAGCAAGGGCTAACGATTTCCAAGATTATGGATCTTCTGGAAGAACGCGGCCAGTTCGTATCAGAATCCACAATCAAGCGCGTTTTTGCGGATGGTTCTGAGGAGCAGAGCTTTCGGTATCAGGATAGTATCGCACCGATTGCCGATGTCTTGCTGGATATCTATGGTGATACCAGTAACCTTGAGGATGCGGATTCTTTGCGTCATATTATTCGCGAAAAGAATAAACTGATCGAATTCCTGATGATAAAACTGGATGAGAAAGAAACTGAATTTGACTCTCGCAAAATAATGTATGAAGAACGCAAAAATATCTACGATAATAATATCGCCCGTCTGGAAAAGCAGATTGAAAGAAAAGATGCGATGATCGAACGTCTGTTGAATGCCTACCTGCCCGCTGCTGATTAATCATTACCTGAGTCTCATCGGGTTCTGCTTAATCTTGACCCTGGGGCGGATGCGAATCAACAGCAGCACCCACGCAAGATGGTCATTCATACTTGCTCCTTCAAAGATATAGCACCAATATCCTGTTCACGCCACCTGATTTTTTAAGTCAACAGATGCATCTTAACAACGACATTTAAGTACATCCCTGATTCCGCAAAACTGAAACATCCGCCACTGTACAAAACAGCGTAAAAGTGGTAAAATAGGAGCATAGAAAACGCTGTACGAACAGCACCCGGAGGGTGAATTTGAAAATGCGGAAAATAGAGTATGTTGTAAGCAATGAAAGACTGATTACGCCGAGCGGATTATCGCTTGTAGGACAGGTGCTCGGCAAGTCAAATCTCGTCAAAAAAGCCAACCGTATGCGGACAGAAAAGCGTTCACAGCCACAGATCAAAAACGGAGACATTTTGCTGACCATGATCGGTCTGCTGGCACTCGGAAAGTCGGATTTCGAGAATGTCAATGAATTCCATACCGATGAAGAATTTTACAAGAACTCGCTCGGTATCGCATACGGTATTCCTTCGGAATCCTCGCTCAGAAACCGGCTTGACGGTATCGGAGTGTCAATGAATCGGGAGATTCTTGACGGCAATGTCGATATGTTCCTGTCCTGCAAATATGAGCCGTCAGCCCTTCAAAACGGCTGTGTTCCGGTAGATATTGATGTTTCTCCGTTCGATAATTCCGGCAGCCATAAAGCGGGCGTTTCACGCACCTACAAGAATTTTGACGGTTATGCACCGATCTTTGCCTACATCGGAACTGAGGGGTATCTCTGCAATGCAGAGCTTCGTGAAGGCAAGCAGCACTGCCAGTCTGGCACGCCGGAATTTCTAGCCGAAACCATCGCAGCAGCGAAGCAGATGACGAAAAAGCCGCTGCTGTTTCGCATGGATTCCGGCAATGATGCACTTGAAAATATGCTGCTTCTGCATTGGCATGATCCGCAGCTGAAATTTCTCATCAAGCATAATTTTCGCTGTGAAGACTGTTTTGCAATCGCAGAGGAGCTGAAATCTGTCTGTCAGAATGTTCAGCATCCGAGAAATGGAAAAACAGTCTATATCGGCAGTACATGGCGGAATTTTGAAACGGAAAAGGACGGAAAATTCGCCATTCGTATGGTTTATGAGATCACTGAAAGAACAACCGATGCAAACGGTCAGGAGATGCTTTTCCCGGAGACGGAAATCGACATGTACTGGACATCGCTCGGGGTTTCCGATGAAGAAGTCATCGCGCTGTATCATAATCACGCTGTCTGCGAGCAGTATCACAGTGAGATCAAGACCGATATGGGGATCGAGCGTCTGCCCAGCGGAAAATTTGAGACAAATGCGCTGATTCTGAAACTCACGATGATCGCTTACAACATTCTTCGCATCATTGGAACAGCAGCGATGAAAGGCAATGATATGCCCGTTCGTCACAGCACGATCAAGCGCAGAAGAATTCGGACTGTGATCGACAATCTGATTCTGCTCGCAGGTCATCTGACTGATCACGCACGTAAATTGCGCCTTGCGCTCGGTCACTCTAACGGCTGGATTTGTACTTTTCTCAGAGTCGCTGAAGCGTTTTGAGTTTTGCGGAATCAGGGAATTATGTAAAATAATCTTCGCTTCTTTACTTTGCGGAGGAAATGTTATATAATAAATCTACAGGCAGACGCCTGACATTATGAAAGACAGGAGTGTTTTGTATGACAGAAAAGAAGATCATGATACTGATCGGGATCATCGTGCTTCCGGTCGCCGTCGGCCTGACGGTGCTGATGTACTGGCTCTGCTTTTACCGGCCGGCCTACCGGGCGGAGCATTATACGGCAGAGACGACCGGCACCGTCGAAAAAATATCCGGTTTTACCAGCTGCGATATCCGTGTCCCGATGGTGCGCTATTCCGTCGGTGAACAGGAATATACCGTCTACGGCCCGGATTTTTCCGGCAGCAAATACATATCGGCAGAGGTCGGCAGCATCCAGCTTGCCGGTTATTCCTGCAACATTACGCCGGACGGCGAGCTGCCGCTGATCGTGGAGATCATGGGAAGCAAGGCGGCTGCGCAGGAAGCGATGAACGCACGCTATCCGGAGGGCAAGACCGTTCCGGTTTTCTATGATCCGGATTCCCCGAAGGACGCATTTGTCGAGCGCGACGCCCCGATCCCGCGAACGGTCGGCATCATGCTGGTCACGATCCCAAGCGTTATGACCGCGGCCTGCATCATCCTGATCCTGATCGGCATTCTGAAACCGAAAGCATAACCGGAAATCCCCGCCGGCCGAGAAGGCCGTTTTCCTGATAACATCGAAATACCCGGCGTTTGCCGGGTATTTCAGTTTCATGTCATTGCAGATTCAGCGTGAAAAACGCTTTTTGGTCAACCTCGGCAAAGCATGCGTATTTTTGCCGAGGATATCATCCCATGTGATATCTTTTCTTGCAACGTATTTTTCCGTGTAATACTTCAGGAGCCACTGCGCATCCTCAACACTGACCTCTCCGTTGCAGTCAATATCTGCGGCAATGATCTGTTCGGGCGTCAGATTCATGTCATTTCCTGCTATGCGCTCGGTATAGGCCTTGAGCGTCAGCTGTGCATCATCGACACTGACCTGACCGTCGCCGGTCACATCACCGCGCAGCGGAGCAGGAGCGGCAGAGGTCGTATCAATCGGTGTTGTTTCTGTCGGTGCCGCCGTGGTGACCGGTGCTGCCGCAGTCGTTGCCTTTGCGGTTGTCGTGATCGCCTTTGCTGTGGTGGCGGGTGCTTTCGCGGTTGTCGCTGCAGTCTTCGCCGTAGTAACAGCCGCTTTTGTCGTTGCGGCGGTCGTTTTCACTGTTGTTGTCACAGTCGTTTTTGCGTTCGTTGTTGTGACCGCAGGCACCGTCGTGATCTGCGGCACTTCCTTCAGTGCCTCGAATTTGTATCCGTATTTCTTTGCATACGCCTGCGCTGTCGAACCCTCATAGCCGCGGATCGTGCCGTTGAACGTCGCCTCTCCTGCGCTGCCGTCATAGCCGTTGGTGATCGTTCCCGCATCGTCTTTGATCACACATTCCGGATTCAGAATTGTGACGTCCGTCAGTGCGGCACTGCCGATTCCGTCGATCTTTGCAACATGCTCCGGCAGCGTGATCTTTGTGATCGCGTCGCAGTCCATGAACGCGTATGGGTTGATGACCGTGACGCCGTCCGGAACGGTCACTTCGCCGGAGGCCGCAGATGCGTCGATCAGGATCCCATTGACGGCGACAAGCGGATTCTTCGCCTGCTGTGCGGCAAGCCACGGCGTCCCTGAGAATGCGGGCTCAAAGAAATTCTGAACGGATGCCGGAATATTGACCTCGCTGAGCGCGGTGCAGCCGGAGAACACAAGATTGCCGATCGTCTCGCAGCCGTCCGGAATGGTGACGGATCTCAGAGAAGTACACTGTGCGAAGGCTGCTTCATATACATTTTTCAGATTGGCGGGCAGCGTAACCTTTTCCAGATTCTTGCAGCCCCAGAAGGTCTGCATCCCGAACGATGTCAGGGAATCCGGCAAAATGACTTCGGTCAGTTTGTCGCACTGTGCAAACGCAAACTGTGAAAAACCGGTCACGGGTTTTCCGTCGATTTCTGCAGAGATCTTCAGCACGGCAGGCAGGTCGTCGGTATAACCGGTGATGATCACGCCGCCGTTTTCCGTTTCGTATTTCATCCCCTGATAAACCTTGCCATCCGGCTTCGGCGTTTCAAACGGGATGCTGTTTTTCTTGGCGTAGGTCTCCGCATAGGAGCCTTTGCTGCCGCAGATCGTGAGACTGGTGCAGTTGTCAAACGCATAATTGCCGATGCTTGTCACGCTTTCCGGGACCGTCACGCTGGTCAGCGCGACGCCGCCGTAGAATGTAAACCGACCGATCGCAGTCACGCCTTCCGGTATTTTGAAGCTTGTCAGGCTCGGGCAGTCATAAAACGCGTAGTCGCCGATGCTTGTCACGCTGTCCGGCACTGTGATGCTTTTCAGCGCGGTGCAGCTTTCAAATGCAGAAGGACCGATCGTTGTGACGCTGTCCGGAAGCACGACGCTCGTCAGCTTATCGCACATGTCAAATGCGCGTTCACCGATCACTTTCACCGGCATACCGTTGATCTCTGCGGGAATGACCAGATCTGACGGAATGTCATCGGAAAAGCCGGTAATGGTGACCGCACCGTTTTCGACCGAATACTGAAGGCTGTCCAGTACGAGCTGTTTCTCAGCACCCGGCACTTCAAACGGGATTCCGTTCTCCTCCGCGTAGTTCTCTGCAAATGAGTCTGTGCTGCCGTAAATCGTCAGATAATCGCACTCGGTAAATGCCTGTTCCCCGATCTCAGTCACGGCATCCGGAATTGTGATGCCTGTCAGCGCGGAGCAGCCGAAAAATGCATTCTCACCGATGCTTTTCACGCTGTCCGGGATCGTCACGCAGGTCAGCGAAGTGCAGCCGGAAAACGCGCTGCTGCCGATACGGGTAACAGGTTTGCCGTCGATTTCTGCCGGGATGACCGGCTCAGCGGGCAGATCATCCGTATAGTCGGTGATGATGATCTCGTCGTCTTTGACCGTATAGATCATGCCGCCGGACACAGCCTCTGCAGGCAGATTTGCCAGATCCTCAAATGTGAATCCGTAGGTCTCGGCGTAGGTCTGCGCCGTGGAGCCGGGATGTCCGTAGATCACTGTGCCTTCGTTGAAAACGGTGTCCTCAGAATAGAATTCGCAGTCCGGATTCATCACGACCGCATACTGCATTGCCCTGCACCCCTTAAATGCACACGGCCCGAGCTTCGACACTTTTTCCGGGATCGTGATTTTTTTCAGGGAAGTGCAGAATCCATAGGCGGCAAATTCAATTGATGTTACGGTATCCGGAATATCCGCCTTCTTCAGATTATGTGCGCTGTTGAAGGTCTCATCGGGAATCACGGTCAGATTCTGCGGCAGCTCAACAGAACGCAAATTCGCGTCCAGATAGAACACAGCCTCGCCCATTTCGGTCAGATTGCGCGGCATGGTAACGTGCTGCAGGGCATCGCACTTGTTGAACGCATGATCGCGGATCACGGTCACGCTTTCGGGAATATCGACCGAAACCAGCCCCATACAGAAACAGAACGCGTGTTTGCCGATGACCTCTACGCCCTCCGGAATGCTGACAGCAGTCAGCTTGTCGCATGAAAAGAACGCTTCATCGCCGATCTCGGTCACAGAGCCCGGGATCGTGTATTCATCTGCCGGATAAGCCTCGGGAACACGTACCAGCTTTGTCATATCCCTGCTGAATACGACGCCGTCCACGGAACAATACACCGGATTCTCCGGATCAACCGTAATGGAACACAGCGGGGTGTAATTGGCAAACGAGTTTGCAAGTGACGTCACGCTTGCCGGGATCGTGATGCCCGTCAGTGCATTGCAGCCGGAAAACGCACTTTCACCGATGCTTGTCACGCTGTCCGGAATGCTGACGGTATTCAGACTTTTGCATTCTTGGAACGCGCTGTCGCAGATTTTCTTCACAGAGTCCGGAATGGTTACTGTCTTCAGCCCTCGGCAGCGAAAGAACGCGTCTATGCCGATCTCGGTCACAGAGTCCGGGATCGCGTATTCATCTGCCGCATAGCCGTCCGGCACACACACCAGCGTTGTCATATCCTTGCTGAACACGACGCCGTCCGCGGAACAATACACCGGATTCTCCGGATCGACCGTAATGGCCTGTATCCCTGTATCGTATGTAAAGGAGCCTTGGAGTGTCGTTACGCTTGCCGGGAGCGTGAGGCTTGTCAGATTTGCGCAGCTGTTAAACGCAGAATAGCCGATGCTTGTCACACTGTCCGGAATGGAGACGGACAGCAGCTCCGGACAGTAAAAAAAGGAGTAGCTGCCGATTTCTGTAATGCCCTGTTCGATCACGACCTCTCTGATGCTGTTTGCGTAGCTGGTCCAGTTGGAATCAGGATCTGAAAGCACTTCGATCGCGCCTGTTCCGCTGATCGTGAGTCTGCCGTTACCATCCAGTTTCCATGATGCATTTTCACCGCATGTGCCTTCGCCCGTCCCGAAAAGATATGCACCTGCCGTCAGGGCGTTATCCCGCATCAGCGGCACCGCAGAGATATTCCCTCCGATCGCAAGCGCGGAAAAAAGCCAGGCGCAGAGCGTACTGTATAACCGTTTCTTCTTCATGGAAATACCTCCTTCGTTTCTGCAGGTTTATATATTGAGCATCCTGATAAAAAAGACCGCATGACAGATCCAAAGGCTGAGAGAAACATTTACATCGAGGGTAAACGGTGCTCAGATGTCGGACAACTGTCAGCGGCTGTTAGTGGTATTGTATCACATCTTTTGTTATTTGTCAATATATTTTAAACACTTCATCAATTATTACAACAGAAGTACGGATAGAATGTGCTATTTGCCGAAGGCAGAAGCTGTGTTCATCATTCCTACAGAATTCCACAATTCACTGTCCGCGATTCCACATTCACCCCATAAGCCTTTCATATTGCATCTGTATAATAAAGCCATAGAAGCAAACCGGACCCCCGACCGATATGAAAGGATGCATGATGATGAAAAAGATGAATATGATCTCCGCCGTACTGGCTGCAATTCTCGCAGTTACGATGACCGGCTGCGGCATGAACCGGAATACCGGCACCACAGCCGCAGATCCCGCAGTCATGAGCAGCGATTCGGTGAAGAAAGAGGAATCTTCGGAAAATACGGAAGCTGCATCTGTGAAGCAGGAAGTCAGCGACACCGTTGAAGCGGTTGAGCTTTCTCAGAAAACAGGATCCGCAGAGCAGGACAGCGAGCTGTTCACAAAGCGCGATCTTGCGCAGACCGCCGATCTGAGCGATGCACAGCGCATCACAGTCTCCGACGGTCAGACGATCGGCATCACGGATGAAGGCGTTTACGTCATCAGCGGCACGGCAAAGAACTGCACGATCCGCATCAATGCCGACGATGCCGCGAAGATCCAGCTTGTGCTGGACGGCGTCAGCATCACAAATGACGATTTTCCTGCGATCTATGTGATCTCCGCAGATAAGGTGTTTGTCACGACAACAGACAGCGAAAACAGCCTGACCGTCAGCGGACAGTTCAAAGCGGACGGCGATACGAACACCGATGCCGTCATCTTCTCGAAGGACGATCTGGTCCTGAACGGCACGGGCACGCTGAACATCACTTCCGCATACGGCAACGGCGTCACCTGCAAGGATGATCTGAAGATCACCGGCGGCACCTACAATGTCAAGACCGCACTGGACAGCTTTGAAGCGAACGACAGCATCTCCGTATACGACGGTACCTTCAATATCAAGACCGACAAGGACGGTTTCCGCTGCGAAAACGATGCGGCAGAGGGAACGGTCACGGTTCTCGGCGGCACTTATTCGATCACGGCAGGCAGCGACGGTATGCAGGCCTGCGCGCTCCTGCAGATCGACGGCGGCACAATGGATATTACCGCGGCAGAAGGTCTGGAAGCAACCTATGTACTGATCAATGACGGCGATATCAATATCTCCGCTAGTGATGACGGCATCAATGCAGCTGCAAGCTCGAACGCTTATGAAACCGCGGTCGAGATCAACGGCGGTAATCTCAATGTAGCAGTCGGACAGGGCGACACCGACGCGATCGACGCGAACGGCTCGATCTATGTCAACGGCGGTACAATCAATATCACCGCGCAGATGTCCTCGTTTGACTACGATGTCAAAGCCGAGTTCAACGGCGGCACGATCATCATCAACGGCGAGGAGGTCTCCGAGATCCCGCAGAGCATGATGGGCGGCGGAATGCACGGCGGCATATTCGGCGGAAAAGGCGGCATGTTCGGCGGCATGAACGGGGAATCCGATGCGATGCAGAACGGCATGAACGGCGGCTTCGGCGGCCGCGGCGGCAGACGCGGGATGCAGGACGGCACCGGCGATATGACGGACGGCATGACCGGAGGATCCGGCGGCAAAGAGAATCATGCCGCGATCTGACGGGTCAATACGGAAAACGCTCCTGCGTACTTTACAAGGGAGCGTTTTTCGTGTATAATGATGACAGAATATCACTGCGGAGGTACGCTATGGCAAAGATTCTGATTGCAGACGACGAACCGAATATCGTGACGCTGATCTCCCGCTATGCGGAACGCGAGGGCTGCGAGGTGACAGCCGTATCTGACGGCAGAGCGGCGATCGAAGCCTGCCGGAATGACAGCTTCGACGTCATCATTCTGGATGTGATGATGCCCGATACGGACGGCTTTACCGCATGCAAAAAAATACGCGGGTTTTCGGAAACACCGGTCATCATGCTTTCTGCGCGCGGCACGGAATTTGACAAGCTGCACGGCTTTGAGGTCGGTGCAGATGATTATGTCACGAAGCCGTTTTCGCCGATGGAGCTGATGGCGCGCATCAGGGTCGCACTCAAGCGCGGAACGCCGAAAACGGAGCCGAAGAAAGAAGAAATCCTCACAGCCGGCGGCATTGTCATTGACATTCCCGGCATGACCGTCACGGCGGACGGCGAAACACTTGAGCTGACCGCAAAGGAATATGCGCTGCTGAAATATCTTGCGGAGAATCAGGGCGTCGTGCTGTCCCGCGAGCAGATCCTGCATACGGTCTGGGGATATGACGATTCGGTCGCGGACCGTACCGTAGACTGGCAGATCAAGCTGCTGCGCAATAAACTCGGTGCATACCGCGACAGCATCCGGACGATCCGAGGGGTGGGATATAAATTTGAAGCATAACACATTCACATTTCAAAAAAAGCTCCTCTGTTATTTCATGTTCTTCACGGCGGTGATCTTCACGGTACTGTGGCTGCTGCAGACCGTTTTTCTGCAGCGGTTCTATGACGGCATGATCATCAAAAATACCGTTGCCGCCGCGGACAGTATCGAATCACAATTCGGCAGCAGCCGGATCGCCGATTATATCGACGAGGTTTCCAGAGAAAATTCCGTTGTTGTCTATGTGACCGATACGGACGGCAATCTGCTTTACAGCTCCGATGAATTCCGGAAAATGCAGGGAATGCGTGAAGAACGCGGCGGCAGATTCTTCCGCGACGATCATCCGCATTACCGTGAACTGCCGGAAAACTACGGCGCATTTTTGCAGGCACTCGCACAGTCGGATGACGGAACTGCCGAGCTGCGCTCCGACGGTCTCTATGTTTACGGCAGAACTATTACGTATAACAATGCAGCGGCCGTGCTGTATCTCGGCACGACGCTCGGTGCAGTCGGCTCTGCGGCACGCATCATCCGGACACAGCTTCTTTGGGTGACTTTGCTTTCGGTCGCAGTCGGATTTGTACTGGCATGGTTCTTGTCCCGCAGCTTTGCAAAGCCGATCGCGCAGCTCAATGAAAAAGCGCATCAGCTCGGCGAAAAGCAGCATGATGCACCGTTCGCCGAGGGCTTCTGTACGGAGCTGGACGATCTGAACGGCACACTGGACAGAACCGCCGAAAAGCTGAAGCAGAACCGCGAATTTCAGAACGAGTTTCTCGCAAATGTTTCCCATGATCTGCGCACGCCGCTGACCATGATCAAGGGCTATGCGGAAATGATCCGCGATATCTCGCGCGAGGACGCGCAGCAGTGTGCCGCAGATGTAGCGGTCATTGTCGAGGAATCCGACCGGCTGACTGCGCTGGTCAATGAGATCCTGGAATACTCCGAATTACAGATGACCGACAGGGAGCCGGTCGCGGAACAGGCGGATCTCAGTGAGATCGTCGGCTCGGTCACGGACAGCTTTGAGAATCTGTACGCAAAGGACGGATTCACCTTTGCACGCAGCATTGCAGCCGGCATTCAGATCAGCGGCAATGCGTCCAGACTGCAGCGAGCCGTCTATAATCTGCTGGACAACGCCGTGCGCCATGCCGGGGATGATAAATGGATCGGCGTGACACTCAGCTCCGACGGACAGACTGCGGCTGTTGAGATCTCCGATCACGGCAGCGGCATCGCGCCGGACGACATCGAACGCATCTGGGAGAAATACTACACGAACCGGCAGCGCAGAGGCAAGGGCGTTTCCGGTCTGGGGCTTGCGATCGTGAAGCAGACCGTCACGATGCACAGCGGCAAATGCGAGGTGTGCTCCGAGCCCGGAAAAGGCAGCACGTTCCGGATCATACTCCCGGTCACACGGATCCAGTGAAGCAGACCCCCTCAGTTCATGCTGAGGGGGGCTCTTTTCATATTCATATCACAGAATACACTTATTTTCCCGCATAATTCCTCATTTCTCTGATTTTGTTTCCAAACTGCCGTCATGCTGTTTTCAAATTCAGCCGGTATAATCATACTTGTAAGAACGAAACACCGCCGGGAACGGCAAAAACAGAAAGGACGGTTTCTTATGATGAATCAGAACAATCAGAATAACAAGGCACATTCCGTTATGAAGGCATCTGCGGTACTGGCGGCAATGCTGCTCGTATCGGGCACATCCGTCGGGATGTATAAGCTGTTCGGGGAATCCGGAACGGCAGCTGACGATTACAGTGTATCCGAGAGCATCTCCGAAGCAGACAGCACTGCTGCACAGGAGAAAGCCGCGGCGGACAGCCGCACGGCAAAGGCCGTCAATATGAGCTGGGTCGAAATGGCATCCGCCGAGGACGCGCTCACGATCCCGGAGATCGTGGAAAAGGCAATGCCCTCTGCGGTCGGCATCAGTGCCGTCTTTACCTATCAGGAGCCGGCTTCCGGTTATGCAGGCTTTGCATTCGGCGGGATGCACGGAAATACACAGGCAGCAGCGCAGGAGGTCTCCGCCTCCGGCAGCGGCATCATCCTGAGCAGCGACGGCTATATCGTCACGAATGCACATGTGATCTGCGATACCGAAAGCGAATACAAAATGGGCAAAGCGGATTCCGTCAAGGTCATCATGGGCGAGAATCATGATGTGGAGTACGACGCGCAGATCGTCGGCTATGATATCCAAACAGACCTTGCCGTGCTGAAGATCGACGCAGAGGGTCTGACGCCCGCGGAGTTCGGCAGCAGCGATGACCTGAAGGTCGGCGAGCTGGTCGTTGCAATCGGCAATCCGCTCGGCTTTGAGCTTTACGGCACAACGACCTGCGGCATCGTCTCCGCCAAGAACCGCACAGTCCAGCTTGAGGACAGGACCATGACGCTGATCCAGACCGATGCTGCGATCAATGCCGGAAACTCCGGCGGTATGCTGCTCAATTCCTACGGACAGGTCGTCGGCATCAATTCGATGAAAATGAGTGCCTCCTACGGTGAGGCAAGCGTGGAGGGTCTTGGATTCGCCATTCCGATCAACGACGCAGCGGAGATCATCCGGTCGCTGATCAGCGACGGCTATGTGACCGGCAGACCGCTGCTCGGCATTTCCGGCACGACCGTCACGGAGGAGCTGGCTGCACGCAGTCACATCCCGCAGGGCGTGTATGTTTACAGCACCTCGGATAACAGCGCGTCCGGCCTGCAGCAGGGCGATATCATTACCGCGATCGACGGTACGGAGATCACGACAATGGAGGAGCTGAACGTGCAGAAGAACCTGCACAAGGCCGGTGAGACCGTTACACTGCGCATCAGCCGGAACGGTGAAAGCATGGATGTGCAGGTCACTTTGCAGGAAAGCAGACAGGAGGACTGATAAATTGATATGCAGAAACAGCGGACCCGCAGTTCTGTTCTCCGGAACTGCGGGTTCGTTTGCGTTTTTGCTTCTCTCATTTCGATGATCCATCCGGCCGGGAATTGCGGAATATGATATCCCGCAGTGTTTTCACGAGCAGCTCTGCATCGACCGGCTTCGCGATATGCGCCTGCATTCCGGCATCTGCCGCCGCCTGCGTATCCTCCTGAAAGGCATTGGCCGTCATCGCGATCACCGGGATCGCCGCCAGCTCTTTATCCGGCAGCGCACGGATCGTTCTCACCGCCGTATAGCCGTCCATCACCGGCATCTGGATATCCATCAGCACGGCGGAATACCGGCCCGGCTCCGATGCCGTCCTCATAGCTGTGCCGGCTGTTCTGCAGCGTGACGACCACCGTAAATTCCGTGCCGACGCCCTTCTCCGAGGAAACTGAGATCGTGCCGTTCATCAGCTCAACGATGCTTTTGGCGATCGCCATGCCGAGGCCGGTGCTGCCGTACTTGCTGTTGCGGCTGCTGTCCTCCTGCGTGAATGTGTCAAAGATCCGCGGAATGAACTCCGGATTCATGCCGATGCCGGTATCCCGGATGACGAACCGGAGCGTGGACTGATCCTCAAAGACTGCCGTCCGCTCAACGGTCAGGGTGATCTTTCCCGGCGGATTCGTGAATTTCACGGCATTGCTGAGAATATTGATAAGCACCTGCTTGGGCACATAAAGATTTCCTTGTTGAAAAGACCGGTCAGTTCATCTCTTTCCGTCTCATGAATAATAATGCTGTCCTCCGCAAGCTCAATGGAGCGGCGGACTCTCGCTCTGACAACATCGGGCACATCGCAGGGCTTTGTGATAAAATCAGCCGCACCGAGCTGCAGAACCGTGATCTCTGCTTCCCGTTCCGAGGTCAGGACGATGACGGGGATCCGGCGCAGCTCACTGTCAAAGCGAATGATTTTCAGCAGACTGTATCCGTCCATCTCAGGCATGTGGAGATCAAGGATGATCAGTGAAAGCGTCAGCTTGTCCTGTTTGATGATATCCAGCGCGACGGCGCCGTTTTCCGCATAGATGACCGTATAGCTGTCCTGCAGCATCGCGCCGAGCATTTCCCGTTCGATGATCTCATCGTCTACGATCAGAATTGTTCTGTGCAGGCCCTTTTTTCGTTCAAGCAGCTCCTCCATTCAGCGTCCCTCCTTTTCACGCATATGATGCAGATGAATCGGAATAATCAAATTTATTATATCATAATATAGACAATTTGTTAATAAAGCTCTAAACACTTGTGTTTTTTCGTGTGCAGAATGCACCGCCGCTCCGGTACGGGAGCTGCATAAAAAAGAGACCTGACACCGATCAGATCTCTTTTTTGCTTTATTTTTCCTGCATCAGCGAACGCTTCAGCAGCGTGAGATCGGCTGCATCCAGCTTTCCGTCCGCATTCAGATCGGCATTGTCAGCCTGTTCCGGATGCAGCTCCGTCCGGCAGGTCAGAGCTCCGGCAAGCAGCACAGCATCTGCCGCTGTCACACTGCCGTCCCGGTCTGTATCCCCTTTGCGTCCGGGCTGCGGCGCAGCGGCCATGCTTTTGTAGACCGTTTCATACATCGTCTCTGCCCAGAACTGCCGCATCGCTTCATAGCCCTCACTGCTCGGGTGTACCCCGTCTTCGCTCAGATATTCCGGATGCTCCGTGAAAAACGCCTCAAGATCCGGCCCCTTGACCAGCCGGCTGCCGTATTCATCGTAAAGCTGCCGCACCTTCCGGTTGTATATCACGGCATTCGGCTGCACATCCGGATTGGCCGATGCCGGAATGGTCGGCAGGACCGGGATCTTCCCACACTGCAGCACCGCGTCAATCATGTACTTCGTATTCTCATAGTAAGCATCTGCGTTGTCCGGATTGCCCCAGCAGTCATTCGTACCGTAAGCGATGCTGACAAACCGCACCGGGCTGTCCTTCAGCCAGCTTTCAATCGCAGCCTTTCCGTGTACACTGGTAATCCCGCCGATGCCGCCGTTCTGCGCAGCCGGCTGAAAACGGGAATCCAGCCTGCTGATATGGGCTGCAAAGCTCGTGCCCCACTGATTGACCATGCCGCCCGCCGTGATCGAATCACCGAGAAAAATCCAGCTGTCAAAAACGCCCTGCGATGCATCATGCACATCAAAATTCAGCTTGATTCTTCCGTCCTCCGATCCCGTCACGCGGATGCGGATCCAGTTCGCCCCCTTCATGTCAACCAGATGCTGCCGGGAGCTGAGCCCGTTGTCCGTCACGGAGACAGCGGTTTCCCAGCCGTCATCCGGACAGGAACCGCCCGCCGCACTGTTGATCTCGATCACATAATCGGAAGGCTCCGCGCTCTTTGTCACATAGCTGCCGATGCTGTCATACGTGCTGTCATTGTACCACACCGCAAGGATCTGCTTCCGCTGCGCTTCCGGTACGCCGGAAAGATCGTATGCAAGATAATCCGGCACATCGGACTGCCATGCCGTCCAGTAGGCATCGTCATTTCCGTGCGACGGCTCCCCGCCGCCGGAATATGCCGGCACATTGCGGCTGATGATCGGATTCGCAGCAGCGGTCTGCTCCGCGGATCCCGCGTGCACGCTCCCGGCTGCCGTCAGCACCGAGACCGCCGCCATGCCTGCAAGCATCCTTTTCATTGTAATCCCTCCCCTTTTCGCAGTTCAGCACTTTCTGCTGATTATTATACACCCTTTCCTGCGGTTTCTCAATAAACAATCAGCACTTTTTCATGCGTGATCGACGCTTTCTTCTGCGCTGCTGGATCCTTCCGCAGAAAAAGGCTTGTTTTTTCGTAAAAACATTTTGGAAAAATTTTTTGATAGCACTTGTTTTTTTCTGAATTGATATTGACACATCGGTTAAAAGATGATATAATAATCATTGCGGCAACCGTTATTTTTGTCTCTTTTCCCCAAAATTCAACCTATCTGAAAGGAGTTGTCCCGATGGGCCAGCCCAAGTATGTCATCATCAATGATACCAGTGAGCCCCAGCCGAACGCCACCAATGCACCGTTCATTTTCATTTCCTATTCCCACAAAGACAACGATCTGGTCTATCCGATCGTCCATACACTGATCGAAAATCAAGTCGCTGTCTGGCTGGATCCCAAGCTCCATGGCGGCATTGAATGGTATATTGAAGTAGAAAAACAGCTGCAGCATCCGCACTGCAAAGGTGTCATCTTTTTTATTTCCCAAAACTCGATGGTCTCTGATGCTGTTATGAAAGAACTGCAGATGGTATCCGAGCTCATCCCGGATAGCCGCTATTTTGCGGTCAATCTGTTATATAACGAAGAAAGCGGAGACAGCATCGGCATTGACGATTATGCCAACGCACTTGCCATAACAAATGCGATCAATAAAGAGAAGAAGGATATCTATTGTCGAAAATTTGAAAAAAATAAAACATATTTTGGAATCCGTGACCCGTTTTGCATGGACAAAATCATGGCGACACTGCAGACATGGCAAGAAGACGGCAGTGCAGAGGTTTTTCCCTGCTCCTGTGTCAGACACGGCAGTCATATTGAATATCTGCCCGCGCTGATTGATCTGACGCCGTTCGCATTCACCTTTTTTGCGGCTTCCGATCAAAACAGGCATATCGCTGAATCTCTGAATAACACCTGCAAGCGGCGGATTCATTGGAAGGAGCTCCCCATTTCCGATTTTATCTCTGCGGAAGCCCGCGCAAGAAGCCTCACAGATCCCTGTGATGGGCTGATTCTGATCGTTACAGACGGAAATGAAGATTATCTGGAGAAGGCACTCACGATACGCAAGTATGATTATGCGCATTTGCCGCTTCTGGTCATCTTTGCTGCGGGACGCACAGAAGATGCCGCCGTGATGATGAAAAGCGCAGAGGGGGTCATCATCAGCTGGCGCGAGAGATACGGTGAAATCAAAGGCAATAAAGCGAACGATATTACGCAGTTCCTGCTTACGCAGACCAAAGAACGCAATAAAGAACAGACGAAGGATGAAGCGGCAATCCGCAAAATGCCGAACGGGGAACGCTGGCGGACACTGCTCTCCAAAGGACATTATTTCCGCATGATCCCGGAGTTTTATCCCGCACCGTACAATCTGCACAGCCTGACAGCACTGACCGTTCAGTATCCTCCGTTTTTTGAAAAAAAGTACGACGCGGAATACGAAAGCCTGATCAGTGACACGCAGGCATTTTCAACCGAGGAAAATATCGGATTCTATCTTTGAACCCGCGAATATAAAAAGGAAGGTGAAGGAATATGTATCAAAGCTGGTATGCCGCACATCTGAATCTGCTTTCCCCGAAAGAAGCCTCTCTGTTTCTTTCATGGCTGCAGGTTCTGGAGGATGACAGCGTATCAGAGGATGAACGCCGTGACGCACTCCGTGCACTGCATCTGCACACCGATCTGAATTTACAGATCTATGCAATGCCGTGGATCATGCGGGCTGCTGTTCAGTTTGCAGATATGAACGCTGTACATTTGCTCGCTGATCTCTGCAGCGATGCGCAGAATTCGTGTGCCGGACAAATCGTCGGACTGATCACACAAACGGATGCCGGTGCCGACCGTTTTGCCCCGGCCGCCGAAGTGATCAACGAGAAGAAGCAGAGTGCTCCGTCGTTTAGCAGCGATGACTATACCAGTCTGGATCACCGGACAGACATCATCGCACTGCTGTCCGTTCTGCTGGCACTTCCGAAGGAGATCGCCCGGGAAGCAGCAGAAAATAATAATATGGCTTTGTTTCTGGAGAATGCTGCTTCCGGCTGCTTCGGAAGATATGCTGCCACGCTTTCTTTCCGGCTTTCTGCAGAGGCCGGTATTCAAGTCCCGCTCCGTGCCGGGCTGATCCGCAGCATTCCGAATTTCTATGCTGAACCGGATCTGGTCTATGCGTATCTTTGCTCCTGCTACGCAGAACAGACCGACAGTCAGATCCTTGATGATGTATTCCGTCTCAATTTGCCCGAGCGTTTTCATGTGCCGGTTAATCCGGCCGAAGAACTGTGGATATTTACCGGCTGCGATCCCAGGCATGACGGCTGGACAAAGTATGTGAACACCCCGAAGCATATGATCAGTCAGCTCTGGGGATGCAGTGCACTGCTTCTTGCGATCCGCCGCAGAATCCGCAGCGGCAGAGATGCGCTTCGCACCCTGACTGTTCGCTGCTGTGCGGAATGGCAGACGAAGCTGCAGTCACCCTCTAGAAACGGAATGCCTGCACCGTGGGTACCGTTCGGTACAAACCGTCAGCTCGATAAGGTCGATCCGTATACAATGGTTTCCGCCGTGACAACTGCCGTACTGTTCCCGTTCCTGATCCGGACCGTCCATGCAGCATCTGAAAACGAGACGCAGACGCTCCCCTTCCTGCTGGAATGCTCGATGAACAATGCGGATTTCATCGGCTTTAACAGAGTATCGAAAAAGCTGCTGGAAACTGTCAGCAGCGACCGTGAGCTGATCATGCCGCTGGCAATGCTGGAACTGGCACTCTATGTCCACCAGATCAGCAAGCAGATCATGAAAGGCTATCTCAATCCGGAATTCCCGACAGCCTGCTTCCGCCTGATCACCCGGTACGCAAAGCCGCTTCTGCGCGGCCAGAAAACACCCGGCAGATTGACGGATCAGCAGATTCTTTTTTACCGTACCCATGCCGTAAACTGCTGCATACAGGCAGCTTACGAAGAAAGTGCCGGTACAATGCCGTGGGATGCCGATAACAAGCTGTTCTGGCTGCGCGGCGGAAATGACTCGATCGCATTCCGCATCTGCGCAATTGTTTTTACAAACACTGCCGATCTTATCCAGAACAAGCGCACATGCAGCAACGAAAAAATCCATGAAACGATGCAATCCATCAGTAATGCAGTCATTCTCGCTTATGAACGCTACCCGAATCTGCTTCGCACCTGCTTCAGCGAGCCGCTGCCGTATGACTGGCTGAATGCGTATTGCAGAAATGCTCCGAACAGTACGGTCGCTCCGGCAGAGATCCTTTATAGTCTCATCACCGATCAGTATCCCTATGACTACTGGGTAAATGATCAGATCTCCCTTGCAGCGTGGGGTACCGTTTCACCGGACGGAGTATTCCGTTTTAACGGGAATAATATCCGCAAGCACATGGAAACACTGCTGACTGTCCGTGTCTCCAAAACAGCCGAATTCTCTCCGCGGCTGACAGAATCGGATGCCTTTGTACTGGAACAGTTCGGCACACTGCTTTCCGAAACCTATCAGCCGGAGCTGTTCTCGCGGAACCGGCGTTATCTGACGGCAGAGGCACTCCGGAATCTTCTGACCCGTGATTTTTATTCCAATTATGCATACTATCAGGATCAGACTGACGATGATCCTGTCAAGGCGCGCCTCAGACCACATGCACAGCATATCATCCAGACAGCCGTATCTGCTGTTGTATCACTCAGTACGCACGCACCCTTTTATCAGTGGGCTGTCGGCAGTGCGCTGCTGGATGCGCCGTCGAGGTCCCCGGAGCTGCTCAAGATCCAGGGGTATTTCGATCTTGTACAGCTCTATCTCTCTCTGATGAGCCGCCAGATCGGCAGCGATCATCAGAACAGCCGGATCGCCGAAACTGTTTACAGCAAAAAAGAAGAACAGCAGAGCAGCGAAAGCAAGACACAGATCCTGCAGTGGTTCATCGGTCAGCTCTTTACAAGAAAGACCTTGCAGAATTGGGCCTGCGGCAAGGATTGGAGCAGTGCACTCCAGACAACGGACGAACGGAACGTCTGTCTCAGGATCGCGCAAACAGAAATCGTTTACAAGGATCATCCGGAGCAGAACAACCTTTCCTTTACGCTCTGGGATCCGGACGCATGGAGTGCCGCTCAGAACCGTACCGCAGCCGATTATAAAGATTATGCAGCAGAACCGGCGGAATCCGGAGAGATTCAGCCGCTGCAGCGCAGCTTTTTCCGTCTGCTCGCAGAACAGCCCGGCATCTGGAGTGGTGAGCAGAAGCTTGTTCTGATCCGCGCGGAACATGCATCGGTGCTTGTCTCCGCAGAAACCGGCAAAAACTATTTTCTCCCGCGCAGTGCATGGACAGAAGACGCATGGGAACAGCTTTCGCGCAGCGTTGAGGATGCCCGCGATACTTACCCCGCAGAAGCCGGACTTTATTTGACAGTACATGCGGAGACAGCAGAAAACAGTCTGCTCCCGCAGCTTACCCTGTGCGGAACAGATGAAACTAATCTGCAGTATATCAACCTGTTTTCGGCCGATGAACCGTTCCGGCTGTCACAGATCGAAGCAAGAAACGGCGTGATGTATCTTACAAAGGCAGGCTTTTGCGTACAGATCGATGCCCCGCCCCGTGACAAGCAGGAGTATCTTGTTACAGCACCGGATTGCTGGGATATCACATCATGCCGCAGCGGAAAAATTCTGCTCTGCCCGGACACCGCCGCCCGTTCCGTAAACTGCAGAGCCGGAACGGAGACGGAAACGCTTCTCCAGTATCTTGGGTTACAGCCCGGACAGGTCATTTTTCTTCAGAATGTCAACGCACTCAAACCGGAGCGTTTCCAGAACGGTTCTGTGTTTGCATTTACGCGTGAAAGAATCCGTGTCAATGCAGAGATCGACTCCGTTTCGCTTGCATCAGAGGGGATCACTCATGTGCCGCAGAATCAGCCTGCCGTGATCGTGCAGGTCCCGGATTCCTCCCGCTTCGCGGAACCGAACGGCATCATCTGGCAGTACAGACTCAGCAGTACCGCCGGAACGGTACAGGTCTGCTGGCTGCCGGACGGAGCAAAGCAGGCGGAAATGTTCGACGTCCCGGATACGGAATTCGGCGTCAGCTGCTCGGAGCTGCACTGCGGAATGCTGGTGCATGTTTCCGAGGACCGCACCGTCAGACTGGCGCAGAATGTCAGACACAGCATAATCGTCCGGTGTCTCTGGCCGATGAAGATGCAGAGCGGTGCTGCGAAAATCACCAAACCTTCCGTCTATCTCGGAGAATATGATATGCCGGCACGCAGCCAGCCCGTCTATCTTGTACAGGACCCGGTCAACCGTCTCCTGCTCGCCTATCCGGAGGATGCAGCGCAGCCGCCTGCCGACCGGTTCGGCACAGATATCCGGAACGGGATCGTCACGCGCATGTACAAGGGACCGAATTATGATACTGTCAGGATGCAAAAGACCTCGAAAGCAAAGGACGGCAGTCAGACCATACAGTTTTTCTACGGCAAGGCTGTCAGCCGCGGAGCTGTCCGGTTTACGGAATCCCCGACCGCCTGCCGGAGCGTCTATGTCCGCCTGACACCGTATCCGGTGAACGGTCAGACATATTATAATGTTCAGCGTTTCTTTGCCGATCCCGAACGCATCGCGCCGGCGGAGCAGGAACCGCAGCAGACACTTCCGACACACCGTCAGCGTCTCGCCCAGCTTTACAGCAGACAGTACAATAAATGGAAAACCGACCCCGCGTGGCTCCATGACAGAAAACTCCATGCAGTCGGTGAATGGTCGCGCGATGCGGACGGAAAGCTTTGGTTTCTTCCGAAAAAGCCGCTCTCTGCGCTGCCAAATTACTTTGGTATCGTCTCAGATGATAATCCTGATCTCTGGACAGACCGCATCCCGATGCTCCTGCAGGATCCGGAAATCACAGAGCTCTATACAACAAAGCAGGCCTATGCAAATATCCGATGCCGGGATGACGGCACCTTTGCCGCATATCCGGATGAAAACGCCGTGTTTGATCTGGAACGCTTCCGCCGGTGGCTGAATCAGACGGAAACTGAGCGGCTTCTTCCGCTCTGCTATATTGAACAGAAACACAACCCGGATATCCGCATCTTTGAAGCGTATCTCGGCTTCCGCCTCGCGGTGCCGAACGAATGTCTCCGCATTCAAAACGGTGATTCCCGTTTTCTGTTCTACGGCGACACCGTTTCCCGTTACGCCGTCATTGAGGATGAAAAACGAGATACTCTGATCCTGTCCGTCAACGCAGAAGATCTCCGGCTCAGCATAGAGCACTGCATCGAGACAGACAGAAAAGCAAATATCGTGCAGTATGTGCAGGTCAATTATCAGAAAGAACAGGATTCCGTTCGCGTGGAAAAGGTCTCTGCCCGCTCCAACGAACGGAATACCAGAACACTGATGGATCTGCCGAAGCTCCGTACAATCCGGACCGGACGGCTCACCGATGATACGGCCGAACTGGTCAGACAGAACCTGCCGAACGGCGGAACCGGTGTTCTGATCTGCTCCGCCGGCAAATTTCAGCAATCTGCCAGAAAGCTGTATTTTACAAATCTGACCCGAATTGAACTGTACGGGAAAATCCTCTGCATGACCGGCAGCCAACTGCTGCGGACAGCCACCGAGAATGATTATATCATGGTTTTTGTCCCGAAGCCGGATTCGCTCGGCAATGCGGAACTGATTGACCCTTCTGTCAGCAAGCTCACTGTTTCTGTCCCCCGAAGGAACTACTCCTACTATGAGGCTGCGCTGCGGCGGAAATACGAAAAAAAAGAGCACAGCGGCAGTCAGCCGGATGAACTGCAGAATTACGGTGATATGCTTGTCCGCATCGGACAGAATGATGCCGGCTGCACAGAGGAAACACACGGTCTTGTCCAATTCAGCAGCGTGCTCAGCATTCCACCTCACAGCATTGAACAGACTGCAGACTGGATCCGGCATACCGGAGAAAAGCGCATCACATTCGGCAAAAAGACACGGGACGGCAAGCATTATATCTGCGAGATCGAACCGAATGTCCTCTGTCTGGCAGACGCGGTCACCAATACAGACGACGAAATCCTGGCGGGCGCAAGCGGCAGACTGTTTCTGAAAAACGGTACTGCCTGCGCAGAGCCGCTCAGTGAGCCGGATCTGCGTTTTGCACAAAACGGCCGTCTTGCTGAACTGATGCCGCGTGACAATGCCTTCCGTTCCCCGGCTCCTGACAAAGATGCTTCTGCTGCTGCGCCGAACACACACAATGCACAGCACGAACGTCCTGCAAACCGGATGCCGGCCGACGGAACGATCCGGACACAGACAGACAGCGATGTCTCCTGTTCTGTTGCCGGTCTGCCGCAGCTGAGAGTCACAGCGGAAGCAAGCCGCTTCCCCGGCATTCTCAGACAGGCTCCGCCGCGCATCGGCAGGCTGTATAATCAGGGAAGATCAGCCGAAGCGATTTCGCCGGACATCATGAAGCAGCACATCGGCTATATCCGCATATCCGATCATAATCGGATTGCTGTTTCCATGCTTGGCCAAGAATCAGAACAGGTACAGACCGATTTTAGCCGCCTGTCGTTCTTAGATGCGGATTATAATACACTTGTCATGCACATCAGTAAATGCCGCTGGAACTATCACGACCGCACGACACTTGTCAAACAGGCAAACGGCAGAACGCGCTTAAAATACGGCATGAACAATGATCTGCCTGTTGTTTTTGACGAACACGCCGGTCTGCGCTATCCCTTCGGGAAAATCAACCGCTATGCTTATCCGCCGCACCAGGCAGAGGATCACGAACTGCTTTCAGGCAAGTATCCGGTCGCATATGCAGAACCTCATCTGGTTTATGCGGAGACATCACCCGGCAGAATCATTGCCGTAACAGCAAAGCAAATGTACACCTGCGCAAGCAATTCCGAAAAAAAACCGCGCATCCCGGAAACCGCATATCTGGATTCGGGTGATCTGCTCACGCTCAGCACCGAACAGAACGATCCCGGCACGCCGAACAGAATCATGCTCACCGAAGTCAGATACGGAATACGTGCGTTTATCCGTCCCGGCTGCCGCGCATTTCTGCCGGTCAGAGCTGCGGAGAACGGAAGCGTCAAACTCGGTACCGAAGCCTTTTCCATGACGCGTCCTGTGATTGGCACGCCGTATGAAAAGGATTCCGTGCTGATGCTGGATGCAGAAAACCGCTTGTCCGTTTTTGACCCTGAAAACACGGTTCCGCAGGCGAAAGACTGCCTGATGCTCAGGCTTTCGCCGTCCGGCGAACAGGAAGCGGTCGGCTTCCCTGCATACAAGGTAAATTTCCTGTCCTCCAATCTGCCGAAATGGGTTCAGTCCCTTCTTGTCAATCCGGCGCGGCGTGCAGCATTCTTCACCGCGATCGGCGGAATGCTGCCGGTCTCCGTCATAAACGCCGATCCGGATACACACACGCTGACACTCGGCTACACATCCAATCCCAGACCGCAGCCTAACATCACACGCTCGATTCCTGCACAGGTCATCGGTATCCTCGATCATACCGTACTGCTTCTGCGCGCCGGAATCCTGCTGCTCCGCATACAAATGGACAAGATGCTGAAAACCGCTCCGAAACTGACAGCTGTAATCATGGAAAAAGCAGCTGAAAATGTTTTCCGGACAGGTGAACCGGTATGGGTTTGCGGCATCCCGGACAGTCAGCGAATCGAATACAGGCTCTGTCTCTATCCGCCTTCGGCATACAATTCCGATGAGCGGCAGGTCAGTATGCTGTTCCCGCTTGACAGCAGCGAGGGCTGCGGTTTCTTCTGCCGCGACAAGAATTCACTTGCATACTACTGGCTCCCGCTGAAACGGATCGCACGCGCTGCGGATGCTACAGCTTATATGGTGTGGGAGATTTTTGAACTGTACCGCAAGAAGAATCCCGCCGATACAGACCGTGTCCAGCTTTGCAAGGACGGCACTGTATCGTGGGTCGGCGACGGCAATTCCAAGCTCAACAACCAGTTCAATGCATTACAGCCCAATAATCTTGACGCCACAATTCCCGTGATTGTGGATTCCGAAAGCCTTTCGACGAATAAAAAAGAATTCCGCTATCTCTGCCATGAAAGACCTTACGGCAATATCTACACCCTGCTGACCGAACACGCCAAACGGCCCGGAGAAGCAGTCTATGCAGTATGCACCGGAATACACCGCATGACCGAAGAAGTCCATGTTGTGCTCACAGCCCGCGATGACATCCGCACCCCGCTCCCGCTTTCCCCGAAGCTGATCCATGCACTGGACGACAGTACCAGCAAGATACAGCTTAACCGCAATAAACTGCAGAAGCATTACCCGGATCCGGCAGATGCTGCTGCATTGTTCCGCACGGCATCTCAGCAGGGCTTTGACGCAGCTTCTCCGGACGCATCCGATCCGATGCGCATGCTCATTGCTTGTTACGGCGAATCTGTCCGGCTGCACCGGGCAGGATATGATTCCGGCAGCAGTATCTTTGAGGCGCATAAGCAGCGAATTCAGGAATGCTTCGCGAAATGCAGAGAATACTATGAGTCGCCGGACAAAAACTTCGTCACGCTCGCTGCGGCCGTTGCAGCTGCCGCACTTACGGCAGATATCAAACAGAACAGCAGCTTCGACAGCATCCTGAACGAGATCAGAATGAGACACCGTCGGGATTATATCTGTGAAGAAACGCTGCTGAAAAACTGGCTGCTCCTGCCGTCCGCAATTCCCAGCTATGCGAATCCGCTGTGTATTCTTGATTATATCCTGCTGAACGGGAAAAAAGATGACACTTCCAATCCGGAATACGCCGGAAAGCTGAGCAACAGCCAGCGCAGCAAAGCGGAAATGATCTGCGGTCTGACAATCCGGCGCAATCTGTTCAGCACAAACAGCAAGACTGTACAGACAGCACAGGCTGTCCTTTATGCAGTCAGCAACGGTAGTTCACCGATGTCGGAGCAGTGTGAACAGAACTCGTTTATCAGAAAGATCATCCAGAAGCTGCCTCCGAATCTCAGAACCGCTAAGATGTTCTGGGATGACGCATTCTGTTCGATGTATGAAACAATGCTGAAAGAACCCTGGCTGTATCACATCGGACTGCGTAATCCGCAGCCGTTCATCAAACAGCTCAGCATATCCGCCTTATCAAACCCATGAAAAGGAATTAACATGAATAAACTGGAAACCAATATCCGTTATCTGCTCTATGAACATCCGCTCTACCGTGCGGTTTCTTTCCCATGCAGCAGGCCACTCCAAATCCTGATCGTCGGCGGAAGTCCTGCTTCATTCAGCTTTCTGAAGCAGGCACTTCAGCTCTCCGTCATCCATCCGGTTTCATCCGCTGATTCATTCAGCGCAGTATTCAGGGTGCTCTGTACGAAGCAGCAGTGCACGGCAGCAGAGCAATTTCTGCAGAGCGCGCCTGCTTTGAAGCAGTTTTTCTATTTGAAATATTCCGAAGCCAAGAGCAATCCGGACCGTGCACCGGATCGTGCATTCGGTGAGTTGGAAATCAAGGCCGTTGACAACCTGCCGGAGATACTGCGCAGAATACTGTCGCAAAAGCAGCAGGCAGATTACATTTTTCTCTCCGCCGGGAAAGATGCAGACACACAGGAACTGATCCGTATCTGCGAAAAAGCCGGAACAAAAGCTGTCGTGATCGCAGACCAAACCGGCCCCGCAGCATTTGAATCGAATACGCTTCCATACTTTTCTGCATTTTCTTCAGCGGCGGAGCCGGATCAGGCACTGTCCGATCATCAGAAGCAGCTTCGGAGAATGGCGCAAAACCTGCACTGGATCTGGAATCATGAATCGGATACCTTTCAGAAAAAGATGAAAGCTTTTCAGGAGCAATTCGATTCTTCTCTGGCTTCCGCCGCATCCATTCAGTATAAGCTGTATTTTTACTATCACATAGATCTGCATCAAACGGATGCTTACGAAGCCGCAAGGCTGTTCAGCGAAAACAAGAGTAAGGAACTGATTGAAGACCTCGGCTGGGCTGAACACCGCCGCTGGTGCATGGAACGCATTTTTGAAGGCTATATGCCGTGGGATACCGAAACGGCCTATGAGGACGCTGCAAAACTCGGAGATTCCAAAGATAAAAAAGCAAAGCTTCATCTTTGTCTGCGGCAGCGTCTGCGCGATTCCGAAATCCGTGCGAAAGGAAAAATGATCCTGCATGAATGCAAGAATCCGGCGTGGAGTCAACTGAACCTTGATGATTTTCCGGATCCGCTTGACGAGCTGAGCCTTCGGTTTCATGCTGCCCGTCTAGCACAGTATCAAATAGCAGAGCAGCATGATCAGGAGCTGAAAAAAGACTATCAGTTTCTCGAACGTGCAGTCGCCGGAAAACCGGATGCCGTGACCGTGTTCCAGAACTGGAAGCTCTGTATTCAGCGCATTCTCACACATAAGGACCGCTATGCAATATTGCTTTATCCGGAAGCTGACAAACAGCTCAGTGAATGCCTGACAGAAAACCAGAATAAAAAAGCAGAGGGAATCAGGAAAAATACTGATTATGCAATATCTGCGCTTCAGCGCAAGGATTTCCGCTATATTGACACCGCTTTTTCGGTTCATATCCCGCATATTCTCACCTATTCCTATGATCTGAGCATCGTGGTTCCGGTCTCACCGGATACCTGTGACGCCAAAAACCCGACGGCTGTATTCCGGAATTTTTCCGCGATCTACGCACTGGAACCGAAGGAAGGCCATTTTCTGATCTTTGTGCAGTCAAAGCAGGAGATGGAACGCGTGCTTAACGTACTGCAGCGCATCAGCGATTTCCTGCAGTACAAGAAATTCCGCACGGAACTGACCGCACATTTCTTTTGTCCGAAAGTGCTTTTCCGGACAAAAATCCCGCCGCAAATAAAGCCGCAGTTTCAGGAGGCGAAGCATTTTTCAGATGCTGTTGAAGCGGCAAAGGCACTGTGCACAGAATGGAGTGTTAATCACTGTACCTATGCAGTGCAGTCCCGCGGAGATTCCGCGCTTTCCGGCGCACTAGCTGTGTATGCCGCAGACATCCCGCATTTTACTTTTGATGCCGCACGCGTTCCGGATTATACCTCTGAAGCAGAAAAAAGCCCCTTTTCAGCTGTTCACACTGCAAATGGCACCCCGCAGAATGCGATGATCTTTGATTACATCCGCATTGAGGCACTGCGTCCTCTGCTCATCGGAGACCTGGCACGGCTGGCCGGTGCAGAGATCCGGCATTCAGAGCAGCCGGAATATACCGCATACTGCGCGAAACTGTTTGACTGGTTTGAGAATCATCAGTCGGAGTGGAAACAGTACTGCGACGTACTGAATAAACGGGATCCGATTTGCGGCGTATTCCCGTTCCGGGAGAAAGATTCGAATAAGATGGATCAAACGAAAGAATATTTCGTCAGCAAACACGTTGATGAGACGCTGCTGTATTCCTGCTTCCGTGAAATGGAAAATGCCGGCATCATCCGCGAGTACAAATTTGATCCGAACCGCCGGATAATCAGCATTAAAATCAGAAGCAGTGATGGAGAAAAACTGGACGGTTTTGTTAAGAAGCTCCTTGATAATGACAGCGATTCATCCCGCTTTGATTGGTATTTCAATCCCAAAGACGATAAATATTATTTCACGGTAAAAACGCTGAATGCCGCGCTGCCTTACAAAAAGAAAAACAAGCAAAACAAATCGAGCCTCAAGGAGGTCGATCCGGAAAGCAGCCTGATAACGGTTTTTCTGCCGCTGATGGAGGAACTCGGTCTGATCAAAGAGTTTCATAGAACCGCAGAATGCTGTAGCTTTGTCTATACATCCTATCAGAGCAAAGAGATCCTGACCAATTCAGGCAGACTGTTTGAAATATTCCTGTACTGCAGCCTTCTGGAAAAAATGCCGAATCTGATGTCATCGGCCGAGATTATCTGGGATGCTGACAGGGATCAGAAAAATGAACTTGATCTGATCGGAATCTGCGGATATCAGACAGTCATCATTGAAGCAAAAACCACAACCGATACGAGCACAGACGCGAAGATGCTCTATAAGATCAACTGCATCGCAAACCAAATCGGAATCAATCCGCGCATTCTGCTTGTTGATTTCACAGAGAAACAGCAGCGGAATTTCCCAGAACTCGGTTCAGTCTTCGGAATTGATGTCATCATGGAAAACTCACTGGAAGCGATCACAAAAAAAATCATCGAGACCCTGGAACCGCAATAAATATACAAAAACAGCGTACTGACCGGCAGTACGCTGTTTTTCTCATTTCTGATAAGACTGATAGAGAATCTCAAAAATCTCCCCGTTGACGATTCTTCCGGCATCCGTGAAATCCGGGACAAGCTTCCCGTTCTCCTCCTTCACCGCCACAAGAACCCAGTCGCCTTCGCCGTGCCCGATGCCGTCACGGTTGCCCTTCAGCACACATTTTTCGCCGTAGTCAACCTCCAGCGTAAACCGGACGTCTGCGGGGATCTGTATACCGGCAAACACCGCATCCGTCGGGACGGTATCGACCTCCTGCGGCTCCGCGGTGATGTCCTCCGGCACAATGCGGTACTTGCGGAGTGCTGCTGCCGGAATCGGCCACATCTCTCCGGCTGCACCGGTGACGATGTAGCAGCCGTCCCGGACAGGCTCATAGCTGTCCTCCAGAATGTTGTAGACTACGCCTGCTCGCTCCGGAACATTATAAACCTGCGACGCGCTTCCCTTCTGAATCTTTGCACGGTAGCTGCGGTTCACAAACAGTTTCCATTCCGATGCTGATTCAATATACCGAATATTATCACTGATAACCATTGGCTGCTCCTTTCTGCGGACTGTATTTTGACTAAATAATTATAACACAGTTTCCCGGTATCTGTCAAGCAGTCATTACCGGCACGGAAAAAAGCTCGCATTCCCTGTAGCCCCGCCCGGCACTGCTCATACAGAAAGACGGTATCCGCGAAAAGCACTTCTTTTCGGCGGGGTGTGGTCGATCGTCACAATCACGCCGCCGCCCTGATCCCGGATCTCCTCCAGCGGCACATCCGAGCGGAGCACTCTGTACGCGACCCGGAGCGGCGTTTCCTTGTCATCGCGCTTTGCATAGACGATCCGCTCAACGGCACTGCCCTTCTGCCGTCCGTTCATCATGCTCTCCGAGAGATCCTCTCCGGACAGGTCAACGGACAGGAACGCTTCCGGCGATGCCAGCAGCTGCAGCGTCACTTTGCCGCTTTTGTCAAATGCCGCATACACATTATTGCGCAGATCGAGATTCCCGAGCCCGTGCACCAGCGTATCCTGATAGTAAACATAGAAGCAGGGGCCGCCGGCCTTCTCCGTCAGCGGATGCTCCGGGTCATAGACCAGCCTGAAATTGCTGAGGTCAGAGCCCGGATACAGTTCTCGCACTGTTTTCTCCAGCTTGTCCTTCATGCTGTCGGTGATCGTGCCGGTCTCATCAACGATCACCGGCATTTTTGTCGCGGCCGTTATGATGTCGTCCTCCCCTGCCGTGCCGGGTGCAAGGAGCTTTCGCTTCATCAGGGTCAGGTCAGCCGCACTGAGCATGTTGTTCCGATCGCAGTCCGCCGCCGCCCAGTCCGCGATCTGCAGCTCCGGCTGCGCAGTCAGCCAGCGGATCAGTGCCTCTGCATCGCCATCGCTGAAAACGCGGTCGCGGTTGACGTCGCCTGCCGCATCGCATTGCAGCCGGAATTCGACATCATACGAACCGTTGTCATATTTCGTGACCGTGCCGCGGTTCTCCGCCGGGATGCCGTATGCAGAGGGTGCCGCCAGCACAAACGATGCCGCATCGAGAGAAAGCGCGTCATCATCCATATATTTGCTGAGTTTCCGGACGGCAGACGGATTCGACGGCAGACGGGCGATCAGCGGCTTTGCATCGGAATTTTCCATGAGCCGGTACAGCGCAAGACCCGAACCCGCATTGACCGCGAGCGGCGCACCGGTTTCGGCATTCACAAAAGAGACCCGCGCATCCCCCGCGCCGAGCACGGTCTGCGCATTGTCCGTGATACGGAAAACGCCGCTGACCTTCTAGGAAGCATTCTCCGGGACGTATCCGCCGATCGCTTCCGCCGTATACGGATTTCCGTCCTTGTCCTTCAGTTCCCATGTGATCTCGGCATCGCCGTCGGAGACCGCCTCATAAACGGCGATTTCCTGATACGATACCCATGCAGGCCCCGTTCTGCCGCGCTCTGCGGTTTCCTTTCCAGCACAGCTCCACAGACCGATCCGGCGCACCGCATCGGATGAGAGTGCTTCCGTGTACTGATACTTCCCCATATTTGCTGCCATGAGCGAATAATCCAGACAGACCGCGATCTGATTTCCGTTTGCGGCGGTTTTTCCGTTTTCCAGCTGAAAGTCCTTATATTCCTGCGGACAGTCCGGCACCCAGCTGTAAGGGTCGGTTTCCGTGATCCGGAGCTGTTCATCCACGGAAAACCGGTATGCCGGAACATACTCAGCCTGATCCGGCAGATGTACATCCTCCGTGGCTACCGTGGCAAGGCTGACCGCAAAATCACCCGCGCAGACAGGCCGGTACACAAACACTTCAAAATCCCACACATAATACGGGGAGCCTGTCGTGTCGTAATAATGATGCGTTTCGTGATACAGCTCCTGCACGGCATCGCCTTCGGCGGTGACAGTGTGCTGAAAGACCAGCCCCTCCGGTCCGCTGTACTGCTCCTCGTGGAACACGACGCAGAGCAGGCCGTCCTCGATATGCGTGCCGCCGTAGGTGTCCATAAAATGCAGTGCCTTGCCGTAGGTATCCGGGATCCAGTCCGGCAGGGCTGTTTCCTGTGCGTCCTCCGCATACACAGCGGGCAGCCTTCCTGCAGCCGGAATGCCCGTGCAGAATGCAGATACAATGAATGCTGCAGCGATTGTCAGATGTTTGCGGGTCCTCCGTTTCATGGTGTTCACCTTCCCTTTTCAGTTTGCAGACAGGTCTGCTTACCCTGATTATACAACAGGAAGCGGAAAAAGTAAAGCATTCAGCCCGAAAAAAGCATTTTTTTCGCCGTATCGGTACGGAACAGGACATATCTGCACATACAGGCAGCGAAAAAAAAGGCTCCGGCCGGTCTTGGCTGATTGCACAAAATAGCAAGAAACGACTTGTTTTTTCTCCTGCAATATGGTATAATATAATATCAATTATACGATTCGTATTTACCACAGCATGAAACGGTCAGTCGGCACACGGCAGAATCTGCTCTGCGGTGTGCCTGCAGCATAAAAAAAGGAGGATTTTATTCATGAGAAACAAATTGGTCAGGCAGGCAGCCGCAGCATTGCTGGCACTTGCAGTGACGGCAGGCGCAGCACCGGCATTCCCGTCAGCGGGCGTATCGCTGTTTCCGGCAGCGGTCACGGCAAGTGCCGCAGACTTCACCCTGACGGTCGCGAACGGCACACTGACGCTCGCTGGTGACATGCAGGATATTGACGCACTGCGCGCGGAGCTGCGCGGACTGGACTGGTCACAGATCACAGCGGTGAAAGCCGCAGCCGGTGCTGTCTTTCCGGAGAGCTGCTCCGGACTGTTTGCAGGCAACAGCAGCATCGTCACAGTCGATTTTTCCGGCGCGGATTTCTCTCATGTAAAGACCGCCGAAGACCTGCTGGTCAGCTGTTCAAATCTGGAAACGGTCAAAATGACCGGCCTTGACCTTTCCGCGCTGGAGAATGCCAGAGATATGTTCTGCAGCTGCAGGACACTGAAATCGGTCGATCTGACAGGCTCCGTCATGACGAAGGTGAAGGAAGCAGACTATATGTTTGCCAACGACAACGCACTGGAGGAGGTCAAAGGACTTGCGATCAACAGTCCTGACCTGAAAACTGTTTCGCAGTTGTTCTACTATTGCCATGCGCTGAAAAGCATTGATCTCAGCCAGTTCCACACGGACAGCGTTGAAAATTTCTTTTCGATGTTCTTCGGATGTACTGCGCTGACAGAACTTGACCTCAGCGGATTCCGCACCGGAAATTGCAAAAACTTTGAAAGCATGTTCAGCTACTGCACATCACTCCGCACACTTGATCTGCGCAGCTTCGATACATCCAATGCAGAGTATATGGACTATATGTTCAAGAGCTGCAATTCACTCCGCTCGGTCGATGTCAGCAGCTTCAATACGGCCAAAGTCAAAGATATCAGCTCGATGTTTGCGTACTGCCCCAGACTGAAAACCGCTGATCTCTCAAGCTTTTCTTTTGACGAAAATGTCGATGCAGCCTATCTGTTCAGCGAGTGCACCGATCTGACTGAAATTGATCTGAGCGGTTTTGACAGCAGCAAGATGACTAGGACACGGAGGATGTTCGAAGGCTTAATGCATCTGAAAAAGCTGACCCTCGGCGAGCATTTCACAGAGCTTACCGCAGAGATGAACCTGCCCGAGCCGGCATTCGGCTGGGCGAATGAAACCGATCCGGCTACTGTCGTTTCCGTTCCCACCAGCGACTCCACGCCGTACACCACACTCTCCAACAGCGGCAAAAACACATACATCAGCAGAGGCGGATACGGTGAGATCACCGATGTTCAGCTGATGCTCCTGAAAGACGGCAGCACAAGCGTCCGCTTCTACGCCGAGCTTTCCGACCTCATGGATGAGCAGGACCGCGAGCTCGGTGAGGTCATGTTCTTCGTCTACAATGTGGCCGGTGGTGCATCGGATCACTATATTGCACAGAAGGATGAGAACGGCAGATACTATGCCACGGTCAATGTCCCGCCCAAATGCATGACGTCAAAGATCGAAGCCGACCTTTACTTCTACAGCCGTCAGATCCACAATCTGCCGGAGGGGCAGGAGCCCCCGCAGGGCGTATGGAGCAAGGAGTTTGACAGAGTGTACTACTCCATCCGCAATTACGCAGATACGCTGCTCGATGATCCGGAGACCTATGCAGCGGAGCAGGATCTCATCAAGGCGATGCTCTGCTACGGCGGCGCGGTACAGCGGCACTTCAATTACAACTATGATGCGGATCAGCCGTTCAACTACCCGGCGGCCGATCTGGGCATTGACTACAGCGGCAGAGAATTTACCGCAGCAAACAGCTTTGTCAAGCCGCAGCCGATCAACGGCCTGTCCTATGCAGGAAGCTCTGTCGTGCTCGGTTCCACAACAAAGCAGCGGCATTATTTCAAGCCGGAAGGCAGCAATATTTCCGATTTCAGCTTCACTGTGAAAAAGGGCGGAACAACATTTGATGCAGAACCCGTGCTGTTCAGCAATGAGAGCGGCGACCTCTACTTCATTGAGACGGAGGGGGCTTCTGCAATGAATCTTTACGATGCGTTGACGATCACCGCAGCCCGCAAAACGGATGCTTCGCAGAAAATGCAGTTCCGCTACAGCGCGATGGATTATGTCCGTCTCGGCCTGCAAAACGGCAGACTGACCGGCACCGCCGCTGAGGTCGCCAAGACACTCGGCTGGTTTGCGGCAGAAGCAAAAGATTTTCAGAACTGAAAGGAAGATTTACAATGAAAGCTTATACATCGCCTGAACTCGAGATCACAGTGTTTGCATCCGAGGATGTCATCACATCCAGCATTTTTGAAACGGGTGCCGAGGATGAAATGCCGGTTCTCATGTAACCGCTGAAGCAGGAATCCCTTGTGACCGCCGTTCAGGTTTATGCCCGGACGGCGGTTCTGTTTTGCTGCCCCGGGGATGCAAAAATGCATAAGCAGCAGTATTTCTGAAAATTTTTTCAAAAAAGCGTAACCGGCCGCACCCGTTTCCTGTCTTTTCATGTAAGAACATCTGCCGGAGAGGATCTGCAAAGGTCATATCCGGCGGGATCAGATTCCGGAACAGCGTTCCGGCAGACGCTGCTGCACCCCCTTCTGTCAGTGCATCTGCCCTGCCCCGGAATCCGCAGCTTCTCAGGATACACATATCATTTATTTCATGTTCAGGCTGTGCGCCGGAAACGCACCCTGTTCAAAAGTCAGGAGGTTTTTTATGTTCAATTCCAAACGATTTACCGCACTGCTCACAGCGATCCTCTCAGCATGTACGCTTGCGGCCGCACCGGCTGCGCACGCACTGGACGACACAGACGTTACCGAAATGTCATACGAGGATATCCTGCGGGCAAAAGGTCTTGACCCGGATGACATGCCGGAAGAACAACCGGAAGATTACATCGACCCGGAATATGCAGAGATCTGCACCCGGTTCGGCGACGTCAACTATGACAAAGTGCTCGGCATTGCAGACGCCGTGCAGCTGCAGCGTTATCTGCTCGGCGATCTGGAAGCACTCGGCAACTGGAAAAATGCCGACCTCGACGGCGACGGCGACATCGACGCAGCAGACTTCTCCCTGCTCAAGCAGCAGATCGCCGGTCTGAAAAGAACAGGCGGCACACTGGCCGTCAGCGTTGTGGATATGATGACCGGGGAACCTGTGCCGGGCGCATCCGTCAGTATCTTTGCGATCTGCGGTCAGTACGGCTATGACCTCGGCAGCTGGACAAGCACGGAAAATCAGGTCGTTTACTTCTCCGGCCTGCCGACGGAGGAAGATTACCGCTATATCATCGACTGCGGAAATCTGCCGGAGGGCTACGGCAATGAGTACGGCAACTGGGATCAGCAGATGAATTTCTCCTTTGAAGGCAAGACCGATCTCGCGGTCAATGTGCGGCTGATCAGACAGGATGCGGAACCCAATGTCCATGTCAGGCTGTATGACTGGGCAATGGACAGTGCCGACGCTGATACGCATTATCTGACGCACGGTCTGATCGACCTGCGCAACGCAGACGGCACACAGGTCTACGGCATGACGCCTCATGCCGATTTCGCACTTCCGGACGGTGATTATCATCTGAATATCAAAATGCATGAATGCCCGCTGCAGCTGCTCGATCCCGAAAGCGATTTCGCAGCGCATATCAAGGAGATCCACCCGGATGCTGAATTTACCGACAAGCGCAATGGCATCGACTTCTCCGTAAAGGACGGCCAGCCGGACAAGGATCTGACATTTGACCTCTCACCGCTCCCCGGAAAGAGCAATTCCATTACGGTCAACTGCACAAATCAGCGCACCGGCGAACCGCTTGAGGGCGTCAAGTTTGAACTCATCGAGGCACCGGAGACCTATGCGAAAAAAATCGCGGAATGGACTTCCGATGCAACGGGCACGCACAACTTTGAAGGTCTGCTGCATTCCGACTATCGGGCTGCCTATGCCGTCCGCATTGTGAGCGTGCCGGAGGGTTTTGCAGGCGGATACGAGGGCGTCACCGCATTCGGCTATGTGTACGACTATAACTATACGATGAACTACGCATTCTTTGAGGATACGCTCCCCAAGAACGTCTCCGCAAGATGCTACAATTTCGAGGACGGTTCCCAGATCAACGATATCGACACATACGAGATCTGGCGTATCTACTCCGAAAACCCGGTTGACATGAATCTTGTTTACAATAACGTCAGGCTCGGAGAAAAGGTCAGCCTGCCGGACGGTGCTTATGAAGCGTGTCTGATCGGCCGCAGTGCCGCACAGCAGGGACTGTCGTTCATCAGCCTCACCGAGGACAGCCGCGGAGCAAAAACAGCTGCAGATTTCTTTGATCCGGATTACTATTTCACCGTGACCACCAACATCAACTTCAACGTGGTGAACGGTCAGCCGGACAAGGACCTGGTCTTCTTCCTGAAGAACTATGACCCCTCATACGGCACAGAACCGCTTACCGCAGAAGAACTGGCAAAATACGAAGCGATCTGGGGCAGCACGGTCACGTTCCCCGCAGAATGACAGCATCGGAATAACAGCATCGGATATCACAGCATAACAGGATCCCGGTATACCGCACGGTATGCCGGGATTTTTGTTCCGCTCCCATTGAAATTCCATGCATTTTGTGGTATAATGGCAGAAAGGAGGTGCTGTCATGATCGACCTGAATCATCTTGAAAAATATACCGAAAACAACCGCATTGAAGCGAAAAAGGCACTCGGCGGACTGCCGCACAGCATCTGGGAGACCTACTCTGCATTTGCAAACGCGCTGGGCGGCATCATTCTGCTCGGCGTTGAGGAATACAAGGACAAAACGCTGCACACGGTCGATCTGCCCGACCCGGACAGTCTGGTCAGGGAGTTCTGGGACAAGGTCAACGACCCGAACAAGGCAAGCGTGAATCTGCTCACAAAGCGGCATATCCGGATCGAAAAGGTCAACGGCGACCGCATCATCGTGATCGAGGTGCCCCGCGCACCGCGGTATCAGAAGCCGGTGTATATCGACGGCAATGCGGCTTCCGGCACATATTTCCGCTGCGGCGAGGGCGACCATCACTGCACGGCGGAGGAGCTGCAGGCCATGTACCGCGATGCCGATATCCGAACGCAGGATATGCGCGTGCTGGAACACACGGACTGCGAAGTGTTCTGTACAGAGAGCATCCGCAGCTACCGGGAGCGCATGAAACTCTCGCGCCCGGCACATGTGTGGGAAAAGCTGGATGACAGCGAGTTTCTCCTGAAGCTCGGGGCAGCCGGCACCGGAACGGACGGCAGCCTGCATCCGACCGCGGCCGGCCTGCTGATGTTCGGGCATGAACGGAAGATCCTGCGCGAATATCCGGATTACCGTCTCGAATACTGCGGTCCGTGCGGCGATGCACAACACGAACCTGAGCATTTTGTTTCGTCCGCCGGGGACTGGAGCGGCAATGTGTTCGACTTCTATTTTCATGTTTCCGGCAGACTGCTGGCCAATCTGAACACCGCGGCCGAAACAGATGACACGCCGGTCAGCAAGGCGATCCGCGAGGCACTTGCGAACTGCCTTGTCAATGCGGATTACTACGGGAGCAGCGGCATCGTCATTGTACAAAAGCCGGACCTCATCACCATGTCGAACCCCGGTGCATTCCGCGTCGGGCTGGACGAGGCGCGCGCTGGCGGCACATCCGATCCGCGCAACGGCATCCTGATGAAAATGTTTCACATGCTTGATATCGGCGAGCGCGCCGGCAGCGGCATCCCGAGCATTCTGTACATCTGGAAGCAGCAGGGCTGGAGCGAGCCGGCCGTGTCGCAGTCCTTTGCGCCGAACCGCATCATGCTGTCGCTGCCGTTCGTCAAAGCGGACTGCAAAACGGCACTGATCCGAAATGCCGATAAAAAGGTGCCGCTCAAGACCGAGACCCGAAAAGAACTGGTGATCGCCTATCTGACCGAGCATGTGACCGCGACCTGCGCCGAGCTGTGCGAGCTGCTCGACCTGAAACCGCCCCGTGTCCGGGAGATCATGCGCGAGCTGACCGAAGAAGGCATTGTCACCGCCCCCGCCGGGAACCGGAACCGTATCTATAAACTGAAAGCATAGCCTGCCGGAGACACGATCGCCATTCCCCGTTATGAACATCAAAAAGGACGCTGATGTAAGAATCGGCGTCCTTTTTTTATTATGCAATTTGCTTCAGCATTGGGAGAAGCTGCCTTTCAGAAGCCGCTTTAGCGGCGTGTACTGTGAAAACTGGAAGAGCTTCGCCAACCGCCTCCGAAGGGAAAAGGCTGCGGGCACTGCCCGCCCGGAGGGAAATGGCAGCGGGGGCTCCCCGCAATTATATGATCTTCGTGGACCATTCCTCGATATTCCAGACGGTATCGGCGACGTCCATGTAAAATTCCGGCTCATGGCTGACGATCAGCACCGTGCCCTTATACTCCTGCAGCGCCTTTTTCAGCGCGTCCTTCGCGTCCTGATCGAGATGATTCGTCGGCTCGTCCAGCACCAGCAGATTGACCTCGCGCAGCATGATCCGGCAGAGCCGCACCTTTGCATTCTCTCCGCCGGAAAGCACCTTCATCTGCGAGGAGATCTGCTCGGTCGTCAGGCCGCACTGTGCAAGCGCGCCGCGTACCTCTGCATTCGTCATCGCCGGGAACGCGTCCCAGATCACCTGCAGCGGCGTCTCGGAGCCGGATTCGGCCTCCTGCTCAAAATAGCCGGCCTCGACGAATTGGTCATGCGCGACCGTCCCCGCAAACGGCGGGATCAGCTTCAGAAGCGTTTTCAGCAGCGTGGATTTGCCGATGCCGTTCACGCCGCGGATCACGATTTTCTGCCCCTGCTCCACCTGCACCGAAACGGGCTTCGTCAGCGGCGCATCGTAACCGAGCACCAGATCCTTGCATTCAATGACGACCCTGCCCGGCGTTCTGGACTTCCGGAACACGAACACCGGCTTCGGCTTCTCGCGCATCAGCGTGATCTTCTCCATTTTATCAAGCTTCTTCTGGCGGGACTTCGCCATGTTCGTTGTCGCGACGCGCGCCTTATTCTTGGCGATAAAGGTCTCCAGCTCGGCGATCTCCTTCTGCTGCTTTTCAAATGCCTGCTCGGTCTGCCGCTTTTTCAGCTCGTACATCCGGACGAAATTGTCGTAATCGCCCGTATAGCGCGTCATGACGGCATTCTCCACATGATACACCACATTGATGACGCTGTTGAGGAACGGGATATCATGCGACACGAGAATAAACGCATTTTCGTAATTCTGCAGGAAGCTTGTCAGCCACGCGATATGGTTTTCGTCAAGGAAATTAGTCGGCTCGTCCAGAATCAGGATCATCGGATTTTCCAGCAGCACCTTGGCAAGCAGCACCTTCGCGCGCTGTCCGCCGGAAAGCTCCGAAACGTCCCGGTCAAGCCCGATCTCATTCAGGCCGAGACCGTTTGCATACTCGGAGATCTTCGCGTCGATCGTATAATAGCCGCTGTAATCCAGAATGCTCTGGATCTCGCCGACATCCTCCATGAGGGCGGTCATCTCCTCCTCGGAGCAGTCGGACATTTTGTCGTACATGCCGATCATTTCCGCTTCCAGCTCCGAGAGATGCCGGAAGGCCTCCTGCAGCACATCGCGGATCGTCTTTCCTTTTTCCAGCGTGCTGTACTGATCGAGATAGCCGGTCGTGATATGCCGGCACCATTCGACCTTGCCCTCATCCGGCATGAGCTTGCCTGTGATGATGTTCAGGAACGTGGATTTGCCCTCACCGTTTGCACCGACAAGACCGACATGCTCGCCTTTCAGCAGCCGGAAGGACGCGTCGTTCAGAATCTGCCGCGCACCGAACCCGTGCGTGACATGTTCGACATTCAGAATACTCATTTGCAACACTCCGTTTTCAAAATACTCCTTATTATACCATGTCAGAGCCCGAAATGCAAGTGTTTTCCCGGAAAGCCCGCAGTGTCCGTTCCTGTCAATCTGTCCAAACCGGCATACGGTTTTTTGTGATGTTCAACGAAATCACATATTTCCCTTGACTTGGAGTAAACTCTAAGGTGTATAATAAAGCTGCACGGAGGTGATAAACGTGACGATCAAAGACGTCTGCAAACAATTCGGCATCAGCGCGGATACGCTGCGCTATTACGAACGCGTCGGCGTGATCCCGGAGGTACACCGCACGGCCGGCGGCATCCGCGATTATACCGAGGAGGATCTCGGCTGGGTCGAGACGGCAGCCTGCTTCCGAAGTGCCGGGATGCCGGTCGATCTGCTGGCGGAATACGTCCGGCTTTTCAAGGAGGGCGACAGCACGATCCCGGCACGCTGCGAGCTGCTGAAGGAGGCAAAGTCGCGCATTCTCGCGGAACGGAAGAAATATGACGACGCACTGAAAAAAATGGAATACAAGATCAAGGTTTACGAGCGGGCAGTGCAGACAGGCAAGCTGGTCTGGGACGACGGTGCCTGCGGCTGCTCATGTGAAACAGAAAAGGAGTAATCTATGCTGATTGAAACAGTCCATTCCCCTGCCGATATCAAGGGCTTTGATACCGCACAGCTGACCGCACTCGCGGCGGAGATCCGCAGCGGCCTGATGAACCGGCTGTCCAAGCGCGGCGGACATTTCGGGCCGAATTTCGGCATTGTCGAAGCGACGGTCGCGCTGCATTATGTGTTCGATTCGCCGAAGGACAAATTCGTATTCGACGTCTCGCACCAGTGCTATACGCACAAGATCCTGACCGGCAGAAAGGACGCATTCTTTGATGATGCGCATTTCGGTGACGTTTCCGGCTATACGAATCCGGAGGAAAGCGAACACGATTTCTTCAATGTCGGTCATACGTCCACATCGGTCAGCCTTGCCTGCGGACTTGCAAAAAGCCGCGACCTGAAAGGCGAATCCGGCAATGTGATCGCGATCATCGGCGACGGCTCGTTAAGCGGCGGCGAAGCACTGGAGGGCCTTGATTTTGCGGCGGAGCTCGGCAGCAATTTCATCATCGTCGTCAATGACAATGACATGTCCATCGCGGAAAACCACGGCGGACTGTATCAGAATCTGAAAGCCCTGCGCGAATCAAACGGCAGCCATTACTGCAATCTGTTCCGTGCAATGGGGCTGGACTACCGCTTTGTCGCGGACGGAAACAATATCGCACAACTGATCGAAGCGTTCTCCGCAGTAAAGGACACCGATCACCCGACCGTCGTGCACATCGTGACGCAAAAGGGCAAGGGCTATGCGCCCGCGGAAACCGAAAAGGAAAACTGGCACTGGCATATCCCGTTTGACCCGGCGGCCGGTCAGGCTCCTGCATCGGACAGCGGCGAAAATTACGGCGACATGACCTGCGAATTTCTGCTGAAAAAGATGATAGCCGATCCGCGCGTGGTGACGATGGTCGCGGCGGTGCCGGTCTGCATCGGATTCACGCCGGAGAAGCGAAAGGAAGCGGGCAGACAGTTTGTCGATGTCGGCATTGCGGAGGAGCACGCGATCGCAATGGCTTCCGGCATTGCAAAAAACGGCGGGAAGCCGGTCTTTGCGACGCATTCAAGCTTCTTTCAGCGCACCTACGATCAGATCTCGCAGGATCTCTGCATCAATTCCAATCCCGCGACCCTGCTGGTCAACACCGCATCCGTTTACGGGATGCATGACATCACGCATCTCGGTATTTTCGATATCGCCATGATGTCGAATATCCCGAACCTCGTGTATCTGGCTCCGGCGACCTGTGAGGAATATTTCTCAATGCTGGACTGGAGCATCGAGCAGGATCAGTATCCGGTCGCGATCCGGATGCCCTGCAACGGCGTGCATCATACGGATAAGCCGGTCGATACCGATTACAGCGAACTGAACCGCTATCAGGTCACGCAGCAGGGCGCAGGCACAGCGATCCTTGCGCTCGGTGACTTTTATCAGATCGGCGAGGAGCTGGCGAAGCTGATCGCAGAAAAGACCGGCACCGCCCCGACGCTCATCAATCCGCGGTATATCACCGGCATTGACGAAGCACTGCTCACGCAGCTGAAAGAGAACCACAGCACGGTCATTACGCTGGAGGACGGCATCTTAAACGGCGGCTTCGGCGAAAAGATCGCGCGGTATTACGGCGCAGCGGATATGAAGGTTTATTGCTACGGCCTGAAAAAAGAATTCCTTGACCGCTATGCCGTCGCGGATGTGCTGCAGTCGAATCATCTGACACCCGCGCAGATATACAATGATGTTTTTGAAGGAGGCAAAGAATGAAATATTACAATATTGCAAACGGGCCGCAGCATGTATCTGCGATCGTGCAGGGCTGCATGAGAATGCCTGCACTTTCCGGAGCGGATGCCGCAAAGGTCATCCGCACGGCATTTGACTGCGGCATCAACTTCTTTGACCACGCGACCTGCTACGGCGAAAACGGTGCCGCGGAAACACGCTTCGCGGAGGCGTTCCCGCTGACCGGCCTGCAGCGCAGCGACATCTTCATCCAGAGCAAATGCGGCATCTGTCCGGAGCGGCAGGAGTTTGACTGGACAAAGGAAAACATCCTTGCAAGCGCGGACGACAGTCTCCGCAGACTGAACACGGACTATCTCGACACGCTGCTGCTGCACCGCCCCGACCTGCTCTTTGATCCGGCGGAGGTCGCAGAGGCGTTCGATGCGCTTGAAAAAGCCGGAAAGGTGCGCTTTTTCGGTGTCAGCAACCTGATGCCGATGCAGATCGAGCTGCTGAAAAAATATGTGAAGCAGCCGCTTGTGATCAATCAGGTGCAGCTTTCGCTGGAGCAGTCGCAGCTGATCGACCAGCCGCTCTATATGAACAACAAAGCCACGGATATGTCCGTCAGCCGCGACGGCTGCGCGCTTGATTTCTGCCGCCTGCACGATATCACGGTGCAGGCATGGTCACCGCTGCAGTTCGGCATGTTCGGCGGGACGTTCATCGACAACCCCGATTTTCCGGAGCTGAACAAGGCACTCGGTGAACTTGCAGAGCGCGAGAACGTCTCCAAGTCCGCAATTGCAATTGCATGGATCCTGCGGCATCCCGCAAACATGCAGGCGATCATCGGCACGATGAACCCCGCGCATATCAAAGATATCTGCGCCGCGGCAGAGGTACAGCTTTCGCATCATGACTGGTATGCGCTGTATCTTGCTTCCGGCAAGTTTCTGCCGTGACCGGATCTCAGCTTAGAACAGGAGGCGTATCAAATGAACAGTCAGCAAGACGAGATTCGGCCGGTGAAATGGGGCGTACTCGGCACCGCGGGCATTGCGGCGGGCTGCACGATCCCCGGAATGCAGCAGGCGGAAAACTGCGTGCTCTATGCGATTGCGGGCAGGAGCATGGAAAAGGCAGAAGCGTTCAAAGCGCGCTTCGGGTTTCAGAAGGCTTATCAGGGCTATGACGCGCTGCTTGCAGACCCCGAAGTTGAGGCGGTCTATATCCCGCTGCCGAACGATCTGCACTGCGAATGGGCGGTCAGGGCGATGAACGCGAAAAAGCATGTACTCTGCGAAAAGCCGATCGCGATGAATGAAACGGAGCTCCGCCGGATGCTTCAGGCTGCAAAGGAGAACGGCGTCATCCTCATGGAGGCGTTCGCCTATCTGCACAGCCCGTTCATCGGCAGACTGAAGCAGGTCATTGCCGACGGTGAGATCGGTGAGATCGACTACATCGACACCGCATTCCTGACGCAGGATTATTCTGCGGACTTCCGGCTGCATAAGGAATCGGGCGGCGGCGGCATCTACGATGTCGGCTGCTACTGCACCTCGCTGATCCTCTCGCTGATCGGCGCGCCCGTCACGGATGTCAGTGCTGATGCGGAGCTGGACAGCACCGGCGTCGATCACTTCGCGGCCGTGCGGCTCGGCTTTGAAAACGGCGCAGGCGCATCATTCCACGCCGGCATGATGCTCGGCACCGACACCTGCGACCGCTATGACCGGCTGTATATCCACGGTTCAAAGGGCTATATCCGCTCCGCTTACGAATACAACGGCGAAGGGGAGCTTTCCTTTGATATCACCGTAAAGGACGAACACGGCGAACGTCACACGCGGACGGAAACCGTCACGGCGGGCTCCAATTATGCGCTGGAGATCGCGCAAATGTGTGCAAGTATCCGCGGCATCGAAAAGCCGCATATTACCGGGGATTTTTCCCTCCGGAACATGCGGCTGCTCGACCGCATCCTGACCGCCGCAGGCTATACCGACGCAAAAACGGAATTCATCCTGCCGAACGGCGTCGCGATCCCCGCAGTCGGCTTCGGCTCGTATCTCTCGACCGTGAACGGCACACAGCCGCTCACCGACGCGCTCAATTCCGGCTGCCGCTATATTGACACGGCGAAAATGTACCGGAATGAGGCGGAGATCGGCGCGGCGATCGCGCAGTCCGGCATTCCGCGCGATGAGCTGTTCTTGTGCAGCAAGGTCTGGCCGGGCGATTTCGGCAGGGAGGGAACGGTCCGATCCTTTTTGTATTCCTGCCGGGATCTGAAAACAGATTATCTGGACATGCTGCTGCTCCACTGGCCGAAAGACGCACCGGACGATCCGGACTGGCTTGAGAAGGTGCGGGAGTCATGGAAGATCATGGAGGAGTTTTACATACTGAATAAGATCCGGGTGATCGGCGTCTCGAACTTCCTGCCGCATCATCTCAGGCCGCTGCTGGAAACTGCGCGCATCCGCCCGATGGTCGATCAGCTGGAGCTGCATGTCGGCTACATGCAGGAATACACGCTTTCGTATCTGAAAGCAAACGGCATTCTGCCGCAGGCATGGAGCCCGCTCGGCAGGGCAAAGCTGCTGAACGATCCGGAGATCGCAAGGCTCGCCGCAGAATACGGCTGCACACCTGCACAGCTCCTGCTGCGGTATCTGATCCAGCGCGGCATCCCGGTCATCCCGAAGGCCTCGTCCGCGGAACGGATCCGCGAAAACCGCGATGTTTTCTTCTTCCGCATTTCCGAAGATGACATGTCGTATCTCTCCTGCCTGCCGGAACGCGGCTGGTCGGGCGAGCATCCGGACTTCTTTGACGCATCCTGAACTGCAAAAAGCCCCCGCCGGAAGCTGAACCGGCGGGGGTCTCTGTCATATTCGGTTTTGTCTTACAGTGCTCTGATCTGCTTTGCGATATATTTCAGGATCACGGTCCCGTCGTTGGAATCGGTCTTGCCGTTGCCGTCAACGTCACCGTTTGCAATGCCCTGATCGGTCAGCTTTGCCTCCTGATCCTCAACGGCAAACCGCATCAGCAGCACAACGTCCGAAACATCGACCGTGCCGCTGCAGTCCACATCGCCGCGGAGCGTAACGCCCGCAGCAGCTGCTGTCTTTTTGGATGCAAGCGGCTGATAGCCTGCAGGCTTCGCCGGCTTTGCGATCGGCACATCTGCCATGACAGGCGGTGCGATCTCATCGGTCAGATCAAGAATGTCATAGTATGCCGGGACCGGCTCCATGTTTGCTTTGAACAGGGAGTTCTGATACGGGCGGAGCGTCCAGCGCCACTTGGAGCCGAGCGGCTCGAACATCGTCACGCTGGAAATGTTGTCCGCGTAGTTCATTGCAATGCGGAAGATATCCGACCACATCGCGCGCTGCACATCCGGGTCACTGTGCGAATTTTTGATCTCCAGCTCGGTGATCTGGACATCCAGACCGAGTGCCGCAAACTTCTTGAGCGCGGATTCATAGAGCAGCGGATCGGGATAATCCGTATCGAGATGCGACTGCATACCGATGCCGTCGATATAATCGCCCTCTGCCATGATCGCCTTTGCAAGATCGCAGATATCCTCGCACTTTGCGGGCATATACTCATTGAAGTCGCTCAGATAGAGCTTGCAGTCCACAGGGGCATACTTTCTTGCCCACTTGAACGCATTGATGATGAACGAATTATTGTCGTTGCCGTAGACATCCGCCCAGCCGGATTTGTCGGAGAACAGCGCATTTTCGCCGCCGATGCGCAGGCCGCCGCCTTCCATCTTAAAGACCTCATTGCAGACGTCATACGCATAGAGCTTCAGCTCCGGATAATTGGTTTTCAGCTGATCGAAGGTCTGCCGGATCATGCTTTCAATGCGCGCATCCGATTCTTCGGGTGTACCCGCAAACATCTTTGCCGGGGTCTGGCTGTACCAGATAAAGTTGTGACCGCGCAGACCGATGCCGTTCTCCTCTGCAAATCTGAGGATCGTGTCTGCATTGGAAAGATCGACCGTCACATCGTCTTTTCCGACCGACTTGAGGATCGCCTCAGGCTTCAGTTCATTTTCGCAGGTAATCGAGTTGAAGTGCTTGAGATAGAACGCACGGGTCTCCTCATCCTGCAGCTCGATCGCGCCCACAGTTGCGCCGATGCGGAAATACGGTCCGAAGATATCCTTGAAGCCTTCGCCGCCGCTCATGAACGAATAATCCTTGTTCTGGTGTGCGCGGTAGGGCACGCTGCCGTCGCGTTCCGGATACTGCACGAGTTTCGGCTCAACAGCCGGCTTCGGTGCAGGATTTGCAGCAGACAGGTCGATGTTTACCGCAGCATCCTTTTCCGCGAGCGCCACACTGTCAAGATAGTAATCGCAGCAGGTGTCCTCTGTCTCAACGAAAATGCGGACATCCTTCGCCGTTGAAGATTCCGGGAACGTGAACAGACCGCCGACCGTATTCCATTCACCTTTGCGGCATTTCTTCTCAGCGATCGGGATGAACTGCTGCTCACCGGCACCGTCAGTATATTCGAGAACCAGACGGAATGTTTCAATGGACTCGCTGTTCTGCATGACAGCAGCCTGAATCTGATAGTCCTCACCGTTTTTCATTGCAAACGGTGCCAGCGCCAGCGATGCGCCGACCCATGTGGCAATACGGTTGGAGACCAGCAGAGACTTTTTTCCGTCTGCATAATATCTGTCATCAGGCTCCAGCTTACTCTGGTCTATCAATTCATTCTCGCTCAGTGCATCCAGATCATCCTTGAACCTGCGCGGTGTCCAGGAATCCGTGTCTTCCTCAAAGCTGTATGTCCGGAACACGCCGTTCTCATCCGCGGCGGTCTTTTCTTCCGTGACGGCTGTTGTCACAGTCGGCGTTGTCTCCCCGGTACCGGCTGCCGTTGTTACCGCTTCTGTATCCGGTGCAGTCGTTGCCGGAGCAGGTTCTTCCGTCACCTGCGGGGACTGGTATGTATAGCTGAACTCATTTTTCGTGATCGCAACGGAGCCGGCCGTATTGCCCTCGTCGCCGCCGTAAATGTCAACATAAATGCCGCAGGTTTCCGGACAGACCTGACCTGTGAACATGCCATGCTCCGACCACTCCCTGAAATGCGCATCCAGATTGACCGTGTTCTCGATATGCGAGGATTCACCGGCCTTGTATCCGCTGTCGGACCGGACGCTCCAGAACTGATCGTAGAACTCCACGCCCTCAACGCACGGATCATTGTAGCGCCTCCTCAGATACAGCAGATATTCCCTGCCGTCGATCTCCGCGGAGCCCTTGTAATCTGGCGTGTCGGGCCGGAAGCTGCCCCAGTCCTCAACGACATAGTATTCCGCCAGCCGGTTCTGCGTCCAGCCGTGCACGGCGATATACGTATTGCCTGAAGCAGTGACATCTGCCTCATAAGTCTGTGTGATCCTGCTGTACTGATCCCAGTTGAGCTCTTTGCTGAACTTGCGTGCCTGCTCCGCACCGTAGCTCTGGACGCCGTCCCACTCCAGTGTGTAGCAGCCGGTGTCACTCGGCTGAAAGTTCTTTGTGCCGATCGGGGAGTCGTTCGTGTACACACGGTTGATGAACTCGCCCTGCTGCCCCTGCTGCAGGAACAGCCATGCTGATGCATCCGTCACCGGGACGGACGCTGCTGCGATCATGACTGCACTCATGATCCCGAACAATCTGTTTTTCATACTCTTCACCTCTTGCATCATCGTTTGACTTTGCCGCTATCCCCTTCGCGGCGGCTTCCGAAGCAGACGCGAACACCCCGCATTCGTGCCCCTCTATTATTCCTGACCGGAAATACGGAATTTGGTTACACATTTCGTAAAAAAAATTTTTTCCGCATCCGGAAAAGGATCCTGACCGCCCTGCTGCACAGGTTTCTCTGCCGTATTCAGGCACATCAAACCTTTATTGATTTTATCATATCACAATTCCGCTGCGATTGCAAGAGCTTTTTTCATCCGGTGCAGATATTGACAAAACACTGCGAAACATGGTACACTATAATATATTTACTGCAAAAAAATCCACTACGGCAGGAGGCAAACTATGATCCGCAGATTTCAGGAATGGTACAGTATCCAGCGTGCGAAGCATCCCACACGGATGCTCGTGTTCGGCATTGCCGTTTTCAACCTCGTCTTTTTCCTGATCGCAGCCGTCGTCATCAAATCGCTCGCGCTGCGCGGGACGGAGTCCATGGGCTTTTTCGAGGCGCTCTACTACACGCTGACCATGATCCTCGATGCAGGCTGCATCTCTTATGTGATCGAGGACATCGGCACCTCGGGCGTCACGGTCGCGCTGGTCTGCATCGCAGTCGTCATCATCGGCATGATCACCTTCACCGGCGCGATCATCGGTACGATGACCAATGCATTTTCCGAGTCGATCGAGCGGACGCAGACCGGCTCGGACAAGCTGTATATCTCCGGGCATCTCGTGATCCTGAACTGGAACTCCCGCGCTTCGGAGATCATCAACGACCTGCTTTACTGCGGCGAAAAAAAGCGCGTAATCGTCCTGACGGACAGCCGCAAGGAGGAGATCGAAAAAGAGATCCGCGACCGCATCTCCGAGACGATCGCCCGCGAAAACGCGCTCCTGCGGCAGCGGCTCTCCGGTTACGGCACTTTGAAGCGGCATCTGCTTTACCGGAAAAACAGAATGCGCCGTCAGCTTTATTTCCTTGTGCGCGAGGGCGATGTGTTCTCGACCAAGCAGCTCCGCGATATCAGCATTGAACGGGCGAACGCCGTGATGATCCTCGGCGCGGACATCAACAATTCGGTCTGCCGCTTCCAGCAGAAGGCGCGCGCGGAGGAGCAGTCCCGCGGCAATGCGCAGACCGTCAAAACGCTGATGCAGGTCTCGGAGCTCACCGGCGCGGATGACTCGGCCGACGGTCAGAAGATCATTGTGGAGATCTCCGACGACTGGACAGCCGAGCTCGTCCGCCGCATCGTCAGGAACAAAAAGCGGCAGCAGGACAACGACAAAAACAATATCGTTTCCGTCCGCGTGAATCAGATCCTCGGGCAGCTGCTCTCGCAGTTTTCGCTGATGCCGGAGCTGAATCTCGCCTATCAGGATCTGTTCTCGAACAAGGGCGCGACCTTTCAGGCGGTCGAATGGTCAGAGGAGAACCGGCTCAGCTTTCTCAGGCAGGCAGAAGCGCAGCTCCGCGATACAGAACCCGCCGCATCCGCGGAGCAGCAGCAGCTCCGCACCGAGCTGCTTGCGGAGCAGCTTTACATCGACACCTATCTGGAAGCGCACCGCCGCGCGATCCCGCTGGGTTCCATGGCGCATACCGTCACGGACGGGCAGACCGGTCAGACCAAAACGCAGCATTACTTCTACTTCTCCGCGGGCTCCGAGGCGGATATCTTTACTGCGGAATCCGTCAGCTGCAGGCCGGTCAGCCTGAAGATCAACCGCAATTACTGGATCGACAAAAAGCGCGTCATTATTCTGGGGCACAATACCGGCACCGAGGAGATCATGCGGGGGTTTGCGGCCTTCTGCGGCGAGTGGGATCCGGACGGCTCGCGCAAAATCCTTGAGATCGTGGTCATCGACGACAAGGAGCATCTCGAGCAGGCCGGCAATTATCAGCAGTATCCGTTCGTGATCGGCACGCGCGCCGCGACGATCTACGACAGGGACATCATCTGCCAGACGATCGACTGGTTCATGGACTTTGCCGAGGACGAGGAGCGCGGCGACGTCAGCATCCTGATCCTCTCCGACGACAGCGTCCCGAATGAGGATATGGACGCGAATGTGCTTGCCAATCTGGTCTATGTGCAGGATATCATCGCGGAGAAAAAGCAGGCCGACCCCGATTTCGATACCGAGAGCATTGATGTGATCGTCGAGCTGATCAACCCGAAGCATCACGATATCGTCAGCAGCTACAGTGCCGTGAAGGATTCTGCCGCTGCGGACGACCCCGCAAAGAAATACTGCGTACAGAACGGCAGCAATGTCGTCATCAGCAACCGCTACATCAGCAAAATGGTCACGCAGATCGGCGAGAAAAAAGCGATCTACGATTTCTACACCGACATTCTGACCTACGACGAGCCGGACGCGGCGATCTTCCGGAGCAAGGAGGTCTATGCGAAAAAGGCTTCCGCTTTCTTTGCGGAGCTGCCGCCCGAATGCACCGAAGCAGAGCTGATCCGTGCCGTCCGGGAGGCCACAAAGGACTGGCACCCGACCGTCGTGCTCGGATATGTCAAGCCCGGCGGCTTCGTCCGGCTGTTCTGCGGCGATCAGGAAGCGCAGACCGTGAAGCTCGGACCGAACGACAAGCTGATCGTATTCACCGATCACTGATTATCCCGAATCAACGAAAAATGCCTCCGGTGCGCATCCGGAGGCATTGCTTTTGGCAGAATGATTCAGCATACAGCATGTGGGGTACTGATGCCGAAGCGGACAGCCGGTTTTGTGGGAACCGCTGCCGATATGCCGGCAGCATCCAGCTTGTGGGAGCCGCTGCTGCCGTTCCGGTGACCGTTTTTGTGGGGAGCGTCACCGTGCGCCGGGATATGTCGTTTTGTTCCGGTATCATCCTCCTTTGTTCTTTGCGGGCGGTCATACCGGCCGCCTGCCCGTGCTTTCACGAAGTATGTTTTTGATCGTACCACGGTTCCGGTTTGCGGACAGCGTATTTTTTCAGATACCGCCGCAAATACAATGTGACCGCTGCGCCCAGCATGAATGACAGCACCGCAATCGCCACATAGCCGCCGGCACTTTCGTCAAGAAGCGACGTTCCGGCCATTGTGGCTCTTGAAAGCCGGTGCGGTCTGCCGATCAGCACCGTCAGCACGAGCAGCAGACCGGCATTGAGCACGGTCAGCAGCATGATCTGCCTTCTGATGCTTTTTCTGTACAGAAGCTCCGCACGGCGGTGTATCTCACTGACAAACGCCTTTGCCGAACGCATCAAAGCCCTCCTTTCCGATGTATTCCCCAATGTAAACCGAAGCTTTTTGTTCGCTTCATAAATATAGATACCTGAAACCGGAAAACTCCTAAAAAATTTTGAAAAAAAATTTCCGGGAACCCGAAGGCTCCCGAGAATCATGCTTTTTTCAGATATTTGTGTATCTGCGGATTCAGTATCATCAGAGAACCTGCCGTCACGATCGGGATCAGACAGCCGATGACAGCCGGCGCACCGGTCTGCGTCACCAGCAGATTGTAGATCGCATGGTAGGTCATTGCGACGCACAGCATACCGGCGGTTCCCGCGAAGCGCAGATAGATCCTGTCCCACAGCATCAGCAGACCGCCCGCAACGATCATGCCGCAGGCCAGATGCATCGTGCCGGTGCCGAGGCCGCGGATCATCAGGTGCAGCGTATCGGCGGCACCGTTCGTCAGCAGATAGCAGACGTTCTCAAAGGTCGCAAATCCGATCGCCAGAGCAACGACATCCTCCGCAGCCTGCTCCTTTTTCGGCTCAAACACCATGAGATAAAACAGGATCGGAAACAGCTTCATGCTCTCCTCAATGATCGGCGTGATCTCAACGGATGCCGTGACCAGCGTCGTCTGCAGGACGGCCGCGGCAAATGTGCTGATATATGACGACAGCAGACAGACCGTCATCCCGATCAGCAGGAACAGCATCGGAGCCCGCTTTCTGCCGCGCAGATACATTATGGAGACCAGCAGCGGTGCCGCCAGACAGATATAGATATTCTCGATATAATAGGTCATGCCGCATTCACCGCCTTTGCAGGCTGCTCCAATACGGAAACAGCCGGAAGAAACAGCGGGAAGCAGAGCGTCTGCTGGATATCAAACCAGAAATACGGGTTTTTCATCGTATCCGACCAGTAAAAGCAGGTGACCGTCCACATGAGGTATTCCGCAGAGCAGAACAGCAGAACCGCGCGGTAAAGCCAGATATGCCGCCCGTGCGGCTTCTGCTTCTTATGGTAGATCAGTCCGCGTACAGCCTGATACATCAGCAGGCTCATCACGACAGTCGAAAGAATATTGCTCATCCATGAGCTGTAATGCATATACAGCACACACATGCCCGACGCAAAGACGATCGTCAGCTTCGGGATCCATGACCGGATACTGCGTTCGGCCGGATCGGCCAGCAGATGCAGCACCATGGCCAAGAACAGATACGAGGTATACCAGCTCAGCTCGGAAATATAGCGGAACTGCGGCGTATAGCCGTAAAACAGCAGGTACAGCAGCCAGTACAGCAGGCCGAGCAAGAAGCTGCTGTAAAACAGCGTCATCAGCACCCAGAGCCGCGAATGCCGCTTTGCAAAGAAAAAGAACGATATGCCGCAGCAAATGCTGACGACCGCGAACTGCGCCGCATTTTCAACGATCTCGATCATGCTGTTCCTTCTGTGCCTCCTGCTTTTCCGTATACTGCCGAAGCTTGATGCAGAGCAGCGTGACGCTGATGCCGAGCAGAAACGCGATAATACCGACAACGATATAGCTGAGACTGCCGCTTTTGGAAAAGATGCTCGCCTGCATGGCGACCGGCACATGCTCCGCTTCCGGCATCGCCTCCGGGATCATCAGCGCGGTGACAACGACCGCGGCAATGCCCGCAGCCGCAGAAACAGCCTGTATCAGATACAGCCTCCGCCGGCTGCTCTGCCGCGCGATCTCGGCGGCGCGCTGATGCACGCGTTCCAGAAACAATGCTTCATCCTGCATCGGTGATTCCCTCCTTTTCCAGCTCTGCCCGCAGCAGACGCCTGCCCTTCATCAGAAGATTGTCGATCTTCTTTCCGTTCACATGCATGACCTTCGCTGCCTGTGCATAACTCAGATTCTCAAAATAAAACAGCCAGACCGCTTCTCTGACCGCCGGCTCCATGTTCGCAAGGCACTGATGCAGGATCCGGCTGCGCTCCGCCTCCGTGACGATCTCCTCCGCCGTTCTGAATTCCGGAATCTCGACCTCGTCAAGGCCGGTGTCCTCCAGCCGGTATTTCCGCAGGAACCGGAAGGTCAGGTGCCGCGCAGTCTGATAGAGATAGGCGCGGAAACTGCCTTCCCCGATCCGCGGCTTTTTTGCCATGATCCGGGCGAATGCCTCCATTGCCATATCCTCGGCATCCTCTGCGTTCCGGATCAGCGAGCAGAGATAGGTGATGAGCCGTTCGCGGTACCGCAGCACCAGCGTATCCAGTGCATCCGTATCCCCCAGCAGAAACGCCTGATACAATTTGTCATCGCTCTCCATAAGCCTCGCCCCCTGACTGCGCTCATCCGTTTTCTATACATATTTATTATACAATACCGGGGCAAAAAAGTCAACAATCCGGCGCGTTTTCCTGTCCGCGTTCCGGATTGTCGATTGTTGTCGATTGTTCATGAATTTTATTCAGTTGTGCTTGCAATTTCGTTTGTTATGTGATATAATACAATTATTATCAGATAAACTTGCTGTGCGTGCGGCAATATGTTTATCTGTCATCCAAACGAAACGGGGGGATTTTATGCATCGGATGCTGCGGCATCTTGCAGCAAAAACCGGAGACTGCAGCGGCGAATGGCTGCCGCTTTGGCTTCATCTAGCGGATACCGCCTGTGTTGCGGAATACCTGCTGACGCATTTTCTTTCTGATTCTTTCAAGGAGTATGAAGGATTTTCTCCGGAGTTGCTCAGGAAAACCGTGCTGTTTCTGGCATATGCACATGATATCGGCAAGGCGACAGCGCTGTTCCAGAGCAGGATCACACAGCATCTTCTGCTTTGCCGCGAACGTCTGATTGCCGACGGTGTATCCATTCCGGCCTGCGGTAGCTTTCTGAATCAGAATGCATCCCCGCATCCGCTTGCAGGTGAGGTCATCCTGAAAAAGCTTGGCTGTCCGGATTCTGCTGCAGAGATCGTCGGAGCGCATCACGGCGCACCGGCTGATCAGCAGGCCGTTTACTTACAAACAGAGGAACATGCCTATCCGGAAAACTATTTCGGCAGCAATACACTGGAACAGCAGGCACTCTGGAATGCAGTCTGGAATGAGATCGTAGCGGATGCACTTTCCGTCAGCGGCTTTTCGGATGTCACGGAGCTGCCGGAGCTGTCCGCACAGATGCAGATGCTCCTGACTGGCATTCTGATCACAGCGGATTGGATCGCGAGCAACACCGATTACTTCCCGCTGCTGCCGGAGGAGACCGATACGGACGACCCGAAGGCACGCGCGGCATACGGCCTGCAGAAACTCGCATTTCCGGATGTTTGGTGCTCACAGCACGAATACTTCTCACAGACATTGTTCCGGCAGTGCTTTGATTTTACACCGAACACGGTGCAGGAAGAATTCCTGCAGATCGTTTCGGAATGTGATAAGCCGGGGCTGTTTATTCTTGAAGCACCCATGGGCTGCGGCAAAACGGAGGCCGCCTTAATGGGCGCGGATATTCTTGCAGCGAAAACGCAGCGCAGCGGCATCTTTTTCGGGCTGCCGTCACAGGCAACCGCAAACGGCATTTTCCCGCGAATCATGCAGTGGGCAGAGAAGCAGTCCGGGGACGCATACCATTCAATCAGGCTGGTGCACGGTTCTGCTGCACAGAATTCGGTCTTTTCCGGACTGCGGCAGGGGATCCCCGAACATTCGGTAATGGCGGATGACAGTGACAGCGGACTGATCGCGCACAGCTGGTTTGCGGGCAGCAAGCAGGCCTGTCTTGACCAGTTCGTGATCGGCACGGTTGACCGCCTGCTGATGATGGCTCTGAAGCGGCGGCATCTCATGCTGCTGCATCTCGGACTGTCCCGGAAGGTCGTTATCATCGACGAATGCCATGCCTACGATACCTATATGAACCAGTATCTGGAACAGGCACTCCGCTGGCTCGGCAGCTACGGCACACCGGTGATCCTGCTCTCCGCAACGCTCCCTGCTAAACGGCGTACTGCGCTGGCAGCTGCATATTTGCAAGCCAAACGGATTGATGCCGCGGCATCGGAATCCTCAGCCTATCCGCTGCTGACATGGACGGACGGCAGTGAAGTGCAAATGCGAACGCTATCTGCTGCGCACCTGCATCAGACTGCCATAGAAACTGCATTTCTGCCGGAAAACGAGCTCGTACAGACCGTCACGGATGTGATGCACGCGGGCGGCTGCACCGGCATCATCCTGAATACAGTCCGCCGGGCGCAGACGGTCGCCGCACAGCTCCGGGAGTACTTCCCAGATACGGAGATCATTCTGTGTCACGCGCAGTTTATTCAGCCGGACAGAGCAGATATCGAAAAGAGAATCCTTGAGAAGGTCGGCAAGCATTCCACGCCGGAGATCCGGCGGAACACGATCATCATCGGCACACAGGTTCTGGAACAGTCGCTGGATATAGATTTTGATCTGCTGATCACGGAGCTTTGCCCGATGGACTTGCTTCTGCAGCGTATGGGCAGACTGCACCGGCATATCAGAAACGACCGCCCCGCATCCTTACAGAAAGCCATATGCCGGATCCTCGGTTCGGATACGGAGTTTGAAGCGGGCTCCGTCCTGATCTACGGCGAATGGCTGCTCAGACAGACCGTCCGGCAGCTTCCTGCTGAGATCCGGCTGCCTGCAGATATTTCCCCTTTGGTACAGGCCGTTTACGGTGCCGAGGACAGCGATGACCCTGCCTGTCAAAAGTATCTGAACGATCAGCAGGAGAAAAGCAACAGTGCAAAAGCCTTCCTGCTCCGCAAGCCGAAGGGCGCACAGTTCTCCATGCTGCTTGACCGTTCCGTTTTCGGAAACGATACGGAAGCGGAGGCATCCGTGCGGGACGGCATATCTTCTGTTGAGGTGCTTGTCGTAATGCGAACCGCCGACAGAATGCTGCATCTGCTGCCGCATCAGGAGAATCAGCAGGCAATGAATCCGCTTATCCTGCCGGATGACGAGACCTGCCGGATGCTCGCATCACAGAAGCTGCGGCTGCCGTCTGTACTCTGTCAGCATTACAATCTCCGCAGTACTGTCGCGGCACTGGAATCGCAGTGCGGCGCGGTGATGAAAGTATGGGGAATGTCCCCGTGGCTGCACGGTCAGCTTCTGCTGATCCTTGATGAAGGACTGACGGCATCGGTCGGCACATTCCGCCTGACCTACGATGCCGCAACCGGATTACATTATGAAAGCGAGGCGAAAGCATGAACGAAACCGAATTCAATCTGCTGGACGAACCTTGGATCCGCGTGCTGGATATGCAGAACAGCATTCAGGAGGTCTCCCTGAAAGAGCTGCTCCTGCAGGCACATACTTTCCGGGCTTTTTCCGGCGAGCTGCCGACGCAGGATGCCGCCGTGATGCGCGTCGCGCTGGCTTTGCTCCACGCGGTATTCTCCCGGACGGACGAGACCGGTAACGGCGATCCGCCTGAGGAGGAAGACGATGCCGTGCAGCTCTGGAAACGGATCTGGGAGGCCGGAAAGCTGCCTGAAAAGCCGCTGAACGACTATTTTGCAAAATGGCATGAGCGGTTCTGGCTGTTTCATCCGGAGCGTCCTTTCTATCAAGTCGCAGGATTAAGCTGCGGGACGGAATACGATTCCGCCAAGCTGAACGGTGCGCTTTCGGAAAGCGGCAACAAGCTGCGGCTGTTTGCGGAATATACCGGCAGCCTGAAAACGCATCTGACCTATGCACAGGCTGCGCGCTGGCTGCTCTACGTCAACGCCTATGACGACACATCCGCCAAGCCGACCAAAGAAGGAAAAGCGGCGAACGGAAAAATGCCGTCGCCGGGCGTCGGCTGGCTCGGCAAGCTGGGGCTGGTATGGATCACAGGCGAAACGGTATTTGAAACGCTGATGCGTAATCTGGTATTGGTCAATCAAGGCGAGATCTCTGAACATGAGCTGCCTGTCTGGGAGCGCAGCGAAGTTCCCGCCGGCGAACGCGTACAGATCACGCCGCCGGATAATCTCAGCGAATTATATACAATCCAGTCAAGGCGTCTGCTTCTGTTCCGCGAGGATGCATTTGTTACAGGCTATCGACTTCTGGGCGGCGATTTTTTCGACCGCGAGAAGATCGCATTCTTTGAACCAATGACAGTCTGGTATGTGAAAACCGACAAATCCGGAACGGTCAAATCACCGCGCAGACATGATGCGTCTGTGCAGATGTGGCGCGAGTTTTCCGGCTATTTCTGCATGAACGGTTTGGAGAACAGCATTCCGGGCGTCATTCAGTGGAACAGTCTGCTGATGAGTGTGCGCTGTCTGCCGCGGCATTCATTGATGAATGTTCAGATCGCATCCGTCCAGTACGGCGACAAGGATTTCTTTGTAAAGCATGTGTTTTCCGATCAGCTGCAGCTGCATCTCAGCCTTCTTTCCGATCTCGGTGCGGTATGGCGGCAGTATATTCAGGATGAAATTGATTTATGCGGCAAAGCGGCACAGTTTCTTTCTTATCTTGCACGTGACCTGTTCCTCGCATCCGGCGGCGATACCGAGAAAACCGCAGACAGCATGAATGCCGCAAAGGAACAGCTCTATTTCGCATTTGATATCCCGTTTCGCCGCTGGCTCAGCCGGATCGAAGCAGATTCCGAACATGTCGCACTGCAACAAGAATGGAGAAAGGAAGCGGAGCGGATCACAAAGCAGATCGGTCGGGAAATGGTTGATCAGGCAGGAGAACCGGCGATCATCGGCAGAACTGTCACAGAAAAGGACATCAAGAAGCATTATTCCGCACCAAAGGCATGGGGCATCTTCCTTGCCTCGCTGCGAAAGCTCTATCAAACAGGAGGTGAACAGGCATCATGAACAATGAAATGCGAAAAGCGGTCTATGCCGAAACAGCAAAACGCATTAACCGACTCTTGAACGAACGCGAGACCGGAAGCGGCAAGGCAGCGCTTGCAAATCTGCGGCGCGGAATCGGAATGAAACCCGGCGAGATTCCGGAGCTCTGGGGAGAAATCTTCCGCGGTATGCCGGAGGAAATGTACAGCCGCAGCGGGAAACCGACCGCCGCAGAATGGGCTGTTTACATCGCGCTGACGACGTTTGCGCTGCATCAGCAGGGGCAGGCTGATGCGATGCACAGAGAACAGCGTTCCCTCGGCAGAGCGGTTGGTATGCTCTGCGCCGAACCGGACGATGAGGAACGGCTGCTTCGCCGGTTCCGTCAGGTCGTGACCGCATCAGAAATGACAGAGCTCTCATATTATCTGCGCGGACTCATTCAGCTGCTGCGTGCAGAAGGCATTGTATTGGACTACGCACAGCTTGCATCGGATCTGTATGATTTTCAGTTTTCAGCATCCAGACAGCGTGTTCAGCTGCGCTGGGGTCAAGATTTTTATTATCAGGAGGCAAAAGAGTCATGAGTATTTTTGTAGATTTTCATATTTTGCAGACGGTCCCGCCCAGCTGCGTCAACCGGGACGATACCGGAAGCCCGAAAACTGCTGTTTACGGCGGAACAACCAGAGCGCGTGTTTCATCGCAGGCATGGAAACGTGCAGTGCGGCTCATGTTCAAGGATCTGTTTGCAGCAGAGGAACGCGGTGTCCGCACAAAGCATGTCATTGAACTGGTTGCGAATGAGATCCTGAAAATTGATGCGTCAGAAACAGATGCTGCTGCGAAAGCGCAGAAGGTCCTTGAAACGGCAGGCGTCAAGATCAGTGCGAAGAAGGGACAGGAAGCGGCTGCAGATGCACTGTTCTTCATGAGTCCGGCACAGGCTAAGGCACTTGCTCAGCTTGCTGTAGATGGAAACATCGAAAAGAAAGCATGCCAGGCAGCGCTCAGCGAGAATCCGTCTGCAGATATCGCGCTGTTCGGCAGAATGCTCGCCAGTGCGCCGGAGCTGAATCAGGATGCGGCTGCACAGGTTGCACACGCGATCTCCACGCATACTGTCCACAATGAATATGACTACTTCACCGCCGTCGATGACTGCGCCCCGGAGGACAATGCCGGTGCCGGACATCTCGGGACCGTAGAATTCAACTCGTCCACGCTGTACCGCTATGCGACAGTCAATGCAACAGAGCTGCAGGATGCAATGGGGCAGGATACCGCAGCAGTCATCGGCAAATTTGCGAAGGCTTTTATCTGCTCGATGCCGACCGGCAAGCAGAATACCTTTGCAAACCGCACCTTCCCGGATCATGTCTATGTGACGGTACGCTCGGATCAGCCGGTGAATCTCTGCGGCGCGTTTGAAAAGCCTGTTGCCGCTGAAAACGGCGGATATGTCGAACGCTCGGCGGAACGGCTGCTTGCATACAGCAAAACGGTTTATGCGAATTACGCAGCCGAACCGGATACGGCATTGCTTCTCAGTGAAGAACTGCCGCTTCCGAAACTGCTGTCTGAATTGGAAAAGGCTGTTCAGTCTGCACTTGGCGGTGAGTCAAAATGAGCACACTGCTGCTGCGCCTTGCCGCGCCGCTTCAGTCATGGGGTGACTGTGCGAAATTTGAAATCCGCGGCACAGGCAGAGAACCGACCAAAAGCGGCGTGATCGGTCTGTTGGCATCTGCACTTGGTATCAGTCGTGAAGACGCAGACGCACTGCAGCCGCTGAATGCATTGCGCTTTGGCATCCGTGCAGACCGCGAGGGGCGACTGCTGCGGGATTTTCATACTGCAAGAGATGCGAAAACAGCGTATGTCACATACCGCGATTATCTTTCCGATGCTGTCTTTCTCGCAGGACTGGAATCGGATGACGAGGCATATCTGGAGCAGCTGGTTCATGCCCTGACGCATCCGGTCTATCCGCTGTATCTCGGAAGACGCTCCTGTCCGGTGACGCTGCCGCTGGTGCTCGGCATCCGGAAATGTGATCTGGTATCCGCACTGAAAACAGAACCGTCTTGCATGGATATCCTGAATCCCGACCGCAGGATACCTGACGGTGCACGCATCCAGTATGACGACGCTGCCGGTGCACCGGGCGCACGGCGGCAGGATGTTCCGGAATCCTTCTCGATCCGTCACCGCAGCCACGGATGGCGCATTGTTTCAGAGGAGATTCTTCCCTCTGCGGAACATGATCCCATGGCAGAACTGTGAGGTGATTCAGATGTATTTATCAAGAATCATGCTGGATGCAGCCAAACCGAAAACAATGCTGGCACTGGCCTCGCCGAATCTGTTTCACGGGGCAGTTGAATCGGCATTTCCGGGCGAACGCACGCGAAAGCTCTGGCGCATCGACATGCTGCGCGGGGAACGCTGCCTGCTGATCCTTTCCGAAGAAGCTGCCGACTGGAGTTCTGTCTGTGCGCAGTTCGGCTTTCCCGGCAGACCCGCCGAAACAAAGTCATATGATCCGCTGCTGGAACGAATCACCGGCGGCAGCAAATGGCAGTTCCGGCTGCGCGCCAATCCAACGGTCGCAGTGAAGCAGGACGGCTCCCGCGGAAAGGTGCTTGCACATACCACAACGGACTATCAGATGCAGTGGCTTGCGGCGCGTGCAGAAAAGCACGGCTTTACGCTTATTCCGGAGGAATATCTCGTCACGGAAAACAAATGGTATGCGTTCCGGAAGGGCGGGAAAAATCAGGTCAGGATGCTGGCCGTGACCTACGAAGGGCTGCTGACTGTAACAGATGCTGAACTGTTCCGGCAGGCATTGACACAGGGTATCGGACGGGAAAAAGCCTACGGCATGGGGATGCTGACCGTCACGGCACCGAGGTACTGAGCATGGAAGAACAGCAAAACGGAATGCAGAAGCCGCTTCTGCAGGAGCTCCCGGTCATCGGCGACCGCGCATCCTTTCTGTATCTGGAGCACTGCAAGATCAGCCGCGAGGACGGTGCCGTCACCGCGCGCGACGAGAACGGCACCGTGCATATCCCGGCGGCGGCTGTCTCCGTGCTGCTGCTCGGGCCGGGCACAGATGTCTCGCACCGCGCCATGGAGCTGATCGGCGATACCGGGATCACCGTGGTGTGGGTCGGCGAGCACGGTGTGCGCTGCTATGCGAACGGACGGCCGCTGACGGCAAGCAGCAGGCTGCTCGAACAGCAGGCGCGGCTGTTTTCCAATACCAGAACACATCTTGCGGTCGTGCGGAAAATGTACGAGATGCGGTTCCCGGACGAGGACGTCTCTGCGCTGACGCTGCAGCAGCTGCGCGGCAGAGAAGGCGCACGCGTCCGGCGGATCTACCGCGAAAACGCAAAGAAATGGAATCTTCCGTGGGACGGCAGAACCTATGACATCACGGATTATGCGGGCAGCGATCCTGTCAATCAGGCACTTTCCGCGGGAAACGTCTGCCTTTACGGACTGGCTGCGGCGGTGATCGCGGCACTGGGGCTTTCCCCGGGGCTCGGGTTCGTCCATGTCGGGCATACGCTCTCGTTTGCATATGATATTGCCGATCTCTACAAAGCGGAGACCAGCATCCCGCTGGCATTCGCGCTCGGTTCGAAGCATCCGCCGGAGATCGGAAGCGAAATGCGGAGACAGATGCGGGATGTATTTGCCAAAACGCACCTGATCGAGCGCATGGTCAAAGATATCAAGACGCTGCTGCAGACAGAGGAAACCGGAGAGCCGGAGCCGCTGTATCTCTGGGATGACAAAAAGGGGGCTGCGGCATACGGCGTGTCATACGGAAAGGACAGCGAAGCATGATCGTGATATCTATGACAAACTGTCCTGCAAAGCTGCGCGGTGATCTGTCCAAATGGCTCATGGAGATCAATACGGGCGTATATGTCGGGAATGTCAGCGCAAGAGTCCGGGAGGCCCTGTGGAAGCGCATCACGGACAGCCTGCGGGACGGACAGGCGGTCATGGTCTGCTCGGCAAACAATGAGCAGGGCATGACCTGCCGGGTGCATCAGACAAGCCGGCAGCCTGTTGATTACGACGGATATACCCTGATGAAAACACCGGATCCGCGCACGGAAAACCCCGCTGAACCTTATCAAAGCAAGGAACACTTCCGGCATTCCGGAAAGCGCGCCGCGCGCGGAAAGATCGCGCTCCCTGCGGATTATGTCATACTGGATCTGGAAACGACGGGACTTTCGCCGTTCCGGGACAGGATCACAGAGATCGGGATCATGGTCATCCGCGGCGGCAGCATACAGACGGAAAAGAGCTGGCTGCTCCGCAATAAAGCACCGATTCCGCCGGATATCCGGGAACTGACTGGCATCACGGACGAGCTGTGCGCAGAACAAGGCGTATCGCCTGCTGATGCGCTGGACGAAGTCTACGACCTGATAGACGGGACGGAAGTGATCAGCTGGCACGCGTCATTTGATCTTGCATTTTTGGAGCAGGCATTTGAGCAGAATCAGTTTACGCTGCCGGATTATCACATCACCGATGCAGAAACGCTGGTCAAAAAGCAGATCAGCGGTCTGCCGAATTATAAAATGGAAACGGCTGCGGCGCATTTCGGGATCAATACGCCGCAGCAGCACCGCGCCCTGCCGGACTGTCAGATGCTGTACGGGATCCTTTTAAAACTAAATGAAAACGCGTGATGCACGATTTCAAAATCGTGTATTTGCTGGATTTCTTTAGTCTACTCCCCGCACCCGCGGGGGTGATCCCCCGCAGCAGACCCGGATGTATTTCAGCTGCCGCTACTCCCCGCACCCGCGGGGGTGATCCTATAAAACAGCCTGACGAATACCCGTAATATCACTACTCCCCGCACCCGCGGGGGTGATCCTACCTGATCCGTCCGATGATGGAGAGTTATCAGCTACTCCCCGCACCCGCGGGGGTGATCCTGGGTGTATTACAGACTGTTGAAACCTTAAAAGCTACTCCCCGCACCCGCGGGGGTGATCCGCATCTCCTGCAGCGTCTTTTCGGAGGTCCAGCCTACTCCCCGCACCCGCGGGGGTGATCCTATTTATATCCACCAGAGCGGACGCCTGGTTCGCTACTCCCCGCACCCGCGGGGGTGATCCTACAGCAGATTGCACTATTGGTATCATGTGTTACTACTCCCCGCACCCGCGGGGGTGATCCCAGTGCTTGGACTCTCACATGATCCCTCCTAACCTACTCCCCGCACCCGCGGGGGTGATCCTCGCACCTTCCAACACTTGCAGGGAAGTATCCCCTACTCCCCGCACCCGCGGGGGTGATCCCGGATAGTCTTATACATACACATACCCCTTTCACTACTCCCCGCACCCGCGGGGGTGATCCTAATAGTTGCTTTTTGCCAAGTCAACCATGTCTCTACTCCCCGCACCCGCGGGGGTGATCCTCAGATCCTCAGCCCCTATTGGGGCATTCAAATCTACTCCCCGCACCCGCGGGGGTGATCCTGGAAGAGATCACATACGTGACGATCCTTCCGACTACTCCCCGCACCCGCGGGGGTGATCCTATGATCTTTATCGCCGCCTTCATCGCCTTCCCCTACTCCCCGCACCCGCGGGGGTGATCCCCGGTAAGGAACGGATAATAGGTATTTATAGCCCTACTCCCCGCACCCGCGGGGGTGATCCTTATAAAACATTGTAAAATACTGCAATGCTGTCCTACTCCCCGCACCCGCGGGGGTGATCCCAAATACCTTTGTCCCCAGCGGGCTTTCTATCACTACTCCCCGCACCCGCGGGGGTGATCCTAGTAGCCGGAGATCCCGCCGGCCTGGGCGGGACTACTCCCCGCACCCGCGGGGGTGATCCCACGTTATTTCCGGAAGCATATTTTTCTATATACTACTCCCCGCACCCGCGGGGGTGATCCTAATATTCGGGTCGATCTCCGGATCATCACAGTCTACTCCCCGCACCCGCGGGG
>MSGZ01000035.1:132482-132619 GCA_001940925.1 Ruminococcus sp. Phil11
CCCGCACCCGCGGGGGTGATCCTGCAGCACGGCAAAAAGACTTGTGGGGGGGTGTCTACTCCCCGCACCCGCGGGGGTGATCCTGGTGCCACGGGCATCATCTCGAATTTGATGCCCTACTCCCCGCACCCGCGGGG
>MSGZ01000035.1:132682-133880 GCA_001940925.1 Ruminococcus sp. Phil11
CCCGCACCCGCGGGGGTGATCCCCTGCTGCACAAATCCGTTTTCTTTCAGATACTCTACTCCCCGCACCCGCGGGGGTGATCCCGGTCTGCGTTGTGTTTGCGCTGTATTCAGCAGCTACTCCCCGCACCCGCGGGGGTGATCCTACAGCCTCTCCGCATCCTTGCGGGGAGGCTATCTACTCCCCGCACCCGCGGGGGTGATCCTGATCGAATCGCTCGCAGACCAGAAGAAACCGGCTACTCCCCGCACCCGCGGGGGTGATCCTACAAGGCGACCCCTCGCTGATAACATTGACACAGGATATCCGGTTCTGTATGGGTGTGGAATCCGCTGCGGAACGGTACATCGGGAAGTGAATCTATACCAAGAACAGCCGCTCGCAGGCGGCTGTTTTATTATTCATATTCGTTTTGCATACAAAAAGAAAAGTATTCTATTAGAGATTTTTTTATCCTCTCTTTTGTGTGCAGTGAAAAAACTTAGACCGCAGGCAGACTGTTCATAATCTCTGTCAGGAGTTTTTCATGACCACGGCTTCAACAGTATCCGCTACATCCTCGCAGGCATCGGCGCACTCTTCAAGCGCGGAGTAGATCTCACGCCATGCAATAACGTCCAGCGGATTCTTACCGTCCCAGTTTTTGCGGCAGCTGTAAGCAGATTGAAGATACAGCACATCGCATTCTTCTTCGGCGGAGTTCACATCAATGATGAGCTTGTGCAGCTGTTCGGATTTTCTGAAATTCGGCAGTTCTGTCAGCATCGCCTTCATTTTGGCTGTGCAGTTACAAATCAGCTCAGAAAAGCGGATCGCCTCACCGGTGATCTTGGCAACATTGTTGATATAGATCGCCTGCAAAACCTCTTCGATACTGTCGATCACATGATCGAGTCTCTGGCACAGTTCAGCCATATCTTCACGATCAATCGGCGTAACAAAAGACTTGGCGAGTGCTTCCGTCATTTCGTGCCGCAGCGAATCGCCTTTATGCTCATATTCATGCATCTTAGGCAGCATTTCGGTCATCCGTTCGGGCTCGAATTCCCGCAGGCATTCGAGCAGGTAATCCGCGGCAAGGCAGGCAGTATCAGCCGCCGAAATGTAGTTGTTCCAGTAAAAATCGTTTTTCTTGTTTGCCATAATATCCTCCTGATCAGAAGACCGCCATAAAGATCTTCGTTGTGATATAGCCGAT
>MSGZ01000036.1 GCA_001940925.1 Ruminococcus sp. Phil11
CAGCCGCCGAAAATATAGCCGCAGGTTCCGGTGATGCTGACATTTTCACCGAGATATGCTTCGGTGATATTCGAGCAGCCGGAGAAGGCAAATGAAGCGACCGTTGTTTCATTTACGCCGGGGATTGTCAGCTTGGTGATACCGGTGCAATTGCAGAATGCATAGCTTCCGATCGTTGTGACGCTTGCCGGGATAACCAGATTACCGAATGCCGCGCTTGTGCAGTTGAAGAAGGCGTGATTTCCGATCGCGGTCAGGGTTTCGGGCAGCGGCAGGTCAGTCAGCTTGGTGCAGTTGTAGAAAGCATGACTGCCGATTACAGTGATATTGTCAGGGTAAGAAATGCTTTCAAGCTGATTCAGATTGTAGAAGTAGTTGTTCGGAATTGCGGTTCCGCCGGTCACGGTGACGTCTGTGAGCACTTCAGGTACAGCATTTGTTGTGGAACCGAACAGTCTGTGAAGAACCCAGCCGGTTTCTGCGGGACCCATTTCAAAGCGCGGAATGGTCAGCTTTTCCAGGGCGCTGCAGCCGCTGAAGATATAGCCGCAGGTTCCGGTGATGCTGATATTTTCACCGAGGGATGCTTCTGTCATGTTCGTGCAGCCGGAGAAGGCAAATGAAGCGACAGTTGTTCCATTTGCGTCGGGGATTGTCAGCTTGGTGATGCCGGTGCAATTGGTGAATGCATAGCTTCCGATCGTTGTGACGCTTGCCGGGATAACCAGATCACCGAATGCCGCGCTTGTGCAGTTGAAGAAGGCGTGATATCCGATCGTGGTCAGGCCTGCAGGCAGAACTGCGGTGTTCGTCACAATGTTGTTGTAGCGCAGAGATACCAGACTTGTGCAGCCCTGGAATGCGCTGCTGCCGATCCCTGTGATGTTCGACGGCATGTAAACCGTTTCCAGATTTTCCATGTTGGCAAACGTATTGCTGCCGATGTTGTTGATGTACCGGTTCTCCTCCGGATTCTGGTCACGCAGGACGACCCGGTTGACCAGGCTGCGGACACTGCTCGGCAGGATGACATTGTCGTACATGTCACCGTAACCGGCGATTGTGAGAATGCCGTTGTTGGCAAGAAAGCCGAGGATGTGGTCGCCGTAACGGATCGTTCTGAGCGTGCGCATGTGACCCGACGGGATCTTGTCGTCATAGGAGAACGGCTCGGTAGCCGGTTCCGTTTCGGTCGTGACGGGTTCGGTCATGATCGGCGCGCCGGTCTGGATGGGGTCAGAGTTGTTATTAAGATTTCCGTTTTCATCCCAGCTGAAATGCAGCGGGATGTTCTGGGTTGAATTGGTGATTTTAAAGGTGCCCTGCTCTTTGACAGAGCCGTTGAGGTAAAACCTGTAGGAATAAGAGGCAGTGCTGCTTTTGCGCGGAACTGCGTAGAAAATTTTGTGGCTGACAAAGTCCTCGCTCGGAATGATATAGGTTTGCTGTTCGACCGTGAGCATGGCAGTTGGATTGTTCAGATCATCCGGATCGCCGAGGAGACAGATGTCAAAATCAACTCTGTATGCGCGGAGATCACATTCGCCCCGGCCGAACCGGATACCTTTATAGTCGCCGCTGCTGTTGATTGAGCAATGCGCTTTGATCTCTTTCAGCGGCTTGAACTCGGTTGCGTATGTTTTGGAGTATTTCATTTTGCCGACGACATCGCCTATGAATCCCGGGAGGTGGTCTCCAAACAGCAGTCCGACTTCTGCTTTCAGCTCCGCACCGACGGAAAATGTGATCGTAATATCATAGCACCGGTCACATGGATGGATCCAATCGGTTCCGGGGTCTTCCTCCGGAATGAAAATGTTTCCGTCGGAAGGCATCTTGTGAAACTCGACCGGTGTTGTGGTGGTGCCTTCAATTTTCAGAACTGCGGCTGCAGAAACACTGGCCAGTTCCAGGAAGGTTGCCTCAATACCGATCTTGATCTCAAGCGAAACGCTGCCTTCCGCTTCAAGTTTCTTTTCTGCAGGCTTGGAGTCGAAATCAATCCGGTCAAAGTCACCGCTGGCACTGGAATCGTAAACAAAGCCCTTGGTGCACTTTTTCTCGAATTTGAAGGACATTTTGCCGGAAAAAGACAGATCAAAATCGACGAAAACGCAGGCAACGATACCGGCAAACTCGCTCGGGATCGGAATCGGGATTTCGACCTGGTGGTCAGAATCGTCATCGTCGCTCTGCAGGAACGGGATCATATCTGTGATGCTGGCACTGGCGGAAAGGGACACAGATGCGGTGAAATCCATCTCAATGACGAAAAAGACATTCAGATAGGAACCGTCTGTATAGGTGTTCCATTTGATCGTATAATCCAGCTGAAATTCCGGACCGAATGAAATGGAATCATCCTCGTTTGTGAACTGATGTGAGATCTTTCTTGATCTGGTGATGCTGTGAAGTTCGGGGTCATCTGATTTCTGCTGGAACTTGTCATAAGCGTCCTCAAGCTGTTCTTCATCGGTGATCGTCTGGCCGGAATTGTAGCTGCGCGTGCTGACCTGTTCCGCACCGGCATCATCTTCCGCTGCGGCTGCAGGGGCCTGACCGCCGATGTTCATGTGCTGGTTCTCGATCGTCATTTCCAGCTTGATGAAATCGAACATGTCGTCGATCTCATCGCCGCCGGTCAGGGTCGCGGTGTCTCCGTCGATCGCGATATCCTGCACGCTGACGGTGATGATGTCATCCTTGGTCGGACGGATGTAGAAATAGTCGCCCTGTTCCAGCGAACGGATGCTGTCGTCGATGTTGTCGAAAACATAGATATTCTGATCGTAGTCTGCGGAGACAAGCGTGTTGACGCTGTCTGACGCTTCGGCAATGACGGTGTCCTCGGAGAGCACGAAGAAGTTGGTCGATTCGTCCGTGTCGAGGTTGACGACCCGCTCCGGCTCGAAATCGCAGATGTCCTTTTCGAGGATATCCTGCATTTTGCGCGTGTAGGTCGTCAGGCTGAACGGCGTGCTGACCGGCAGGCCGAAATCATCCGTCAGCATGGCGCTGATCGAGTAGAACGCCGGCAGTCTGGAAAGGTCTGCACTTGCCGAGGTCGTGACGTAATCGCCCGCCTGAACATCAGTCTCAAACTTGTAGATGTTCTGCGGGTTGTCCTCATCGACAAAGTTGACGACGAGCCGGCAGGTTTCCGTCTGCGAGGTGCACGCCTGCACGATACCCGTTTCTGCATCAAACTTCAGATCGGTGATCGTGAAGTACGATTCCTCCGCCGCGGATGCCTTCAGCGGCATTGCTTTGGGCATTGCGCCGGATGTCGGCTGCTGGGATTTCTGTGCAAGGAATTTGGAGAATGCGTTGGAGCCCGCCAGACCGGTGTCTGCTGCATTCTGCACGGATGCAGGGGATGCTGCAGGGGTCTGTTCTGCGTTTCTGCCGACGAGATCAAGATCCGGCGTCAGCAGTGCCGATGTACAGAGCACTGCGCTCATGACACCGGCAATCGTTTTCTTGAACAATTGTACCACTCCTATATTAAATATTTGTAATATCTGGAACAGATATCACAGCGGGTATATTATAACATTCTTGTTTTCGCTTGTCAAGCGTCTGAAGAAAATTTCATAAATTCAGGCTTGGGTGCGGCGTTTTCACAACGCTTTATAGTTGAATATTGCGAAATAATGCAACATATCCCACAAAACTATTTTTTCACGTATTTACGCAAACATTAAGTTTAATCATTTGTAAGTATGCGCGGATTATGATTCGGATTCGCAAGAAATTTTCATTCTGTTTGCTGTTTTGACGTAATCGTGTTTATGGTAAATCATAAAATGTCAATTCGACGAAACTTAATTATATTGCTGCGGATTGGCCGTCCGCAGGAACATCTGTGCGCGGAGATCCTGCTGCTCTTTGTCACCTTTTTGTAACTCTTTGACGCGGAAGATTGCAGTTCGGTCACAATCCGGCGAAAATCCTTGACGCGGCGCAAAAACTGTGCTATACTGAAACAAACCGAGCGGAACCTCTTTGGGAAAGGACATGCCATGCGCAACGAACAAAAAGGTGAGCTTGCACGGATCGTGCTGTATTCCGCGTGCAGCCTGATCGTCGGCTGTGCAGTCGGCGGCGCGCTGCTGATGAAGATCGCGGTGCAGGGCAATGCATTGAACGCGAAAAAAACAGCGGAACCCGTACCGGAAAATATGCCGGTCGTGACCTCGCTGCCGCCGGAGCTGCCCGTGCCGGAAACTGTCTCTGAACCGCTGCCGCCCGATGCGGATGCTGTCCGCGCGCTGCTGCAGCCCGCGGAGCCGCTTCTGAAAATGACATACTGCTACACCGATTCCGACAGCTACGAAACACATAATGAGATGTTCGGCAAAAAAGTGCCGTTCACGACGGAAACAGTCATTCTGACCTATGACGGAACGATCTGCATGGGTATTGATCCGGACGCGATCGTCTACACGGTCGATCCGGCACAGAAGCAGATCACCGCGGCACTGCCGCAGCCGGAGCTCCTCTCGCATGATCTGGACGAGGACTCCATTCAGTATTACGATGTCAGAAGCTCGATATTCCGTTCGACTTCCATTGCGGATTACACCGCACTCATCCGGAATGTCAAGCAGAAAATATGCGATAAGGTCGTGAAGGACCGCGGATTTGACCGCCTGACCGTTGAAAATGCCGAAACAGTCATACGCAGCTGGCTGTCAGGCTTTGATGCGACGAAGGAGTATACGGTCGTATTCTCGGTCAGCGAGGCGGAAACGGAGCCGGCAGATGTGCAGGAGGAGGGCACGCTGCCGGAGCCTGACCCGTCGGAGACTGCGGAGCCTGAGCAGACAGCTCCCGCGGAAACGCCCGATCCGTTTGCAGGATTCCCTGATAACAACGGGCAGCCGAATAACGAACCTTATACTGACTGGCCGTTCACGTTCTGGTGGTGAGGGAGGATCCTGACGGAACGGACAGCAGCAGCCCGCAGCAGATGTGAGATCTGCTGCGGGCTGTACGTTTTTGTGGGGGATTGACAAATCTGCATGAATCTTTTATAATAGTACGGGAATCTTATTCTTGTTTCGTTTTGCAGAATTTGATTTGCTGACTACTATATAATATACCTATTCTGAATCCATCGGAGATACCTCTTATAGCACCGAAAGGAGAACCCATGTATCAACCGAAAAAAATCATTGTTGTGACCGGGCATTTCGGCTCCGGCAAGACCAATTTTTCCACAGCACTTGCGCTGCAGCTCGCCGCGGCGGGCAAAAAGGTCACGGTCGTGGACTTTGACCTCGTCAATCCGTATTTCCGGACGGCGGATTTCAAGGAAGCCTTTGAAAAGCGCGGCATCACGCTTCGCGCACCGGATTATGCAAACACCAATGTCGATATCCCGAGTGTGCAGTTTGACCTCGGCGGTCTGGCGGCAGAGGAGGGACACCTCATCATTGACGTCGGCGGCGACGAAGACGGCGCGGTCGCGCTGGGACGGTATTCCCATGTGCTGAACAGCTATGCGGAGACCGGCGAGCTTGATATGCTCGGCGTTGTTTCGTTCCGGCGGTATCTGACCAGAACGGCCGAAGAAGCGGAACAATTCCTGCGCGGCATTGAGCGTGCTTCCCGCATGAAGCTGACGCATCTGGTCAACAACACGAACCTCGGCATGGAGACGACGACGGAAATGATCGCGGAAAGCCTGCCGCTCTGTGATGCACTGGCGGAACGCATGGGTCTGCCGGTCGCCTGTGTGACCGTGCCGGATTTTGCCGAGCCGCCCGCTGAACTGTCTGAAAATCATCTGATGCGCGTGCCGGTCGTTGTGCGTCTGCCGTGGATGCCGAAATCGGAGGCTGTGGAGTGATAACACCGCCGGACTGTACCTGCAATGTGTACAGTCCGGCGGTTGCATTTTTGTGAATATTTGCCAAAAAACAAATTGCAGGATACGCTGTTGACATTCTTCTTGCGGTATGCTATGATAAAAGCGGGGACTTCTCTGCGGCGATTGATATGAACGGAGGGATCATGATGAAAAAGAGGATAACAGCACTTTTATGTGCCGCAGTTATGCTGTACGGCGCGGCTTTGCCTGCACAGGCGGATGACTTTGTACTCAGCACGCTTGGCCTTGAGGGCTCACAGCAACTGGATGACAAGGGAATGCTGGAACAGGCAGCAGTCAACTGGGCACACGGAAAAGCCGGTGAACCCTATTATGTTTATCACTTTCCCACGATGTTTCAGGACCATACGGAGGAACAGGCGGCCTTTCACTATGATGCGTTCAATCAGCTTTATGTAGCCGTGCCGCAGCGGAACCGTGCGGTCTTTCTCCTGCGCAGCGATCTGCCGCAGGCCGAAGCGATGCAGCAGGCGGCTGCGATCGTCCGGCAGTTTGATCCGGAGTATGCCGGAATATCGTTGGTGAATGAACGGGGCTGCGAGATCTATGCGACGGATCCGGATACTGTACCGGCAGGAAAAATCATGCAGGCACTTGCTTCTGCGGGACTGATCGAGGCGTTTTATACGTTCGGCCAGACCGCGGACTATGCGCTGCTGAATCACCGCGAATATATTATGGTATATGCGCCTGAGATTACGCAAGAAGATGCCGAACCGGAGCCGATTGACTGGACTGCCGTTGAAGCGTGGGTGCAGGCACAGCATCCGGAATGCAGCTTTGTCTGCGTGAAGCCGGAGGATACAGAGCTTGTGAAAACGCTCGGGCTGTATCATGACAAGACACTGGCGGCGACCTTTACGGGCTGTCTGTATGCTGTGATTCCGCCGGATACGGCGGCGTTTGCGGAGCAGTTTGCGATTGCAGCGGAGCTCTACGAACAGTTCGGGATTCCTGCGGATTATTCGATCGACAGTACCGCACTGATGCCTGCGTTCGGGCAGAATGCGCTCACAATTCCCGGCGACGCGACCGTTGACGGTGCCGTCGATGTGGCGGATGCGGTGCTGATTGCGCGGTATGTTGCAGAGGATAAAGAGGCGGAAATCACGGACTTCGGCGTGCGCAATGCGGATGCAGACGGCAGCGGAAAAATCGGCACTGAAGATGTGACAGCGGTGCTGCAAATCGTCGCAAAAAAGAAATAACGGCACCTTTGCCTGGTGGATTCTGAACGCTCAGACGCCCTCCCGGAACGCTCCGGGAGGGCGTTTTTTGCGCCTAAAAATCGGTATTGTGCATAGATTGCGGACTTTTCCTGTTTGGAAACTTTATTGGAAAAAGATATTGACAAGTCGGAACCTCTATGCTATAATATGTTCAACCTTGAGGCGGCGCGCTGACGGCGCGGGAACGGAATATCCGGCGGATAGCCCGCGAAAAAGCGGCCAAAATGCGGAGTAAAATGCACTTTATTTCCAGAAATGTTCAAATCAAACAAATAGTTTTTAGCTGCTTTCGTAAATGAAAGTATAGGAAATGTTAAATTACAGATAGGATATGTATAACACAAGCGAAAAAATGAAAGGAGACGGTGTTATGCGTGCAGCAGCAACAGACATGACCACGGGCAGCGAGGCGAAACATGTGATCCGGTTTTCCCTGCCCTTGCTTGCGGGCAATCTGCTCCAGCAGGTCTACAACGTGGCGGATACGGCGATCGTCGGCAAAAAGCTCGGCGATGACGCACTGGCCGCGGTCGGCGCGACCGGCTCGGTCACGTATCTGTTTTATACGCTCTGCCTCGGTCTGGCGACCGGCGCGGGCATTCTGACGGCACAGTATTTCGGTGCCGGGATGCTGAAGCGGATGCGCTCCGCGGTGTGGAATTCCGCACTCGTGACCGCGCTGTTCGGCATCATGATCAGCGTGGTTTCCGTCATCCTGACGGAGCCGGTGCTGCGGCTCATGGGCACAGACCCGGAGCTGATCGGCATGTCGGTCAGCTATATGCGCATTGCCTGTGCGGGTACGGTCGCAGTTGCGGCGTATAACTGGATCAATGCGGTGATGCGTGCGCTCGGCGACTCCAAAACGCCGCTGAAATTTCTGGGGCTTTCCTGCGTGCTGAACATCGTCATGGATCTGCTCTTTGTCATGGTGCTGCATACCGGCGTGCAGGGCGCGGCCGTTGCAACGGTCATTGCCCAGTGCATTTCCGCGGCGGCCTGTACGGTCTATGCATTCCGGAATATGCCGCAGCTGAAAATGGCCGCAGAAGATCTGCGGGCGGATGCCGAAATGATGCGGCTCTGCGTCCGGACGGGTCTGCCGATCGCCATGCAGAGCGCGCTGATTGCGGTCTCTATGGTCGCGCTGCAGCGTGTGACCAACAGCTTCGGCAAGACGGTCATGACGGCCTATACCGCATCTATGCGTGTGGAACAGCTCGTACAGCAGCCGTTCTTCTCGCTGAATGCTTCTCTTGCGACCTTCGCCGGACAGAACATCGGCGCAGGCAAAACGGAGCGCGCCGAACGCGGCTTGCGGGCGGGTCTGCGGGTATCCTCGGGGCTGGCACTGATTATGATGACCGTGTTCTGGATCGCGGGTGCGCCGATCATCCGCTGCTTTATCTCCGGTGCGGAGCCGATCGCGCTGGGTGCCTTTGCCCTGCGGACGACCTCGCTCTGCTACGTGCCGCTCGGCTCGATCCATGTGGTGCGCGGCTTCCTGAACGGCGCGGGCGATACGGGCTATGCGATGCTGAACGGCATGGCAGAGGTCGTCTGCCGCATTGCCGGTGCGATCGTGATGATCGGCGTGTTCCATATGGACTGCCGCGCGATCTGGTACACGACCTGCCTGACATGGACGGTCACGGGACTGGTCGGCTGGCTGCGCTATAAGGGCGGCATCTGGCGGACGAAGGCACTGACGGAGCAGCATCCGGGACAGGTGATGCCGATCCGCAAGCGGCAGCATTCGCGTGTATAACGAAATACGGCAGCGGCATCCCCGCGGGTAGAAGCCTGCGGGGATGCTTTTTATCTGAAGAATGTTGCATATTTTACGGACTAACTTGACATTTTAGAATAATCGTGCTATAATACAGACCGGATCGGGAGTGCTCTGCGCAATTTTATTACATTCGTGCACAAAGATCAGGCAGCACAATCTGCAAAAGGAAGTACCAATACAGAGACATGGCTCTGCGCAGAGTTTCCCGCCCGCTGTTTGATGATTTCACATAAATGTATAATATATTGCGATTATATTGACATTTTGAGAGATTCGTGCTATTCTGCAGGTGAGAGACAAGCCCCTGCTGCAGCCATACAACTGAACCGTAAACGCCGTATTACCCCGAAAAGTCGTACTACTGAAACGCAGAAAGGAAGCTGTTATCATGAAGAAGAAATTGCTGAAAATCATGCTGAGCGCTGCACTGGCCGTGTCAGCCGTTACAGCGATCCCGCAGAGCATTACCGCAGATGCATGGACGAGCGCAGGTGCCTACAAGGTCAGACAGTATTTCTATATTCCGTGGGCAAGCGAATCCACCTATTATTTCCACGGCAAGAACTACAATCAGGGTGAGATCGTGATCATCGACAGCAGCGGGTTTGACCAGTACGGCATCCATCTGGTGTCCCGCGGCTATCTCACCGATTACTATTTCTACAAGCTGTACTAAACCTGAACGAAGCAGGCAGGGCGGCTGATGATCTCTCACGGCAGGACTTTGAACGAAGGATCCGGGAACATGTGTCCCGGATCCTTTGCGTTTCTCATGCAGAAACGATTTTTGCCGCCCGTCCATTGAAACGCACCTGATAGCGGGGCAGCCCCCGCGGGCATTTCCTGAAGTTCGCCGGAAAGAAAGCTGAATCATAAGTATACTGTTCTCAGCTTGCTTTTTTCCTGATAATATGCTATATGCGGGCAGCCCCCGCGGGCGGTTCCGAAAGCTCGCCGGGAGAAAAGCAAAAACATAAATATACTGTTCTCACCTTGCTTTTTGCCGCATAATGTGCTATAATGAAAACATATCGGCTCTTACAGACCGAAGAATCAAATAATAAAGGTTTTGAAAGAAGGTACTGATACTGTTGGCCAAGCATCAAAGACTCGACAAAATCGCCGTTCTGATCCCGTGCTATAACGAAGCCAAGACGGTCGGCAAGGTGGTGCGCGACTTCAAAGCGGCACTGCCGGAGGCTGCCGTTTATGTTTACGATAACAATTCCACGGACGGGACCGCTGAGATCGCAGCGGAGGCCGGCGCGATCGTCCGGCATGAATACCAGCAGGGAAAAGGAAACGTCATCCGCCGGATGTTCCGCGAGATCGACGCGGAATGCTATCTGATGGTGGACGGTGATGATACCTATCCGGCAGAATATGCGCGTGCGCTGGCAGAGCCCGTGCTGAAAAAAAAGATCGACATGGTGGTCGGAGACCGCCTCTCCTCGACGTATTTCACGGAGAACAAGCGGCCGTTCCACAATTTCGGCAATTCGCTGGTGCGGTTCTGCATCAACCGCTTTTTCCATTCCGATATCAAAGATATCATGACCGGCTACCGTGCATTCAGCTTTCATTTCGTCAAGACCTTCCCGGTCCTGTCCAAGGGCTTCGAGATCGAGACGGAAATGAGCATCCATGCGATCGACAAGAACATGTCAACGGAAAACGTCGTGATCGAATACCGCGACCGCACGGAAGGCAGCGAATCCAAGCTCAATACCTATTCCGACGGATTCAAGGTGCTGTGCACGATCCTGCGGATGTACAAAAACTATAAGCCGATGCAGTTTTTCGGCCTGATCGCGGTCGTGCTGCTTCTGCTTTCCCTGATCTTCTTCCTGCCTGTGCTGGTGCAGTATCTTCAGACGGGCATGGTCGCACGCTTCCCGACGCTGATCGTCTGCGGGTTTACGCTGCTCGCCGCGCTGCAGTCCTTCTTTTCCGGCATGATCCTCGGCTGCATCATCCAGAAAAACCGGCAGGATTTCGAGATCAACCTGCACCGCTCCGACGAACGGCTGAAAACCCTGATGCAGGAGGAGGATGCTGTATGAGTTCTCCCCGTATGCAAAAGCTTAAATGGGCGTTTCAGAAGCCTGCGGTACAGACTGCACTGCAGATCCTGCTTTCGATGATCTCGGCGGCGGCATTCGCACGGTTTTACAATTTTTCGACCGCCAATATCACAACGCTGGTCATGGGGCTCCTGATGTTCCCGGTTTATAAAGCCGCATTTTCCCTTTCAGACCGGAAATGCACGGTCACCGGCATTCTCTGCGGCCTGTTTTTCGCATTGTGCATGTTCATGTACAAATACGAATGGCTGACGACGCAGGAATTGCACAAGGGCTTGTATGCCGTTGAATTTTCCGTCGGCTTTACGGCATTTTTCTGCGCCCTGAGCATCGTGCTGCTGTCAAAGCTGCGCGGCGTCCGGCTCAATACGCCCGGCGGGGAGCCGCCCGCGAAGAACAGGCGCATCCTGTTTTTTGCGTCCGCAGCGGTCATGCTGGTCTTATGGCTGCCGTATTACCTGCTTGCGTATCCGAGCGTCATCACCGCGGATTCGATCAATCAGCTGAATCAGGCGGTCAAGGACGCAGAGCTCTCCAATCATCACCCCGTTGTCCATACGGCCGTGATCCGGCTTTGCTATCAGCTCGGCTTTGCGCTGTTTCATGATGAAACAAAGGCCGTCGCGACCTATACCGTTTTGCAGATGCTGGTAACAGCCGCCTGTTTTTCGTATCTGGTTGTCACGCTGTACCGGTTCCGCATCAAAAAACCGGTCATTGCCTGTGTGCTGGCCTGCTATGCCGTATTGGCCTATCACGGAACATACAGCGTGACCATGTGGAAGGATATTCCGTTTGCGCTGTTTGTCCTGACATATATCGTCACACTCTGGCGCACCTTCCTGTTTGCGCTGCGCGGCGAGAAAAAGACCCGTCCGTTTGAGCTGATTATGCTGTTTTTCACCGGCTTCGGGATCTGTCTGTTCCGCAGCAACGGTCTGGCAGCCTATGCGGTTGTTGTCATCTTTCTGGCAGTGTTCTGCTTCCGCAGACGAAAAGCGGTTCTGGCAGCGGTCTCCGTTGTGCCGCTGATCCTCGCACTGATCGTCAAAGGGCCGGTATACAATGCACTCGGCATCAAAAAGGCAAGCCCGATCGAAGGCCTCGGCATTCCGCAGCAGATGATCGCGCGGGTGCTTGTCAAGGAACGGTATCTTTCCGCGGAACAGAACGAGCTGATTTCCAATGTTGCGGATATCGAGGGCATCCGGTCGCATTACTGGCCGAATTCCGCAGACGGCGTCAAGTTCTATATCTGGGAAAACGGCAATGACCAGTTTGTCGCAGAGCATAAAGGCGAATTTCTGAAGCTCTGGATCGACCTCGGCCTGCAATATCCGTCCGATTACCTGATTGCCTATGTGTATTCCACAACCGGTTACTGGTACCCGGATGTGCAGAACTGGCTGTACGGTGACGAGTTCCATTCCGACAACTTCGAGACGCTGCATCATGAAGAAAAAATGACCCCGGAGCACGCAAAGGCACTGCGGGACTGGCGGAACAGCTATAAAACATTCTATTTTGCCGGGCTGCTCTGGAGCATTGCCGGCATGTTCTGGCTGGTCATATTCATGACGGGAGCCTGTCTGCTGAACCGGAACAGGCATTTGCTGCTGCTGTATCTGCCCGCGATCTGCGTCTGGGGCACGCTGATGCTTGCAGCACCTGTTTATGCAGAATTCCGGTATGCCTATTCCATTACGGCATCGGTTCCGCTGCTTTGTCTGATCCCGTTTGTCAGTCATGAGGGACTGGAACCGCTCCGCAAGGCAGCACCTGCCGCCAAACCGGATGAAGTCAAGCCGGATGAAGTCAAGCCGGATGAAGCCAAGCCGGATGAAGCCAAGCCGGATGAAGCCAAACCGGAGAACGGCAAAAAAACAAAGAAGAAATCATAAAGCGATCCGCCCCGCAGACCGGTATTACACCGGCGCGGGGCGGATTTTTCAGTTTTTGCTTATTTGCTTATGTTTCCGGGTGATCCCACCAGCCGCTTGCATTGATCCAGCAATCTGCATCCGGCGCGGGCGCGTAGGTGCTCCGCAGGAATCTGCCGTCCGCACCCATATAATAGAAGTAGCCTTCCGAGAGTTCGTGCCAGCCGACCGGGATTTCCTCCCTGTTGCAGACGATATTCGTTCTGCCGAGCGCGCCGGTTTCAGCATCGCTCAGAACCTCTTTCGTATTCAGCGTCAGCACGGCAGGACGCTTTCCGTTTGTCAGGTCAATGTCATTCATGAACCATGCCGTCAGCTGATTGTTTGCGGAATGCGGGAACAGCTCGAACTGCCGGCTGTTTGATACGCTCATGCCTGCCGCAAGATCGCCGAGCAGGTTTCCTTCGTTCAGGGCGTCCGGGTTCACAAGACTGTTGCCTGCCATATCGAACGAATGCCATTGTTTGTCCACGTATACCGCATTCAGCGCATGATCGGACATGCCGCAGTACAGATTCTGCACGCCGATCCGGTTCAGCAGCAGCGCGCTCGCATGGGCAAAGCCGACGCATTCCGTATAAGCGGGCGTGTTCTCGTCGCCGAGCAGGAACACTGCACCTGCGGAGCAGATGCTGCCGCGGCAGAGATCGTTATAATAATACGCATCGTTCGGGTAAAGGTCAAAGCCGGGCGTGAAGGTCTGGATATTGTCCGGGCCGGGGTCTTTTGCTCCGTCCTGCTTGTCCAGCGAATAATAGCCTCTGTAATCCGAAAGCCGTGCGATCAGCTTTCCGACCTGCACAACAGCAGCCTTCTGCTCTGTCCGCGGGTTGCAGACCGCAAAGATCTCCGCTGCGCAGTCATCCAGACGGGCATTCACCTCGTCCGCAATGAACTTCGTATTGTCAAACGCGCAGAGATAACGCTTCACGAGCTGCTGCTGTTCCGGGCTGCTCTCCGCGTAGCTGTCGCCGCAGACGGTCGAAAGCTGCTTGAAATTCGCAAACGCATAGTCCTCGATAAATTCAACGGATGCAGGAATATAGACATCCTGCACGGATTCCGGATCAAGCAGCTTTGTCAGGTTGCTGCAGACCGTTGTCGTTTTCTTGGAAAAGCTGAGCTGATGCGAACGGCCGATCTCCTGCTTTTTCTCCGGTGTCAGGTCAAGCGCCGCAAACACGGAAGCGGTATTGTCGTACAGATAGCGGATGCCGTCAACCTCCTGAAAATTGTCCTGCAGATACGGCGCACCGCGGAACGGGTCAGTATCCGCAAAGCGGATATGAGACGGCAGCGCGATCGCACCGAGCTGCGTGCAGCCGTCAAAGACGCCGCTGCCGAAATACAGGAACGTGCCCGCCGTGACCGTGCCCGCCGTCTGGATCAGCTGATACGGCAGCGCGTGTTCGCCGTCCGTATTGCGGGTGCACCAGACCGGCTGCTCGTAATTATCAAACGAAACGCTTTCCAGCTCCGCATGGCCGCTGAATGCGCCGTCTGCGATCTCCATGACCGGGAAGATCCGTCCCTTTGCAAAGACCTCGCGCGGCACGGAGACATGCGCCGCATTTTTTCCGGTGTATGCGGTAATCGTCGCATACATTTCCCCGTAATTCAGCGTGAAGTCAAAATTCCGCTGCACATACTGCAGCAGAATGCAGTAATCCTCCGGTGTGGCATAGCCGTCCCTGTTGATGTCATATTCCGGATAGCCCGCGATCTCCTGCCCCGGCTGATAGCCGCTTTCCTGATACAGCGCATTGATCCTGGATTCCAGCGCGTAGAAATCCTCTGTCTCTCCGGCTTTGTGATCGCCGTCAAAATCGCATTTCTCAAGGCCGAACGTGCGGATCTTCGCAAGGAAGGTATCGAGCACATAAGGCACAACAGAACCCTGCTTCCAGTTGATGTATTCTTCTCCGCTGACCTGCTCCCACGCGGAAGCCGGCATCAGATTCGACGGGATCAGTGCTGCGGAAAGCACTGCCGCCGTGAGCGAAAGCACGCTCTTTTTCTGCATTTTCTTCATATTTTTTCTCCCTTCATGATGCAGCCGTACCGCATCATGTACTTCTTCCGGTATCTTCTTTTGTTTGCGCAAACAAGAACATTATAAGCAAAAGAACGGAAAAGTCAAGGCAATATCATATATTCTTAATCTTATTCTGCAATATTAGCCAGAACCCGAACAGGCATTGTCAGAATAACTGTTCAACGTGATTTTGCATATTTAACAAAAATCGCAGACGGCAATTTCCTGCAAATGCGGCAGTCTTTCGATCAGGTGTCTCCGGTTTTCCGGCAGCAAACGACCCCGCCCCGATCCGAAGATCAGGGCGGGGCTTTCTGTATTCCGTGTTCAGAAACAGGTCAGGTGTTTCTTACGGCATCCAGCGTCCGGTTCCGAAGAACACATCGTTGAAGAACTGGCGCGTGCGCTCCTGGCCGAGGCACATGTTGAAGATCGCAGTCGAAACGCCGGGGTTGCTGATGAGGTTATCGACGTAATTCTGCGTGATCTCATACCGCGCTGCGCGCTCTGCTTCGTTCAGATCCGGCGTGTTCACAGATGCATCCAGTGTGATGCCGAAGCTGTCATAGAGCATCTGGCTGATCGCGCCGTCGTCCTTGTAGGTCGTTGCCTTGAACAGACCCATTGTGCGGACCGCATCGAACCAGCCCGGTGTCGGGGGCTGATCCGCAAACTGTGCGTATTTTGCCTGCAGCGGTCTGAGCGCATCGAATACCGGCATATTCTCGTCGCCGTTGATGCCGAGCCCGTAGAACTCAATATAGGACACTCTGTTTTCGCCCATGAACATATAGTCCGTGGAGATCAGCGGAAGATCCTTGTTGAACGGGGTCAGGACGATCGTGCTCATCTGCTGGACGCCGTCCGTCTTCATGATCGACAGATTGCCGTAGCCCTCGACCTCATACTGCTGCACCTCAAAATCAAGCGTGACCATGAAGCCGGGTGCGAGCGGGGCTGTCATGCTGATTGCGGCAAATTCGCCTGCATCAATCGGCGTGACGGTGTAATACTGCGAGATCATGTCAAGGATCGTCGCGGCTTCCTTGTCCATCATGTAGCTGTTGAACTTCGTGATATAGGCGGCCTTGGTCTCTGAGCCGCTGCCGATCGCGTCGGCATAGGAGCGGCCGTAATTTGCATTGACATTGTTTGCTTTCAGCGTGATCGTGTCCGCGATCACGACGACATTGTTCAGGTTGATGTTGTTCGCGGTGATGACCACATCACCGAGCGGCGCGTAGATCAGGCCGGTAAAGCTGACGTTGTTGCAGTCAATGGTGATGTCACCGAATTCCGAGTAAAGCACGGCGTTGTTGAAGTTGCTGACATTGCCGCTGATGCTGATATCGGAATCTGCACGGAGTGACGCGTTCATATTGACATTGCCCTTGAGGGACGCTTCACCGGAAACATCCATGGTCTTGTTCAGGTTGAGGTTGTGATCGGACATCTGCAGCGTGTCAAAGGTCTGTGCATTGGCAAAATACTGAGTGCCGAGCTGTGTGCCGGAATACGGCATGTCCAGTCCTGCATATTCGGTCTTTTTGCCGTTCAGGTTGACCTTTTTCCCTGTCACGATCGTTCCGTTTGAAGCAACACTGCCGTTCAGGTTGAAATGCTTTGCGTTGACAGTCAGCGCGCCGGCCGCTTCTGAGCCGGCAAACATTGTATAGGGGAAGGCGGTGTTACCTGCTGCGTTCACGCTCAGTGCAAACCATGCACATGAGGCTGCCAGTGCCGTTACCAGCGCGGTAACGACTGCGGACGCTTTTTGTACGATCTGCCTTTTCATTCTCAAAACTCCCTTTCAATGTATATTTTTGTGATTCTGTCTAGCAATCTTTGGCAATTGCTATAAACATTGTACCACTATTTTTATAAAATGTCAACAGGATTCTGAACAAAAACGGCTGTCTCGGGTAATTTCGTATGAATAGATAGTTTTCCTTAACGAATTTGTGCATGTTATACATACAAATTATATATATGTTAAGAAAGAGCAGACAAGTTGTTCAACTTGTCTGCTCGGGATCATCGGATGCCGCAATTCATTGCAGCGGGATGAGAACGCTTCTGTTCTGTTCCACGCACATGGCCTTTGACTGGCGCACTCCGTGGTCCATCGCAATGAACAGCGCAGATGCCGAGGTATAGGAATTGACATTGCAGTGACCGATGCAGCCGGCAACCGTGAGCTGCACCGAAATGCCGCGGATCTGAACAGGCTGTGACAGCATTTCAAGGATCTTGTGTGCCATGCTGTTCGTTCTGCTCTTGGGGAGCTCCTTGCTGAACAGCACACAGAGCTCGTCGATCTCGGTGCTGAATACTTCGGCCTGCTTGCCGAGGGTTGTCACGACCTTCTTGGACATCTCGGATACGAATTCGTCCGCAAAGTCGCGTCCGTAGCTTTCATTGAGCCCCTTAAAGTTGTTGAAGTTATACAGCGCAAGCGTAACGTCCTCGGATTTCATGCGTTCGTCGAGCTTTTCGTCAAGCGCATAGCGGTTTTTCAGGCCGGTGACAACATTGGTATAGGCGATCTCGACAGCCTTCTGCCGGATGTTTGCGGTCTTTTGCTTGCTGTTCTGCAGCTTCAGCGCAAACGCATAGTCGCGCTTTTTCGACCGCGCAATCGCATACAGTCCGGCTGCCATGGTCAGGATCAGGAACAGCAGCACGAACAGAAAGCTTTGTCCGACGCGGCAGAAGAACTGGTATGTTGCTTCGTCCGAATAATCAAACAGTTCGTCAAGAGACGCTTTCGCATCCTCCCGCAGACGCTCCGTTTCGGCAGTCTGAAGCACATCCGGCTTCGAGAATCCGGCCTTCACGGAAGAAAGATTCTTGGAAATGGTGCTGTAATAGCGGTCGACCTTGTCCATCGACTTATCAAATTCCTTCGGAATGGTCTTGTCGATGTTGGACATGTTGATCTGACGGAATGCTTCCGCATGTTCGCTGATTTTCTTCTGCTGGAGAATGATGTCGTCCACACTCGCTGACACGCGGCTCTGATCGTCAGCATGAAGCTGAATGTTCAGAATATCCTGGTTGATGTCATCGAAGCTGCTGTCGATCTTGGCAATGTAGCTCAGTGCGTCCTCTGCGTGCCAGAGACCGTATCCGGTCCTTGCAAAGGCATACACGATGACGACAATGTTCAGAATGGTCAGAATGATAAACAGAATGGAAAGCATCCGGTATACACCGGGATTATATCCTTCCATGACCTGATTTTGTTCCTGTGTTTTCTCCTCGTTTTTCATGGTAATGTCCTCCGCTCATAAAATATTGATATATCAGAAGCCAGTGTAAAATTGTTTTCCGATGCAGCTTTTGCAAATCAAATGCCCGGCAGCAGGATCGGAACGGTCCGCGCCGGAACGGAGTTTTCTCTTTTTTTGCTCAATACGGTGCTGTTCAGCAAACCCACCGCATCGACGTTATTACCATAACGCATCACCTCAGATGTACAAAATATTATAATGGCCGTTGAACATTATTAGCCACATTCCCCAATTCTATTATACCACGATGATATGAAAATGTCAATACAGATAGGAACATTTGAAAAAAATTTTTTTCGGCGGTGCCGGTTCCGGCGTGTGCGGCAGGTTCGGGCGGCAAAACGGGCACTTCGTGCATCCGTCTGATTATGCACCATTTTCTTGCCTGTGTATATATTTTCAGCAAAACCGATGAAAGTTTCTGAAAGATTTATGAAGATTCTTGCGTTCCCTGCGATTTTATGTTAAAATAAATTGCTTTCGTATTCACACAAACCGACGAAAGAATCAAAACACAGGAGGATATACTATGAAACACAGATCCATTTTATCCATCGCAGCATTCTGCGCAATTGCAGCGCAGGCACTGTCGCCGGTCACGTTCTATGCAAGTGCGGCATCGGCTTTCCCGGCCAGCACCGAGGAAATGCGCTCCACAAGTGACGGGAAATACAATCCGATCGTGAAGTCAAACAGATTCCGGATCACATATTCAAAGGTCAGCAACACTTCATACAAGGTGTATGACTCCAAACGGAATATCTACATTGTCGGCGGAGACTATGACCCTGTCTCCAAAATCGAATGCTACTACCGCGACCGGCATAAGCAGTATTTCTTTGAAAACAGCCTGAACGGACTGGATTTCTCCTATTTAAACGCACTCGGAATGAGCAAACTGCGGTACTATACCGTTTCCTTCAGCTCCAAAGATGAATACATGAACGAAGGGATCGCAGCCGGAACCATGTATATCATGCAGCAGGTCTATGATTTCTATCTGAATGAATTTGACTGGAAGGGAACAGACGGAAAGGGCTCCGCACTGGCTGTCAATCCGTATTATTATGCGAACAGTTCCTTTGCATCGCCGGGCGGCAATTTCCTTGCATTTCTGAACTACAGCAAGGATCATCCGGAGCATAAGGAAGCAACGACCGTTGCATGGGATGTGGCTGCACATGAATATACGCACCGCGTCACGATCGCAAAGGTGAAATGGGAGGATGCATCCCCTTTCAGTGAGGCGAATGCACTGTCAGAAGCTTACAGCGATATCATGGGTGAATACTTTGAGAATAAGCTGACATGGAAATTCGGTGAAGATCAGTACAAGGCTTCCGGCAGATATTCCCGCGATCTGACCTGCTGCCCTGCAGACGGAAAACAGTTTGACCCGTATATAGGAAGGACCTTCTACTATAACTACAATACATATCTGACCGAACAGAGCCAAAGATCTGATTCCGATAAAATCGAAGCGCATGAAGCTTCCACCGTTATTTCCCATGCGGCTTATCTGATGCATCGATCCGGCCTGCCTGCATATCTCGGGAGAGAGATCTGGTACACCTCGCTGGATTATCTGACAAAGGGTGCCGACACCGCAACATTCATTCAGTGCAGAACCGCTGTGCAGAAGGCTGCGGAAGCAGTCATGAACAAGAGATCGCTGTCCGCCTCTGACAAAGCAAAGTATATGAATTACATTAAAAATGCGTTCAATACCGTCGGCGTTCCGGATCACAGCAGCAAAATGGGCGACGTCAACGGCGACGGCCGGATCGACAGCACCGATGTGACAAAGATCACGCTGGCAGCCCGCGGTTACAATGAAATGGACTTCAGCAAACAGACTGCAGACGTCAGCCGTGACGGCAGAATCACAATGCTGGATGCGGAGCTCCTTTCTGCAGCAATCCGCAATCACACTGCCGATTCCCTGTGATCCCTGCTGCATGCGGCATAAACAAGGCTCGCCGGACCGCCCGGTGAGCCTTGCTGTTTATGCAGGGATGCGCTTTACCGGAAGCATCCGCTTCAGGCGCAGCAGCCTGCTTGACATTTTGGAGCATTTGATGTATAATCATAACCGGAAGTGAACGATGCCGGCAAAAAGAAGGGGCGGGGTCATGCTGCGGGAACACGGAACCGGATGCATGATGCAGACACGCTTGCTTCAGACGGCCGGCAGCCAAAAATCGGCATCTGATATGCCGATCATCTTTTACGACTAAGTTAGCCGCAACTAACCCGCGGAAAGGGGAACTGTTATGATAAAACAACCGACGCCGGCAGAGCAGATGCTTGCCGAAGATACTTTTTCCTTTTGCATGGAGCACTTGCAGGAGCATTTCACGATTCCGTTTCTTGCGGCACGCTCCGATGTTTCGCCGACAAAGCTCAAGCAGGTTTATCGCCGCGTTTTCGGCATATCGTTATTTGCACATATCCGCAATGAAAAAATGCATTTTGCTGCCCAAGAGTTAGCGTCAACTAACACGCGGGTGATCGACATTGCAGAAGCCTGCGGATATGACAATGCCAGCAAGTTTTCCGCGGCATTCCGGGATGTGATGGGGTGTACGCCCGTGGAATACCGGAACCGTGTCCGTTCGGAGTAGAAAACAGGGCGCGTGTGTGCTATAATGGTCTAAATGGAGCATATGCTCCGGAAATAAAAAAGAGGTGATCTGTATGAGCCGTTTGCCTTGGGGAAAGCTCGGTTTGTTTGCAGGCGGAGTGCTGTTCGGGACGGCCGGCATCAAAATTCTGGGCAGTCAGGATGCGAAAAAGTGCTATACGAATGCGACAGCCGCCGTGCTGCGCGCAAAGGACAGCGTCATGGAAACCGTCACGACCGTGCGCGAAAACTGCGATGATATTCTCAGCGATGCGAGGGAGATCAACGCAGAGCGGATTGCGGCCGACACGGAAGCTGTCATTGCCGATGCAGCGGAGGCTGCGGACGGATCCGCAGAAACAGCCGAAGAATAACCAGATGCAGACCGCTCCGGCGGTCTGCTTTGTTCAGGGGGCAGTCTTATGAAATGTAAAATCCTGCACGAATCAAAAGGGCGTATCCGCGTGCATTTCTGCCAGAAATATATGACGCTGCATCAGGCGGATGTTGCCGAATATGCATTGTCTGCGGTCAGCGGCATCACAAAGGTTCAGGTATTCGACCGCACCTGTGACGTCATTTTGTATTATCGCTGCAACAGGAACGCCGTGCTGTCAGCGCTTGCACATTTTTGCTACGATGAAGCAGCGGAAGCACTTGTACCGGCACAGACCGGACGGGTACTGAACCGCGAATACGAGGAAAAGCTGGAATCCGCGATCATGCGGCGCGTGCTGCACAAATTCATCCTGCCGCTGCCGTTCCGGCGGCTGGTCTCATTTCTCAAAGCACTGAAATATCTCCGCAGGGGACTGCAGTGTCTGCTGCACGGCAGGCTCGAGGTCGAAGTGCTCGATGCCGCGGCGATCACGGTCTCGATGCTGCGCGGTGATTTCAGCACCGCCGGAAGCGTCATGTTCCTGCTGAAGATCGGCGATATTCTCGATGAATGGACGCATAAGAAATCAGTCGATGATCTCGCGAGAACGATGTCGCTCGGCGTGGAGCAGGTCTGGATGCAGACCGCGGACGGACAGGAGCTGCTTGTGCCCGTTTCGCAGATGCAGAAGGGCGACCGCGTGATCGTGCGCACCGGTTCGATGATCCCGCTGGACGGCAAGGTGATCGCGGGCGATGCAATGGTCAATCAGGCGTCCATGACCGGCGAATCCGTGCCGGTCCACAAGTCCGAGGGCGCGTATGTCTATGCCGGAACGGTCGTCGAGGACGGCGAATGTACGGTGCAGGTCGAGAACACCGCCGGCAGCGGCCGCTATGACCGCATCGTGAAAATGATCGAGGAATCGGAGCAGATGAAGTCGTCAGCGGAAAGCAAGGCGGCACATCTTGCGGATAAGCTCGTGCCGTGGTGTCTGGGCGGTACGCTGCTGACATGGCTGCTGACGCGCAATGCGACGAAAGCCGTGTCGATCCTCATGGTCGATTTTTCGTGTGCGCTAAAGCTCGCGATGCCGATCTCGGTGCTGTCCGCGATGCGGCAGTGTGCGGAAGCGGGCATCACGGTCAAGGGCGGCAAATTTATGGAGGCCGTCGCGGAGGCGGATACGATCGTCTTTGACAAGACCGGCACGCTGACGCATTCGCAGCCGCGTGTCGCGCAGATCATCCCGTTCGGCGGGCGCGATGAAGCGGAAATGCTGCGCCTTGCCGCTTGTCTGGAGGAGCACTATCCGCATTCGATCGCGAACGCAGTCGTGGCAGAGGCGGCGCGGCGCGGGCTGCTGCATGAGGAGCGGCATTCCAGGGTCGAATACGTCGTCGCGCACGGCATTTCCAGCATGATCGGCGGGGAGCGCGTGGTCATCGGAAGTCATCATTTTGTAGTCGAGGACGAAGCGTGCAGGATCCCGGATGAACGGATCTTCCGGCATCTGCCGAAGGAATATTCGCATCTGTATCTCGCGATCGGCGGGGAGATCGCAGCGGTCATCTGCATTGAGGATCCGCTGCGCGATGAGGCGAAAACCGTCATTGATACGCTGCACGGTCTGGGACTTTCCAATATCGTGATGATGACCGGCGACAACGAACGGACTGCAAGATCCGTTGCGGAAAAGGTCGGCGTCGATGCCTATTATTCGGAGGTGCTGCCGGAGGATAAGGCGGCATTTATCCGTGCGGAGCATGAAGCCGGCCGGCGCGTCATCATGATCGGTGACGGCGTGAACGATTCTCCTGCGCTCAGCGAATCCGATGCGGGCATTGCGATCAGCACGGGCGCGGCGATCGCAAGAGAGATCGCGGATATCACGATCTCCGCGAATGACCTGTATGCGCTGATCTCACTGAAGCAATTGAGCGATGCGCTCATGCAGCGGATCCACCGGAATTACCGCACGATCATCGGTTTTAATCTCGGGCTGATTCTGCTCGGTGCGGCCGGTATTCTGCCGCCTGCGGCATCCGCCCTTCTGCATAATGCATCCACACTCGCGATCGGACTGAAAAGCATGACCGATCTTCCGGTATAAAAATGCGGACAGCACTTCATGGAGCGGTGCTGTCCGTTTTTGTTTGCTGTATCCGGATCACTCCCGGTTTTTCAGGACTTCCGCAGGCGAGATGCGGTTGATCTTTCCGATCAGAAGCCGGTTGATGACGAAGTAAACAAGAATGACTGCTGCATAAATGACCGCATACAGATACCACGGAAATGCAAGCTTCATCGAGCAGGCAACATTGCGGATAAAGCTCGGATAGATCGCATCCATGAGGAATTTTGCAAGCGGAACCGCAATCAGTGCGCCTGCTGCAACGACCAGCAGATTGCCGTTCAGATACAGCGCGCGGATCTCTTTCGGCCGGTAGCCGAATATCTTGATCAGCGAAATGCCCGCCGCGCTGCGGTCGATTATCACGCCCATCATCAAGTACATGACCACGCAGAAAATCACCGTGCCTGCTGCGATCATCGTTTTCACAAGCGAAAGCATCAGCTTGACATAAACGCTTGCGCTGCGCGCAACATCCTCCTTGGTCGTGACGGAATACAGTCTTCCCTCGTCGATACCGAGTGCGCGGTCGGAATAGACCGCATTGAAATAATCCCCGTCCCGGCCGAACAATTCGCGCATACTGTCAATATCCATGAAGATCGTGAAGCCGACGGAATCTTTGCTGATGCCGGTCACGGTGAAGCAATCGTCCGCATCGGCAGCGGCATCGTGGAGCAGGATGCGGTCGCCGGGTTTAAAACCGAAACGCTCGACCAGGGACGAATTGACGACGGCCTTGTTTTTGCCCTTTTCCGGCTTTGCATCGAAGAATCGGTTGTCGCTGTCAATGCCGATCACCGTCACATCCAGCGTGTAGCCCGTGCGGTCTGTGCTGAGCGTTTCAATGTAAGCCGCTTCGCCGCCTTCCGGTACGGTTTTCTCCGGGTACTTGTAAAGATACTGATACGAATATTTCGTATCTGCGACCGTATCGTCCCTGACTGCCTTGCACATCACATAGCAGTCCAGCCCCAGGATCACGACCATGACCGAAACACACATGCCGAGCACCATTGCGATCGCGGAGCGCGATTCGCGGACCAGCTGCCGGATCGCGAACAGCAGCGGAAAGCGTTTCGTTTTCAGCGAAAACTGCCTGTAGCTGCCGGCGGACTGTTCGTTTTTCATCAGGGAGAGTGCGGTGCGCGACAGCTTTTTGTTGATCACGAGCGCATTGACAGCAGCGGAGATCACCGGCGGGATGACAAGCGCATAAACGACCAGATACGCCGGATAGATCATATCAAAGACCGGCAGCGAAAAGTACGCGTAGGAATCCTTTGCCTGCGATTCCGCGCCGAACGAAAAGCCGAGTGCCGCGCCGGCCAGTGCCGCGAGAAATGCGATCAGCGTCGGCATTGTGATGTAATGCAACATGAGATCTTTCTTCTTTACGCCGAGTGCATAGAGCGCGCCGATGACGCTCTGCTCCTGCTCGATCTGATGCACGACAAATACCGAAAGCACATAGGCAAACAGCGCAAGGATAATGATCCCGGCGACCAGTCCGGCGTTTCTGTCCATGATGACATCCCCGGCAGCGGCGGCAATGCGGATGTTGTCTTTTGCGGCCACGAACGAGGTCAGATTTTCTATATCGAGCTTGAACACTTCATCAAGCAGCTCATCCGTGTTTTCTTTCAATTCCGAAACGCCGTCTGCAAGCTCCGCGGAACCGTCCGCAGCACTGCCTGCGCCGTCCGTGTAGTCATAGATGCCCTGCCGGAATTCTGCAAGCTCGTCCAGACTGCTTTTCAGCGCGGCAAGCTCCTCCGAATGCGTCTGCCCGATCAGCGATTCCAGCGTATCTGCATAGTTTTCCTCTGTCAGTGCAAGATGCTGCGCGGCAAGCGTCTGATTGGCCTGCGCAAGATACTGCGCAAAGAGCGCGTCGGCCGCATCGCACAGTTCCCTGTTGTGACCGGTCAGCTCATGCAGTCCGTCAGCAAGTTCATCCGCGCCGTCATGCAGATCGCGGATGCCGTTTTCGATGTCGCGGCGCTCCTGCAAAATCTCGTCAACTGTTTCGCGGAAATACCTGTTTTCGATCTGCTCCGGCTCGATTTTGATTTCCCGGATCTTCTCCTTCAGCGCATCGTCTGTCGTATTGCCGAGCCGGTAAGCATAGGTGTATTCCTCGGCATTCTGCGTGCCGCTGTCCCGGATCGCATCATACTGTTCCCCGGTCACGAACAGCAGCCCGAACGCACTTCGCTCGACTGCCGAATCGCTGAATTTCGCAATGCACATATCGTAATCCGGCACGGAACCGATGCCCGTGACTTTGAAATCGAAGCCGCCCGCCCTGACTGTATCCCCGGTGTGCAGATCATGTGCTTCGGCATAGCCCTTTTCGATGACGGCTTCGCCGCTTTTTGCGGCAGGACTGCCCGTGTCCAGCTGGATCAGGTCGATCCTGTCACGGTTCCGGAACAGCCGCAATGTTGCATTTTCATCGGCTTTGAGGTCAAATGAAAACATCGGCTCAATCACGGTCCCGTCCGCTGTCAGGCTGGACAGATCATCTTCGGTGAGCGGCAGGAACACCGTGAACTGTCCGTCCTCGACCATATTGACCGCCTTTTGCCGCTCCGTTCCCTGAATGATCATCTCAGATGAACCGACGATCGAAATGACCAGATACAGCCCCAGTACAAACAGCAGAAACAGTGCCAGATACCGCCCGAAATTCGCCCGGAGATCACGCAGAAGCCGCTTCCTGAGTACCTTGTTCATCACAGATCCTCCAGTTCTGCGGCGGGCGTTCTGGTTTCATTCATATACTCCTTTTTCACCAGTCCGTCCTTGATGATGATGACCTTGTGCACCATGTTTTTGATCGAATTGTTATGCGTGACGATCAACATGGTTGTGCCGTATTTCACATTGATTTCTTCTAGCAGCACCAGAATATCCCGGCTTGTTTTGGAGTCCAGCGCACCGGTCGGCTCATCGCAGAGCAGCAGCTTGGGATTCTTGATGAGTGCCCGTGCGATCGCCGTTCTCTGCTGCTGACCGCCGGATAACTGCGCAGGAAACTTGTTCTGATGCTCCGTCAGGCCGAGCGTTTCCAGCAGTTCGTCCATATCCAGCGGATGCTCTGCAATATGCCGGCAGATCTGGATATTCTCACGCACGGTCAGGTTCGGCACAAGATTATAGAACTGGAAAATGAAGCCGAGATTGTCGCGCCGGTAGTCCGAAAGCTGCGCCGGCTTCAGCCCGAAAATCTCCTTGCCGTCCACGGTGATCGAGCCGGAATCCATGGTGTCCAGTCCGCCGATACAGTTCAGAAGCGTGGATTTGCCGGAGCCGCTCGTTCCCTGGATCACACACATCTGTCCGCGTTCAAGCCCCGTGCTGATGCCCTTCAGCACCTGTACATAGCTTGTGTCTTTACCGTAGCTTTTTTTGACATCCTTTACCTGTAAATACATATGTCCTGTCCTCCTTGCGTTAGATATGGCTAACTTATGGATACAGAAAGGGAAGTGTCTGCTCCCTTTCAGATATCGTCCTCTAAAATATGCGCGAGCCAGCCCTCCACCAGCATATCCATGACTGGTTTGATCTCTTTCAGCGCTTTCTGCGGGTCGTCCTCATGTGTCACAAGATGCATATACGCATTGATCTCAACATGAGATATCCAGTGCATGAAATACCGGTTGACGCGCTTGCCCGGATGCGCAGCAGCGTACTTTTCTGCCAGTGCGAAATTGTGCTGCTCGATCATCGCAATAAAACGGTCGATGATGCCATCATAGCTTGAACCTGCTGACTTTTCCAGCAGAATGAGCAGTGCATCGCGGTCGGCATAGAGCATGGAGATCATTGCTTCTGCAAAGTCATCATGATCGCCGGCATGATGCTGAAAATGTGAAATATCCGTTTCCATATCCGCCGAGAAATGCTCCGAGATCAGTGTCATGAGCCGTTTCAAAGGTTCCTCCACGACCGCACCGAACAACCCGTTCTTATCCTTGCAGAAGAAATAAACTGCACCGGTGGTCATGCCTGCCGCAGCACTGATCGACCGCAGGGATGCCTTGGCAAATCCCTTTTCCAGAAACTCCTTTTTCGCGCAGGCAATCAGCTTTTCACGCGCTTCGTATTCCTTTTCCATTTTTCGCCTCCGTTCATAACAGTGTTACCTAACACTGTTATGATACCATATCATCGCGTTTCTGTCAATATGTAAAGCTGCAATTCGTCATTTTGCTCTATATTTGCAATCCTTTATCCGCAAATTGTTGCGAACATTGAAAAGGCACTTCCGGATGAAGTGCCTTTTTATATGTGTTCTGCTTTTCATAAACTTCCGGTATGTGAATCAGGCGTTGGAAACGACCTCCCACATTTCGCCCATATTGCTTTCCGCATTTGCCGGCATACAGCCCTTGCAGCCGGTTCCGCCCTCACAGCCGGTGCATCCGCTGCACCCGTTTCCTTTCGGAAAAGCAATCTTTTTAATCGCGCCGATCTGCTCCAGATATTCGATCTGCCGGCGGATGTCATCGGCAGAGGTGTGCAGCTCCGCCGCGAGCATCTCAACGGTGCGGGAGTGCCCGTCCTTTAATAATTCCAGCAGCTTCTGCATATTCATCACCAGATCAGCAGTCCGGCATGATAGGCGATGCAGCCGAGCAGCAGTGCCGAAACCGTATAATACAGCGCGATCTTTGCCGTCCATTTGACCGAGTGGATCTCCTGATAGGTCGCGGCAAGTGCCACAACGCAGGGCAGATTGAAGGTGATCGCGAAGATGAATGCAAGTGCTTCGGGACGCGAGACATTCGCGAGCAGCAGCTCATTGAGATTCGCCGCTCTTGCGCCCCCTGCCATGGCCTCGGAAAATGCCGTGCCGATCGAACCGCCGGAATACAGTGCCGTGATGACACCGACCGCGCCTTCTTTTCCGACAGAGGATGCAATGAATGCAAGGAACAGCTGCCACGGCATACCGAAGAACTTTGTTACCGGCTCGATCGCCAGCCCGAATTTCTCAAGAATACTGTTCTCACCGGTGCTGCCGCCGTAGCTGAGCAGCCAGAAGATGCCGCAGACCAGCAGAACGACCTTCACCACGCGGAAAAATGTATCTTTTGTTCTGCCGAACACATAGCGCATCAGCGCGCCCCACTTCGGCTTATGATACGGCGGAAGCTCCATGATCATGCCGAATTTGTCCTCCGCCTTCACGAGCTTTCTGCCGAAGATCTTTGCCGTGATCCACATGTGCAGAAGCATGACCAGCAGCAGCGCGACAATCACAAGCGGTGCGCCTGCGCCGAAAAAGACCGTTGACAGCATCGGGATGATCGCCCATGCCGCGCCGCAGGGGACTGCCCATGCCAGCGCGATCGTCAGGACCTTCTGTCCCCAGTTGTCGATGACTCTTGCACCGGCAGCACCGCCCATGGTGCAGCCGAAGCTGACGAGGAACGGCATCACCGATTTTCCCTGCAAGCCGAGTTTGCCCATTGTATTGTCAAAAACATAGGAGATACGTGCCATGACGCCGATCTCCTCGAGCAGTCCGAACACCAGCGTGACGCCGAACACAAAGCCGAGCATTTTGATGACATAGGAGAGCGACTGGATCAGCACATCGCAGAGCAGGCCGGTCAGGAACGCCGGAGCACCCGCGCCCAGCATGGACGAACGGATCACGGCGTTCAGGGCATCCACGCCGGAGCCGACGCCCATGACCGGCAGTGCCGGAATAAAGGATGCGAGCAGGCCGAGCAGGACCGTCAGCACGACCGCGGGCTTGCCCCAGAATTTATGCGTATAGATGCGGTCAAGCCTGCCGAGTGCCGCTTTGGTTTTGGTCTCCGTGACGGCACCGTTCAGGATGCTGTCGATCCATTTGAATTTGCATTCTCCGGCAGCGATCGCGGTTTCTGAGCCTTTGATCTGCCGTTCGATCTGTGTCATGATCTCATCCGGCAGCGCATTTTTCAGCTTTGCCGTGACGACCTTGTCATGCTCCAATGTCTTGACGGTCAGCCACATCGGGGTATAGCCCGGGATCTCGCAGTTCGAGATCTGCTGCCGGATATCCTGATAACCGTCGATTTTTTGATATTCGGCTTCCAGTGCCGCGGCATTGATATGCGATTTTTCTTTCAGCGCGCGTTCCAGCGTCGCATAGAACGCATCATAGGATTTCGTATCGGTCGCAGAAAACAGCATGACCGGAATCCCGAGCTTCTGCTCGATTTTCTTTGCGTCAATCTTTTTGCCGCGCTCTTTTGCGACATCCGCCATATTCAATACCAGAAAGCACGGTGCGGAAAGACCGGCGTAATCGGCGAGCATGAACAGGCTGCGTTCCAGCTGCGAGCTGTCCGCAAGAATGCAGACCACATCCGCCTTGCCGGACGCGATGAAATCCCGCGTGATGACTTCCTCATCCGAGTTTGCGGACATACTGTACGAGCCCGGCAGGTCGGCTACGGAATAGGTATCGCCCTTGTGGGTGAAGGTGCCTTCCTTTTTCTCGACGGTTTTGCCCGGCCAGTTTCCGACATGCTGACGAAGGCCTGTCAGCGCATTGAACAGCGTCGATTTGCCGGAGTTCGGCTGCCCGAGCAGTGCGATCGTTGCGCTCATTTTCTCACCTCCGAAACGGTAATGCCTGCACATTCTTTGCGGTTCACGGCGATCATCGTATCCCGCGAGTACAGCAGGACAGGACGGTTCCTGTCATTTTTGATGATCTGCACACGGCAGCCCGGTGTCAGACCGATGGATGTGATGCGGCTGATAAACCGCGCATCCCCCGAAATGCCGCTGACAACGGCTTCGGTGTTTTCCTTCAGTTCGCCCAGATTCATTCTTTTTCCTCCTTGAATTCAGTCAGTGTATAGCTTGTGCCGTCCAGCATCGCTGCCGCTTCTCTGCGCGTCAGCGGATGCCGAGCGTATAGCTTTGCAGTTTTGTGACCAAGATCAACAACAGCATATATGCCATCAGCCGCGTGAAAGGCGTTTTCGACATTCCGCACGCAATGTGCGCAGACCATGCCCTCGATCTCAGCGGTATAATGAAAGGGGTAATGTGAAAGATCACGGTCAGATACACGGATTTTTGCAGCCGCCGCTTCATGTTCGCCGCAGCAGCTTCCGCCGTGCCGTATTTTATGCAAGATGAAATAGATAATCAGGAGTACGCCGCAAACGGCTGCTGTTATCATTGCGATATCCAATTCGTCGCTCCTTTCGATAGTTAGCCATAACTAACATACGGTTAGCCTAAATTGGCAGCAACCGCTTCGGCATACCGCTTTCTGTCACCACCGGAAAGTTGCCCAGCGGTCATTCATTTTCGGGAGCAGCAGCGCAAAAAGTTTGGCACGAATGCTGTATTTCTTCATTTCTTCATTGAAGCTATGCTCTTCCACAAACTGAATGCCGTCTGTCAGATCAGCAATCTCCTGTCCGGAATCCGTGCCGGACATAAAATGTGCATTGGTGTTTTTGACTGTATCATGATGCTTTTCGCTTTTCTGCATCGCCTTGCAGTTCTGTTCTGCAATCAGAATTCCTCCGTCCGGAAAATTGTGTTTCAGCACTTCCAGGAACGTGCGGATCTGATCGAGTGTCAGATACATAAACAAGCCCTCGGCAATGAACACAGGTTTTGCCTTTCTGCCGGAAAGTGCTTCCTGTACCGGTTTGCACCAGTCGCTCTCCAGCGCATTCCCCGCGATCATCGTGACACGGTCTCGTTCCGGAAATGCTTTTCTTCTTGCGGCGATCGAATCCGGAAGATCAAGATCAAACCACAGGATCCTGCCGTTGTCCATTCTGGAAAAACGGTCGTCAAAGCCTGCCCCGACATTGACAATCACAGAATCGGGTGCTTTTTTGATGATGCTCTTCAGCTGCCGATCCAGCATGAGCGTTCGCGCGATCACGCCCTCATGCGACATGAATTTATCATAGGGCTTCGTGTCAATTTTCAATGCCTGGATGATCTCAACAGCCTTCGGGTCTTTGACGCGCGCATTTTTGCGCATTGTCTCATTTGCTTTGACTGCAAGCGGGATCAGCGCAGTGGTCTGTACATCGCCTAATTTCAGTTCCATAATCGTTCCTCCAATTGGTTAGCATATGCAAACTGCTATATAGTATTATAGCATATACGGACGCAAAATGCAAGAAGAATAGATGCCAAGAGTGCGCGGATTTTTGCGGTTTTTTCTGTATGCTTTTTGCGTGTTCCGTGCGGCTGAACGGAATCATGCGGCCTTCGCCGTTATTCAGTCTTCATTTTGCTCTTTTTCCGCCCGCCCATTGAAATTCACCCGATAATATGCTATAATAAATGCACAAACCGTATCTTCGACAGAATCACAATAATTCGGAGGGGATCAGGGGCAATGGACAAACAGTTAAAGCTGAACACAGGACAGACCGTCCGCGTGGGATTCGCATTTCTTGCGATCCTTGCATTCTGGCAGATGTACAACAATGTCATTCCGCTGATGCTGACAAAGACATTCCATATGGACAAGAGCGTTTCCGGCGCGATCATGGCGGCCGACAATGTTCTGGCACTGTTTCTGCTCCCGCTGTTCGGCGGGATATCGGACCGCTGCAGGTCAAAGCTCGGCAAGCGCAGGCCGTTTATTCTGGGCGGGACCGTCGCGGCGGTCTTTCTGATGCTGCTGATCCCGTTTCTGGACAATGCGTATTTTCAGAATCCGAAAACGGTCACGGAGATTATATTTGTCTGCGTGCTCGGCTGCATTCTGGTCGCAATGGGCACGTTCCGGAGCCCTGCGGTCGCGCTGATGCCGGATGTGACGCCGAAGCCGCTCCGCAGCAGAGGCAATGCGGTGATCAATCTGATGGGCGCGCTCGGCGGCATCATCTATCTGATCATCGCAAAGATCATGTATCCGTCCGCACAGACACAGGATGCGGCGCATGTCGATTATCTGCCGCTGTTTCTGGCGGTGGCGGGCATCATGATCCTGTCGCTCATTGTGGTGATGTTCCTTGTCAATGAGGTGCAGTGGAATGCGGATATGCTCGCATACGAAAAGGCACATCCGGAAGAGAATCTTGCGGTCGAGACGGCAGAGCATCAGGAACAGCTCCCGAAGGAAGTCAAACGGAGCCTCATTTTCCTGCTCTTTTCCGTGGCACTCTGGTTCATGGGCTACAACGCCATGGAGACATGGTTCACGACATACGCGGATGCGATGTGGAACATCGGCATCGGGGATGCGTCGCTCTGCCTGACGATCGCGACCGGCGGCGCGATCCTGTTCTTCATTCCGTCCGGTATCCTTGCAAGCAAGATCGGGCGCAAAAAGACAATTCTGGGCGGGATTCTGCTGCTCTCCGGCAGCTTCTTTGCCGTATTTGCCTATACCTGTGTGCGTGACACATTCCACAGCGGACTGTATATCCTGTTCTTTCTGGTGGGTGCGGCATGGGCACTCATCAATGTCAACTCGCTGCCCATGGTGCTTGAAATGTGCAAAGGCTCCGAGGTGGGACGCTTCACCGGCTTTTACTATACGTTCAGCATGACGGCGCAGATCATAACGCCGGTTTGTGCGGGTACGCTTCTGGAGCGCGTTAGCTGCATGACGCTGTTTCCGTACTGCGCGTGCTTTGTGCTGCTTGCATTCGGAACGATGCTTTTTGTACGGCACGGCGATGTGAAGGCCGAAGCCAAGCGCGGACTTGAGGCGTTTGAGGACATGGACTGAAACACGAAAAAAATGAACGCAGACGGTCACATGGCCGCCTGCGTTTTTGTTATCATGCGCTTACTTTCTTTTTGCATTGATCCGGTCGATCTCCGCACGGATGATATCGCCGAAGGTCTTTTCGTCGATCTCTCTGCTCTCGTCTGCCGCTTCCGAACGGTCTGCGAACGCATCGAAGATCGCCTGCTTGTCCTCCAGCAGCGACATGATCCGCTCATCGACAGAATCCTCACACAGCAGCCGGTAGACGAGCACATTGCGCGTCTGTCCCATGCGGTAGGCGCGGGAGATCGCCTGATTCTCGACCGACGGCTTCAGCTGCGGCTCGCAGATGATCACAACGCTTGCCGCCTGAATATTCAGTCCGGTTCCGCCGGATTGGATCTGCGCAGCCAGCACTGTTCCGGCCGGTGCCTGATCGAATGCGTCTATGATCTCCTGCCGCCGCTCCGGCGTGACCGCTCCGGTGATCGTGTCAATGCAGCGTTTTCCGAGCAGCAGCGAGATTTTGCGGACCGTATCAAGGAAGAAGGAGAACACGATCACCTTGCGGCCGTCTGCTTCGGCCTCCTCGATCAGCTCCGTCAGACGGGCGGCCTTCGAGGAATCGCTGAGGTCGGACACATTCCACGATACCCGTCTGGATTCCGTGAAATTGCCTGAGAGGACTGCCTGCTCATAGGCGGCTTCCTCGGCGGGGCTCATCGAGCACCATTCCTTGCTTTCGATCAGGTCAGGCAGCTCTGTCAGGACGTCCTCGCGTTTTCTGCGGTAGTAAACGGGTGCAATGATTTTCCGGAACTGCGGTGCAGAGGACATGAACGTCATGCTGCGTATGCGGGCACCGATCTGCGGCTGCAGCATACTGATCAGCGAGACCATTTCTTCTGCCTTGTTTTCCAGCGCGGTTCCGGTCATAAAGAGCAGCCGCTCCGCATGGGTGCAGAGTGCCTTGACATTTTTCGTCCGTTTCGCTTCGGGATTCTTGATGTAATGCGCTTCATCGACGACCAGCATCGAGAACCGGAAGGCATCCGGCAGCGTGCAGTAAGCCGTCGTTTCGTAGGTCGTCACGGCGACGCCGCCCGTTTTCAGCCACGACTGAAAAGCGTCCGTTCTGCTGCTGCCGTGGATCTTGATGACGGTGAGCCTGCTCATCTTCCGGATCTCTCTGCACCAGTTCGTGATGACGCTCGCGGGGCAGACGACCATGAAATGCGAGGCTCCCGTATTTTTCAGCGAGACCATTGCGGCGATCGCCTGAACGGTTTTGCCGAGACCCATTTCATCGCCGAGCAGCACGCGCTCCTGATGCAGGATATACCGCACGCCCCATTCCTGATATCTTCGCAGTTCGCAGAGCAGTCCGTCCGGGAACCAGCATTCGTCCTGGATCTCGCGGGCAAGCTCCTCCGGCAGACCGTACAGCGCATCGTCATTGCCGAGGATGCCGGGATTGATCTCCTCCAGCACATTGAAATACTGGATCGGATTTGCAGAAAAATCGTCCCATGCATCGGATGCGGTCTGTTCCTGCACCGTCTGATATTCCGCCAGCAGCGAGGCGGCTTCCGTTCCGTAGGTGTCGATCTTCAGCTCCGTCAGCCGGCAGAATGCCTCCATGGCCTTCTGCTTTTTGTCCTTCGCGGCGAACAGCCATTTCAGCGTACCGTTGACCGGTTCCAGATCGGCAAGTGCCGCCGTGACGTCTGTGCGGTTTGTCTTCACAAGCTGTTCCGCGATGCCCGAAAGCGGCTTTACCTGCCGGAATCTGTATATAGCCGAGACAAGCTCCGTGGCTTCCTTGGACTGATCGTCCGTGGAAAGACGGATCTTGCAGCCCTGCCCGGCCTGCGACGCCATTTCGTCCGCGACCTTTTTGATCGCGCAGGCAGCGTCCTCGCTGACGCCGTAAACAGAGGCGAGCGCGTGCACGGATGCCGGAACGATATCCGCGATCGTCTGATAGCCGCCCTCCCGCAGTGCCTTGACCCGGAAGGAACGCTTTTCCCGGTTGTTGATCTCCTCGACCGGAATATCCCGCAGGATCGCCAGAACGCTCTGTGCCGCAAGGTGATCCGAATACTGCTTGATGCTTTCACGGCCGGCCTGCGCGGCAGCGGCGATCTCCTCAAGCTGCGTGAGCATCTGACGGTGCTCCCCAATCAGTATTTTTGCATCCTTTTTGCCGAACGGCCTTGCCATGAAATCACCTCCCGTGCCGAAAAACAGCCCTGTTATGATATGGTTCTATTATAACAGATTCTGCCGGCTTCGTCAACTCTCCGGCAGACGGCGTTGCATTAAGAATTTGATAAGAAAATAACAGGAATCTGATAAAGACTGCGGCGCACATTTCGGGTATAATAGAATCACACCGGACACAAAAGGAGTGTATCACAATGAAAGCGATCTTACATACGGAAAAGCTCTGCAAGACCTTCTCGAACAGCGGTCTGCAGCAGCATGTCATCAAAAATCTGGATCTGGAGATCCGCGAAAAAGATTTCACGGTCATCATGGGCGCATCGGGCTCCGGCAAATCCACGCTGCTCTATGCGCTTTCGGGCATGGACAAGCCGACGCTCGGCAGGGTGTTCTTCGGGGATGAGGATATCTCTGCGTATTCAAACGATGCGCTTGCGGTATTCCGGCGGAAGCACTGCGGCTTTGTATTCCAGAGCATCTATCTGCTCGAAAACATGGATGTCTTTGACAATGTCATGACCGGCGCGCTGGCTGCACAGAAAAATACGCCGGAGCTTGTGCGGAAGGCGGAAGAACTGCTGCAGCGAGTCGGCATCGGAAAGGAGCTCTGGAAGAAGTTTCCGAATCAGCTTTCCGGCGGCGAATGTCAGAGAGTCGGCATCGTCCGGGCGATCATCAATGAGCCGGAGATCCTGTTTGCGGATGAGCCGACCGGCTCGCTCAATTCCGCGGCCGGCACGGATGTGCTGGATATCTTTACGGAGCTGCACAAAAAGGGACAGAGCATCGTCATGGTCACGCATGACCTGCGGACGGCTCTGCGCGGCAGCAGGGTCATTTTCCTGCGGGACGGCAACATCGTCGGGGAGCATGAAATGCCGCCCTTCGGCACGGACGACCCGAAGCAGCGGCGGGAGCAGCTGCAGCATTTTCTGGATGAGATGGGCTGGTGAGGGATATGAACAAGATCATGCGGCTTGCGCTTGCCAATCTTCGCAGGCACAAAACGGAATCCGTCATGCTCGGCATCCTTGTGATGCTCTGCACGGGACTGCTTGCCGGTGCGTTCTGCGCGGAGCGGAATGTCCGGCGGATGTTCCCCGAAATGGCGGAGCGCACAGGTTTTTATCACAACCGGATCTCGATCGCAGAGGAGGAAGATGCTGTCCGCGGACTGGAGATCCTGAAACAGGACGAACGCGTTACGGACTGCGCTGTCATCCGGTATCTCTATGCGACTGCCGCCCGGATCATCGGCGAAAACGGTCAGGAGCGAATGTACCCCTGCACATTCATGACGCGGCAGACCGAAGAACAGTTCGAGCATTATGCACCGCAGTCGCCGTTCAGCGAGGCGGAAATCGCCGCAATGGAGCATCCGGTCTTTCTCCCGCTGAACGTGAAAAAATCCCTGCAGATACAGGCGGGCGACCCGTTTTCGGTCATTCAGAATGCCAAGAGATTCACGTTTACGGTCGCCGGCTTTTATGAAAGCGGTTATTTCAGCGAGACGAAGCTGATCGTCAGTCAGGCTGCTGATCGGCATGATCGGTGCCGTGCCGGTCAATCTGCCGGAAGTGCTGCTGCTCGATCTGGCGATCCTTGCATTCTGCTTCGGCTGTGCATATCTCAGCGCAAGAAAAATCAAAAAGATCTCTGTTTATGAACTGATGACGGAATAAGGAGCGGTACAATATGAAACAGATCACAAGAACCGTTTTTGCGGGAGCCGCGGCACTGCTGCTGCTGCAGAGCGGAACGGTCGGTGCCGGTGCTGCCGGCAGTCCGGCAGCGGTCTTGGGCTGTATATCTCCGGGGAGCTGATGAAGCGGATGAACGGGCATCTCGGCTGCGCCAATACAGCGGACGGTCTGGCCGTCACGCTGCTGATCCCGCTTTCCTGAATGCCCGGCAGGAGACCGGCTGTCCGTTATTTTATTGCAAATTGCTTGACATGTCTGCCGGATTCCGCTATAATAGAAACAGTGATATCCGGTACACCGGATACAAAGAGGAGGTACATTTATGAAGCTTTCGCAGAAACGAATCCTGAGCATCCTTGCGGCAGCAGCACTGACCGTCTGTGCAGTGCCGCAGAATACGCCCTTGTCTGTGCTGCAGCCCGCGCTGACTGCCTGTGCGGAAACAGAGGAAGATTTTGTGTATACAGTCAATGAGGACGGCGCGGGTGTGACCGTCACAGGCTGGAACGGCACTGATGCAGAAGTCGTGATTCCCGATACACTGGGCGGTCTGCCTGTCACAGCAATCGGCCGCCGTGCATTTGCCATCAAAGAACAAATCACCAGCGTCTCCGTTCCGGACAGTATCACGATCATCCCGGAAGGGGCCTTCAACGCCTGCACCGGACTCACGGAAATTGATCTTCCGGATACCCTGACATGCATTGAAAACGATGCATTCAGCGGCTGCTCCGCCCTGCGCAGCATCCATATCCCGGACGGTGTCACCTTCATCGGCCCGTCTGCATTTTCGGGCTGCACGGAGCTGGCAGATGTCACGATCCCGGAAAGCGTTACAAGCATCGGAGAAAACGCCTTTCGCTATTCGCCGTGGCTGGCAGCACAGCGGGAACAGGCAGCGGATCACCTTGTAATCGTCAATCACAATCTGCTTGACGGCACAACCGCTTCCGGCGATGTGACCGTTCCGGACGGTGTAACCCGCATCTGCGGACAGGCGTTCTCCTCCTGTACCGCACTGACCGGCATTTCGTTTCCGGACAGTGTGGTGTATATTGACAGCGATGCATTTTACAACTGCAAAGGGCTGAAGAGCATTGTCCTGCAGAACGGCCTGAAAAGCATTGGCGCAAGAGCGTTTCAAAACTGCTCATCACTGACGGCGATCGACATCCCGGACAGCGTGTCGGAGATCGGCACGGCCGCATTTTTCGGATGCTCCAAGCTGGCTGATCTGCATCTGCCTGCAAGCCTGACAGCTATTACCGGCGGCCGGGGACAGGGAACATTCCACGAATGCTCGGCACTGACAGCGGTCGAGATTCCGGAAGGCGTGACAAGCATCGGCATGATGGCATTTGCCTTGTGCGAAAAGCTCGAAAAAGTCGTCATTCCGCGCAGTGTGACGGAGATTCAAATGTACGCATTTTACGGCTGCTCCAATCTGACGGTCTGCGGATATGCCGGAACCTTTGCTGAAACATACGCGCAGCAGAACGGCTATACGTTTGAAGCACTTGAAACGGAATTCTCCGGCATTTCGGTCACGCTCCGCGATGACCTCGGCCTGAACTTCTTTGTTTCCGATGTGAATGCGGATAACAAGAATGACTACAAGATGATCTTTGACGGAAAATGTGAAGAAAACGGGAAGGACACCGCCTTCACCGCAAAGAACGGCAAGTTCTGCGCAACTGCCAATATCTCTGCAGATCATATGAACGAAAAGATCACCGCTGCGCTTTACAAAAAGACGGAAGGCGAATGGGTCAAAATCGACACGGCTGTGTATTCCGTCAATCAGTATCTGAAAAATGCCAAGCCGGAAGCAAACTGGAGTGATGAAAGAACCGACCGGTTCAATACGCTCGTCGAGACCGTGAAGCTTTACGGCAAGGTCTCCTATGCGTATTTCAATACGCCGGATGAGATGAGCAGCTTCAATGTACCTTCCCATACCGTCGCAGAGCTGACGGCAGCGGGTTTGGCACCGAGCTTTACGTCTGACGATGCAACGCTCTCTCTGGTGCTCAATTCCAGAACGGCAGTCCGCCTGTACATTCCCGGCCTGACCGTCGGCGCGACCGCTGACAGCGGCGAAACGGCAGTCAAGGGCGGGCACGGCGTTCCCTGCTTTGAGATCACCGGCATTACCCCGCTGAAGCTTGCAGATGATTACGAAGTGGAATACGGCGGAAAGACCTATCAGTTCACGCCGCTTTCATGGTGTGTCCGTGCACTGAATCTTGACGGCGGTTCCCCGAAGAATCCGGTCATGGCGGATATGCTGGTCGAATACCGGAACGCCGCACAGGCCTATCAGGCGATCATGTAAAGGAGAATCAGGATGAAAGACTATAACGCACCCGAAATGGAGATCATCGCATTTGCGTCGGAGGATGTCATCACCGACAGCATCCCGGAACTGGATGATCTGTAAAAACAGGACCGCATCAAAAAAAGCAGCTTCCCGCGCGGGAGGCTGCTTTTTTGGCTGTTTGATGAGAAAGCGCGGAGAAGTCTTACTCCTCCTCCGCCGCCGTGCGCTGCAGGAACGCCGAGAGTGCGTCCACATTGTCGAAAACGAACTGCTGTGCCTGCCGGTCATATACATTGAACTGCCTTGCGGTACCCTTTTCGTCCGTAAGGGCCGTTCCCCGGATGCCAAGCCGTTCTCCGTCCGGCGTCGGGATCTTCCGTTTCACGCCGTCCGCATTCTGTACTTCGGTCAGCATCCCGGCTGACAGCAGCCAGTCGTTCAATTCCCGGGCTTTCAGCTTCTGAGTGTGCTCCGCGTCGATCAGCCCGTTCAGCACCGATACGATCCTTGATGCAGACACGGCGGCCGTATGCGGCTTTAACTGTGATGCCTGCTCCGCAGTCAGCGAAAACAGTGCTTTCTGCCGTCTGGGGATGCGCTTTTTCTGCACCTCGCCGCCGTTGTCGATGACCTTCTGCAGCACGCCGGACACATAAAACAGGCAGCGCGAAATGCGCATCTGATTGACGACGTCGCCGTTCTGCACCGGTTTGCCCGAAAGCGGGTCTGTGCCGTTTGCGAGCGCGTCGATATACTGCTTGGCAAGCTTCATGATCTCAAGCTCTGTCATGACTGCTCCTTTCTCAGCCTGTTTCCCCGTCCGCATCCGCCGAAAGCGTCCAGATCAGATCGGAAAGCGCGTAATAAAATGCAGCGTCCTGCTGCCATGTCCGTTTCGGCAGCCTGAATCTCGCATGGGGGTCGGTATAATCCGTATACAAAACGCCGTCATGATCCATGACATAAGCCCCCATGCTGGTGAGAACCCACGCCAGCTTGATATCCTGCGTGACGACGATATCCCCCGGCTGCACCAGATTCATGATGCGGAAATCTGCGCTGTCCGGCCCCTTGTCCACCATGATCTGTTCGGAATGCTCCGGATGCAGTTCGTGATCCGTATCATGAACGACCGTGCATTCGACCGCACGCCGAAATGCCAGCCGCTCCGCGATATCCAGCACCGGACAGCTGTCTCCGTCAATCAGAATTTTCATGATGCTATCACCGCTCCCCCAAACGTCTCAATGCTGAAAATCCGATCTTCTTTTTCTGCAGGCAGGGCTTGCCGAAAGCCCCGGATGCCGTGCGCTGCCAATTCGTATTCTGATTTTAGTATAACGCAGAAACAGCCGAAAGTCAAGTGCAATTTTGTGCCGCGGAAAGCCATATTTTCCTGAATATGCAAAGAGACTGCGCTCCTCCTGAAAAGGAACGCAGTCTCTTGATATTCGGCTTGTTTGAGGCGCGGGTCACTCCCATTCCACGGTTCCGGGCGGCTTCGATGTAATATCATACACGACGCGGTTGACATGCGCGACCTCATTGCAGAGGCGGTTGGACACACGGGCGAGCACATCGTAGGGGATGCGCGCCCAGTCCGCGGTCATGAAGTCGTCCGTCGTGACGGCGCGGATCGCGATGAGGTGATCGTAGGTTCTGTGGTCGCCCATGACGCCGACCGTGCGGACATCCGGCAGCACGGCAAAGAACTGCCGCAGTTCGCTCTCAATGCCGCTTTTCGCGATCTCATCGCGGAAAACAGCGTCGGCCTCCTGCAGAATGCGGATCTTCTCCGCGGTGATCTCACCGATGATGCGCACGCCGAGACCCGGCCCCGGGAACGGCTGCCGCCAGACCAGCTCGCGCGGAATGCCGAGCTTCTCGCCGACGGCGCGCACCTCGTCCTTAAAGAGGTCCTTCAGCGGCTCGATCGTACCTGCAAACTGGATATCGTCCGGCATTTTGACCATGTTATGATGCGTCTTGATGACATCGGTGCTGCCCTCGCCGGCCTGATTGCCCTTGCCGCTCTCGATGCGGTCGGGGTAGATCGTGCCCTGTGCAAAGAAGCCGTCCGCACCGGTCTCACGGATCTTATCCCAGAATACGTGATAGAATTCTGTGCCGATGATCCTGCGCTTCTGCTCAGGATCAGAGACACCCTTTAACTGTTCCAGAAAATGCTGCTGACAGTTCACGCGGATAAACTGCATGTCAAACAGCCTCGTGAAGGTCTCCTCGACGAAGTCACCCTCGTCCTTGCGCATGAGGCCGTGATCGACGAACACGCAGGTCAGCTGTTTGCCGACGGCCTTGCTCAGCAGTGCCGCCGCGACCGAGGAATCCACGCCGCCGGAGAGCCCCAGCACGACCTTTTTATCGCCGATCTGTTCGCGGAGCGAAGCAACGGTATCCGCGATGAAATCGTCCATGACCCAGTCGCCGGTGAAGCCGCAGACATTGAACAGGAAATTGCGCAGGATCTGCCTGCCGAATACGCTGTGCGTGACCTCCGGATGGAACTGCACGGCATAGAGCTTCCGCTCCGGATATTCAAACGCCGCGCAGGGGCAGTCCGCGGAATGCGCCGTGGTATGAAAGCCCTCCGGCAGACGGCTGACAAAATCGGTATGGCTCATCCAGACGGTGCTTTCTTCGGGGACGTCCGTGAACAGCAGGCTTTCCGCGGTCTTTGTGACGTCGATCTTGCCGTATTCGGAACGCTCGCAGCTTTCAACGGTCCCGCCGAGCGTATACGCCATGAGCTGGCAGCCGTAGCAGATGCCGAGCGTCGGGATGCCGAGATCGAAGTATTCCTTCGCGATATGCGGAGAGGCACTGTCATAAACGCTGTTCGGGCCGCCTGTGAAGATGATGCCGGTCGGGTTCAGTGCGCGGATCTCCTCCAGCGGGGTATCGAACCGCCGGATCTCGCAGTAGACGCCGCATTCACGGACGCGCCTTGCGATCAGCTGGTTATACTGCCCGCCGAAATCGAGCACGATGCAGAGCTGATTTGCCATGCTGTTCCTCCTTGCTTCAATGGAAAAATGCCGTTTCAAAACGGCATGGAATGGATACAGCTATTATAGCATGTTTCGGGGCGAATTACAAGAGGACAGCGGCAAAAGCAAAGTACGAATTTCTCAACTGCGGCGCGGAAATTTCCGGATAAACTGCACATTCACCCGCAGCATTCCGAAGGTTCCGGCACGGGACGGCAGCATACAGAAAGAGAATACAAAAAGACAGTTTGTTTTTTCAGGAAAGCTGCGCTGATTTTTCAGATAACCGGAACCCGAACGCAGGATTCTCCTAAAATGAACCGGCGGCGAAGTGCCGTTTCAGCCGGAAACAGCGTAAAATTTAGACAGATTTCAAAAAGTGTATAAAAACATCTTGCATTTGCAGACTGTCTTTTTTCTTTCAGATTATTTTAATGTTCAGGGGGTATAATGCAGACAGTGAAGCGAGGGGATCGCTTCCAAGTTGATTTCAACCCCCATTTTTTCCCAATTTCTATTTCCCTATTTCCCAGATGAATTCATTTCATTCTGCATGGACTGCGACCGCAGTCCAATTTTTTTGCCCGGATTTCTTTCCGTGTCCGGTCGGAGTATCATGAACCTGCATAAATCTGCACCTGCATTCTTGTGAACATTTACAAAATTGATCTTGTTTTCTGATTTGCATATTGACAAACCTCCCCGGAAATGCTATGATGAAAGAACCATCCGGCGTGATGGAAAAGGTGTAAGTGAAAAGGAGCATTTTCAATGAATTACGTAACAGAGCAAATGTTTTACAAGCAGTTGACCGGCAACGCAGCAGGTGCAATCACGGCTACGATCATCGGCGCGGCGATCCTCGGTTTCTGCGCAGGCTTCTGCGGTACGCAGCTCGGCTGGGGGCATCTGCTTTCCATTGTGTTTATTGTCCTGTTTCTCGCGTGCATGGGTCTGCTGGTGTTCTTTATCGTCAAAGCAGCGCGTATGAAGCAACATCCGGTGTTCCGCCGCTACGGCAGTGCCCCGTTCCTCGCGGAGCGCATCAATTCCGGAATGCAGAATCCGCGCTATATCTTCGGCACCGGCGGAGAGATCCCGTTTGCCACGCTGATCACCAATGATTTTATCGTGAGCAGCGGTGAGCTGACCGGCTTCATGGAACTGAAGGATCTCCGCACCGCACAGATCGCGGTATTCGGCAACACGCATGTGTATAATATCAGCAATCCTGTCACGCTGGCGGCTTCCGCGGCAGCAAATTACGCAGCGGATAAGTACATGGAATCCAAGGGCATCAACGAGCAGACCAGATGTGACATGCTGATCATGAAGGACAGCGAGGGCAAGCAGCATCAGTATTCCGTCAGGCATATTGAGGCAGAAGCCGTCCTGAACCTGCTGCAGCAGATCGCCCCGCATATCACGATCAACCGTGACGTCAAGAGAATGTGATACAGTACAGAATCCCCCGATACCGCAAAGGTACCGGGGGTTTTTTCATATACTGTTCTGCAGTTCAAGCAAAGCCGCGGCGCGTTCTTTCAGGCGGATGCGGTTTTCCGCAGAGAGTGTCTGATAAAGATGCAGCAGATCGGATTCATCCGGATTTAGCATTTGCACGGGTTCTGTTTCACGGCCGAGAATATAGTCTACGGACACGCCGCAGAACTCCGCGACATCCGCAAGATAATTGACCGGTGCTTTGATTTCGCCGCGCTCATAGCGGCTGACCTCCTGCTGGGAAATGCCGAGGTGCTCCGCGAGGGCTGCCTGCGAGCATTTTGATTTCCGCGCCCTGACAAGATTCGGGTAAAGATAAAGGTGATTTTGCATAAATCCGCACGCTCCTGTTTGTGAATGTATACAAAATCATTCTACAACATATTTGTTGTATTGACAAACGTAATAATTGATGTTATAATAAAATCAACATCAGATATGATGTAACGAAAAGAACGGATTATTCACAGAATGGAGGGATTTCCATGTTGCTGGAACTTGCTGTAATGGGGCTGATTGGATATGGTTTGATAAAGGATCCGGAAAAAACGACAAATAAGATTCACCAAGCCGCAGATAAAGCGCAAAAGTTCATTGACCGGCACGAACAGGAATTTGAACGGAGATATCAGCGCGGCGAAATCAGTGAAGAACAATACCGGGCATACTGGGAGAGAAAAAACGGTTCTTAAAATCCGGTCTTTGCTTTCCCGTAATACATTTTATCACAAATCTCACGAAAGGAGGACGCTGTTATGGCACGGAACGTATGGGATGCAGTTCTCATTTATAACGACGGGTTTCAGCAGAGAATCAATGTTTATGGAAATACTTATGCTGAAGCATACGCACAGGCACAGGCAACGGCATCTTGCACCGGACCTGTTCACAAAGGTGTGGCGCAGATTATCGTTTCTCCGAAATGATGAAAATTTCAGTTCAGCAAACACCCCCGATACCGCAAAGGTACCGGGGGCTCGTTTATCTTCCGCTGATTTTACACGCCGGGGAACTGGATCGCTTTGTACTTCTGAATCTTCTCCGCGACGACCGCATGATTCTGCGGGTTCATGAAGAAGCCGCCCTGCGTATCCGCGATCTCGTCGCAGTGCACGCCGCGTCCTTCCTCCGTGGTGCGGTCACGTTCAAGACCGTTTTCAGCGATCACGAACTTCCACTTGCCGTCGTCGGTCTTAACGAGGTCGCCGCCGGCACCGCAGACCGTGCACTCGATCGGATACTGCAGACCTCTCCACTGCGGCTCACCGAGGCAGAGGCTGTTGCTGTGGCAGTTCGGACACCAGCCTGCATCGGGGTCGCCGAGCCACTTGCGCTCTGCGGCAGGCGTATTCAGTGCCTTCATGACATTCTGGCCGATCTCTCTTGCACGGGCGATCTTCTCGTCGTACAGCAGGACCTGTGCCGGCGCGGGCACCATGGTCGCCATGTACATATCCACGACCTTGAAGCTGTTGGTCACGGTCGTGATCTGCATACATTCCAGTGCGAGCGACTGCCACGAACGGGTGGAGCCGCCGACGGCGATCAGCGCACCGACGCGGTCACGCGGCTCGATCGCGCCGATCTTGGTCAGGAATGCCGATTCGTATGCGAGGTTGCGGTGCATGAATTTGAGGTACAGAGAGGACGGCATCAGTGCGTAGGTCGGTGCCGCGAAGATGACGGCATCCTGATTCAGCAGCACCTGCATGATCTTGTCCTTGTCATCCTTATCCTTGAGCGAGCAGCCGGTGTTCTTGCCCATGGACATGCCCATGGTACAGGCTGTACATCCTGTGCAGTCCAGCAGATTATAATCCTTGAGATTGATCATTGTGATTTCCGCGCCCTGCTCCTGACATGCCAGCAGTGCCTCTTTCAGAAGAATATCGCAGTTGCTGTCCTTGCGTCCCGCAGAAACGCCCATTACCTTGAATTTCATAACGCTTCTCCTTTTCGTAATCATCATTTCAGCTGCAGCGTGCTGATTGCACACTATTTTTTATTATACAGCATATCGTACAAAAAATCAAGAGAAACACGGCAAAATCAGAAATTCTCAGCAATTTTAAGTAAGATATCGCAACTTTTGCGGTCGCGGGCTTAGAAATGGGTACAGTTCGCGGATACCATGCAGCTTTGACGTTCCGGCAGAATCAGCATCAGCCCCGCATTGAAAAATCATCAGAACTATGTTATACTGAAAAAAGAAAACCTTAACACAAAAATATTATTCTTCCAAAGTGTAATTTTTTCCTGTAAATGTCGTTCCTATTGATAGAAAGGCAGAACGCAAAGGCGGTGATCGTCATAGAAGATAAAAATATACTTTTGATGCTGAATAACAGAGACGAGCAGGCACTCAAGGAAACCACGGCCAAATACGGAGTGCTCTGCAGGTCTGTTGCGCTCGATATTCTCGGGAACGAACAGGATGCGGAGGAATGCATCAATGATGCGCTGCTGACGATATGGAATGCGGTCCCGCCTGCACAGCCCGAAAACTATCGTGCCTACTTACTCAAGATCCTGCGCAATATTGCACTGGACAGATATAAAGCGAAGCAGCGTGACAAGCGCGGCGGCGGTCAGTATGCAGACGCATTGGATGAACTGGCTGAGGTTCTGCCCGGTACGCAGAATACCGAGGATGCTGTTGCGCAGCGCGAGATGCTGGAGGCAGTATCGCGTTTTCTCGGCACGCTTCCGAAAACACAAAGCGACCTGTTTGTCCGGCGATACTGGCGTTTTTCCTCACCGGATGATCTGGCGCATGATTACGGCATGACCGTCAATCATGTGCGGGTGACATTAACGCGCCTGCGCAAACGGCTGCAAACGTATCTGAGAAAGGAGGGACTGCTGTGAATCCGGAACAATTCATTCTGATGATGAATGACCTCCCTGACGCCGTGATCGTATCCGCAAATTCGCCGGCCGTCAAACAAAAACATATAATCCGGTATTTGATCCCGGCAGCCGCGGCCTGTCTGGTGATCGGTCTGGCGGCAGCAGTCTATCCGAAGCTGCGGATGCATACGCCGGATGTCACGGAGCCGCCGGCTGACAGCGAGGTGCCGGCGGAGCCGGAATTGCCGGTTCATTATATCGGCGGCGGTACAATGGACAGAAGGCTGCCGGCATCGTATTCGGATCTGGTGAATAATTCAGATGCAATCGTAATCGCGGAAGCCGTTGCGGAAAAGGAACAGATTGATAAGCAGACCTATAATGTTTACATGAAGAAAATAGTGGCAGACGACGGACTCACGTTGGTTTCCTACAAGGTCAATCAGGTCCTGGCGGGTGACATTCAGGAGGGAGATACACTTGACATCAGGGAGTATCACTATACCACGCTCTATTACAATGACGACGGAACCATTACGGATTGTATCATCAGCCGTTCCAATGCAAAGCCGGCTGTGATCGGAGAAACGTATCTTTTATTCCTTACAAAGTGGCCGAATAACGAAACATTTGATTATACCTTTGATGAGTACGGGATCTATACGTATGACGGCGAGAAGGCGGGGCCCTGGCTGAGAGAGGACATGGATCAGGAGAGCTACGATTACCAACTGTATCAGTATATCTCCCGCGAGGTCGCTGCACGGCTGCCCGGCTCCGACGAAGCAGATCACTGAGGAACTGATATAAACCAAAAGGACGCTGATCGAAAATCAGCGTCCTTTTCATGTTTCTGTACTTCCGGCGTGCTTCAGCACTGGGAGCAGTTGCCTTCAGAAGCCGCCACGCGGCGTGTGCTTAGCTGATTGGGAGTCCTCCGCTCACCGTCCCCGGAGGGAAACGGCTGTCGGCCCTGCCGACCCGGAGGGAAACGCCAGCGCGGGCTCCGCGCGATCCGTTTATTGGATAATGTGGAGGAACCAGCGCAGCCACAGTCTGCGGAAGAATCCGGCCTGCTGATACACAGCCCCTGCAAGCAGATCTGCGGTCTGGGAGAGGATCTTTGCGTCTGCCGCGGAAACACCGTTCCGGCTGAACACCGCCGCCTGCTGGATCTCGATTGCCTTTGCGATCTTGCCGTTTTGCAGCAGTTCGCATTTCTGCTCTGCATAAGCCGCAAAGGTCTCATGCGACATCTTTCGCTGCTCAATGCCGAGCGTATGCAGCAGCTTCATCAGGAATTCGTAGGAAGCACTTGCAGCCTCATTGCTCTGCTTGTCATGCATCGCCTGCTTTCTGCGGCGGATCACCGTGCAGTGCACGCGGTACCAGATATACAGAACTGCCGCGATCGCCAGCAGGATCAGGATCATCCTGCCGAGCACCTTCAGCACCCTGCCGGCGCGTCCGCTGCCGCCGCCCTGACCGGTCGTCTGCGGTGCAGATGTGATCGTCGGGGGAACGGTCGTTGTGCGCGTGGTGACCGCAGCCGCAGTCGTGACCGCCACGGCCGATGTCTGCGGGGCAGCCTGCTGTGAGGCTCTGTGCCACGTCTCCTGAACCGTCTCTGTGAACTCATACGGCATCCAGCCGAATCCCTTGATATAGATCTCTGCCCATGCATGTGCCTGATAATCCGGGATGTCAATCTCGAAGGTCTCGCTTCTGCCGTCCTTGCCGGGCTGACGGTTGCCGCTGTGAAAGCTGTTTTGTGTCAGGACATAACCCTGCACGTATCTTGCGGGAATGCCGCACATCCGGCAGAGGATGACTGCCGAGGATGCATAATGCGCACAGTAGCCGCGGTGTCCCTGCGTGAGGAAATACTCCGCAAAATCCTGATCCTCCGGCTGCGTGCCCGGCTGCATCGTATACTCGGCGCGTGCCCAGAGATAATCGCGGATCGACTCCAGCTTTTCCGGCAGCGGTGCGTCCTCAGCCGGCATATCCGGCTGATACATCGCATAGATGCGCTGTATTGCCGGGGTATCGGGCAGCGTGGTGTAGTTCTCATCGACGAAAGATTCGTACTGCGAAATGAGCTCGTCCGGAGAGGGTGCCGTGCGCTCCCATGCCGTGACCGGATCGGTCACGCCGTTGGTCAGAATGCTGAAATCGTATTTTTTGTAGCTTTTCAGCTGTGTTTCAATGTCATAGCGGTATTTCGTTCCCGCCTTGAACAGTGCCTCATAGGGCAGATAATTGACCGATTCCGAGACGCGTGTTTCCACATTGCAGGAAACGATCGGGAACTTGCCGTCGCTGATCCGCATTTCGTCTGCGTGATCTGAATGCAGCATCGTCTGCGGCATCCGGTTCGCGGTGGTCAGACGGCGGAACAGCTTTTGATTCCGGCGGTAAAGGCCGTTCGGGATGCCCCAGCCCTTGCCGGTGTACTCGGAACGGACAATGCCGCGCATATAGTAGTCCTTGACCGGGACCGCGGAGCCGACCGATACATGCAGGACCGTTCTGCCGTCAAAATGCAGATCGGCATTCTGCATCAGGTCGATCTCGTCGGTGACGACGTTCAGTCCCATGGTGGTCGGGATATGCTGCAGCAGACCCGTCACATCACGGATGCTGAAATCCCGGTAGGCCTCACGCATCTCCTGACGCGTTTCCAGACGCTTTTTGTTCCGTTCGCTGTTCGGGTCATACTTGGCGCCGCTGATGAACGCGCAGAACGATACCAGCAGGGTACCCAGCAGCAGCACCGCCGCGCCGGTCTCATGCGTGGTGAAGCGGTGCTCCGTTTCGTTGAGGAAGGCCTGCTGCAGCGGTGCGGATGCACCCTGCTCCCGCAGCAGACGGCGGCTCGGCTTTCTCCGGGAGACAGCAAGCGTCCCGATCCAGAACAGCACGAGCAGAAAGACGGCCGCCATGCTGGTATGGATGCCGAAATACAGGCCGCATTCCAGAAACGGGAATGTCACAAGGAAGCGGATCCAGAAGCCGCTTTTGCTGGACTGCGTATGCGTCATCAGCACATCGGAGTATTCCAGCAGCGCGACCATTGCCGTGATAATGAGGATAAAGATGAACTGCGTGCACTGCGATTCTGTCCAGCCGCCGGTCAGCTGCTGTGCGCCGGCCGGGAAAACAGCCTTCCAGAGGATCTGCTTGCGCATGGTGTGGTAAACGGCCCCCGCGCCGACGACCGCCTGCTCACGGTAACGGAGCAGCAGCACCGGGATTGCGGCAAATGCGGCGAGGATACAGCCGAAGCCGATCTTCGGGGAAAATGCACGGATGCCGCGCATGATCAGGGTCAGTGCGATGATATACAGCAGCAGCGGGAAAAGCTGAATATGGAAATGGAAAAAGCCCTGCACGCAGCAGATCGTGCCGATGCTGCCGCAAAGCGTGATCAGCAGCCGGACAAGACGCTCCGGGAAATGGCTTTTCCGCTTGACGGACATCGTGATGCCGTCGTGGAGCAAAAGCTGATCCTTCGGGCGGGGCACATCGTAATACTTCATGATGCGGCACCTCCTTCGACCAGCTCCTCGCTGTCATAATCCGGCTCCTCACCGGGACGCGGCAGTACCGCGGCAGGATGCACGGGCTCCTGCTGTGCGACCGGAATGCAGCGGAACGGCAGCGTCGGGTCTGCGGACGGGTCGCCCTCATGCTGGCCGACCACGGCAAACACGACAAGCTGCTCCGAATGCGGCAGCGTTGAAAGCAGATCGGTCATGGCGTCATCCAGCCGCGGCGTGATGACGATGATCCGCTCGTAAATACGGGAATCGGAGAGATGCTGCGCCATAGACGTCAGCATGACCGTCCGTTCAGTGCCTGAAACAGGCGCGGAGGCAACTGCCATGCGCATCCATGCGGATGCCTCCGGGAGCGATTCGTACAGCTCGGAATCTATCATGCCGCGGTCGGGGTCATAATGCGTCATCGCAAAAGAGAGCTCCTGCTCTGCAAGAGACGCCGCAGCCGCGAACATCACCGAATAGGCCGTATCAAGACGCAGTGCCGCCTCCGGCATCTCGCCGGTCAGCGAGGGGTCAAGCACCAGCAGGCTGCCCGACGAAAGCGGCAGGCTGTATTCCTTGACCATGAGGTGATCGAGCTTGGAGCTGAGCTTCCAGTGGATCCGCGAGATCGCATCGCCCTCGCGGTAGGTGTGCAGATCGAAGATCTCGGACGGATCGTCGCCGGACTTCACCTTGGAAAACTCCGGGCTGTCGGAATCCGGATGCGGGACCGGCGGCCATTCCTCCGGCACCTGCACCTTGTTGTCCGGCAGGATCAGCACCTGATCCTGCAGGCTCATCGGGAGCTTCTGCCTGAATATCCGCAGCGGGTCATAGAGCACGATCTCCTTGATGCGTATCCGCATCTGCCCGCAGGTGACGGCATGGAACGAGAACCGGACACGCTGACTGTTGCGCGGCAGTATCGGCACGACGAAGGTCATCTCCTGATGCTCACCGGTCAGGCTGTTTGCGTATTCCAGTGTGATCTGCGATTCCGCAGAGGAGAAAATGCTCGGGTTTGTGATCTGAAGCACCCACTGATACAGCTGCCCCTTCCGGATCGGCTCCTTGCTGTGGAAAAGCCTGACCCACATGCTGTGCTTCAGGCGCAGCAGTCCGAGCAACAGAATCAGCGGGAACAGAACAGCAAAGACCAGCAGTGCCAGCGACAGATCTCCGCGTTCCGGATCGCCCCGGTACAGATAGTAGAACAGTACCAGAACGACCAGCAGCACTGCATACAGCAGCTTGGAGCGGATCATTCTTCGTACCTTCTGAGCTTCGGAACCGGCACATTGCCGAGGATCTCCTCGATCAGCTGCTCCGCGGTGACGTTCTCGGTCTTGGCGCGTGCACTGAGCAGCATTCTGTGCGCAAAGGTCTCGACCACGATCACGCGGATATCGTCCGGCGTGACATAGTCACGGCCGCGCACCAGCGCAGTCGCACGGACAGCCGAGCAGAGTGCCAGCGAGCCTCTCGGGCTGACGCCGAGCTTGATCATCGGGTGATTGCGTGTAGCAGCGGAAATTTCCGCGATATAGCGCAGGATCGCATTGTCCACATAAACCTGTGCGGCGGTTTCCTGCAAAATCTGCAGATCTGCGCGGGTCAGCACGGGCTCCAGCTTTGCAAGCGGATTCTCCGCGCTTCTGGCCTGCATGATCTGCACCTCGCTTTCGAGATCGGGATAGCCCATGTGCAGACGCAGCATGAAGCGGTCGAGCTGCGATTCCGGTAGCATCTGCGTACCGACGGAGCCGGTCGGGTTCTGCGTCGCGAGCACGCAGTACGGCTCCGGCAGCGTATAGGTCTTGCCATCCACGGTGACGGCGGTCTCCTCCATGAGCTGCAGCAGCGCAGACTGCGTTTTCGGGGATGTACGGTTGATCTCGTCCGCGAGCAGCAGGTTGCAGAACGCCGCACCCTTCTGGAACTCCATTGCGCCGGTCTCCTGTTTTAAGATCGAGAAGCCTGTCACATCGCTCGGCAGGACATCCGGGGTGAACTGGATGCGGTGATAATCCAGGTCGAGTGTTTTTGCAAATGCAAGTGCCAGCGTTGTTTTGCCGACGCCGGGCATGTCCTCGAGCAGCACATGACCCTTTGCGAGCATCGCAAGCAGCACCTTCAGAATGATCATATCCTTTCCGACAACGACACTCTGCACGGCGTGCAGGATCTGCTGCGCGTATGAGGACGCCTCTTTTGCAGAATAAAGCTTTTGCTGATCCATGATATGAAACTCCTTTTATCCGCCGGTTTTTCCGGATGCGGGACCGGCGTTCAGTTTTCGGATATATATGATTCATTATATCACATTTTTTTCGGATTTGCAACAGCTTCCGCGGCGTTTTCCGGCTGATTGCATGACAATCCGGTTACAGCCCCGCAAAAATACGACTTCAATATAGTCGTAAAAGCGCGATTTGAGCGGAATGAATCTATCGTTTCCCGCATAATCTTTAAGAGAATATAAAGTTTTGTGAAGACTTTATGAAACCGGTACCGCAGCCCTTTACATTGCCGCCGAAACATGGTACACTGATACAGTGGATGCGTGCAGGCATCGGATACGAAGCTGAACGAACCGGAACCCGATCCGGCGAATACAGAAAGGAGCCTGACATTGGCGGAAAAGGAAATCAAGCAAAAGAAAAAAGGATGCTTCGGCAAATGCATCAAGTGGCTGTTCCTCATCATACTGGGACTGCTGCTGATCCTCACGGTCTGGAACTTCATCTGCGGACTGGACGAGAAGAAGAAGCTCCGGCAGGCGGCCTACGGGCAGACCGTGGATGTGAACGGCAAGAAAATGACCGCGGAGATCAAGGGCGGGGAGCATGATACGACAATTATTCTGCTGCCGGGTCTCGGCTCGGTCTCGCCGGTGCTGGAATTCCGGCCGCTGGCGGAAAAGCTCTCGGCGGAATACCGCGTCATCACGGTCGAGCCGTTCGGCTACGGACTGTCCGATCCTGCCGGCTCCGACCGGACGCTGAATGCGGTCGTCAATGAGCTGCACAGCTGTGTGCAGAGCCTCGGCTGCACCGACTATTACCTCATGGGGCATTCGCTTTCCGGCATTTATATGCTGGCATGGGCAAATCAGTATCCGGATGAGGTCGAGGGCTTCATCGGCATTGACAACTCCGTGCCGAAGCAGGAGGACTGCAACCCGCTGCCGGTCAGCACGATCACGGTGAATCAGATCGCATACGGCGTTTCGCGTTTCATGAATTTCACGGGCATCATGCGGCTGCTTTCGGTCAGCGATCACCGCGCGATCCTGACGGCGGATGCATCCTATCCGTATTCGCAGGAGGATATCGACCTGTGCCGTCTGCTGACCCTGCACCGCAGCGTCAACAAGGATGTGCGCAATGAGCTGAAATGTCTCGAAAAGAACATGGCGGCTTCCCGGCAGATGACCCTTCCGGAGAGCGTTCCGGCACTGATCTTTGTGGCATCGTCCAACTGCGACTTTATGCCCGAATGGGAACAGCTGCACAAGGATATTGTGACAGAAAAGGAGCACAGCGAGGTCATAAAGCTGCAGGGCGAGCATTACCTGCACTTTGACAATCTGCAGAACATCACGGATGCCGTGTTCGCATGGATCCCGGCGGATGCGCAGACGGCTCCCGCTGCGGCGGAATAATAACAGAACGCCCCTCTGACCGTGCAGGTCAAAGGGGCGTGTTTTATCAGGCTGCGTTCACATCATCGAAAGGATCATATCGAGGACGCGGTGTGCGGCATCCTCCTTGGACATCTTTTCCAGCTCGACCTGCTTCTCCGCCGTGATCAGCGTCAGAATGTTCGTGTCCGTGCCGAAGCCCGCACCCTCCTTCCGCAGGCTGTTTGCGCAGATCATGTCGCAGTTCTTGGAGAGCAGCTTCTTCCGGGAGTTTTCGAGGACGTTTTCCGTCTCCATGGAAAAGCCGCAGAGGAACTGTCCCGCCTTTTTGTGCGCGCCGAGATATTTCAGGATATCCTCCGTGCGCTTCATCTCAATGCTGAGCGCACCGTCGGATTTCTTGATCTTCTGGTCTGCAGCCGTGACCGGTGTATAGTCCGAAACGGCAGCCGCCTTGATGATGATATCCATATCCGCCGCGCGGGATGTGACCGCCTCAAACATATCCGCAGCGGATACGACCGGCACGACCTCCGTGAACAGCGGCGGTGCAATGTCCGTATGCGCGGCGACCAGCGTCACCTCCGCACCGCGGCGCATCGCGGCCTGTGCGAGCGCAAAGCCCATTTTGCCGGACGAATGGTTCGTAATGAAACGCACCGGGTCGATCGCCTCCCGCGTGGCACCGGCCGTCACGAGCACCTTTTTGCCGGCAAGGTCTTTTTCGCAGGCGATCTCCTTCATGAGATACTGGAACAGGACGCTTTCCTCCGGCATTCTGCCGTCGCCGATGTCGCCGTTTGCAAGTCTGCCGGTATCGGGCACGGCGATCTCATAGCCGAAGCGCGCAAGCTTTTGCAGATTGTCCTGCACGATCGGATTGTGATACATATTGTGATTCATCGCGGGGACGATGATCTTTTTGCAGGGGCAGGCCATGACGGTCGTCGTCAGCATGTCGTCCGCGATGCCGTTCGCGATCTTGCCGATCACATTTGCAGAGGCCGGTGCGACCATGACGACATCCGCCTGCTTGGCCAGCGCAACATGTTCGACGCTGTACTGAAAATTGCGGTCAAATGTGTCGATCAGGCACTTGTGGCTTGTCAGTGTTTCAAACGTGACCGGATTGATGAACTGCGTCGCGTTCTGCGTCATCAGCACCTGAACGTCGCAGTGCAGCTTTGTCAGCATCCGGACGAGGTTCGGGATCTTATAGGCGGCGATGCTGCCCGTCACGGCGAGCACGGCGGTTTTACCTTTCAGCATGGGGGTACCTCCTGTCAGACATTGTTTTTACGGTTATGCTGATTCTATTATATCATACTATCCCGGAAAATGCAATCGCGGCGGAAGCACTGCCGGAACAGGCTGTGCAGCACATCGGAGCGGATGCATCCTGCATAATGTGTCCGCGCACCCATGATCTGACACACCACATGAAATTTCTGTGAAATGCGTCATTTTCAGCTTGTATTCAGCGAAATAATATAATATAATGATAACAGGTGTTGCCTGCCGGGCAGAGGAAACAAAGAAAACGGAAACGGGGGAACGGAATGAAGATCCTGATTATCGAGGATGAAAGAGTGCTTGCGGATTCGCTGAAACGAATGCTTGAATCCAAGGGCTTTGAAGCAGAAGCCGTTTACGACGGCGACAGCGGCGAGCAGTATGCCATGCTGAACATCTATGACCTCATCATTCTGGATATCATGCTGCCGAAGAAAAACGGCTATCAGGTTGCAAAGGCAATCCGTGCGCAGCATAACGCAACCCCGATTCTGATGCTGACCGCCAGATCGGATATCGAGGACAAGGTGCAGGGGCTGGACGCCGGTGCGGATTACTACCTGACCAAGCCGTTCGATGCCAGAGAGCTGCTCGCCTGCGTCAATGCGCTGCTGCGGCGGCAGGGCTCGCAGGTCAATGAGCTCTGTTTCGGAAATACCAGACTGGACATGGAATCAGCGTCGCTGATCTGCGGTGAGAACAGCGTGCGGCTCTCCGCAAGGGAATACGAGGTCATGCGGATGCTGATGGCCTCCGGCACGAATCATACGTCCAAGGAAGCACTGCTGACAAAGGTCTGGGGCTATGACTCCAACGCAGTCGAAAACCATGTGGAGGTCTATGTCGGGTTCCTGCGGAAAAAGCTGGTGAGCATCGGCTCCGATGTGCGCATTGAAGCGGTGCGTCGGCTCGGCTATCATCTGGAGTGTGAAACGCCATGCTGAAACGACTGCGCATCAAATTCATCCTCGTGATCATGGGGATCGTCACGCTGCTGTTTGCCGGGATCTTCGGGACCGTGATGCACCTGACGAAGCAGAATTTGGAGCGGGAAAGCATCCGGATGATGCGGACGCTGACATTCCGCCCGCCCGACGACGGCCCCATGCACCGGCCGGACAATCAGCCGAACAGCAAGCCGGATAACAAACCGGATAACAAACCGGACGGCAGACGCGGCAGTCAGCCGGAGAGCATCCCGGAGGATGTGCTGTTCGGGCAGCGCGGCGGCATCCGCCTGCCGTATTTTACCGTTGAGATCGCGAAGGACGGTACGCTCACACAGACCGGCGGCGAGGCGTTCGGTCTGACCGGAGCGGATGACCTGACGGAGATCGTCCAAACGGCGGAGGCGGGCGCGGAACAGAGCGGCGTGGTGCCGGGCTATGATCTCCGGTTTATGAAATCAGAGAGCCGCGGAGAAAAAACGATCGTGTTTGCGGATGTTTCCAGCGAAAAGGCGATGCTCCGCGGGCTGATGCGAAACTGCATCCTCATCGGCGGCATCGCGTATGCGGTGCTGTTTGTGATCAGTTTGCTGCTGGCAAAATGGGTCACAAAGCCCGTGGAGCGCGCATGGAATGAGCAGAAGCAGTTTGTCGCGGACGCCTCCCATGAGCTGAAAACGCCGCTGACCGTCATCATGACAAACGCGGAAATGCTCGCGGACAAAAGCTATACGGAAACCGACAAGGAACAGTTCACGGACAATATCCTTTCGACGTCCAAGCGGATGCGCGGGCTGGTCGAAAGCCTGCTGGAGCTTGCCAGACTGGACAGCGGCAGAGCACAGCAGACCTTCTCCGAAGTGGATCTCAGCAGGCTCATCAATGACAGCATCCTGCCGTTTGAACCGCTGTTTTACGAGAACGGCACGGAGCTTGACACGGACGTCGAAGCGGGCATCACGGTCACGGGAGATAAGGAGCGTCTGCGGCAGGTCGTCACGATCCTGCTGGACAATGCGCTCAAATACTGCGATGCGGCCGGCAAAGTCACCGTGCGGCTGAAGCGGCAGTCTGCGGGGTGCCTGCTGACGGTCTCGAATCCGGGCGCACCGCTCTCAAAGGACGAGTGCCGGAATATCTTTCAGCGGTTTTACCGGGTCGATCCCTCCAGAAACGACGGCAAGAGCTACGGCCTCGGGCTGTCAATCGCGGAGAGCATCGTGAACGAGCACGGCGGCCGCATCTGGGCGGAAAGCGAAAACGGATGCAATACCTTTTCGGTGGTGCTGTAGCGGTGTCCGCATGTTATAAACAGCAAAAGAAAACAGCAATGCTGCCGGTGTACATCAGATGCACCGGCAGCATTGCTTGATTGTCCGGTTCCGGAAAGCTAAATAAACTGCTGTGCGAGGTACAGCAGATAGATATGCGCAGGATAATACACATAGAAGAACCGTTTATGTCCTTTTCCGCGTTCGCCGTTATAGAGCAGGAGCAGCGGCAGTGCCAGAATCATAAAGCACTGGAAATTATACTGCAGCAATGATTCACGAAGCGGCATTACACCCTCCATGGCCTCAAATCCCAGTACGCTGAAAATATTTCCCGCTATCCCGGCAAGCTGCGGAACGTGTGCGTTTGTGAACCGGAAGATATGGGCAGGCAATTGCGGCACCGTAATCAGCGTATACAGGATGCAATAAGTCAGATAGCCTGCGGTCAGTTTCTTTTTCGAGCCGCGCCAGCAGTAAAACAGCGGAATCAGCAGGGTCAGCCAGAGATTGCCTTCTGACATGAAAAGAGATCCGAGCGGCCACATATAGGCTTGCTCCGGCAGATGCAGACGAGCCCCGAGTGTTATCTCACAAACAAACCATATCGGAATTGTTGCAAGCTGATACAGAATGAAATTGCGAAACCGTTTTTTCCGTTTCTTCGGATCACTTTTGGTGCTGTCCAGAATATCAATGATCCACACGCCGGGCAGGAGCTCCGTAAAAATGTTATTGGACGGAGGGGAAAATGTTTTTCTTGTGAACCAGCCGTTCAGAATAAACGGCACAACAACGGACAGAGCAGTCATGAGCAGTGACATTGCATAAAGCCGGAGCAGATACTTTTTGCGGTCATGTGTATGGACGGCACTTTCCGCTGCGCAGAAAAAGAAAATCACCGCTGCTATTCTTCCGATATACCGCAAGGGAAGCGGTGCGTTGAGATATGTTGAAAGGTGATCGAGCGTCATGCAAATGACGGCGATGATTTTCAAACCGGTCGCATTCATGAAGCAGAACACCTCCTGTTTACGAATCTGCCGCCGGAATCTTCTCCCCGACGGTCAGCGTCGCTTTGCCGTCCGGGGAGGCATCCGCTAAGGCTGCAAGGTCGGTCAGCTGATATCCAAAATTGCCGTCTTTACAGCGGATCATAATGACGCTGCCCGCTGTTGCCGTGCCGTGGATGCTTCTTCTCGGCCAGAGGCTCTTGTGAAAGAAATTCCGTTCGAGCGAAAGATACGGCATCAGCACCGAATAAAATGCAATATCATCAGCTTTCGCACGATACTGAACCGGCGTGTCCGATTCCGCTGATGTCCACGCATTTGCGCTGTCAACCCGAACCGACAGACAGTCGCATTTCAGCGTTACGGCGACCTGTTCATACAATGTACCGGCATCGGGTTCCTGCATCGCAGCCTCGGCTTCCTCATAATTATAAAATCGCTTCAGTTTAGGCGACGGACGGTCTGCGTTATAATCGACCCAGTATGTCTCAATTTCCATGGTGATCTGATCGGAGCGGAGCTGCGTGCCGACCAGAAAGAACCGGATAAACAAAACCGGCAGCATGGCTGCAATGACAACGGCGATCAGCAGCCTGATCCGGCTGCGCTTTCTGACCGTTTTCAGCGGACGGATATCCTCCGGCGCGGCGATCGCAGGCTGCTGCTGCGCCTGCATTTCCGCAAAGAGCGCGGCGCATTCTTCGCACTGTTCCAGATGTGCGCGGATCTCCGCAGCGGTTTCCTCACCGGTGAGCTGCTCCGCATAGAGCGGCAGCAGATCCTTTGCAATACAGCATTTCACAGGTCATCGTCTCCTTTCAGCTTTTGTCTGGCGCGGTAATAGCTGACACGCGCCCAGTTTTCGGATTTCCCGAAGATCTCGCCGATCGTGCGGAATGAAAGCCCCGCGGCAGCCCGCAGCAGAATCAGCTCTTTGTCCTGCTCCGGCAGCGCATGGAGCTGCTGCAGCACCGCGACGGAGATCGCACGGCTTTCCGCGGATGCGTCCGGCGGGGGAGAAGGGTCAGGCTCGGCGGCGTTTTCCGCAGCAGACGGGTGATATTTCCGGCGGCGCAGCTCTGCCTTCCAGAGATTCCGCGCAATGCCGCAAAGCCACGTAAATACGCTTGAATCGCCGCGAAATTTCGGCAGCTGCCGGATCGCCTGATAAAAGGTCTCCTGCGTCAGCTCCTCTGCAGTTTCCGGCTCATTGCAGAGCGTCATCAGATACAGATACAGCTTTTTGCCGTATTCGCGGTAGTACTGTTCGATGTCAGCGGACATGCGCTCACCTCGCTTCCTGTATATTAGTTGCATGAAAAGCCCGTTCGTTACAATCATAGCATAAAATATATAGAAACGTCAATCCGCCCGAAAAAATCCCCTCATCACCTTGCACCGTGATGAGGGGCGTGTTTATTCCATATCATGTTCTTTCCCGAAGGGCGTACCCGCAAAGGCACCGGGAATGCTGACCAATTCCTTGATATAGCCCTGCCGCTGCGGGTGGTCGATCAGCTTTTCCTCCTCGTGCGTGCGGGCGATCTCGGCATACCGCGGAAGTCTGACATCCGTCAGGCTGCGGCAGCTCTCAAACGCAGCTTCCCCGATCTCCCGCACGGAATCCGGGAGCACGACACGCTGCAGGCCGGAGCGCGCAAAGGCCGCTCTCGCAATCACGGTGATGCCGTTTGCAAGCACCGCTTCTCTGAGGGAAAAGCAGTAGATGAATACGAGCGGATACACCGCATGCAGACTGCCGGGCAGCGAAACGCCTGTCAGGGATGTGCAGGACTGAAACGCGCCGGTTCTGATCTCCTGCAGACCCTCCGGGAACTGGAATGCAGTCAGTGCTTCACAGTGGGAAAACGCCTCCTCTCCGATGCTTCGCAGGCTGTTCGGGACAGTGACCCGCGCCAGTGCCGTGCAGTCTTTGAATGCACCGTCTCCGATCTCTGTCAGCCCCTCCGGCAGCACCACGGATGTCAGAGACTTTTTGCCGCAGAACACATTGTACCGGATCTTGGTGACGCCTGCGGGAATGACGACGTCCCCGCCCCTGCCGTGATAGGCTTTCAGCTCGCCGTTTTTGATCACGAACTCCACGGGCGGCGGTGCAGGGGCTCTGCGGATCTCACAGCCGGGAAGTGTCTGACTGCTGACGGCTGTGTGATGAGGAAGTGTGATCTGCCGGAGCGATGTGCAGTTCCGGAATGCATGATCTTCGATCGCTTTCAGCTTCTCCGGCACGGTGCATTCCGTCAGACCGGTGCATTCCGCGAAGGTCAGTTCCCGGATCGTGCGCAGCGTTTCCGGCAGCGTGATCCGCGTCAGCTTCTCACAGCCGAGAAATGCCGCCGAGCCGATTGCCGTCAGATGCTCCGGCAGTCTGACGCTCTGCAGGTTTTTGCAGTATGCAAACGCGCCCTTTCCGATCGCTGCAACGGAATCCGGAATGACAACACTTGTCATTGTACCGCAGTGCGCAAACGCACGTTCCCCGATCTTCGTGACGCCCTGCGGGATCTGAACCTCCGCATTCTGTCCGCGGTAGGCTTTCAGAACATGATCGGCAATACAGAAATCCTCTTGCATATCGGCACCTCCGTTTGTCATTTTGTCCATACAATGCCGCCCAGCTTCTGAACAAGCTCCTCAAAATTTTTCTTGTCAATCTGCAGGGGTGCCACGGAATACGGAATCGGCTTCGTACAAATATTGATCTCCCACTGCTGTTCTCCGTTATGATAATAAATCCAGTTGATTCCGTTTGTTGCAATATGGTGCGAAACTTTTGAACGCTGTCCCTGTATCTGACCGGTTTCCCTGACCGATACGCCGGCTGCTTTGACTTCTATAAGACCGTATACCGTTCCTTTTTTCTGATCCTGAAACACAAAATCATTTGACACAACGGCAATATCGGGAATGCCGCCGTCTGTGCAGAAACGGGCGTCTTTATTCTTAGGGCTGCTGATGTCAACGACTGACAGTGTTTTACCGTCAACAATTTCATCCAGCAGATTGAAAACTAATATTTCAATGCCGCTTTCAAACGGTGCTTTTGTAATACAGTTGTTGATCTTTGCTTCATAATGTTCCCGTGTCAATTTCATCACTCCTTTTGTGCAGACCCATTACAGCGTCTCCGCAAAATCCTGCAGAATCCCGTTCACTTCCTGCTCATGCGCAAAGTAGTATGCGTCCGCGGCTTCGCAGATCTCGTCCTCCTGCGCTGTTTCGTATGCCGCGGCGGCGCGTTCCAGATTCTGATACAGATGTGCAGGGAGCACCGCCTGCAGATGCCGCAGCCTTTCCTGAACCGCCGCACGGCCGCCTGTGTTTTCCGTGTTATAGAGCCAGCCGCTGTGTCCCTCCCCGTTGACGCCGCTCTCGTAATCGCAGAGCGCTGCGATCTGCGGTGCGGCCTTTTCCAGCGCGCCGGACGCAAACATCTCCCAAAGTTTATCGGTATTGCTCATGCCTGCACGCGCCTTTCAGGCCGCTTTGCCTCAGTGATCATCAGCAGATACATGAGAACGCCGGACGCAAGGATCACCAGAAGATCGACCGGCGCAAGAATCAGCTTCGGGATGCCGGCAAAGAATCCGCCCTCGCCGAAGCGGTAAAGATGCCCGTGCAGCAAAATCATTTCCCCGATGTACATCAGCAGCGTCACCAGCACGGAGACTGCCGCCGGAATGCGGGTCATGACCGCTTTGCTCCGGTTCAGCAGCAGCGAGCCTGCAAAAATACCCGCGGTCAGCCCCATGAGAATGAAGAACGCTGACATCAGCAGGGCGGAAAGTGCCGAGACCTCAATGCTGCCGTCCCGCCAGAATGCAGTAAAGCAGGCAAGAATACAAAGCCCGAGAAACGCCGCCGCGGAGAACGACTGTAAGATCAGTGCGCGCTTCCGGCTGCGGCCGCCCGTCCGGATGATCTGCGCAAAGCCGTAAAAGCAGTTCAGCAGCGCGAGGATCAGGATCACGGAGATCAGATAAAAATGCAGCTTGAACGCCGGGTTATACTCCCCCATGAGGATTTCCACGGCGGAATGCGTTTTGTATTCCGTCACGGTGCTGCCCCAGCCGCCCGGCGGCGAATAGCACATATACATCTGCCAGTCCGCCAGCCTGACGACGGTTTCTTCCGCCGAAACCACGACGTTCCGCTCGAACCAGAGCTCCGCGCCGAAAAATGCCGCTGCGGAAACAGCCGTCGCGCCGAACACCGCCGCATTTTTCATCAGCCGGAGCAGCAGCGGCATCAGCAGAATGCCGAGAATGACCGCAAAGGCCAGCGGCGTATAGGGGATGACGTATTTCGGATAGTTTTCCTTGAAAACGGTGCCGTTCCTGAGCGTGTCGGAGAGCACCCGGGCTCCCATGAACAGCGGGTAGCAGGACAGGATCAGTACGCCTGCCAGCGAGCAGAGCCAGTATGCGGTGAGATGCTTCTGTTTCATGCTGCACCTTCTTTCCGTATCAAACGTCGTAAATGATCTCGTATTCCGCGCCGAGTTCCTGGCAGATGCGGTCATAGCCCTCATATGCGCGGCGGTCAAACTCGGCTGTCATTTCGGGCGTCCACTGTTCCGGATCGGGCGGGTCGGGCGGATAATCCCAGTTCAGCGAGCGGTCGTGCAGATCGCCGGTCTCATGCAGAAACGCGATCAGCTCCGCCGAGAGCGGCAGCTTTTCAATGTCCACATGGCTGCACCCGCCGCCGAAGGTCTCCCGCGTGATATCGTCATCTGCCCAGAGGCAGTCACCGGCGCAGTCCCATTCGTACCAGTATTTGAATTTGTATTTTGCCATAAAGCATTCTCCTTGTTGATATGCGGATCACTGTGATCCGGCGGTGCGGGGCTTTTTTATTCTTTCCGGATAACCGTACCGGGAGCCGGTTCTTCGATACCCTGCGAAACATACTTTGAATCGCTGATCTCGATAAACTGCATCTTCTTTTTATCATAATCCCAATGCTGCACCGGATATTGATTGTTCAGCAGTTTTGTGTACTCACAAATCTCTTCAGACCATTGGGCGGGTGTCAGCCCGCCTTTTACCAGCCGCAGATAATTTTCAAACCATGCAAGACGAAAATCATGGATTGCATTAAACTGATAGTGACAGTGTTCAATATACATCCATTTCCCGTTTTCGGCGTGATCCTGCACATACCGCCATTTAAGCTCATCGGTATGGCGGGAACGGAGTTCTAACTGCTGGGCGATATCTTTCGCAGCCTCTTTGAAAACCCAGATCCGTAAATCATCATAAGAGTGAAAGGAATATTCTATTGTATCAGGACCTCTGTCTCCCTGACAGTATACATCCAGCCCGCGTATATAATAGCCGCTGAAGCAAAACATATTGGATATGATATCAGCAGGAATATCCTTCGGCAGATGCTGTTTGATCCATTCTTCGTATTGTTTCATAAAGTCTCCTTTCTGCCTGACCGCATCACCGGTGATTCAGCGGTGCGGGGCTTTTGTTATGCGGACGGATGATATCATCATTCAGATTCGGTTATTCAGGTTTTTGCGGCAGTCTGTCAGGGTTGTACCAGACCGATCTGCATCGGCTGCACGAATGGTTCCGATTCTGTCATGTTATCAGATGCCGCTGATTTTACACTTTGCCTTTCTTTGTGATCTTCCCGTCCTCATCAAACTCGGCGAACTTATAACGGTCGGCGAACTTGTCACGGAAAGCATCTGTCTCATAAATGCGATACACTTTTATCGTTCCGTTTTCGTACCATTCATAATATTTCCCTGTCCTTCTTCCGTCACGATAGACACCGTAGCTTTGCGCCTTGCCGGAAGGATAGAACCGCACGGAAATACCGTTCAATACTCCGTTTTCATAATACGAATACTTCGCAAGGTACTGATCCTCGTCATTAAAAATATATTCCAGCCCGGTAAAACGGGCTCCTTCCCCGTTCTGCCAGCATAAAAAATCGCCCCACTCATCGTCCCAGTAGATTTCTCCGCCGTAAAAATCTGTTCCGTGTTCCAGTACATAATCCGGTGATAAGAACGTCAGCACTTCATGTTCGAGCAAATACGCTCTGGATAACTGCTCCGGGATCACCGGCTCAGGCTGTTTCATCGGTTTACGGCCGGGAGTTGTCTGGTTCGGTTTGATAAACATTTCAGTGCACCTCCAAAGTGTGCCGGATCATTCGGCTCTCCGGCGCGATCAGATTTCTTCATCGACCATAACGGTCATCCCGGTTTCCTTTGCATATGCAAGAAAATCGCAGATCAGCCTGTAGCATTCCCGCGCCCGTCCGTCTTTGTAATTCGCCATTCTTTCGTTGTAGGTATACAGATCGTTCAGGTACTCGTCAAGATCACCGATTGCGATGGGTTCATCTCTGAAATCCAATGTTCGCTCAACAGCATGATAATCACGGGTAAACCCTGTCCATTGGATCCCGAGCTCCGCTTGATCGAAGATATTGGCAAAATAGTAATCCCAGAACACGATCCGAAATGCAGACTGCTCCTGGTAATACAGCACGATCTGCGTTTGATCATCCCATACCCGGTCATGGAACTCATATTCCCGGTTGTTTTTCAGCCTTTCAATATCCATGTCGGAGAGCCTCCTTTCTGCCTGCCCGCATCACCGGTGATTTAACGGTGCGGGGATTTTTTATTCTTATTCAACCATATGCGTGTTCGATGCGAATATACTTTTCTTTTGCGACATCAACAGAAACAATGTGACCTCGAAGGAGATTTTGTATTTCGTCAGGTAATTTTGTAAACTGAATCGGCGTTTGAGGAGAGGAAATTCTAATGTAATCGCCTTCATGTGCTAAATCATCGGGTACGGCATCAAATACAAAAAGCCCCTTTTTCGATAGAATTATAGCATCATTTATCAAAGCATTATCGATATAAGGTGTCTCAAGAATTTCTTCTGTTGTCGTTTCCAGTTTTTCCATAAAAAAATCTGCAAGCAGTTCTGTTTGCTCCTTGCTCATACAAACAAATTCAGGTACATTCGCTGTACCTGCTGTTGTGCAAGTGAAAATGAAACCATCCATATCTATACCGAACCACATAATATCGTTGATTTGCAGATCGATTTCAGTATACCGCATGATCATCTCTCCTTTTTACAACCTCTCCCGATCCCGAGTCCTATTAAGTGATCACTGTTGCTGTTTCAGTATCTCTGCCGTGACAGCAGAACTACGCACTCAACGTGCCGCGACTTACTCGATTTGATGTTTTCCTGCAAAATACTGTGCTTTCGAGTAGCGGGGGATATGTTCAATGCTCTTATCACTACGGGGAAACACTACTGAAATAACGCCCATAAACATCTGTACGCCAGCAGTCAAGAATTCAACTCAAAATCCGCAAGCATTCTTCAATATCTCCAGCATCTCATTTCCATGCGTAATATAGGTGTTCTCTTTCCATTCTTTATTTGGATTAATCCCATCATGGATCATATCTCTCACGATTTCCGCCATTATCCGCAGCTTGATACTTCCTTTTGAGATCATATCTTCAAATGTACTTTGCTTCGATTCCGGCGACATATTAGAGAACTTTGAATTAACATTTCTCTGGATAATACACAAATTCCCAAAATTATTAACACCTGCATCTGAAGCCCATTGCTCAAACGTTCCCTCTGATGGATGCTGCGGATACCAATGTTCTACTGAATTTCGGAATTCAAATACAAAATTCGAATATTTACTCTGATCTCTCTTCCAAAGAAGATAGTCCAAGTAGTTAAAGACTAAATGTGGTGTGTTTACGCCCATATCATAATCCCCAGCATCAAGATAGTCTTTTACGGTGACGCTTCCATTTGCATTGCTTTCCGCACCAAAACAAATATACTCTTCGATCACAGCTTCGAACCGGCTCATATCGTCTCTGTTCGTATCTATATATAGCCATTTCATAAGCTCTGTTATCCAGTGCATGATTTTTGGGGAGGTATATGAAACTCTAAGTAGTGACTGAAGCATAAGAACTCTCCTATGCCTTGCATCGTATGTTTGTTTCCATTCACCCTTAACTCCGATATAACTATTGGAATAGTATGGTTTCTTCTTTGACTGTTGTCCGGAAGAATGAAATGCTTTAATGCTCCAGTTCCCATCGGAATCGTCATTTACAAACTCCCTCTTAACAATATATTTATCAAACAGGAATCTGCATTTCAAAAGACACTTAACAAAGCCTCTGGAAAAGGTGGCTTTGTCGAGTGGAGTTCCATTTTTAGTCCCTTCCTCAATTACACTTGTAAAAGTATCAGATAATTTTTTATCATCAAGCAATTCGTTTATATGGGCTTCAATTTCATTTGTCCATACATAGATTTTCAATACATGAAGTAAAAAGTATGGGAATGTAATAATGCTTTCAAATCGCACCCTGTCATCTGAATCGGCAATTATGCTTTTATGATCAACAACAAACTTAGGATCAATAATGTCTTTTATGCTTTTTCCGCTATTGCTGCGATCATGTATTTTGATTTTGCAATTGGGTTCGTATTCCCATTCTGAGCCAAAGATCTCAGCTCGAATATCTGTATCAAAATGCATTTGAACATAACCTGTCATATCGCTGCATGCATCCCAAATCTTTGAGAATGTTGCCATATAGCTATTGTCTAAATAACTCATTAACTGGGCTTTCAGAATATCCTGCTGTTCAAGCTGTTCACCGCGGGTATTCATAATCTCAAAATAATGATTTAGATCCGTATTTTCCGGAACCTCTATCCGATATATTTTCACTGATGATAGTTTGTTGATAAATGCTTCTTTTTCATAATCGGTGTATTTTCCGAATTCGTTTTCAATAATCTTCTTTCCATTAAGCAGGCTGTCATCAATATCATCAATAGATAACACCTTGTCATTAACGATCATCTGTAATGTATAATCGGATTTCTTTCTGCATTCAAATGAAAGAACGCGCTCCATAGGTAATCCTAAATAGTTCAGCAAAAGGAATAATGCTGTAAGTCTCTGCTGCCCGTCAATAACTTCATACCGGTTACCATCTTTTGAAACAATGACTGCACCAAGATAGTAAGAGCTTCCATTATTGTTATCAAAATCATTGATATCATCGATAAGCTGTACAATTTCTTTATCTTCCCAAGCGAATGCCCTCTGATATAGAGGAATCACATAGGTTATTGATGTATCACTAAATATCGTTTTTTCGGTCGCAGGATCATATATGGAAAATTCTGAAATTCGTTTATCCTCCATTATCCCACCTCCTCGAAGCCATTGATTCTCTTAAGAGCAATATATAAATCATTCCAGTTTTTCTTATTTCTTGCCTCATCTGGTGTACGGAGAACTGTTACTGGTACACTTGCTACTTCTGTATGAAGCCTTGCACTGTTAATGATCGAAAACATTGGAATGCTGTTAGAGTAATTGGAATTGTCATTAATCCCAAGTGCATATCTGTTTATCGTATCAAACGGAAGATTCTCCATATCAACACGAATCATAAAAGCCCAAGTAAACAGTTTTTTAACCACTTGCGGATCAAAATTCCTAAATCTATCGTAATAACAGAAAACTGCGCACTCAAACAGCTGCTTCGCATAACCAAAGCCAACTGATTTGCTTTGTTTAAGAATTCTTTTTAGCCCTTCATCCAGACAAATATATTTGTAAACCTCTTCCTGAACAAACTTAAGCAAATAAAGGTAATACTCAACCATTTCAAAGAAATCACTTCCGGCTATAAATGATTCTGAAATCTGAAAGGCAGGCATCGCTTTCTTTGCTCGTGATGCATATGAATATGGTGATGCTTCATTAATCCCCTTATATACATCTATCTCCTTTGAAGTAAATGCTCGGCTTTTTTGATAATGTGTCCAGTTCATAATTGGGAATAGGTATTTGCTGAATAGTTCCTTTATTTCTATCGGTTTAATAGCCTCCCACTTTGTAACAGCTCTTTGCATATCATATGGATAGTTTCTCATTTCTCTTAAATGATATGCTTTCAACAGATCATGCGGATCCAATTCTCTGCCTCTTGTATTCTGCGAATCAAAAAGCTGAAAAGCCTCAGATTCTTTCGGCACAACAAGAACCACTACTTCCAAAAGTTTGGAAAAGGCATCCAGAAAACGCTCTCTATCCGCATCTTTTTTAGCCGCAAACCAATCTCTGATGAACAAATAGTTTGCGTGTATATTACTCTGACTATCCGGGTGAGAAAAATTGGTGTTCAACAAACTGCAGTCAGTCATATCCGGCTTAAGAAACAGCTTTAACAGTAAAAATGAAATACATCTTTGTTGTCCATCTACAATATCAAATGAATTTGTTTTTTTATTGAAGTGCAGAATTATCGTCCCAACCCTATACCGAAAAGCACTGTATTTTTCTCCTTCATTTATCGCATTCTCAGTGTCAACCAAAAGATCTGTAATGTTTTTAATGCTCCACTTATATGGTCTTTGATAGTCTGGTATGGACAGATTAATCGAAAGCAGAGACTCGACGCTCATAATTTGAGCTTGCTTTAATCTGCTCTTCTGATTCAGTGTGTTTATACTTGATTCCATACGTATCATCTCTTTCCCATCGTATTATGCTACCTACCATAAGCGGCTTTGTACTTTCGTCTTAAATATCATATTCAGGATGAATCGAGTATCGGTGTTATAAACAGAAAACGCCCTGCACGAGCAAGACGTTCTCAGGTATAGTTTTTAGCCTTATTGCTTGCTTCTCACAGAATAGTATAACATAATATCAGCGAAAAAGCAAGAGATAGAGCATTGGTTCACGCGATTTCCCATACGACCGTCACTGTATCAGCCACCTCAATATCATCTGGCTCAATATCCAGGTCATAGCAGGTATCCTCACAAGCAGAAGGAGCCGGAGCACAAGCCTTCATAAGACGGTTAATAGGGCTGACCTCTAATTCAATTTCACCCCAAGAGTAGTCAATGTTCTGAATGTCTTTCAGAGTGACACCCGCCGCTGCTGTGATTACTGCCGCCTTTTCTTTCGCATCTTTGACTGCCTTGCCGAGCAGTTCGTTCTTTGCAGCTTCCGGATCTTTTACAGTATAGCTGATACGGAACTCCGGTTTCAGTTCGCAGTTTCCGAGAGTATACAGAATTTTGCCGAGGCGCTCGTTGTCAGAATCGAATTCCATTTTGATCAGATGCCGGAAGCGGTATCCGACAAAACGCTGCTTGTAAGCCCCGTGATCCTTGTAGCTCTCATACTCGGTATCCACATTGAAACTGAGTGTTTTCAGGTCAGTACGTTCAAAGCCGAATGCAGCAAGAACGTCTTTCAGGCTGTCTGTATCCTCGGACGAGTGGCGAAGGGTTTCTGCATAATCCGGATACATTCCTTCAAGGGTGATGGTGATTCTTGTCATATCGGGCTTAACCTTGATTTGCCCCTTGCCGGTAACTCTTATCGTTCTCATGTTTTACTCCTTTCGTTCTATGCTGGAATCCATCTCAGCAATGATATCGAATAACTCTATCGGAATGACAAACGACTCCGAGAAGGCGTTTATTACAATTCCGCAGACGTTTTTCTCGTTGTTTCGAGCTAAATTCATGGCTTCAAGGAAATGCGACTGTATCTTGGAAAAATGCTCTCCATATTCTCCCATTTCCTCATCGGACGTGAATACGGGGAAGAAGAAGTTATCTCCGTTCTGGAGAATATCAGGAACTGTCATGCGCTGTAAACTCCTGTCCGATTATAGAATCAATTTCGCCTTTATCCGCTGCGTCCAATACTGTCTTAGACCACGTCTCATAGTCTTCATCGCTCATAATCATATTGCATGGTACCCATACATAACTGTCTCGCAGTATTCTTGTCAGCTTAATCAGGTTAAGCTGCGTGCGGTTTCTGTTGCAGATTTCGATCGTTTTCTTGAGGAAAGAGCCGTCCTCCAGTAATTTTTCGGTTATCGGCTCATCAGGTACAGTGTATTCTACGCCTCCGTCCGCTTCGTAAATCATCTGGATCAGCTCTTTTGTCAGCAGGAACGACTGCCCCCACGGATTGATGATATAACCGTTTGCTTCGGTTTGCAGGCAGAACTGCAGGGTGCTGTCAATGAAATGCGATATAACTGCGCTGTTTTCACCTTTTGCAAATTCATCCTGTGATGTGAATACGACGTGCCATAGTTTTTCATCATTTGTCTGAATGGTGCGGAATGTGAACTGATTTTCATCATCTTCGTTCACGATAACCGGAATGATAAAATGCCCGTCCTCATGCATACGCTGACGGATTGCATCCAGAACAGCAACCAGTTTTTCCTTGCTGTCATCGGCATAATACTCAGCAATTGCGTTCTCAATCAGATCGTTACCGTCAAGGAACATATCGTGATGCGGCTGCACAGATGTTCTTTGCTCATTGAAACGGTCAAGCACTGCATTGATATCTTCCGGTAGCCGCTTCCTGCATTCTGCGGCTATTTCATCAGGGACACCGTAGTAAGCTTCAGCCATGCTGCCTGCGATACAAGTGAGCGTATCACAGTCGCCTCCGAGGGAGACTGCTGTACGGATAACGTCCTCAAAGTCCTGTCCTTCCATAAAAGCGGTGATTGCTTCCGGCACAGTTTCATGACAGGTCTCCACATGATGGTATCCCGGTCTGATCTCATCACAGGAACGGGAGAGGTCATAACCGAACTCATTTATAATGTAGGCCTTGATATCTTCTTTGCTGCTGCCGGTTCTGGCGAGAAAGATCGCGCTGGCGATTGCTTCCGCACCTTTGATGCCTTCCGGATGATTGTGAGATACCGAAGCGGTAAGCGCTGCCATGTGTCTGGTCGTTTCAACATCGTTAAAGAGCCAGCCTACGGGAGATACTCGCATCGCAGAGCCGTTCCCGAAGCTGCCATACGGCTTTGGATTATTTTGGTGTAGCCAGCGGATGAACATACCGCCATATCCGGCATTCGGATATTTCTTGCCCCACTTCTGCATGGATGCAACCAGTGCGGCTGTGATATCTTCGTCGGGCTGTCCGAGGGTATCAAGCAGCGCCTCGGCAACAGCGATTGTCATAACGGAATCATCCGTGAACTCGGAATGCTTACTGAAAAGCGGAAAGTCCTTTGTTTTGGCACCTCTGTCAAACTCATAGGGTGCGCCGATCATATCACCTAATAATGCTCCGATCATATCGAAGACCTCCTTTCCTTTGATGATTCCAGTATACCACATATAAGAGAAGAAGTGGTCGTTTGTCAAACGACAAATGAACCACTTCCTGAGTTATTCACCGAGAATCGGCTGTCCGTATTTGAATAGGATAGCGTTGATCTCGAAAATATCGTAGATACCGTTGTTTACACAGTATGTAATGATGAGGTCAAACTTGTTGCTCGGAGAAAAAGCAATTTCAGCCCGCGACAATAGATCCTCCATTGTCGGAAGGTCAAGCTTCAGAGCTATCGCAAAAGCAACTGCTGTTTTCTTTTTAGGCTTGTAATCGACTTTGCATCGGATACGGGAGAATACCTTTCGGTCGATATTCGCTTTCTTATACACCGTCACATCATCCATACCGCTTGCATCAATAAGCTGAAAAAGGCGTTGCTGGAAGGTTTCGCCTGCGTTATCGAGAATCTGATCAAGGCTCAACTCATCGGGTACAGCCGCAGGAGCAGGCAGTGAGTCTTCTGATTCGTAATCTGCTTCCTTGAACTGTTCCAAACGTTCCAGACGCTGCGCAGCTCTCCGGCGAATATACTCAATGTTTTCGTAACCATCGTAATACTCGGCATCGCGGATTTGCGAAACACTATGTTCGTCAATATACTCGTCTATGTCACCGACCAACTTACCAGACAGTTCAAAGGCTTTCCGGTCAAACACAACGAGGATGACCTTCATATCATGCGAAAGAAGGAACTTGCTGATTGTGCTGAGAGCGATGCTCAAGGCCTCATCCTTCGGGAAGCTATACACGCCAGTGGCGATAAGCGGAAACGCTATGCTTTTTGCTGATAGCTCCGCTGCCAGAGCAAGCGATTTTTCATAGCAGGAACGCAGCACATCACATTCACCGTGCTTACCGTCTTCCCAAGCGGGACCGACTGTGTGAATGATGTATTTTGCAGACAAGCCGAAGGCCGGTGTTACTGCTGCTTCACCGGATTTGATATTTCCGATTTTCTTTCTTTCGGCTAAAAGCTCTTCTGCACCGGCAGCATTGTATATTGCACTGTCGGTTCCGCTGCCGATCATGGGCTGTGGATTTGCTGTATTTACGATAATGTCGGCTTTGACCTTAGTGATATCGTTTCGGATTATCTGGAATGGCATATTATCAACTCCAATATGTTAGGCACAATTGTTATACGCCCAGATGTTTCTCGAAAACTGCCATGATTTCTTCGACGCGCTTATCACCGATGCCCTTGATCTGCCGGAGGTCTTTTTCAACCTCTCTGAGGTCGATGGACTTACCATCCTTCTCCAGCAGCCCGTCAGCGTAGCGCATTAGGAAGGCTTGCAGCTCTTCACGGCTCATTTTCTTTATAGCTCGATATGTATCGCGGTCAATTATCTTCTGTTCTGGCATTCATTTTACCCCCCACGAAATTATAATAAACAAAAATGGTCTGCCCAACTCGTTTCAAGCATTTTATCAACAGCTTTGTGGATGCATTCAAAATGCTTTGGCTGTATAATAAAGCCGTAATATCGATGCGATGTTGTTGTAAACTTTAATAATAAGCCCTTTGCTTCTTTAAGTTGTGGAAGCAACTGTAAATTACGATGCTGTTTCAAATAAAAGTCATCGGGCCTTCTTGCTTTATGCTGATAATATATTACAGTGGAACCTTTTTCATAATAATCTATAATCTCATTTACAGATACATACTTGTTAGCTTTTTTAGTTCCATTGGCTGAAGGTGTCAACAATCCATTATCTGGATCAACAAAAACGATTTCAGATTTTGAAAGCAAGTCAAGTGCTCTTGTATGCCAGTGGCTTCGTAAACGTATACGCTCACTGGGGAGTGTATTTGAAAAATCAAGCTCGTCAGAATAAAAAGTGGCTTGAAGGAGTTGCTGTGATTGAAGAGTATTTATACTTCTCTGTTTATTGAAAACTATTTTCTTGAGTGCTTCATAAAGAAAAGGATCATAATTACGATATGATTCTTGCTTCAAATAGCCGACATACCGCCCATCAGAATTATGATTTTCATTAGGAATAAGATACCAATTAACGCCAATTGACATATCAGTTAGTTGCAATTGGCGAAGTAGTCCCAGCTTACCAAAATCCCCTATATCTCCAACATATCGATTTTGCATATATATCACCTAATTTATCTCTGTTCTTGTTCAAAACTCAAAATTTTCTTGACCTTCATCAAAATCTTCTTGACAAATCTATATTGCTATGGTATAATACCTCATGTACGATTTCATATTTAAGGAGGCTATACATGGCGATTAGTTATGCAAAGTTATGGAAGCTTTTGATTGATAAAAAAATGAATAAGTCGCAGCTAAAAAACGCAGCCCATATAAGTACAAACGCTGTGGCTAAGCTTGGAAAAAACGAAGCGGTTTCGTTGGAAACTCTTGAAAAAATATGCCTCGCTCTTAATTGTAGCATAGATGATGTTATAGAGTTTAGTCAGGAGGAAGCAAATGTCTGATGTTAGAATGATGGTAGCCGATAAACGTAATTATGCTGTAAGGACTACCGAAGATGCGAAACAGATTGTAGCAGCGTATCTGAGAGATACAGCCTTATCAAGGTATGATATCTCATTTGGCTTACCGGAAATAAACGATAGATATCATATTTGGAAAGTCCCGCTTTTACATTTGAAAGAAGCCGTAGGAGATATTGTTGTTAACGCATTTACCAAAGAGATTGATTTGCAGTTATCTTCTGAAGCGGCAATCATCCAAAAAAGAATTGAGGCGAATTCTTCAAGTTCTTCTCAAACAACCAGAAAAAACAGAAAAAAGAAGAAAGAATATGTTATCTCGAATTTAGATAACATGATAATAAAGGGGCGTTCCGAATTAGCATTAAAAACACTTCCGGAACAATCGATTGATTTGATATTTACTTCCCCTCCATATTATAATGCACGCAAACAGTACTCTGAATTTGAAACCTATGATGACTACCTTCTGTTAATGCGAAAAGTGATTCGTGAATGCAAGAGAGTGCTGATTGATGGAAAATTCTTTGTAATCAATACATCGCACGTGCTTATTCCACGTAATAGTCGAAATGAGTCGTCATCACGAATTGCAGTACCATTTGATATACATCAAATCTTCATTGAAGAAGGTTTTGAATTTGTCGATGATATCATCTGGCAAAAGCCTGAAGGTGCAGGTTGGGCAAGTGGCCGTGGAAGACGTTTCTCTGCGGATCGAAATCCTATGCAGTATAAGGCAGTACCAGTAACCGAATATGTAATGGTTTACAGAAAAAAGCCATGCGTATTAATTGACCATTTTATAAGAGACAATCCAAATCAAGCAATTATAGAAGCGTCAAAAATAGAAGATGGTTATGAAAAAACTAATGTGTGGTACATTTCACCTGCACGAGACAAAAGACATCCAGCGGTATTTCCTGCTGAGCTTGCCGAAAAAGTTATAAAATACTACTCTTTTGTAAACGATGTAGTTCTTGATCCGTTTGGCGGAATTGGAACAACCGCTAAAGCAGCTAAAAAACTTGGACGACGTTTTTGCACAATAGAAGTGTCCGATGACTATATTCAGCACACAATTAATGAGCTTGAATACAATTTAATAGATATTATGAATGACCATAAAATGGTATATGAAGATCTGTCAGATTTGCAAGAAGATGGAGAATTCAAATCATTTGAGCATTTGGTGCATGAACTACTTGCCAACGGTCATACGAAAGAAGAACTATATGATGCATTATTAAAGGGATTGCATTAAACATAAGTCGCTCTTGAATTACAACTTAATATTCAAGAGCGACTTGACTTTTAGCTGATAAAGCAGTTAATATTAATCCTTTCCAATTCACTACGGAAGTATGCGTCCAATTCTTGAACGTGAAGACTACACAAAGGATGATCAAATGAAAAAATATCACATACAGCTTGAGCAAAAGCTATGCTCCAATCATTTCGGCTCATCTGCAGGACAATTCCGTCAACTCTATTGGCCTTATTGAACAAGTCACTGTTTTCTGCAACTGTGTCAACAATGATAATTGTCTTCATTTCATGGCCCATTCCAGCAATTTGTTTATATCTATTAAAGCGAGTCACTTTATCAAGAGATATCTCAGGATTTCCCTTGCCAATAAAGCCTATATCAATACTGATGGCTTTTCCATTAAAAATAAGTGTGGCATCAGTCTCACGTTCATTTTCATCCATATTGGACAACCAGAATAACTTGTCGAACCTATTAATATGTGAAGGTGGTGCTGCGCAATATGTGAAACCCATTATTGTAAGAAGACTGCCTAAGATCAGTTTCTCAAACAACTTACCGTTCATCGACTTAGCGGAGCCCCTGATTGACAAAGTCTGTGAACCAAGAGCAATGCATAACAATGAGAAGACATTCCAATTCAGTTCCATTTCTTTACCATTCAAGATGATGTTACCAGATAAAGGTCCAAATTTATCCTGAAGGCTTGAAATAGTTTCAGATATGGATACTGCGAAACTATCCTTATAATTGGATAAATTTGTTTCGTCACGTACTATGTTATCAAGGCCTTTCTTTGTTAATCCCAGCAACCAAAGATCGAGAATTTGTTCTACACCACGGGCTTGCACCAAATCCTGTGCAACGAAAGAAGAATACCCTTGCACATCATCTGTTCTGCCTTGAAGTTCGTTAACAAAAAGGTCCAGCATGGCTGCATAAGACACACTAAGTCGTCTTTGCGTTATAAACTCAGTTATGTCCCTAACATTGCCACCAATTAGCACTTTGCGAATAATGTCTTTCATTCCGTCAACGCCGGTTGTCTCAGTGAAATCAGTTCTGGTGGATTTAATATTACTCTTTCCTAAATTATCAAAACTTGAATAAATCATGTCTTCCTCCTCATTAGGTAAAAAAACGGTTGTTGAAGTTGTTGGAGTGCCCTCACCAAGCAAGATGTCGGCCTCGGAAAAGAGCCAGTTGCCATTATAGCACTCAAATTCTTCTATTATGCTAAAAAAAGGGACATAGTAAACAATAATTGAATAATAAATGTTAGTGTAGCATTGGCTACAAATGCAATGCCCCTTTCGTTCGATACGCTGATAATAATACTGCGGAAAAATGTCGAGTACATTAACAAAGCCGCAATTATTACATTCAACAGAAAAAGTGCCTAAACTCATAATTATACTCCTTTCTGCTGTCTGTGTAATAATTATAGCACACTTCGCAGAAAAAGTACATCCCTTTCACGACTTTTTTTGCCTTCCCCCTTGACAAAACTGAAAAAATGTGCTATGATTACATTACAGCTTGTAAGCGAACCTGCTAACAAGCAAACATATTCACCAGTTTTTAATGTGAATAAGGCTTGCGAAAGAATAATGTAAGGCGTAAAATGAATTAAAGTGAAAATGAATAGCCATAAAGTAATGTGATGCAAGCGAGAATAATGTGAAGTAAAGGTGAATGGTATGAACATGAATGCACAAAACTTTGGAGAGTTTCTCCAGCACAAACGTGAAGAAAAGGAGATAACCTTACGGCGTATGGCTGATATGCTAAGCGTTTCTGCCCCATTTCTTAGTGATGTCGAAAAGGGACGCCGCAATTCACTCGACATGGACAAGCTCGTTCTGCTCAAGCAGATTCTTGATTTATCCGATGACGAGTACCAGACAATGCTGAATCTTGCAGGCAAACAGAGAAAAACAGTAGCTCCCGATCTTCCGGAGTACATTATGGATCGAGATTATGTATCCGCTGCACTTCGTACAGCCCGTGATCTTGATGCTGGTGAGGCAGAATGGCAACGTTTTGTGGAGGAGCTGAAAAAACGGAAAGGATGATTCTCAATCCATGTATAATCCTATCGTCAGAACCGACTACCACTCTCTTCCGGTGTTAAAGAGAGACGAGATTGATGACATTGCTGAGCGCTTCCTACGCGATTACCAGCCGGACGTGTTTACTAATCCTACTGCTATTGACATAGATGGTTTTCTTGAAGGCTATCTTAAAGCTACACCGGATTATCAGTATCTGTCTAACAACATGATATATCTGGGCATGACCGTCTTTCAGGATACCAATTCTATTCCTGTTTTCAATCCCTACAAGAACGAAGCGGAGTATTTCAGCGCAAAGGCAAACACTGTTATTTTTGATACCCGCCTCGTAGAAGAAGCAAATCAGGAGCATCGATATCGTTTCACAGCAGGACATGAATGTGGGCATCTTATATTCCATCGACCGTATTTCCTGCGGCAGCATCGTCTTCGTATGCAATTTGGCATTGACGATGATATAATCCTGCAATGCCGCCGCACTGACCTTCCGGGTGCCAAAAAAGGCAGACTAAAAACCGACTCTGATTGGCTCGAATGGCAGGCAAATCAGTTTTCTGGTTCATTCCTGATGCCAAAATCGGCTGTTATGGCTATCGTCAATGATTATGGTACTACTCCAGCAGGAGTATACAGGGCTTTGAACGAAATAGAAGAGACGTTCAATATGTCTACCGAAGCGGTTATTAATCGACTGCGTAACTTGGGCGTTCTTAAGGCAGCGGTCAAGGACACGACTATTCCGTTATTATTCTGAGTGATCAGCGGGTGTAACACCCGCTATCCTTTAGCTCCTTGTGTAAGCTAATTAGCTAACTCAATAATAAGCTTATGGTTGAACTATACGAATAATCGCAATGAGATTTTGATTTGAATATTGACGGATAAATAAATTCTGAATTAGTACTTGACAAGTAGTTCAAGTTGTGATATAATATAGGCATACCAGTAAAGGAGGAGCTTGCTATGTTCCAGTTTGACAAATCCAAATGCCTCGGAAACATCTACCACCTTGTGAAAGAGCGCGGGTTAAAAATAGGCGATCTTGAAGATCAAGCAGGTGTGAGCATTGGATACCTTTCACGTCTTAACAAAGAGGATAACAAATCAACACCCGGTATTGAATTCTTGCTGGCAGTAGCGCAAGTACTAAATGTATCCTTAGAAGGTTTGCTTATGTGCGACTATGCAGAGCTTTCCCCCGATGAACGGAAGAGCATGGATTTTCTCACAAAGCTCCTGACAGATACGCAGGCGAGCGAAATACTGTGGCGGAAGAATGCACGCTCCGAATTATTTAATCTCGAACATGATGATTTTGGCGATGTATATGCTACTCATCCATTAATGGAACCATATGATGATGAGAGTGAACCTGAATTGACTACCCGTTTTGTTTCTAAGTACCATCCTGATTGGAGTGCTTGGATAACAGAATGCTTCGAGACATATATAAGTGATGATGTTCGTTTATTCCTTGTGGCTGCAAATTTTATCGCATTTCAGGGTGAACAAGTGAAGGGTTACGAATTGTATATGCAAGTCAGGGGGAAAGTTGTTCCGATATGCTATACAGTGGAAAATGAAGAGACACCTTTCTATCCATTGCTTAATTCCTTAATAACATCCGCTAAAGAATCAGCAAGTCATGTTCATCTCGATGAGGACGCACGAAGCGCCATCGATTCATACTTGGGCATTGATCAGTTTGAGTTTTTAAACGATAATGATGTACCATTTTAAGACAGGAGGAGACGTATGCAGGAAGGCGATTACGTATGCACACCTAAGAACCATATTAAACTCGGCGAGATTTGCCGGGATGATAATGGTGAACCCGCGCTGTTGGTAAAGAGAAGCGGGAAAAAGGAATATGAGAAAGTACCGATTGCGTGGTTTATAACCTTCTTTCCGCAGTTACTTGATAATTCATCGAAACATAATCCCAATCGCTCCGAGTGAGTTGAGCCGAATGTGAGTTCAGCCGATGTGAGCATTCGAGATGGCTTATGCCATCTGAATGCAACATCGGCTTTTTTATTTGAAAGGAGTAACTATGAAGAAAGCATACACGTATAGATGCCCGCACAAAGGTGAATGTAAGCATAGAAGGAACTGCTTCATTCTTAAAACGGAACACAAGCTGAAGGAAGCACTGGAAATAATATATAAGTGCCCAGCAGTAAAACGCGAAGTTTCGATGAGAATCTCACCTGATGAGTATGAAAAATAAAAGAGTGATTAACAGGTAAGCCGCTTGGACGAGCTATGCTGTAAGACTCAATATAAGTGATTATATTGTTCTTATGGTATTGCTCGTTCAAGCGGCTTTTTTGTTTTTCCGGTTGCTAAAACCGCAGAAAGTGTCCTATTGTATGTGAAGGAAGTTTCGACAAAAGCAGCCCATCGTCCAATGCCGCTGGTTTTCTCCAGTGGTAATATAAGACATCCGTCCCGGACAAGACGTTAAACCGTCTGCTGCTGCACACTGAGCCGCTTGATCAACGGCTGCTCAACGGTCTGCGGTAGCACAAATAAATACACCGGCTGTCATTTGAGCTGACGGCTGCAATCCTGAATGGAGTAATCCATCTGGAATGCGGTCTGATTCGTCATGCCCATTTGCCGGTAAAGATTCCTCCATTCGCAAGTCAAATGGAGGATTTTTTATGTTAAAACAGTTTTACCTGCCAATGCGTGATGCCAATGATCCGCACAAAGTTACCCTGATTCCTGTTTCCGAGGAAGTCTATATCAATATCACACCGGAAACAAACCGTATCCGTAGCCGCCGCCAGTATCACGGGCAGTGCTGCTGCCCGAAGCAGTACCTTTGGAAGTGTGACGGAGACTGTGACGTCTGCGAGTATCGTGCTGCCGGGGACAACCTTTCCCTCGATTATGAGACGGAAATGCACGGCGACACCTTCGCAGATACATCCGATACCGAAGAAATCGTCACCGACCAGATCCTAATGCGCCAGCTTCTCGAACGGCTGAAAGAACTGATGCCCGAAGCCATCACCGTCGGTCAGATGAGCCTTGATGAAGATTTGTCCGAGCGAAAGTGTCTGGAACAGCTCAATCTGAAGCGCAGCACCTATCGTTCACAGCTTGAAAAGGCGCGGAAACAGCTTGAATCCGAGTTCGGAAAATTTTTCTGAAATAGTTTCGTCCAAAATGCCCTCGATCCTGTAGTGGGTTGTGAAGGGAGGTGAACGACACATGAACAGGAAAACCCAAGAGCTGATCGACACCCTGATGGCAATCTCTGTGGTGTCAAAGCGACTCGCAAAAAATCTGGCAAAGGAGGACAAGCATAATGGATCCGATGATGGAACTGGTAAACGCCCTGAATGCACTTACTGCTGCATTACAGAAATTCTCGTCGCAGACAACTAACGCCTATCTCGACACCTTCGAGGAAATCTACGATCCCGAAAAGGACGAGCCGCAGGCAGCGGAAGAACCGAAAGAACAGCCGACACCGAAGCAGGAAGAAGCGACTGTCACTTTCGTTCAGCTCCGCAGCCGCCTTTCGGAGATCTCCCGCAGCGGCAAGACGGCGGAGGTGAAGGAGCTGATCGCCAAGTACGGTGCATCAAAGCTCTCGGATATTGCCGAAAGCGACTATGCAGCTGTGCTGGCAGAAGCGGAGGGATTGTGATGCCCGGAACACACGCGATTCTGTCACCGTCAAGCAGCGAACGCTGGATCAACTGCCCGCCCTCCGCAAAGGAGAACGCGGGCGGTGATACCGGCAGCACTTACGCGCAGCAAGGAACTGACGCACATGAGTTAGGAGCTTACAAAATCGAAAAGGCACTGGGACATCGTGTGCGCGATCCTACTGAAGATCTGGAGTATTTCGACGAAGAAATGGCAGAATGCACTGACGCTTACTGCGAATTCGTCATGGAACAAGTGCAGGCTGCAAAGGAAACCTGCCCCGATCCGCAGGTACTGGTCGAGCAGCGCCTCGACTTCACACGCTGGGTTGCTGAGAGTTTCGGCACTGCTGACTGTATTATTGTCGCTGACGGCACGATGACCGTCATCGACTTCAAATACGGTCTCGGCGTACTTGTCGATGCCGAGGGCAACAGCCAGATGCGGATGTATGCGCTCGGTGCTTTGAATCTCTTCGAGAGCCTGTACGACATCAAGACCGTCCGCACGATCATCTTCCAGCCCCGCCGCGATAATGTCAGCATTGCGGAGGTCACGAAGGAGGAACTGCTCGGCTGGGCGGAGGAAGTCCTCATCCCCGCTGCGGCGCTTGCGGCAAAGGGCGAGGGTGACTATAGTGCGGGCAAGCACTGTCAGTTCTGCAAGATCAAGGCGACCTGCCGGAAAAGGGCTGAGTTCAATCTCCAGATGGCGCAGTACGACTTTGCTGTACCGGACACACTTGCCGACGATGAGATCAGCATGATCCTCGATCGCGCCGACACCTTCATCGACTGGGCGAACGATGTCAAAGCCTATGCGCTCGAACAGGCTATCAGCGGAAAGCAGTACCCCGGCTTCAAGGTCGTGGAAGGACGCAGCAACCGCAGATACACAAACCCCGATGCTGTTGCAGCGGCTGTCACCGATGCGGGCTATGATCCCTTTGAGAAAAAGCTCATGGGCGTAACCGCAATGACCAAGCTGCTCGGCACCAAGAAGTTCAACACCCTGCTCGGCTCCCTGATCGAAAAGCCGCAGGGCAAACCCACACTCGTACCAGAGTCGGACAAACGCCCGGCATGGACAATCAATGATTTTCAGGAGGAAGATTAACATGGCAAAGATTATCAATCCCACAAAGGTCGTTACTGGCAAGAACACCCGCTTCAGCTACCTCATCGTGAATGAACCGAAGGCGATCAACGGCGGCACTCCGAAGTACAGCGTGAGCCTCATCATCCCGAAGTCCGATACCATGACCGTCGAGAAGATCAAGGCTGCGATCAAGGCTGCCTACGACGAGGGGCAGGGCAAGCTCAAGGGCAACGGAAAGTCTGTGCCGCCGCTGAAGGCAATCAAGACTCCGCTGCGTGACGGAGACGAGGAACGCCCCGATGATGAGGCATACGCAGGCTGCTACTTCATCAACGCCAACAGCGCTACGAAGCCCGGTGTCGTGGATGCTTCCTGCCAGCCGATTCTCGATACCAGCGAACTGTACTCCGGTATCTACGGCAGAGCGTCAATCAACTTCTACGCGTTCAACACCAACGGAAACAAGGGTATCGCCTGCGGTCTGAACAACCTCCAGAAGCTCCGCGACGGTGAGCCTCTCGGCGGAAAGTCCCGTGCTGAGGACGATTTCGCAGACATGGACGATGACGACGACGATTTCCTTTCGTGAGGTGACGGTATGAATACAGTATTCACGATGATTATGGGTGTGTCCGGCTGCATTATGATGCTCTGCTGGACAACCATCTCGATCACTATTCTGATCGACACCTTCAAGAACCGTAAGAAATAACAACGCAATGTCGGGAGGGCGACTGGCGGGATACCGTCCGGGTGGGTTTAAGGAAGTGTTACCATGAAAAACATAGAAATTGATCTGGAGACTCGGAGTGACCGTGACATCACCAAGTGTGGTGTGTACGCTTACGCCGATTCTCCGTATTTTGCTATCACTCTTATGAGTGTTGCGATAGATGACGGTGCAGTGCAGCTCTACGATCTGGCGAACGGTGACCGTGTACCCGAAGATGTCTTGACTGCACTCGCCGATGAATCGGTCATCAAGCGGGCATTCAACGTGCAATTTGAGCGCGTATGTCTTTCCAGATATCTGCGCGAAGAGTATCCGCAGATCTTCCGCAGCTACAGCATTGATGCCGATACCGTCGGTGATTATTTGAGTCCTGTCGGCTGGCAGTGTACCATGATACATTGCAGGACGCTCGGTCTGCCTTCTACTCTGGCTTCTGCGGGTGCGGCGCTGAAACTGGAACAGCAGAAGATGCCGGAGGGTAAGGCACTCATCAAGTATTTTTGCGTTCCCTACGATACCGTTGACGGCGTTCCGCAGTTTCATACACCCGCAGATGCCCTGGACAAGTGGGAAACCTTTAAGGCTTACAACAAGCAGGATGTTGAGGCGGAGCTTGCGATCGACCGAAGGCTCTCTCGTTTTCCGGTACCGGATTTCATCTGGGAACAGTTTTATCTTGATCAGGAGATCAACGATCGCGGAATTCGTGTTGACATGGAGCTGGTTGAGGCAGCACTGACGCTGGATGCACAGGCGAAGGCAACACTGTCGGCAGAAATGCGCAGGCTTACCGGTATCGAGAATCCGAATTCAGTGTATCAGCTTCTGGAATGGCTCGGCGAACAGGGATATAAGTCGGACTGTCTGGATAAGGCTGCTGTCAAGGAACTGCTCAAGACAGCAAAAGATCCGGTGAAGTCGGTGCTGGAACTGCGGCTTATGCTGTCAAAGTCCAGCGTCAAGAAGTATCAGGCGATGCAGACAGCAGCCTGCTCGGATTCCAGAGCGAGAGGGATGTTCAGCTTTTACGGCGCTGCCCGCACGGGACGCTGGGCAGGACGCATTATACAGTTACAGAACCTGCCGCAGAACCATATTCCGGATCTGACGGAAGCGCGGGAGACAGTCAAGTACGGGTATTATGACGAGGTCGAGATGTTCTATGATGATGTGCCTGATACGCTGTCGCAGCTCATCCGCACTGCTTTTGTACCCAGACAGGGATATAAGTTTATTGTCGCGGACTTCTCTGCAATTGAAGCGCGAGTTATAGCGTGGATCGCCGGAGAGCAGTGGCGTATGGACGCCTTTGCGAACGGCGCGGATATTTACTGTGCATCGGCATCAAAGATGTTCGGCGTTCCCGTTGTGAAACACGGCATCAACGGTGAACTGCGTCAAAAGGGCAAGGTCGCGGAGCTTGCCTGCGGTTACGGCGGCAGCGTGGGCGCAATGAAGGCTATGGGCGGCGATGCTTTGAACCTTTCCGATGCAGAGCTGAAGCAGATCGTGACCGACTGGCGTGATGCTTCTCCCAACATCGTCAAGCTCTGGTGGGATGTTGATGATGCCGTTAAGAAAGCAATCAAGCAGAAAACCGCCACAGAAACACATGGATTGCAGTTCAGCTATCAGAGTAAAATGCTTTTTATCACGCTGCCGTCCGGTCGTAAGCTCTGCTACGCGCATCCGCAGATCGGTGAGAACCAATTCGGCGGCGAGTCCGTCACCTATATGGGTGTGGGTGCATCGAAGAAGTGGGAGCGCATCGAGAGCTACGGTCCGAAGTTTGTCGAGAATATCGTGCAGGCGGTCGCCCGTGATCTGCTGATGTTCTCTATGCAGACGCTGTCGCACTGTTTTATCGTCGGTCACATACACGACGAAATGATTATTGAGGCTGACCGCAGGATGTCTCTTGATGAGGTCTGCCGACAGATGGAACGAACACCTGCGTGGGCGGAAGGTCTGCTCCTGCGGGCTGACGGATACGAGTGCGAGTTTTATAAAAAGGACTGATTGTTTCGTCCAAAACGCTCCTGATTCTGTAGTGGGTTGTAGAGCAGGAATGCTCTCCCCACATCTGGGGGCAAAGAATGAAGGGAGAATAGTTATGTTTTATGTGAAGGAAAAGACCGATGAGATCGAGGTTAAGGTGGAGTTGAACAGCGAGAACGTGTTCTGCGCCTGCCCGGACTGCGGCAAGGAGGTCGCTGTTGATCTGTCGTGTGTGTTTGCCGATGGTCTGGGCGATATGTACGGCACGGCAGTCCTCTGCAACGAGTGCGCTTGGAAGAGACTGCACGTGAAGCTGAAAAGAAAAGAGGGATGATATGAAATACAGTATTGAATGGTTTTATGCGCTGGTCAGCGGCAAGCTGGTCAAACCGGAGAACGTCTATGTGAAATGCCCCCGCTGCGGCAAGCTCTGCAACAAGGGCTGCGACAGGAAGCCCTGCGGCAGGAACGAGGTGAAGCATGGCTGATTATTATAACAGCGAAGGCTATGCAAGTCCGACGGAACACGAGGCGTTCACCCGCATCGAGCGCGAGGAGAAGGCTGCGGCAAAAGCTGCCGCCTTCCGTCCCGTCGTGTATATCTGTTCACCTTACTCCGGAGATACGGAGAGGAACGTCGAGAACGCCAAGAGATACAGCCGCTTTGCTGTTGACCGGCACTATCTGCCGATTACGCCTCACATCTATTTCACCCAGTTCATGGATGATAATATCCCGGAGGAACGGGATACAGCCATTTTCATGAACTGGGTGCTGATGAGCAAGTGCGTGGAGCTGTGGGTGTTTGGCGACACGGTCAGCTCCGGCATGAAGGCAGAGATCGACCGGGCAAAGCGCAAGCACATGAAAATCCGTTATTTCACGGAGGATTTGGAGGAAAAGATATGAAGTTTACCCTGTACACTGCCGATTGTACCGGCAACGCAAAGAACACGATTTACCCGAATCAGAAGGTCATTACCTCGGAAGCGGATCTCCGCAAGGCAGTCACGTTCGACCATGTGTGTGCGCTGTATGCGAATAATGCCCGCAGCGATGCAAATTTTCAGCTTTCAGATGTTGTGCCGATGGACTGCGACAATGACCACAGCGACAATCCCGATGAGTGGATCACGCCGGAAAAGCTGTCCGAGATGCTCAGCGATGTGGAGTATGCGATCACATACAGCCGTCATCATATGCTGGCGAAAGGCTCTGTAACAGCCCGCCCTCGTTTTCATGTTTTTTTCCCGACTACGCCCTGCAAGGATGCCGCATTCCATAAGAACATCAAAGCCCGCATCTACAAGGAGCTGCCGTTCTTCGACGGCAATGCACTGGACGCTTCACGCTTCCTGTACGGCTCGAAGGGTGATGTGGTCTGGCACGAGGGCAGCCTGTCGATTGAGGACTGGCTCACGCTCATGAAGTCGAACCGCAGCATTCCGCAGGGACAGCGCAACAGCACCATGTCCCGTATGGCGGGCAAGCTGGTCAAGCGTTTCGGTGTGACGGATGATGCCCATGCGAAGTTCCTCGAAAAGGCAGCGGAATGCGATCCGCCCCTCGACGATGAGGAGCTGGAAGGCATCTGGGCAAGCGCCTGCAAGTTCGGCAAAATGGTCACCTCGCAGGAAGGTTATGTGCCTCCCGACCAGTTCGGCGATAATGTGCTGATCCCGGACGATTTTTCCGATGTCGGTGAAGCCCGCACATTCGTAGAGTGCTTTGGTGATGAGATCGCATTTACGATTGCTACGAATTATCTGCGCTATAACGGCACCTACTGGGAGGAATCAGAACAGGCGGCTGTCATGGCGATGATCGAACACACAGATATGCAGCTTGCAGAAGCCGAAAAGCAGATGGAAGATGACCTATGTGCATTGGAGAAGCTGGGCGTTCCGAGAGCGCTGGCGAAGGCAGGCGGCAAGAAGTTTCGTGATAGCCTGACTCCGGAACAGGGCGCTGCATACGGGCTGTTCAGATTTTCCGAGCTGTATCATGATTTCGTATTGAAATACCGTCATATCCGCAGCCTGAACAATGCCCTTGATGCCGCAAAGCCGCTGGTGCTGAAGCACCCGGAGCAGCTTGACGGTGATCCGATGCTGCTGAATACACCCGGCGGCACCTACGACCTTGCCAAAGGTCTCGACGGCTGGAGAGCGACCGATCCGACTGACCTGATTACGAAAGTGACGGCGGTCGTACCGAATGAGGAAGGTCGCCAGATCTGGGAGGACGCCTTGCAGGTTTTCTTCTGCGGAGACCAGAGCCTTATCGACTATGTGCAGATGATCTGCGGTCTCTGTCTGATCGGTAAAGTATACACGGAAGCAATGATTATTGCTTACGGTGACGGCAGAAACGGAAAGTCCACCTTCTGGAACGTCATCTACAAGGTTCTCGGCAGCTATTCCGGCAACATCTCCGCCGATGCCCTGACCGTAAACTGCAAGCGAAACGTCAAGCCCGAAATGGCGGAGCTGAAGGGCAAGCGCCTGATTATTGCGGCGGAGCTGCAGGAGGGTATGCGCCTGAACACCAGCGTGGTAAAGCAGCTCTGTTCCACCGATCCCATTTTCGCCGAGAAGAAGTTCAAGGCTCCGTTCTCCTTTGAACCGAGCCATACGCTGGTGCTGTACACGAACCACCTGCCGAAAGTGGCTGCCTCTGACGACGGTACATGGCGCAGACTGATTGTTATTCCGTTCCATGCAAAGATTCAGGGGCAGGACGACAAGAAGAATTATACACAGTACCTGATCGACAATGCAGGCGGTGCGGTTTTGTCGTGGCTGATCGAGGGTGCCATGAAAGTGGTCGCCGCCGATTTCAAGGTAGACCGCCCGCAGTGCGTGTTGGACGCTATCGGTGCGTACCGTGAAGGCAATGACTGGCTCGGCTCTTTTATTGACGAGTGCTGTGACGTGGATGCGTCATATCAGGAAAAGTCCGGAGAGCTGTATAAGCGTTACCGTGAGTACTGCACAGAGAACGGCGAGTATATCCGCAGCACCACAGATTTCTATGGGGCTTTGGAGCAAGCAGGCTACAAGCGCAAGAAGCTGAACAGCGGAATAACCATCTATGGGCTTCAAATCCGACTGGACTTTCTGGATTGACCTGCACTTTCATCATTCAAAAACAACGTAGAATCGGGAAAGTGCAGGTCGGTGAAACTCATATTCCAACCTTACGCAGGCGAGAAAAATCATAGAAATTTCTCCTATGGAAAGGTTTGTAAATGACATTCACCGACCTGCACTATTGCCCGGAAAGGTCGTATTTATGCGAGAAAATGAAATTGAAGCAAAACTGGTCGCTGCCGTGAAAGCAGTCGGCGGTGTCTGCTGGAAGTTCACCTCTCCCGGAACGGCAGGTGTGCCTGATCGCATCGTATTGATGCCGTCCGGCAGAATCGGCTTCGTGGAGGTCAAGGCTCCCGGCGAAACGCCCCGTCCGCTGCAGCGCCTGCGTATCAGAACACTTCGGCGGCTGGGCTTCAAAGCCTTTGTGCTGGACAACCCGGAGCAGATAGGAGGAATCATTGATGCAATACAAACCTCATGATTATCAGAAGTTTGCCGTGGACTTCATCGAAACACATCCGCAGGCGGCGGTATTATTGGAATGCGGATTAGGCAAGACGAGCATAACGCTGACGGCGCTGAACGATATGATGTTCGACCGCTTCGAGGTCAGAAAGGTTCTTATCATTGCACCGATCCGTGTATGCAAGAATAGCTGGGCAGCAGAGATCGGAAAGTGGGATCACCTCAAAGGGCTGACGTACAGTCTGGTTCTCGGCAACAGAGAACAGAGGCTGGCAGCTCTCCGGAAGAAAGCTGACCTGTATATCATCAACCGTGAGAACGTTCAGTGGCTCATTGAAAGCAGCGGAATGCCGTTCGACTTCGATATGGTGGTGATCGACGAGCTGTCCAGCTTTAAGAACCACCAGTCCAAGCGCTTCAAGGCACTGCGGAAGGTACGCCCGTTCGTGAAGCGCATTGTCGGGCTGACCGGTACACCTTGCAGCAATGGTCTCATGGATCTCTGGGCGCAGTTCCGGCTGCTTGACAAAGGAGAACGCCTCGGCAAGAGAATCGGGCAGTACCGCGATGCCTACTTCACCCCGGACTGGAACGGTTTCACCTATTCTCCCAGACCGGGTGCAGAGAAACAGATATACAGCAAGATTGCCGACATCAGCATTTCTATGAAAACCACCGACCATCTGCATATGCCGGAGCTGGTGATGACCGCCGATACAGTGGAGCTGGATGAAGCGGCGGCGACATTCTACAAGGAAATGGAACAGGAGATGTGTCTGGATTTCACCCGCGATTCCATAACGGCAGCAAATGCAGGTGTCCTGTGTGGAAAGCTGACACAGCTTGCCAGCGGTTCGGTTTATACCGACGGCGGCAGCGTGATGCGGATACATTCGCATAAGCTGGATGCACTGGAAGATCTGATCGAGGCGCATAACGGCAAACCGGTGCTGATCGCGTACTGGTACAAGCATGAGCGAGACAGTATCATGGAGCGTTTCGATTGCAGGGAGATCAAGACCGATGCCGATATCGCCGACTGGAACAAGGGCAAAATACCGGTCGCACTGATACAGCCTTCCTCCGCAGGTCACGGTCTGAACCTCCAGTCCGGCGGCAGCACCATCATCTGGTACACGATGCCGTGGTCGCTGGAGCTGTATCAGCAGACGAACGCCCGCCTCTGGCGACAGGGGCAGCAGTCCGAAACGGTCGTCATCCACCACCTTGTTGCGTCGGGAACGATCGACGAGGACATCATGAAGGTTCTGGAAAACAAGGACAAGACACAGGCGGCGATGATGAAAGCCGTGAAAGCGAGGGTTAAATGACGGAAGGGTACAAATTACTGGCGGCAGCAATTATCAAGCAGTGTCTCTTGGATTACCGGGAGGCGCTGCAGTCACACGATATCATAGCAACACTTGAATGTGAACAGTTCCTGCGGTCGCAGTGGTTTGACTTCATGTCGGATATGAACGGCGAAAAGCTGATAAAAATGATGAGGGAGGAATTTGCATGAAAGAATACTGGGAGCTGGCGGAACGACTCCGCCGCCGCATCAATCGTAAGATACACGAAATCCACCTGCTGCGACAGCGGGCAGAAGGCATGAACGGCAGCGGCATCAATGATATGCCGAGGACGGTATCTCCCGACCGCAGCAAAATGGAAGGTACCGTTTTCAAGATCATGGCGCTGGAACAGGATATACAGGAAACGCAGGCAGAATATGATGCGCTGATTGCCGATATGGAAACCCGCATCAATGCTGTGCAGGACGGTGATGCCCGTGACCTTTTGCGTAAAAGATACCTTGAATTCCTGCCGTGGTCGGAGATCATGAAGGAAATGGGATACAGCAAATCCCATGTGTTCCGACTGCATAGCGATGCCGTGAAATCGCTGAAAAGTTGGGACATCATGGGACTTGAAAACACCTGATATATGTGCTATAATGTATAATAGAAGAATATGTACAGAGCCGTTGTGGGTATCCGCAGCGGCTTTTGTTATGCCCGGAGGAGGTGTCGGCGATGCCGAGGAAGGCACTGAAACCGTGCAAGCACCCCGGCTGTCCGAGACTGACCGAGGGAGCGTACTGCGATGAACACAAGCCCCTGCACCCTGACCGTCCATCAGCCGCCAAGCGTGGCTACGGCAGCAAGTGGCAGCGTGTCAGCAAGGCGTACCTGCGGAAGCACCCGCTGTGCGTGAAGTGTCTGGCACGGGGCAAGTTCGTGAGCGCAACGGTCGTTGACCATATCGTTCCACACCGTGGTGACCATTACCTGATGTGGAGCGACACCAACTGGCAGGCGCTATGCAAGGCGTGTCACGATAAGAAAACCGGAACTGAAGACAGCAGACCGGAATACTCCTACTGATGGGGAGGGGCTGGGGGCTGCCCGGTGGGGGTATCGAAATCTCTACGGAGCAGCGATCACAAGACCGGCGCCCCCTCTCACGCGCAAAAAGTCCGGTTCAAACACCCGATTAACCCCCTCGAATATTTTACAAGCCGAAATCCGCGTGGTTTCGGCATTTTTTATAGGCAGGTGATGATATGGCAAAGGACGGTACAAACCGTGGCGGACGCAGAGTCCGCGCAGGCGACAAACCGAAACCTCTCGCCGAGAAAATTGCCGCAGGAGAGGATGCCGACATCATCGAATTCACCCCGACCGCGCTGGAAGGTGCTGACCTTGATGATGCCGCTGACCTTGTCGGTGAGGATATGCCCTCGCCGAGTGAATACCTCTCGGCACGGCAGAAGGACGGCAAGCCACTCGGCGCTGATGAAATCTACAAGGAAACATGGATATGGCTGAAGAATCGCGGCTGCGAAAAGCTGGTGAACAAGCGACTGCTCGAAAGCTACTCGCTGGCGTTCGCTCGTTTCGTACAGTGCGAGGAAGCGCTCTCGACCTACGGTCTGCTCGGCAAGCACCCGACGACCGGCGGCGTGGTAGCATCTCCGTTCGCATCCCTCAGCCAGTCCTATCAGAAACAGGCAAATCTGCTCTGGTACGAGATTTTCGATATCGTGAAGCAGAACTGCACCACAAAATTCGACGGCTCTCCGCAGGACGATATGATGGAGCAGCTACTCCGCAGCAGGAAGTGAGGTACACATGAAAACAACGACAGACTTTCAGCTTGTCGCTACTGACAAGCTCATCCCGTATGTAAATAACGCCCGCACCCATTCGCCGGAGCAGATCAAGAAGCTGCGTTCCTCGCTGCGTGAGTTCGGTTTCGTCAATCCGGTCATCATTGACCGGGAGTATAATGTCATCGCAGGTCACGGTCGCCTCATGGCGGCGAAGGAGGAAGGCATCACGGAAGTGCCATGTGTCTATGTTGACCACCTGACCGATGCGCAGAAGAAAGCATACATCCTTGCCGATAACAGAATGGCGCTGGATGCAGGCTGGGACGAGGAACTTCTCGCTGTGGAGATGCAGGAACTGCAAGACCTCGGCTATGATCTCTCCATGACCGGCTTCGATGAAAAGGAACTGGCTGACCTGTTCTCCGACGGTACGGACTCCGATGCAAAGGACGACGATTTCGACCTGACTGCTGCGCTGGAGAAGGCTTCCTTCGTGGAGCGTGGCGACGTGTGGATGGTCGGCAGGCATCGCCTCATGTGCGGTGACGCGACCAGCCCCGAAGATGTAAATACATTGATGGGCAACACGAAAGCAAACCTCATTCTGACCGATCCGCCCTACGGTGTATCTTTCAAAAGCTCCAGCGGGCTGACCATCCAGAACGACAGCATGAAGAACGAGGAGTTCTACAATTTCCTGCTTGCTGCATTCCAGTGTATGGCGGCACACCTCGAAAAAGGCGGTGCGGCTTATGTGTTCCATGCCGATACGGAAGGACTGAACTTCCGCAGAGCGTTCATCGATGCGGGATTTCACCTTGCAGGGTGCTGCATCTGGGTGAAGGACAGCCTTGTCCTCGGACGCTCGGATTATCAGTGGCAGCACGAGCCAGTGCTGTACGGCTTCATGCAGAATGGCAAGCACAAGTGGTATTCAGACCGCAAGCAGACGACCATCTGGCATTTCGACAAGCCGAAGCGCAATGCGAACCACCCGACCAGCAAGCCTCTCGACCTGCTCGGTTATCCCATCGGCAACTCCACGCAGGAGAACGCTGTGGTCATCGACACTTTCGGCGGCAGCGGCTCGACGCTCATGGCGTGTGAGCAGATGAACCGCATCTGCTACATGATGGAGCTTGACGAAAAATACGCCTCCGTCATCCTCCGGCGCTATGTTGAAGACACCGGGAATGCTGAAGGCGTGTATGTAATTCGTAACGGACAGCAGATTCCTTATTCCGATCTGGTCAAAGAGGTCGAAACGAAGGAAGATTAATACCCAAATTTCTTACTAAATTCGTCTTTACTAAATTCGTCTTCACAGAATTGCTGCATGGCAGGCAAGTTCTCAGAGAAAAACTTTGCTTGTTCCTCAGAAATCGTGACATCAAAAAGAGGAATCGGATCAAAACCATTTCTTCCACAGCTCATATAATGATATTTTACAACTGCGTAGCGGATTTCATCACGGCGATAAGGATACTTTACAAGGTATACGCCATTGTATTCTTTGAGAATCGTACCACCAAAATGTAAGATATAAGTTTCAGCATTTTCAGTCATAGATTTATATCCCCCGATACATGGATTATAGTTTGTGTGTTTATTCTCTGCCGAGCCGTTCTGCTTCTTCAAGTGTAGTGTCACCGCGATCAATAGCTTTCTGCAGGTAACCCTCATCCATTGCACTTTTGAGCAGTTCACGATATTCCTGTTTACTAAGAGAATAAATCTTCCTTTCGGAACCCCACGCAGCAGATACACAAAAAAAGAACTCGTAAATACGGATCAATTCTCCGTTATCCGTAATGCCCACAGAGATCTCCGGTTCAGTAGTTGGCGCAGGATGGTGAACCACTGCAAACAGTTCCCTGTATTTGATTGACTTTTCATCCAACTGCGGCATAATATCATTCCTTTCATTATTTAGATATGTTCAAAGAGGTCGAGACGAAGGAAGGCTGATGAAAAAACTGGAATGGTCAACGCGCACCGGTCATCCAAGCATTATAAGCCGCCCTCTCGATTTCTTCCTTCGTAATATTTTTATACTCTGCAAGGGAGTTACAAAGCGTGCTGTCATAACCGTAAGTACAGCATATCATACCGTTGCCGGCTGTTTTAAAATCAGAACATATCATTACACGTTGTCCTTCGCAGTAAACAATATATGAGATCGGGTGTGTACTATACTTGCTTGAACCCCCGCGAGCAATTATACCTGACTGATGTATAAGATTACCAGAAGGGACGCTACTCGGATTATTGACGGTAAGTGAATCTGCCTTTTTCTGATTCTGGTGAGCCTTCTTCTTATGCGACATAAAGTATCCCTCCGATAAAAAGATTTGTTACTATGATTATACAGCGCATCCGCCAATATGTCAATATCTGGAGGCGCTGTAATATGCACAAATATCGGATAAACCGTCCCGCACATATTCTCCGTTTTACAGTCTTGCTATCTGTGCGGTTCAGAGTTAATATCTAAACAGTCCACTGGACTGTTTACTACACTCAAACCGCAGCAAGCGGTGAAAAACAGGAGGTCACATCATGAATATCAAGTTCAATATCGAAAAGAGCCAGCGCAAGGCACTGGCGCAGAAGATCGGTGAGCTGACCGGCAGCGAGGTGAAGTACCTCGGCGTTCCGAGCTGCGGATACCAGATCGGAGCATACACCCTCGACAAGGAAGCGGTGCTGCACGGCGATGAGCTTCCGGACGACATCCGGAGCGAATTGCAGAAGGCAGGCTACACCGCAGAGGACGAGCCGGTGGCGCTGACGATTTCGATGCCGCGAGACTTCTTCGGTGAACAGGGGCTGGAGAACCTGCTTCAGATTATCGAGAACAAGGAAACGCTCCTGAAGCACGCACTGAATACGGAGAGCCTTGCGGTCAACGAGTGCGAGGAAACGGTCGAGTTCCCGTGGTTCACGGTCGAGAAGGACGGCGACGGCGATGCCTACGCCCGCTTCATTACCGCCCTCTGCGAGTTTTCCAAGAACCTCAAGCGCGTGGTCAACAAGCCGGATACCAGCGACAACGAGAAGTATGCATTCCGCTGCTTCCTCCTGCGCCTCGGCATGATCGGCGAAGAGTACAAGCCGGTGCGCAAGGTTCTGCTCCGCAACCTGACCGGAAGCTCCGCCTTCCGTCACGGCAAGCCCGAAGGAGGTGCTGACGATGCGGTTTCCGAATGATGCTGAACTGAAAGCCCTACGGGAGCGCTATCCCGCAGGCACTCGCATCCGCCTGATTCGCATGGCGGACGACATCGCGCCAGTGCCGCCCGGTACAACCGGAACAGTTGCAATCATCGACGATGCAGGCAACATTCATATGAAGTGGGACAACGGCAGAAGCCTTGCGCTGATCGAAGGCGCAGATGAGTTCGAGGTCATCTCCGGCGGCTGATTTTACAGCCTCCGGGGGCTTCCGGAAATGTGACGACCTATTCCATCGTACCCCATATTACCACACTATTGCAAGTAAGTCAAGGGTGTATACTACACAATCATCAAGGCTGTATTTTCCTCGATATTCTGTGGTTTTAGCGGCTTGATATATCCTCCGTTTAGAGTTAATATGTGACTACCGAAAGGGAAAACACCCAAAACCAAAACACAGGAGGATACCACCATGAACGCAAACACACAGGCACAGATCAACAGAATGAAGGAGCAGACCATCGGGGTTGAGGTTGAGATGAACAACATCACCCGCAAGGCTGCCGCAAAGCTCGCCGCCGAGTTCTTCGGCACGAACCGCAGCGCAGACACCGCAAGCCGCAACGGTTACTACACTTGGAGCGCATGGGACGCACAGGGCAGAGAGTGGAAATTCCAGCGCGACTGCAGCATCAGCGGACCGGACAGCGAAAAATGCGAACTGGTTACCCCGATCCTGCACTACGAGGACATCGAAACCCTGCAGGAGCTGATCAGACGCCTTCGCAAGGCGGGCGCAAAGAGCGACTACACCAGAGGCTGCGGAGTTCACATTCACATCGGCGCAGCGGGACACACACCGCAGAGCCTGCGAAACCTCGCAAACCTGATGGCAAGCCACGAAACGCTGATCGCCGAAGCGATCAAGGTTGACAGCAGCCGCATGAACCGCTACTGCAGAACGGTAAACCCGAATTTCCTGCAGCAGCTCAACAAGAAGAAGCCCACCACGATGGCGCAGCTTGCAGACATCTGGTACGGCGCACAGGGATGCGACTACGGCAGAACCCACCACTACAACGACAGCCGCTACCATATGCTGAACCTCCACGCCACCTTCACAAAAGGCACGATTGAATTTCGCCTTTTCCAGTTCGACAAGCCCGCAGGCGGCAAGCAGAACGGGCTTCACGCAGGCAAGCTCAAGAGCTACATTCAGCTTTGCCTCGCAATGAGCCAGATGGCAAAAGACCTGCGCAGCGCAAGCCCGAAGGAACAGCAGAAGGAAAACAAAAAGTTCGCGATGCGGACTTGGCTGATGAGAATGGGCTTCATTGGCGACGAATTCGCAACGGCAAGAGAAACCCTGACGCAGAACCTTACCGGCGACAACGCCTTCCGATTCGGCAGACCTTAACCGGTCTGCCGCCACGGGCAAGGGCGGCGAAACAGCCGCCCACAGCGCCCCGTGTGGAGCGGGACGGGTATCCTCCGAGTAACTGCCCCTTTCGGTAAAAAGCCCTGTACGGGGCGCACACGGCGCAAACAGCGGCAAGGCATATTCTACACAAAGAACGGCGAAAAACAACCCCGGATGTTTTGTACATTTAGCGGCTTGATATATCCTCCGAAAAGAGTTAATATGTGACTACCGGAACGGAAAACGACCGGAAAACAAACACGGAGGAACGAGCAATGAGCAACATCGAATGGGGAACGGAAACCGACAAGAAGCTGGAGCAGATCGCAATGAAAGCGGACTACGCACTGGAGCAGCGGGGCGGGCTGGACACCCGCTGGAACGACACCTAGGACTTCCCGGAGGTGAGCGTCTGGGGCATCCGCGAGATGCTCCGCAAGGCATACGGACTTGGCAAGGCGGAAAAGTAACCGCCGCCTTTCCCCACCTGCCGCCTACGGGCGGCTTAGGGTGGTAGAAGGAGACATCCTTCGGAAAGGACGATTGACATGGAAAAGAAGTACTACCTTGCTTACGGCTCGAACCTGAACATTCGCCAGATGCGGTACCGCTGCCCGACCGCCAAGCCCATCGGCATTACGGTGATCCCCAACTACGAGTTGCTTTACAAGGGCAGCAAGACCGGCGCGTACCTGACCATCGAACCGAAGAAGAACGGCATCGTTCCGATCGCGGTCTGGGAGGTCACCGCCGACGACGAGAAGCGGCTGGATGCCTACGAGGGCTGCCCGACCTTCTACTACAAGAAGGAAGTCCGCCTGCCGGTGAAGCTGGCAAGCGGCAAGACCAAGAAGCTGACCGCTTTCGTATACATTATGCATGAGGAGCGCAGCCTCGGAATTCCGTCGCTTGCCTACATCCGCACCTGTGAGGAAGGCTACCGGAACTTCGGCTTCGATACCAAGTTTCTCGATGCCGCATACGAAATCAGCACAAAGGAGGTGCAGCGATGAAAGACCGCAACAACGAGCCGCACATCTGCCCGAAATGCGGGCAGGCGTACACCGCCCGACCAGCTCTTTCCCGCGTGGATAACAGCCCGATCTGCCCCGACTGCGGAACGCGTGAGGCGCTTGAAAGCATCGGCGTCGGACGCGAGGAACAGGACAAGATTCTCGGCATCATCCACGAGAAGTACGAAGGCGAAGAATAAGGCGCACAGAGCCGCCACGTTGCAACATGTGGCGCGGGACGGATATCCTCCAAACGGTATCCCTTTCGGTAACCCGCCCCACACAGGGCGCGTGTGCGGCTCTTGTGCGATGTACAATACGGCGCTGAAATGCAGGCAATGTTTGTCACATTTATTTTGCCGATATTGCTTGATATATCCTCGGTTCAGAGTTAATATGTCACTACCGCAGGAGAAGCGGAATAAACACAAAGGAGCATTCACATGAACATTTTAGTTGTTGAACCGGGCAAGCGCCCCTATGCAAAGGAGATCAGCGGCGAGCTTGAAAGCCTGCAGCAGACTGATATGTTATACTGACAGAGCAGTCGACAAACACCCAAAGATCTGGTATAATAGAAATAATCAAACCAGAAAGGGTAAAAGCAATGAGGTACAG
>MSGZ01000037.1 GCA_001940925.1 Ruminococcus sp. Phil11
GAGAATGTTCTCATAACCGTAGACCGTAGACGGCGACAGCACATTTTTCTTGCTGTCAATGTAGTCCCTTACTGCCTGTGCAATCGTGAACCTGCTCTTTGCCAGCTGCATATTCTGGATGAACTTCGCAGCGAGCATCTCAGCCTGCCAGCATGTCGGTGCTGTGATCGACTTCTTCTCCTTTTTACCTTTCTTATTGATGCCGAGGTAGATCTGAACCCTCCAGTTGCCGGATGGCATCTGTTTTGCATTTGCCATAGTATACTCCTTTTCTCAAGGCATACACTATAACCCTCACGATATAGTATACACCATCTCCGCGAAAAAGTAAAGTACTATAAAGAGTTACACGCCGACAAACATCAAAACCTTATGATCTTCACTTGCGTCGCTCTGCTGTTCTTGCAATACGAATCCCTCCTTTCGCCACTCAAAGACTTCTTGTCATCATTCACATTCATCTGCTTGGTAACACACCTCCTGTTCATCTGGCTGCCGGACTTCGATTATACTGCATCAAGGAATCACTCTCCGCTTCGATCATCATCGTTCGATTCTGAAACACAGCAGACGCAGAGCCGAAATCAGGTTTATCAAAAAGGGTATCGGGAATGTTTCCGTTTGCGGAGCATAAATCAAAAGCAGCGTGAAAAAATTTTTCTAGTGCTGCTGTACCGGAAATCGTCAAGTGTCAATGCACTTGCCCAATCCGTTTCGCCGTGCGGGACGGTCTGTTCTGATGAGCCGAAACGGCTTGTCGGAACTGATATTGGGTGGCGTCAATCTATAGAGGCAGAAAAACAGCGTCTTCACATAATTTTCACATCGGTGTTGGCGCACCTGAAATCAATACGCCGCTTTTTCTTTTCAAGTTTGTATCGCTGTTTCCTGCTAACGGGAAACGATTCAACATAATTTTGGTCGGAACAGATGTTCTCTGCATCATTATATCAAACATTTGTTTCGATGTCAAGAGGTCAAAAGAGCGGTGTGCATTTTTTTGCACACCGCTTATCAGTCGTGTGTTCCTTTCAATCATCGATACGCATTTCCTGTAGATAGTTCAAATAGAGACCAAGCACCAAAGCGGCTGTTTTCCCGATATATTATCCCCCAGCATCCATTTCATCATAAATAATGATATGTCAAAGTCTTCTTAAAAGATTAAGATGTATCAAGAGAAAAGGAATTATTTCAAAAGGAAACCGTGCCAACGGAAGTCTCTGTCAGCATGGCTTGCTTTTATTATGATACCAAATTTCCATCTGCAATCTCAATAATCCGTCCGCACTGCTCAGCGACACCCATATCATGCGTGACGATGATAACTGTCTTGCCCTGTGCGTGCAATTCATTGAAAACGCCCATGATTTCCGCTGCTGTTTTGGAATCGAGCGCGCCGGTCGGCTCATCTGCGAGAATGACCGACGGTTCATTGACGATTGCCCTTGCGATGGCAACACGCTGCTTTTGTCCGCCTGATAGCTTATTGACCGGCTTTTTCGCATATTCCTCCATACCGACCGATTTTAGTGCGTTCATTGCGGCTAATTTTCGGTTCGGCTTTTTTCGCTTTGCAAATTCAAGCGGAAGCAACACATTTTCCAGCGCAGTAAAATCCTCGACCAATGCAAAATCCTGCATGACCATGCCGATTTTTTCATTGCGGAGCTGTGCCGATCTGCGCTCTGAAAGATTTACCGTGGAGATGCCGTCAATCTTGTATTCTCCTTTCTCATAGGAATCAATGCAGGCGAGAATATGCAGCAGCGTTGATTTCCCTGCACCGGATTTCCCGATGACTGCCGCAAGCTCGCCGTCCTCAATGGTAAGCGAGACATCATGCAACGCTTCAAACGCATTTGCCTTTTGGGGGTTATAGACTTTTTTGATGTTTTTGAGTATAATCATGGTATATCCCTCCGTCTTTTCATTGTGTTTTCAAAATCTCGCGGACGCTGTTCCGGCTAAGCATGATTTTAGGCATTAGCAGCGAGATCAGCAGATAGACCAGAATCAGTACACCGCTGCAAAGAATCTGCCATAGTCCGACAGTCACAAAAAAGGTTTCTTTCAGTGGCGTGTATTGCAGGATAAACGCTCCAACTGCTGCAAGAATACCAGCTAAAACCGACGTCAGCAGTGATTGCAGCAGATTGATGATGATGCACCTGCCCCACGGCAGTCCGCTCAGGGCAAAGACTGCGTAATCGTGCAGGCGCTTGCGCGTGGAGATCGCGGTCGCGCTGATGCTGGATACTGCGACAAGCAGCGTCAGCATGATGACGACCGGCAGCAGCTTGTAGACCTCCGTGTAGAGATATGACTTGGAGTTTTCACATACCTCTGACATTTTCATGAGATAAGCGGCATTGCCCTGCCGTGCGAGCATTTTATAGTCCGTTTCGATCTGCTCCGCCGTGACCGGCTCGGTGTATCGGATAAGCATGGTGCGCCCGAACAGCAGATGAAACTGATCGGTCTGAGCAAGGCGGGCAAGCTGCGATGCCGAAAAGAGCAGATAGATCGAATTGCCCTCTCTGTCCTGCGAAAACGGCATCCAGAACAGCCGGAAATCCTGTGTGTTTACGCTGCTCATACCGGCGATCGCTTCGCCGTCCTCCAGCATCCCGACAATTTTGAGCGGTGAAGTCCCGACCGTATCAAGTGTGCCTTCTGCGTCTAGCTCCATCCATTCCAGCTCACCGGTATCGCCGACCTGCCACTCGGAATCGTTACAGGTTACGACCGCTTCGATTACATCGCCGCCGGAGTCGCCTTTCAGCCAATGGCCTGTCCGGAGCTTCGGCGTCCACCGTGCGAGAAAATCATCGGTATAGGCATTGAGCTGCGGATTGCACTGCGGATCGTTTTTTGCCTCGACATTCACCCAGAACGGAACGCATCGCGGGCACATGACCTCAACCGGTGCAGAAAAATGCTTGCTGATCTGCTCATTGCTGCCAAAGTTTTCCAATTCTCCGCCTGCAACCCTCTCGCCGAACTCCGCCCATCCTGCCGTATTCATCAGAAAACCCTCGCGGTTGAAATAATCGGCAAAAGGCGTATATTTCCGGAACCGCAGACAGACGGCACTCACCATAACTGCCGTGACGATCAGCGCAGCGGCAAGCTGCAAAACCGTCAGCAGATTCGAGAGCTTAGAACGCCTGAGCGCTGCCAATGCCATTTTCAGATATGCCATTTATGAATCCTCCCTTCCATAGTATTCGCTGAGAATCTTCTGCCGGACATGATGCGTGACCATAACTGTCAGCATAACAAGCATCGTCAGCAGATACATCCCGAAGATCGCGGCATATACCCTGATGCTGAATGCACCCGCCATATACGGGAAAATGCTGCCGAATGCATATTTGAGCAAAAGCAGAAATGCTGCGAGCCCGAGCAGATATACAGGGATACCGAGCAAAAAGCATTCGCCGAGATACATCCGCACCGCTTTGAACGCTGTGCAGCCGGTCATGCGGAAGATCGCCAGACTGCGGCTGCGGCGCTGCAAAATGAAGTGATACAGCAGTACGAAATTCAGCACGGAAAGCACCGCGATCAGCGCCGAGATCAGCATGATATTCCGCGAAAGATACATACTGTCATTATCGGGAAACGGCAGCTCCGGAAATACCAGTACGCCCGGCATGATCTCCTCCGCCAGTGACCGCATCGTGTCGTATTCCGATTTCCGGATATTCCGGTCGAATTCAAATCCGAAAACATCGCCGGACGGGGTATAGCAGTCTGCCGGTACTGCCGTGATCGGCGGGTCAGGAACTGCCTCGCTGCCCTTTTTGACGATGACCTCGTAAGGTTCGCCCCACATCGAAATGTGGTTTTCGTCGAGCTTGAGATACGCCGCGACATCATCATTTCCAGCGTTGTAAACCACATGAGCGCCGGTCGCGTATTCCTCCTTGGTGAAGAAGCGGTCGCCGTCCTTGATTTCGCCGTTTTTCACCATGTTGTCCTGATAGAGATCGGACGGGGCAAAATCGCCGTTGCGATAGGTGAACCGCAGCGCGATTGAACCGAGATAACGGTCTTCTTCCTCGTAGTAGCCGTAGATATGGTGCTGAATGTCCTTTTCGCGGTAAGGCGCCCGGAGATCGAGCAGTTTCTGCCACAGGCGTTCAATTTCATCCTCCGACAGATCCAGTCTGCCCTGCTCCGCATCCACGATCTGCTGCCCGATTTGATTGTCCTCCTGCCATACATCCTCCGGAATCTCATCATACAGCAGGTCGGCATATTCTCTCCGCAGCGCTTCCCATTCTTCATCGGTGCGGTCAATGTGATCTGTGAGGCAGCCAAAATACACCGGCACAAAGAAATTCGTCACATTGTCCGTGATCTCCTGCGGCAGCGCACGGATATATTCGCGCACATCACCGACACGCAGCTTTTGTCCGTCCGCGACTGACGCCGAAATCTGTTTCAGATCATCCTCGCTTTCCAGCAATGTCACATGATAATTCTGATACAGTCCGTAGGAAAACTGCATGAGCAGCGCAGAGGAAAAGATGCAGACGGTCATGATGCAGAACAGCAGGCGTTCTGTTCGCCAGAGTCCCCGCAGACTTCGTATGATCTGGGTCATAAGATCAGCTCCTTTCACCCTGAATACGAACGGGTGCGGGAGAAATATTCAAAAAATAATGCATAAAGTTCCGGCTGAAGCATTGTGCATTCTGACTGAATAAATATGCGCTGCTGAATCGTATTAAAAGAGACAGAAAACTAATTTTTACGGAAGGAGGTGCGCTGAATGGAGCGTTCCCGCGTTGCCGAAAGCTATTCCGCCCATGCAGATACCGTTCTGCGGGCGGTATGGCATCTGACCGGAAACCGGCAATCCGCCGAGGACTGCACACAGGAGGCGTTTCTCCGGCTATTGCAGCAAAAGGACAGCATGACCGATGCGCACATTCTGCCGTGGCTTCTGCGCACCGCAATCAACCTTGCAAAAGATTATCTGCGCTCCGCTGAATATACGCGCACGGAACCGCTTGACGATCACACCAATCTGTTTGCGCAATCGAATTCCGTGGAACGCACCGTGAAGCGTGCGCTTCGCAGAATGCCGGAAAAATACCGCGTTCCGGTCTATCTGCATATTGTGGAGGGCTACACAATTCTGGAAATCGCAAAAATGCTGCATCTTCCGCCCGGAACCGCCGCAACTGCCGTCCGCAGAGGGAGAAAGCTGCTGCAAAAAGCATTTGATGAGGAGGCAATATGATATGAAGAAAAAGAATCTTGATGCATATGTCAGCTTTGTTCAGTCTATGCATATCAGCACGGCTTCCAGACGAAACATGATGCAGATGCTTTGCGATGAATCTGAAGAACAGCCGCAAAGCTTACGAATTGTCCGGAAAAAAACACCTGTCACTGCATGGCCGCGCTTTGAGCGCATCAGCGGACTTGCAGCCATGCTGATTGTTGGTTTCAGCGCAGGAATACTGTTTTATTCTGCAGCAAAAATGGTATCGCAGGATGTCACAACTACTATAGTTTGTTCCGTTCCAGAGCAGCTCACGGATACAGCATTTTCCGACTATTTTCAGAAAACTGGGGATGATCTGGAACAAATGCCGCACCCGACAGATTCACTTGCCGTTTCGAGCTATAACAAATGTATTGCCAATCAGCAAAGGGAGCTGCAATGGCTTCAAAAGGAAGAGGAACGGCTGGAAGCCGAACAGGATGACGGCAGACTGCTGAACCCATGGAATTATCTCCAGCCTGCGAATACGATGCGCAGAATCCTGATGTATTTTCAGGAGCATGAAGCAGACAATAATCCGCTTCGCACCCTCGGCATCGGCTACTGCAAGGAGGAACAGCTTCTCTATTTCACGCTGATGAATTCGGGCGAAGAAGATGCTGTGTTCCGCACGGAGATTGCTTTGTACGATTATAAGCGCGAAGAGGAACTTGTATGCGATAACGCGGCACTTCCGCTCTGGCAGCGCGGATTTCTGACAGGGTATCTCTGCGATAATCCGCTGCGGGAACTGCCCGATGAAAACAGATACTGTATTACGGTACCGGCGCACAGTGCGGCAGAGCTTACGCTGCACATTCCGGAGGGAACGAACATTATGCGCGATATTCTTTCTTTGGTGTTGTATTCGGATAGCAGCCGTACGCCTGCGTACACGAAATATTTTGAGATGACCGAGCAAATGCTTCTGATGCCGCGCCAGCAGGAAAAAGAACTTTTGGATTTCGCTGCAGAACATTCCAAACTGGAATACTGACACCTTGAATCATTTTTGCTCCTGTGTTATAATGGAAACAATCCAGCCAAAAAGACAATTCTGAAAAAGAGGAGGGAGAGCCATGACTGCCAAAGAGATCATCAGCGATGAATCGTTGAATGTTGTATTCACGAAATCTCTGCCGGACAATAACGAAAAGATATTGAAAACCATCGTCGCCTTTGCAAATTCTGCCGGCGGAAAACTGATCATCGGTGTCGAGGACGAAACAAAAAAAATTGTCGGTGTCGATACCACCGAAGTTTTTTCGATGTTGGATAGAATCACCAATGCTGTTTCCGATTCGATTGAGCCGAAAATCGCGCCGCATATTTCTTTCAGCACGGTTGAAGGAAAGAGCGTCATCATCGTCAAAGTGTATCCAGGTTCGTCACGCC
>MSGZ01000038.1:0-56869 GCA_001940925.1 Ruminococcus sp. Phil11
GTAGTCGTTGCCTTCGCGGTCGTAGTTGCCGGAGCCGCAGTAGTCGTTGCCTTTGCGGTCGTAGTTGCCGGAGCCGCAGTTGTCGTTGCCTTTGCGGTGGTCGTGGTGACCGGAGCCGTTGTGGTCGTAACCTTCGCGGTGGTTGTGGTGACCGGAGCCGTTGTGGTCGTGACCGGTGCGGTGGTCGTGGTAACCGGAGCCGTTGTCGTGGTGACTGCCGGTGTCGTTGTTGCCTTTGCGGTGGTGGTGGTCGTTGCCTCAGTCGTCGTAGTCTCCGGAGCGGTGGTTGCTGTGGTGGCCGTGGTCGTGACCTTCGCGTCATCGAACATGACGATCAGGTTCTCGCCCTCTGCGACGGTCTCGGTGCCGATCTTCGTCAGCTTGCCGTCCTCGATCACGAAGGTGATGTTCGTTGCGACTTCGTAGCCGTCCGGAGCAACTTCCTCGTGCAGCACATACGTACCGTCAACGAGATTCTTGATGTCGGTCGGTGCCTTGCCGGACGTCCACTCGAGCTTGGTGCCTTCGCCGGTCGTCAGGACTGCGCCCTCGCCCGGAACAACAGAGCCTGCCGGGAACGCGACTGCATTGCCGTCCTTGTCGGTACCTGTCAGCTGCATCGTTGCACCCTCGAGCTCCTTGCTGTCGGCTGCATCCTGCTTAGAGATCTTGACGTCTGCAAGTGCCTTGTCGATCATCTCGACGACAGTGCCCTCGGCGACTGCTTCGCCGTTGATCTTGACGATCTTGCTGTTCTCGATCTCGAACGTCATATCCTGCGCGACTGCAAAGCCGGTCGGAGCCGTCTGCTCGTGCAGCGTGTAGGTGCCGTCCACGAGATTCAGAACATTCGTGGTTTCTGTGCCGGAGATCCATGCAAGCTTGTCGCCGCTGCCGTTCACGAGCTCTGCGCCCGCACCCAGCTCAACGGAGCCTGCCGGGAATGTAACTTTGTTGCCGTCCTTGTCGGTACCGGTCAGCGTCAGGGTCGCGCCCTCGACCTCGCCGCCGAATGCGTCCTTCTTCGCGATCTTCACATCGCCCAGACGCTCGTCGATCATCGTGATTGCGTTGCCCTCGGTGTAGTCCTCGCCGTTCACCTTGACGACCTTGCCGTTTTCAATGACAAAGGTCATGTCGTGGGAGACGAGATAGCCGTTCGGTGCCGCATCTTCGTGCAGCGTGTAGGTGCCGTCTGCAAGGTTCTTCACAGTCGTGCTGCCCTTGCCGGAGGTCCATTCCAGCTTTTCGCCGGAATCGGTCTTGACCTTTGCACCCTCGCCCGCGGTCACGGACTCGGCCGGGAAGATAATCGTATCGCCGGCGCTGTTCTTGCCGGTCAGCTGCAGGGTCGCACCCTCGACCTCTTTGCCGAACTGGTCAGCCTTCGAGATTTCGACCTCGACGATCATCTCGTCGATCATCGTCACGACGGTGTCCTCAGAAACAGCCGCGCCGTTGATCTTCACAAGCTTGCCGTTCTCGATCTCAAAGGTCATATCGCTGGAAACGAGATAGCCGTTCGGTGCCGCATCCTCATGCAGCGTGTACTTGCCGTCCGGCAGATTCTTGACGTCGGTCGGTGCCGTGCCGGACTTCCACTCGAGCTTTTCGCCGCTGCCGGAGGTCACAACTGCGCCTTCGCCCGGCTTCAGGGAGCCCTCGGGGAATGTGATCTTGTTGCCTGCGCTGTCCTTGCCGGTCAGAATCAGGGTCGCACCCGCGACCTCTGCGCCGAACTGGTCAGCCTTGTTGATCTTGGTCTCTGCGAGCTTGTGGTCGATCACCGTGACAGTCGTTGTGCCCTCGGTGACAGCCTCGCCGTTGATCTCGGTCAGCTTGCCGCCCTCGATCTTGAACGTCATGTCATTCGAGACCGTATAGCCGTTCGGAGCCGCCTCCTCATGGAGCAGGTATTCGCCGTCCGGCAGATCCTTGATGTTGGTCGCGCCGGTGCCGGAGACCCATGCCAGCTTTTCGCCGGAGGTGCTGAGCGACGTTGCGCCCGCGCCGAGCTCCATGCAGCCCAGTGCAAATTCGATATTCTTGCCGCCGCTCTTGCCGGTCAGCTCCAGTGTTGCGCCCGGAACTTCCTCGCCGAACTGATCCTTCTTGCTGATCTGCGTTCTGACGATCTGGTCGTCGAACATCGTGACGGTGTCTGCACCTGCTTCAGTCTCGACACCGTTGATCATCTTCAGCTCGCCGTTCTTGATCTCAAAGGTGATATCCGTTGCGACATTGAAGCCGTCCGGTGCGGTGTCCTCATGCAGGGTGTAGGTGCCGTCCGGCAGATTCTTGACATTGGTCGGTGCCGTGCCGGATTTCCACTGCAGGGCCGTTCCGCTGCCGGATTCGACCGTCGCACCCGTGCCGGGCTCGACAGAACCCTCCGGGAACACAACCTTGACCGGATTATTGTCCGAATCAAGCTCACCGGTCACGCCGGTCAGTGTCAGAACTGCGCCCGGAAGCTCCTTATGGTTGGAAGCATCCTGCTTGGAGATCTTGACCTCTGCCTTTGCGATATCGGTCATCACGACGGTGCCTGCCGTTTCCGGTGCCTCGCCGTTGACTGTTTTGAGCTCGCCCTTTTCGATCACAAATTCAATATCCGTTGCGACATTGAAGCCGTCCGGTGCCGTATCCTCATGCAGCTTGTAGGTGCCGTCCGGCAGATCGTGAACCTCAGTCGGTGCACTGCCGGAGACCCACTGCAGCTTGGTGCCCTCTGCGGACTTGAGCTCTGCGCCGGTGCCGAGCGTGACGGAATCCTCCGTGAACGTGACATCATCGCCGCTCTTGTCCTTGCCGGTGAGCGTCAGGGTCGCGCCCTGCAGCTCCTGACTGTGAACGTCCTGCTTGGAGATCTTGACCTCGACGATCTTCTCGTCGATCATCTGAACGGTCTTGCAGCCTTCCTCGACCGGAACGCCCATGACCGAATAAAGCTTGCCGCCCTTGATCTCAAAGGGCATATCCGACGCCTTGTTGTAGCCGTTCGGCGCGGACTCCTCGTGCAGCAGATAGCTGCCGTCCGGGAGATTCTTCACAAGGGTCGTCTTGCTGCCGGAGACCCACTCCAGCGTGGTGCCGTCTGCTGCGGTGTTCAGGACTGCGCCTTCGCCGAGCTGGACGTCAGCGGTCTTGAATACAACGTCATTGCCTCTGCTGTCCTTGCCGGTGAGCGTCAGGGTCGCACCCTTGACCTCATCGCCGAACTGATCCGCCTTGGAGAACACAACATCGGTCAGGTCGGTATCGACCATGACGACCTTGCCTGCCTCGGCAGGCGCATTGCCGTCAACGGTCAAGAGCTCGCCTCTTTCGATCACAAAGACGATATCCGTCGCGACATTGTGACCGTCCGGTGCGGTGTCCTCATGCAGGGTATAGGTGCCGTCCGGCAGATTCGTCACGACAGTCGGTGCGGTGCCGGATTCCCACTGCAGGGAAGTGCCGCTGCCGGATTTGACCGTCGCGCCCTCGCCGGGCTTCACGGAACCGTCAGCAAAGCTGATCGCTGCGCCGGTGCTGTCCTTGCCGGTCAGGGTCAGGAGTGCGCCCGGCAGCTCTGCGCTGTGGACGTCCTGCTTGGAGATCTCGACCTCGACGATCTTCTCGTCGGTCATCTGAACCGTGATCTGACCTTCCTCGACCGGGTTGCCGTCGATCGCAGTCAGCTTGCCGTTCCTGATCGTGAAGGGGATGTCAGTTGCCTTCACATAGCCGTTCGGTGCTGCTTCCTCATGGAGCATGTAGTCGCCGTCCGGCAGATTCTTAATGTTGGTAGAGGTGCTGCCGGAGGTCCACTCCAGCTTGGTGCTGTCGGCATTTGCGCCGAGTGCCGCGTCCTCGCCGAGCTCGACATTCGCGGTGTCAAACGTCACGGGGATTCTGTTGCCGTCCACGTCCGTCTTGTCGGTCAGACCGGTCAGCTCCATCTTTGCGCCCTTGACCTCTGTGCCGAACTGGTCGGCCTTGGAGAACACGAGATTTGCGAGCGTCGTGTTGTTCATGACAACGGTATTGGTGCCCGTCACGCTCTTGTCGCCGATCTGGGTAATCTCTGCATTGTCAATGACGAATGTGATATCAGTTGCAAGGGAGTAGCCGTTCGGTGCGGCCTCCTCATGCAGGGTGTACGTGCCGTCCGGAATGTGCTTGATCGTGGTCGGCGTCTTGCCGGAGACCCACTGTGCCATAGCATCACCGTCGCCGGACTTCACCTCTGCCTCTTCGCCCTTTTCGATCTGGTCGAGCGTAAAGGTGACCGCATTGCCCTTCTTGTCGGTACCGGTCAGCGTCAGGGTCGCGCCCTGCAGCTCCTGCTCGTCCACGCCCGTCTTGGAGATCTCGACAGTCGCGAGCTCCTTGTCGGTCATGACGACCGGTTCGTCCTCAGTCAGTTCTCTCGAGCCGATCTTCACGAGCTTGCCCTTTTCGATCGTAAACTCGATATCGGTTGCCGTGTGGTAGCCGATCGGAGCAGTGTCCTCATGGAGCGTGTAGATACCGTCCGGCAGACCCTTGACGGTCGTCGGTGCGGAACCGGACGTCCACTTGACTGCGTCAGCCGTGATGCTGCCCGCTTCTGCATCCGCCGCAAGCTCCAGCTCGACCTTGCTCAGATCCATTGCGCAGTTTCTGACCGTGAGCGTCAGCTCTGCACCCTTCAGCTCTTCGCCGCCGAGTTTCTGCTTGGAGATGACAACGTCCTTCAGCGGAGCATCTTCCATTATAATAGTATTGGAGTCCGAAGTAACCTCTGTGTCACCGATCCTGACGATCTTCTGATCTCTGATCTCGAAGGTGACCTTCGTGGTGATGTTGTAGCCATCCGGTGCCGCGGTCTCTTCCAGTGTGTAGATACCGTCAGGCATGTTCTTGACCTTGGTCGGTGTCGTACCGGAAACCCACGAAACCGTTGTGCCGTGATCCGTGACCGGCTGTGCGCCTTCACCGAGCTCAAGCACGGACTGCGATGCGCCGAAGCCCATTGCGGTCAGATTGATGGCCTCGCCGTTTGTCTTGATGCCGCTCAGCGTGAGCGTTGCACCTGCAAGCTCGCCGCCCAGCACGCTCTGCTTCGAGAAATCGACCGAAGTCGACCGGACATCACGGAAGCTGTTTGTGACTCTGATTGTTCCGTCTCCGCCGCTGAGAGGATTGCCCTCATAGGAATCGACAAACTGCATCATCGCACCCATGCCGGTGCCCTTGATCTTGTCTTCCTTAATATAATAGTACCAGAGGTTTCCGTTGGAATCGGTCTTGTCGAGCTTCTCAAAGACGCCCTTCCAGTCCGTTCCTTCGGAGACAGTGATCTGGCCGACATACTCGACCGCATCCAGATCCTCCTGCGCATCCTTGGAGGGATCATAGCCGTTCACGATGTCATTCGCCAGCTTGATGTAGTCCTTCTGCAGCTTGTCCATATCCATGAAGTCTGCGCCGCAGTGGAGGAACTTGTACTCATTATTCTGTCCGTCGAGTTGCAGCATGAAATCAGGATCCGCACCCGCTGAGGAAGGTGTGCTGTTGTATCCGCCCAGCTGGAACCCGTTGGTTGCCTTATTATACGGATATGTCAGTTTGTTCACGGCCTGGCCGTCCGCATCGGTTCCCCAGCGTGCAAGATACATGTTTTCCGGATAGATCAGCGTCTCCTGCTGAAGTTCAAACAGATCATAAGGCGCACCGTAGGAACCGCTCACAACGTCAATCTTGTCCGTAACGACAGATACGATCTTCTTGTTGCCCACGTTCGGGCCGAGCGGAGAACCGACGTATACCTCCATATTGCGGCAGGCGACGTTTCCGTTGAAGTGCGTGCAGTGCCTGAACGTACCGAACGCCGTTACGCCGAAATTGCCTGCCACGCCGAGCGGGCCGCCGGTATACCACTGGCTGTCCTCGTACTTGCCCTGTGTGATCGGCATCCCGTCTGCACCGTACTTCACGGCATTCGGCCCGGCAGGACCCTCCGTCTGTACGCCGTAGGTCTTTGCCTTTTCTTCACAGGTCTTGGGATCAAGCTCAGACGATCTCGATCTGTAAAGCTTGAATGTGACGCTTTCCGGAAGCGCCATCGTCATCGCGCCGACCGCCCAGTTCTTCTCACCGGTGATGTTGATCTGCTCCGCGACCTTTTCGTCAAGCTGTGCGCCGAGGAACTCCGCCTTATGGAACTCCTGACGTCCCTCAAAGTTTTCGCAGATGACGGTACCGTCGATGTTGCCTGCCGCATTGACGGTTGCCTTCGGCGCAAGGATCGAGCCGTAGAAACCGCCGCCGCCCATATTGATCGTGCCTTCAAATGCGCCGTCGCTCTTGGACGAATCATAGAACGTCCACAGCACGTTCGTGCCGACCATCGCCGAGCTTTCGCCCCATGAATCATGACCCACAGGATTCTTGACACTCGGCAGAACGAACTCGTCATAGCCGGCCATATCAATGTTGATGTAAAGCACCTGGCTGCCGTCAAAGCCGTCCGCAGGGCGCTGCACGTTCTCATACTCCACATCGTTGAGCCGGCTGCCGTATTCGGTCATAAAATAGCTGGGGTCAACATTCCAGTGCGTTGTTCCGGATTCAGGCAGGTGAATGGTACCCTTCTGATTATCCTTCGTATAGGAAAATTCGTCGGCCGAAACCGCGATGTTGCTCAGCGGAATCGCGCTCAAACCGACTACTGCCGCGGCCCCAAGCGTCAGCAGCCGGTCCTTTATGCTCTTAGCCATGATGTTGAATACTCCTCCTCACATACTTCTCATTTGATCCGGCAGTGTTCCCGCATCTGCCGTCCCCTGTTCAGCCGGTGCATAGCCGGCTGTCTCTCCCCGAACGGCACGGCCGCTTCGCTGCGGCTGTCCCGTTCCCTGCGGACGCATTCCGAACGCACCGCACAGCTGCGCCCTTCCGGCTGTGCGGCAGCCCGTCACGGCGGGCGGATCCTTACGACGGACCGCGAATAGACATTTCTCTCAACATTTTCTCGTAATCCCTCCCTATTTTTAGACAGACTGTATTATTTTTACGTACAAATCGGGTACAGCTGTCTATTCTATTATATTATACTGCAAACGCGGTAAAAAGTCAACCTTTTTTCAGAAAATAAGCCAAAATCCGGTATATAGAGCACGAACAAGCCAAAAACGCGTTCCGTTTCCGGCGATTTGTACACAACAGATTCAACGTATAGGCGTTTTGCGAGCATCTGCTTCATTTTCGATTGTTTTTGAAATGAAATTTTGTTGCGGAAGCTTGTGCTTTTCAATTTTACGTATTCCGGCAACATAATTATACATATCGTATTTAAATTTGACATATCCTATAATTTTTGTTTCGATTCCGGCCTGTTTCTGTATTAAAAGCATTTTCAGACTTTGATTTGCCGCGTTAAAGCTTTGCTGTTTTAGCCTGTCAGTAGAATTTTGTTGACCGCAGATCAGGTTTTCCGCACGATTCTTCATATTTTTCTTGACTGTATCCCGATTATCGGTTATAATAACATTAACTGTCAATTATCTGAAAAGGAGGCGTCCCTCATGCAGACCGCGACCCCGTATCCGCACATTCTCCACGGCTGTGACTACAACCCGGAGCAGTGGCTCGACCGCCCGGACATCCTCTCGCAGGACATCCTGCAGATGCAGCAGGCCGGCATCAACTGCGTGTCGCTCGGTATTTTTGCATGGGCGGCACTGGAACCGGCGGAGGGCGATTACCGTCTTGACTGGCTCGCTGAGATCATTGACGCGCTCTATGCAAACGGCATCCGCACCGTGCTGGCGACGCCTTCCGGCGCAAAGCCCCGGTGGCTCGCCGCGAAATATCCGGAGGTGCGGCGCGTCCGGGCAGACCGCGTCCGGGAGCTGCCGGGCGGACGGCACAATCACTGCTATACCTCGCCCGTTTACCGCGAAAAGGTGCGGGCGGTCAATACGAAGCTGGCGGAACGCTTTGCGCATCATCCCGCCGTCATCCTCTGGCATGTCAGCAATGAGATTCAGGGGGCGTGTCACTGCGAACTCTGTCAGGCAGCATTCCGCGAATGGCTCAAATCGCGCTACGGCTCCCTTGACGCGCTGAACGCGGCATGGTGGACGGCGTTCTGGTCGCATACCTACACGGACTGGGAGCAGATCGAATCGCCCTCGCCGATCGGGGAAACGGGCATCCACGGGCTGAACCTTGATTGGAAGCGCTTTTGCTCCGCGCAGACGCGCAGCTTCCTCGAAAACGAGATCGCGCCGCTGAAGGCGGAGAACCCGCTGATCCCGGTCACGACGAATTTCATGCAGTTCTATGACGGCATCGGGTATCCCGAACTGGCGAAATCGCTGGACATCGTCTCATGGGACTGCTATCCGGCATGGCACAGCAGTGCTGACGGCGACGAATCCGAACAGGCTTATCCCGCGGACGCTTACTCCGACCTCTGCCGCTCGATGCTCGGCAAGCCGTTCCTGCTCATGGAGAACACGCCGTCCAATACGAACTGGCAGGCGGTCTGCCGGCCGAAAACATGGGGATTCCACCGTCTGACCGCCGTTTCCGCACTGGCACACGGCGCAGATTCGATCCAGTATTTTCAGTGGCGGCAGAGCCGGGGCGGCTGCGAAAAGCTGCACGGTGCCGTCATGACACATGCAAACCGAACGGATACCCGCGTATTTCAGGAGGTCAGCGAGCTGGGACGCACGCTGCAGAAGCTCGATGCGCTCTGCGGTGCGCGGACAAACGCCCGCATCGCGATTTTGTATGATACGGAAAGTCACTGGGCGGTCAATGACGCGCAGGGGCCGCGGAACGACGGCATCGGCGACACCGGGCTGATGCTGCGGTTCTACAAGGCATTCTGGAAAACCGGCTATGCGGTTGACATTGTGAACGCGGAAGCCGATTTTTCCGGCTATCATCTGCTCTGCGTGCCGATGCTTTACATGCTGCGCGGCGATACCGCAAAGCGCATCTGCGATTACGCAAGATCCGGCGGCACGGTCGTCCTGACGATGCACACCGGCATTGCGGACGAACACGACCTCTGCTTCACGGGCGATACGCCGGGCGGGGGACTTGCCGAGCTGGCGGGCATCCGCTTCCTCGAATCCGACCCGCTTTATGACGGTCAGCATGAGACCATGCATATCGTGAAGGCACCGTTCCCGCTTGCGGAAAGCTACCGTCTGGAAAAGCTCTGCGAGCGCATCGCACCGGCCGGCGCGGAGGTGCTGGGCGTCTACGACACGGGCAATCCCTGTATGCCGGACGACCTGCCCTGTCTGACGCGCCATGCCTGCGGCCGCGGCACCGCGTATTATCTCGCGGGCTTTGCGGAGGACCGCTTCTTCTCCGATTTTCTGCCGGAGCTGGCAGAGCGTCTCGGCGTGCATCCGGTGCTCGATACGACCTTCCCGCACGGCGTTGCGGCTGCGGCGCGGCAGGGGAGAGACGGCACCGAATTCCTGTTCGTGATGAACTGGACAAGAGAGCAGAAATCCGTCACGCTGCCTTACGCGCTCAAGGATTACGAGACCGGCAAGATCTATCAGAGCAAGCTGCCGCTTTCGCCCTACGGTGCAAAGATCCTTGTGCGGGCGTGATGCGTTCATTTGCGGCAATATATTGCCAATATCATATAAATAGTACAAAAGGAGAGCGATTATGAAACGGAAAGCTCTTTGCGCGGTGCTCGGCTGCATGATGCTGCTGACCGGCTGCGGCGGCCCGAAGATACCGAAAAACGAGAAGCTGCAAAAGAAAATGGAGGACAAATCCTATACTGTGAAGATTACGGAGGACGAATCCCTCGGCAGCATTTTCACAGCAAAAAAAGACAGTGAGTTTCTCTATGTCTACCGCCTCAACACCGCGCAGGATACCGCCGATTTCTACGAAATGTTTGAAACCGGCAGCACCGAATACGACCGGCTGTATCAGTTTCAGGATGACAGCCGGCTCGGCAATGTCGTGATCTGCGCGACGGAGACTGCCTTCGCCGATTCCGGCATCATCATCACGGAGGAAGATCAGAAGCAATGAGCGAGACCAAAACCGAAACCGCATCGTCACCCTCCCCGCGCCGCCGCAGGCTCCTTCTGATCGGTGTACTGCTGCTGCTCGGGATCTTTGTCGTTCAGATGTTCCGCGAAGGCGTGCTCTGGTTCAATATGCCGTCCCGCCGGAAATATCCCGTGCGCGGCGTGGATGCGTCGCATTATCAGGGGCAGATGGACTGGGAAACGATCGCCTCGCAGAACATCACATTTGCGTTCCTGAAGGCAACGGAGGGCTCCGGCACTGTGGACGACTGCTTTGCCGAGAACTGGGAAAACGCCCGTGCCGCGGGGCTTGCGGTCGGTGCATACCACTTTTTCAGCTTTGACAGTGCCGCCGAAACGCAGGCGGACAATTACTGCGCGGTCGTGCCGGCCAGCGAGAATGCGCTGCCGCCGGTCATTGATCTGGAATTTTACCGCTCCGACAACCTGCCCGAACCCGACGAGGTGCGCCGGAACCTGCGCATTCTGCTCGGCAGACTGCGGGATGCCTACGGCAGAAAGCCGATCATCTACACCACAAGGACCTGCTGGACGCAGTACCTCAAGGATACCGATCTGGACTATACGCTCTGGATCCGCAGCATTTTTACGGAGCCCTCGGACGATTTTGAGCCGCAGTGGACCTTCTGGCAGTATAACCCCCGCGGAATGCTGGACGGCTATACCGGCGGCGATGTGCTGATCGACCTCAACGTCTTTCGCGGCACACCGGAGGAGTTCCGGAAATATGCCGATTCCGGCAGTAAAGAGTGAATAACGAATCGTGAACGGATGCGGGGAACGCCCCGCGAAAGGAGATAGATCATGCGAGTCATCACCGGAACCGCAAGAGGCAGACGCCTCGTGACACCGGAGGGCATGGACACCCGCCCGACGACCGACAAGGTCAAGGAGGCGGTCTGTTCCTCCCTGCAGTTTGATTTTCCCGGCGCAAACGTGCTCGATCTGTTCGCGGGCAGCGGACAAATGGGCATTGAGGCATTAAGCCGCGGTGCGCGCCATGCGACCTTCATCGACAGCGACCAGCGTGCAATCGACTGCATCAAACAGAATGTCAAGGCCTGCCGCTTCTCCGATACCGCCGTGATCCTCAAAACAGACGCGTTGAGCTTCCTGCAGCGGTGCACCGAAAAGTTCGATATCGCCTTCCTCGATCCGCCCTACCGGCATGACACCCTGCTGCAGATCCTGCCGGTTCTGGCCGAAAAAATGCAGAAAAACGGCATTATTGTCTGCGAACATGAGCCGGAATGCAAATTACCGCAAACAATTCTTCATTTTGACTTGCAAAAGCCAAAAAAATATGGTAAAATAATAATAAGTGTTTACCGGAACACGAAAGAAGACTGAAATGGAACAGCTCTATCAGAACATGACCGGAGAAAAGCTCCTGCGGAAGATCAGCCGGAAAGCCGTCCGGCGGATCGTCACGGATATTCTGATTCTCGCGGCAGTCGGATTGTTTGCAGTCGGCATGACCGTCCCGCTCTTTCAGGATTTCAAACAGAATTTCTGGGCAATGTTCCTGCTGCCGTTCTGGTTTCTCTGCGTGTATTATCCGGTCAGGGATATTGCAAAACAAATCGGTATTATCCGCAGCAGAGAGCAGGGCGAACCGTTCAGCCGCTACGGTGCCCCCGATGAAATCGCGGCGGTGCTGGCGGATCCGGAAAACGAACAACTGCTCCCCTGCAAGCGGATCATTCTGACGCGCAGCTATCTGATGCGGCGGGACGATTTCATCACATATATCCCGCTTGCCGATCTCGCCGCAATCCTCGGACATGTCCGGCACGGCAAGCATCCCTGCGTGATTCTGAACATCTGGACACGTGACGGGCTGCAGAAGGAATACCGCACAGAGGAAATTCCGCTGTTCCGCTCCAACGATAAATTTTACCGGGAGATCGCAGACGCACTTTCCGAAGTGCTGCCGCTTTATGCGCCGGACTGCAGGCTCTCGCTCTGATAGTTCATACAGAAAAAACGACAGGAAAGGACAACGCTTCATGAGTGAAAAAAAACGCCGCGTCGCGGTCTGCCCCGGCAGCTTCGACCCGGTCACATTCGGACATCTCGATATCATCGGGAGAGCGTCAAAGCTCTTTGACAAGGTGATCGTGCTCGTTTCCGCGAATCTCGAAAAGCACCCGGCCTTTACGCTGACCGAACGTCTGCTGATGATCGAAAAGGTCATAAAGGATTTTGATAATATTGTCATTGACATTCTCGATGACGAGCTCCTTGCGGATTATGTCCGCAGGGTCGGCGCGGACGCGATCGTCAAGGGCCTCAGAGCCGTCACCGACTTTGAATATGAGTTCCAGATGGCACTCGGCAACAAAAAGCTCTGCCCCGAAGCCGAGACCGTCTTTCTGACGACCGCTGCCGAGAACATGTATCTCAGCTCCAGCATCGTCAAGCAGATCGCGACGCTCGGCGGCGATATCAGCAGCTTTGTGCCGCCGGAGATCGCCCCCGCAATCGCAGACCGCCTGCGAAAGAAAAATATCTATTCAGCTTCCCCGAAGCCTGACAGTGCACAGACGATCCGGGAGGTTCAGCAATTTGCAAACGCAATCGGAAAGGATGAATCAGAATGAGCGTATTTGATATTCTCGATGAAATGGATGACATGCTGGACAATGCCAAGGCAGTCCCGCTTGCCGCACACAGAGTCCTCATTGACGGCGACCGTCTCCGCGAGCTGGTCAACGATATCCGTCTCGCGATGCCGAAGGAAATGAAGCGTGCGCAGACGATCGACTATGACTGCGACCGCATCATGAAGGAAGCACAGTCGAATGCCGAAAGCATCATTCACGGTGCCGAGGAGCGCGCAAAGGGTCTGGTCGCGGAAAACGCGATCGTTGAGGAAGCCAAGCGCAGAGCGCACGAGATCCTCGCAAAGACCAAGACCAAGTGTGAGGAGACCAAGGAGGCAACTGCGTCCTATGTGCTGACCTCGCTCAATGCGACCGAGAACCGCCTGAACGAGCTGCTCAACGATCTGAAGCGCGAGAAGGAAAACTGGAACAAGTAATGCGCAGCCGCCGCACCGCATTCCGGATCCTGCTCCTGCTGACACTGGTCTGGATGGGCGTGATCTTCTGGTTCTCCTCCCGCAATGCGGCGGAATCCAGCTCGCTCAGCCGCGGCCTGCTGCGGGGGATCCTGAGCGTGATCGTACCGCACTGGGAGCAGCGGACAGCCGCGGCGCAGTTACAGATCATCCGCGCCGTGCATACGCTGTTCCGCAAGCTCGGGCATTTTTCGGAGTTTACCGTGCTCGGCCTGCTGCTGGCCATGACGCTCCGCCTGTTCTTCCGACCGGATCAGATCCGCCGACAATCGCACCCCCGCCTGACGGGGATCGCGCTGCCGGCGCTTTTGGCGTTGCTGTACGCCTGCTCGGATGAGATCCACCAGCGGTTTGTCGCCGGAAGAAGCTGCGAGCTCCGCGATGTCTGCATTGATCTTGCGGGTGCCTTCTGCGGCATTCTTTGCTGTATGCTGCTGCTGCGGATCCGAAAAAAGCACCGTCTCCGCCGGATCAGGCATGAGAACCCGGCGTGCTGATTCAGAAAAAAACAAGCCATAGTAGCTCTGACGCAAGGTCAGATGTACTATGGCTTTTTTTATTGAACGCGCAGAGATGCCGGAACGAATGCGCTCATTCAGCAGTGTCTGCCCGCCAGAGCACATGTTCCGTGTCGGTCACATCGTCGTAGTAGAACACATAATTGATCGGGCTGTCCTCATTCAGCTTGACCTCGATGCGCTCCTCATAGCTGTTTACAGACCACGGGATCAGCTTTGCAATGCGGAACATTTTGAGCGTATAGCCCCTGCCCGCCTTTTTATCCTTGTTAAAGGGCTGGTCTGTTCCGAAGTGATTGCCGTCTGTATCGCTGATCGTCGGCCTGATATAGCAGGACAGCGCGGCTGCATTGCCCTTCATGCAGAGCCAGAGCTTCCCCTCGGAATCCTCCTCGACACGGACATTCTCCGCGAGATTGTATTTGTCGTAGTCCATGGTGCAGTCCGTCGTCGCCCAGATAAATCCGCCGAACAGTCCGGCAGCGGCCAGAATGACTGCGATCGCCGCGGCGGCGACCTTTGCAAGGCGCATCCGCTTTTTGATCTTTCTGATCGCGGAGATATCCCTGTCCGCCTCAATGGAAATTTTGCGGTTCATTTTATCCAGCTCCGCCGCGCATTCTTTGCATTCTGCGAGATGCTCTGTGACGGTTTTTTTCGAGAGTTCACTGCATACGCCGTCTGCATAGAGCGGCAGCAGGTCACGGATCAGTTCACAATTCTTCTTGCTCATTTTGATTCCTCCTCTAATGCTTCCATGATCATCAGCTTTGCGCGGTGAAAGGTCACGCGCGCCCAGCTTTCGGTCTTTCCGAACAGATCGCCGATCTGCCGGAAGCTGAGCTCCCCGAATACCCGCAGCGAAAAGACCTCCTTCTGCGGATCCTTCATCCCGTGGAGAATGCGGTGGATCTGCATGGCCTGCTCGGTGTTTTCGAGATGCTCCTCAACGGAAACGCCCGTATCTGCGTGTGTTTCCGGGATTTCCTCACCGGTATAGCGGTTCTGCCGCCTGCAGTGCGTCAGATAGAGATTTTTTGCGATCTGACAGAGCCAGACACGGACGTCGCAGTCCCCGCGGAATTTGTCCGAGGCTTTGACCGCCCTGAAAAATGTTTCCTGCGTCAGCTCCTCCGCGAGCGATTCGTCCCGCGAGATCGAGCACAGATACAGATAAACGGAATGAAAATATTGGTTGTAAAGCGCTTCAACATCCATGAGGTTTCCCCCTTTCTGTCCGTAAGACAACGCAGGACGGTTTTCGTTACAGGGAATCAAAAAATTTTTTCTCTCTTTATTTTATCGTGCCGCGGGGCGTTTGTCAAGCGGGGGCATTGACCGCATTTTCAAAATCAGGTATAATATTGTGTAACCTTTCATGGGCTTGCTGCGTTCATAAGGGCAGAGGAAGGAGGTGCACGGGATGCAGGAGGAAACGCTCATCAGGCTGCTGCGGCAGCAGAATGAGAATGCCCTGCGCGATGTGATCCGGCAGTACAGTGCATATGTCAGCACGGTCATCCGGAACGTCGGCAGAGGCGCCTTCAATGAAAGCGACGTAGAGGAAATGGCCGCAGACGTATTCGTTGCCGTCTGGCAGAATGCGGATAAGCTGAACGGCAAAAGGCTCCGTCCGTATCTCGGCGTGCTGGCGCGGAATCAGGCGATCGACTGTCTGCGCCGGATGCATTTCACGGTGCCGCTCGATGAAGTCACGCTGACAAGCGGCAGCGATATCGCGGCGGAAACGGAGCAGAAAATGCTCTCCGAAGCCGTGCGGTCGGTGATCGGCGGCATGGCGGAGAACGACCGGGATATCTTGCTGCGGTTTTACTTCTTCTGTGAGCATATCCCGCAGATCGCGGCGAGCCTGCAGCTCTCGGAAACGGCTGCAAAAACAAGACTGTTCCGCGCAAGGAAAAAGCTGCTCGCGGAACTCAGGGAAAGGGGTTATTGCTATGAAAATGAATCTGTTTGATCTGTTCAAAGGCTATGACGGGACGCTCCCGGAAATCAAGGAGGAACCCTGCAATACCGACCGCATTGAACAGCTCGTCATGCAGAAAACCGGAACATCCCGCATCCGGCAGACGAAGAAACGGCGTCTGCCCGTGATGATCGCGGCAGCGGCGGCGGCCGCTGCGGTATTCGGCGTCAGCGCGGCGGCGGTCTCCGGACGGCTCGATCTGTTCAAAAATATCCTCGGGCGGACGGTGCTCTCGGATGCGGAAAATCTGCCGCTGATGAGCGATGCCGCAGACCCGGCTGCAATGGAGCAGTTCATGCAGGAGGACGAAACGGTCTTTGCAGGCAGCGACAGCCTGCGCGTTTCGACAGTCGGCATGTACAGCGACAACAGCACCGTGATGCTCTCTCTGGAGCTGATCCCGCAGAACGGAACTGTTCTGCCGGAGGATGCCGTATTTGTGCCGTATTTCTACCGCGCAGACGGTTCTCTGATCGAGGGCGGCATTGACAGAGCGGAAACACTCACCGCTGACCCGTCCGGCCATGCGTATTACCTGACCTATTATCTCGCGGCACCGGAGCTTGCGGGCAGCACGATCCGGGCGGAGCTGAAAAATGCGTATACACCGGCGCAGATCGGCGCAGTCCGTGCTGGCATTCAGGCGGCGCAGGAACAGTGGCGCGCAGACTACGGCGCGGATTCCATGAGCACGGATGACTGGAAGGCACTCTGGCAGGCGGAAAACCTTGACGGCCGCACCGCCGAAACGGAAGCTTCTTTGCTGGAAAGCAGCGGGGCGGTCATCTCCGGCACATGGTCTGCGGAGATCGCCGTGCAGAATGCCGCGGCACCGCGGGTCTTTGCTACGGATGATTTCCGCGTCACGGCGGACAGCCTCTCGCTGACAGCAGAAAATCACAGCGACACGGCAGACGTCGGGTTCATGGTCACGCTGACCGACGGTACCAGACTGCTCGATGCGGGCGGGACTTCGGAGACGCAGGCACTTTACGACGCGGGCATTCTCTCCGCGGGCGATGCCGTAAAGCAGTTTGCTTACGGCCGCGGCACGGATGACGGCATGGTCTGGTGCTACAGCGAACCGGTGCAGACCTCTGATATCGCGGCGGTCACGGCACTGGTCTATACCTATGAAAACGGGGTGCAGGTCACCGCTTCACCGCTTGCAGAGCTATCTGCGGCGGAGTAACGAACTCTACAAATCGGGTGCCGGCAGAGAAGCCGGCACCCTTTTTGCATTGCGCTGTACGGATTGTTTCACGACGGCCAAACGGCAGCAACATCCTTTTATGAGGATTGCACAGCATTAAAGCAAACGGATCCCGCGGAAAACAGACCGCACCTTGTCAAATCCGACAGGAATCCGCAGTTTTCACGGGTAGTTTGTGGAATATGCTGTAGGATGACATGGAAAATTCGTGAATTTGGCGGGTTGTAATTTTGTGCAAGTTGTGCTATAATTAGGTATATCTGTGCAGTTTATGCACTTGATTGAATATTTGAATGATATATGCAAAAGGAGCGTACAACCATGAAACAATTCGGTCACTTCGATGACGCGCGCAAGGAATACGTCATCCAGTCTCCGCGGACGCCTTATCCGTGGATCAATTACCTCGGAACGCAGGCTTTCTTCTCCCTGATCTCCAACACCGCCGGCGGCTACAGCTTCTATAAGGATGCCCGTCTGCGCCGCATCACCCGTTACCGCTACAACAATGTGCCGATCGACATGGGCGGCCGGTACTTCTATATCTCCGACAACGGCACGATCTGGAATCCGGGCTGGTCGCCGGTCAAGACGGAGCTCGATTTCTACGAGTGCCGCCACGGCATGGGCTATACCGTCATCACCGGCAAGAAGAATGACCTGAAGGCTGAAGTCACTTTCTTTGTCCCCCAGAACTACGACGGTGAAGTTCAGCAGGTCGTTCTGACCAACGAAGGCTCCGCTGCTAAAACATTCAAGTTCTTCTCGTTCGCCGAGTGGTGTCTCTGGGATGCGCAGGATGACTGCACCAACTTCCAGAGAAACTTCTCCACCGGCCGCGTTGAGGTCGAGGGCTCGACCATTTACCACAAGACCGAATACAGAGACAGACGCGATCATTATGCATTCTATACCGTGAACGATGAGATCGACGGCTACGATACCGACCGCGATTCGTTCATCGGCCTTTATAACGGCTTCGGCGATCCGCAGGCTGTGCTGGACGGCAAGGCAACCAATTCCTTCGCGGACGGCTGGTCCCCGATCGCTTCCCACTACAAGGAGATCACCCTTGCAGCAGGCGAATCCAAGACGCTCGTCTTTATCCTCGGCTATGTCGAGATGCCCGCAGACAGGAAGTTTGAAGCGGACGGCGTGACGATCAACAAGGAAAAGGCCTACAAGATGATCGAGCAGTACAACACGCCCGAAAAGGTCGCTGCCGGTCTTGCAGAGCTGAAGGCTGCATGGGACAAGCTCCTCGGCATCTTCAATGTCAATACCTCGGATGACAAGGTCAACCGCATGGTCAATATCTGGAACCAGTATCAGTGCATGGTCACCTTCAACCTGTCCCGTTCCGCTTCCTACTTCGAGAGCGGCATCGGCAGAGGCATGGGCTTCCGTGACTCGAATCAGGATATCCTCGGCTTCGTCCACCAGATCCCGGACAGAGCAAGAGAGAGACTGATCGACCTGGCTTCCACGCAGCTCGAGGACGGCGGATGCTATCATCAGTATCAGCCGCTCACCAAGAAGGGCAATTCCGATATCGGCGGCGACTTCTCCGATGACCCGCTGTGGATGATCCTTTCCGTCGGTGCCTATATCAAGGAGTCCGGAGACTGGGGAATTCTCGATCAGCCGGTTCCGTATGACAATGATGAGTCCAAAGCAAAGCCGATGCTCGATCACCTGACGGTTTCGTTCTATCACATCGTCAACAATCTGGGTCCGCACGGCCTGCCGCTTGCCATGCGCGCAGACTGGAACGACTGCATCAACCTCTCCTGCTTCTCCGATAAGCCGGGCGAGAGCTTCCAGACCTACACCAACCCGAAGTTCAAGGCTGAGGGCGGTTATTCCAAGGTCGCAGAGTCCGTCATGGTCGCGGCACTGTTCACCTATGTCGGCCCGACCTATGTCGGCATCCTGAAGCACCTCGGCAAGGACGATGAGGCTGCAAAGGCACAGGCTGAGATCGACAAGATGAAGAAAAACGTCATGGAATCCGCTTTCGACGGCGAATGGTTCCTCCGTGCCTACGACGCTTCCGGTGCCAAGATGGGCTCCAAGGAGTGCGAGGAAGGCAAGATCTTCATCGAGCCGCAGGGCTTCGCAGTCATGTCCGAGATCGGCAAGGATCAGGGCGCGGATATCAAGACGCTCAATTCGATCGACAAGTATCTCAATACCAAGTACGGCCTTGTGCTGAACAACCCGGCATTCTCCAAGTACTATATCCAGTACGGCGAGATCTCGACCTATCCGGGCGGCTACAAGGAAAATGCGGGTATCTTCACGCACAACAATGCATGGATCATCTGCGCAGAGGCATATGCCGGCAGAGGCGACAAGGCATTTGAGTATTACAGCAAGATCGCACCGGCATTCAACGAGGAGATTTCCGATCTGCACAAGACCGAGCCGTATGTCTACGGTCAGATGATCGCAGGCAAGGACGCTTCCCGCTTCGGCGAGGGCAAGAACTCCTGGCTGACCGGTACGGCTGCATGGAACTTCGTTGCGATCTCACAGTATATCCTCGGTATCTCCGCAGACTTTGACGGTCTGAAGGTCGATCCGTCCATTCCGAAGGCATGGGACGGCTTCACCGCGACCAGAAAGTTCCGCGGCGCGACCTATCAGATCACGGTCAAGAATCCGGATCATGTGTCCAAGGGCATCAAGTCCCTGACCGTGGACGGCAAGGCTGTCGAGGGCAATGTCGTTCCGGTGCTTCCGGCAGGCGGCACCTACGAAGTCGTGGCAGTGCTCGGCTGATCTGCAAAACGAAATAAAAGCGAGGCAGCGCTCCGGCGCTGCATCGCTTTTTCCGCTTGTTTTTCTTTTAGGGAGGTATTACATATAATGGTTAACAATCAGAATGAAGCGCAGAGCAAAAAGAAACATACGCTGCGCAATCTCATCCTCATTCTGGCGGCCCTGCTGATCGTATCGTTTGTTGCGGGCTTTTTCATCTACTGCCGCACATGGCGTCTGTTCCCGAATATGCCGGGAATCGTTGACGTCTTTACCGGGAACGATCACTTTACGCGCAAGGATCATGTCGGTCTTTACGAGCACGGCAATAACAGCGATATTACCGGCTCCGGCAGCATCAATGAGGACAGGCAGGTGCTCATGAGACAGAGCGGCCTGAAATATGATCTGGTAAAGAAGCCGGTCGTCGTGGATACGACCTCGTTCTCGACCTATTCGCTCTATCCCTGCGATAAGCCGGCGGATATCTCGCTGATCTTTGACCAGAACGACAAGCTCTGCTGCACCGAGATCGTGTATCATTACACAGAGGATCAGATGAAGAATTTTGATCAGGATATGAGCCAGATGATCTATGCAGTTGACCGCAGGCTCCGTCAGAACGCGCTGTTTTCCGTGTATGCGACCCTTGCAGATAAGCTCGGTTACAAGCGTTACTACGTGATGCGCATCGGCTCCGCAGAGGACACGCAGCTCGTCGTGCAGGAATTTTACCGGACAAAGGCTTATAACTGATCCGGTTTCAGAAGCAGAAAAAGGGCGTCGGCAGGCAAGCCGGCGCCCTTTGCTTGTAGATAAAGTGACTCAGACGGATTCAAAATGGGGGCTGCACGCCTTCATACGCCTCGCCGGGGATATTGTTTCAAGGCTTCAAAACATAATAAAAAGATGTATTTACTTACTTTTCTTTAAATGGGATTCCAAAGGGACAGTGTCCCTTTGGCGGGTTTGGGCGGAGCCCATTATCAATCATCGCGAAGCGATACCTTATTCAATACCCTGCGCGGCGGAGAAGGGCGGGGCCGTTTTGCTTCAGCCAGCGGTCGCAGCGGGCGTAATCCGGAAAGATCCGGTACACCGCCGCATAAAAACTGCGCGAATGGTTCGGATGCAGCCTGTGGCAAAGCTCATGCACGATCACGCTGTCCAGAACCTCCGGCGGCGCAAGCATCAGCAGACAGTTAAAATTCAGATTGCCCGCCGCGGTACAGCTACCCCAGCGTGTTTTCTGACAGCGGATCGTGATGCGCCCGTAGCTGACGCCGAGCCTGTCGGCATAGACCGCCGTGCGCTGCGGGATCACCGCTCTGGCCTGCTCCGCAAGTGCGCTCAGCTCGTCGGCCGTGAGCAGCGGTTCGTGATGCTGCTGCATATTCGCTCGATTTCGCTGCACATGCCGCTCAATGAATCCGGCCTTCTCTTTCAGGAACCGTTCGATCTGCGGAAGCGGCATCCGCAGCGGTGCGCGCACCGTGACGCTGCCGTCCGACCGCACCTCCGCTGACAGCGTTTTGCGGCGGCTGCGAATCAGTTTGATCTCTGCCGAGATGCCCTCGATCTGCATAAAACCTCCTGCCGGTCTCCGGCAAACAGACGGGAGCCGCCGAAGCGACCCCCGCAATATTATCTGAAAACAGGTCTGTGGAACTGCCAGTTCTGATTGTTCAGCAGCGAGCCGAGCATTCCGTTCACCTGCAGCGATTCGCTGACGCCGGTCTTGCACCAGATCGCGAAATGCTCGCAGTTATTGGTGAAAAAGTTGTAGCTTGTTTCACCCAGACGGGATCTCGCTCTTGCGACGGTCTCCTCCGGTGAATACAGATGATAGCCGTAGGTACGCTGCAGCGTCCGCGCAAGTTCCTCCGAATAAGTATTCGTATGCGGCGTGACGGGTCCGCCCAGACGCACCGGCGGTTCATAGGGCTTCGGGAAATCCAGAATGAAATATTCCGAATCGTCCCGCAGGAAATTCCGCAGATTCGTCGCATGAACGACCGCATGACCGATCGTCTTGCTCGCCGGAATATTGTAATGCACAATGCAGGTATCGCTGACATAAATGCCGTAATGCTCGTAGATACCGCCGCGCCGGACGACGCCGATGATGTCGCCGTACTGCGCCTGCACCGGCTGCTGCATCGCCAGCGGATCGGCCGTGCCGGTCTGCTGGAAGCCTGTGACATAGCCCGGCGTTTGTCCCATATTGCGGATCGCCTCCGCACGAGCCGCCCTGCGGATCATGGTCTGCTCAAGCATCTCCTGTGTACCGCGGTCGAGCACCTGCCCGTATTTGTCGATGATCCGGCACTCGCCGCTCACGACATGCCGCTGCAGCGTGCAGTCTGCGCCGTAATCGAGATCCTCCCAGCAGTAATCCTTATCCATGATCGTGAAGCCTGTGTCCGGATTCTGCATCTGCAGATTTTCGCTCAGGTTATCGAGCTTGTTCGCCAGCTTATCCATACCGCGGCTGACCGCGTCCCAAAATTCCATTGCTTTACCTTTCCTCCTTTGGCATCAATCGTTCGCACGGGAGATCCAGAAAACATATTTTCCGTTTCGTTCATAGTATCCGACGGAAAGTGCGCCGTCGTAGTAGTCGTAATGTGCAAGATTGTTGTCATTCACAACGGTATGCTCACCGAATACGCCGTCCGCAAACTTCGTAAATTCGTTGAAAATCTTTTCGATCTCGGCTTTCGTCCAGACATACTTTCCCTTGTAGTCGATGTGATTGCCGAACTGATAATCGACCGCACGCAGATAGCTGCCCTGCGCGGCGTCGCCGTTGTGGATATACAGGTCGACCGCGGCGGGGAGCTGCAGGTCGCTGTAGCCCGGAACCGGGAACGCATCGGTGATATAACGGTAGGTCGAGTTGGACGAACCGCCCTCGTCCGGAGTATCGCCGCAGTACAGGTCGGCGTTTTTGCCCCAGTCGATCCCGAGCTGCATCATCGCGTTTTTCGCATCGGCCTCGCTGAGTGCCTGCCCGTCATGGTTATCCGAGCGCGTGTAAAGTCCGGGCGGCAGGAACACATCCCCGCTGTCATAGGAGCGGAACGGCATCGCACCGAGCGTTTTGTAATATTCCGAGGCGGATGTCCCGCTATCCGCAGGCTTTTCCGCGGGCTTCTCAGCAGGCTTTGCAGTCGTTTCCTTTGCTTTTTCGGTTTCCGGAGCCTTTGTGGTCTCCGGAGCCTTGGTTTCCGGAGCCTTCGTCTCAGGCGGATCGGTCTCCTTCGGCGCAGCAGTCGTTTCCGGGACGGTCGTCTCGGGGGGAGCGGTCGTTTCCGGCTTGGGTGCTTCGGTCGCAGGCGCAGCGGTGACCTCCGCAACAGGCGGAACGGCCGGCTGCTTAACGGGCTTATTCAGTGCACGGAAAGCGACAAGTCCGCCGCCGACCAGCGCAATGCAGATCATGGCGGTCAGGATGATATTCGCATTCTTTCCGCTTTCCCGCGCGGTTTTTACAGAGAGACCGCATTTCGGACAATATTTGTACTGTTTCGGCACGGTTGCTCGGCAATTCGGGCATTTCATTGGTAACACTCCTTCTTCAGATCAGGAACAAGCTTCTCTCTATCCTCGCTGCTTCGGGCAGCGGCTTGTGAATATGTGGCCATGAGATTCTGTGCTGATAACTTTATTATAGCACATTTCGGCTGAAATTGCAACGAGACTGTGCGCTTTCACAAAACTTTTACAAATTTTGTGGAAAACAATATAGATTATACAGACAGTATACAAAAAGGCTCCGGTACGCCCCGGAGCCTTTGTTTTATGCGGGATCGGATTCATCCGGAGATTCTGTCGGATAACGCGCAGCAAGCGCATGAATAATCTCCGCAAGACTGCTGCGCAGCGAGTCCGGCGAAAGAACCGTCACATATTGCCCGTATTGCAGTGCCCAGTGCTGCATGGCTGTCGGATGAACCTGTACGGTGACACGGAGCATATCCTTCTGCTCTGCACGGGATATTTCCGCACTGCTGCCGAACCAATCGAGGATATCGCCGAGAATCCGCACATCTGCGAGGAATTCACAGGTGACTGTCTCCCCGCTGTACATATAAAGCTGCTCTGCCAGATTCTCCGGCAAGGTATGCTTGCCGCTGAGCTCCTCAACCGGCAGACGCTCAAACTGCTCGATGATATGCACATCCGTGATGCGGTCGATGCGGTAATGCGAGACGGATCTGTGCGGCTCCTTGCAGCAGATCAGGTAATACCGGCCGTGCGAGACCGCGATCTCATACGGGCTGACAAGATATTCCCGTGCGTCCCCGGTGCTCCTCTGCCGCGGCATCTGCACAGGCTGATCGTTTTCATCGAGCTGATAGGTGCAATACCGGAAGCTGACCATGCGGTTCCTGCGGATCGCCTCGCATAATATTTCCACTGAGTATAATAATTGCTTTGCAGGCGGCGTATGGAGATAGACCATTTGCTGTTCCGACTGCGCCTGACGGCTCATCGGGGACGAATGCAGCATCAGCTTCTGGATCAGTGCCTCGCGCTGCGTTTCCGGAACAGCAGGCATCGCAGCCAGCAGATCGGTCATCAGCCGGAGCTCGCTGGCTTCAAACTGCGGTTCCAGATACCAGTCCGTCTGCAAAATCTCCGTCGAACCGTCCGGCAGGTTTCGCGTTTTCTTCGACGAGCAAAGCGGATAACCCGCCGCTGCAAGCTCATCGAGATAGGTTTTCAGCGTCCGGCGGTTCATTTTGACGCCGAATCGTGCCTGCATCCGTTCAGAAATTGCCTGCTGTGACATTCTGTGCGCTTCATCGGTTTCCTCCTGCAGAAGCGTCAGCAGTTGAAAAATCAGCTGTCCTTTCACGGCTGCACCTCACTTTCGGGCTCCTCCGACGGGAGCGGATCGGTCACGGTATCGACAAAGAGCTGGTGATTCCGGTCAAAATCGACCGCAAGAACCATTTGTCCGTCCGGAGCAGTCTGATCCGAGAAGGTGCCGTCCGCCGGAAGCCGCAGCTTCTGCATATCGTAGGCGATCAGCTTGACGGGCATTTCCAGCGAGAGCAGATACATGTTCATGCCGCTGATATTCGTTGAGAGCTCCGGCATTGCGCTGTAGAGGATCCGCGGGATCGCTGCGGGATTGGGATGCTTAATTTTGTGCAGTATCTGATCGAGCACGGTGCGCTGGCGTTCTGTGCGCTCGTAATCCGCGTTTCCGACATACCGGATACGCGAATACGCCAGTGCCTGCTTGCCGTTCAGGATAAACGTGCCCCCGCTCGGCAGGAAATCATCGGTCGGCTCATCGCCCATGATCCCGTTGACTTCGCTTTCCAGAATCACGTTGATCGCTTCGGCCTCCCGGTCGGAGACAGTCAGCTTCAATCCGCCGAGCGCATCTGCTATATGGACAAACGCCTTGAAATTGACGCAGACATATTCGTCAATCGGGATACCGAAATTATTGACGACCGTGTCCATCAGCAGCGTTGCACCGCCGTATGCATACGCGGCATTCAGTTTGTCTGTGCCATGACCGGGGATGCTGACGTAGGAATCGCGCAGCAGCGAGGTCATTGTCACGGACTTGTTATGCCGGCTGAAGCTCAGTACGATCATCGTATCGGCGCGGCCGCGCTCCTGATCTCTGCTGTCCGTGCCGATGATCAGGATATTCCTGACCGCGGTATCCTCCTCCGCAAGTCCTGCCGTCAGCGCGCGGGAGCCCGTTTCCTCGTAACGGATGCGCTTGATAGCAAGCACGGCCGCGGCGGAGTATAAAGCGAAAAGAATCGCCGCAGACGTCATGATGCCGGTAACCGAACGGAAAATGCAGCCGTGACGGTGCTTTTTGCGCTTTTTCTTCTTTTTTGCAGCCTTTTTTACCGGTTCTTCGTAGTCCGGAGCCATGCGGCTGTCATAGCGGCGGCGCGGCTGCGACTGATCCTCATCCGGGAGACGTTCCTGATAGGATGCGCGGCGGATCGGTGCGCGGATCGGGTCGGGCAGCGGCTGGATCCGCTGACGCTGCTGCGGTGCAGGCCTGCGTTCCCCCGGATAAACCGGCCCGCCGGCAGACGTTCTCTGCGCATGATGATATTGCAGGGCTCTGCCCGAGATCCGGTATTCCTTTGTATCGTGCAGCCTTGCGGCTTCAGCCCGACGCACGGTTTCCGGATCGGGTCTGATCGCAGGCATGATTTTCGTATGGGAAAGACTGTTTCGCTTGTTCATGTTCGTCTTCCTTTCTCTGTTTCCGTGCTTCTATTATACTCCTTTTTACGTTGTTCTGTCAACCTGATTTTGCAACTGTAGACAGATTGTTACCGCATCTTCAGAATCTCGAAATAAATATTTTATAATTGTTCCACGTGGAACATTCCGCACATTGTCCACGTGGAACAATTACAGCCGGAGTGCTTTCATCATGCATTCCGGCTGATTGTTATTATAGCGGTGAGCGTTTGATTTTCGCGAATCTGCGCGGATATTGAGCGGGCGTGGCGGTGCATTTTCTGAGAAGAATCAGATATTTCTGTTCCCCGTAAAGGGAATATCCGATCGGTTCCTCACATCTGCATCCAAGAATATCAGCTGCTGATGCAAACCGTTCCGTTTCAGGATCATATTGCTTTCCCTTCATGGATATCAGGGTGCCGTTCACCTTCAGGAACGGTACAGATAACTCCGTCAGCATGGAACCGTTTGCCATTGCACGTGAGACCACAACATCATATTGCTCACGGTATACGGGGTCATGGGCAAGCTCCTCTGCTCTGCCGGTGACTGCTGATGCATTGAGACCCTGCCGCTCGATCACGGCTGTGCAAAATACAATTTTATTGTGCTCACTGTCCAGCATCGTAATATGCAGCTCCGGCCGCATAATTGCAAGCGGGATCGCAGGAATACCGCCGCCGGTCCCCATATCCAGCAGTTCGCCCTGTTCGGGGAGGAAGCGCAGGAGATAAGCAGCATCAAGAAAATGACGGATCCAGATTTCTGCAGGTTCCCGAACCGCCGTTACATTTTGGCGGATTGACTCATCAACGAGCATTTGCTCGTAAATACGCAGCTTTTGGTACTGTTCCTCAGTCAATGCAATACCATATTCGCCGAATACAGAGCGACAGGATTCATATTGCCGCGGTTCAATCATGGTATCCACCTGCTTTCAGATAGGTCATCAGAATCGAAATATCAGCGGGGGAAATGCCGGAGATCCTTGCAGCGTGCGCCAGATTTTCGGGCCGGACATTTCCGAGCTTTTCGACTGCTTCCGAGGAAAGGCCGTGAACAGCAAGATAATCAATTTCCTTCGGCAGACGAATATGCTCAAGATGCTCAAAATGCGCGTTCTGCTGATCCTGACGGGCAATGTATTGCTCGTATTTGATTCTGCAGCTGACCTCAGCCGCTTCTTCGCCGCGCAAATCAAGATCAAGTGATAAAATCTTTGTAATATCGTGCAATTGCACCTGCGGTCGACGTAACAAAGCATCAAGTTTCAGACCCTGTTTCAAGGGAGTTGTACCGATTTGCTCCAGGTATTCCGCAACAGCATCCGGCTGAACTGTCGTGTTTTTGAGCGTTTCTATTGCGTGTTCAATGCGCTGCGTTTTTGCAGTAAATTGCGCCCATCTTTCGTCTGAAATCAGCCGGTATTGCCTTCCGATCCCTGTCAATCTTGCATCCGCATTGGAATGCCGCAGCGACAGACGGTACTCGCTGCGTGCCGTCATCATGCGATAGGGATCCTGCGTTCCTTTCGTGACAAGATCGTCGATCAACGTGCCAATATACGAGCTTTTTCTGGATAGAGAGAGTTCTTCCTCGCCAAGAGCATAAGCAGATGCGTTAATTCCGGCAATCAAGCCCTGCGCCGCAGCTTCTTCGTAGCCGGACGTTCCGTTAAACTGTCCGGCGGCGTAAAGTCCGTGAAAACCGCGGAAAGCAAGCGTATGCAGCAGGCAATTAGGGTTTATACAATCATATTCGATCGCATAGGCCGGGCGCATGATCTCGATTTGCTCAAACCCAGCGACACTTCGCATCATTTTGATCTGAACAAACTCCGGCAGCGAGGTGCTGAAACCCTGCAGGTACATTTCATCCGTATGCAGACCGGTCGGTTCAACGAAAATCTGATGCCGCTCACGTTCAGAGAACCGCGTGACTTTGTCCTCAATGGAAGGGCAGTAACGCGGACCGACGCCGTGGATCACACCGCTGTAAAGCGGCGATTCTCCGAGGTTTTCGCGTATGATCTGATGCGTTTGCGGATTCGTATTCGCGATGTAGCAGACAGCATCATTGCGGACAGAGCCGCGCTCCGCAAGAAAAGAAAACGGCTGCGGGTCCGGGTCGCCGTATTGCGGCTGCAATTTCGTAAAGTCAATGCTTCTGCGGTGGACTCGGCAGGGCGTGCCTGTCTTAAACCGCCGCAGTTCTATCTTATGTTTCGCAAGATTCTCTGATAAGTACCGCGCCGGCAAACAGGAATCCGGACCGCTTTGTTCCCCTGTTTTGCCGATATACACCATGCCGTTCAAAAAAGTTCCGGAGCAGATCACAGCCGCCTTACAGAAAAAAAGGCCGCCGTGACGTGTTCGTATGCCAGTCACACAGTTGTTTTCATCCATGCATATATCGACGACTTCATTCTGTATGATAAATAGATTCGGCGTATCTTCGCACTTTTTCTTCATGTACAGATGATACGCGCTGCGATCCTCCTGCGCCCGCGGGCTATGCACCGAAACACCCTTGCTGAGGTTCAGCATCCGCATTTGGATGCAGCAAGCATCACCGGCTTCCCCCATAACGCCGCCAAGCGCATCGATCTCACGCACCAGATGCCCCTTTGCGCTACCGCCGATAGAAGGATTGCATGGCATATTGCCGATCTGATCGAGTGAAATCGTAAAAAGGGCCGTCTTGCAGCCGCGCCGCGCCGATGCGATCGCAGCCTCAATTCCGGCATGGCCTGCGCCGATGACCGCAACATCAAATTCAGCAAGCTGTTCCATAAATCGCTCCTTTTTGTTCCACGTGGAACAATCATGTTTATTTGGCAATGTTCCACGTGGAACATTATTTTCCGACGCAGAACTTCGAGAAAACGCCGTCAATGACATCATCCGTGACGTCCTCGCCCTCGATTTCGCGCAGATAAGACGCCGCCATTTCCAGATCGGCATACATCATATCGAGCTCATTTCCGCTCTCCGCAGCCTCGATCCCTGACCGTACAGCTTCCGAAGCCCGCAGAATCAGCAAATTCTGACGCTCATTCAGCGGTATTGCACCGGATGCCCCAGCTGATTGTCCGAATAGATCCTTGAGGACTGCCGCCAGCTGCTCAGTCGATTTTTCGTAGATCGCAGCGATCTGCACGACCGGAATCGGCATTTCAGGCGGAGCCGCATCGGAGAGATCAGTCTTGTTCCAGATCAGCACGGTATGATGCCCGGCGCATTTTTCAAGCAGCTCCGTATCTTCATCGGTCATTCCGACATTTGCATCGGCAACGTAGAGAACCAGATCAGCCTGATCCAAAGCCTGATACGCCTGCGAAATACCGATTGATTCGATCGTGTTATCCGTCTCCCGCAGTCCGGCCGTATCCGATAGAAGCAGCGTAAATTCGCCGATTTTGACTTGTTCCGTGATGACATCGCGTGTCGTGCCTGCAATGTCCGTGACAATGCTTCTGTTCGTTCCGCAGAGCCAGTTCATGACCGAGGATTTTCCTGCATTCGGTTTGCCGAGCAGCACCGTCCGGATGCCGTTCCGGAGAACGAGCCCGTCCTGATACCGCGCGGACATTTCCCGCAGCTTGGTATCAATGCTGTTCAGCTTGGCAGTCAGCGTTGTGCGTTCCAGCTCCGGCGGGCATTCTTCCGCATCGTCCAGCCAGTAGGCGAGTGCGGACATCAGATCGACAAGCTCGTCACTGATCCCGCGCATCTCCCGTCCGAGCCGGCCTTCCTTTGCGTACTGCGCGACGCGCAATGCGGATGCGCTGTCTGCCTGGATCAGATCCATGACGGATTCCGCCTGCGAGAGCGTCAGCTTTCCGTTCAGGAACGCGCGCTTTGTAAATTCACCGGGGGCGGCCGGTTCTGCACCGTGCAGATAAACGGTCATGAGAATTCTTTTTGTTAAATATATTCCTCCGTGACAGGTGATCTCGACCGTATCCTCCCCGGTATAGCTGTGCGGTGCACGGAATACCGTCAGCACCACATCGTCAAGGGCCTCCTGTCCGTCGGAAACAGTCCCGTAAGCGCATGTATAACCGCGCATCTCCGTCACTTTAACATGATTCGCTGCTGTGAATATCTCATCTGATATCCGGATCGCATCCTCGCCCGATATCCGGATCATCGCGATCCCGCCGGCAGCATCCGGCGTCGAAATGGCAGCAATTGTATTCATATTTACCTCAAAAAGAAAGGGCGGCAAACATGCCGCCCTTTCGCATCAGATATCAATTTTACCGTACACACCGGCGTTCAGGGAATCCTCAGGCTTCGGTCTCTTGTAGTCCTTCTCGAAGCTTGTGGAGAGATCCAGCTTGCGCGGACCCTCACCGCTCGGTCTGCGGTCGCGGCGGTCACGGCGATCACGGCGGTCGTGGTCCCGCTGCTTTCCGCCTCTGCCGCGGTCGTTCCGGTCGTAGCGGCCGTTTCCGCTGCGGAAGCCGCGTGCGTTCTTGTCATCCTTCTTGTAATCCGGTGCCGAATCGTTCGTAATGATGACCTTGCGGTTCGGCTCCTCGCCGGTCGAGTGAGAGGACACGCCATCGATCTCGGTCACGGTCGAATGAATAATGCGCCGCTCATAGGGATTCATCGGCTCCAGCGCAACGCTTCTGCCGGTGCGGAGCACACTCTTGCTGATGCGCTGTGCGAGGTCCTGCAGTGCCTTTCTGCGCTTCTCGCGATAGCCGCAGGTGTCGATTGTCAGGCGGACATAGTCCTTGTCGCCGCGGTTTGCGACCATCGAGGTCAGATACTGCAGCGCGTCGAGCGTATCGCCCCGTCTGCCGATCAGCGAGCCTGCGCCGTTGCCCTCCAGCGTAAAGGAGATGCCGTTTTCCAGTCTGCCGGCGGCCTTGACCTCCGGTGCCAGCTGTGCGAGCACCTGCTCCAGATACGCAGCGCCGATCTGCATTTTTTCGAGCTGGATCTCCGGCGAGATCTCCTGCTCTCCGTCCTCCCCGGCTTCATCCGCTGCGTCAGCATCTTCTTCCGGAGCGGTCAGCGGTTCATCCTCCGGCTCTGCTGCTGCTTCATATGCAGGTGCTTCAGCCGGTGCCTCCTCCGCGGCAGCTTGATAGCTTGCCTCAACGCGGAACTCTTCCTTTTTGCCGAACAGTCCGCTCAGAAGTGAGCGTTTCGGCTCTTCGATTACCTTGAAGTCAATTGCAGATGCGGGAACGCCGAATGCGTCCGCTGCCATCTGCTTCGCCTCCTCTAAGCTTGAGGCGGTGAAGATTTCGGTCATGTCGTCATATCCCCTTTCGTGAGAAGGTTCGGGAGGAAATCAGTCTTCGTCGCTGTCGCGCGGAATTTCCTCTCCGTATTTCAAAGCGGCGCGTTTCCGTGCTGCTTCAATGAGCTTTTTTTCGTATTCGGCGCGCTCCTTGCGGCTCATGCCGTCGTCGCCGTCACTGAACTTGGTGTGATTGGAACCGGTGCCGTTCTGTTCCGCCTGCATTGCTGCGGACTGCTCCATCATGCGCTGCATCCAGCCCGGACCCTTTGCGATCTGCTTGGCCTTTTCCTTTTCGTTGATCTTTTCGAGACGCTCGCCGGAAAGGAACTTATAGAGCAGCAGCTGGACGACCAGCGTCAGCACGGCATTGACGAGCCAGTAGAAGCTCAGACCGGCCGGTGCCTTCATGCCGATCCAGACGGTCATCAGCGGGGACAGATAGAGCATTGCATTCGCTGCGCCCATCTGCTTTGCGGCTTCCGGATTGACCTTTTTATTATGTGCCTGCGTGATAATGGTCTGCAGCAGATACACAGCCGCTGCGAGAATCGGCAGCAGGACGAGCATCAGATTCGTGAATGTCCAGCCGTTCTCCGGGTGCAGATTCGGCACGCCGGCAAGGTCAAAGCCGAGGAAGGTATTGTCAAAGCCTTTCAGCTTGTCCACAAAACCGGGCATCGAGTTGAAGATATCCGGATGCTCCTTTGCGTGCTGCAGAAGCAGCAGTTCCGGACGTCCGTTAACGAATTTCTCTGCCTTATCAGCAGTTTCATAGAGGTTCTGGTTCACGAGCCACTGTGTCAGCAGCTCCTTTGCGCGGCTGATCGTTTCATCCGGCATCCGCAGGATATAGGTCAGCGGCCGCAGGACGACAAAGAACACCGGGAACAGCAGGAAGATCATGATGAAGGAGCCGAGGCAGCCTGCACTCGGGTTGATGCCTTCTTCGGTGAAGAGCTTATTCTGCTCCTCCTGCTGCCGCTGCGGGTTATTCGGGAACGCCTTTTTGATCTTGTTTATTTTCGGTGCGATCAGACCCTGACGCGCCTGATTGACCTGCATTTTATAGGTGCTGGGCAGAGTCAGGAGCTTGATCAGAATTGTGAACAGGATCATGGAAAGGCCGTAATTGTGTACGACCTGATAGATGCCGTACAGGATCGAGCCCATTAGTTTGGAAATGAGACCCAAGATGACATTCCTCCGTTGAAATCATTTCTGTGCGCGGTACCCGTGCCAGCGGGTGCGCGGTGCGAGCAGCCAGAGATATTCCAGCGCATGACGCTGCGCCGGAGAAAGCGGATCAGGCTGCATGATCCTGTGGCGTCCGAGCAGATCGAATTTCAGCGGAACCGGATCCCAGCCGCCCCTTGAAAAAGGATTGCAGCGGCAGATCCGGAGTGTTCCGAGCCATGTGCCGCGGATAATTCCGAAGCGTTCGATCGCGCCGAGCGTATACGCAGAGCAGCTCGGACGGTACCGGCAGACGGCCGGAAAATGCGGCGAGATATGCCGCCTGTAGAACACGATCGGTGCGCTGTAAATGCGCGTGAGCAGCTTCATGCCTGCTTCCCTGCAGGCTTTTTGCCGCCCGGCTTCCGCTTCTGATTCTGCGTGCAGGGGATCTCCCCGCTGCTGACGCCGCAGCAGTGCTTCACGCCGCGCGTACAGAATGCCTCCGTCAGGATATTCGCATTCTGCTCCGGGAGCGTGCTCCTTGCTACGACGACGATATCAAGGCCGATCGGGAGCTTTAATTCCGCTGCGGAATAGGCAGCGCGGATGATGCGCTTTGCGCGGTTTCGTCTGACCGCATTGCCGATCTTTTTGCCTGCCGTGATGCCGAGCCGGTTGCACGGCAGACCGTTCGGCTTCACATAAATCAGTGCAGAGCCGAGCGAGCAGAATGCGCCGGAGCGGTAAAGCCGCTGAAAATCGGCGTTCTGATTCAGAGTCTCCGTGAACAGCATGTGATCTCCCTCCGGTCGGTGCGTTCGGCAGTTTGCGGTCTCCGGTAGCAAAAAAGAGCCACAATGATCATTGCGGCCCTCTTAGTTGCGTATCGGATCAGTAGGTCAGTCTTGCACGACCCTTTGCACGGCGGCGAGCCAGAACCTTGCGGCCGTTCGCGGTGGCCATACGCTTCCGGAAGCCATGCTCCATCTTACGGTGCCGCTTCTTCGGCTGATATGTTCTTTTCATGGAAAACGTCACTCCTTTTCTTTTGTATCATCATGCTGCGGTGCAGCATCGGATTACAGTAATGGTACAAGGGCTTCTGACAGTGCAGATACAAATACCCCTGCAAGGTTTGATTATACAGGAAAATCGTGAAAAAGTCAAGGGGGCATCCGGATATTTGTGCACCCTGACAAGAAACTCTGCTGCATAGCAGGGGGTTATAGGCATTTCGTTCGGCCTGAAACAGCAGGCAGGAAACAGGCACGGTGGATTCTATATGTTTTCCCTATTTCCCGATGAATTTGTTTCCGTGCCTGCCCTGCCTTCTGTTATTCCGCATCCGGAACGCCGGGCGCTCCGCTGTGGATCACGAACCAGAATGTCGAGCCCTTTCCGACGGTGCTGTCCACGCCGAAGGCATAGTCATGCAGCCGCAGGATCGCCTTGACGATCGAGAGCCCGAGCCCGGTGCCGCGCACCTCGCGCTTATAGTTCTCACTGCGGTAATACTTATCAAAAATGCGGGAAAGCGTTTCCTGATCAATCCCCTGTCCTGTATCGCGGACGGAAATGCGGATGCCCTCGTCCGTATGCGCCAGCTTCACAAAGACCTTTTTGTCGTCGCCGGTGTAGTTCATGGCATTGTTCATCAGGTTGCAGATCACCTGCTCGATCTTGCCCGCATCGCAGTTGACCTCTGCGGGGCCGTCGGTTTCCAGATCAAAGGTATATCCGGAGACCTCACTCAGTCCGCGGTAGCGGTCCACGATCTCATGCAGACGCTGCTCCATGTCGAAGTCCGTGCATTCGAGCTTCATCTTGCCGTTTTCGAGCTTGGAGAGATCGAGGATATCGTTGACGAGTGCGGTCAGGCGGTCGGTCTCCTCAATGATGACCTGAAGATGCTCTGCGCGCTTGACCGGATTGTCGCCGGAAAGGTCGCGGATCATCTCCGCATAGGCCTTCAGCATGGTCAGCGGCGTGCGCAGGTCATGCGAGGCATTTGCGATCAGATCGCGCTGCATGGTATCGACGCGGTTGATCTCGCGGCTCGCGTAGGTCAGCGTTTCGGCAAGGCGTTCCGCCTCGTCATAGCCGTTGCCGTTGAACTGGATATCGTACCGCCCGTGTGCCAGCTGCTCCGCATCCTTTGTGACGCGGACGATCGGCTTGGCGAGCCGGTCGGAAACGATCATGGAAAGGATAAAGCCGATCAGCACAAGAATGATCGTAATAATGACGAGCTGCCGTCTTATGATGCTGACCGTCGCGGCGACGGGCACCAGCGGCGCATTCAGGATCAGATAGCCCTCCGGCATGGATTTCATGCCGATGACTCTCGCGTAAATCAGCGTTTCGTTTTTGGTTTCCGTTGTTATGTACTGTGCGCTGTAGACGCCGTCCTCAGCTTCCAGTGCTCTCTGGGCATATTCCCACGAATGATTGTTGGGCCATGTGTGGTGGATCGCGCAGTACCGCTCGCCGATGACGCAGACCGGGAACTGTGCGCGTCCCTGCCGGTCCAGGATCTGGAAGCAGACGCCGTTCTCGTATTCCTGTTCCACGAAGGCATCATACCAGTACGGATCGTTCTGATAGATCTCGACCAGCTGATCCGACAGCCGGATGACATCCCTTGTTTTCATGCTGTCATAGAATTTCTGCAGAAACACCCCCTGAAAGACCCACAGCAGCAGGAATGTCAGCAGGACATATGCCATGAACCAGTACCAGATCGTCAGCCGCAGACTGTTGTTCCGCTTCGGCTTACGCTTCAAACTTATACCCCATTCCTCTCAGTGTGACAATGAATTTGCGGTATTCACCGAGGCTGTTGCGGAGCATCTTGATATGGGTATCGACGGTGCGGTCATCGCCGAAGAAGTCATAGCCCCAGACCTCCTCGAGCAGCTTGTCTCTTGTGAGCGCGATATTGCGGTTCTTGACCAGATAAAAGAGCAGATCATATTCCTTCGGGGTCATGTTGGCCTTCTGCCCGTTGACATAGACCTCTCTGCCGGCCATGTCGATCTCGAGTCCCTCAAAGGTGATGCGCTCCGGCATCGGCTGCTGTGCCGTGCTTCTGCGGGTGCTCACCGCCTTGATGCGCGCCATCAGCTCCTTCGGGGAGAACGGCTTGACGACATAATCGTCGATGCCGAGCTCAAAGCCGAACAGCTTGTCATATTCCTCGCCTCTCGCGGAGAGCATGATGATCGGGGTGTTCTTGGTCTTGCGGATCTCCTTGCAGGCGGAATAGCCGTCCAGACGGGGCATCATGATATCCATGATGATGACGTCGTAATCGGCTGCCTTTGCCTTTGTCACGGCTTCCATGCCGTCGCCGGCCTCGTCCGTTTCATAGCCTTCAAATTCTGCGTATTCCCGCACAACTCTGCGGATATTGGCTTCGTCGTCCACGATCAGTATTTTCATATCGGTGTGATTCCTTTCCGCAGCGGACGCTGCATGACGGATGCAGTGCTCTGCGCACGGAAAATGCCCTCTGCCGGGGAATTTTCTGTCAGCAGGCGTTCAGATATACCGATTATACCATACTTATGTGAATAATCTGTGAATTTCCCGGCAAATAACTTTTCACATTTCACGAAAATCCATTGACAGAAATCGCTTTCTTTGGTATAATATCAATATGGGCTACTGCGCCCTTCCGCCGGACGGATACCGTGCGGAAACCCGCAGCAGAGAGGTGTGTGATTGACATGAAGCTCGGAAAAAAGCAGCTCATTTATTCGATCATTGTCACGTTCTCATTCTTTACAGTTTATGTTCTCATCTATGCATATCATCACCGTGACAGAAATGATCTGATCTACCTGATCTTCAATACCTATGCACTGATTGCAGTGCTGCTCGGCTTTCTGCTTGTGCTGTACCGGGAACGGAAGCAGAAGCGCAAGAAGGAGACCGACCACAAGCGGCTGATCTATATGGCGGAAAACCTGAGCGCGCCCGCGATGCTCTGGTCAAATGATTTCTCGGAGGTCGTGCTGAACGGCGCGCTTTCAGAGCTTTCCGGCGTGACGGTCCGCCCGGATTTTGACGCAAAGCATATCGTCCCGGGATTCTTCGGCAGAAAGGAAATGACGGACGAGGATATCCGCGATCTGGTGCTGACAAAGCATCAGGAATATCCGCTGACTGCCGCGAACGGCGACAAGCGGACAATGATCTGGAACACCTGTGCCGTGGAAACAGATGAGAACGGTGTCACATGGCTGCTCTCGATCGGCATTGACGTCACCGACCTGCGCACCATGCAGTCGGAGATCGAGGCTTATTCCAAGGCACTGACCGTCTCCAAGGGACAGCATAACCTGACAATGGAGCTGCTCGAAGTCGGCGTGCTGCTGATCGAGCAGGGCAACCGGCAGATGTTCCCCTCGGAAAAGCTGCAGAAGATGCTCGGCATCCCGGAAAAGGACTTCACCGTACAGGGACTGCGCGAGCATGTTTATCCGCTGGATGCCGTGGTCTATGACCGCTATGTTGATACGATGCGGATGCACATGGTTGAGTTCCTGAACAAGACAGATTCGCTGGAGCTGCGGATCGGCTCCGCAGACGGCGAATACCGCTGGTATTCCTACCGGTTCAAGGTAACGGAAAATCCTGCGACCGGCAGGCTGGTGACGGGCGGCTCGGTCATTGACATCACGAAGGAAAAGGAAAAAGATGCAAGGATCGAACAGATCGCGTATGAGGATGCCGTCACGGGCATCCCGAACCGCAACAAGCTGATGCTGATGGGACGCGACCTGTTCCGGGCAACGCAGGAGCTGAAAACGAAATACTGGGTCATTGTTATGGACATTGACCGCTTTCACCTCATCAATGATACCTGCGGCTATTCCGCCGGCAATGAGCTGCTGCGCGGCTTTGCGCAGGCAGTTATCAAGCAGCTCAGCTTCGGCGGCTTTGCGGCGCGTATTTCCGGCGACAATTTTGCGCTGATCCTGCGCGACACCGGCGATGACGCACTGCCGGAAAAGGCCGTCAGGCGCGTGCAGCGTGCACTGGCGCAGAAGGCGACCGGTTCGCTTTCCGGCCGCTCCCTGACCTGCTCGGCAGGCTATGCGCGGATGCCGGCAGACGGCGAAAGCTTTGAAAACGTCATGGAGCACGCGGAATTTGCGCTGTCCTCCGCAAGCGACATTCTCGGCAGCATCCGGCGGTATACCTCCGAGATGCACGATACGATCATTGAGGAGAGCAATCTGGAAGCCCAGCTGACGGAAGGCATCATGCGCAATGAGCTGACGCTGTTCTATCAGCCGAAGGTCTCTCTGGAAACGGGCGAGGTCATGGGTCTGGAAGCCCTGATCCGCTGGAAGCATCCCTCCGGCAGGCTGCTCCCCCCGAGCGTGTTTATCCCGATCGCGGAAAAATCCCAGCTCATCACGCATGTGACGCGCTTTGTGCTGAATGAGGCCTGCCGGCAGGCAAAGCTCTGGCAGACCATGAAGCTGAAGCCCGTCGTCATGTCGATCAACTTCACGAGCACGGATTTCTATACCGAAAACATCTGCGGGATCATCATTTCCGCGCTGAAGCGGAATGAGCTTGACCCGCGCTGGCTCGAGATCGAGCTGACCGAATCGCTGGCACTCAAGGATATCGACACGACGATCGAACGGATGCAGGAAATGCGGGATGCGGGCATTCAGCTTGCCATGGACGATTTCGGCACCGGTTATTCTTCGCTGAGCTATATCCAGCGGCTGCCGTTCACAATGCTGAAGCTTGACCGCGCATTCGTCATGCACATGGACGAGGATCCCGTCGTGCAGGAGATCGTCCGTTCCGTCGCACGGATCGCGAAGGCCAAGCAGATCCGCACAATTGCCGAGGGCGTAGAAACGCCTGAGCAGGCGGAGCAGCTCCGTCAGGCAGGCTGTAACTACGCGCAGGGCTATCTCTACGGCCAGCCCATGACGGCGAAGGAAACAGAGCAGTATATTCGCAGAAATATGGCGGAGATGCAGGAAAAGCAGTCCGCCGGCACATAACAGAAAGAGGGCATTCCTATGATGCAGCAGCCGACCCCCGAGATGCAGCTGACCGCGCATCTTGCACAGTATCACGATCTCACGGTCATGCGGGATATCCTGATCCCCGCGGATGACCGGACCATGCACATTGATTTTCTGCTCCTGACGAAATGCGGCATTTTTGTCTGCGAGCTGAAAACCTACCGCGGGATCATTCAGGGTGAGGGCATGAAAAAATACTGGAAGCAGTTTACGGACGGCAATGAGATCGACTATTTCAGTCCGCTGCTCCAGAATCTCTACCATATTAAATATATGAAAAAGCTGCTGGAACCGCTGCCGTTTGACATATACCTGCATTCCGTGGTGTATATGTACGGCTACGGCAGGGCAAAGCTGCAGATCGCGCCGCCGTATCCGCCGCAGTCGAGCATCGTCAATTCGGTCGCCTCACTGCAGCGCGTGATCCAGCTGGTCAGCGAAAAGAACGGCCCGACCCTCTCCGAGGGCGAGCTCGGCTATATCTGCGATTTCATCGGCAAAAACCAGATCCGCGGCGACGAGGCGCGCACGGCGCATGAGGTCGATGCCGTGCAGTATAAGAATGATGCGCGCAAGGCACTGTTCCGGCAGATCTGCCCGGAATGCGGTGCACCGCTCGTCCCGCAGGGTACCCCCACAGGCAATTACTGGGTCTGCTCCCGCTGGCCCGAATGCACATACACACACAGAATGTAACCGAATTTCACAACAGAAAGGAACGTGAACATGAAAAAACGAATCGGAATCCTGACCTCCGGCGGTGACTGCCCCGGACTGAACGCGACGATCCGCGGCGTAGCGAAGGCCTGCTTTGAGCTGATGGGCGAGGACAATGTCGAGATCGTCGGCATCTCCAACGGTTATTACGGCCTGATCCACAATCTGTGCCGCGTCATGCAGCCGGGCGAGTTCTCCGGCATCCTGACGCAGGGCGGCACGATCCTCGGCACCAAGCGGCAGCCGTTCAAGATGATGACTGTCATCGGTGAGGACAATGTGGACAAGGTCAAGAACATGCGCGAGACCTATCAGAAGCAGAAGCTGGACTGTCTGCTGACGCTCGGCGGCAACGGCACGCACAAGACCTCGCATCTGCTCTCGCAGGAGGGACTGAACGTCATCGGCCTGCCCAAGACGATCGACAACGATATCTACGGCACGGATGTGACCTTCGGCTTCCACACCGCAGTGGATACCGCAACCGACGCAATCGACCGCCTGCATACGACGGCAGCCTCGCACAGCCGCATTCTGGTTTGTGAGATCATGGGCAACAAGGCCGGCTGGCTGACGCTGAATGCGGGTCTTGCGGGCGGCGCGGATATCATTCTGATCCCGGAGATCCCGTATGACATCGACCGCGTCTGCGAGGCACTGATGAAGCGCGCAGGCAGCGGAAAATCCTTCTCGATCATGGCGGTCGCGGAGGGTGCGTTCGATCAGGACGAGGCCAAGCTGAAAAAGAAGGACCGCGCCAGAAAGCGCGAGGAGGCCGGCATCATCACGGCGACCTCCCGCATTGCGGCGCAGGTGCAGGCCGCGACCGGCATCGAGGCGCGTGTCTGCGTGCCGGGTCACATGCTGCGCGGCGGCTCGCCGAGTGCCTATGACCGCATCCTTGCGACGAAATTCGGCGTTCATGCCGCCAAGCTGATCGCACATGAAAAGTACGGCAGGACCGTTGCAATGGTCAACGGCAAGGTCACATCGAACAAACTTGAGGATATTGCCGGTCTGACGAAGTTCGTTAATCCGAAGGATCAGCTTGTCGTGACGGCAAAACGCATCGGCGTTTCGTTCGGAGACTGAACGCCGGATCATTCCGAATATTTATATAACGATCTACACTTTCAATTAACAATTTGACGGATCAGCGGAATTTGCGGACTGATTTTTGTCAGAAATCACGAAAATGAAGAAATCCGAAAAAAATTCTGAATCTTTTGTGACTTTTTGGCTCTGAAATCGGTCTATATAAGTAGAGGGGCGCGATATGATACCGGAGACCGGACAAAACCGGTACGATACCGCACGGGGACCCCAAACCTTAAAACAAATTTCCGTATCACAGCATTTTATCACAGAAAAGAGGAAGTATATTGTGAGAAAGGGAGCCGGAATCATGCTTGCCGCATTGGGGATGCTGCAGGCAATGCCGCTCGCCGCACAGGCAGCGGAATCAGACTGCACCGTCGAAGTGACAGTCAGAACGGAGGAAACCGTCCTGAACAGGGCGAAGGTTTCCGTCGGGGATGAAAACGGGGACGGTCGGCTGACCGTTGAGGATGTGCTGATCGCAGCACATGACAAGTATTATGAAGGCGGCGCGGAGGCCGGATATCAGCGTTCCTGTGCGGATGCACCGGAGCTTTCGCGGATCTGGGGCGTGCGCGGCCGCTACATCAGTTTTATTCTGGATGCCGGAGGCAATGAAAAGACCGGCGAACCGGAGGACGGCGACAAGATCAGTGTACTGCTGCAGGATGCGGCAGAGGATACCTACCGGTTCCGGCACGGCCCGCTGCATCAGATCCCGGTCGGTGAGCATATCAATCTGAAGCTGATCCGCCGCCGCGGCGCGACCGGCAGGGATGAACCGGTCAGCGATGCGGTCATTCTGATCGACGGCAGACGCACGGCGATCCGGACGGACGAAAAGGGCTTTGCAGCAGTTTCGTTCCGGGATGCCGGAGTGCATACGCTCAGTGCCAAGCTGGACGGCAATGTCCTGCTGAAGAAGAATGACGAGGTCACGGTAGTGGAGCGGAACGAGGAGACAGACGCCGTACAGAGCGGACAGTCCGCACCGACAGAGACCACACCGGCAGGCACGGAAGCAGCGGCACAGACCGACGTCAGCGCGTCCACGGTCCCGGCAGTGCTCGGCACGACTGTGAGCGCAGCGATCACAAAGCTGCGGGGCGTCAGTGCGGGAGAATCCGCACCGCTGGCAGCATTCTGCGGCGCAGGTGCCGTCGCGATCGCCGCCGCCCTGATCTGCGGCAGGAAAAAGAACGAGGACTGATATATCGGCGCAAAGACCCGCCGGCAGAACAGCAAAACATAAAAAGACGCTGATATGTGAAAATCAGCGTCTTTTTTTCGCAGAGGGCTCCCGGAATGCAGAACAGGCAGGAAAACGCTTGATTTCCGCAGCAATCCATGCTATACTGAAATAGCAGCCCGCATGAAAATTTTTATGCGTGGTGTAAGATTCCCGCCGGAGGAGGAACCTCCGGAGACCGGCAGCGAAGCGGTCTTTGCGAATGCCGGAGCACATGCACCCGCACGCGATAACCGCATGAAAAAGGAGGATGAACCATGAAAACGATCAGAAAAACCATTGCAGCAGCACTCGGCGGCATCATCGCAGCGGGGATGCTCTCCGCAATGCCCGCAGAGGCTGTCCGGGAACAGCTCGGCACCTACCGCCGCGTCGGGGACCGCGGGCTCTATCTCAGCGATTCCGGCGCGATCCAGGTGGACAGCGAAAACAGCTCCGGCGTGCTGTTCAGGATCCGGCTTTCCGAGGAGGAGGAACCGGAATTCCGGAATCACATCGAACAGAAGATCCGCATGTATGTGCAGAATGCGGAGGGCGACCCGGATACGCGGTTTGTGTTTCAACTTGAGCCGTTTTATACCGGTTATTTCAGCAGCGAACCGGATGAAGGTCCGTTCTGTACCTACACCCTGACCGACAAGCAGCAGGGGTATGATTTCTATGAATATGCCGCGCAGCTTTACTATTACTTATCGCACAGTGAATATGCATCGAAGCTGGTGTCCTATAAATATTATCCGGATTTCGGCTGCACGAATGAGGCAGGCTTTAACGGCTATAAGGTCAGCGAAAACCCGGAGATGCAGGAGAATATCAACGCATGGCTTGCCGAAAATTCGCCCGGCGTTGTCGCGCGCATCTCGGACGACCCGTTTTATAATGGATTCCTGACCCTCGGCTGGGCGGAAACAGAGTCCGGCTGGGAATACGAACCGTACCCGCCGTTTCATGATATTTACGGCATCTGGGAGGCGTTCGGCTATGTGCCGGAGTATTATAATACTGTGCTCTACCGGCACGGCGACGAATTTGCGTTTGATTTCATGCAGTGGCAGGGATTTTATGACAATATCTCCGATGCGGAGATCCAGGCAGCCATGACGAAATACGGCCTTGACCAACTGGACAATGAACCGCGCAGGCTGTTCCTGATCTTCCCGTTCGATACCGTTGACAAGCTTGCCGCACGCGCAGGCAGCACCTACCGCACGGCAGACGCCGGCAGCGAAGAAGCGGTGCTCCGCGACCGGAGGCTTGCGGAAATGCTGAACGAAGCCATGAATATCGGGTTTGCGGGCAGCATCAGCTGGGCGGATGCGCCGGAGAAAAGCGGCTATGAGCTGGCCGCTGCCGGTGCGCGGCAGGGCTATGCGGTGCGGCTGATGCAGCGCATGGGCGACGACCCGGCGGGCGAGCCGGATTATCTGCTGAAACCGCAGGAAGCCGCGCATCTGCTTGCATATCTGGACAAATATCTCGGGCTGCCCTTCGGCGTCAGCCTGCGGATCCCGTCGGCTTCGGCGGCGTTCACGGAAGCTTCCTTTGACGATCTCATGAAGCTGCCGAACGACAAGCTCAGCAAAATGAGCGGCACCGATTTTGATACCCTGACCGATGAGATCAGGGGCGAGGCGAATCTGAACGCGCCGGACGGCATCGTCAAGGCGATGTTCACGATCCCGCAGAGCGCGGCACAGAAGATGATCCTGAATGTCGTGCTTGAATCGGAGCTTCCGGACATGATCGACGTCATGCTGTATGCGGGACAGGATGTTGCGGAATATCTCGGTGTGCCGGAGGACATGATCCGGACGATCTGCAGGCCGGGGGAATTTGACGACCGGCTCGGCGATCCGAATTCTGATCTGACTTTGCTTTATACGGAGCTTGACCTCAGCAGATACGGCGAAGAAAACCGGTATAAGGCTTATGCGCTGCTGATGCAGCGGCTGAAAGCGACCGCAAAATTCAACGCAATGTCTCTGGAACCGACAGTCCCGGAAGGCGTCACGCTCGGCGACGTCAACCTTGACGGTGCTGCGGATGTGGCGGATGCGGTGCTGCTTGCGCGGTACTGCGTCTCGGATGACGAGGCATACCTCACGGCAAAGGGACTGAAAAACGCAGACGTTGACTATAACAGAAAGGTTACCGCTGAAGATGTCACCGAGCTGCTGCTGATCATTGCGAAAAAGAAAACACCGCTTTTCTGAATGAAAGAAGCCGCGTGTTTTCCGCGTCTTCCTCTTGACGGAAACCGCAATCTGTGCTATAATAAACTGGATATCCGGATATGCCGGAATGCGATTCTGAAAGAGGAGAACGATCATGCTTGATATTAAATTTCTCATCAACAATAAGGATGCGGTAAAAGAGAATATCCGCAAAAAATTCCAGGAGGACAAGCTCCCGCTCGTAGACGAGGCTGCTGACCTTTATGCAAAGCAGCTCGAAGCAAAGCACATTTCCGAGGATCTGCGCGCACAGCGCAACAAGTTGTCTGCGGAATCGGCAAAGCTGCGCAAGGAAGGCAAAATCGAGGAGGCCGAGGCGATCGGCCGTCAGGTCAAACAGAACGCCGTGACCGTCAAGGAGCAGGAGACCATTCTCGCAGAGGCGACTGCCCGCCTTGACCAGATCATGAAAACGATCCCGCAGATCATTGACCCGTCCGTGCCGATCGGCAAGGACGACAGCGAGAACGTCGAGGTCGAGCGTTTCGGCGAGCCGAAGGTGCCGGACTACGAGATCCCGTATCATGCGGATATCATGACCCGTCTGGGCGGTCTGGACAAGGAATCCGCCGGCCGTGTCGCAGGCGAGGGCTTCTACTATCTGCTCGGCGACATCGCCCGTCTGCATGAGGCTGTCCTTGCCTATGCAAGAGATTTCATGATCGACCACGGCTTCACCTATGTCATCCCGCCGTTCATGATGCACAGAAGCATCGTCGAGGGCGTCATGAGCTTTGAGGAAATGGAAGCCATGATGTACAAGATCGAGGGCGAGGACCTCTATATGATCGGTACCTCGGAGCATACCATGATCGGCCGCTTTGTCAATCAGATCATCGACGAAAGCAGCCTGCCGCTGACTCTGACCTCTTATTCGCCGTGCTTCCGCAGAGAGATCGGCTCGCACGGTCTGGAGGAGCGCGGTGTTTACCGCATCCACCAGTTCGAGAAGCAGGAGATGATCGTCCTCTGCAAGCCGGAGGAGAGCATGGACTGGTACAATAAGATGTGGAAGCTTTCTGTTGATCTGTTCCGCAGCATGGAGATCCCGGTACGTCAGCTGGAATGCTGCTCCGGCGACCTCGCGAACCTCAAGGTCAAGTCCTGCGATATCGAGGCATGGAGCCCGCGCCAGAAGAAGTATTTTGAGGTCTGCTCCTGCTCGAACCTCGGTGATGCACAGGCACGCCGCCTGAAGATCCGCACCAAGGGCGAGAACGGCACCTATCTGGTGCACACGCTCAATAATACGGTCGTGGCACCGCCGAGAATGCTGATCGCACTGCTGGAGAACCATTATCAGGCAGACGGTTCTGTCAATGTTCCGGCCGTTCTCCGTCCGTACATGGGCGGCAAGGAGCGTCTTGTCCCGGTGAAATAAGCGGGGAGCCTCCGCAGGCATATCCCTCCGGGTACGGTGAGCGAAGCGCTCCCGATGCGAAAGCACGCCGGAAGTATAACTGAAAACGAAAAAGGACGCTGATATGTGGAAATCAGCGTCCTTTTTTGCAGCATTTTAGTCCGCAGACTTCTTATCAAGCCCGAACAGTCTGCGCTTGGCATCGCGGAGCTTCTGTCCGTGACGGCTTGTCACGAGCAGCCCGATAAACGGCATACCGACGCAGATGCCGAGGAATATGCCCTCCAGAAATTCGTAGGCAGGTGACGGGTTTTCCGGCTCCAGAAAGATCACGGTCAGCAGCACGGCTGCCGCCGCGCATCCGAAGAGAAACACCCCATGCATATAGCGGTTGAATCTCTCGTTCTGTTCATTGTTGAGGTCTGCGACCTTCATGACGGTTTCCTTTGTTTCCTGATTCATAAGCTCACTTCTCCTTTCGCCGTCCAGCAGCTCGCGCAGCTCAACATCATAATAGTCTGCGATCTCAATGAGCACTGCCAGATCCGGCATATTGCTTCCGGTCTCCCAGCGGGATACAGTTCTGCGCGCGACATTGAGCGTTTCCGCGAACTGCTCCTGTGTGATCCCTTTCTCCTTGCGGAGGGTTTTCAAAAAGTTTCCGATCTTTTGCTGATCCATTGACTGGCCTCCTTTCGCATTCATGATAACATAGCCCGCCCGGAAAATACAGGACATGAAGTGAGCAAAATGCACGTATTTACGTAATGGGACAGGGCATGTCACATGAGACATCTCTCTGTATCTTAGCATATTCCGCCGGAAAAGTCAACTGTGCCGGCATAGTCTGCCGCAGCCGCAGCGTAGAATAAACAAACCGCGGAGGTGATGACCTTTGAAGCATACCGCGATCTATGTGCGGCAGTCCGCAGACCGCGCCGACAGCGTCTCGCTGGAAACGCAGGAGCAGCTCTGCCGGCAGGATATCCCGCCGGATGAGACGGTCCGTGTCTACAGCGACCGCGGCTATTCCGGCAAGAATACCGACCGCCCCGCCCTGCGCGCGCTGCTCGCGGACGTCCGCGCAGATGCGGTCAGCCGGGTTCTGGTCTATAAGCTTGACCGCATCAGCCGGAACCTTGCGGATTTTACGCAGCTCCTGCGGCTGTTTTCGGAGCACCGCGTCGCATTTGAATCCCGCACGGAGCGTTTCGAGACGGCGACGCCGGTCGGGCAGGCGATGCAGAGCCTGCTCATGGTCTTTGCGCAGCTGGAACGCGAAACGATCAGCGGGCGCGTGCGGGATGCGGCCTATGCGCGGGCAAAGGCCGGGTTTGATACCGGCGGGCGGCCGCCGTTCGGGTTTGTCAAGGTGCCGCATACGGTCGGCGGAAAACGGACGCAGAAGCTCGCGCCGGATGCACACGCGCAGGATGTATCCGATGCGTTTTCGCAGTATCTGCTTGCGGAAGGCTCCCTGACCGCGGTCTGCCGGACATGGAATCTTCAGGGGATCCGGACGGCGCGGGGCGGGGAATGGTCGCCGAACACGCTCTGCCGGCTCCTGCGCAATCCGGTGTATGTACAGGCAGATCACCGCGTTTATGCGTATCTTTCCGCACGCGGCGCAGAGCTCTGCATCCCGGAGCCGCTGCCGGAGCAGCACGGCGTTTATCTCTACGCCGACCGCCGCGTCAATCAGAGCCGCTTCACCGATCTGCACGGCAGCTTCGCGATCTGCGCGCCGCACATCGGGCTGATACCGCCGGAGCTTTGGCTCGGATGCCAGAAAAAGCTCGATGCTTCGCGGAAAATACGGAATCAGAGCAAAGGGCGGCGCAGCTTTCTCAGCGGACTGATCTTCTGTATGCGGTGCGGCAGCGCGATGACCGTTGTGCGGGGGCGGTCTGCAGACTATCTGATCTGCGGCGGCAGAAAGCGCGGCAGATGCGCCGGAGCAGGGGCGGTCTGGCGGGTAACGGATGCCGAGCGGCTTGCCGGTGCGGTACTGGCCGCGCGGCTGGATGCGCTGCGGCATACCTCTTTTCTGCCTGCTGAGCAGCCGGATGCGCTCCGGCAGGAGCTTGCCGTGCTCTGTCTGCGGCGGGAGCGGCTTGTACAGCGTCTGGCAGAGGCACCGGAATCCGCAGTTGACGCGCTGACCGAAGCGGCGGCGCGGATCGGGGAGCAGTGCCGGAAAATCGAGCAGCTGCTCGCAGAACAGGCGCGCCCGCAGACAAATCCCCTGCCGGACTGGGACAGCTGCGATCCCGGGATGCGGAAAACGATCGCGCAGACCCTGCTGCAATGCATATGCGCGGACGGCGAAACGCTCCATGTGTTTTTGAAATAGACGAATCAGAACAGACACCGCTGCAGAATGCCTGACCGACTGCTTATAACAAAAAGGCGCGGTATTTTCACCGCGCCTTTCTGTATCTGTATATTTGCTTTTGTCTTATTGGATCTGCGCCGCCTGCACCAGCTCGACAAACTCCTGCTTGTACTGGTCATTCGCAGTATCGTTCTCCGTGACCATACCGAGCACCGTGTCCTTTGTTGCGGTGCCCTTGTATTCGCTGTCGCGCAGCACCAGACCGAATGCCGCGACTGCCGAAGCAAACCGCATGTTGTCGGACATGACCTGCCGGTATGCGCTCTCTGCGACCGGATAGGTGAGCAGCGTGCTCTCGTCGCCGTCCGGCTCCTTATAGCGGACGGAAACCGTGCAGTATTCGCCGTTTTCGGTACCGGAAGCCGCACCCTCGCTGTATTTGAGGTCAGAGGTCGCAAATTCCATTGTGCTGTTCAGGTCTGCGATCTCATAGAGTGCCGTAACAGTATGACCCGCGCCGATCTCGCCCGCGTCCTTGGTATCGTCCGCAAAATCCTCTGCGGCGAGCATTCTGTTCTCGTAGCCGATCAGACGGTAGCCCTTGATATAAGCCGGATTGAATTCCACCTGGAACTTGACGTCCTTTGCGACGGTTTCCAGTGTGCCGCCCATTTCCTCAACAAGGACGCGCTTTGCCTCCGCCTCGCTGTCGATGTACGCGTAATTGCCGTTGCCGTTGTCTGCGAGCGTCTCCATTTTGTTGTCCTTGATGTTGCCGGTGCCGAAGCCGAGCACGGAGAGGAACACGCCCTTTTTGCGCTGCTTCTCGACGAGCTTTTTGAGCTCCGCCTCGCTGGAAATGCCGACGTTCAGGTCGCCGTCTGTTGCAAGGATGATGCGGTTATTGCCGCCCTCGATAAAGTATTTCTGCGCAATGTCATACGCGGTGTTGATGCCCGCCGCGCCTGCGGTCGAGCCGCCTGCTTCGAGCATTTCGATCGCCTCGCGGATGCGGATGCCCTCATTTCCGGCCGCGCCCTCCAGCTCGACGCGGTCTGCGCCTGCGTAGGTCACGATCGAAACGCGGTCATTTTCATTGAGCTCCTCGGTCAGCATACAAAACGCCTTCTGCACGAGCGGCAGCTTATCCGCCGAGTACATCGAACCGGAAACGTCGATCAGGAACACGAGATTCATCGGCTTGCGCTCCTGCATATCAATGTCCTTCGCCTTCATGCCGACCATCATCAGCTTGGTGTCGGGATTCCACGGGCATTCCGCGATCTCTGTCGTAACGGAGAACGGCTCGCCTGCCTGCGGCTCCGGATAATTGTAGTGGAAATAGTTGATCATTTCCTCGATGCGGACGGCATCCTGCGGGATGCTGCCGCCGTCGCGGATGAGTCTGCGGAGATTGGAATAAGATGCGGTGTCAACATCCGCGGAGAATGTGGAAAGCGGATTTGCGGTCACGCTCTGAAAGCTGTTTTCGGTGATCGCGCTGTATTCCTCGGTGTTGAAGTCCGGCACATCCCAGCTGCCGGCCTCGGCTTCATAGCATTCATCCGCTCCCATGGAATATTCAGCAGCGGGAGCGCAATCGTTCTTCATTGTTGCGTCAAACATTGTTGCAGCAGAGTCTGCGCCGCAGCCTGTCAACGTCATCATGGCCGCAAATGCGAGCGGCATTGCTTTCAGCATTGTATTCTGTTTCATCATATACCTCCTGCCGTCAGGGACGGCGTTTTATTCAGATTTCCGTTGTTCTCAAAAATTCCTGTGTGTGTTCTCTTTTTCTCTCGTGCGTATCGGGCAGCGCCTTACCCTTTACACCTATTATACGTTCGCCGCAAACAAATTCCTTATGATTTTTTGAAAAATTTTTTGCGGCCGTCATCTTTACACACAGTAATTTTTCTTGTTATTATTATACCACGTATTATGCGGGAATCCAACAACGGAGGCTTTACAAATGGTTCCGATTCTTTTACAGGACCGCAGAAAGCGTTACAATTCGTTTGCCGTCCGGTTTCAGACCGAAAAAAGAAGAAGGAAGAGCCACGCTCTCCCTTCCTCTGTACGGTATTGTTAAGAATCCATATCCCTGACTGGTTCGTCTGCGAAGGCTTCCGGGTCGGGAACGCCGTTGACCTCCTCTGCAAAGGCCGGTTCCTGCATCTCATGCATCTGATACGCCGAGAGATCCGGCATCTCAAACGGCTCTGCGTCATCCTCGAATTTCAGATCCAGCGTGTTGACAAAGTGGGAAAGCTCGCCGTTTTCGTTGTAGCCCAGCAGCCTGACAATGACGCCGGTCTCCGTATCCGTATACATATCAAAATCCGAAACAAATTCCTTAAAGATGAATTTATCGTTTGGCTTGCCCTTGATATGCACGCATTCTCTGCCGTTGACAGTCTCCGTACCGATGATCTCCCATGTGTCAAATTCGTAGAGATAACCGAGGATCTGTTTGCTCCATTCAAAGGTACTGAGACCCATGCCTTCCAGGATCTGTTTGCGGCTGTGATAGAAATCGTAATCGTCAAACTCCATGTCGTCCGGCCTGAGCTGATCTTTTTCAACCGGCGGGCAGTCAATGCGGTGCGTGATGAAGCCGTCTGCACTGCATCTATGGCTATACTCCTCTGCATGGTAGAACTTTTCGCCGTCCTTGGCCGTGATAAACGCACCGCTTTCGTCCCTTGTGCAGCCCGCACAGCCGTTCATCAGCGCATCCGCATCCGCGGAGTAGAAATATTCCAGAATCTCCGATCCTTTTCCGGCATTCAGATCGGCAAGGAGCGTGGAACGGTCTGCAATAAACTGACCGCCATCGGGGCGGGTGCCGCTGACTGTAACGCAGGAAACGCGGTTATAATAGTCCATGGTGTTGCACATCTTATAGAACACGCCGTCCTTCGTTGTCATATCGCATTCCTTTGCCGCGACATTCGTGTTCTGCCAGATATCCTTTGCATTGATTGTGTCCTCCCGGCACCATGTCAGATGCCCCTCCAGCGGATTTTCCGCATAGGACTCGTTCGCTGCCGGCTGCGCAGGATTTGCCGCCGCCGCAACTGCCGTATAGATGCCTTCCGGGAACTGCCAGCGTGTTTCCTCGCCGTTCTGTTCCTTGACAATGGTATTGTCGCTGTATGCGGTCAGCCGGTAGGAGTCGCCGCCGTTGTAGACGAAAACGGAATAGTTTTCGCCGTCCGGATACGGCATGTCCGGATCACACGGCTGCCAGACGGTTCCCGCAGATTCAGCCTCAAGCTTTGCAACAGCAACAGCTGCCGTCAACTCCATATCAAGATCATTCTGCTGTTCTGCGGAGATATCCAGAATATACGGCGCATAAGCAGGCGACATCAGCCGGACTGCATCCCATGTCCCGAGCTCGAACCGCTCGGCAGGCTCCGTGATCACCTCAAACTGGGAATCCTCCGCGGATTCGTTCTGCGCATCGGATGCCGCAATTTCGATCTGATCGGTTTTGAGCCGCGGCAGAATGATCGCCGCCGCAAAGACCGCGCAGCAGGCCGCCGCGCCGCAGACCAGCAAAGACGGGATCATGCTGCGGTGTGCCGTATGGGTCACGGCTGCAGCTCTTTCGTTTGCCTTCTGCTGATATTTCGGGTCGATATCCCGCATCATATCCTTGATCTGCCGGTTTGTCATAACAATCCCTCCTCATTGAGAAAGTGCTTCAGCTTCCGGCGCGTCTGCATCAGTGATTTGCGGACGTATACGCCGGAGAGCCCGAATTTTGCTGCAATATCGCGCGGTGCCGTTTCATTGTGATACCGCTCGACGAAGATCGTCTGTGCATCGTCGGAAAGTGTATCGAGGAACCGCTCGACGGCTGCGGTCAGCAGTCTGTGGCTGAGCGCGTCCTCAACGGAGCTCTGTGCGGGCACGGCCTCTGCGATCTCATCCAGTGAGGCTGCCGCCTGACCGCCGCCGCGCTTCTGCGCCTGCACCCGCTCCGCCATGTTGATCGCCGTGCGCTGCGTGACCGTCACGATGAACGCTTCCAGACTGCGCGGCTCGGCAGGGGGAATGCTCTGCCAGAGCTTGAGCAGAACATCGTTGACGCATTCCTCCGCGTCCTGATCGGAACGCAGGTGTCTGCGTGCGATATTCATGCAGGTCTTGCGATATTTTTCAGACAGTGCAGAGACGGCAGATTCGTCTCTTGCCTGAAACAGTGAAATAATCTGTTGATCTGTCATATTGACACCGCCCTTCGGGAGACGCCGGATCCGCTGCGCCTCCTATCCATGAAGTCAGGAAACAGAGGAATTTTGTTCCGTGGATAACTGAAAAAAAGTGAAGAATGAAAAGTGAATAACGGCGGTATCGCCTGCGGCAATTGATTATAAATCGTGCCCGCAGGGCACAACGCATCTATTCACTATTCACTATAAAACAAATCCCTCGCCTTAAAAAGACGAGGGATTCAAAGCTGGTGATCGGACTCGAACCGATGACCTGCGCATTACGAATGCGCTGCTCTACCAACTGAGCCACACCAGCATATTAGCTTGATTTCGGTGCAGGGACTCGAACCGATGACCTGCGCATTACGAATGCGCCGCGTTTTCCGCAGGAAAACGCAGTCTACACAACTGAGCCACACCAGCACCTATTTTCGCGCTTCATTGAGAACGCTAGATTATTATAGCACATTTCCCCAAAAAAGTCAAGCTTTCCGGACGAAAAAAATTTCTTGCGTAAAAAAACGGAAAAAGAATTGTATTTTTCAAAAAAGTGTGCTATACTATAGTGGATAATGGGCTTAGAATTACCCCGCCGCCTTTTGAATAAAAACAGAAAGGAGTGCAGCCCGCTTTCCGGACTGCTGTATAAAATCATGGCAAAGAACAGACGAAACAAGGGCATATCCTGTCTGGGTGTCCTGCTGATATTCTGTATGCTGCTGATCGCAGCACTGACCGGCACGATCAATCTGCTGTTCCGCTCCGGCAAGGCACCCCAGTTCTTAGGCCGCTGCTACTGCTATTATACCGCCGACGATATGGGCGATATCGTACCGGCAGGCTCGCTGGTCATTGCGGAGCAGACCAAACAGATCAATACGCAGGATATCGTCCTTTACCGCGACAAGCAGAACGCACCCCGCATCGCGGTCGCAAGCCTGATCGTCGATTCCAGCTCCACCGAGGAGGAGCAGACCGCAAAAACCTACTATCTTACCACGCTGACCAATACGACCGCTGTCGAAGCAAGCGAGGTTGCAATCATCGGCATCTGCCGGAACAGAAGCACCGGGCTCGGCTGGCTGATCGGCAAGCTGACCAGCACCTACGGTCAGGTCGTCGGACTGGTGCTCCCCTGCGTGATCCTGTTCCTGTATCTGCTCGCGGCGATCTTCCGCAACAGAGATACCGAGCCGGATTTCGATGACGAGGACACCGATCTCGCGTTTGTCAAGTCGATCCAGCAGAAGCAGGCGAAGATCGCGGAGCGCGACGCCGAGCGTCTTGCAAAGGAGCGCAAAAAGACCCAGACCTTTGACGATGCCTTCTATGAGGATCCGAACGCGAAGCCTTCCCCGCGTGAACGCATGAGCGACGAGGAGATCGCGAGACTGGAGGAGGAGGAAGCCGCCCGCCGTGCAGAGCGCATCGCGGCTGTCCGCACGCACATGGAGCAGCGGCGTCAGACCGAAACGCCGGACGGCGTCCCGCTTTATACCACTGAAATCATCACGAAAACGCATACACTTTCGATTCCAAAGACCGGCGATCAGCCGCTGACGACCGCACAGCAGCCGCTCAAGCCGACGCCGACCGAGGATATCCCGCGCCTGACCGCGACCGGTCACATCCGCATTCCGTCCGCAGAGCAGATCGCGGCGGAGAAGAAGCAGCAGGAAGCGCAGGAGGATCGTCTCCGCCATGCCGCAGAGCTTGCAAGAGCTGCACAGGATGCCGCATTCGGCGATTTCCCGGCAGCAGGCAGCAAAAAGGAAGAGCCTATCCGCAAAGCCGAAACCGTTGAGGAGATTCTGAACGGCGGACGTCCGGCAAAGGAGGAGGCTCCTGCCCCGATCATCAAGCCTGCCGCTCCGGCAGAGAAACCGGCAGAAGCAGCTCCGGCCGCAAAGCCCGTGAAAAAGACCGTCAAGAAGGTCGTGAAAAAGCCGCAGATCAAGTCCTCAGACTTCAGCGACCTCATGGCATTTTTAGACAGCGAGCAGAAGAAATTATAAGCGGGGAGCCCCCGCTGGCATTTCCCTCCGGAGGGCGGCAGCGGAGCACCCCCAATCAGCAACGCACACGCCGCGTGGCGGCTTCTGATAGGTTACTGCTCCCAATGCTGAAGCCCGCCGGAAGAACAACGAGAAAATAAAAAGGACGCTGATGTGTGATAATCGGCGCCCTTTTTGTTTTTTCTGTATCTCGGGCGACGCATTATTCACTATTCATTCTTCGTCATTCACTATTCACTAAAAAGAGCCCCGGTATGCTTGCGGTGGGCTTTAGTGCGGGGAGAAGATACCTTTCAGAAGCCGCTTTAGCGGCGTGCATTGCGAATGTTGGGAGTGCTTCGCTCACCGTCCCCGGAGGAAAATGCCAGCGCGGGCTCCGCGCTCACCGCCCCCGGAGGGAAATGCCAGCGCGGGTTCCGCGCCCGCTTGATTTTTTGGGGGAAATGTGGTATAATATATTGGAATATAGTTTTTTGTCAGAAAGGACAACAATTATGTCAAAGAATCAGGATAACGGCAGCAAAAAGCCGTTTGAGATCCCGCGTCCGGTATTCCCGAAGCGCGCAGTCGTCACAGGCGGAATGCCTTACGGAAACAAGGAGCTGCATTTCGGCCATGTCGGCGGAATGCTCGTGTTCGCGGATACCTATGCCCGCTTTCTGCGCGACCGCATCGGCAAGGAGAATGTGATCTTCGTCAGCGGTACGGACTGCTACGGCTCCCCGATCGCGGAGGGCTGGCGCAAAAAGGTCGCAGACGGCGAATTTTCCGGTACGCTGGAAGAATTTGTGCAGCGCAATCACGACAAGCAGAAAGCCACGCTTGCAGCCTATGCGATCTCGCCCAATCTGTTCGGTGCCTCGGGGCTCGGCAGAACGAAGGAGATCCACGCGAAATATACGCTGAAATTCCTGCAGTCGCTTTACGATAAGGGACAGCTTGACCAGATCACGACCATGCAGTTCTTTGACGAAAAGGCAGGCGTATTCCTGAACGGCCGTCAGGTCGTCGGAAAATGTCCGGTCGAGGGCTGCACCTCGGAAAAGGGCTATGCGGACGAATGCGACTTAGGGCATCAGTATATGCCGGAAAACCTGCTGAACCCGGTCTCCACGCTGACCGGCGAGACCCCGACCATGAAGCCGGTCACAAACTGGTATTTCAGGCTGCGCGACTACGAAAAGCTGCTGCAGGACTGGGTCGGACAGATGCAGAAGGATAAGTCGATCCGTCCTGTTGTGTGGAAAACGATCGGGGAATTCTTAAAGCCCCCTGTCATTTATATCAAGCGGGAATTTGAGGAAAAGTATCTGACGCTCAGAGATCAGATGCCGGAGCACAACTATCTTGAGGAGCCGAAAAAACCTTCGTTCACGATCGAGTTTGCAAAGCTGACCGACTGCGACGAGGCCTGCCGCATCCTGACGGCAAACGGCATCCGCTACCGTACCGGCAAAACACTTGTTCCGTTCCGCCTGACCGGAAATATCGAATGGGGTGTGCCCGCTCCGGTTCTGGAGGGCGCAGAGGGTCTGACCGTGTGGGTCTGGCCGGAATCGCTCTGGGCGCCGATCTCGTTCACGCAGGCTTATCTGGAATCGCAGGGCAAGGACCCCGAAACCTACAAGGATTACTGGTGCAGCAAGGACGCGACAGTCTACCAGTTCATCGGTCAGGATAATATCTATTTCTACGGCATCGCCGAGCCGGCCATGTGGATGGCACAGCAGTCTGCCGCAGAAAAGACCGCTGATCCTGCCGAGGGTGAACTGCAGATGCCGGTCATCGTTGCAAATCACCACATTCTGTTCTTAGATAAGAAGGCATCCAGCTCCGGTGCAGTCAAGCCGCCCATGGCGGACGATCTGCTCAATTACTATACCCCGGAACAACTGCGTATGCACTGGCTCGGCTTAGGCCTCGGACAGCGTTCCGTCAGCTTTATGCCGAAGCCCTATAACCCGGATGCCGACCCGAATGAGCAGGATCCGGTCATCAAGGACGGCCTGCTGCTCTCAAATGTCTATAACCGCATCATCCGGACTGCGTTCTATACCGCGCAGAAGGTGACGGACGGCATTCTGCCGAATGTCCCGCCGGAGGAAAAATTCCTTGCAGAAGCGAAAAAGGCTGTACTTGAATACGAGCGGCACATGTCGAAATTCGCATTCCACCAGTGCACCTATGTGCTCGACGGCTATATCCGCAATGCCAGCAAGTATATGGCAAAGGCATTGAAGCCCGACGAGCAGAGCCGCGAGGAAACGCTGCAGGTGCTCAGCAATCTGTTTTATATGATCCGCATTGCGGGTGTCCTGCTGCACCCGATGGCGCCGATCGGCACCGAAAAGCTGCGGGAATATCTGCAGGTTGACGAGCGCATCTGGTCTTGGGACACGATCCTTGAGCCGGTCAGCTATTTCACGGGTGCTGACCACAAGCTGAAATTCCTGCCGCCGCGCACGGACTTCTTTACGCGGCATGAATCGCAGTTTGCATCCGCAGACGAAGAAGAATAAAAAAATCTCCCCGCCTCAGCGGGGAGAGGAAATGCTCAGAGCATCATATCAATATAGCCTGTATCTTCCTGTTCATGCACGACCTGCTGTGCGGGTCCGGATGTTCTGAACATGGAAAAGGCGAGGGACGTCAGCAGAATCAGAACAACAGGGATCACCACAAAGATGATGATGAGCCATTTGATGATCTTGCGGGTGCGGTTATTTTTGATGACAAGCTGCTCATTGATCTTCATCAGCTGTTCCGCGATCTCGTTGCGCTGATCGGGCGCGTCAGCTTCCGGTTCGGCAAGCTCCGCACCGAGCAGACGGCTGACCGGCACCTCAAAGACCTCGGCGATCTGCACGAGCATTTCGGCATCCGGCACGGAGACGCCCTTTTCCCATTTGGAAACGGTCTGGCGTACAACGTGTACCTTCGAGGCAAGTTCTTCCTGCGAGAATCCTTTTTCCTTCCGCAGCGTTTTCAGATTTTCATTCAGCATAATAAACAGCTCCTTTCAGTATCGGCAGGCCGTTTGCCTGTCCCTGATGCGAGTATAGCACAAAACAGACCGTTGCGCAAGCAATGCAAAGTTACATGTACGTAAATACGTGATTTTCGTGATATGTGCGCCGAAAATTAACATGGGAGCAACGAACGGAATCGGAGCCTCCGCAGGCGATTCAACACGCTGTCCCCTAAAAGAAAAGCACCCCGAACCGGAGTGCTTGGTTGGTACGCCTGATGCGATTCGAGCGGA
>MSGZ01000038.1:56875-136373 GCA_001940925.1 Ruminococcus sp. Phil11
GAGCCTCCGCAGGCGATTCGACACACTGCCCCCTGCACGCCGCAAAATAAAATCCCCCACGCAGCGCATGGGGGAACTTGGATACGCCTGATGCGATTCGAACGCACGACCTTCAGAGTCGGAGTCTGACACTCTATCCAGCTGAGCTACAGGCGCATATCATGAGTACAGTCCCTATTATACCAGAAATCAGAAATTTTTGCAACCCCTTTTTTCAATTTTTATGCAGGAAAAAGATTTTTTTCACGTTCCTGCAAATAATTCCGCGAAAGGAATGCAAAGAATGCTTACAGACATCCAGAAAAAGACCCGTTCCGTTTATGTCGTTGTCACAAGAACCGGAACCGGCGTTGCACGCGCAATCCGTGTGCTGTCCAGAATGCCGTATTCCCATGTCTCACTTTCCGCCGACGCATCTCTGCATGAGCTTTATAGTTTCTGCCGCAATTATACACGCATCCCGCTCCCCGCAACATTCAATACGGAACAGATCGGTACGGGAACCTTCGGAAAATTCTCCGTGATTCCCTGCGAGATCTACGAGATCCCGCTGACAGAAGCACAGTATACACACTTTGAACACATGATCGAGCACTTTCAGGAGTGCCGCAAATATTATTCGTACAGCATCATCGGCCTGCTGCGCGTGCGCCTTCAGATCGAGAGCGAGCTGCAGAACAAATTTGTCTGCTCTCAGTTTGTGGCATACGTGCTGGAGGAGTGCGGCGTCACGCTTGACAAGCCGCCGAGCCTTTACTCCCCGGACGATCTGCGCTATCTGCCGGACGCAAAGCTCATTTACCGCGGTGAGCTGAACCAGTATTATCAGGAGCAGAACGATCATGCACTATCGTACATGCCGCTGATCCATTCGGCAGTCTGACCGGCAGCGGAATCTGCCCGCAATATCATCCGAATGAGCAGCTTCGCCATGCACGGCGGGAGCTGCTCTGCTTTTTCGGAGATCGCTTCGCGGTTCAGGGACGACCAGCGGAACTGCCATTCCCCGCCGCCGAGGGAAACGCTGTATGCGGTGCGGCTGTCCGGCAATTCCTGCTTTGCGATCTGCGCCATGACCGGCCGCCCGCCGTAGAGCGTCTGTCTGGTGATCTGCGCAGCTTTGAGCATCCCGCAGGAGAGTGACATAACCGACAAATACCCGAACGCCGCGATCAGTGCGGCTTTTTTCATGTTTCTTCTCATAGATATGCCTCCGCGGATTTATAATAAGGATGCTGCCCCCTCCGCTCAGGCGGCAGGCTTGCGGAGCTCCTCCGTATGATAAGGGTATTTCGCCGCCTGCGGACGGCGACCAGAGACGCTGTCTCTGGACTCTGCCAGCTTTTTGAAAAAAGCTGGACCAAAAACTTTTATTCGGCTGCAGACCACAGTCGAAGTGCATGACCGGCAGCATAAATCATCCCGCAGCGATCCTTTTGATTGTCTCACTCAGCGCAAGGCCGGTCAGTGTTCCGGCGTATCGCGCTTCTTCGATCGTATTCCCCTGCGAGCCGACCTCGATCAGCAGGCTCCCGGCGGTCAGATCCTGATTGTATTTGCGGTAGTCAAAGAGAATCGGCCGCGTCAGACCCGGAAACATCGTCTCGGCGGTCTCCTGCAGTCTGCTGGCAAAATGAAAATTCCTGCGGTAATCCGGCATTCCCATGGTTCCGTCGTCGCAGCCGGAGATGATCATGATCTGCGCGGACTGCCGCCCGTCGATCTTCGCGACCGGTGCAATGACGGTCTTGCCGTCGGAGATCGCGTCGCGGTGAATGTCCAGCGCAATGCAGACCGACGGATAATCCGCAAGGATCTGCCGGACAGTCTCCGCGCTGTTATGATAACTGCCCGTCCAAACCGGAAAATCGTGGATCTCCCTTGCATGGATGACCCCGATGCCGGCGGCGGCCAGCTGCTCTGCGATCGCATCCCCGACTGTGACCATATTGCTGTCCGGCTCGGTCGTGCGGAAATTGAAGCTTTCGTCATAGCGTCCGGTCTTTTCGGGAACATAGCTCTCCGTCGTGTGCGTGTGATAGATCAGAACCATCGGAGAACCGTCGGTTTTCAGCGGCAGCTCCGGCATAATTTTGCTCTCCGCAAGCAGATCGTCATTGCTCCAGAAGGTGCTGTTCCGTACCTGTCCGCCGCCCGGCAGCGTCAGGAACATATTGCCGGACTGCGTCCCGAAGTGCTTATCAAGGATATCGCCGCCGTCGCCGGAATCCCCCGGCTGATACAGGCGGGAATACCACATTGCTTTGGAACCGTCCGATTCAATGTTGATGATCTCCGCAGCATTCTGATTCAGCGGTTCCGGCGCAGGTGCCAGCAGAACCGGCTGCGTAACCGTGCCGCTCTCATCGGACGGCGGGCTGCTTTCAGGCTGTTCCTGCGATTCCGATCCCGGCGTATCCGAGGACTGCGGAAGTGCCGCTGCCTGCAGTCCGCCGACTGTCACCGCCTGCATCATGGGGACTGCCCGCCGCCCCGCAAGCAGGACTGCGCCTGTCCCGCAGAGCAGAATCACCCGTTTGACCGTTTCTTTCATACATGCCGCTCCTTTCCAGTATGCCCGTTCGGTACATTCCTATGCAGCAGCGCGGAAAATAATGTGCCTCCGGCGGATTCATAATGGGCTCCGCCCAAACCCGCCAAAGGGACACTGTCCCTTTGGAATCCCATTATGGGGATAAAAGGGGCGTAACCGGTCGTGCACATAATAAAAGTTTCGCGCAAGCCTTTAAAAAGGCTTGCGGGTCAAGGGCAGCACCCTTGTCGCACTCCGCAGAGTGCGAAACTCCCCTATCGTCAGGCGCACCGCAGGGGTGAATCATAAAAACGCTCCGGGGGAGCGTTTTTATGAGAGGGAGGCCCTGTAAGAGAGGGCCTCCCCAGGCGGATTGCAGAGCAATCCGCAGCGCGCGGAAAGCGTCAGGCTGACGAAAGTCAGCCGGCAGCTTTCTGCACGTGCAGGTTTCCAAAGGGCGAAAGCCCTTTGATTCTCCGCGCAAGCACAAAAAAACAGCAAACAAAAAGGACGCCGATCATCAATCAGCGTCCTTTTTCATTTTCGGTTTCGCTCCCGGCGGGTGCTGCCCGCTTACTTTTTGAGAAGCTTCTTTTTCTGCTCGTCGAATTCTTCCTTGGTGAGCACGCCTTCATCAAGCAGCTCCTTCAGCTTCTTCAATTCATCCGCGACCATGTCGGCAGAGATTTCTTCCTTGACCTTTTCCTCTGCTTCCTTTTTCTTGGCAGCGGCAACCTTCTTCTTTGCCTCCGGCTCCGGATCATCCTTGAACGGCAGCTCATAGATGCCCTTCTTCTTGTTCTCGCGGATCATCGCAAGCACCTTGTTGTTCTTCTTATCGTAGCGATAGAACAGCACGATGCAGCAGAGACCGATGAACAGCAGGAACAGTCCGCCGTTCAGGCCGGGCGGCGTATACTTCATCTTGACGGTATGCGTGCCCGGAGACAGCTCCACACCGATCATTGCCTTGAACAGCGTGACGAAATCCGCATCCACGGCTCTGTTATCCACAGTTTCCGGATGCTTGTAACGCTTGCCGTCCACCCAGACCTTCCAGCCCGGTTCCGCAGGGATCGAGGTCATCATGATCTCATTTTCCTTTGCGGTAATCGTACCGACGAGCGTTCTGCCGCCGAATTTCGTCAGCTTCCACTGGGATTCCTCGTTCTGCAGCTTCTTGATATCCTGCTCGAACAGGTCGGAATGGAAGTGATAGAACTGGAACTCCTTGACGATGCAGTATTTTTCCTTGGTACCGGCAGCGTCTGTCAGCAGCGTCAGACGGAGCTGCAGCTTCTGGCCGGCAGGGTAAGTGCCGATATACAGGATGCGGTAATCATCACCCTCGAAGTAAGAGCCGAGAGAGCTTGCCGCGGAGCCGTCGGTATTGAGCATGGCGTTCGGGTCGGTATTCCACTGATCCGTCAGCCAGAGGTTGACCTTGCTCTGGTTCTCGGTCTTGATGAACATATAGAGCGGTTCCTCGGATTCGGTCTGCAGGAACAGATCGACGGTCGGGTCAGCCGCATGAGAATTGACGTCTGCCGGATTCCAGCCTTCCTCGCGGAATCTTCTCTGTGTGCCGTAGGCATCCTCATAGCACTGATTCAGACGGGGATTCGTCAGACCCATGGCGGTCATTTCGTCGGTCACAGTCACAGGCATCGGCGTGTAATATTTATGCCAGTCGTCGAAGCCGCCGCCCGCGGTAAATGTGGTATTGCCGGAAATTGTGGAAAGCAGGATATTCTGGCTGTTGAACGGGTTGTCATTGCCGAACGCATTGACGCGCAGGATATCCTTGCTGACCATATAGCCGATGCCGAGCGCATTCGGATTCTGATAAACATTGACGTCCATATCCGTTTCAGATTGCGTCTTTGCTTTATCGGTATAGATCTTTTCGTAAGCCGCGCCGACATCGGAATTGATGCCCTTCTTGAGCAGATTCTCGTTCGGATCGTCCTTGTCAAAGACATACTTGATGCCGAGCACGCTGTCAGCAAGCGGCGTATTGCCGTCATATCTGGAGAAATACGAGCTTGTGGTATAGCCCATGGTCTCGATGAATGTCAGGATCTTTGCGTTCATGACCGAGCTGGAATGCGTGATGCCGCGCAGACCGAAGCCTGCGTTATCGTTGACGGTACGGACATAGGTCTTTTCCGCTCTGTAGAAGCTGCCGTCACGCTCGGTCAGACGCTTGACCATGTCGCGGCCGCTCTGGACATATTCGCGGTAGGATTTTCTGGAGGAATAGCAGACCTCCGTGTGGATATCCTCAAATTCGCATTTCGCGTTATAGGTGAGCTCCGCGCTGACCACGATCATCATACATGCCATGACCGTCGCATAAAGCCCCTTGGAAAGATTCTTCTTGCTCAGCAGCACAATAAAGATGCTGTAGATCGCCAGCAGCAGGACCGTCATCCAGATCGACTTGTAGGTATCGAGATACACGACGCCCTTCATGTTCAGATACTGCTTTTTGTCAATGATCATCAGCAGCACGAACATGACGGCAAAGCTGCCCGCAAGATACGTTTTCTTGATGCTGGACGCATAGCGCAGCGTCATGGCTGCCATGCTCAGCAGAATAAACGAGAAAATGAACGAATAGCGGAACGGGAGCCAGTTCGGCATCTGTCCGCCGTGCCAGACCATGTCGATCGGCCTTGCGATCATGCAGAGGAACATGAACACGGTCAGGAATGCATAGCCGACCTTCTTGTTCCACGGGATGCGGCGGTTCAGGAAGAACAGCGGCAGCGTCAGGAACGCGAGCACGCCGCAGTAAATTTCCGGCTTGCCTTCAACATTGACGGAATTATACTGATTGACGCAGAACTGCGCGATGAATTCCAGCGGCGAGAACTGCCACTTCATCGACCAGTCCGGCGTGGTGAAATCAAACTTGCCGAGTGCCAGTGCATTGTAGACCGGCAGGATCATAAAGGCCGCACAGGCGATCGCGACGCCGGAGGCCAGTGCCATTCTGCCGAATACGGTCGGGATCTCCTTTCTGTGCTTCGGTGCAAGGAACGGGGTATCCGAGCCGAAGCAGACATAGAAGAAGAAATAGATCGCGGAGAAAATGCAGCACATGAAGCCGATATAGAAGTTTGCGACGCACATCAGTGCCAGCGGAATGATGAAGTTGATCTTTCTGCCGTCATCGACCAGATACTCGATACCGAGCACGATCAGCGGCAGGAACACAAGGCCGTCCAGCCACATCGGGTCGATCGTCTGGATGATTCCGTAAGCACACATGCCGAACATCGTACCGAGCATGACGCCGAGGATCGGCTTGACATGCTTGGACTTCCGCACGTAGTAGCAGAAGGTCACGGAGGCAGCACCCAGCTTTGCAAGGATCATGATAAGCAGTGCGCCGAGCAGCATCGTGCGCGGCAGCAGAATCACGATCAGCGTAAAGGGGCTGGCGAGATAGTAGCCGATGACGCCCTGATAGCCGCCGGAAAGATTGCGCGACCAGTTATACAGAATACTGCCGTTCCCGTGGAACGCATCCCGGATCGCCTCAAAATAATACACATACTGACCGTTGAGGTCAAGGCACAGCACAGAATGCTCCCCGAACGGATACATCCCGAAGATCGCATACGCCACATAGATCAGCGCGACCGGCAGGATAAATGCCGCGATATAGCACCAGTTGCGGGAAAGCCATCCCTTCACGCCTCCGCCTCCGGCATTTACGGTTGCCGGTGTCACGGGAGCCGCCTGAACGGCTGCGGCTTTCTTTTTCGATTTTGCCATCAAATTCCTCCTTTTCCTTTGCCTTTCTATTCGTCCGTACACGAATAAAGAGCATACTCTACTATTATACATGATTCCGCGCGATTTTACAAGAGGTTTTTTGAAAAAAGTACGGCATTTCCGTTTCCGGTCCCCTGCCGGAAAGAAACAGTGTGCGGAAAACGGGCCGTCACCCCCGCCGGGAGCTGCCGGAATATACTACTTATAATGTACCGTTTCTCCGGCAGAGCAGCCGCCCTGAACCCCCGGCCTCTCTGAACATACTGACGACAGACCGGCAGGCCGCGTCACACCTTCCGGTCAATTGATTTTATATGTGCATCACGGAAAACAGCGGGGAAAAATCATTGTTCAAAGCCCCCTCCAAAGCCAAAAAACCTAACAAAAAAGGCCGCTGAAGCCGTTTTATAAATATCCCTTGCTTCCCCTGCTACCTTTTGTATAAACCGCCAATGATTCTACGAATCGCTTGAAATTATCTTCGCATTATGCTATAATATATCGTGTATACGACTGCACGAAATCCGGCTTTTCAGCCCGAAAAACGCCGCTGTTTCCGTGCAGGACGGGATGTGAATTTGTTAAATATAGAAATGAGGATGTGAACAGATTGAATTCCTTTGAAGAAGTGTTTGATGCTGTCAAAGCATACTGCACAAAGAACGGAAAAGTCGGCGACATTGCACGGAATCTCTGGCTGGATACGCTGAAGCCTGCGCGTCTGGAGGGAACAGACGCTGTTTTTTATTGTGCTTCCGAATTTCAGCGCTCGGTCGTCAACAACAATTACGCGCATTTGCTGCAGGAGGGCTTTGAGCAGATCCTCGGCTTTCCGGTGCAGCTCCGTCTCCTTGTGCAGAACGGCACCGACGATGCCGCAGATGCTGCCGAGCAGGATCAGAACACCGCAGACGCACTGGAAAAGACCACGAAAGACGGCGAATATGCCTATACCTTCGATACGTTCATCGTCGGCGGCTCGAATCAGTTTGCATACGCAGCCTGTACGAGCATCGCGCGCGGTGACAACAACGGCAATACCTATAACCCGCTGTTCATCTACGGTCCGTCCGGTCTGGGCAAAACGCATCTGCTGACCGCGATCTCCCACGAGATGAAAAAGCGCAACCCGGACATGAAGATCATTTATGTCACCGGCGAGACCTTCACGAATGAGCTGATCGAAGCGATCCAGCAGAAAAAGGATACCTCTCAGTTCCATGAAAAATACCGCACTGCGGATGTGCTGCTGGTCGATGATGTGCAGTTCATCAGCGGCAAGGAATCCACACAGGAAGAATTTTTCCACACTTTCAATATCCTGCACGCAGCCGGCCGGCAGATCGTTCTGACCTCTGACCGCCCGCCGCGTGATATCAAAATTCTGGAGGACCGCATCCGCACGCGATTTGAATCCGGCCTGATCACCGATATCTCGATGCCGGACTTTGAAACCAGAGTTGCGATCATCCGCCGCAAGGCTGAGCTGCTTGATCTCAACATTCCGGACGACGTCGCGGAGTTTATCGCGAACCGCCTGAAAACGAATATCCGTCAGCTCGAGGGCGCGGTCAAGCGTCTGAACGCGATGAAATCCTTTGCGGATTCCTCTCCGTCGATCTCCATGGCGCAGAACGTCATCCGCGATATCCTGACGGACGAGCAGCCGACACCGGTCACGGTCGAGAACATCATTCAGGAGGTCTCCAACCTGTACGGCGTCACCTCGGACGATATCCGCTCGAAGAAGCGTTCGCAGCAGATCTCCAACGCCCGCAAGGTCGCGATCTATCTGGTGCATGAGATTACACAGATGACACTTGCCGCGATCGGCGAGGAATTCGGCAACCGCGATCACTCTACTATTGTATATGCCGTCAAGTATGTCGAGAAGAATATGAAAAAGGATACGAACCTCCGTGACGCGATCGAAACGATCACCAAAACGATCCGTGACGGTTCCGGAAAATAATTTTCCGGACTTTTCCACTTCTTTGTGCAATTGACAGAATTTTTCCGAACAGTGTCAAAACCGGTAAATTCAACCGTCCGGAAAATATGACAAAATGGTTACAGGGAGCATTTGTTCGATTTTCGCTGTTTCAACAGCTGTTGAATGAAATGTTGAAAAGTGGCCCTGTATCTGCGGGCTTTTTTCCGTTCTCCACCTCGCAGATGTTGAAAATATGGTGATATACTCCGAGTATTCACACTTTCAACGAAGTTTTCAACATATTTTCCTTTGCTTTCCACGTTTCAAACTGTTGCCTTTTTGTCATAATCTTCTCTCCACATTCTCCCAAATCACTCAACTGCGGCCGTGGAAAAATCCGCGGCTGCAAAACGGACTGTTTTTCACGGCGGCTCCGGGGTTTTCTCCGGCACGCATTCCGCCTGTCAACATTTCCACACCCCCTACTGCGGCTTCTGAAAAAATACCTATTATCCGATACCGATCCGGTCCGTTCCGGAAACCGGCTGATGTGGAAAGCCGCAAATGAAAATCTGAAACCGAAAGGAATGATCCTGATGAAGATCACCTGTCAGAAAAATGACCTCTATGAGGTTCTGCCGAATGTGGCAAAGGCAACCAGCGTCAAAACACCGATGGAAGCACTTGCGGCGATCCGCATCTGTGCCTCGGGACAGGAGCTGTCACTGACCGGCTACGATCTGGAGCTCGGCATCCGCACACAGATCCCCGCGGCTGTCGAGGAGGAAGGCATGCTGCTGGCTGACAGCCGCTTCTTCTCCGAGATCATCCGCAGAATGCCGGACGGCGTTCTGGTCATCGAGACCGATGAAAGACTGAAGATCACGATCACCGGCGGCGGCACATCCTGCCAGCTTGCCGGCATGAATGCAGAAGAATATCCGGAACTGCCGGATGTGGAGCAGCAGCAGGGCGCGGTCATCCCGCAGAGCCTGCTCAAGAATATGATCGACCAGACGATCTATGCCGTTTCGCTCGATGAGACCAAGCCGATCTTTACCGGTGAGCTGATCGAAATGGCAGACGATGTGCTGAACATCGTTGCACTGGATAATTACCGTATGGCGCTGCGCACCGAGCCGCTGCCGGGTCAGGAGCCGATGAAGTTCGTCGTTCCGGCAAAGGCACTGCGCGAGATCCAGCATCTGCTGGAAGATGACGAAAACAACGAGCATCCCTGCGCGATTCGTCTTGACCAGCATCATGCGATCTTTGAAATCGGCAAATATACGGTTTATACCAGACTGCTTGCCGGTGATTTTATCAACTACCGTCGGAGCATTCCGGAAAATGCAAAGACCGAGGTCCTGATGAACCGCCGCGAGCTGATCGACAGTCTGGAACGCTGCGGCCTGCTGATCTCGGAAAAGAACAAGACAGCCGTGCGCTTCCAGTTTGAGGAGGACCGCGTGCTCATCAGTTGTCAGAATGTGGTCGGCAGCGTCGATGACCAGATCTCCTGCGATATCACCGGAGAAAAGATGGTGATCGGATTCAATAACCGCTATCTGCTTGAGGCTGTGCGTGCCGTACAGGGTGACAGAGTCCGTCTGTTCCTGACGGCGGCAGACCGTGCGGTCAAGGTCATGGAGGCGGACGGCGACGGTTCGGTCGCGGTCATCATGCCGGTTCAGGTCAGAAGATAAGCCCCGAAAGGAACGCGGTCATCATGGAACAGATCAATATTCAGATCCGCACCCCGTTCATCAAGCTGGAACAGCTCATGAAGCTGGCCGGTCTGGTCGATACGGGCGGACTTGCAAAGGGCATCATACAGGACGGCCATGTCAAGGTGAACGGCGAGGTCTGTACGATGCGCGGCAAAAAGATCCGCAACGGCGATACCGTCACGGTGGAGGACTATGCCGTCACCGTGGAGGCACCGCTCGAAGAAACAACGTAAATGCGTGTTTTATCGTTAGAGGCTGACGGCTTCCGGAATCTGACTGATATCCGGATGCAGCCCTCTCCCGATCTGAATCTCATTTTCGGAAATAATGCGCAGGGCAAGACAAATCTGCTTGAAGCAATCTGGAGCTGTACCGGCTGCCGGAGCTTCCGCGGAGCAAGGGAAAAGGATTATATCCGGATGAAGTCCCCTGCCATGCACCTGAAAATGCGGTTCCGGGATTCCCGCAGGGAGCAGGAGATTCAGATCCATCTTGCCCGCGGTGAGGGAAAACAGAAAAAAATCCTGCTGAACGGCGTCCCGCTGAAAGGCGGCAGCGGGCTGTTTTCGCAGTTTCAGTGCGTGAGTTTTTCACCGGATGACCGGGAACTGATCCGCTCCGGGCCGGAAAAACGCCGCGGCTTCATGGATCTTTGCGGTTCGCAGCTTACTCCGGCGATGCTCGGCTGTCTGCGGCGGTTCGATCAGCTGACCGCACAGCGCAATGCCGTGCTGAAACAGATTCAGCTCGGAAAGGCGCAGGAACGCGATCTGGCAGACTGGGATTATCAGCTTGCCGCACACGGCAGCCTGCTGACCTGTCTGCGCTATGCCTATCTGCAGCAGCTTTCCGCGGTCTGTGAGCAGCTTTATGCGCGCATCACGGACGGCAGCGAAAAGCTCTCCGTCCGGTATCATTCCAATCTGTTCCGCAATTCGGAGATCCCGGAAAAGCCGACGGCGGAGATGCAGCAATATTATTACGAACAGCTCAGGCGATCCGCGGCGGATGACATCCGGCTCGGGTTTACGGCAAAGGGTGCCGGCAGGGATGATTTCACCTGCAGAATCGGCGGGCTCTCTGTGCGGGATTTCGGCTCGCAGGGGCAGCAGAAAAGCCTTGCCCTTGTTCTGAAGCTGGCGCAGGCGGCGGTCTTTTATGAGAATAAGGACGAAACACCTGTGATTTTGCTAGACGATGTCATGGGCGAACTGGATGCGCAGCGTCAGAAGCTTGTGTATGAGATTGTGCAGGATATGCAGATTTTTCTGACAACACCGCAGCCGGAGGCTGTGGGAAAAGTACCGGAAGGACATGCGTACTGCATGGAAAACGGTTCTTTGATACAGCAGTAATCATTCAGCAATATTCTTACAGTAATTCCGGATCATCGGCAGCAAAACGCGGTATCAGGAGGCTTTATGTATATCCATCTGGGCGAGAGCATTTCGATCAATGACACGACGGTCATCGGCGTGTTTGATCTGGAAAATACAACGATCGGGCAGGATACGCGCATGTATCTGAACCGGATGAAAAAAGAGGGCAGAGCCGTGGAGGTCTCCGCGGAGATGCCGAAAAGCTTTGTGGTGTGCATGGAAAACGGCGAGGAGGTCGCGTATATTTCGTCGATCTCGGTCGCCACGCTGAAAAAGCGCGCAAAAACGCTGTTCTAAGCGGTCGGCAGGGCCGACAGCCGTTTCCCTTCGGGAGCATTTTGCGAAGCACTCCCAAAAAAATGAAATTTAATCCGTTCCGAAAAAATGATAATTCTGCATTTCCGGTCAGCCGGTGATGCTGATATATCCCGCAGCAGCGGGAAGGATCCGATCACGATCCTTGCGAAGAAACCGAAAAACAAGCTGGTAGGAGACTGAACATGGATAATGAAGAAATGCTGACACAAGTGCCTGTTGAGGGCGATTATGACGAAAATCAGATTCAGGTGCTGGAAGGACTGGAGGCTGTCCGGAAGCGTCCGGGCATGTACATCGGAACGACCGGCTCCGGCGGTCTGCATCATCTGGTCTATGAGATCGTGGACAACTCGATCGACGAGGCACTTGCGGGCTACTGCACCAAAATCACAGTTGAGATTCTCGACGGCGACATCATCCGCGTGACGGACAACGGCAGAGGCATCCCGGTCGGTATGCATCCGAAGGAGAAGATTTCTGCCGCGACCGTTGTCTTTACGGTTCTGCACGCGGGCGGCAAGTTCGGCGGCGGCGGCTATAAGGTCGCGGGCGGTCTGCACGGCGTCGGCGCGTCCGTCGTCAATGCGCTGTCGGAGTGGCTGGAGCTGACCGTCTGGGACGGCAAGCACAGCTATTTCCAGCGGTTCGAGCGCGGCAAGTATGACAAGCAGCTCGAAATGACCGGCGATACCGACCGGCACGGCACATCCGTCACTTTTAAGCCGGATGCGGAAATTTTCGAGGAGACGACCGTTTTTGATTATCAGGTGCTGCTCAAGAGAATGCGCGAGCAGGCGTTCCTGAATGCCGGCCTGACGATCGAGATCGAGGACAAGCGGCATCCGGAGGAGGAGCTTCACGAGGTTCTCTGCTATGAGGGCGGTATCCGCGAATTCATCGAGCATATCCACAAGACACGCGGCCTTGACCCGCTTTCGGATCAGGTCATTTACTTCAACGGCAAAAAGGGCGATAATGCCGTCGAGATCGCAATGCAGTACAATGACAGCTACAACGAAGTCATTATGTCGTTTGCAAACAATGTGCATACGATCGACGGCGGCGTGCATGAGGTCGGCTTCCGCAATGCGCTGACCAAAACGATCAACGAATACGGCAAAAAGTTCGGCCTGATGAAGGACGACGCAAAGCTCATGGGCGAGGACGTCCGCGAGGGTCTGACCGCGATCATCTCGGTCAAGCTGACGGACTGCCAGTTTGAGAGCCAGACGAAGGTCAAGCTCGGAAACCCGGAGATCAAGCCGTTTGTTGAGCAGATCGTTTCGGATAAGCTCATGGATTATCTCGAGGAAAATCCGACCGTCGCGGCTGCGATCTTTGAAAAATCGCAGGCGGCACAGCGCGCAAGAGAGGCCGCGAAAAAGGCCAGAGAGACCGCAAGACGCAAGTCCGCAATGGAAAGCGCGTCTCTGCCGGGCAAGCTTGCGGACTGCTCCGAGCGCGATATCGAATATACGGAGATTTACATCGTCGAGGGTGATTCCGCAGGCGGCTCCGCAAAGGAAGGCAGAGACAGACGCTATCAGGCGATTCTGCCGCTCTGGGGCAAAATGCTCAATGTCGAGCGCGTCCGCATTGACAAGGTTTACGGCAATGACAAGCTGCAGCCGGTCGTGACGGCACTCGGCACCTCGATCGGTGAAGATTTCGATATCAGCAAGCTGCGTTACGGCAAGGTCATCATCATGGCCGATGCCGATGTGGACGGCTGTCATATCCGCACGCTGCTGCTGACCTTCTTCTTCCGGTTCATGCGTCCGCTGATCGAAAACGGCAATGTGTATATCGCACAGCCGCCGCTGTTCCGCGTGACGAAGGGAAAAACACATAAATATGCGTTTTCCGATGAGGAACGCGACAAGTATATCGCAGAGCTTTCCGCAAACGGCGCAAAGGTCGAGGTGCAGCGGTATAAGGGTCTCGGTGAAATGGACCCTGCACAGCTCTGGGAAACGACTATGGATCCGGAGACCCGCACGATGATTCAGGTCAAAATGGAGGATGCCATGAAGGCAGACGAAATTTTCTCGATCCTCATGGGCGACAAGGTACAGCCGCGCCGCGCTTTCATTGAGAGCAATGCGAAATATGCGGTCAATCTGGATATCTGATTCATCTTTCCGCAATAAAAAACGAAAAAGGAAACAGAACAATGGCAAAGGAAGAAAAGCTCCTGACGGTCCGGAGCAAGCTGAACGACCGTGATTTTGAAGATGTGTTCCGGATCTACATGGAATCCGAACGCAGCAAGGATAAGAGCAGCGGACTGGTGATCTGCGGGATTTTATGCGTGGTCTGTCTGGCTTTGCTGATTATCCTGAAAAACATTACCTTCGTGTTTTATGCGGTCGGCTGCGTCATCATCGCGATTTCCTACTGGCTGGTGCCTGTCAACCGGAAATTCCTCGCGAACAATAAGCTGCAGTTCGGTGAATGGCGGGAGACCTCGTTCTATCCGCACAGCATCACCGTCATGGAGATCTTCGAGGAAAACGAAGCCGAGAGCATGGATGCGGACGAGATCGAAGAAGCGACCACAAAAATTTCGACCGTCAGCCTGACCGCCTACGAAAATGAGCGCGGCTTCCTGTTTGCAGAGGGCAAGATCGTCAACCAGTTCCTGTATATCCCGAAGCGGGATCTGAAAAAGCAGGAGCTTGAGAAGATCCAGGAATTTGCGAAGGAACGCTGCACAGGCGGCTATCATCTGCTGGAAATGAAATCCATGATCGAGGGCGAAAACGAGGAACCCGAGATCGACGAAGCTGCAACGACTTCCGCAGTCTGCGATAAGTATTACGGCGTCAGCAAGCTGCATCTTTACGATGCCGACGGGCACCGCGTCGATATGGACGAGGACGAGGCGGAAGAAGCACTCGAGGAATACGATGCCGAGGCCGATGCAGAGCTGGAGGCGGAGCATACCGAGGTCGTCGATCTGCCGGAGCTCGATGTGGACAGCGAATGGGAGCGCATCATCGCGGAGGAAGCCAAGGAATCAGCAGAAGCGGAGGAAGCAGAGGATGAATAAATCCGGAAAACCGATCCTGACCCGCAGCTACCATATTCCGCTTGCCATGTTTGACGATGCATTCCGTGCGTTCCAGAAAAAATACGTTTATCCGCAGAATATTCTGCTGACAGCCGTACTGCTCGCAATCGCCGGCGTGTATGTACATGCTGCGGTAAAGGACAATACACAGACGCTTGCGTATCTGCTGGTCGTTGCGTGCATAGCGGTCATTCTGGTGCGCTGGTACAGGACATTCAAGCTGCGCCGCTCGGTGCATGAGGCTTTGAAGGATGTGGAACAGGATACCTATGAGCTGTCCGTCTATGACGAGGGTCTTGTGATCCGCACAAAGGATGCGCCGAAGCCTGCCGCAGAGGAAACGCCCGCAGAACCGGAGCCGGAAGCACCTGATACGGCGGAAAAACCGGAAAACGGATTCCAGCAGCTTTTTCCGGAGGAGCCTGCGGATGCGGAGCAGATCCCGCCGACGGAGCTTCCGTTCGGCACGGGTCTGAAGATACTGGAATTTCCGGAATATTTTATGGCTTATGTTGTGAAACAGAATTTCTACGTGATCCCGAAGAAGGATTTTTCCGACGACGAAATCGCAAAGCTGAAGCAGCTTTGTAACGCATAAAGGAGGCAACCGCCTTGTACGATACAAGCAATGCAATCATGATCCACCGCGATATTGAGGAGGAAATGCGCTCATCGTTCCTTGCGTATTCGATGTCCGTTATCACCTCCCGTGCGCTGCCGGATGTGCGGGACGGCTTAAAGCCGGTGCACCGCCGCATTCTGTATACGCTCTTTGAAAAAAGCCTGACGCCGGATAAGCCGTACCGTAAGTGTGCGGATATCGTCGGCAGCGTGCTCGGTGAGTATCATCCGCACGGCGATGCATCCGTCTATATGGCATTGGTGCGTCTGGCGCAGAGCTTTTCCATGCGGTATCCGCTGGTGGACGGTCACGGAAACTTCGGTTCCGTGGACGGCGACCCGCCTGCCGCTTACCGTTATACCGAAGCAAAAATGACGAAAATGTCTGTCAACATGCTGACGGATATCCAGAAGGAAACGGTTGACTTCCAGTCGAACTACGACGACCGTCTGAAGGAGCCGTCCGTGCTGCCGGCAAGATTCCCGAATCTGCTGGTCAACGGTTCGGAGGGCATTGCGGTCGGCATGGCGTCGCATATCCCGCCGCACAATCTCGGCGAGGTCATTGACGGCCTTGATTATCTGATCGAGAATCCGGACGCGACGCTCGAACAGCTGATGACCTTCATCAAGGGTCCGGATTTCCCGACCGGCGGCATTATCATGGGCAGAGCCGGACTCCGCGCAGCCTATGCGACCGGCCGCGGCAAGCTGACGGTCCGCTCCAAAACTGAGATTACCGAGATCAAGAACCGCCAGTGCATCATTGTTACGGAGATCCCGTACATGGTCAACAAGGCGGAGCTCATCAAGTCGATCGCGGAGCTGGCAAAGGAAAAGCGCGTCGAGGGCATCCACGATATCCGCGACGAGTCCGACCGTCAGGGCCTCCGCATCTGCATTGAGCTGAAAAAGGACGCAAATGCGAACCTGATCCTCAATCAGCTGTTCCGCTATACGCAGCTTCAGGATACTTACGGCGTCATCAATCTGGCACTGGTCAACGGCATCCCGAAGGAGCTGTCCCTGAAAGAGATTCTGCAATACTATCTCGATCATCAGATCGACGTTGTGCAGCGTGCCTGCCGCTTCGATCTCAGAAAGGCAAGAGAGCGTGCGCATATTCTGCAGGGCTTTGTCGTGGCACTGGATTTCATTGACGAGGTCGTCGAGATTCTGCGTTCTTCCAAGACGATTCCGGAGGGCAAGCAGCGATTGATCGAGCGGTTTGCGAATGTTGATCTGCATACGCTGCTGGATGATCCGGGCTACCGCGCAGCAATGGGCGGCACGGTTGATCCGTCTGAAAAGGAATATGCATCGGTTGGTCTTTCCGACGCGCAGGCGGATGCGATTGTGCAGATGCGTCTCGGTCAGCTGACCGGTCTCGAGCGCGACAAAATTCTCAACGAAGTGCTGTCGCTCTGTGAAAAAATCAACGATCTGCGCGATATTCTCGCACACAGAGAGCGTGTGCTCGGCATCATCCGCGATGATCTTGAGGAGATCCGCGGCAAGTTCGGCGATGAACGCAGAACACAGATCGAGAGCATCAGCGGCGAAATGGATATTGAGGACCTGATCCCGGTCGAGGACTGCGTTGTTACGTACACGAATTTCGGTTATATCAAGCGCGTTCCGCTGGCAGTATACAAATCACAGCGGCGCGGCGGCAGAGGCGTCACCGGCATGAAGCAGCGCGAGGAGGACTTTGTCTCCGAGATGTTTGTCGGCTCCAGCCATGACCATGTGCTGTTCTTTACGAACAGGGGCATTATGTTCGATCTCAAATGCTATGAGATTCCCATGGGCGGCAAGGATTCCAAGGGCACGAACATTGTCAATATGCTGCCGCTTGCCGAAAATGAAAAAATCGCGGCGATGATGAAGGTCAGCGAGTTCAATGACGAAAGCTATATCGTGATCGTTACGAAGAACGGCAAAATCAAGAGAACCGCTTTGCCTGCATACAAAAATGTCCGGAAAAACGGCCTGATCGCGATCAAGCTTGAGGAAGGCGACGAGATCGAGGGCGTCCGCATCACGGGCGGCTCCGACCAGTTGATTGTCGCTACAAGAGACGGCATGGCGATCCGCGTGGAGGAGACCTGCATTCGTCCGCAGGGCAGAAGTGCCCACGGCGTGCGTATCATGAAGCTGCGCGGTGATGACGAAATTGTGTCTATGGCGCGTGTCCGCGAGGGTGCAGCTTTGCTGACCGTCACGGAAAAAGGCTTCGGCAAGCGCACCGATATCGAGAGCTACCGCATTCAGAACCGCGGCGGCTTCGGCATCACGAATTACAAGCCGGATGACGAGCGCGGCAAGGTCTGCGGCATCAAGGTCGTAGACGAAACTGACGATATTATGATGATTTCGAGTGACGGCATCATCATCCGCATCCGCACGAGCGATATCCGCATTATGGGCAGAATCGCGAAGGGTGTCCGCGTGATGCGCGTTTCGGAGGACGGCAGAGTCATGTCCTTCACGCGCACCGAGCATGAGGACGACGCCGAGATCACCGAGGTCGAGCAGCTTTCCGAGGAGGAGCTGCAGGCACAGGAGGCAGAGGCCGCCGCAGAGGAAACGGCGGAGGCTGCACAGCCCGAGGAGCCTGCTGATCCGGATGACGAAGACGATACCGAGGATGAAACCGAGGACGAATAATCGGCCATGAAAAAATATGCGGTTCTGCTGATTTTTCCGCTGCATCTGATTCTCTGCCAGCTGTTTGAATACGGTCCGCAGGCGGATTATTTGTATTTTGGTGCGGTACTGACCGTGCTGCTCATTGATTTTGCACTGTCGGCATGGGAGCTGGACATTTTTACCTCGCACCGGAACAGCATCCGGGTGTTTGCAAAGGAATATCTGCCGTATCTGCTGCAGAAAGGCATCATTCTCGCAGCAGATGCGGGAATGTTTGGGATCGGTCTGAAGCTGCAGTACAGTCTGGGATTTCATGCTGCCGTCGGAATGGCGGCCGCTTCTCTGCTGCTGAGCGCGCTTGTCGCATTTGTGACGGGCGCGGCGCGAACCATGATGTATCACGATGAAAAGAGGTAACTGTTATGACAAATGCGGAAATTCTTTCTCATATTGACCACACAGTCCTGAAGCAGGATGCAAAATGGGAGGACATTGAACAGATCTGTGAGGAGGCACTGAAATACGGAACCGCCTCGGTCTGTATTCCGTCCTACTATGTAAACCGCGCAAAAACGAAGTTTCCGGAGCTGAATGTCTGCACGGTGATCGGTTTTCCGCTCGGCTATCAGCCGGCATCGGTGAAGGCCTTTGAAGCTGCGGACGCGGTCTCTGACGGTGCCGACGAGATCGACATGGTAATCAATGTCTCAGCACTGAAAAACGGTGAGGATGACGTTGTGCTGAACGAGATCAAGGCTGTCCGCAAGGCCTGCGACGGTCAGATTCTGAAAGTCATCATTGAGACATGCTGCCTGACGGATGACGAAAAAATACGCTGCTGCGAGCTTGTCACCGAGGCGGGCGCGGACTATATCAAGACCTCGACAGGCTTCGGCAAAGCAGGTGCACAGCTTGCCGATATTGCGCTTTTCAAACAGCATATCGGTGAAAACGTGAAGATCAAGGCGGCAGGCGGCATCCGTACCCGCGAGGATATGGAGGCATTTCTCGCCGCAGGCTGTGACCGCATCGGCTGCAGCGCGGCAAAAATTCTGTTTGACGAAGCATGACGGAGCTGTTCTCCGGATATGATAAAAGTTCGCAGGAGCTTGTGTTTCGTGTGTATGCAGAGGCACTTCCGCAGACGGAGAAGCGGCTGAAGCATAAGGATGCGCATTTTGCCGCGCTCGATCTGCTCGGGGCGGCACTGGCAGAGGACTTCGGGGTGCGCCATGCGGTAATCCGCAGGGTCGGACTCGGAAAACCTCAGTTGATGCATGATTTTCTGCATATCAACATTTCACACTGCAAGGGGCTTGCGGTCGCTGCCTGCGGAAAAATTCCGCTCGGTGTGGACGCAGAAGCTCCGCGGGCGGTGCGGGAATCGCTGCTGCAAAAGGTCTGCACGGCGGAGGAGATCGCGCAGATCAAAGCAGCGGATGACGAAAAACTCGTATTTTCGCGCTTCTGGACACTGAAGGAAGCCTACGCAAAATATACCGGCGAGGGCATCGGGCTGGATTTTTCAACACTCGGGTTCTCGTTCTCTGAAAACGGCGCGGTGACCTTCCGGCACCCGGAGGCAGATCGGGTGCAGTTTTTTCACATTCTGACCGGTGAAATGATCTCGGTATCACTTTGCTGTCAGAATGAAATCAGTTTGAAATCAGAATGTCCGGCGGGCAGAATTTTGCGGAGCCGGAATTGAACATACAGTCTCTTTATAACGATATCGCGGGAGCGATATCCAGATCAAAGGGGGAAACTTTATGCTGACGATTGACCTTCGCGGCAATCTTGCCGTCATTACCGGCGCGTCCGGTATGCTCGGCAGAGTGATTGCGCGAACCTTCGCAGACTGCGGTGCCGATCTGGTGCTGCACTACTTTCAGAATAAGGATGAAGCGGATCTTCTCGCAGGTGAGCTGCGCCGCAAGACCGGCCGGAGAGTTATGACCGTGCAGGCGGACATCACCTCCGCGGAGGACGTTGCGCGCATGAAAAATGACGTTGTTGCGAAGTTCGGCGTGCCGGATATCCTTGTGCACAATGCCGTTGTGCAGTATGAGCGGAAGTCCGTGCTGGAACAGCCGCTTGCGGATTTCGCAAGTCAGTTTGATTCCTGCGTGATGCAGACCGTGCATATGACAAAGGCCTTTGTGCCGGAGATGATCGCGCGCGGAAACGGCGGCCGGATCGTCGTCATCAACACGGAATGCGCATCGCTTGCGGAGCCGGATTTCGGCGCGTATGTCGCCGGAAAGCGCGGTCTGGACGGACTTGTCCGCGTGCTTGCAAAGGAACTCGGCCCGCATCAGATTACGGTCAATCAGGTCGCGCCGGGCTGGACTGTCACCGAAAACGACCGCCGCGACCATACCGAGGCACAGCCGGAATACGAAAAAACCGTGCCGCTCGGACGGCGCGGAACCGATGCGGAAATCGCGCAGATGTGTGCATTTCTGGCGTCTCCGCTCGCATCGTTCACGACAGGTGCTTATATCCCGGTATCGGGCGGCAGAGTGATGCCGGCGATCTGAAATGAGACGGATTGCATTTCTGCTGACGGCTGCGGGTTTTCTTCTGACAGCCTGCGGCAGCAAGGTTCCGGCTGAATCCGGAACAGAGCAGGCGAAAAACCATGCGGAGCTGAAAAAGTCCGGTGACGGCTATTCATTTTACAGCAAGACACTGAACCGGGAGATCAGTGTCAGCACGCAGGACGGCGTTTCAGAGGAATATGTCCGCCGCTGTGCGGATGATCTGGAAAATATGTCCGATGCACTGTTTGCCGATATCTGTGAGGGCGCAAAGCAATATTGCCTGTGGTCCATTGAAATGGAAAAGGACGCGCTGGGCGAGGAATATGCGGAAACAGATGCTTATCACAAGGTTACGGAGGATACGCCTGCCGCAGAGATGCGCCCGCTGTTTGACCTGTACGATATGTACATCTATGTGCCGGATGATGAAAATATTGCCGCTTATACGCTCAGCCGATGGTGTGACTGGGAGGTTGAGCACGGCATAGCGGTCATCATAAAGGGCGGCGCGTTATTGTATGTCGGTTCTTCTTCCGCGTTTTCGCCATGGGAACCCGCGTATTATACCGAGGGCGAAGGCAGAGCGTGGAATTACGCGCACAAAGGAGAATGAATATGCGTTATATGCTTTGTTATGCGATCAAGGTCAGCTCTCCGAAGGTGGAAACGGAATATTTTGAATCCTTCGCTGATGCTGTCATGAAATATACTGTCCTGTGCAGCAATTGCCGGGACGTTGTGCTGGCTGACCTCGAAAAGGAAACGGTCATCCGGCATTTCTCGCACCGCATAGTCGGCGGCAATGTTTCGATCACCAATTTTTAAGGAGGATACCAATGAGTACCAACAGCTATGAATCCCCGTTCTGCACCCGTTATGCGAGCAAGGAGATGCAGTATCTCTTTTCCGCAGACAAGAAGTTTTCCACATGGCGCCGCCTGTGGGTCGCGCTGGCAAGAGCAGAGCACGAGCTGGGACTGAACGTCACAGCGGAGCAGGTCGCGGAGCTGGAAGCGCATATCAATGACATTGATTATGAGGCTGCAGCAAAGCGCGAGAAGGAATGCCGCCATGACGTCATGTCCCATGTTTATGCATACGGACTTGTCTGCCCGAACGCAAAGGGCATCATTCACCTCGGCGCGACTTCCTGCTATGTCGGTGACAATACCGATATCATCATCATGCGGGATGCGCTGAAGCTGATCCGCACCAAGCTTGTGACCGTGCTCGGCAATCTCGCGAAGTTCGCGGATGAATGGAAGGCACAGCCCTGTCTTGCGTATACGCACTGCCAGCCCGCACAGCTGACGACCGTCGGCAAGCGTGCAACACTCTGGATGAACGAACTGCTGATGGACCTCGAAGAACTGGATTTCCAGCTCGGCAGAATGAAGCTGCTCGGCTCCAAGGGTACGACCGGAACGCAGGCGTCCTTCATGGAGCTGTTTCACGGGGACGGCGCGAAGATTCGTGCAATGGAGCAGAAGATCGCCGTTGAAATGGGCTTTGCCGCGGATGCGGTCGTGCCGGTCTCCGGTCAGACCTACTCCCGCAAGGTCGATGCACAGGTGCTGAACGTGCTCTCCGGCATTGCGCAGAGCGCGATGAAATTCGCGAATGACCTGCGCCTGCTGCAGTCCTTTAAGGAAATGGAGGAGCCGTTCGAGGCGGGTCAGATCGGTTCGTCTGCAATGGCCTACAAGCGCAACCCGATGCGCAGCGAGCGCATCACCGCACTGGCGCGCTACCTCATCACTGACACGCTGAATCCGGCCTTCACCGCAGGTACACAGTGGTTTGAGCGCACGCTCGACGATTCCGCAAACAAGCGCATTGCCGTTGCAGAGGGCTTCCTCGCGGCAGATGCGATCCTCAATATCATGATGAACGTCACCTCCGGCATGGTCGTGTATCCGGCAGTCATCCGGCAGCGCGTCATGAATGAGCTGCCCTTCATGGCGACCGAAAACGTCATCATGGACGCAGCAGCGGCAGGCGGCGACCGTCAGGAGCTGCATGAGCATATCCGCATTCATTCTATGGCGGCCGGTGCTGAGGTCAAGCAGAAGGGCCTGAAAAATGACCTCTGCGAGCGCATCGTCAATGACCCGATCTTCGGCGTGACCGCGGAAGAACTGGAAGGCAAGCTCGATCCGGCAAATTATACCGGCAGAAGCGTGCAGCAGGTCGAGGAGTTCCTCGCGGAATTTGTGAATCCGGTGCTCAAGGATGCGGAATCCGCAGCGGACGTTGAACTGACCGTCTAAGGCACGAAGCCCGTGCAGACGATGACCTGAAGCACGCCGCGGGATCCTGCCGGGAAAACGCATGTTATCCCCGGACAAAAGAGGTCGTTTCCGGTATGCATCCGCCGGGCAGATACTGAGAGAACAAAAAATCCGCAAAAAGCGCAATATCAACAGCAAAATTTTGCGGAATCCCTTGACAATTATAAGGAAATGCACTATAATAGAAATACTTGTCGGCATACGCGACTGCTATGCCCGATTAGTTCAAAAAACAAGGAGGCTTGGCAGTGAAGAGCAAAAAATCCGTCTTTTTCATCGTGTTCTTTCTGATCCTTGCGTTTGCGGCTTCGACCGTGTTCGGCGTCAGAAATCAGTACGGTGATGTGACAACCCGGTATATCAAGGGTCTGGAGGACATCCGTCTGGGCATTGATATTCAGGGCGGTGTCGATGTCACGTTCGGTCCTGCGGACGGCACCGATGCATCAAAAGAACAGTTAGAGGCTGTTGAAAGAGTCATGAAGGACCGTCTGGTCAATCTCGGCATCAATGACTATGAGGTCTATACCGACGAGGGCAATGACAAGGTCATCGTCCGTTTTCCGTGGCAGAGCGGTGAAAAGAACTTCGATCCGACCGCAGCCGTCAAGGAGCTCGGCGATACCGCAAAGCTCCAGTTCCGCAAGGGTCTTGTTTATACGACCGATGTGGACGAGCACGGCGAGGCGACCGTCACCCCCGGCGGCGACGTCATCATCGAGGGCAGCGACGTTGAGGAGGCTTATGTTTCTCTGGAAACAGACGGCTCCGGCAGCCGCACCGGCAATTATGCGGTGTCTCTCGTGCTGAAAACCGACGGTGCCAAGGCGTTTGCTGATGCAACACAGGCTGCCATGAACGGCGATGACGAATACCTCGATGTGAACGGCTCCAATTCCAATCACGTGATTTCGATCTGGATGGACAGCAACTGCATTTCCTATCCGTCCGTCAATGCTGTCATCAGCGACGGTCATGCACAGATCACCGGCAGCTTTGATTATGACGGCGCAAAGGCACTGGCCGACAAGATCAACGGCGGCGCACTGCCGTTCAACCTGACGACCGAGTCCTACAAGACCATTTCTCCGAGCATGGGCAGCGGTGCACTGAAAATCATGATGATCTCCGGTGTGATCGCACTCATTCTCATCATGATCTACATGGTCATTCTGTACCGTCTGCCGGGCTTTGTCGCAGCAATTGCACTGCTCGGTCAGGTTGCAGGTACGCTGGCTGTTATTTCCGGCTGGTTCGCGTTTGAGGATTCCAACACGCTGACCATTCCGGGTATCGCAGGTATCATCCTCGCGATCGGCATGGGCGTGGACTGCAACATCATCACCGGCGAGCGCATCAAGGAGGAGCTCAACACCGGCAAGTCGCTGGATGCTTCCCTGAAGGCCGCTTACAAGCGTTCCTTTACCTCGATCCTCGACGGCAACATGACCGTTATTATCGTTTCGATCATCCTGATGGGCGCATTCGGCGTGTCGTCCAGTTTCTTCGCAAAGATCCTTTCGTTCCTGTTCCGCTGGTTCGGCGTTTCCACCGAGGGCACGATCTACGCATTCGGCTTTACGCTGCTGACCGGTGTTATCTTCAACTTTATCATGGGTGTTCTGGCTTCCCGCCTGATGCTGACCTCCCTCTCGAAGTTCCAGTGCTTCCAGAACAGAAAACTGTACGGAGGTGCTGAAAAATGAGTAAGTCGAACAAGAAGAACAAGACCAATACGAATATCCAGTCGATCCTTGAGCAGGTCAAGGTGCGGGACTTCTACGGCAACCGCAAGAAGTTCTTTACGCTGTCCTCTGTTCTGATGGTGCTCGTGGTGCTCTGCTGCTTTATCTTCGGCGTGCTTGTCTCCATTGAGTTCAAGGGCGGTACGATCGCAACCTACAGCTATACCGGCACGATCGACGAGAATGCTGTCGCGAATATCGCGAAGGATTACCTCGGTACGGCTGTCAATGTGCAGACCGGTGAGACCTTTACCGGTGAGAAGGAGCAGTCCCTGACGCTCAGCTTCTCCATGAAGCAGGGCTTCTCTGCTGACATGCAGGATGCACTGCTCAGCAAGCTGCAGGACAATTTCAAGGATAACGACATCAAGTCTCTGGAATCCAATGACGTTGCCGCGAAATCCGGTAAGCGCTTCCTGCTGAAGTGCTCTGTTGCCGCGATCTTCGCTTCCATCGTTCTGATCCTGTATATCTCCTGGAGATTCAAGCGTATTTCCGGCTGGAGTGCCGGTGTGTTCGCGGTCGTCGCGCTGCTGCATGACCTCGTTATCGTATTCGGCACATTCGTCATCTGCCGCTTTGAGATCGACTCGAATTTCATGGCTGTCATCCTGACGATCCTCGGTTATTCGGTCAATGATACGATCGTTATCTACGACCGTATCCGTGAGAACCAGAGTCTCCTGCCGCCGACAACCAAGCTGCCGGAGCTGGTCAACATCTCGCTGAGCCAGACCATGCGCAGAACGATCCGCACTTCGGTCACGACCATTACCGCAATGCTGATCGTCACGATCCTTGCAGCGGTCAACAATGTGACCTCGATCATGCGGTTCAGCATTCCGATGACCGTCGGTATGATCTCCGGATGCTATTCCTCGCTGTGCCTCGCTCCGATGCTCTGGACTGCGTGGAAGATGCGTGAGAAGAAGGCCGCAAAGACCGAGGAATAAGCGCAAAAACCCCGCGTTCCGGCGAAGAATGCATACGAAAAAACAAAAAATAATCCGGAATGCTCCCCGTCCTTGTGGGATTCTCTGAAAATCAACGAAGCACCTTGCGTTTGCAGGGTGCTTCGTGTTATAATATGAATGAATAAAGTGCGAATATTGCCGTATGCTGCGCATATTCGCTGCCGCAGACGGAGGAGGAAACCATGATCGCTGCTGTTTCAACTGCATGTCTGTTTCCGAAGCCGACCGAGGACGCGCTCTATGATCTGTGTCTGCACGGGATCCAGAATGTGGAGCTGTTCCTCAATGCCCCCTCTGAATGCAAACCGGTCTTTGCAAACGACCTCTGTGCGCTGCTGAAACGCTTTGGCGTGCGCTGTGTTTCGGTGCATCCGTGGACGGCGACGCATGAGGGCTTCATGCTGTTTTCCAAATATCCGCGCCGCTGCGCCGACTTCCTCGATGAGGCAAAGCCGGTCTTTGAGCTGATGCAGCGTGCCGGTGCAAAATATTATGTCCTGCACGGCTCCAATCCCGGCAGGGTGACAACCGAGATCTACTGCGAGCGGTTTCAGCTGCTCTGTGAGGCGGCAAAGCCCTACGGCGTGACCGTCACGCAGGAGAATGTTGTCAAGTTTGAAAGCCAGAGCCTGAAATTCCTGCGGGAATTCTGCAGGATCCTCGGCGACGACGCAAAGCTGACCTTTGATACCAAGCAGGCGGTTCGTTCCGGCGTGGATATCAGCGAGGCGGTGCGTGCCGTCGGAAAGCATATCGTGCATGTGCATATCAGCGACCACGGCGGGCTCGGAGACTGCCTGCGCATCGGAAAGGGGCGTTTTCAGATCGCGCCGTTCCTTGCGGCACTGCAGCAGCAGGGCTTTGACGGTGCCGTTACGCTGGAGCTTTACCGCGAGGCCTTCGGCAGCACCGCGGAGCTTGCAGAGGACTGGCAGAAGCTGAACCGGCTGATTCAGAAGGCCGGGAGCCCCGGCGGGCGATGATCGGAAGCACACAGGATACAAAGAGAAAAGAATGCTGAATCCATGCGGTCCTACGCATGTGATATAAAAAAGAAAAAGAAAACCGGAGATCACAAAACAGAAGGGAGTGTCCTCTATGCGTTGTCCGTTCTGCGGGTATGAGGATACAAAGGTCATTGATTCGCGCTCTGTGGAAGGAAAGAAAAAACGCCGCAGATGCTGCACGGTATGCGGCAAGCGATTCACGACCTTTGAATGTGTGGAACGACCCATGCTCATGGTGACCAAGCGCGACGGCTCGATCGAGCCGTTCAACCGCAACAAGCTCATGGGCGGCATCTACAACTCGATCAAGAAGCGGCCGGTCAAAAATGAGCAGGTCAATCAGCTCGTTGATGAGATCGAAGCCGAGCTTGCAAATGAAATGGTCGCGGAGGTCTCCCCCGACCGCATCGGCAGCATGGTCATGGAGCGGCTCATCAAAATTGACCCGGTCGCCTATGTCCGCTTTGCTTCGGTGTATCTGCGCTTTTCCGACGCCGCGGATTTCGTCCGCGTCATCAGCGAGATGCAGGAGAAGGCCGAAAACGCAGAGAACGCAGTCAGCGAACAGGATAAATAAGCTGCGTTTCTTCGTCATAGATCTGTGCGCCCGCGAGCGCATCCCCGGCGATCAGCAGCTCCGCTTTGCAGTGCGGCGATATCCCGTTCTCCACGGGATAAAGATATTGCTTTGCACACTGTCCTGCGTACTGCTCCGGTGAGATCCCCTGCTGATGCTGTACTGTCAGCCAGCGTTGACCCGCTGCGGTGCTCCATGCATCCGGAATCTGTGTGTCACGGACGGCCGGTTCCCCGAGCTGCCAGCCGCGCAGCGTCAGCCATGCTTCGGCAGCGGCTGCATCCGGCAGAATGACAGCATCCTGCTGCGGCTGTTTCCGCATCAGCCAAACGGCGGCAAGCAGAAGCAGCAGCAGACATAAAATCACGGTGCGGAGAAACCGCTTCTTCGTTCTCTGCACGGCGATCACCCCCTTTTCTGAAAGATATCTATGCGGGATGTCCCGCTGATATACCTTGTGAGGTTCTGATATGCGGCTTGACCGTTTCTTATCCGGACAGACCGCGCTCTCCCGCAGAGAACTGGGCGAGCTGATCCGGCGCGGAGCCGTGACCGTCAACGGGACGGTCATCCGGAAGCCGGATGCGGCGGTGCAGCCTGAGACCGATGCGGTGACGCTGCGCGGCAGTCCCGTTTCCTACAGCGAATTTCACTGGTTCCTGCTCCATAAGCCCGAGGGCGTCATCACAGCCGCCCGCGACCCGAAGCAGCAAACCGTTCTTGATCTGCTTGACCCCGCCGACCGCCTGCCGAAGCTCGCACCCGTCGGCAGACTCGATAAGGATACCTCCGGTCTGCTGCTCATCACCGATGACGGCGTAACCGCGCACAGAATGATCTCCCCGAAGCATCATGTCGCGAAGTATTATCTCGCGAGGCTCCGCGATCCGTTCCGGCAGGAATATATCCGGAAATTCCGGGACGGCATCCTGCTCCGCGAGGGCGACCGCGAGGAGGCCTGTCAGCCGGCAGAATGCTGTGCAATTGCATCCGATCTCGCCGTTCTGGAGCTGCATGAGGGGAAGTATCATCAGGTGCGGCGTATGTTCGCCGCTGCGGGCAATCATGTTGAAAACCTGCTCCGCGTACAGATCGGAATGCTGCAGTTGCCCCCGGATCTGCCCGAAAAACGCTATTTGCCACTTTTCAACAAAGATATAGAATCTGCGCTGAAAAATTCAGATATTTCAACTGTCTGCGCGTTTTGCGCGGAAAATCTTTCGTCATATTGGATAAAGTAAAGGAATGAAGTTTGGTCAATAATCATCTTGACCGGAAGCCGAAAATCTGGTATGATTGTATCAGCGGTTTTATGTGTGCGGACTGTTCGTTCCGGCACAGATTTCCGCAGGTTAAATTTGTTTCATTATGTATGCGGTCAGGCGCATACTTGCAGGATGAGACATGCCGGATCGTCCGTCCGGTTCTGCCGGCTCTGCATGGATAATTTTTTGAGAAATCACAGGAGGACATGAGAATGGCAAGTTTGTCTTTGCGGGGTATTTACAAGAAGTATCCCGGCGGCGTTGTCGCTGTATCCGATGTAAACCTTGAGATCCGCGACAAGGAGTTTATCGTTCTGGTCGGCCCGTCCGGCTGCGGTAAGTCTACGACTCTGCGTATGATCGCAGGTCTGGAGGAAATCTCCGAGGGTGAGCTCTACATCGGCGACCGTCTGGTCAACGACATTGCTCCGAAGGACCGCGATATCGCAATGGTGTTCCAGAACTACGCACTTTATCCGCACATGACGGTTTTTGATAACATGGCATTCGGTCTGAAGCTCCGTAAGGTGCCGAAGGATGAGATCGCAAGAAAGGTTGAGGAGGCTGCAAGAATCCTTGACCTGACCCCGCTGCTCAACCGTAAGCCGAAGGCAATGTCCGGCGGTCAGCGTCAGCGTGTGGCACTCGGCCGTGCAATCGTCCGTAACCCGCAGGTCTTCCTGCTCGACGAGCCGCTGTCCAACCTGGATGCGAAGCTCCGTGCACAGATGAGAACCGAGATCTCCCTGCTTCACAAGCGTCTCGGAACCACCTTCATCTATGTTACGCATGACCAGACCGAGGCTATGACCATGGGCGACCGCATCGTTGTCATGAAGGGCGGCTTCGTGCAGCAGATCGACTCCCCGCAGAACCTCTATGAGACTCCGTGCAACAAGTTCGTTGCAGGCTTCCTCGGTTCTCCGCAGATGAACTTCATCGACGCTGTCCTCACCTACCGTGACGGCAAGTATGTCGTTGTGTTCGGCTCGCAGGATACCAAGAACTACAGAGGCATGACCGCTGAGGTCGAGCTGCCGCAGAGCAAGGTCACACCGGATCTGGAGCACTACATTGACAAGGAAGTTATCATGGGCATCCGTCCGGAGAACGTCCACGATGAACCGCAGTACCTCGCAAATGCGACGACCGGTATCGTCAAGTGCAATGTTGAGATCACTGAGCTGATGGGCGCAGAGACCTATCTGTACCTCGACTTCGAGGGCTACAAGATTACGGCCCGCGTTTCCCCGAAGTCTACCGCTCGCCCGCAGGACGAGATCGACGTCGTCTTCGATGCTGAGAAGATCCACCTCTTCGACAAGGAAACCGAAAAGACGATCATCAACTGATTACCTGTTCGTACAAACGACCCGTTCTGCTGTCCGGCAGGACGGGTCGTTATGCACATATTTTATTCATGCGCCTTGAATGGCAGCAAAAGGAGGATCTGTTATGTTTTTGAGAGTCAGAGATACCATGATCAATGCTGAATCCGTTTCGTTCATGAAGCGGTTTACGCTTGAGGAGGCACTTGCAAAGGGCAAGCAGCAGTACGGCATCCGCATCGGCTTCAAGAGTGCGGAAAGTGTCATCAACATGATGTTTGATACAGAAGCTGAATCGAAGAAATATTACGATCAGCTTGCAAGCATGATGGACACGGTGAACCTGAACTAATGCGTGAACGGGGTATGGTCGGGACGCGCGCCCGCCTGCCCCGTTTTGAATAACGGAGATTTTATGAGATTTGCTTTTTTTGACGCAAAAGCGTATGATAAGCCGTCCTTTGAGCGTTTCGGTGCGGAGCACGGCATCAAGTTCAAATTCTATGAAACAAGACTGACGGAGGATACTGCGGAGCTGGCGCGAAACTGTGACGGCGTCTGCTGCTTCGTCAACGATACCCTCAATGCCGATGTGCTCGAAAAGCTTGCCGATCTGGAATGCAAATATGTTGCGCTGCGCTGTGCGGGCTATAACAATGTTGACCTGAAGGCGGCGGCAAACTGCGGGCTGCGCGTGGCGCATGTGCCGGCATATTCGCCCTACGCGGTCGCGGAGCACGCAATGGCACTTCTGCTGACCTCTGTGCGGCGCATCCACAAGGCGTATATCCGCACGAGAGATTTCAATTTCTCGCTGAACGGCATGACCGGCTTTGATCTGCACGGCAAGACCGTCGGCGTCGTCGGAACCGGAAAGATCGGCCGCGTGTTCATTGATATCTGCCGCGGCTTCGGGATGCATGTGATCGCATACGACAAGTTCCCGGCAAAGGATTCCGATATCGAATATGTGAAGCTGGAGGAGCTGTTCTCCCGCAGCGATATCATTTCGCTGCACTGCCCGCTGACCGATGAAACACGGCATCTGGTCAACTGCGATTCGATCAAGCTGATGAAAAAGGGCGTGGTGCTCATCAATACGTCCCGCGGCGCGCTGATCGACGCGGAGTGCCTGCTGGAGGGCATCAAGGCACGGCAGATCGGTGCGGCGTGTCTGGATGTGTACGAGGAGGAAACGGAATATTTTTATGAGGATTTCTCCGGGCATATTCTGAATGACGATATCCTTGCGCGGCTGATCTCCATGCCGAATGTCATTGTGACATCGCACCAGGCGTTTCTGACCGAGGAGGCACTGACCAATATTGCAGAGACAACTGTCCTCAATATGAAGTCGCTGCACGATGACGGAGCCTGCGCGAATGAACTGGTCTGGAAGGACGGCGAAATCGTCCACGGGACGCAGAAATAAGGTATCGCTTCGCGATGATCTGAAATGGGGCTCCGCCCCAAGCCCCCGCTGGGGACTAGTCCCCAGACCCCATTGTGTGGATAGAAGGGGCGTAACCGGTCGGGCGGTAAGCAAACCGTTTGCAGCCATATCAAAAGTTTTGGTCAAGCTTTTTCAAAAGCTTGCGGGTTCTTAGGGCGGAGCCCTAAGTCGCACTCCGCAGAGTGCGAAACTCCCCTTCATACGGAGGAGCTCCGAAAGGGGGAATCGAGCAAAACGCTCCGGGGGAGCGTTTTGTCGAGGGGGGAGCCCTGCGATAGAGGGCTCCCCCAAGCGGATTGCAGAGCAATCCGCGCCCGCCCGCAGCACGTAGGAGCGACGCAAGTCGCGACGAGTGACCGGGCGTTCAGGTTTCCAAAGGGCGGAGCCCTTTGGATGAGAACATCAACAGAAAAACCGCAGAAAATAAACAGTAAAGGAGTATTGCAATGAATATTACAACCGACATCCGCTATATCGGCGTCAACGACCACCAGATCGACCTGTTTGAGGGGCAGTACGACGTCCCGAACGGCATGGCGTATAATTCCTATGTCATCATGGACGAGAAGATCGCCGTCATGGATACCGTTGACCGCAATTTTACGCATGAGTGGCTCGATAACCTTTCCGCTGTGCTGAACGGCAGAAAGCCCGATTATCTCGTTGTGCAGCACATGGAGCCAGACCATTCCGCAAATATCGCAAACTTTTTGAGCCTTTATCCGGAGGCGACCGTCGTCGCTTCTGCAAAAGCATTCCAGATGATGCAGAATTTCTTTGGCTGCGATTACGCCGACCGCCGCATCATCGTCAAGGAGAAGGACACGCTCAGTCTCGGCAAGCATACGCTGACCTTTGTCGCCGCACCGATGGTGCACTGGCCGGAGGTGCTGATGACCTACGACAGCACGGACAAGGTGCTCTTTTCTGCGGACGGCTTCGGCAAGTTCGGTGCGCTCGATATTGAGGAGGACTGGGCCTGCGAGGCAAGACGCTATTATTTCGGCATCGTCGGCAAGTACGGGGCGCAGGTACAGGCCGTGCTCAAAAAGGCCGCCGGACTCGATATTCAGATCATCTGTCCGCTGCACGGTCCCGTGCTGACCGAGAACCTCGGCTACTACATCGGGCTGTATGACACATGGTCGTCCTACGGCACCGAAACCGAGGGCATTGCCGTGTTCTATACCTCTGTCTACGGCAATACCAAGCGCGCCGCCGAAAAGCTCGCGGAGGAGCTGAAGGCAAACGGCTGCCCGAAGGTCGCGCTCAATGACCTCGCCCGCGAAGATATGGCGGAGTGCGTCGAGGATGCGTTCCGCTACGGCAAGATTGTTCTTGCGACCACGACCTATAACGCGGAGATCTTCCCGTTCATGCGCATCTTTATCGAGGAGTTGACTGAACGCAACTTCTCGAACAGAACTGTCGGTCTGATCGAGAACGGCACATGGGCTCCGCAGGCCGAGAAGGTCATGAAGAAGATGCTCGAGGGCTGCAAAAATCTCACATTTGCGGAGAATACCGTGCATATCAAGTCCGCGCTGAACGAGGAAAGCAATCAGCAGATCAAGGCACTTGCAGAGGAAATGTGCCGCGATTACCGCGCCATGCAGAGCGATACCGCGGACAAGAACGATCTTTCCGCGCTGTTCCGCATCGGCTACGGGCTGTATGTCGTTACCTCGAATGACGGCACCAAAGACAACGGCCTGATCGTCAACACGGTCACGCAGGTCACGAATACGCCGAACCGCGTCGCCGTCACGATCAACAAGGAGAACTATTCGCATCATGTCATCAAACAGACCGGCATCATGAATGTCAACTGCCTGTCCGTGGACGCGCCGTTCAAGGTGTTCGAGAACTTCGGTTTCCGCAGCGGCAGAAATGCGGATAAGTTTGCGGACTGTCAGCCGGTTCGCACCGACAATGGTCTTGTGATGCTGCCGCATTATATCAATGCAATGCTGTCGCTCAAGGTCGAGCAGTATATCGACCTCGGAACGCACGGCATGTTTATCTGCGAGGTCACCGAGGCGCGCGTTATCAACGATGCCGAGACCATGACCTATACCTACTATCAGGAAAAGGTCAAGCCGAAGCCGCAGACCGAGGGCAAAAAGGGCTGGGTCTGCACGATCTGCGGGTATGTCTACGAGGGCGAGGAGCTCCCCGAGGACTTTGTATGCCCGCTCTGCAAGCACGGTGCCGCGGACTTTGAGCCGATCGAATAAGGTATCGCTTTGCGATGGATCAAAATGGGGCTCCGCCAAAGACCCCGTTATGTGTGACAAATCGGGTGCTGATGTAACAGTCGGCACCCTTTTTGTATTCAGCTACGTTCGCCGCGCATCCCCGCTGCTTCCCAAATCTTGCGATTTCTGAAACGATGCCTCAATTATATAACGGCTTTTTCTGTTTTTTCGGGAAAAATGCCAGTTTTATCCCGAATGTCAGGCCGGAAATTTCCTTTATCAGCACTTGCGTTTTTTTCGGAAATGGAGTATAATAAATATGTATGTAATCAAGTGAGGGAGGTCTTTCCATGTACATCAATACCGTCGCTCTGGCGGATAAGGTTCTGAAAGGAACTGAAAAGCTTGACGGCACACAGATTACGGCCATGACGATTATCGGTCTGTCGGTTGTGTTCTTTGCGCTGCTGATTCTCGTCGTATTTCTGTATACGTCCGGCTCGTTCTTCAAAGCGGCAAAGCCCGGTGAGAAGAAGGCTGCGGAGACCAAAAAGGCCGCACCGGCTGCTCCTGCTGCCGCAAAGCCCGCTGCACCGAAGGCGGCTCTTCAGGCTGCTGCGCCTGCAGAGGACGATTCCGAGGTCGTTGCCGTCATCATGGCTGCGATTGCTGCAATGGGTACTGCGGACGGCAAGCAGTACCGGATCAAGTCGGTCAGACCTGTTTCGGGCGGCTCCGGCAGATCTGCATGGGCACAGGCCGGCATCGCAGAGCTGACAAGACCGTTCTGACAGACAGAGAAAGAAAAATAAAATTGGAGGACTGAAACCGTGCAAGGCGTTATCGACTTTTTCACCAATACCCTCGGCGGCCTCTGGACAGACAGCGGACTTCACGCGCTGTTCTCAGCCGGCGGCTGGAAGAATCTCATCATGATTCTGGTATCCTTTGTGTTCATGTATCTGGCAATTGCCAAGGGCTTCGAGCCGCTGCTGCTGCTCCCGATCTCTTTCGGTATGCTGCTGACCAATCTGCCGATGGCCGGGCTGTATCATCCGGAACTCTGGGTGCTTGTGGACGGGCATGTCAATTACGGAGAAGTGCTGAAAGAGGGCGGATTGCTTGATATCCTATATCTGGGCGTCAAGCTGCAGCTATATCCCCCGCTGATTTTCCTCGGCATCGGCTGTATGACAGACTTCTCCCCGCTGATTGCGAACCCCAAAAGCTTCCTGCTCGGTGCGGCTGCGCAGGGCGGTATCTTCTTTACCTTTGTTGTTGCGGGCCTGCTCGGCTTTACCGCTGCGGAAGCCGGATCCATTGCGATCATCGGCGGCGCGGACGGCCCGACTGCAATTTATGTTTCTACCAGACTGCTGACAGGCGGCGGTGCGATTACAACGGGTAATATCGCGCTGGCTGCATATACTTATATGGCACTCGTTCCGATTATCCAGCCGCCGATTATGCGCGCGCTGACCTCCAAGAAGGAGCGTTCGGTCAAGATGGAGCAGCTCAGAACCGTCTCCAAGACCGAGAAGATCATTTTCCCGATCGCGGTTACGATCATCGTTTCCCTGCTTGTTCCGTCCGCGGCACCGCTGGTCGGTATGCTGATGTTCGGCAACCTGCTCAAGGAATCCGGCGTCGCAGCCAGACTGATCGACACTGCACAGAACGCCCTCATGAATATCATTACGATTTTCCTCGGCGTGTCCGTCGGTGCAACGACCAAGGCTGACCAGATCATCAACCTGAAGTTCGGCGGCGTTATGCTGCTGGGCGTCATCGCCTTCTCCCTCGGCACGGCCTGCGGCCTGATCTTCGGCAAGATCATGTACAAGGTCACCGGCGGCAAGGTCAATCCGCTGATCGGCTCCGCGGGCGTTTCCGCCGTGCCGATGGCAGCGCGTATCTCCCAGAAGGTCGGCGCAGAAACCGATCCGACCAATTTCCTGCTGATGCACGCAATGGGCCCGAATGTGGCCGGCGTCATCGGTTCTGCCGTTGCGGCAGGTGTGCTGCTCTCCGTCATCGGATAAGGCACGCAACAGAATATTGGAAAAGAGGCGGCATGTGTCTCCGGATCCGGTTTTCGGAGCACGGAGTCTCATGCCGCCTGCTGCATTCCCTCTTTTTGACTGACAGGAGGTATTTATGAAAGAATATCCGGTAACAGACACAGTTGATGCGCTGAAGGCTCTGCTTGCCAGTGTCCGGAAGGCACAGGAAAAGTTTGCCGAATTCCCGCAGGAGAAGGTCGATGAGATCTTTCGGGCAGCGGCGATCGCGGCGAATCAGGCGCGGCTTCCGCTGGCAAAAATGGCGGTCGCGGAAACCGGCATGGGCGTTGTCGAGGACAAGGTCATCAAGAACCATTTTGCCTCGGAGTATATCTACAATGCCTACCGCGACACGAAAACCTGCGGCGTGATCGAGCGGAACGAAGCAATGGGTACCATGCGCATTGCGGAGCCGATCGGCGTGATCGCGGCGGTCATCCCGACCACGAATCCGACCTCGACCGCGATCTTCAAAACGCTGATTACGCTGAAAACCAGAAACGGCATCATCATCTCGCCGCATCCGCGCGCCAAGAAATCAACGATTGAGGCAACAAAGATCGTCGCGGAGGCAGCCTATCGGGCAGGTGCGCCGGAGGGTCTGATCGGCTGGATCGACGCGCCCTCTCTCGATATGACAAATACCGTTATGAAGTATTCGGATATCATTCTTGCGACCGGCGGCCCCGGCATGGTGCACGCGGCGTATTCCAGCGGCAAGCCGGCACTGGGCGTCGGCGCGGGCAATACCCCTGCGATTATTGATGACACGGCCGATCTGACACTGGCAGTCAATTCGATTATTCATTCCAAAACCTTCGACAACGGTATGATCTGTGCATCGGAGCAGTCTGTGATTGTGCTCGATAAGGTCTATGAGAAGGTAAAGAAGGAATTTGCTGCGCGCGGCTGCTATTTCCTCAAGGACAAAGAGATCGACAAGGTGCGCCATACCATTATCATCAACGGCTCCGTCAATGCGAAGATCGTCGGACAGAAAGCACATACAATCGCAGAGCTCTGCGGCGTCAAGGTGCCCGAGGAGACCAAAATTCTGATCGGTGAGGTCGAGGATGTCAGCATCGACGAGGAATTTGCACATGAGAAGCTCTCCCCGGTGCTGGCAATGTACCGCGCAAAGAACTTTGAGGAAGCAATGCAGAAGGCAGAGCGACTGATCGCGGACGGCGGTTACGGGCATACCTCGTCCGTGTATCTCGATGCGGTCAGCGAGCGCGCCAAGATCGACGCAATGGCAGAACGCATGAAAACCTGCCGCATCCTCGTCAATACCCCGTCCTCGCAGGGCGGCATCGGCGACCTCTACAACTTCGATCTGCGCCCGTCCCTGACGCTCGGCTGCGGCTCGTGGGGCGGCAACTCCGTCAGCGAGAACGTCGGCGTCAAGCATCTGCTCAACATCAAGACTGTTGCCGAGAGGAGAGAGAATATGCTCTGGTTCCGCGCACCGGAAAAGGTCTATATCAAACAGGGCTGCCTGCCTGTTGCGCTCGATGAGCTCGGTAAAGTCATGGGCAAACAGCGCGCGTTCATCGTGACCGACAGCTTCCTGTTCAAAAACGGCTATACGAAGGCCGTCACAGATAAGCTCGATCAGCTCGGCATCGTGCACAGCACCTTCTTTGAGGTCGAACCCGACCCGACGCTCAGCTCCGCGAAAAAGGGTGCCGCGGCTATGACAGCATTCGGGCCGGATGTCATCATCGCGGTCGGCGGCGGCTCGGCAATGGACGCTGCCAAGATCATGTGGGTGCTGTATGAGCATCCGGATGTTGATTTCATGGATATGGCAATGCGCTTCTGCGATATCAGAAAGCGGATCTATACTTTCCCGAAAATGGGCGAAAAGGCGTATTTCATCGCAATCCCGACCTCTGCGGGCACCGGCTCCGAGGTCACGCCGTTCGCGGTCATCACCGACGAGCAGACCGGCGTCAAGTATCCGCTTGCGGACTATGAGCTGCTGCCGAAAATGGCAATCGTGGACTGCAACATGATGAAGACCGCACCGAAGGGTCTGACATCTGCATCCGGCATTGACGTTGCGACCCATGCACTCGAAGCATACGCCTCGATGCTGGCAACCGATTACACCGACGGCCTTGCGATCCGCTCGCTGAAGCTTGTGCTGGAAAATCTGCCGCGCACCTACAAAAACGGCGCGAAGGACGAAAAGGCGTGGGAGAACATGGCGAATGCCGCGACGCTCGCGGGCATGGCCTTTGCAAATGCGTTCCTCGGCGTCTGCCACTCCATGGCGCATAAGCTGGGCGCATTCCACCACATTCCGCACGGCGTCGCGAATGCGCTGCTGCTGGAGCAGGTCATGCGCTTCAATGCGGCAGAGGTCCCGCCGAAAATGGGCACCTTCCCGCAGTACGGTTATCCGCACACGCTGTCCCGCTATGCGGAGATCGCTGCGGCGGTCGGCATGAAGGGCAGAACCGATCAGGATAAATTTGAGGCACTGATCAGGGCGATCAATGAGCTGAAAGCGACGATCGGCATTCCGGACAGCATCAAAGGCTGGGGTATTGACGAGGAAGCGTTCCTCAGCCGTCTGGACGAAATGTGCGAGCAGGCGTTCGACGATCAGTGCACCGGCGCAAATCCGCGCTATCCGCTCATCAGCGAAATCAGGCAGATGTATCTGAATGCATACTACGGCAAAAACAGTGAGCCGGTATAAAAGGGGGTTATCACATGGTATACAAGCAGGAACAGGTCATTGCAACGCGGCCGGCGAAGGTCGTGTACCGCGAGGGCGACACCGTCGTCAAGCTGTTTGATCCGGAATATTCCAAGGCGGCCGTCCTGAACGAGGCACTCAATCAGGCGCGCGTCGAGGAGACCGATCTGCATATTCCGCAGCTGCTTGAGGTATTCAAGGCAGACGGCTGCTGGGCAATCCGTTCGGACTATATTGAGGGCAAGACGCTGCAGCAGCTCATGGACGAGAATCCGGAGAAGCTGGATGAATATCTGGAGCAGTTTGTCACGCTGCAGATGGAGATTCACACCAAGCGCGCACCGCTGCTGACCAAGCTGAAGGATAAAATGCACCGCAAGATCAGCGACAGCAAGTTCGAGGCAACGATTCGCTTTGAACTGCATACCCGCCTTGAGGGTATGCCCAAACACAAAAAGGTCTGCCACGGCGATTTCAACCCGTCCAATGTCATCATCACACCGGACGGCACGCCGTATATCATTGACTGGGCACATGCGACGCAGGGCAATGCCTCTGCGGATGTGGCGCGGACGTATCTGTATCTGACGCTGCACAACGGCGAGGCGTTTGCGAAGAAGTATCTCAAGACATTCTGCAGAATGAGCGATACCGCGCTGCAGTATGTGCAGAACTGGATGCCGATCGTGGCGGCGTCGCAGTCGGTGAAAGAGAACAGCCCCGAGGAATTTGCCCTGCTCTCCCGCTGGGTGAATGTTGTGGACTACGTGTAAGCGCGGAGCCCGCGCCGGCATTTCCCTCCGGGGACGGTGAGCGAAGCACTCCCAATAATCTGAACACACGCCGCGGGGCGGCTTCTTTGGCGTTACTTCTCCCAATACTGAAGCACGCCGCAGGCATAACTGAAAACCGAAAAGGACGCTGACAAAACAGTCGGCGTCCTTTTTGCATTCAGCTGCCGGTCGAGAGGCAGGCTAACGGTTTGCAGCCTATCAAAAGTTTGCGGGGTCGAGGGGCAGAGCCCCCGTCGCGCTCCGCAGAGCGCGAAACTCCTCTATCATACGGATGAGCTCCGAAAGGGGGAATCGAACAAAACGCTCCGGGGGAGCGTTTTGGAGAGGGGGGAGCCCTGCGATAGAGGGCTCCCCCAAGCGGATGCTGCCGCTTATCTGTTACGGTTCGTCAATGATCTCAAACGGCTTCACGCCCCCGACTGCCGATGTATATTCCTCGTACAGCGGGTCGTTATCCGGTGTCATGAAGAATGTGATTCCCTTTGCATCCGCATCGGCAAAGCGGTATTTGTCGTCCACTTCAAACGACCAGTCCGTGATCTCTGCGACCGTGTCTTTCGGCAGACTGCGCCAGTAATACAGATTCTGCGGCGGCGCATAGGAACCGGATGCCGGATCAACCGGCACAGGGATTCCGCCGGTCAGCAGTGCAAGCTTTACATGCAGGCTGCCGTCCGTTGTCAGCGTTGCGCCCGTCCAGCCGCACTGTGTAAAGTTCAGCGGGTCATCCGTCACACCGTCCAGCGGGACCGCGAAAAATACCATGTCAATTTCATCAAAACAGTAATGATCGTCCCGGATGCAATTTGCGCGGAAATCGTCCGGCAGCTGATCCAGAAGCTCCGACAGTTCTTCGGTATTATGCACGATCCTTGCAGTGCCGCCTTCCGGAACGGGGATCCCGTCGCCCTCATAGCTCATCGCGTATTCGTATCCGCGCATGCTCTGCACGGCGTCAGCAGATTCCGGACTGTATCCGACCTGCATCTGTGTATTCCGGCCGACCGCAGACCGCACGACCGGCACCGCCGCTGCCAGACAGAACGCCGCCGCCAGTCCGATTCCGATGCGCCAGATACGCGGCGCATTACTGCTTTTTTCCTTCGGCAGATGCAGCGGGGTCTTTGCGCTGTGCCACTGCTCAAATTCCTCGATCATATCCGCAGGGAGCCCCTGCAATGCCGCTGTCATATCCTGCTTTTTCATAGCAAGCCCTCCTTTTTTAAGTAGATCCGCAATTTTTCCTTTGTCCGTTTCAGGCTCATCTGCACCTGTCCGGCTGTGACGCCGTGTTGTTCCGCGATTTCCCGGATCGGCAGCATCGCATAATACCGTGCCAGAAACACCATGCGCGCATCCTTCGGCAATGCCCGCAGAAAACGCGTCATTGCCTCCTGCAGCGCGATCGCGCCGAGCCTGTCCTCCGGGGATCCCGATGCAGCCGGTACCGCAGCCAGTTCGTCCAGTGCTGCCGGATGCCCTGCACCGCCGCGCTTTCCTGCATTCCGTGCGGAAAGACGGTCAAGTGCCAGATTCCGCGTGATGCCCGAGAGATACGCAGTCAGCGAGCGCGGCTGCGCGGGCGGTACAGACTGCCACAGCTTCATCATTGCGTCATTGACGCATTCGTCTGCGTCCTGTATGTCACCGAGGATCCGGTATGCCACACTGCGGCAAAGCCTGCCGTACCGGCGTTCAGCCAGCACGACCGCCTGCTCGTCGCGCGCCTGCAGCAGCCGCAGGATCGTTCCGTCCTCATTCATCGGTCAGACCTCCTTTCGGGTTTGATGTTCAGGTACCTTCACTTTATTCGACGGGAAACGCGTGCAAAAACTAACGCATAGCAAAAAATACAGCTTTCCCGAATCATAAATATACCGTTCTTTGTTTGCTTTTCCCTGATAATGTGATATAAGCGGGCAGAACCCGCTTCCGTTTTTGCTCCCATGCAGCGTTCTTCGCTATTTTTTGTATTCCTCCCATTGCAATAATCCTGATAATGTGATATAATAGAGGCAAATATGAAGGGAGCTGTGCTTATGCTGCTTTATAATTCACTTTCCAGACAGAAGGATGTATTCACAACGGTTGAACCGGGCAAGGTCAAAATGTATACATGCGGCCCGACGGTCTACCATTTTGCGCATATCGGAAACCTGCGCACCTATATCATGGAGGATGTGCTCGACAAATACCTCCGCTTCACCGGCAATGACGTTCTCCGCATCATGAACATCACCGATGTCGGTCACCTGACCTCGGACGGCGATACCGGCGACGACAAGATGCTCAAGGGCGCAAAGCGCGAGCATAAGACCGTCATGGAGATCGCGAAGTTCTATACCGATGCGTTCTTTGCGGACTGCAAAAAGCTGAATATCAAGACGCCGGAAGTCGTGCAGCCCGCGACCGGCTGCATCGCGGAGTTCATTGACGCCGTGCAGAAGCTGCTCGAAAAGGGCTATGCCTACGAAGCAGGCGGCAATGTCTATTTCGATACCTCGAAGCTGGAGCAGTATTACCGCTTCCTTGATTTCAAGGAGGAGGATCTGGAGGTCGGCGTCCGCGAGGGCGTTGAGGGCGACACGAATAAGCGCAATAAGGCGGATTTCGTGCTCTGGTTCACCAAGTCCAAGTTTGACGATCAGGAGCTGAAATGGGAGAGCCCGTGGGGGCTCGGCTATCCGGGCTGGCATATCGAGTGCTCCTGCATCAGCATGAAGTACGCAGGCGATACCCTTGACCTGCACTGCGGCGGCATCGACAATATGTTTCCGCATCATACCAATGAGATCGCACAGAGCGAGGCACTGATCGGTCACGAATGGTGCAAACACTGGTTCCATGTGCATCACCTGAACGATGAGACCGGCAAGATGAGCAAATCGAAGGGCGAGTTCCTGACCGTTTCCCTGCTGGAGGAAAAGGGCTATGACCCGCTGGCCTACCGCTTCTTCTGCCTGCAGTCGCATTACCGCAAGTCGCTCGTGTTCTCGTGGGACAACATGAAGAACGCGCAGACTGCGTATAATAAGCTCGTTGCGAAGATCCGCACGCTGCTCAATGAAAAGGACACCGTGGACGAGGCAAAGAAGGCCGAGCTCCTGAAGGCATTTACCGATGCAATGGACAACGACCTCAACACCGCGCTCGGCGTGACCGTTCTGTACGATATCCTGAAGGCGGATACGACCGCCGCGACAAAGCTCGCCTGCATCGCGGAGCTCGACAAGGTGCTCTCGCTTGACCTGATCGGTCATGCGCAGGCAGCCGCGGATGACGCCGATGCACAGGAGATCCCCGCAGAGGTGCTGGCTCTGGTCGAGCAGCGCAAGGAAGCGCGCAAGGCAAAGGATTTTGCCAAGGCTGACGCGCTCCGTGATGAGATCACCGCACTTGGCTGGCAAATTCGCGAAACACGGCAGGGTACCGAGATCACAAAGGCATAATGAAACTGCGCCGGTCTCCGGCATGGGCTGAAGACCGGCGCAGTTATTTGACAGGGTCAATGCAGAAGATCCGCAATGCCGTCCATCACCGCACCGATTGCGTGCGCGGCCTTGACGGTTCTGCGTCTGAGGCGGTTCTTTTCGCTGCTGCCCGCACTGCTCAGCAGATAGCCTGCCATGCCTGCGGCTGCACCGATCGCCATGCCCTTTGCGATCGCCCGAATCTGCATACGCTGTTCGCTCCTTTCCTTCGGAATAGGATTATCATACCGCAGGAAGGACGCTGTATGCGGTCTGTCACGAAATCACAGAAAAAGGAAGTATCATTTTGCATAAGCTGCATCTTGTCCTTGTTGAGCCGCGTATTCCGCAGAATACCGGCAGCATTGCGCGCACCTGTGCGGTCACGGGCGCGGCACTGCATTTGATCCATCCGCTCGGCTTCCGGATTGACGACGCGAAATTAAAACGTGCCGGTCTGGACTACTGGGATAAGCTGGATATTTTTCATCACGACAGTCTGGATGCGTTTTTTGCGGCGTATCCTGCCGCAGCACCGGAGAATCCGTATTTTTACTTTACCGCAAAGACCGGCACGCTTTATACCGATGTGGTCTATCCCGAGGAGACCTTCCTGATCTTCGGGCGCGAGGACACCGGGCTGGATGACGCGATTCTCGCGGCACATCCGGAACGCTGTGTGCGCATTCCGATGCGGGAGACACTGCGCTGTCTGAATCTCTCGAATTCCGTTGCCGTTGCTGCTTATGAGGTGCTCCGGCAGCATGATTTTGCGGGGCTTACCCGTGACGGCCGTTATGCAAAGGCCGGCTGGGAGCCGGATACCCCGAGAGCTTATGATATCAGTCAGATCTGAGAAAGGAACAGAAAACATGCTGAAACAGAAAATCAAGCTGATGACGGATTCCGTGAGCGATATCTCAAAGGACCGTGCTGAGACACTCGGCATCCGGATGCTGTATATGCCGATCACGGTCGAGGGAAAGGCACTCCGCGAGGAGATCGACTTTACCAAGGAAGAGTTCTATCAGATGATCGACAACGCAAAGGAATATCCTTCCACGGCTCAGATCACGCCGTTTGAGATTCTGGAGGCCTATGAGCAGGTCGCTGCGGAGGGCTATACCGATTTGATCTATGTGACGATCGGTGCAGGCGGTTCCGGTACGTATGCAAACGCATCCATGGCGAGAGAGCAGTTTTATGAGGCGCATCCGGTCTCGGAGGATCGCCTGAAAATTCATCTTGTGGACGGCAGAAACTATACGGCGACCTACGGCTATGCGGTCACGGAGGCTGCAAAGAAGCTCGCACGCGGTGCAAGTGTTCCGGAGCTGATCGACTATCTCGAGGACTGGACAAGCCATGCGGGACTTTATTTTGTACCGAGGACGCTGAAATATGTCAAGCGTTCCGGCAGAGTGAGTGCGGCGGCTGCTTTTGCCGGCGAGCTGCTCGGATTAAAGCCGTTCTGCCGAATCTGCAACTGCAAATCGAGCGTGATCCAAAAAATCCGCGGCGAACAGAATATCATCCCGAAAATGATTGAGGTCGTCAAAGCGGATATGCAGCCGCATTCGCCGTATATCGTCATGCAGGGGGCCGATACCGAGGCCGCAAAGGAATTCGGTGCGGCACTGACCAAGGTGCTCGGCTATCCGCCGGAGGCTTACTGGAATATCGGTGCGGCGATTTGCTGCAATGCAGGACCGCATGTGTTTGGCTTTGTCATCAAGCGCAAGGAAGCGGACACGGAGTAAACAGCACACCGGAAACGAACGGATAAACACAGAAAAGGACGCTGATGCTGTAATCGGCGTCCTTTTGTTTTGCTTTTGAAGGTATCGCAGATACCGGTTATTTTGCGCCTTGGCATCCGTCCCACGGCTTGTTGCGGAACAGCTTGTTGCAGATCGCAAGTGCGAGGAACGCATAGGCGACACCGCTGATGAGGCCGCCGATGATATCGGTCGGATAATGCACATAGAGATACATGCGGGAGAATGCGATCAGCGCAGCAAGACAGAGTGCTGGGATACCCCATTTCCGGCTCCACATGCAGATCGAGGTCGCCGCAGCGAAGGAAGCCTGCGTATGTCCGGACGGGAACGCAAAGTCTGTCGGCGGCTTGACCAGCAGCTGCATGACCGTCCGGCCCTCCGGAATGACCGTGGTGCCGTCATGTACGGAAATGCGGGATGCAAAATCGGTTACGGCGAGCCTTGCAAGCGGATTGCCGTTTTCCAGCCAGAACGGGCGCGGTCTTGCAATCACATTCTTGAGGATCAGATTTCCGCCGATGACACCGAACAACAGAGCCAGCGCACCGACATGCGCATATTTCCGCGTGCGCTTCGGAATAAACATCAGCAGGATCACGATGATCCAGAAAACGCCGCCGTCTCCTAATTTCGTGATCATCGGCATGATGCGGTCCATGAGCGGAACGCGGAACATATCCTGCAGCCCGTTCAGAAATTCAAATTCCCAATTCATTTTCAACGTCCTTTCAGATGAGTGTTACAACCCATTATATCATATTACGGCGAAAAATGCAATGGGAGCGGGAAAAAGTTTCTGCTTCGCTGCATCGCAGAAAAAGCGGGCACCGGCATGTTTGTCAGTGCCCGCGGCTTTTTGCCGTAAGTTTGTTTTATGCTTCGATCAGCGTCTTGCCGGTCATTTCCTTCGGCTGCGGGATGCCCATAAGCTGCAGCATCGTCGGTGCAAGGTCAGCGAGCACGCCGCCTGCGCGTACCTTTTTGCAGTCGCTGCCGACAATGATTGCCGGAACAGGGTTCGTTGTGTGTGCGGTGAACGGAGCACCGTCATCCTCCATCATCTTGTCGGCATTGCCGTGGTCTGCGGTGATGATGACCTTGCCGCCCTTTGCGAGAATCGCCTCGGTGACCTGCCCGATGCAGTCGTCAACGGCCTCGACAGCCTGAACCGCTGCATCAAAAATGCCCGTATGTCCGACCATATCGCAGTTTGCGTAATTGAGGATGATCGCATCGAACTTATCCGCAGCGATCTCCTTAAGCACCGCCTCAGTGACCTCATAAGCACTCATTTCCGGCTTGAGGTCGAAGGTCTCGACGTCCGGCGACTTGATGAGGATGCGCTCCTCGCCCTCGAACTGCTTTTCCTCGCCGCCGTTGAAGAAGAACGTCACATGTGCGTACTTCTGCGTCTCCGCGATACGGAGCTGCGTCTTGCCGGCCTTGGAGAGCACCTCGCCGAGGGTCTGGGTCAGCTCCTCGGGCGGAAATGCGACGGAGACATTCGGCATGGTTGCGTCATACTGCGCCATGCAGACGAAGTGCACCGGGAAGAAGCCGTTTCTGCGCTCAAAGCCCTTGAAATCCGGATCGACAAATGCGCGGGTGATCTGACGGGCGCGGTCGGGGCGGAAGTTGAAGAACACAACGGAATCGCCCTCTGCGATCTTTGCGTCCTTTGCAACGACGGTCGGGAGCATGAACTCATCGGTCACATCATTTGCGTAGGAATTTTTGATCGCCTGCACCGGATCGTCCTCCTGCACGCCCTCGCCGTAAACGAGTGCTGCATAAGCCTTTTCGACGCGGTCCCATGCGTTGTCTCTGTCCATTGCGTAGAATCTGCCGGAGATCACGCCGATCTTGCCGAGGCCGATCTTTTTGAGCTCCGCGACTGCCTCCTCCATGTATTCTGCAGCGGAGGTCGGCGGAACGTCTCTGCCGTCTAAAAATGCGTGGATATAGACCTTTTCAAGGCCGAACCGCTTTGCCATTTCCACAAGGCCGTACATGTGCGTGACATGGCTGTGCACGCCGCCCGGAGAGAGCAGTCCCATGAGATGCAGGGCAGTGCCCTTGTCCTTTGCGTTCTGCATGGCGGCCTTCAGTGCCGGATTTTCAAAGAAGTCGCCGTCCTGAATGGACTTGGTGATCTTCACGAGCTGCTGATAGACGATGCGTCCCGCGCCCATATTCGTATGTCCGACCTCGGAATTGCCCATCTGGCCGTCCGGCAGGCCGACATCCAGTCCGGATGCGCCGATGATATTGTTCGGGCACTCCGCGAAGTAGCGGTCAAGGTTCGGGGTCTTTGCGGCCTTGATCGCGTTGCCGTAATCGCTCGGATTGATGCCGAAGCCGTCCATGATCAGCAGTGCAACAGGTGCTTTGCTCATAGCTTATCTTCTCCTTTTGTAACAATACGCCTTGCGGCGGTGATTTGTGTCGGGCAGATGCCCGGTTTTATCAAGAGGCAGTGCCCCTTTGGAATCCCGTCTCCGGAATACGCAGACAGGACTGCAAAACGGTCTGCTTACTGTGCGGTACCGTACTTCCGGCGGTAACAGATCATGCCGGCGGCAGCCGCAAGCATCGGAACGACCGGTGCGGCAAAAATCGTAATCGCTGAGAGTGCCGAACGAACGAGGCTGAATGCGACCAGAGCTTCCTGAGACTGTGTGCGGGAGACCCATTTCGTAATCAGAAGATTGAGCGGAATGCCGACCGCTGAGGTAATGAGCGGCAGCAGCAGCGTCACGATCATCAGCGGAACACAGAGCTCCGTCGTTTCCATGTTCTGCTTTCGCAGCAGAAAATAAAACAGCAGGATGATGCCGAAGGACAGAAGAGCCGGCAGAATCAGAACCGGCTTTCGCAGCGCTTCGGTCGCTTCAGCAATATTCACCGAGGTCCGCGTCATAGAAATTGCCGGTTTCGGAAACCGGTACATACAGATTTCCAGTGCAGTCTGGAGTGTTTTCAGAATGATCGCGATGTTCAGCAGCAGCTGAACCGAAGATTTCTGTTTCTCCATGCTGCCGCCGGATACAGCCTGCTGCGGCCGGAACGGTTCTTCCGCTCTGTTCACGGCTTCGTCCCGGTTCATCATCGGCTGAACAGAATGGATGTCTTTTTCAAAATCGGGTGCTCTGTCGGATTCAGCCTGCTGTTCCTGAAACAGTTTTTCCACTTCGTTCATGATTTCTCCTTATCTGAGATGCAGCCCGGTGCGCCCGGAACAGACGCACCGGAACCGCATGGGTTCAGAGATCAGCCCTCGACAGCTGCCTGCACGATGACGTTGAAGTCAGCAGCCTTCAGGGAAGCTCCGCCGATCAGACCGCCGTCGATGTTCGGCTTTGCGAGCAGCTCTGCAGCGTTCTTCGCGTTCATGGAGCCGCCGTACTGAATGGTCACGGCGTCAGCAGCAGCCTGGCTGTACAGCTTTGCGAGCGTTGCGCGGATGAAGCCGCAGACTTCCTCAGCCTGCTCCGGGGTCGCGGTCAGGCCGGTGCCGATTGCCCAGACCGGCTCATAAGCGATGACGACGTTCTTCAGCTCCTCGGCGGTGACATCCCACAGGTCAAGCTTGATCTGCTTGCCGACGACTTCCTCGGTGATGCCGCACTCGCGCTCCCACTTCAGCTCACCCACGCAGACGATCGGCTTCAGGCCGGCTGCGAGGGCTGCCTTGGTGCGCTTGTTGACGGTCTCGTCGGTCTCACCGAAATACTGACGGCGCTCGGAGTGGCCGATGACGACATACTCGACGCCCAGCTCGGTCAGCATATCCGCAGAGATCTCGCCGGTGAATGCACCGGACTTTTCAAAGTGGACGTTCTCCGCACCGACCTTGACATTGGAGCCTGCGGTCGTGTTGACAGCGGTCTCCAGATTGGTGAACGGCACGCAGGCGATGACCTCGATCTTGCCTGCTGCATTTGCGACCAGCGGCTTGATCTCCTCCAGAAGTGCCTTTGCCTCCGGACGGGTCTTGTTCATTTTCCAGTTTCCGGCGATGATCGCCTTTCTCAGATTCTTGTTCATGGTTCTAACTCCTTATTTGATAATTGCATCCGGATATGCCGGATGATGCATGTACATGGATATTCAGCCCCGGATCATCCGGGCGATGACGATGCCGCCGTAAACGAGCCCTGCCCAGAACGCTAAGATCATCAGAATACCAATCAGGGCGGCAAAGCGGTTCTCAAATTTCGGTTCCCATACGATTTTCGGATCATCCCGCCGGACATACAGCAATAAGGATTCCTTATCTTTGCCGCGGGAGCCGCGGAGCGGTATCGCGTATTCCGTGCCGTCAATCTCATAGGCCGCATACCGAAGCGGCGGGATCGGCGCAAATGCGCGCTCCTGCATTTCCTTCGGTGCTTCCTTTGTGCGGATCTCCGCATCCGTGCGCATCCAGCCGGAACCGAGCGGCCGGCCGATGACCGTCAGGAATGCCTCCTTCACAAGCATGGCGGGCAGCCAGACGAACAGCACGCCCAGAAATATAATGAGGAGGATCAGGAAGATGATCCCCAAAATATTCAGCGACATCAGCGTCATGTGCAGCACTCCTTTGCGTTACAGCTCAGAACAGTTCCAGCCCGCAGTCCTCCGGACGGACGCCCTGCTGCAGCTGTGCCTCTGTCGGGAGCTTTCGCTCCATGGAAGCATCCGCATTGTTTGCCTGACGCTGCAGTGCCGCTTCGGCCTTCTGGTCAAAATACGGCGTAAACACGCGCGCCTGTTCAAGGCGGCGGCGGAGCTCGTCTCTATGCGGCTGCGTAAGCGGGGAACCGTAATTTGCAATCTCGCCCCGGAGCCGCTGCTCAAGCTCGTGCGCCTCCTCGAATCTGCGCTGCGCATAGAGCATTGACAGATCCACGATCTGCGGATAGAGCGCACGGTCTGCTTCATCCCGCAGAGAGATGCGCTGCATGACCTGCCGCATATATTTGTCAGCCGTTTCCCTGTCGCCCTGCTGTGTCGCATAGACAGCGATCAGCAGCGCATAATCAAAAATATCGTCGAGATACGGCTTATATTCGTTCAGCATTTCGGGTTTCATCTGAAATGCGTTCTCGGTGCGTGCGGCGGTATTTTCCAGATGCCGCCTGATCTTCTCCTGTCTGCCGGTCATGAAATACAGGCGCAGGAGTGTCGTATTCAGCATGGCAAGCGTCCGCTGGGAGACGGCCGTCCGGTCGATCGGGATCAGTGCCTCCTCAGCCTCCTTGTAATGCTCCGCAGCGGTCAGCAGATAAGCACTGATGACGACATCGTCGTCCTCCGGATACGGTGCGGCGGTAAAGGCACCTGCCAGTGCGGTGCCGTATCCGGACTGCTGGAAGGTCGCGTCCGCATTTTTCAGCGTCGCCTTGTGTCCGAGCTTTCCGATCAGCCACCAGCCCCAGAGCACGGCAAGCCCGCCGAGTACGCCCAGCAGCGCGGAAAAGAGAAAGCCGAGGAACAGCTCAAAGCCTGTTTTGGTCGGATTGTCGATGACGGTTCTCAGAGCCGTTGCCGCGCTGACGACCACGAACATGCCAAATGTGGCATATGCCGCAGCGCGGATCGGCTTCGGGTTCTTTTCGGGAATCAGGCGCATAATCGTAACTCCTTTGCTTCGGTTTCCGGAAAGATGCGTTCAGCGTTTCTTCACACCCGTGAATACAGTTTCAGGCGGATGTGGAGATCCGCCTAAAACCGTAATTCTTTGATTATTACTTCTCAGCGATTGCTGCAACACCCGGCAGGACCTTGCCCTCGAGGTACTCAAGGGATGCGCCGCCGCCGGTGGAGATGTGGCTCATCTTGTCAGCAAAGCCGAGCTGGATCGCAGCCGTTGCGGAATCGCCGCCGCCGATGATCGTGGTCGCATCTGCAGCTGCCAGAGCCTCGCAGACTGCCACGGTGCCCTTTTTGAGGGTCGGGTTCTCGAACACGCCCATCGGGCCGTTCCAGACAACGGTCTTTGCGGACTTTGCAGCCTCTGCGAACAGTGCAGCGGTCTTCGGGCCGATATCCAGACCCATCTTGTCAGCCGGGATCTTGCCGGCCTCAACAAACTCGACCTCGATCTCAGCGTCGATCGGATCCGGGAATGCAGCAGCGATTGCGGTATCGACCGGCAGCAGGATCTTCTTGCCGAGCTTCTCAGCCTTCGCAAGCATTTCCTTGCAGTAGTCGATCTTCTCGTCATCAACGAGGGACTTGCCGATCTCGCCGCCCTGTGCCTTGAGGAAGGTGTAAGCCATACCGCCGCCGATGATGAGCGTATCGCACTTCTCGAGCAGGTTGGAGATGACGTTCAGCTTGTCAGCGACCTTTGCACCGCCGAGAATTGCAACGAACGGACGCTGCGGATCCTCAACCGCATTGCCGAGGTACTGGATCTCCTTCTGCATCAGATAGCCGACTGCGGTCTCCTTGACGAAGCGTGCGACACCGACGGTAGAAGCATGTGCACGGTGAGAAGAACCGAATGCATCCATGACAAAGACCTGACCGTCAACGAGGTCTGCGAGCTCCTTGGAGAAGCCGTCGTATTCAGCCTCCTTGGTCTCCTCATTGCCGCGGAAACGGGTGTTCTCGAGCAGCACGATCTCGCCGTCCTTCATTGCAGCGACAGCAGCCTTTGCGTTCTCGCCGACGACTGCATCGTCAGCAGCAAAGACGACCTTGGTCTCCGGCAGCAGCTCTGCGAGACGCTTTGCGACCGGTGCGAGGGAGAACTTTGCCTCCGGACCGTTCTTCGGCTTGCCGAGGTGTGAGCAAAGCACGACCTTGCCGCCCTCGGAGAGCAGCTTCTTGATCGTCGGCAGAGCAGCAGTGATGCGGTTGTCGTTGGTGATCTCGCCGTCCTTCAGCGGAACATTGAAGTCGCAGCGGACAAGGATCTTCTTGCCCTTTGCCTGAATGTCGTCTACAGTAACCTTATTCAGTCCAGCCATGATAAAAACTTCCTTTCAAAAGAGAGTTTGGATTGTTGGATATGCGGCTGTCACGCACGGGCATCCGCATTCCCTACTATTATACACTATTTTCCGGATTTTTGCAAGAGAATGGCCGTTCGCAAAATGCAAAAATGCCGCCCGATTCGGGGCGACATTTCGTAAAAAACGCAGATATTCCTGCCGGCAGAGCCGGAAGCAGTTTCGCACCGGACACTGATTCCGCGCCCGGTGCGTTATGTATTTCTGTTACGCCAGCTTTTCCAGTGCTGCCAGCTTCACGCAGATGCAGAACAGCTCCATGGCTTGCTTCAGCTCTGCCGGGCTCGGATAGGTCGGTGCAATGCGGATGTTGCTGTCATCCGGATCATTCTTGTACGGATAGGTCGCGCCTGCGCCGGTCAGCGTGACGCCTGCCTCCTTACAAAGCTGCACGATGCGCTTTGCCGTGCCCTTCGGCGCATTGAACGAAACGAAATATCCGCCTTCCGGCTTGGTCCATGTGCCGATACCGAGCGGTGCGATCTCCTGCTCCAGCATATCGAGCACAGCCGCGAACTTCGGAACAAGGATCTCACGGTGCTTTTCCATGTGTGCACGCATATTCTCCGCGCTGCCGAAGAACCGCACATGACGCAGCATGTTCAGCTTATCGTAGCCGATCGTCTGCACGCCGAGGTGCTTGCTGATCTCATCGAGATTGGCCTTTGCGGTGTTCATCACAGCGACGCCCGCGCCCGGGAACGTGATCTTGGATGTTGAAGCAAACTGATAGAACAGACCCTCGCTGCCCGCTTCCGCACAGGCCTGATTGATCGTCAGCGGCTTCTTCGGATTTGCTGCAAGATGATGAATGCAGTACGCGTTATCCCAGTAGATGCGGAAGTCCTTTGCGGCGGGCTTCAGTGCGGCGAATGCGCGCACGGTGTCATCGCTGTAGACGATGCCGGACGGGTTCGCGTAGATCGGCACGCACCAGATACCCTTGACGGATGCGTCGCTCTCAACATACTTTTTGACCGTTGCCATGTCCGGGCCGTTCCCGTCGGTCGGAACGGGGATCATCTTTACGCCGAAATACTCGGTGATCGCAAAGTGACGGTCATATCCCGGAACCGGGCAGAGGAACTTGACCTCGTCAAGCCTGCTCCACGGCGTACAGCCCGCAATGCCCTTGACATACGAAATCTGCATACATGCGAACATCAGCTCCAGACTGGAGTTTCCGCCGACCAGCACCTCATCCGGCTTTGCGCCCAGAATATCGGCAAAGAGCTTTTTCGCTTCGGTGATGCCGGAGAGCAGACCGTAGTTGCGGCAGTCGTCTCCGCTCTCGGAATGCGGGTCTGCATCGGCAGGCAGTGCGGCCAGCAGCGGCATAGTAATATCAAGCTGCTCCGGGCCGGGCTTTCCGCGCGCCATGTTCAGGCTGAGCTTTTTTGCCTGAAATGCGTCATAAGCGGCTTTCGTCTCCTTCAGAGCTGCACCGATCTCTGCGGCCGTCAGCTGATCCAGCGGCTTTTTCTCCATAGTTGGAATCATCCTTTCTCAGACAACATTCAAACGCAAGATTGACAATTTTTTCACAATCCTGCAAATCAACAATTTATTATACCATATCTCCCGCGAAAATGCAAGATATTTTTCATAAATACACTGATTTACCAAGAGAAAACGTCCGAAAACGGCGTATCTGTACGCGTTTCTTTTAACTGATAGTTCACCTATCACGAACCGTAAACAATTTGTGAGAAACATCCCGTTAAAATGCACAAATCTGAATGCTGATTTTCGGCAAAACGCAGAAAATGCATTTCACACTTGCAAGGATTTTTGACACATGGTATAATAATAATGCAATTTCCGTTTGCCTGCGGTGCCGCAATTATACAAAAAGTACGCGTTTCCGAAATTTTCGATCGGATATGCACCCGGGCAGCGGCAGTAAGGAGAGTCTCACACATGAAAAATCTGGACACCGCAAAAATCAAAAATATCGTTCTCACCGGACACAGCGGCTGTGGTAAGACCGCTCTCGCTGAAGCACTGCTCTACCGCGCCGGCGTGATCGACCGCATCGGCAAGTCCGCGGACGGCAACACCGTCTGTGACTTCGATCCCGAGGAGATCAAGCGCAAATATTCAATCAATCTCTCGCTTGCGAGTTTTGAATACAGCGACTACAAGATCAACCTGCTCGACGTTCCGGGTCTGCTCGACTTCGCAGCAGCCACGAATGAAGGTCTCTATGCAGGCGATACCGTTATTATCTGCGTTTCCGCAAAGTCCGGCGTCCATGTCGGCACGATCAAGGCCTATCAGGCAGCAAAGAAGCTCAACAAGCACATCCTGTTCGTCGTCACCAAGATCGACGACCCGAACCAGGATTTCTATACCGTTCTGAATTCCCTGAAGGAGCACTTCGGCGCATCGGTTTGCCCGGTCATCGTTCCGGAGATCGAGAACAATCAGTTCAAGGCGCTCGTGCACCTCGGCAGAATGAAGTCCTATACCTACGACAAGAAGGGCGCATCCGTCGCTGCTGACGCTGCCGGCATCGTCCTGAACGATAAGGAAGGCATTACCGCAGATTCCCTCATGGACGGTCTGTCCGAGGCAGTCGCGGAAACCAGTGACGAACTCATGGAAAAGTTCTTCGAGGGCGAGACCTTCACGCAGGAAGAAATCAGCCACGGTATCCACGAGGCAATGCGTACCGGCCGTGCAATGCCGGTCTTTACGGTTTCCTGCACGAACCCCGCAGGCTGCGACCTGCTGCTTGAGTTCCTCAAGTACATGCCGGATCCCTCCACCGCTGCTGCGCTGAAGGCGACCGACAAGGCCGGCAAGGATATTGACGTCAAGGTCGATTCCGCTGCACCGCTTTCCGCATTTGTGTTCCGTACCGTTGCGGACCCGTTCGTCGGCAAGATGAGCTTTATCAAGGTCATTACCGGTACGCTCACGCCGGATAAGGACCTTGTCAATGCAACGACCGGCGCAACAGAGCGCGTCGGAAAGCTGTATACGATGCTCGGCAAGAAGCAGACCGAGGTCACCTCTGCGGTCGCGGGCGATATCGTCGTGGCAACGAAGATCTCCGCAAGCACCGGCGACACCCTCTGCGATGCCGCGAATGTTGTCTCCTATGCAAAGGTCGAGTATCCGAATCCGACCTACCGCATGGCTGTCAAGGCCAGCAAGCAGGGCGACGAGGCCAAGATCTCCGGCGGTCTGCAGAGACTGCTCGAAGAAGATCAGGCACTGTCCTTCGGTCTGGATACCACGACGAAGGAGCAGATCCTCGCAGGTCTGGGCGACCAGCACCTCGACGTCGTCAAGGCGAAGATGAAGAGCAAGTTCGGTGTCGATATCGTGCTCGAGGAGCCGAAGATCGCATACCGCGAAACGATCCGCAAAAAGACCGACAAGGTGCAGGGTCGCCATAAGAAGCAGTCCGGCGGTCACGGTCAGTTCGGTGATGTCTGGATCGAGTTTGAGCCGACTGACAGCGAAAGCCTCGTCTTTGAGGAAAAGATCTTCGGCGGTTCCGTTCCGAAAAACTTTTTCCCGGCGATCGAGAAGGGTCTGCAGGACAGCGTGAAGAAGGGCGTGCTCGCGGGCTGCCCGGTCGTCGGCATCAAGGCGACGCTGCTCGACGGTTCCTACCACCCGGTCGATTCATCTGAAATGGCGTTCAAGATCGCGGCATCGCTCGCGTTCAAGGAAGGCATGAAGCAGGCTGACCCGATCATGCTCGAGCCGATCGGTTCCCTGACCGTCACGATCCCGGATGCAAACACCGGTGAGATCATGGGCGATCTGAACAAGCGCCGCGGCAGAGTGCTCGGCATGGAGCCGGCAGGCGACGGCATCACCGTCATTCAGGCAGAAGCTCCGATGCGCGAAATGCACGACTTTACGATGTATCTGCGTCAGGTCGCGAAGGGCATGGGCGAGTTTACGTTCGAGTTCCTGCGCTATGAGCCGCTGCCGTCCAACCTGCTCGACGAGGTTGTCGCAAGCGTCAAGAGCGACGACGAAGAAGAATAAGCGGTCGGCAGGGCCGACAGCCGTTTCCCTCCGGCGCGGAGCCCGCGCTGGCATTTCCCTCCGGGGGAATGGAGCGGAGCACTCCCAGTTTTCGTCACTTCACGCCGCTGACGCGGCTTCTGTAAGGACAGTTCTCCCCGCATTTGGCTTTTCTGATTGCTGTCGGAGAATTTGAAGTGAGCACTTTTCCAAGCCAAAGAAGTATAACAGGCAGTTCAACCGGGCTGCCTGTTATTTTTTCGCAAAGTGTTATATTCTCCGAAAAAATGCCGTCAATACTGTCAGAGAGAGGTGAGGCAGCGTGGACGATGCACATATCATCAGACTGTATCAGCAGCGCGACGAACGGGCACTGCAGGAAACAAAGGCGCAGTACGAAGCACTCTGCATGACAGTGGCATACAATATGCTCGGCAGCCGCGAGGATGCGGAAGAATGCATGAACGATGCGCTGATGTGTCTGTGGCAGGCGATCCCGCCGGCCGAACCGGAATCTCTCGGCGCGTATCTTGTCACCGCAGTCCGGAATGCGGCACGGGATCGGCTTTCGTATCAGAACGCGCAGCGGCGCGGCGGCGGACAGCTTTCCGTCGCAATGGAGGAGCTGGCAGACTGTCTGCCGTCGGCGGAGCACCCTGACCGGATGCTTGACAGCATCGCGCTGCGGGATGCATTCCGCAGATTTCTGCCGACGCTGAAACCAATCGCCCGCATGATCTTTCTGCGGCGGTACTGGCTCTGCCTCTCCGCAAAAGAGGTCGCTGCCGAGACCGGCTGCTCAGTCAGCCGCGTGAACATGTCTCTGATGCGGACCCGAAAGAAACTGAAAGCATTTTTGGAAAAGGAGGAATTGCTGTGAAACAGGAGGATTTTTTCAGAATCATGGACTGCGCTTCGGATGATGACATCACCGAAATGATGCAGCACCGCCGGTTCCGGCAGGTTCCTTCCGGTGAGGAGGAGATCACAGTGAAACAGACGGCACAAAAGAAGACCCGCATGACCCGCCGGGGTGCTGCCGCCGGTACGGCCGTCGCAGCGGCTCTGCTGGCACTGAATGTCGGCGGCGGTTATCTGCTGCTGCACGGCAGAAACGCGGAGAATCCCGCGGCGGAGCAGACGGAATCCGCATTCACGGAACAGGATGAAGCCGCTGTGAATATCGGCACAGAGGAAATTTCGGAGGATATTGCGGCAGATACCGAAGCAGCCGATACGCCGCAGTATGTGCAGCTCATGCAGGAATATTACAATAAGCTAACGGATTCGCCGTATTACGAGGGAAAAACCTTCGAGCCGTGCGATTACGATTTCACGGGGCTCGGCAAGGATATCGACTGTACGTTTGAGTGGGATGACTACAAGCTGACCTACCGCGCAGTCGTCGGCTGCGACTGGGTGCTGTATTACTTCTACGATGTCGAACCGAAGCAGGGGCAGGACTATCAGCAATTCTGGAGCGAAAACCCGGATATGGCAAGAATCGCCGTGTCGCTGATAAAAGGCGATGCCGTGAATTTTGCCTGTGACCGCGTTTCAAACGTATTGGATCCGGAGCCGGACAACGGCGTATGGCACGGGTTCGGCATCATCACAAACTGCACTGACAAGCCGTTCTTCCGCGGTGAAAATGCAGGCACGCAGATCAGCATCTGCGAGAAGTATGATACGCCGGAAGAAGCGCAGCAGAATTGCGGGGAACCGTTTGATTTTGAGACAAAGGCGTACCCGCTTCGCGCATGTGAACAGCCGGTGTTCTTCCGCGATGAGACGCACATGTCCTTTGCGCCAGCATACCATGAGGACGCGGAAGCGATGCTTGCGGAGCATTCTCTGACGCGCTGCGCGGAGACGCCGTTCGGCAGATATTATGTCAGTGATATGGGGCAGGCCGGCGAATCGTTCCGGTCGCAGAACTGGGTCGGCCCGAGCCTCGGTCTGGAGGGCATTGCGCCCCGGGCACTGGATGCGACGTACTTCGGAGAATACAAACACGACGGCGAGGAAATCGCGCATCTGCTCGCGCTGTATGACAGACCTGTTGAAGCAGAGGAAGCGGAATAAATGAAATTGTGATATACAGACCCCGGCACCGGCTGAATGCAGTCGGTGCCGGGGTTTTGCGGTTTATTTGTTGGGGGTTGTTGGATTTTGCTCTGCGCTGCCGCGCTTCGGAGCCAAAGGGCGGGTGCCCTTTGGAAACCTGCCCGCTTCACTCGTCGCGGCTGATGCCGCTCCTATGTTCAGCGGGCATCGCGGATTGCTCCGCAATCCGCCTAGGGAGGCCCTCTCTTACAGGGCCTCCCTCTCATCAAAACGCTCCCCCGGAGCGTTTTGATGATTCACCCCTGCGGTGCGCCTGACGATAGGGGTGTTTCGCGCTCTGCGGAGCGCGACGGGGGCTCCGCCCCTCGACCCTGCAAACTTTTGAAAAAAAGTTTGATCAAAACTTTTGTGAGGCTGCAAACAGTTCGTCTAACGCCCGACCGGAATGCCCGCGGCGGGCTTCAGCATTGGGAGAAGTTGCCTAACAGAAGCCGCTTTAGCGGCGTGCAGTTCAGATTGTTGGGAGAACTCCGCTGCCGCCCTCCGGAGGGAAATGCCACTGCGGGCTCCGCAGTTGACTTTTCTTGCGATTCATGATAGAATAGGGGACGGGGAAACGAAAAATAACAGAAACCGCCGTCAGCCGGGGAACTGTACGGCGGATGTCAAAGCATTCAATCCGATGACTGAATGGGGAAGGAGATCCGGTTTTGGATAAAGATGCGCAATGCAATGCAGCCGCGGAGCAGTATTACCAACCGCTGTACCGCTACTGCCTTTTGCAGCTCGGCGGAGATTTGTCCGCCGCCGATGACTGCGTGCAGGAAACTTTCCTGCGTATGCTCGAAAAAAAGGACACGCTCGATTTTACCGGAAATATCCGCAGCTGGCTCTACAGCACCGCCTACCGCGTCATTAAGGAGTACCGGCTCCGGAACCGCCGCGAAATGGAACTCTGCCCCGGTGACCTCGATGTCGAAGCAGTCTCCGCGGAACAGGATACCGCTTCTGCGGAGGAAGCAGCCAAGTTGTTAAGCGCCCTCTCGGACGAGGAATACCGCCTGCTGGAAGCCTATTACGACAGCGAACACGGCAGCAAGGCAGCGGTCGCAAAGGAATACGGCATGACCATGGCGCAGCTCTATAAGCGCGTCCAGACACTCCGTCTGCGCCTGCTGCGCCGTCAACCTGCTGTAGATGAAGCGGAAAAGCAGCAATCTGATTGTACAAACCGCCAAAAGTTTAAGCGAGGGCGGTAAATATGCAGAAAAAAATTCATTTAAAGGTGAAACACGAAAGCAGCAATGCTTTTACCGTCCGGAAGGAGCTTGTACCTATGACAACACCAAAGGCTTTGGCTGCTGCAATGCGGCGGCGCGATGCCGATAGCATGATGCTGCGGGAAATGCAGCAGATGCTCCGGGCGGAACTGGAAAAGCCGCCGGAGACGCAGAATCTTGATGCGGTCGATGAGCTGACCGCAGGGATCTGCGAAATTTGCGGACTGGAGCAGGCAGTCGCAGAACATTCCCGCAAGGGGCTGGAGACGTTCCGCAAAAACATCACACCACAAATCGCAGCAAATACAACAACAACAACCACGGATACAATCGCAGAACCGGTCGCCGCACCCGTCAGACTGAAACGGATCTTCCACTGGAAGCGGCTCGCAGCCCTGGCAGCATCGTTTGCAGGCGCGCTGATGATCGGCAATTTTGCAACAAAGGGCGCACTCGGAGACAACCTGCTGAATACCGGTGCAAGACTGATCCACGGCGGCGTTGAGATCTCAATGGATGAGCCGGAATCCGCCGCGGAAGATTTGCCGGAGGGGATTCATGATCCCTACGGCATTCAGGAAGAATGCAGCAAGGCCGGCTTTACGGCGATGACACCGCAGTATATCCCGGAGGATCTCACGAACGTCACCTTTGACCGCGAGATCTCCGCGGGGATACAGGATGTCTGGGTCCGGATCACGGATGATGCGGATGAGCGCATCTTCTCTTTGCATTATATGCATTATGAGGATGAGAGCCAGTGTCCGGATGTGATCCTCCCGACGCAGGATTATTCGCCGGAAGTGCGGGAGATCAACGGCATTTCCGTTCATCAGGTCATTGAGGATGATTATGTCACCTCGACGTTCCGGTATAACAATGTCAATTATACCGTGGACTGTGCCAACCTGACGGCGGAAGAATCCGAAGCGATCCTGATGTCATTCTTTGATAACACCAACCTCTGATTCGTCAGGCGATGCAGAACCGGCTGACGATCCTGAAACTCCTTTTATGATTTTGTTTGTTGAGATGATGATTTTCGGGAAGGTGATCCGGCCAGATCGCCTTCCCCTCTTTTTTATCCGCAGATATGTATATGTTGCCTATAATTATACACACCGTATTTTGCATTTTGTTGCAAACGCAGATTGTGGGAAAGAATAGGTAAAAAAAGGCAGTAAAAATCATTTATGGGTGTAAGCGGGTTCCGGAAGGTACCCGAAAGGAGGATACAAAGAATGACAATTCGCAAATCTCTGACAGCAATCCTGGCAGCGGGAATGCTTCTGTCTCAGTCTGTGCGGGCAGCTGCGGCAGCACCCATTCAGGACGCGCAAAAGGAAATCCTGTCACAGCAGGCTCTGCAGTACAATCAGTATTATGCAGCAGGTCCTGTAAACCAGAAGGCGATCGGACTGATGGCTTTCGGACTTATCTATGAATCAAATGCATATGTAAGTGTCGCTCCCGGCGGGTTATATCTTACAACACGGACAAGCTCCCGCAACATAGTGCGGAGAATCGGATTGACCGAAGTCAAGCTGGAGTACAGCCCTGACGGCCATTCCAACTGGACAACTGCCACGAATCTGGGCAGTTTTCTGAACAGCAATTCAAGTTCGCACAGAATCACAAACAGATATATCCCGGCGACGAACGGAACAGGCTATTATCGCATAAATCTTAAACATACTGCTTATAATAATATTTCTGATCCGCAGAAAATTCAGTACATATCGGAACCGAAGAAAATATACTGCTGATCAAAGCGGATCGCTTTTTCCAATTTGCTTTCCCCGGCAATGGGGGCAACTGCTGACGTAACTTGAGAGAGCCGGTTTCATACCAATCCCGTATCTGCACATGAACTTCGTATTCTGAAACCTCATCGCAAGCTGAAAAAGTATCCTACCTTACACCACCCACAAATCCACTTGTGAATCCGGTTCTCTCACCGGCAGCATCCGGCATCCCGCACCCGTTAATCCTATCAAATTTCTCCGTATTGAACAAAGCATAGTCGCACTACAAGTCACACCACTTTTTACACTGACATTATTCCCCGAAACCACACCACTTCCTTACTCTGTACCGTTTACGGGCATTGGGTCTGTATGTACCGCGGTACGATCACAGCACGGAAGCACTGTCAGCCGTACCACAACGGGCGTCGGATTTGTCCCCATTTTTTAACAGCCTGCATGGGTTCTCCCGTGCAGGCTGTTTTGTGTCCGGCAGGGCGGGGAGTCCCCGCGTTCACGCCGCAGAGCGGCTTCTTTGGATTTGCTTCTCCCAATGCCCAAGCATACATTAGCAAAAAGGACACCGATCACAGCACCGGCGTCCTTTTCGTTTTATATGCAATCAAGCGTTTGTCTGCGCGATATGCGCCTTCAGAATCCGCAGCCCCTCAAGATAGCCCGCAAAGCCCTTGCCCTTGACGGTCGCAATGCAGGCCTGCCGGATATACGAGATTTTCCGGAATTCGTCCCGCGTATCCGGATCGGAGATATGCACCTCAACGGTCGGGATCTGCACCGCCTTGACCGCATCCAGCAGCGCAACGCTCGTGTGCGTATACGCCGCGGGATTGATGAGGATACCGTCCGCCTTGCCGTAGGCCGCCTGTATTTTGTCCACGAGGTCGCCCTCATGGTTCGACTGATAGCATTCGACCGTCACGCCGAGCCGCGCAGCCTCCGCCTCGATCATCGCGATCAGGTCGGCAAGGGTCTGTGTGCCGTAATGCTCCGGCTCACGGATTCCCAGCATGTTCAAATTCGGTCCATTCAGCACGAGTATATGCACAAAAATCCCTCCAGATCCGCTCCGCCGCAGCTTCCGGCGTGCTGTTGTTTTCAATTTCGGTATCTGCAAACTGTTTGTAAAGCGGCATTCTGACCGCCTCCATTTGCGTGAGGTCCGCGCCGATGGACAGCGGACGTCCCTCGCGGGAAAGCTCCGAGACCGGGCGGCAGATCTGACAGATCCGGCCGTTGCTCCGGAGCGGTGCTTCGTTTTCTGCACGGGTGATGACGCCGCCGCCCGTCACCAGAATGACGCCGCGGTGCGCGCTCTGCTCCCGGACGACTTCAGATTCGATCTGCCGGAAGCCGTCCTCGCCGCTTTCCGCAAAAATTTCCGGGATCGGTTTCCCCGCTTTCTTTACGATCTCCGCGTCAAGGTCAATGACCTGTCTGCCGGTCAGCCTGCCGAGCGCATCGCCGATGCAGGATTTGCCGCTGCCGGGCATCCCGATCAGCACAATGTTTTCCGCATCGCGCTGCATCACAGAGCCGATCTCCGCGATTTTCGCATCGTCGATCGCTTTGCCGAAGAAATGCTCCGCCGCCTGCTTTGCCTGCGCAACGAGCATCGTCAGGCCGCCCGCGCACGGAATGCCGATCGACTTCGCCTGCAGCAGCAGCGCGGTTCGCGCGGGGTTATAGATCACATCCACGACGCCTTTTAATTGCGGGAAGTTCGTCAGATCAACCAGCGACTTGCCCGCATTCGGATACATGCCGACCGGCGTCGCATTGACGATCAGCGTCGTATCTGCGTAAAATTGCGGCAGGTCATCGTAGGTGTATTCTGTGCCTTTCAGGTCAAGGACGGTCAGCTTCGCGCAGCCGTCCAGCTTTGCGATCGCCTGAATTGTCTGCGAAACGCCGCCGTTGCCGAGCACGAGCACATTCGCTTTATCAAAGGAAAGCCCGCCCGCGCGCATCATGCAGCGCAGACCGTAGGCGTCCGTGTTATAGCCCTTCCATGAACCGTCATTTTGCCGCACCAGCGTATTGACGCTGCCGATCGCCTCAGCAAGCGGGTCAAGCGTTTTGCAGAGCGGGATGACGTCGATTTTGTAAGGAATCGTGACATTCAGTGCCTTTAGGCGCGGATCTGCAAGGAAAACCGGCAGTTCCTCCGGTTCCAGCTCATAGAGCGAATAATGCGGATTTCCGAGTGCCGCATGAATCTCCGGCGAAATGCTGTGACCGAGCTTCCGCCCGATCAGGCCATAAGGTGTTTTGAAATCTGCCATACAGACCTCCGTTTCATATATTTTGCGGTAAATGAGAATTTGCGGGCAGAGCCCGCAGCCATTATGAAACTTTTTGTCTTTCATTCTTTATCTTTTGTCCAGTCAGGAATTCAACTGGGCGCGGGACGCGTGATTTACGATCAGTTATTCCACAAAGGAACCGATCTCAATGAGATTGCCCTCGGGGTCGGCTACATAGCAGGTGCGCTGTCCCCACGGCATCGTCTGCGGGGGCATGACCGGCTCCGCACCGGCCGCGACAACCCGTGCATATTCCGCATCGACACCGGCATAATTTCCGGCATTGAGCGCGATCTCATAATGCCCGATCTTCCCGGACGCATAGGTAAACTGCTGCGCGGTCATCTGCTCAAAATCGCTGCGGCGGTACAACAGAAACAGTGTGCCGTCCTTTTCCAGAAACACATTCGATGTGTTCTCGTCCTCTTTGATCGCAAAGCCGAGGACATCGCGGTAAAACCGCACCATAGTCGGCATGTCCTTCACAAAAATGCCGAAGCCTTCCAGTTTCATATCAGTACCTCACCCGATCATTTCGGTATAATTGCCGAGCAGCGTGAACGAATCGCAGGAACGCTCCATTTCGCAGAGCAGCCCGAGCACGCCGTCCTGATGCAGATTGCATTCGAGATCCATGTAGAAGCGGTACGAGAAGTTCGTGCCGGGGATCGGCATACTTTCCAGCTTGCACATGTTGATGCCGAGCGCAGAGATCTTCGCGATCATCTGATAGAGCGCGCCGGGGGAATTTGCGCAGTTGACGAGAATGCTCATGCGGTCGGCACCCGCATAGCAGGAAGCACCCTTCGTAATGCACAAAAAGCGCGTATCATTGTTGCTTTCGTTCTGGATATCGTCGGTCAGCACGGAAAGACCGTAGAGCTTTGCGCACGCCTCGCCCGCGATCGCCGCGACTGTCTTATCATGCGATTCGGCAGCTCTCTGCGCCGCGTGTGCGGTACTGACGCACGGGATCACATCCGCGCCGAGCCACTGCAGAAACCGGCTGCACTGTCCCGCCGCCTGCTCATGCGTATAGACCGTTTTGATATCGGAAAGCTGCGCGTCCTTCTGGGTCAGCAGAACGTGGCGGATCAGCTGCCGGACGCTCCGGACAATACAAATATCCGGCTCGCGGAGCAGATCGTAGACCTGACGAACGGAGCCCTGCACGCTGTTCTCAACCGGCAGGATGCCGAACTGACAAAGCCCGGCCTGCACCGCCTGTACGACCGCCGCAAAGCCGTCCATGAAAATGATATTGCCCTTGGGGAAAAGCCTGTCCGCTGCTGCGCCCGCGTGGCTGCCCTCGACGCCCGAAACCGCTACGCGTCCGGACTGCGGGAACACGGACTGCTCATGCGCGCACATCGCCGCGACACGCGCCGCGACGCTCGTCGCCGGGATCAGCTGCGCCGCCTGCCGTGCGCGGGAAAGCTCCAGCACCATGCGGAACAGCTGGTGCGCGGAATCGCCGTACTCCTCGCCGGCACGCTCCCGGATCCGCATCAGGATCTCACGCTCCCGCGCCGGATCGTAGAGCGGCTTCGAGGGATCGCGCTTTTTGATGTCGGCGACCTTGTCAACCAGTGACATGCGCTCGACAAAGAGGTCAAGCAGCTGCTCGTCAATGCCGTCGAGCTGCAAACGGATCTCCGATAATTCCATAAATAACTCCTTTATTTTCGTTTCGATTGGTCTTCCATCATGGCCGCCGTACCGATCACATAAAAGACGGTCACGGGAAGCAGGATCGCATTCACCAGACAGATCTTACTGTTATGCAAGAATATTGCGGCGGCATTCACGATCATGATCACACCGACAAGCGTGATCGCGACACCGCTCTGCCGGTAATAGGGCTTCGGGTCCGGTTTGTTTTCAGCGTCATCGGGGTACAGACTGTTCAGCAGCGGACCGCGGCAGGCAAGCTGCATCCCGCCGACCACAAAGCAGGTAAACGCAGCGAGAAACAGGATAAAAACCAAAACAAGCTGAGCGGTGCTCATGATTCCACCTCCGGTATCAGATACGCGTATTTACGCGGTTTATTCAAAGCGTGCCCTTGTCGCAGAGCAGTACATCGAGAACGGTCAGCGCGGCTGCCGCCTCAATAACGGGAACAGCGCGCTGCGCAATGCAGGGATCGTGCCGCCCCTTGATCTCGAGCACCGTTTCCTGTCCGTCCGGCAGAGAGACCGTTTTCTGCGGCTGCGCAATCGACGGAGTCGGCTTGATCCCGACGCGGAACCGCAGGGGCATACCCGTCGTAATGCCGCCGAGAATGCCGCCGTTCCGGTTCGTTTCTGTAACGATATTGCCGTCAGTATCCGTGCGGTAGGGGTCATTTGCCTGCGACCCGCGCATCTGCGAGAGTGCAAAGCCGTCGCCGAACTCCACGCCCTTGACCGCCGGGATGCCGAACAGCACCCGCGCGAGCCGGTTTTCCATGCCGTCAAACATCGGGTCGCCGAGCCCGGCCGGGAGACCAGTCATCATGCATTCGATCGTCCCGCCGACGGAGTCCAGAGCCTCCCGCGCCGCAAGAATCTCCTCCTGCATCCGAATGCCCTTTTTATCGGAGATGACCGGAAACGTTTTTTTCGCGACCGTATCAAACAGTGCGGCATCCGGCAGCATCGGGAACGGCTCGTCGCAGACCGTGCCGATTGACGAAAGATGCGCACCTACGAAGATATTATGCCGTGCAAGAATCTGCAAAGCAATGCCGCCGGCAGCACAGAGCGGGGCAGTCAGGCGGCCGGAAAAATGCCCGCCGCCGCGCATGTCAGCAGCACCGTGCCACTTGATATACGCCGGATAATCCGCATGGGAAGGGCGCGGCTTCATCGCAAGATTGCTATAATCTCCGGAGCGCGTATTCGTATTCGCGATCCGGATACACACCGGGAAACCGGTCGTTCTGCCGTCAAAAATACCGGACACAAACTCCGGGATATCGGGCTCCTTCCGCGCCGTTGAAAGCGCATTCCGGCCGCCCTGACGCCGCTCCATAAAGCGCATCAACCGGTCAAAATCGACCGATTCGCCGGGAGGCAGACCCTCAATCAGCGCACCGATGCCGTTTCCGTGCGACTCGCCGTAGATCGAAACGCGCAGCCGCTCTCCAAAGCCTGAAGCCATACGCAAAATCCTTTCGCAATAAAATTACATATTATCCGGCGATATCAATGCGTCCGCCGAGTGCCTGATAGTCGTCAAAGAAGGACGGATACGATTTGTTGACCGCTTCCGCGCCGAGAATGGTCACGGGATCGCTGCAGCGCAAAGCCGCGATCGCCGCCGACATCACCAGCCGGTGATCGTTTTTCGCATCGACGGTACCGCCGCAAAGCTGTCCGCCGTAGACGGTCAGCCCGTCCGGCAGCTCGTCAACCTTCGCACCGAGTGCACGCAGCATTTCGGCGGTCGCGGTCAGCCGGTCGGATTCTTTCAGACGAAGGCGGGCAGCATTCGTAAAGTGTGAAACGCCGTTCCCGACCGCGGCACGAACCGCCAGAATCGGAAGCAGATCGGGGATTTCCTCCATAGATACGTCAAATTCGTTTAATGTTCCACATGAAACAATTGTCGTTCGGCTGCTGTCGTCAGAATATTTCAGGTCAGCACCGGAATCCTTCAAAATACGCGCAATTTCTTTGTCGCCCTGCACAGACTGGGGATCCAGTCCAAGTACCTGAATCGCCCCTGACGGCTGAATTGCGCCGGCCGTCAGCCAGAACGCAACATTCGACCAGTCTCCGTCAACAGGAAGAACAGCCGGAATACCACGATTCTTCGTGCTTTTTATATAGTATCGCAAAAGTTTGTTATCTGTAACAGTCTGAATATCTGCGCCGAATTCGCGCAGCGTATCAAGCGTCATATCGACATATTTTGAGGACTGCAATGCGGTTGTCAGGCGAATCTCGCTGTCAGAATCAAGAAAGGCGAGTGCCATCAGCAAACCGCTCAAAAACTGCGAGCTGATGTTGCCTTCGATCTCATAGACGCCGCCGCTTAGAGAACCGGTCGCATGAAGCGGCAAATGATCCTGCGAAAACTGTACGCCGTGGGCGGACATTGACTTGACAAGTGTACCGATCGGACGTTCCGGGAGGCGGCCGGACCCCGTCACGCAGATATCACTGCAAACGGTCATCGCAACCGGAAGCAGAAACCGAAGCGTTGAGCCGCTTTCGCCGCAGTCAAGCTCCGCGTGCGGCTGACGCTGAATCGGTGCGACCGAAAGCCCCTCGGGATGCAGCTCAAAGGATGCGCCGAGTGCTTCCAGACAGCGAATCGTCGCAGCAATATCGTCGCAAAAACGGCCGTTCATTCCGACCGTGCATCCTTGCCCGGAGAGTGCCGCACAAATGAGTTTTCGGTGCACGTCGGACTTGGACGGGATTGCCGCAACACTTCCGTTCAGCTGCGCGGGATAGCAAATCACATTCATGCCTGTCCCTCCAGACCGTCCGTGAACAAAGTTTCCAAATCAGAAATCGCAATTTTCTCCATTCTGCACCGACCGATTTTCTCCGGAAGGATCACTGTAATTTCAGAAGCAGCAGCTTTTTTGTCAATCGCAGCAATTTCTGCCATTTCCTTAGACTGATACGGACATACAATCGGAAGATTATTTCTTACGATTGTATTTAAAATGCGCGTACCTTCAACAGATTTCAGATATCCTCTTTTGACCGCTGCGCGTGTCATCATCGCTAAGCCGATCGCAACTGCATGGCCGTGTGATATGGCAAAATTGCTCAGGCGTTCGATCGCATGAGCAGGCGTATGACCGAGATTCAGCAGCTTGCGAACGCCGTGTTCCTCCGGATCTTCTGTAACGATCATGGATTTATAAGCAACTGCGTGAGAAATCACTTCTTCTAATTCGGATATCGGATTTCCGTTTTCGTAGATCGCAAACAGCTCCGGATCTCCGAGGATTCCGGTTTTTATTGCTTCGGCCGCACCGTCCGCCATTTCATGCGGCGTCAGCGTTTGCAGCGTATCAACATCGCAATAAACGCCGACCGGCTGGTGAAACAGTCCGGCCAGATTTTTTCCGTGCTGCAAATTAACGGCTGTTTTACCGCCAACCGACGCATCTACTGCAGAAAGCAGCGTAGTCGGCATTTGCACAAAGCGGATGCCGCGTAGATAACAGCCGGCCGTGAACCCTGTCAGATCACCGATCACACCGCCGCCCAGCGCAACAGCCAGATCGGTGCGCGTCATTTTTGCTTCTGCAAAGGATTCGAGCAGCGCGCCGAATACGGCGACAGATTTGCTGTCCTCACCTGCAGAAACAACATGCGTATTCACGGAAAATCCAGCATCTGCAAGTGATTTCCTGACTGTCTCCAGATAAAGCGGAGCTACATTTGTATCCGAAACGATCATTACCCGGCACGCTTTTACGATCGAGCTGATCTCCTGTCCGCATGTATTGATCAGTCCGCTCCCGGTTAGAATCGGATAGGATTCTCCGTCCGGAGTAGTCAAAATTTGCTTTTTCATGAACATTCCTTTCTGATTTGCGGCACGTTTTAGCCGCAATATTTGAGGAGGAATTAGCCCGCCGCACGTTTGGCAATATTATTTCATCAGTTTCCGCCGGCAGATGCCTTGGCGATCCGTCCTTCACGCAGGCATTCTCTCAGTTTTTCAGCGTCATTCTGTTCAAGTGCTTCGAGATAAGGCTGCAGATTTTCAATCAGGATCCGCAGCTCATCCGCAAGATACTCCCTGTTATCGAGCATCAGCTCCGTCCACATGTTTTCGTCCAGACGCGCAACACGGGTCAGGTCACGGAAGCTTCCTGCGGAAAACCCGCGCCGCTTTTGTGCCGTCGGGGACTTGACGTAAGCACCGGACACGATATGTGCAAGCTGCGAAGTGTACGCAATGATGCGGTCGTGCTCATCCGGATTTGAGAAGGTCAGATGCGCAAAACCGATGTCGGTAAAGTAATTTTTGAGCATTTCGAGCGTCGGCAGATCGGTGTTCGCATCCGGCGTCAGGATCATCGACGCACCGTCAAACAGCGAATCCGTCGCGTTGACGAAGCCGCCCTGCTCCTTACCGGCCATCGGGTGGCCGCCGATATATTTGAATCCGTTATCCTGCGCAATTTTTGCCATTTCTCCGACAACAGCACGCTTGACACCGCAAATATCGACCAGCGTACACTTGGCCTGTCCGAGCATGGCGGCGTGATCCGCCGTCCATTTGAGTGCCGCACCCGGCCGGAGTGCGACCAGCACGAGGTCGCAGGTTTCGAGCAGTTCGTCCGTCAGTGCCTTGTCCATGGCACCGGTCATGCGCGCAAACATCATGACCTCCTGATCGAGATCGTAGCCGTAAACAGTATGTAAAGTACGTGATTTCGTTGCTTTTGCGTAGGAACCGCCGATCAGTCCCAGACCGATGATCGCGATATTCATGTTTCTGCCCTCCGAGTTTTCTGTATGATTTCCGTGCGGTTACACGGCGTTCATTGCCGCAATTTTATCCAGACTGCGAACATCCATTTCGACCCATGCCGGGCGGAATCCGCTGCTGACGGCATTGCGTGCGGATGCAAGATTGCACCATGCGCAGCAATAAAACGGTATCTTGCCGCGGTTCAATATCTCCATTGCAAGCCGGCTTGTGATCGCTGCCGCGATTCCCTTTCTCCGGTATGCCGGCAGCACATCAACACCGATCTGCCACATGTCCGCGCAGTCTGCCGAGCATCCCGCCAGTCCGACGAGTGTTTCCCCGTCATAGGCGCCGACACCCAGAACGTCAAGTTCTGCGCGCTTTTCGCATAAGGCATTTGACCATTCCGGCCTGTACAGCTCTGCAAAATCCTTCTGTCCCAGAACACGCAGCTCGTATCCGCAGTCAAGCGTCCTGACCGAATCCGCATCCGGCAGCCAGTATTCCGACGTCATACCGACGCCGAAGCCGAGCGGCTTCAGTGCCTTATGCAGCACATGCAGATGCGGCGGCTCAAAGGTATGCACGAGCGGATATTTGTCCAGATAATCCTGTACGATCTTGCGGAGCTCCGGCGATACCGAAGCGACAATATTGCTCCCGTAGCTGACGAGATACGCTGCATAGGGCTGCGTCAGATATTTCCGTGCATCCGGCGATATCCCGGACGTCACGATGACCGGTTCTTTCCGCGCAAAATCCCCCGGCTGACAGCCGAGATCAATCGCGGACTGCCGTATCGCCGCAGCAAGAATCTCCTGATTTGTCATGTTGTTTCTCCCGCGCGAAGCATCATGCGCATCCGCTGCGCTTCATTCGCTTCAAATCCGAATTTCGCGTAAAACGGCATTTTATCCGGCATTGCGCACAGCTCCACGGCAATATCCGTGCCGGGAACGCCGTTTTCGCGGATAAACTGCAGCAGCTCCCCGATCATCATTTTGCCTATGCCGCGCCCCTGATACGCCGGATGCACGATCACATCCTTGATGTAGTAGCACATGCCGCGGTCGCCGATCATCCGCGCCACTGCAACGATCTTGCTCCCGTCGTAGACGCCGACGCGGTCGATGCTGTTTTCGATCGCCAGCGCGGCCTGCTCCCGCGAAGGGCAGCCGTCCCATACAGAGCTCCACAGTGAAACAAACGCATCTGCGTCGAAATCATTATGCCGGATTTCAAGCACGAGATCATTCCCCCATGATTTATTTTGTCAGCAGCACGGCACGGTTCAGGCTTCCTGCATGAAGCTGTGCAGGCCGTGCAGCTTCTTCGACAGCGCGTCAAATGCCTCCGGCTTGATCGACTGCGGGCCGTCGCAGACCGCGTGCTCGGGATCGTTGTGTACCTCAATGATGAGGCCGTCCGCGCCCGCCGCGACTGCCGCCGGTGCGATCTTCGGCACCATCCACGCCTTGCCGCAGGCGTGAGACGGGTCAACGATCACCGGCAGATGCGTCAGATGCTTGAGCACCGTGACCGCGCCGATATCGAGAATATTGCGTGTATACGTCTCAAACGTGCGGATGCCGCGCTCGCAGAGAATGACGTTGTGATTGCCGCCGGACATGATGTATTCCGCGCTCATGAGCCATTCCTCATAAGTTGCGGAGAGGCCGCGCTTCAGCAGCACCGGCTTATCCTGATGCCCGAGCTCCTTCAGCAGCGAGAAATTCTGCATATTTCGTGCACCGACCTGAATGATATCAACGTCCTTGAACGCCGGCAGATGCTCCGCGTCCATGATTTCGGTGACGATCGGCAGTCCGGTCTCCTCGCGGGCGATCTTCAGCAGCTCGAGGCCCTCAAGCCCCATGCCCTGGAACGAATACGGCGAGGTGCGCGGCTTGAACGCGCCGCCGCGGAGCACGGTCGCGCCGCTGGCCTTGACCTGCTTCGCGATCGCGACGATCTGCGCCTCGCTTTCGACGGAGCAGGGCCCCGCCATGAGCGTTAGCGTTCCGCCGCCGATCTGCGTATCGCGCACGCGGATGACGGTCGGCTCCGGGTGGAATTTCCGGTTTGCCTGCTTATACGGCTCCTGCACGCGCTTGACGTCCTCGACGATCTCGAGCGCACAGATCAGATCCGGGTCGATCGCGGCGGTATCGCCGACCAGACCGAGGATCGTATGCGAGGTACCGACGCTCTTGTTGACCTCAATATGCTTTTCCTCGAGCCATGCGATCAGGCTTTCGAGCTGCGTCGGATTCGGATTTTGCTTCAAAACAACGATCATGATTTTTATTTCCTTTCTATACGATAAATCACGGTTTTGCTCTTGACGAAACCGGAAAAATCGGCTATGATATAAGAGTATGTGCACAATATCTGCACACGAAAACGGATGATTGGATGTGACAAATTATGGAAACCAATACCTCTGCAGCGGATAAAAGCGGCTTTGGCTCAAAGATCGGTTTTATCCTTGCGGCAGCCGGCTCTGCTGTCGGTCTCGGCAATATCTGGCGATTCCCGTATCTTGCCGCGAAATACGGCGGCGGCATTTTTCTGCTGATTTATCTGATCCTCGCGGTAACCTTCGGCTTTTCGCTGATGATCACGGAAATCGCGATCGGCAGACGCACCGGCAAGAGCGTCATCGGCGCGTATGGGAGCATCAACAAGCGGTTTTCGCCGCTTGGCTGGCTGGCTGCCTTCGTGCCGGTCATCATTACGCCGTATTACTGCGTGATCGGCGGCTGGGTGCTCAAATATCTCGTGACCTTTGTCAAAGGCGCGGGCAGCGCGGCCGCAGGTGACGGCTCCTTTTTCACGGGCTTCATCGGAAGCTCCGGCGAGCCGACCGTTTATTTTCTGATCTTTCTGCTCGCAACGGCGGCTGTTGTCATGCTCGGTGTAGAAAAGGGTATCGAGCGTATCAGCAAATTCATGATGCCGCTGCTTGTTCTGCTGACGCTCGGCATTGCCGTTTATACGCTGACACTGGACGGTGCTGCGGAAGGTCTGAAATATTACCTGCTGCCGAATTTCAAGGGATTTACCCTGTCGATGCTGCTGAAAACAGTTGCGGCTGCGATGGGACAACTCTTTTATTCGATGTCGCTTGCCATGGGCATCATGGTGACCTACGGCTCCTATATGCGCAAAGAGGATTCCCTTGAGCAGTCCGTGCGTCAGATCGAAATTTTCGATACCGGCATTGCGATTCTTGCGGGACTGATTATTGTACCGGCGGTGTTTGTGTTCTCCGGCGGCGATGCATCCGCGCTGAATGCGGGCCCGAGCCTGATGTTCATTACGCTGCCAAATGTGTTCAGCACCATGGCAGGCGGGCAGATCGTCGGCGCGGTGTTCTTTATTCTTGTCGCGCTGGCCGCAATGACGTCCTCGATCTCCCTGATGGAGACAGTCGTTTCGATCATCATGGAGAAGTTTAAGCTGCGCCGGATTCCGGCCTGCATCATTACAGTTCTGGTCTGCCTGCTGCTCGGAATGCTCTCCGTGCTTGGATACAGCGCATGGAGCCATATTGAGCTGATCGGGATGCAGTTCCTGGATTTCTTTGATTTCATCAGCAACAACATCATGATGCCGGTCGTCGCGCTGCTGACCTGCATTCTGATCGGCTGGGTCGTGAAGCCGAAGTACGTCGAGGAAGAAGTGCTTGCCAGTCAAAAGCATTTCCGTGCAAGAATGCTGCTTTCGGTGATGCTGCGGTATGTCTGCCCGGTCTGCATGGTCATCATTCTGCTGACGCCTTTTGTCACGGATATCTGAGAAAAACAAAATCGCTCACAGCCGGCGGACTGTGAGCGATTTGCTTTCATCATAATAGATTCCTGCGGGATTCCGCAAAAACCGTTATGCTGCGCAAACGTGTTCAGCCGCACCGAATCTGACCTCACCGTAATCATAGCCGGTAAAGCCGTAAAATCGGTATTCTGCTGCATAGTACACATATTTGCCGTTCAGCATGGCGGTTGCGCTCCCTTTCTTCCGGAATATGCTATCATTATAGCACAAATCAACCGGAATTGCAATAGGCAATCTGCACAAAGTTTTAACGCGTTAAAGCTTTTATGTCTTAAACCAAGAAAGAAACCCGTACAAAACCGAACAAATCCCCCTGATCTATCTCTGCATGAGCCAGTAGATTACGCCGTACACCGCAGACGCGGCGGTGCCGTAGAGAATGACGGGGCCCGCGATCGTGAAGATCTTTGTCCCGACGCCGAGGATGAAGCCTTCCGTTTTCGCCTCGACCGCGGCTGCCGCGACGGCATTTGCAAAGCCCGTGACCGGCACGAGCGTACCCGCGCCGCCGTGCTTGGCCAGCTTCTGATACAGACCGGTGCCGGTCAGCATGGCCGCGGAGAACACAAGGATCACGGATGTCCACGCGCCGGCGGTGTCGGCATCCAGCCCGCGCCTGAGCAAAAACTGACGGAGAATTTCTCCGATCAGGCAGATACCCCCGCCGATGAAAAATGCTTTCAGTACCGTTGCGGCGCGGTTTGTTTTCCGCGAGGCCTGCGCGACCATTTCGCGGTATGCTTCTTTGTCCGGGTCGCGCAGTCCCTGCGAATGCAGCCGTTCTGTCATACGCATCACTCCTATCTGCTGACATTTTGCGCAGATTTCGCAGACTTTATTCATTACCGGTGCAAAATGTTCCGGCCGCAGAGCCGAAAAACAGTCTGCTGTTTGCCGTGTTCTGTTTATAATTACTCTTGACTGTTTGCCGCTTGATGTGGTATAATATCATTGCATACTATGGGTCTTTCCGGGTATGCAAAAAATCTGAATGAAAAGGGGAAACGAACCATGTCATTTGACCGTCTGATTGCAAAGATCATCAGCATGAAAAATCCGACCGTTGCAGGTCTCGATCCCAAACTCGAATATGTGCCGGAGTACATCCGGAAAAGCTTTCTGGAGGAGGACGGCGAAACGCTGAAGGCCGCCGCCAAGGCGATCTTCCGCTATAACCAGATGCTGATCGACGCGCTGTGCGATATCGTCCCGGCTGTCAAGCTGCAGGCTGCATACTATGAAATGTACGGTCACCACGGCGTCAAGACCATGGAGCGCACGATCCGCTATGCAAAATTAAAGGGCATGTATGTCATCACCGACGCAAAGCGCAATGACATCGGCGCGACCATGGAGGCTTATACCGCGGCGCATCTCGGCTCCTGCGTGATCGGCACGACCGAATGTGAGCCCTTCGGTGCGGATGCGCTGACCGTCAACGGTTACCTCGGCACGGACGGCATCTCGCCGCTGCTGGGCGTCTGCCGCGAGAAGGACAAGGGCATCTTTGTCCTCTGCAAGACCTCGAATCCGTCCTCGGGCGAATTTCAGGATCTGCTGATCGACGGCGTGCCGCTCTATGCGAGAATGGGCGACAAGTGCGAGGAATGGGGTGCCGATACGGTCGGTACATACGGCTACAGTGCCGTCGGCGCGGTCGTCGGTGCGACCTATCCGGAACAGCTCGTTGAACTTAGGAAGCGTCTGCCGCACACGATGTTCCTTGTGCCGGGCTACGGCGCACAGGGCGGCGGTGCTGCGGGCATCGCAGGCGGCTTTGACGAAAACGGTCTCGGTGCCGTGGTCAACAGCTCCCGTGCAATTCTCTGTGCCTATAAGAAGGAAGGCTGCGACGAGCGCGATTTCGCGGGTGCTGCCAGACGGGAAGCACTCCGGATGCGCGAGGATCTGACCTCTTACATCACGATCAAATGACGGATTCCCGCCATGTCCATGCCGTGATCCGGCAGGGCGGCGCATTCCTGATGCGGTACAGCAGCAGGTACTGCTATTATCAGTTTCCGCATGATACGGCAGGCGCGGAGGAATCGCCGGAGCAGGCACTTTGCCGCATCGTTCCGGCGCAGACCGGTCTGACGGTGGAACCCGGGAGCATCCGGCTCTGCTGCAGGGTCATTTCTCACCCGGATGAAGGCAGCCGGCAGGAGCATCTTTATTTCCGGTGCCGCAGCAATGAGGGGATCGCTGCGGCACATCCCGCTCCGGATGACCGGTTCACGCTGCAGGCAGTCTCCCGCAGTGCGGCACTGGAGATGAATACAAAAGCAGACCACGGCATCCTGACCGATGACACGCGGTTTCAGGCGATGCTGGACCGGGAGAATCTTGCGCTGCGGACGTACCGGCTTCTGACGCCGGTGCAGCTGTGCGGCATTGCACTGGCGGTCTCTCTGCTGTTTCCGTTTCTCGCGGGGCTGTATCTCATGCTGTTCGGCTTTGACAGTCCGACGGACGGCGGCACCGTGACCGGCCTGAACGCCTTTTATATCGGTGTGCTGTTCGGGATCGTCCCGGCGGTACCCGCTGCAATTGTCAGCCTCATTCTGCTGCTTGAAAGCCGGAAGCAGAACGCATCCGGAAAGGACAGATAAACGGGAACAGAATATGAAACAGGAACTGAATGCGGCCGGTCTGCGGCTGCTCTTTGAAATCGACACGAAGGACTACATCACGGACGGCACCGTTACGCGGCGGCCGTCCGTGCGCGGCATTATCGTCTCAGACGGCAGGCTTGCCATGGTGCACAGCCTGAAATACGATTACTGTAAATTCCCCGGCGGCGGCATCGAAGCGGGCGAAACGCACGAACAGGCACTCCTCCGCGAGGTGCGCGAGGAGACCGGCCTGACCGTTCTGCCGGAGAGCATAAAGCCCTACGGTCTGGTGCGGCGCATCCAGAAGGGGTATCACGAGGACATTTTTCTGCAGGAGAACTACTATTATTTCTGCGCGGTATCCGGACAGGAAACGGCGCAGTCTCTGGACGATTACGAAGCGGACGAACGCTTCACGCTGATGTATCTCTCCGCGGCGGCGGCGATCGGCATCAACCGGACGCACCCGCACGGAGACAAGCAGAACGACACGCAGCTGCCGGTCATGCTCGAACGCGAGAACCGCGTGCTGACCATGCTGCTGACGGAATATCCGGCAGTTTTTGCCTGAAGGAACGGTGAAATATGAAACAGGACAAGTACACGGAAAAGCTGACATATCGGATCCGCTCAATGGAGCAGCTCACGGCTGCCGCATGGAGCATGGTGATCGAATGTCCGGAGGCCGCCGCCAAGGCGCAGCCGGGTCAGTTTGTCAATCTGCTGCCGGACGGCGGCTTCACGCTCCGCAGACCGATCTCGATCTGCGGCATCGATAAGGAACAGGGCACGCTCCGCATCGTCTTTGAGGTGCGCGGCAAGGGTACGAAAGCACTTTCGGAGCTCCGTGCCGGTGACACGGTCAATATGCTGGCACCGCTCGGACACGGGTTCACGCTCCCGGAAAAGGACGCCCGCGTGATCTTAGTCGGCGGCGGCATCGGCACACCCCCGATGCTCCCGCTTGCACGGTACTTCGGCAAAAATGCCGTCGTGATCTCCGGTTTCCGGTCGGCGGACTGCGCGATTTTGCAGAACGATTTTGCCGCTGCCGGTGCCAAGACGATCCTCTGTACGGACGACGGCTCTGCGGGACGGTTCGGCCTTGTGACGCTGCCGCTGGAGGAGGAGATCAAGGCGGAAAAGCCCGCGCTGATCTGTGCCTGCGGCCCGCTGCCGATGCTGAAGGCAACTGCGGCACTCGCCGGGGCGTATGAGATCCCGTGTCAGGTTTCGCTTGAGGAACGCATGGGCTGCGGCATCGGTGCGTGTCTGGTCTGTGCCTGCCGCACAAAGGACGAGCACGGCGCGGAGCAGTATCAGCATGTATGCAAAAACGGCCCCGTTTTCAACGCGCAGGAGGTGATCTGGTAATGGCTGATCTGTCTGTCAATATCTGCGGTATTCCGTTCAAGAACCCGGTCATTCCGGCATCCGGCGTATTCGGTTACGGCCGTGAATACGAACAGTATTACGATCTGTCGCTGCTCGGCGGCATCTCGACAAAGGGCACGACCGGCACAAAGCGTACCGGCAATCTGGCACCGCGCGTCGCGGAAACGACCATGGGAATGCTCAATTCCGTCGGCCTGCAGAATCCCGGCATTGACGCGTTCATCGCGAATGAGCTGCCGCATCTGCTGGCCTGCGATACGGTCATTCTCGCAAATATCGCCGGCTCGACGGCTGACGAATGCGCGGAGGTAGCGGCAAAGCTAGACAAGACCGATGTGCACATGATCGAACTGAACATTTCCTGCCCGAACGTGAAGCAGGGCGGTGCGGCATTCGGAACCTCCTGCGAGGCGGCCGCTCAGGTGACAAAGGCTGTCCGGCGTGCCACGAAAAAGCCGCTGTGCGTCAAGCTGAGCCCGAATGTCACGAGCATCACCGAGATCGCAAAGGCGGTCGAGGCAGAAGGCGCAGACGCACTCTCCCTTATCAACACGCTGCTCGGTATGCGCATTGATCTGCGCACCAGAATGCCGATCCTGCACAACAACATGGGCGGATTCTCCGGGCCTGCGGTGTTCCCGGTCGCCGTGCGCATGGTCTGGCAGGTCGCGAATGCGGTCAGCCTGCCGGTGATCGGCATGGGCGGCGTGGCCTCCGGCGAGGACGCCGCGGAGCTCATGATGGCGGGCGCATCCGCGGTGCAGGTCGGTACGGCGATCGTGCAGGACCCCTACGCGCCGCTGCGCATCATTGACGAGCTGAACGACTGGCTCGACAGCAATCACATTGCAACAGCCGCTGAGCTGACAGGAAGCGTGAAGCCGTGGTGACAACCGTCTATCTGATCCGCCACGGCGAAGCGGAGGGCAATGTCCTGCCGTATTTTCAGGGCACGGTCGATACGAAGCTGACCGAAAAGGGCCGTGAGCAGGTCGCGTATCTGTCCGCACGCTTTCGCGATATCCCGCTGGATGCGGTCTATTACAGCCCGTGGCAGCGCGCGCTCGAGACTGCGGAGGCGGTCAACAAATACCACGGGCTCCCGCTGACCGCCGAATACGATCTGCATGAGATCAACGGCGGCGACTGGGAGGGCGTTCCCGTTGCCGATCTGTGCGAAAAATTCCCGGCGGAGTTTCAGATATGGAAGGAACACATCTGGGATTTTCAGGCACCGAACGGCGAGGCGATGCCGCATGTCTATCAGCGCATGGCGGACGCGATGACCCGCATTGCAAAGGCGAATCCCGGCAAAACGGTCGCGGTCTGCTCGCACGGCTGCGCGATCCGCAATTTCCTCTGCTATGCGGAATTCGGGGATATCACGCGGCTGAATGACGTCGGCTGGGCGGAGAATACCGCCGTTTCGCAGCTGACCTACGACGACGAAACCGGCTGGACGCTGCTGGTCAAGAACAGCGCGTCGCATCTGCCGGAATCGCTGCTCTCTGCGGACAATCCCGCATGGGCGGCCGACCGCGGGGAGGATACGGAATGATTATTTTCGGTGTTGATTTCGGTGATACGCGCACAGGCTGGGCGGTCTGCGACAGATCAGAGATGATCGCCTCCCCTGCCGGCGTGCTGACTGAAAAGAATTTTCTGCACTGTGCCGAGAAAACGGCCGAGGCCGCAAAAAATGCCCGCGCCGAACTGATCGTCGTGGGACATCCGGTCAATATGGACGGCAGCCGCGGGCCGAGAGCGCAGAAATGCGCGGACTTCGCGGAGATCCTGCGCGAAAAAAGCGGGATTGCGGTCGTGCTCTGGGACGAACGCTGCACGACGGTCTCGGCGCATCAGATCCTCAATGTGACGAATACGCGCGGCAAAAAGCGGAAATCCGTTGTGGATGCCGTCGCCGCGGTGCTGATCCTCGAAAGCTATCTTGCGTACCGGAAGAATCAGGCTGCGGATTGATCGCAGGGTACCGCCGCAGCTCCCGCGGGACAAGTCCCGAACCCCTTATACAAAAGAAACGGACGCCGGCTGTAATCAGTCAGCGTCCGTTTGGTTTTTCGCTCAGATACAATAGTCATCCCCGGCGGTGCTGCCGCTGCTGCGGTCGATGATATCCTGCAGCGTGATGCTGTCGAGATAATCGGAGACGGCCTTTGCAAGCCCCTCCCAGACATACAGCGTTGCACACTGCGATGCACGCGGGCAGTCGTTGACCTCATATTCCAGACAGGCAACGGGTGCAAGGCTTCCTTCCGTTGCGCGCAGCACATCCCCGACGGTGCATTCTTTCGGATCCTTTGCAAGGATATAGCCGCCCTTGTTGCCGCGGTTCGTGCGCAGCAGTCCGCCCTTGTTGAGCAGCGGTACGATCTGCTCCAGATATTTTTTCGAGATGTTCTGATGTTCGGAGATCTCCTTCAGGGACATGTATTCTCCCTGCTGATGCGCGGCAAGCTCGATCAGCATCCGCAGTGCATATCTGCCCTTCGTCGATATTTTCATGTGGCCCGCTCCTTTCCGGCTCGATGATCTTTTTTATATTATACCATATTATTGGAATGATT
>MSGZ01000038.1:136445-149499 GCA_001940925.1 Ruminococcus sp. Phil11
GAGAAACAGGAAAATTATCAGGATAAGCTGCATGGGAGCAAAAACGGAGGAGGATTCTGCCCGCTGACAGTATATTATTCCGGATATTGCAATGGGGAGAAGAAAAAAGTGAATCGTGAAGAACGACAAATGAATAACGGCGGTGTGCCCAGCGGGCACATATCTAAATATAGCACCGCAGGCGATACCGTCATTCTTCACTTTTCACTATTCGTCATTCACTATTCACGAAAAAGGTTTCCGGTATGCCTGCGGTGTGCATTACGCTGCCGGGGAGAGCTTCGCTCACCGTCCCCGGAGGGAATCGCCTGCGGGGGCTCCCCGCGCCCCGCAAAAAAATCCTCTGCACCCCGTCCGGGATACAGAGGATCGTTTGCTTATTCAGCCTTCCATGTGAGCACGTAGACGGCGGAAACATAGCCGCTGTACGGCGTTCCGTTCACGGTCACGCTGACCGGACACCACATGCCCGGATTCTCCGGATCAAAGTTGCTGTCCACGGAGACGAATGTGCCTGCCGGGAGCGATACGATGATATTGGACGCGAGGCTCATGCCTGCGCGGAGATAGACATTGTCGGAATTTGCACCGATGACGCCGTAGAGGCTGCCCGGCTGAAGGGCAAAGCCGTCGTTATAGGTGCCTGCGCGGTTCCGCAGTGCGGCGATATCGCCCTGTGCATTGGCTGCGGCCTCCGGCAGTGCGGAGATGTCGCCGGACGGGAATCCGGCTGCCGCTGCGACCGCCGCGATGTCTGCAGGCAGCGCATAGATGCGGTCTGCCGTGCCCGTGCCGGACGCAAGCTCGTTCTGCACACCGGCTTCATTCTTCCGGTAGAGATGATAATCGGCCTTGACGGTTCCGTTTTCCTCGGTATAGTGCAGGCGCATCCAGATGTTGTCGCCCGTATCGGGATTGAACCCGCCGACGACCCTGTTATTGGCACCCTCGCTCTCGTAGAATGCGTAGTTATTGCCGTTCGTGTTTTTGCGGAACACGAAGTCCGTTCCGGTCTGCCACGGGTTATCGCTGCTGTCGCCGGTTCCGCCGAGCGGAACGCGCTTGACGCAGTCATCCGTGCGGTAAACGCCCGCAAAGCCGTCCCCGTTTCCGACGACGACAGTCGGCTGACCGTTTCCGGCCGGTTCATAGTAATAGGCCTTGCCGTTCTGTGCACCGGCACCGAGATATACGGCAAGCAGCTGATTGTAAATGACCTGTGCCGAGGACGGTGCCTGCGGTGTGACAGGCGATGCCGGCGTCGTCTGCGGCTGTGTTGCGTTCTGCGGATGCGGCGTGGTTGCGGGCGGCATCGTTATATGCGGTGCGGTATGCGGTTTGGCCGTCGTAGTTGTTGTGCGGTTTCCTGTGCCCGCAGCCGTGGACGCCGCACCCTGCTGCTTCTGTGTAGAATTCGGGGTCACGGCGTTCTGATGCTTTTTGGTCGTGACGGAGGCTCTTGCCGTTGTGACTCTGATAAAGACAGCGGGCTGCGTGACAAATTTTCTTGTGGCGGGCGGCTGGGATTCCGTCGCGGGCAGGGTCGCCCGGATCTTGACCGAGGTGACGGTCGTCACACCCGCAAGCACATCCTCCCACATGCCGACGCCGGTGACAGGTGCGGTCGTTTCCGTGTCACCGTTTTCGCTGACTTCTGTCAGATCAAGCTGCGAGATCTGTTCATTGGTCTGATTCCGGTCGATCCGGTCCTTCAGCAGCAGGACCGTCCATGTGACCAGCACGGCGCAGACAGCGAGCAGGACTACCATCATTATAAGCTGCTTTTTCTGCGACATACCGGGCTTTTCCGTGTTGCTCATTGCTGTATCGCTCCTTTCTCCGAACCGTATTCGGATACTTTTTCTAATGATATCATACCAGAAAACTGCAAAAAAAGAAAGCATCCTGCACATTTTCTGTCGGAGTGTACAAAATCCGCCTGCTCACAGCGCATTTTCTGACTGTATGCACATGGTCTTTTCCTGTTTTCGCCTGAAAAAAAGCAGCCCGAGACTGAATTTCAGGCAGTCTCAGGCTCAAAGCAAAAGGAAGTATTACAATATAGAGGAAAGCAAATTTAGGTTTTCGGTGCGGATCACTTGTCGCGGATCGCGTCGATCGGACGCTTTTTGGCGATCCGCCGCACCGGAAGAAAGCTTGCGATCGCAGCGACTGCAAGGCTGACGAGAATCAGCAGGATGATCTGACGGACGCCGAAATGCAGCACCGTGATCAGAATGTTGACCTTCCTGCGCAGCAGGAAATTGATGATGATAACAGCCGCCGCGCAGAATATCGCAGAGAGTACGAAGTTGATTGCCGCGATGAGGAAGCTTTCCGAGAAGAAGATCCGGAACACATCCGCCGAGCGCGAGCCGATCGCACGGAGAATGCCGATCTCCTGCCGCTTGTAGTGGATACTGGTTGAAATGAAGTTTGCCATCAGCAGTGCCGCAAACAGCGCGAATGCAAGGCCGATCCAGAAGAAGACCTTTGCCGCTGCCTTCAGCACGGAGTTGACGGTGTCAAGTTCCTCGGTGACGGGGCAGTTCAGCTCATAGCGCTCCGTGACGTCCTTGCCGTCGCGGTAGCAGTAGCGGACGAACTTTTCAACATCCGCTCTGTTCTCCGGCATTGCGCCGAGGGCGCTGTCATAGAGGCCGTCCGGGTCTGTGACCATGACCGAAAAATACTTCTGCGGCACGACGCAGGTGCTCTTGTAGCTGCCGTCTGTGCGGACGCAGCCGACGATCTTTGCGGTCTTGTCCTCGGTGTGCTGATAATTGCCCCATTCGTCCTGCCAGCCGTTATAGAGCACCCATTTTCCGCCGGAAACGGAATCAACGATCGCCTTGAGGGTTTCCTTTGTCAGTTCTTCCTTGCCCTCCATGATGTCGTCGATGATCTTCTGACCCTCGTGAACCGCATTGGAATCGGTGCCGATGTGGAAGTTTTCCAGCGAAATGATGATCTCATTGTCCGCGAGCGATGTCTGCGGCTTGTCGATCCAGACGATCTCCTCTGCGGGGATCTGATCCAGCACGGTGATGAACTGCGTCCAGCAGCTTGCCCAGAGATTGTCGTTTCTGCTGTCATAGCTGAGGCTGAGATCGCCCCGGGAATTGCATTCGTAGATATGGGGCTGCGCCGCGGCCATTTCCGCGATCTTGCCTGCGCCGACCATTGCACAGCCGCTCATGGTGTAATTGGCTTCGATCATCAGCTCACTGTGGAGCATGTATTCGACGAGCTCGGCCTCTCCGCTCTGACGCTCGGAATCCTGTCTGAGCGATTCGTACCGCTCCATATCCATGCCGGTGTCGATCACGCCGGACACGGTGTAATCCGTGCCCATGAGCCGGATGACCTTGCCGACCATTTCCAGCGGTGAGGTGATCTTCTGGTACTTCGGGCTCGTCCGCAGACTGCGCCGCTCCTCCTCGGAGACCGGCTCGTGATAGCCGGCGCGCTGGAAGGTGTCGCAGAGTGCCGCGCTGATCGCGATCTCATCCTTGCTGCCGTCCGGCAGGGAACCGCAGACCAGCTTGTAATGCATCCGGTTCATGGATTCCTCAGTGATCTCCGCGAAGCCGCAGAAGTGCTCCAGATTCGGATTGAAGCTGCCCTTGGTAAATTCGTAGCTAAGGTCATACTGTTCGTCAAAGCGGAGGTTTGCGTCCGGCGGGATGTAAAGGCCGGTCGCATCCAGTCCGGTTTCCGTTTTGAATGCCTCCAGCTCCTTCGGCGAAATCTTCAGGCCGTAGGTCGACCACCATTCCTCCAGTCCGCCGGAGCCCATTTTCCGGGACTTGTTGACCGAAAGATAATTGATATCGCTGTCGATCAGCGAATCGGTACAGGCGCGGATGTGGTCGTAGGAACTGAATGTATCCACCAGTGCGAACAGCGTAAAGGCTGCGACGGAAAGCAAAATCGTCATGACAAGGCGGAACCGCTTATGCTTTAAGCTGCTCGCACCGATCTTGAACGCGCTTTTCATCGGCAGCACGGATTTGATCAGGCTGAAATCGGAGCCGTCCTGTACAGGAATTTTCGAGTCGTCGGTTTCGGTGAATTTCTGCGATACACTCGGCAGCATCACCGATGCGCCGGTGCGCAGCTTATCCAGATATTCATTGATCTGAATGCGGTCCTCTTCGGTCAGATGATAGTCAGGCGGAATTTCAATACTGGTCTGACGGAACACAAGGGATTTCTCCGCACCGTCCGTATCATGCACCGCCTCCACATCGCGGATGACCTTGCCGTCCGCCAGCTCGATGATGCGGTCTGCATACTGCTCCGCATATTCGCGGTCATGCGAAACAACGATGACCAGCTTTTCCGCGGAAAGCTTTTTCAGTGTATCGAGCACCTGTCTGCCGGTGTTGGAATCCAGTGCACCGGTCGGCTCGTCTGCCATGATAATTTCCGGATTCTTGACCAGCGCACGGGCGATCGCGACACGCTGCTTCTGACCGCCGGAAAGCTCATTCGGCTTGCGGTCGCCGAAGCCCTCAAGGTCGACCGCCTTGAGGATCTCGTTCAGCTCGGCATCGTTCGCGGTCTTGCCCTGCAGCTCCAGTGCCAGCGCAATGTTCGCGCCGACGGAGAACTCCTCCAGCACATTGTATTCCTGGAAGATGAAGCCGACATAGGTATTGCGGTAGCTGTCGAACCGCTGCTGCGTAAAATCCTTGGATGAGATTCCCTTGATGATGATCTCGCCGTCGTCGTACTGATCAAGTCCGCCGAGCAGATTCAGCATCGTGGATTTTCCGGAGCCGGATTTGCCCAGCAGGAATACCATGCCCTTTTCCGGAAACCGCAGGGAGATATGATCAACCGCGAGCACCGGAACGCCTTTTTTCGGCTTATAGGTCTTGCAGAGATTCTTGGTTTCGAGCATGATCCGGCTCCTTTCGATTCGTGTCAGAGTGTGTGCAATGTTCTGAATGTACCCTCATTATAGCAAAATGTTTATGAAGAAACAAGGGGCAAAATGATTAAGAATTTATAAAGATGAAAAAGACCGGTGACAGTTTGTTTCCAAATTGTAAGCAGTTTGTTTGCAAATTAGATTGAAATAGCGGAGATTTTATGGTATAATGTGAAAAACAGCGGGCAGGGGATGCTATACCCTGTTGAAGGTTGTCCGATTTGATTTCAGGAGGACAGTATGGATTATATTGAGGTTTTTCAGGCCATGCTGGCGGACATGCGGTCCGATCTGCGGCAATGGCTGCGCGGAAATAAGGAGCAGTATCTCTATACGGAACCGGCCGGCGGGAAGGATGCGAATGCAGTGAACCGTCTGCGGCTGTGCTATGCGCTGGCCTATTCGGAGAAGGATATCCCCGAAAAGGCGGAGGCTGTGCGTGCGCTGTTTGATGCGGCACTCACCGCCGCAGAGCAGACCGGGGCCGGCGGCGAGTCACTCCTGCTGCTGACCGCGATGCTGAAGGAATCCGGCGATCCTGAGCCGGAGCTGCTGTACCGTGCAAGAATGGCAGCCGGCAGCGGTTATGATCCCGCGAAATGCCGGATCGTGCCGGCGGAGGAGTATTCACTGGAGGACTGCATGAAGGCCGCGGCGAATACCGGCATGACCTCGTATCTCTTTACGCTGCTGGTCTGCGCCTCACGGATGTACGATGATGAGACCGTGCGCAGACTGCGGGAACGCTATGCCGTGAACGGCAGGGGCGCATAAATCAGGCAAATGCCGGCTGTATCCCTGCGGGGGTGCAGCCTTTTTATACCGGAGCATCGGGTGTGCTCCGGTTTTTTTATTTTCAAAAACAATTTTCCGGCGGAAACATGTTGAAATATATTGCAATAACAAAGTGTGGAATTCAATTTGTTTATTACTTTTTGTATATAGACAATACAAATGTCGGAAAGATGACGGATTGTTTTGTTTTATTTAGAACGTAATGTTTAACTGGTATTTCTAACAATATATTAAAACACACGTAAATACGATATTTACGTAAATTGTGTAGCGTTTTTGACGTTTTGCTTAAAACGGTACAACTGTTTTTGTGTCAATTGTAGAATTTGTGCGATATAGCTATAATTCTTGCGGTATTTGGTTGACTTTTTCGCTTTAGAATATTATAATAGAATAAAGGTCGTTCTGTTCAATTTTCGGAGTATACGTCCTGTTATACTTGGATGCGCTCTGAATGTTTAATATTATGACCGAAAAACCGAGGTCCGGACATGCGAAAGCATGTGCCGGTCAATGTGTTCCCTGCCGCCGATGCATCGGACAGCTGCACCGGCGAAACGGACAGACATCACAATGACGATACAGAAAGGAAGGGTAGATTATGGGTAAGACTATGCGGCAGCGTATTCTGAGCGGTATGACGTCCGGCGTCATGACGCTCACGTACCTGCTCGGCAGCCCGGCTCTCCTGCAGCGCAGGCGGGCGGACGCGCTGGATGATCTGGTATACCCGCTGCGCAGAGGGAGCCCGGAGGAGTTTCTCGAATCCTCTACGCTCATGGATGCGCTGGGAGGCAGAGATCCGGCCGTACTGCTGGGCGGTCAGAATGCAGCGGATGAAAACGGAGAACCGCTGGTCGTTCCGCTGGACGTCCAGCAGACGCTCCAGAACTTCACGGACACCTACGCGCTCGGCATCGCATCGCAGTTCTGCGTGTTCCTGCAGGATGATATGAAGGTGTGGGAATCCGACGCGGAGGGCCGTGTCGCGATCGGCGGCGATGCGATCATCGCAACATCGTGGAACGGCTATTCCTACGCGAAGGGCGACTACGGCCACCAGATCCCGCTGAGCGACCTGCTGGACGATCACGGCTATGCGCACATGATCGTCGGCGGCAATCTGCGGACGAACAACGGTGCCGCGGGCATGGCAAACGACGGCTACTATAATATGGAGTATCCGTTTGTCGATGCGCAGCATGTGCCGTCGGACGGTGACCTGCGTGCGTGGTGCTATCAGTACAAGGACAAGATCCTCGTGCTGAACGACGACGATCCCGAAAGACCGGTCAATGAGATCTGTCTGGAGGATGACGCGTCACCGGGCAACAGAGAGCGCGGCATCGACAAGACGCAGACCTACGTCACGAAGCTGTTTGACTTTGACGAGCAGTTCGCAATGCTCCGGCAGCGGAGTGAGGCGATCAGCGAGAGCGCAAAGGATTCGCCGCTTCAGGACGACGCCGTCACGATCGAATACGGCACCGCGACCTTCGATGCGAATCTGAAGGGCAAGATCCAGGATGTTGTCACATTCAATATCAGTGCGGACAAGTGGGCAGAGATCTCCGCCTGCGGCGCATTCAAATTTGAAAACATCCCGAAGCTCATGACGCCGCGCAAGGTCGTCCATGCCGACGACGAGACCTGCACGGTCAAGTACGAATACTGGGACAACGCCTATATCGTCATCAATGTGTACGACGATGAGGGCGGCATGAAGGAATACAAGGTCGCGGGCGGCGACGTCACGACGACGATCAACGGCATCAATGTTTCCAACGTCGGCGGCTTCATGAGCAACAACCACCCCGGCGTTACCAGCCTGCTGTATAACTTCAGTCAGGCAAATTCGCTGAAGCTCCCGGGCAACTTCCAGGGCACGCTGCTCGCACCGAACGCAGATGTCACGGACGGTGCCAATCAGGGTCACCTTTCCGGTGCGCTGATCGCAAAGAGCTTCGACGGCAAGACGGAATTCGGTTACAGACCGTACACCGGTCCGTCCTCCGTGCTCGGCCTGAACGTGAAGTACCTGGTCAAGGTGCAGAAGACCGATACCTCCGGTACGGAAAAGGTGCAGGGTGCGACCTTCGGGCTGTTCCGCATTGATAACGGCACGGAAACGCAGGTCTCTACCGCAGTCACCGATGAGAACGGTATGGCTTCCCTGACCGCTCTGCGCGAGGGCGAATACGTGCTGCGCGAAACGGCACCGGCTCCGGGCTATGCACTCGGTGATACGGAATACCACTTCACGATCAGCAAGAACGACGACAAGCAGAAGGTGAAGTTCTCGAAGGGTCAGGCGACCGTTCAGGGCGATACCAAAATTCTGACACTGGATGAGATCGCAGCGCGCGAGGGCAAGGACAAGAGTGAGCTGACCTTCGACTGGCTGCGTGATAATCATTATGCTGTCATCGGTAATCCGGAAGCGGATTCCGATGTCGGCCGGACGCTGAAGACGCTGGGCTCTGACCACAATCAGCCGTTCGGTATGTACGACGTATGGGCTGCCGATCCCGGCATCACGGTCAATTCCGTGACGCTCTGGGTCTCCGGCGATCCGATCGTCAAGACGATCAGTGCCAAGACGCCGTCGATCACCTTCCAGGCCGAGCCGCAGGGTACGCAATATGTACTGACCGGTGATCGCTACAAGCTCGACAGCAGAATCCTGGCACATGTTCACAGGGTCACGGCAGATGTGACCGTCGCAGACGAAGTGACCGGAACGATCTCTGCAAATAATGAGAAGCTCAATGCAGAGATCAACAACGGAAGCGGCGTCTACACGCTGTACGAAAGCGACGAGCCGCTCGGCACGTATGAGCCCTACAACACCAATTATACGGTGAGCGATCCGGGCATCGTGCTCAATTCGGTCACGTTCACGACGGATATCGGTGATGCATTCACTTACGATACCACGGCCGAATATGACAAGATCACATTCGCGATGAACGGAAACGGGGAACCGGGTCAGTTTACAATGGCTGAGCAGGATTCGACCGGCTACATTGTCAAGAACGACACTCTCTTCAACAATGAGATCGAACGGTTCTACAAGGTCACGGCCGATGTGACCGTTGATTCGGGTGCCTCCGGAACGGTGAACTGCAGCAACGGCAAGCTCGTGAAGCAGGTCACAGGATCCGATCCGGCGCTTGTGATGTTCGACAACTCCGTTGCGCCCGATCCGGATAACTACACATATCATTATATTGTGCAGCCGGAGGACGACGGGCAGCCGGGCATCTATACGGATGCGAACGGCTATCTGAGCGACCCGCCGCATCAGGTCGCGGTGTTCTCGCAGGATATCCCGGTCTCCTCGCTCCGCGTCGATTACACCGACGGTGCGGATGCGGGTACCTCTAAGAGCTTCCAGCCGCTCGATTCCGCCGGAAACGTCTATCTGATCGGTGATGCACACTATCAGTTCGAGGCGGAGAATACCGGCGACAATCAGGCGAGGATCACAAAGATCCTGAAAGAGGGCGAGGATGTCACGGCAGCGGAAGCAAGCATGTTCCGCGCACAGCTCCTTCTGGATCAGAACGACGACCCGATCCAGCACAACGGACAGGACTGCTACTGGATCACCAACAAGCACAATGTCCCCTATGAACCGCTGATCGACATTACGCCGGAGCACGGGTATCCGTTCCAGAACCAGAAGGCGATCCGGCTGATGAAGATCGATACCGACAACGAAAATGCGCCTCTGGCAGGTGCATCCATGCTGATCGAGGGCTTCACGGTCGATGCCGGCGGCAATGCCGGTGAGCCGACAGATTCCCGCACATGGAAGTCGGACGAAAAGGGTCTGACGCTGGCAGCCGTGAAGAACGGCCTGCTTGCAAACGGCAACATCGCACCGATGGTTCTGGACGAAGGCGAGGCCGATCATGTGTACCGTCTCAGCGAGACGGCTGCACCGGCAGGCTATATGCCTTCGGAAAAGGACGTCTGGTTCTTCGTCCGCGGCGGCAAGCTCTATTATAAAGAGACAGCCGCAGGCGCGGCACCCGGCGTGATCAGCGACCCGTTCGCGGGCTGGACTGCTGTCACGATCGAGGACAGCACGCTGGACGGCAGAACCGTCAAGTTCGGAAACGAAAAGTTCAATCAGTTCGAGATGCGCAAGCTCGATTCCTCTACCGGCAACGTGATGACCGGCGCACAGCTCCGGCTGATCAAGATCCTGACGGATAAAGCAGAGAGCAGCACCGATCCGGTTACGCTCCGGTCGCTGACACTGGACACGGATTACGTGGATGTGACGGATGCAGGCGGCGCACCGGATGCTATCCGGAGAACAGGTGTTTTCAAGATGAAGTCGCTCCCGGCCGGCAAGTACGCAGTCGTCGAGACGAGCGTGCCGATGGGCTACAACAACAGCGCACAGAATCGCGTGAACGTCTTTGAGTGGACGGATGACGGCAGAGTAAACGTCCTGAAGGCTGTGGACGGCTTTACGGCAAGTGCTTCGGACGGCAGACTGACCGTGTCGCTGGCAAACATCCGCATGGGCAGCAAGTTCACGTTTGAAAAGGCAAACGAGAACGGCGAACGCTTCAGCACGGATGCGGAAACCGGCAACATCGAAAACCTTGACGGACTTGTCATCAAGGTGTTTGAATACGACAGTGCTGCGGGCACATGGACAGAGCGCTCCAGCCGCGAAAAGACCGCGTTCTTTGAGGCGACGCTCAGTACGCTCGCAAACAACAGGATCTACAGGATCGAGGAGACGGGTGCTCCGGCAGGCTACAGCCTGGCAAAGCCGATCTACATCTATAAGGGTGTGACCGGCGCGGGACCCGGACAGACAACGAAGTTCTATAAGCTGGATATGAACGACCCGGCTAATGCAGAAAAGGATTTTGCAGAGACTGCAAATTACACCGAAGTCGAGGGTGTGACGGAGAATCGCACCACCGTCTACAAGCTGCAGATGAAGGACGAGAAGCAGCTCAATCAGCTGGCACTCGGCAAGATCGACAACAAGCGAAAGTTCGACGACTCCGATCCTGACAATCCGCAGTCGGTCTTTGCACCGGAGCCCGTCGTCGGGGCAGGCATGAAGCTCACGCTCGTCAAGCCTTTTGCAAAGAGCGCAACGCTCGCAGACGTCACCGCGGATCAGACACTGACCGCAAAGACGGATACGGCAGTCGAATGGGTCAGCGCGGCAGAGAAGATCAACCTGAGCGGTCTGCCGGACGGCGAATACCTGCTGACGGAGGAATCCACACCGGTCGGCTACTACAGCTTCAAGCCGTACAGCTTCCGGGTCGTCAACGGCGTGCTGACGGAGCTTTCCGAGGACAGCATCACCGGAACGGTCGCAGAGATCCCGGTCAATGATCCGCGTGCGCGCGCAGACATTGTGGCATCGGATCAGACCGAAACCGCAAGTGCTTCGGTCGAGGCAATTGATGAGCTGTATACGCTGCTCATCAGAAAGGTCACCGACCAGCTTGTCGGCACCGACTACGCACATCTGGTGGGTGCAAGACTGCAGCTCACCGGCACGGACACGAACGGCGCAGCAGTTGATTTCACGGATATCCCGCTCCGCAACAACAAGTTCAAGGGCATCCGCGGAAACCTGATCAAGGAAAACGATCTGCGCAATGAGCCGGAAGCGGAATACACGATTTCCGATGACGGCAAGACAATCAACTGGACCTCCATTGACCACGGCATCCTGTTCGAGGGACTCCCGGACGGCTCCTACACGCTGACAGAGCTGCATGCTCCGCTCGGCTACAAGAAGTCCGCACCGATCGAGTTCGTTGTCGAGAACCACGATATTGTCTTGCTCAACGGAGAGCCGCCGGTATTCAAGAAGGAAGTCAACATGACGGATGCGACCGCAACGCCGGTCAGCATCACCGTCAACAAGAAGGATAAGGACGGATACGCCCTCGGCGGCGCTGTCTTTACCCTGAGCGGCACGGATGAAAATGAAAATCCGGTCGTATTCAGCGAAGGCTCCGTGGCTGTCGCAGGCGGTCAGGTCATGACCGACAGCGGCAAGGTGCTGATGTGGGAAAGCGGCATCACACCGGCCGTCATTCAGGGGCTTTATGACGGAACCTATATCCTGAAGGAAATCACACCGCCGGTCGGATATGCAGAAAATCCGAATCCGATCACGATCGTGATCAAGGACGGCAAGATCGACAGCGTGGACGGCAAAAATGCAGCGGCATCGGAAGATATCACGCTGCAGGTCGATGTGACGAATCTGAAGGATGTTACCAAGGTGCAGATCAACAAGACCGATGCGGATGACAAGGGTCTTGCCGATGCAGAGCTTGCACTCGTTTCTCTGACCGTCGATCCGGAGACCGGGAAAGTCACCGGTGAGAAGGCGATCACGGACGGCGCATGGACCTCGAACGGCGACCTGACCAAGCCGCAGATCTTTGAAGATCTCGCAGCAGGCAAATATGCAGTCAAGGAAACCGAGGCACCGGAGGGCTACTGCGCAGGCGGTACGCTGCTCATGGGCAAGTATCTCGCGGTGTTCGACATTGCAGTTGACGGCTCGCTTGAGAATTTCGAGGCGGCAGACGGCAATATCAATGTCAGCGGCAAGACCGTGACGATCACCCTCCGCAACCGGAAGGAAGGTCCGAAGGTGAGCGTCTCCAAGAAGGCGGTCACGGCGGACGGCGAGGAGCTCGCAGGTGCACAGATCACGCTGACCGGTAAGGATGCGGATGACAATCCGATCGTGTTCCGCGCCGGACAGCTCGAACTCGGCAAGAATGCGGCACTCATCAGCGGATCCGGCGAATCGCTGAGCTGGCGTTCCGGCACCGAGGAGACTGTCATCAGCGATCTGGCTGACGGTACCTATACGCTGCATGAGACCGCAGCACCGAACGGCTATGTTGTCACATCCGATGTGACCTTCACGGTCACGGACGGCAAGGCCTCCAAGACCGCGGTTGTTCTGGTCGATCAGAAAACCAAGGTCACGATCTCCAAGACCAATATCACAGGCGATGAGGAGATCGCAGGCGCAAAGCTTCAGGTCATCGACAAGGCGACCGGCAAGGTCGTTGACGCGTGGACGTCTGAGGCGGGCAAATCCCATGTGATCGAAGGCATCCTGACCGCGGACACCGTGTACATTCTCCATGAGGCGGGTGCGCCGGACGGCTATGCTTACGCAGCGGACATTGAGTTCAAGGTCAATGCGGACGGCAAGGTCGTTGATGACGAGGGCAATGAAACGGTCGTCGTCATGAAGGACGCAAGCGCGGCAACTGTGAAGATCAACAAGGCGGATCA
>MSGZ01000039.1:0-13842 GCA_001940925.1 Ruminococcus sp. Phil11
AGTGTTCAGCCGGATGCATATCGTCGGAGCATGGGGAACCGGCATTCAAAGAATGATCGAAAGCTGTCGAGCGCATCAGATTGCTCCACCCGTGTTTGAAGAATCCGGCAATAGCTTCCGTGTCGTTTTCACGCGACAGGTGCATGACCAAATAAATGTCCAAAAAGATGTCCGGAAAGACACGCCTGCAAAATCGGAAAGAAAAGCAAAGATCATTGCCATGTTGAAACAGCAGCCGAAGCTGAAGACGTGGCAGATTGCAGATCTTTTGCGTTGCAGTTACAAGACCGCATACCGCTGCATGCAGGAAATGATTGCCGAAGGGACAATCAAACGCACCGGTTCCAGGAAGGAAGGTCGTTGGGAAATTTCTTCCTCTATGGATTGATCACCGTCCATTTTTCTGAATCATAAAAACACAAAACGCTCCTGCATGTGATTGCGGGAGCGTTCGTCATTGGTTGGTATTCTCTCAAAAATGCAAGAAGGATTGCTTTTGGCACTTTTCGTTTATTTGGACATTTGCGCATCATTTGTGTGAACGGATTGTGAAATACCCCTTTTCACGACTTGATAGATACTATTACCCAATATCTGTTTTGACCAACCGTTTCGTTTGTCAAAATAGAGCGTTTCGCTGCGCTTCACTTCTTCCGGGCAAAGTCTGCGACCTTGACGGCATACGCTGCTCCGCAGTCGGGACTTCCCGAACCCTTTTTGTGTTTTATTTCTGGATTCCTTCATGATACTCCTTGAAGCCGAGCGTGCAATCAAGTGACTCCTGCTGGAGATCGAGTGCATAGTCTGCTTTCACCTGAAACACGGTTCCTTACTCCCGAACATCATCAGCAGCGAACAAACAGAAAAGCAGGGAATCACACCTCCCCTGCTTTGGAATACTATTTTGTATCTTTGTCTGATGCGAAAATATATTTTCGCAGAAACAAATTTTATATTGAAACGCATTTGAAAAGAACCTGTTCCAGTTTTACAGGACCGAACATGCGGCTGTCCAGACTGACCTTTGTATTATCGCCTAATACAAATATCTCATCCGAGCCGATTGTAAATTCCTGATCCTCACCGTTGTACTCGTAGTCAGTGCAGGCAATCTGATTGACATAGACCTGATTGTTTTTCAAAGCTACTGCATCGCCGCTGACGGCAATCACTCTTTTCACACACTTTTCCCGTTCATATCGAAAAATCACAATGTCATCAGATTTCAGATGGGATGTATGTGTCGTTACAAATAACAGTTGTCCGTCTGACAGCGTCGGTTCCATGGAATTGCCGGTCACTTTTACAATCCGGAAATTCAGAATGAACAGAATGGTTGCCGCTGCAATCAGAATGCAAATCAGAATGTCATGTTTATTTACAGCTGAACAACTCTTTTCGCGCATTTTGTGACCTCTTTATCATGTGTAACGATTATCACGGTTTTTCCGCTTTCATTGATATTCTGAAATATCTCCATGATTTTTTCACGATTCTTCGGATCCAGACTACCGGTCGGCTCATCTGCTAGAATAATTTTATGATTCTTCAAATACAATCTTGCAAGCGCACAGCGCTGCTGTTCACCGCCGCTCAGTGTGTAGATTTTCTTGTTCATAAATTCCGGTCCGAGCCCGACCTTGATCAGCGCGTTTTCCAGTATCTCATTTGATTTATGGTCCATAAAGTACGCTGCGACAGATAGATTATATTTAACCGTCTTATCCTCCACCAGTCCGTAGTTCTGAAACACATAAAACATGCTGTTCTGAATCAGCCTGCGTCCTGCGCGGCTGTTCATCTTCGGATTTTCAACACCGTCGATCATGAGTGTGCCGGAATCTGCCGGCTCCAGCATTCCGATGATATTCAGAAGCGTTGTCTTCCCCTTGCCGCTTTCACCCGTAATGCAGACAAAATCGCCTTCCGGAATTTCAAGACTGAAATCCTTGAGAATCTGATGATCGCCGAATTTTTTGCTGATATTTTTTAATTCTATTATGTTGCTCATTCTATTCTTATTCTCCTTTCAGAATTGTGACGGTATTTTTGCCAATTCTCTTTTTCATACATATAACGTAGATAACCAGTTCCGAAAGAACGCAGCAGAGTGCGACCGGCAGGCTGACACTCGGCATGATCACCAGAACAGGCAGCACAATCAGCTTGAATATGATCCGCATGATAAAAATATCAAGGAAGGAATATCCTGTCACGCATTTGATGGAATAGTCTTTCGCATAGATCTTATAGTCAAGCTCAGCCGCATATACAACGATCACGATGAATGCAAAGAGAATCACCAGAAGCTGCACAAGCGTGACAATCATGCTGTTCCTGTAAAATTTCAAATCATTCATGAATTGCTGCTTGACAGACGGAGAAGAAATAAAAATCTTATCCATGCCTGTCTTCCTGATGATCGGCAGAATCTGGTAATACGGATCCTGATCGGAGGCTGAGTCATAAGTATAAAATCCGGAGGTGGAATAGAAGCTCTCCAATGATCCGCACGCTGTCCGCGTTGATTCATACGAATAGAACAGATCCGGATCAAACACCTCTGCGACGATCCGGGAACCGTCGACATATCCGTTCTGCATTGAATTGGAAAACGTGAAAAATTTGCTGGAATCTGCATAGCGGATAAAATGAAAGTCATCTTCGGAATAGTTGTCGGCGGAAATGTATTTATTCAGTATATTGGAAGGATCATAATGCTCCGGGATCAGAAAATTGAATTTTCCTTTCATCAAGGCATCGGAATGAATCGGCTTGCCGTCTGTTCCATACACCGTGTCAAAGGTATCCAGATAATTATCATTTATGACGGCATTATAGTTTTTCGCAGTCGCGCTTCCGGCTTCCAAATCATAAATCAAGTGATTGAAATCTGCGATGATGAAATTGTGATCGTCATGCATCTCATGATAAAAGGAAAGAAAAATCGGCGCATATTTTTCCGGGTTATGAGCCGGGTTTTCCAATCGGGCGTTCAGCTCTGTTTCGGCATAGCCCGCAACAAGATCTGCCGTCTTTTTTGTGGCATGATACATTGTAAAAATACGGCTGCAATCCCGGAACAGTTCTGTCATCGCAATACCGAGGAAAATCACCGTGACGGTTTTGAATACGACCGTAAACACAAAAAGCTGCTTGTTGAACGATTTGCCTTTGCTGCTGCTGATGCTGCACTGCGTGCTGACAAATAAAATGAATATGACGAACAGCAGGAAGGCACCGAGCAGATACAGCAAAACCTGCGCAATACTCTTTTTCAGATAATACAGCGTTGAGGAAATACCGGCGAGTACGGAAAACACAACAAAAGCAGAGAGCAGAATGCCGGTTGTGATGAGCAGCAGCAGCAAAGCATTTTCCTTGATTTCAGCAGTAACGATATTTCGGTCGCTGAATCCCATTGTTTTTTTGACGATCATATCCTTTGAGCGGGAAAAAGCATAAAACACAATCGAAACAATCAGGAAAAACGCAAGCGCTGCCATTGCACGGTATAAAAAGCTGAAATCACTGCCTGTGCTGGCTCCTTGTTCCGTGTTGATCTCCAGTCCGCGCACGGTAACTGCTTTTGAAAAATCGTTCACCTTGTTATTCGGAATCTGAAATTCCTGTATGGAAAGATCTGTTTCTGTGCCTTTCAGGAGCCGGAGCGGCGCAATCGTGAAATCACTGTCCGTCAGAAAAAAGAAGCCCCTGATTTTCTGCTCGCCGTTCTGCGGATTGGTGGCATACTGCTGACTCGGATCCAGTCCCTCCAGTGCGATGAAATCCGGATCGTTTTCCGTCCGGTAATACTGGAACTGATAGTCGTCTGTCAGATTCCTGAGCATCAGGTCACCGGATATCTCGTCTGCAATTTCGTATAAGGTATCAATGTAAGCATCATGATCCAGTGCTGTTTTCCATTTCACGGTCACAGTTGTTTTGTTCTTTTCAACAGTGTCGATCGGATACATGCAGAACCACAGCATCGAACAGATCACAAATACGATCAGGTTGATTGCATAGATTCCAAGCATGATTGCTTTTTTGCTCATATAAATGCTCCTATCATTCAGCGATTCAGATTTCAGTCATAATGCTACCGTTTTCATCATTCCGTAATTCAGAAAATTCATGAAAAAGGGCAGAACAAGAAGTTTGCCCTGCCCTTTGTCATAAATTGCCGGAAACAAGAATCAATAGAAATCATAGTATGCGTGATCAACCTGGAACGCGTATGCTTTGGCTGAAGCACTTGCCTGAGCGTTGCGCTGCACATCCTTTCTGTACACGCCCTTTGCATTCTTGACACTTGCCTGAGAATATGTATAGTCCCAGTCATAGTATTTCGAGTAAACTGTTCCGCCGCCGCACAGACCGGTTGTGCCGTACTTCCAGATACCGTGATCCAGATAAGCGGTTGTAGCAGAGGCTGCGGTAGCAGTCAGTGCGATTGCTGCAAGAGAACCGATTGCAAAGATCTTTTTTGCTTTCATGATTAGACAACTCCTTTTTCGTTCAATACTTTCATGGTGATAGTGAAAAGTAAAATGAAATTATGTTGCGCAACAATTATTATATAACACAATTTTACCAAAATGTCAATAGCAGCGCAAAAAAAAACGTCATTCTGCATAAGGCATCATTTGAATATCAGGCGATTTTTGTATGTGTTCGCTTGGCTATTTTGCGAAAAGTGCATTTGAATCGCTGTATTTGCTTCGATTTCATTGCATTTGAGGGCTGGTATGCATCATTTTGTTTGCACGCCTTTTGGTGTATCTGCTTGAGCACGCGAGTGCACGCAGTCTGAATTTGGCTTCAAAATACGGAAATTTGTTTCAAAAGTATGCAAGTTTGACGGCTTACGAATGAAATACATTTCTTGAATAAAATCGATAATTATTCTTTATTCAAAACCCTTGAATAGCGTTTGTAAATAAAATAAAACAGAGCAGCATGATTGCTCATACTGCTCTGTTTTTGTGCTTTCAGTGCGTTGAAAAAGCACGTATTTATGTGGGAACTACTCATCTTTTTTGCTGATGTGTCTTTTTCAACCATTTTACACGTATTTACGCATGTTTCCGCTAAGGATTGAGGGCTAGTGTATGCAGCTCGTGGGAACTCGTCATGTGAACCTGCGTGGGAACTACGCCTGCAAAACGCTTCATAATACCGAAATTCACTTCTGAAATCGGAAGTGTTTTGCAGTATAATCTGATAGAATCTTTAGTGCCTGCTTGAAATTCGTGCATCTAAGTCAATTCTGCGCTTTGAGTTGTAGAGGGGCAGCGCCCCCATTTTGAATCCGCCGGAGGCACTTCTATTACCCTTCCTCCGCGATCCACTGTTTCCAGACCGCAGCGGCTTCGCCGACGGTCGCCTTCTGGCCGTTCCGGACGATCGGCGTCCGCAGCAGCGTCGGGTCATCCAGCAGCTTCTCGAACTGCGCGTCCGGCAGCAGATACTGCACAAGTGCCGCATCCGGATGCTTCGGGTCGATCAGGTTTTCCAGCCCGCCGACGCCGCGGATCACGCTTTCCAGCTCCCGCTTGCTCATCCCCTTGGACGGCAGATCAACCGACTGGAATCTGACATGCCGCTCCTTAAAGAACCGCTCTGCCTTTTTGGTATCAAAGCACTTGCTTTTTCCGAAAATCTGAATATTCATGGCTGCTCCTGCATCATTGTTCTGCCGCGCAGCGCACGGCCGATCCTGGATTCCGGATAGCATACCGCATAATCCTCCAGAATCCCCTTCACAAGAAATTTCGCATTCTTGCCGCCCTCGATCATCGCACAGAACGCGATTTCCGGATCCTGTGCGGGTGCATAGCCGATGACAAAGGTATCCGTTCCGCGCGGTGACTGCGGCGTACCGGTCTTGAGCGCGACGTCAAAGCCGAGATTGTTCAGGTCATACTGCGCGAGCATCGGGGTACGCGCCGCGCCGATCATGCCCTGTTCGATATAGTAGTAGACCTCCTGCGCATTGTTCTGCGCAACGGTCGCAGCGACCTCCGGCTCCTTGACGGAAAGCTGCTCGGTCATGGTGTTGTTCCAGTAGGAATTGATGAGATGCGGACGGTACCGCACGCCGTCATTCGCAATGGTCGAGGCAACGACTGCCATCTGCAGCGGCGTGACCTGGATCTCCGACTGACCGATCGCCGCCTGCAGCAGGCATCCGACATACCACGGAATGCCGAGCTTTTCGTAGGTCTCCGGGCAGGCGAGATAGCCGCCGCTGTCGCCGGATTCCAGCCCGAGCGGCGAGCCGAGCCCGTACATGCGCTCGTAGTCGAGCAGCAGGTCAAGGCCGAGCCGCGTGCTCAGCTCATAGAAGAACACATTGCAGGAAACGGTCAGTGCACGGGTCACGGCGATGTTTTCGTGATGTCCCGTACAGTGATACCATGTGTCGATGAACTTGTAGTTGGTATCACAGTAAAACTGCGTATTTCCGGTGATCTTGCCGGAATCGAGACCGGCAGTCGCGGTAATGGTCTTAAAGGTCGAGCCCGGACGGTAAAGGCCGTCCGTTGCGCGGTTGATGAGCGGGAAATTATCCTGCTCCGCGACCTTGTTATAATCGTCGAGCAGCTCACCGAGATCGTAGGTCGGGAGCGTTGCCATGCCGAGCACGCCGTTGTCCTTGGTATCGAGTACGACGGCCGCGCCGCAGTAGGCGTTCCGGCATTCGTAATCCGTCCGCCGGAGCATTTCGCAGTGATCGGCCAGCCGCTTCTGCAGACTGGTCTGGAATTGGCTGTTGACGGTCAGCTGGATCGTCTCGCCGCCGACCGGCTCCTGCGAGATGACCACGGACGAGACCTCGCCGTTCGTGACGGTGATCTCCTTCTTGCCGTTCTGTCCGCGGAGATCGGCTTCGCAGGCCATTTCCAGACCCGTCTTGCCGACCGCATCGGAAAGCGCGTAGTCGGAATGGCCGTTCTCCTTCAGCGCACTGAACTCCTCCTGCGAATAGATCGGGCCGACATAGCCGATCTCATGCGGGATGACCGTACCGTTCTCGACGGTGCGGATCGCCTCCTCGACGATGTTGACGCCGCTTAATGTGACGCGCAGCTCCTTGATCCGCGTGACCGTTTTCAGGTCAATGTCATTCGCGAAATAGAACACATTGGACATCGAGAAGCTCCGGAGCAGCATCTCATAGCGGATGCCGGCGATGATCCTTCTGTCGCGTTCGCTGTACTCCGTGCCGATCTCATAATCGTCATAGAGCTTTTCGATGCAGTTTTCCGCGGTCGCGTATTTGTTGAGCCGCAGATTCTTCTTCATCTCGGCGGCATCGCTGTCGCGGTCGTTTTCAAATGCATACGGCACGACCTTCGTGACCGGCATGGTATCGTTCCAGTCATAGCCCGCCTCGCGCAGCAGCTGCACCGTGCGGTAGATGACCGCATTGCCCGCCTTGTTGTCGGACGGGAAATACGCCTTTTCGATCACGAGATTGTAGCCGATCTTGTTGGATACGATCGGGGAGCCTGTGCAGTCCACGATCTCGCCGCGGGTCGCGGGGATGACCTGTGTATACACATTCTCGACGATATGCTGCTGATTCTCCTCCTCTGCGGCGACGATCTGCAGCTTGACCAGCCGGTAGATGCCGAGTGCCGCGGATGCGAGCACCAGCAGCACCAGAAAGCCGCCGCGCAGAAAATCGGAGATCTGACGCAGGATCTCTTTCATTTTGTTCTCTCCTGTATGATGCGCTTACGGGCGGAGCTGTCAGTTTGTTTCTGTATCGAACATCTCCGCGATCGAGATACCGGAATAATCCTCGGCAAAGTGCGCCGCAGAATCCAGACGGATCGGGTGCTGCTTGCCGGTGATCATATTCTTGAGCTGACCCGCGCCCTGTTCGAGCTCATTGGAGCCGAGCACGACCAGATACTTTGTGCCGAGCTTGTTTGCATACTTCATCTGCGCCTTAAAGGAACGCTCCATGAGGTCGAACTCCGCACGGACGCCCATATCGCGCAGCGCATTGGCATACTGCAGCGCGGTCGGTCTGGCGGCGTCATCCATCGGTGCAAAATACACATCGCAGGTCTTTGCGTCGAAGAAACCGCATTCCTGCTGCTCCATGGTCAGAATCAGGCGCTCAAGCCCCATGCCGAAGCCCAGTGCCGGAATACTCTGTCCGCCGAGCTGTTCGATCAGGCCGTCATAGCGGCCGCCCGCACAGACGGTCCCCTGTGCGCCGATGCTCGTCGTGATGAACTCGAACACGGTCTTGGTGTAGTAATCAAGGCCGCGGACGATCTTCGGATTGATGACAAATTCGACGCCCATTGCGGTGAGGTGCTGCTTGACTGCCTCAAAATGCGCGCTGCACTCCTCGCAGAGATAATCGAGGATGACCGGTGCATCCTTCGCGATCTCCTGATCCTCCGGCGACTTGCAGTCGAGCAGGCGCATCGGGTTGCGCACCAGACGCTCCTGACAGGTCTCGCAGAGCTGCTCCTTATGCGGCTCGAAATAAGCCCGCAGCGCCTCCTGATACTTTGCACGGCACTTCGGACAGCCGATGCTGTTGAGGTTCAGGACGATATCTTTCAGGCCGACGCGTTCGAGCACGGTCTTGCCGAGCAGAATGACCTCCGCATCCGCATAGGGCGAAGCGGCACCGGCCATTTCCACGCCGAACTGGTGGAACTCGCGCAGTCTGCCCGCCTGCGGACGCTCATGCCGGAAGCAGGACAGCTGATAAAACACCTTCTGCGGGAGTGCCTCCGCAAGCATTCCGTTCTGCAGCATCGCACGGATCGTGCCGGCCGTGCCCTCGGGACGCAGCGTAAACTTCGTCTCCCTTGCAATGACGGAGTACATCTCCTTCTGCACGACGTCGGTCGTCTCGCCGACGGAACGCTGGAACAGCTCGGTCTGTTCAAAGGTCGGAATCCGGATTTCGGAAAAGCCGAAGCTTTCCGCGACATCTCTGGTGACCTTTTCAACGGTATACCACTTGCTGATGCGGTCCGGTGTGATGTCCTCAGTGCCCTGCGGACGTTTCAGATAATTTGCCATAAACATACCCTTTCGTAACAAACGGCTCCCTGTGAGCCGGTGATTTCTGCATCCTTATGAAAACGCAGAATTGCCCCTTTCTCATAAAGAGAGGGGCAATCGGTCCGTTTTGCGTTTTACATGACAGGGTTTCCGATCTCGCGCCAGTCGAGATCGCCGCGCTCCAGTGCGAGGATCAGTGCCTCTGCAGTCGCGATGTTGGTCGCGACCGGGACATTGTGCACATCACACAGGCGGAGCAGGTTCATGTCGTTCGGCTCACTTGCCTTCGGATTGATCGGATCACGGAAGAACAGGAGTACGTCGATCTCGTCACACGAGATGCGCGCGGAGATCTCCTGCCCGCCGCCCTGTGCACCGCTCAGGAACCGTTTGATCGGCAGTCCGGTCGCTTCTGCGACCTGCTTGCCGGTCGTGCCGGTCGCGCAGAGTACATGACGGCTCAGCACAGCGTAGTATGCCGTGCAGAACTGGATCATCAGTTCCTTTTTGGCATCGTGAGCAATCAGCGCAATGGTCATTTATTGTTCATCCTTTCTGTAAAGAAAATTGCCGTAAATCAGTCGGCGTCCGCCGCCGGGATCAGCCGATCTTGACAGTCAGCGGTGTGGGTTCACCGCGCAGACGCTTGGAGATCGCATCGAACGCCGCAAGGCTCGGTGCGGTCGAGGGGATCGGCTCGCCCTTGCCGGTCGCAATGACAAGCTGATAGTCCTCGGGAATGACGCCGATCAGCTGCACGCCGATCGTGTCGATGATCTCGTCGAGGTCGCGGACAAGCTCCGCGCCGAGTGCCTTCTTGCTCACCTTGTTGATGATGAGACGCTGACGGCGGTTGCCGCGTGCATAGAACTCGTCGGACATCATCTGTGCATCGCGCACGCAGATCGGATCCGGCGTGGTGACGACAAGGATCAGGTTCGCCTGCTCGACGATATCAAAAACATGGTTATTGATGCCGGCACCGGTATCAATAATAATGTAATCGTAGTATTTACGGACAGACTGGCAGATATCGACGATCTGCTGCACCGTGACCTTGAGGAACGGATTTTTCGGTGCGCAGAGCACGAACAGGTTGCTTGCCATGGGGACGCGGGCAACGGCATCAACCGCAGAGACCTTACCGGTCAGAACATCGCTCAGGTCATGCTTGATCTGTCCGGACATACCGAAGATGATGTCAATGCAGCGAAGACCGAAGTCGAGCTCGATGATGAGCGTGCGGCTGCCCTGCTTTGCGAGAGTATAGCCGATGCCTGCACAGATCGAGGATTTTCCGGTGCCGCCCTTTCCGGACGTAACTGCTATTGTTTTGGACATAAGATTAAGACCCCTTTCCGTAACTGCGGAAGCCGCTTTTTGCGGGAAGCCGGCTGCTTTCTGACAGAAAGCCGGCGTGTTATCCGTAAAGAATCTCCGGCACCCGTCTGCGGCAGGGCAGACAGATACCTCTTATATTATACCACAAATCGCTGATTTGTCAAATCCATTTTCGGTAAAATTTGAAAAATTGTAAGGTTCGTGCGATTCAGTATGTTCTGTTTGTGCATTTTGACGAGAATCCCGCGGTCTGATCTGCGGGGTTCTTGTCAGGGCTGAACAGAATCTTCCGGTTCGGTTTCCGCCTGAACGGCCGGTTCCGGGGCGGAATCCCCGGCCGGAACGCTGTTTTCCGCGGCAGGTGCTTCGGTGCCCTCTGCGGGATCGGAAAGCCTGATCGTGCTCAGGGCCATGCGGAAGATCTCGCGGTAATTCTGATACGTCTCGGCGTGGCTCTTGCAGGTGACCAGATAGGCATTGTCGTGATAGATCATCACTGCCGTCGTGCATTTGAAATCCTGCCGTGCATCCTCGCCGACGATCGCATAGGAAAATTCCAGCAGATGCGCCCGCGTATCGGAGACCGTGACGACTTCGTCCGAGATCAGCTGAAAATCATCGACGCTTTCCTTGTACTGGTCGATGACGGTCTGCGTATAGTGGTCGATCTCGGCGTAGCGGAGGGACATGTCCTCTCCCGTGATGATGACGGATGCGTCATCCTTGATATAGTATTTGGTATAATACTGCGAGGCGGTTTCCGAAAAGCCCTTCGGGACGCTCATGGAGATGCCCTCCGGCATATCGGCGGGAATAATCAGCATTTCGGTCGGTGCAAGCGAATCCGCCGCGGAGGAGTCCGCATCCTTTCCGCCGCGCGGGAAAAAGATCGTGATCGCCGCCATAATCAGTACGACTGCCAGTGCGATCAGCAGGGCAGTCAGCAGCTTTTTCATCATAAAGCTTCGTCCTTTCAATTGAAAAACCGATGCGTTTTCGGGCGCATCGGCATTCCGGATGTGACCAGACCTGTAAGCCGGGTTCTGTACTGTTCTTCACCCGTGCGGGAGAGGAACGGCTGCAGCCATTTATCTAGGCGTTCTGTCGCCGGAACGCTCAAGCCGCCTTTGCATCAGATCCGCCGAGCAGACGTTATGACCTGATACACCAATCAGCGTTGCATCGGGTAGGGTTTACACAGCAGGATACTCTCGTATCCTCTGGTGGGCTCTTACCCCGCCTTTCCACCGTTACACCGTATCCCGTGGGGGACGCGATGCAGTCTCATCTCTGTTGCACTTGCCCTAGGGTCACCCCCGGCTGCTGTTAGCAGTTACCCTGCTCTGCGATGCCCGGACTTTCCTCGTCAGCTGAAACGCTGCCGCGGCTGCACAGTCTGCTCACCGTACTATTGTATCACATCAGAGTTGTTTTGTCAAGGAAAACGCTGAAAAATACAGGCGCAGTTCCTTCAGCGCGGGATCTGCAGCCCCTGCTGCCGCGAATATTCATCAACGGCGGCGCGGTAGCACTGATATGCCTGATACAGTGTGATGTCCGTATCCGGATCGACGGACGGGTCAACCTTTGCGCGCTCCCGCTCCGTCAGATAGCTGCCCGGTGAATCGTTCAGGCAGATGCATTTGCCGGAGGTCAGGAAAAATGCAAGCTGCGGCCGGACCGCATAGCGCGTCCGCCTTCTTCTGACCCTGCCCCTGCCGCCCCGGTGTGTATGCACCGGGATCATTTCATGCGTATATCTGACCTCCTCGATCTCTGTGAAGGGGATCTTTCTGCGCAGCCGCAGCAGCCTCCGGATCTCGACATGATCGTTCCCGATGATGATCTTTGCACCGGTGACGATCTCAATGATATGCAGAATGAGCATAAGCAGAAAGATCACGATGCAGAGGGAAATAAGCCCGAAAACGATCAATGTCGGGATATAATCATCGACGGTGAATCCGAACGCAATAAACAGAATGAACAATCCGAAGGGTGCCAGAAGAAACCAATCCCTGTACTGGTAGAACAGCTTTGTGATATGATGAACCTTGAATTTCATTTTGCGCCTCCTGTCGTTGTGTTTATGCCGGCATCCGCCCTGCTTACGGATGATTATATCATATTGCGCAGTGAATTTCAATGGGGGAGCGGCACAAAATTGTTTCTTCTTTGCCGTATGGGAGCAAAAACGGCAAATTTTTCGCAAAACTCCCATTGAAATTTACCGTAATATATGTTATAATATTGCAAAAGGAGGGATGCCGCATGAACAAAAAGATCGCAGCGGCGGTCGCTGCCGCGGTACTGCTCATCATCGGCGTTGTCATCATAGCCGGAATCGGCAGCAGATCACGGCCGGGACAGATCACCGTTCAGGAGCAGGAACCGGAATACAGCCTGCAGATCGTTGAGGAGACCGGTCATCCCGCGACCCGTTCCGCAGAGGAGCTGCCCGTTCTGACGACCGCTGAAGAAACGACGGCCACAGAACCGGCGGAGATCACAGCGGCAGACGAAGGATCCGGCGGCAGCATCACGACGGCAAAAAAGAAAAAGAACAAAAATAAAAACAAGACAACGACGACTGTCACAACGGATTACATCGCTGCGACCGAAACGCTCGCGGAGACAGAGCCGCTGACCGTTGACGTCACGATCGACAAAGACGGCGTATACACGACGAAAGACGATGTTGCGCTGTACATTTACACCTACGGAGAGCTGCCGTCCAATTTCATTACGAAAAAGGAAGCGCAGGCACTCGGCTGGAAGGGCGGCTCGCTGGAGCCCTATGCGCCCGGCTGCTGCATCGGCGGCTCGCACTTCGGCAATTTCGAGGGCAAGCTCCCGGAGAAAAAGGGACGGGAATACACCGAATGCGACATAGACACGCTCGGCAAGAAGTCCCGCGGTGCCAAACGCATCGTGTTCTCGAATGACGGACTGATCTACTATACCGGCGACCACTACGAAACATTTGAATTGCTGTACGGGGAGGAATAATGCCATGACTGTGACGATCGACTGTTCCGAAATCCGCGAAAATGCGGATCTGCACCGCATCTTTTCCTCGCAGCTGCATCTGCCGGGATTCTACGGAAAGAATCTGGATGCGCTGTATGACTGCCTGACCTCACTGCCGCAGAAAACCACGCTCAATCTGCTGCATACGCAGAGCCTGATCGACAATCTGGGACCTTACGGCAGAGCGGCGATCTCCGCGATCGCACATGCCGAGCGCGAAAACCCCGCCCGCCTGACCGTCAACATGAAGTAAAGGTATCTGCTATGCATCATAAATGGGGCTCTGCCCCTAAACATGAAGAAACTTGTTTCTTCATGTTGGCCCCTGCTGGGGACCAGTCCCCAGACCCCATTATGTGTAACAAAAAAGGACGCTGACGAACAATCGGCGTCCTTTTTTTGCCGGTCATGCACTTTGCAGCCGGT
>MSGZ01000039.1:13912-28997 GCA_001940925.1 Ruminococcus sp. Phil11
CGCAGACGGCGAAACTCCCCTATCGTCAGGCGCACCGCAGAGGTGAATCATAAAAACGCTCCGGGGGAGCGTTTTTATGAGAGGGGGGCCCTGTAAGAGAGGGCCTCCCTAGGCGGATTGCAGAGCAATCCGCAGCACCCGCAGCACGCAGGAGCGACGCAAATCGCGACGAGTGACCGGGCGTTCCGGGTTTTTAGGGCTGGAAGCCCTTAGTTCTGCTGCGCACGCGTGCGCATTTGATAAAAGGCACTCAATCAAACAGAAAGAGGTGTTTCAGATGTATCAGAATCAGGACGGCGATTCAACTGTACAGCAAACAATGGAGCAGCGCATCATCGGGCGGCTGGAAGAACAGCTCGGATTAAGCGGGTTCGAATCGAACCCCAGTCTCCCGCTGCCGGGCGAACCCGGTGTCCGGATCCGGCCGGATTTCTATTCCGAGCAGCATAAGATCATCGGTGAGATCCATTCGCATCTCGGAAAGCTGAAACCGGCGCAGCAGAAAAAAGTCGCGGCGGATATCCTCAAGCTGCATTTGTTTGACCCGGAGAATGAATACCGGAAAATCTATGCCGTATGTGACGAGGAAGAAAAGAAACAGTTGAAAGGAAACGGCTGGCTTCCGGCAGCGATCCGGTTATTCAAAATTAAGGTCATGTTGATTGACCTGACCGAGCAGGAACGGAACGATCTCCGCGCCGCCATGCGCCGGCAGAATATGCACCCGGAGCAGCCCGGAGACACAACGGAATAAACAAAGGACAGGTGCCGCAGCGCGCTGAAAGCGTCAGGCAGACGAAAGTCAGCCGTCAGCTGATGCTGACATCTCCCAGCTTTTTCAGCCGCGGGCTGATAATGCGTTCAGGGGAGGCATGCGGTGGGCTTTAGCACAGGGAGCAGCAAATCCAAAGAAGCCGCGTTTCGCGGCGTGTACTGCGAATGCTGGGAGAGCTTCGCTCACCGTCCCCGAAGGGAATCGCCGGCGCGGGCTCCGCGCGAAAGGCTTGACAATCTCACGGATTTGCGGTATACTATAGATTGGAGTTTTCCGAAAAATCAAAGAGAGGAAGGTATCGAATATGGAAGAGCAGATCAAAGCGATGCGGCAAAAGATCGAAGCCGCCGCTGCCGCCATTACCGATTCCAAAGAAATGTATCAGCTCCGGAAGCAGTACCTCGACAATAAGGCAGGTCAGATTTCCGCGCTGATGAAGAATATGCGCGACCTTGCACCGGAGGAGCGTCCGGCGTTCGGCAAGATCGTCAACGAGCTGAAAACATGGGCACTTGATTTCTTTACCGCACAGGATGCCCGCCTGAAGGCTGCCGAGCTCGCAAAGAAGAACGCAGCCGAGCAGATCGACGTCACGATGCCTGCGCCTGTCCGTTCCTGCGGCGCGCTGCATCCGAATACGCTGATCGCGAATGAGCTGATCGAGATCTTCTCCGGCATGGGCTTTGAGATCTACGAAGGCCCCGAGATCGAAACGGATTACTATAACTTTACTGCCCTGAATACGCCGCAGGATCACCCGGCGCGCGATATGCAGGATACGTTCTATGTATCGCCGGAGCTGCTGCTCAGAACGCAGACCTCCTCCGGTCAGATCCGCTACATGAAGGGCGACGACAAGACGCCGAAGCATGAGCCGCCGATCAAGATCCTTTCGCCGGGCAAGGTGTTCCGCTCCGACGACGACGCAACGCATTCCCCGATGTTCTCGCAGATGGAGGGTCTGGTCGTGGACAAGGGCATCACGCTCTGCGACCTGCAGGGTATGCTGGACGAGTTTGCGCGCAATGTGTTCGGCGAGGGCGTCAAGACCCGTCTGCGCCCGAGCTACTTCCCGTTCACGGAGCCGTCCGTCGAGGTCGATGTCAGCTGCTTTGAGTGCGGCGGCAAGGGCTGCCGTCTCTGCAAGGACACCGGTTGGATCGAGGTGCTCGGTGCGGGCATGGTCAACCGCAAGGTGCTGGAGAACTGCGGCATTGATCCGGATGTGTACACCGGGTTTGCGTTCGGCATGGGCATTGAGCGCATCGCCATGCTGAAATACGGCATCCCGAACATCAAGATGCTGTTTGAGTCGGATGTCCGTGTTCTGTCGCAATTCCACGAATAAGCCGCGTGATATTCCGCAAATGAAATTAAGTGAAAGGAACTAATAACGATGATCGTTCCATTAAGTTGGTTAAAGGAATACGTTGATATTGATGTCACGCCGCAGGAGCTTGAAACAAAGCTTTTCGACTGCGGCTTTGAGGTCGAAACGCTGACCGAGCTCGGTGCGGAGATCTCCGGCGTTGTGGTCGGTCTGGTCGAACAGTGCGAGCCGATCCCGGAGACGCATCTCTCCGTCTGCCAGGTCGACTGCGGCGAGCACGGCAAATTCCAGATCTGCTGCGGTGCCGATAATGTGAAGGCAGGCGGCAAATATCCCGCCGCGCTGGTCGGTGCGCAGGTCTATGCGACCGCAAGAGACCATGTGACGGTCGAAGGCACCATGAAGATCAAAAAGGGCAAGCTGAAGGGCTTTGAGTCGCAGGGTATGCTCTGCTCCGGCATCGAAATCGGTCTGAACGAGGACCTCTATCCGGGTGCGGAATACTGCGGACTGCTTGTGCTGCCGGATGACGCGCCGGTCGGTGCGGATATCAAGCCGCTTGTCGGTCTTGATGACTGGATGTACGATATTTCGATTACGGCAAACCGTCCGGACTGCATGAGCGTGCTCGGCATTGCCCGCGAGGTCGCCGCCGCACTCGGCAAGCCGCTGAAAATGCCGGCTGTGGACTACAAGACCGACGGCACGAAGCTGGACGGCTTCAAGGTCACGGTCGAGGACGCAGACCTCTGCCCGCGCTATCAGGCGCACTATGTCCGCAATGTGAAGATCGCGCAGTCTCCTGCATGGATGCGCCGCCGCCTTGCGCTGGTCGGCATCCGCTCGATCTCGAACATCGTCGATATCACGAACTATGTGCTGAAGGAGATCGGCCAGCCGATGCACGCGTTTGATCTCCGTCAGCTGGAGGAAAAGCAGATCGTCGTCCGCAGAGCGAAGCAGGACGAAACGATCGTCACGCTGGACGAAAAGGAGTTCAAGCTCACCCCGAACAATCTCGTGATCTGCGACGGCAGAAAGCCGGTCGCACTGGCGGGCATCATGGGCGGCCTCAATTCCGAGATCAAGGACGACACCGCGGATGTGGTGTTTGAATCCGCAAAGTTCATGCGCGACAATGTCCGCAAGACCTCCCGTGCGCTCGGCCAGCATTCCGACAGCTCCCAGCGTTTTGAAAAGGGCGTGGACGAATACGCAACACAGCTCGGATTGAAGCGCGCGCTGCACCTGATCGAAGAACTCGGCTGCGGCTCCGTGACGGATTCCGGCTTTGCAGAGGCTGTCTCCGCAGACCCGACCGTCACCCGTCCGCTGACCGTCTCGATCGCACAGGTCAATGCGCTGCTCGGTATCACTGTGCCGGACGATGAGATTTGCCGCATTCTGACAAACCTGGATTTCAAGCCGGTCATTGACGGCGACAAGCTTTCCGTAGAGATTCCGCCCTACCGCGAGGATATCGAAAACGCGCCCGACATCGCGGAGGAGCTGATCCGCATGTACGGCTACGGCCACATCACCCCGACCTTCCTGGCAGCGGCATCGGTCACGAACGGCGGCCGCAGCGCAGCACAGAACAGTCTGCTGAAACTGAAGCGGACGCTCGCTGCACAGGGACTTTACGAGGCGATCCACTATTCGTTCTTCTCGCCGAAGGATCTTGATCTGCTGCGCATCCCGCAGGATGCACCGGAGCGTCAGGCGATCCGCATCCTGAACCCGATCTCCGAGGATCTTTCGATCATGCGCACGATGCTGGCACCGTCCATGCTGAATGCGGTGATCCGCAATGTCCGCCGCGGCAATGATGCCGGCGGTCTGTTCGAGGTCGCAAAGACCTATCATTCCGCAGAGGAGCACCCGGCGGCCGAGCCGGAGGAGCGCGAGGCACTGGCGATCGGCCTGTTTGACGGCGGCAGACTGAGCTTCTTTGACGGCAAGGCAATCCTTGAGGCACTGGCCGAGGCATTCCGCCTGAGCTTCACCTACAAAAAGCCGGAAAATCCGGAAAAATATCCGTTCCTGCATCCGGGCATGAGCGCCGTTGTCTCGCTCGGCGACGAGGAGATTGGCTGGGTCGGTATGCTGGCGCATGACCTGACCGACGCAGAGGTGCCGGAGCACGCAGTCTGCATGGCGGAGCTTGACCTGACCGCGCTGCGTCCGTATCTGAACAAGCCGGTCGCATTTGAGAACTTGCCGAAGTTCCCGGTCGAGCAGCGTGATATCGCACTGCTGGTCGGTGAGGACGTCATCTGTGCAGACCTCGAAGCCTGCATGAAGCGCGCCTGCAAGTCGCTGAACCGCGTGAAGCTGTTTGACGTCTACAAGGGCAAGCAGATCGAAGCAGGCAAGCAGTCGCTGGCATTCTCGCTGTGGTTCCGCAGCGACGACCACGCGCTGACGGATCAGGAAGTCGATCAGTTCGTCGCGAAGATCCTGAAAAATCTCGCCAAGGACTTTGAAGCGACACAGCGATAAGCGCAAAAATAAAGCTGCCGCTGCGCGGGGATATTCGTCCCCGTACCCCGATATAAATAACAGAACGGGTGCTGATGTAACAGTCAGCACCCGTTTTTGTTATGGATTCAATTAGGCGGCAGGCTGCCCGGTTTCTCCGTCCGGCCGCTTTATTCTGCTTCGGAGGCTTCCTTTTTCAGGAACGCCAGACATCCGCATTGGCTCGGGTGATCGAGCAGCATGGCCTGTCTGCCGATGTACTTCCGGATCACCAGCGCGATCGTGAGGTCACCGCCCGCCAGCAGGATATTGACCAGCCCGACCGCCAGCAGTATGACGTTTCCGACCGCAATTGCAATGATAGACGGCAGCAGTCCCAGCACCGCGAACGGCATCAGCAGGCCGCGGAAGTAGCTCTTGACGTCCATCGGCTCCTTACAGTTGCAGTACGGCGTCAGCGATGACCACATCACGCCGAAGCGGATGCTCTTCCAGCCGTTTTTGCAGGAGGACACCCAGCCCAGCCCGTGCAGAAACTCATGGACCGGAATGGAGATCAGCATCGCGAGCCAGAACACGATGCCGCTGAAATCGGAAAAGGCAGTTTCGCGCCTGACGACGTTCACCAGAGCGTAAAGCAAGCCCAGCAGAATGCAGACCGGCAGTGAGGTGACAAGCATCATGAGGTTCGCTTTCAGTATCGAGATCGTTGCATTTTCCCGGACATAACCCTGCTGTTCGAGCTCCGCAGAAATCCGCTCGCATTCTGCCTTCCGGAGCTCTGCGGCTGTCTGTTTTTTCGTTTCCTGTTCCATATCTGTACCCTTATCCGATCATGTGTGAGATGAAGATTTCCAGTCCGATGCCGATCAGCAGCAGACCGCCGAGCACCGTCGCCTTGCCTGCGAGCTTCATGCCGAATTTCCGTCCGAGCTGAATGCCCGCCATGCAGATCGCGAAGGTCACGGCCGCGATGATGAATGCGGCACCGAGCGCGTGCCGGAGATCGTAATCCGCGATCGTAAAGCCGACCGACAGCGCGTCAATGGACGTTGCGATGCCCTGCAGCAGCAGCGCACCGCGCCCAAGTATTGCCGTCTGTTCGGTTTCCGGTTCCTTTTTACATCGTATCCCTTCAATGACCATTTTGCCGCCGATCGCCGCGAGCAGAATCAGCGCGATCCACGGGATCATCTTCTCGAAGGCGCGGAAATGCTCCGCGACCGTGCGGACGCAGAACCAGCCGAGCAGCGGCATCGCAGCCTGAAAACCGGCGAACACGCCCGCGATCCTGACCGCGCCGCTGCGCCGCATCTTCGGGTCGTTCAGTCCGTTCGCCAGCGAGACCGTAAAAGCGTCCATAGCCAGTCCGGCACCGAGCAAAAGATTCGTCAGCAGAAATGCAATTGTCATGTTGAAAAAAACAGTCCTTTCCGAACTTTCAAATAGTTGCTTCGTTATTATAGCACATTATGCGGCAAAAAGCAAGCTAAGAACGGTATATTCATGTTTCGGCTTTCCTTCCGGCGAGCTTTCGGAAACGCCCGCGGGGGCTCCGCACCCGTTCAGTCTGAGATGCCGCTGTACTTCACCTACAGAAACGCATCATCCTTCAGCGCGATCAAGCCTTTTCCGTCATAGCCGGTGTGACGCGCTTCGCCGATGTCATAAAGCTTTGCATCACGAAAATCCGAAAGCATGGTCAGTGCTTCGGGCGGCATCTCATAGCGCCTGCGTTCCTGTGTCTGACTGACACAGATTTCGTTATCGCAGATGTATCGGATCATGTCATCCATCCTGTCTTCTGTCAGTGTGACCGCCTCGTATTTCAAAGCGTCCCAGACCGGTACGCCCCACCATGTACGGAACTTGTCGCGCCGGATCTCATCGTCCTGCCATTCCCCGTCAGCATCCCGGCCCTCGTAAAGCGTCTCCGCAGCGATCAGCACCTGTGCAGCGGCTTCGGCAAAATGCGCACGGACAAAGCCCTGTTCAAACCGGAACACGGCGATGCACCAAAACGGATCGGTAACCCCGTGAAAGCCCCGCGGTATGCGAAGGCTGAGATGCTTGGTATCTGTTTTCGCCCAGTGCATATCTGCCGCGATCTCTGCAAGCTGATCAAAGTCCTCCGGAAAACGCCGGGTGCACGCAAGCTGTTCTTCCGTCATTGCTGACCTCCTATTTCCTTCACGGAATCTTTTTTACTATGCCTTAGCGGGCTCTATGCTATTTTTCTCAAATATCGAAATCACCTCCCGCATCAGATCAACGGAAAGCTCGCCCTTTTTCAGGCGCACCGCGACAAAAAACGGCGGGTTCTTGTCGTTGAAATTGATGCGGTCGTAATAGGCCTGCATGAGTGCCGCAAGCTGTCTGCCGTTCGGCTGCGTGATAAAGAAGAACAGCGCGCCGCGCTTCTGCGTGATCTCGGAGATGCCGAGCCGCCCCGCGGTATTGCGCAGCAGCGACGCACCGATCAGATTCAGCAGGCTCTGCGGCGGATCGCCGAAGCGGTCGATCAGCTCGTCGATCAGGTCGGACTGATCCGCCTGCGTCTCGACGAGCGCGATCCTGCGGTAAATTTCCAGACGGGACGTCATGCTGGAGATATAGTCCTCCGGAATGTGCGCCTCGACCTGAATATCAACGGTGCAGGCGGGCAGCTTTTTCGGCTCGCCCTTTTCCTCCGCGATCGCTTCATTGAGCATTTTCAGATACATCTCATAGCCGACCTGCTCCATTTGTCCGTGCTGCTGCCCGCCCAGAATGCTGCCCGCGCCGCGGATCTCGAGGTCGCGCATCGCGATGCGGAAACCGCTGCCGAACTGCGTAAATTCGCGCATCGCGTCAAGCCGCTTTTCCGCGACCTCCGTCAGCGAGCGGTTCGGCTGATACGTGAAATAGGCGTAGGCTCTGCGGTTGGAGCGTCCGACTCTGCCGCGGAGCTGATAGAGCTGCGAAAGCCCGAAGCGGTCGGCCTGTTCGAGGATCAGCGTGTTGACATTCGGCACATCGACGCCCGTTTCAATGATCGTCGTGCAGACCAGAATGTCGATCTCATGCTCGACCAGCTGCTTCCAGATATCGCTGATCTCCAGCTCGGTCATTTTGCCGTGCGCATAGCCGATGCGCGCATCGGGCAGCATATCCTGCAGCTTGGCCGCACACTGACGGATCGTCTCCACACGGTTGTGGATGTAGTATACCTGACCGCCGCGCTTTAACTCGCGCTGGATCGCCTGCACGACCAGTCCGGCATTGTATTCGAGCACGAAGCTCTGCACGGGATATCTGTCCTGCGGCGGCTCCTCGATCACGCTCATATCGCGGATGCCGGAGAGTGCCATATTCAGCGTCCGCGGAATCGGCGTTGCGGAGAGCGTCAGCATGTCAACACCGTGGAACGCCTCCTTGAAGCGTTCCTTGTGTGCCACGCCGAACCGCTGCTCTTCATCAATGATCGCGAGGCCGAGCGCGGCAAATTTCACATCCTTCGAGAGCAGCCGGTGTGTCCCGATCAGCAGGTCGATCGTGCCGTTCGCCGTTTTTTTGAGGATCTCGGTCTGCTGCTTTTTCGTGCGGAATCTGGACAGCAGCTCAATGTTGATCGGCACCGATTCAAAGCGGCGCAGTGCCGTTTCATAATGCTGATGTGCAAGCACCGTCGTCGGTGCCAGCAGTACGCACTGCTTGCCGGAGAGCACGCATTTCAGCGCGGCACGGAATGCGACCTCGGTCTTGCCGAAGCCGACGTCTCCACAGAGCAGCCGGTCCATCGGATGCTCGCGCTCCATGTCCTTTTTGATCTCGTCCGCTGCACGGAGCTGATCGTTTGTCTCGATATACGGGAAGCGTTCCTCAAAATCGTGCTGGATCTCGTCATCCGGATCGAACGGAAAGCCCTTGGCCTTTTCGCGCGCCGCATAGAGCCTGATCAGCTCCGCCGCCATATCCTTGACGGCTTTTTTCACGTTGGTACGCGTTTTCTGCCACTCCTGCGAGCCGAGCTTGTTCAGCTTGACGGACACATCGTCCTTGCCGCCGATATAGCGCGAGACGAGATCGAGCTGCGTGACCGGCACATAGAGCACATCGCTGCCCGCGTATTCGATCGTGATATAATCTTTGGTGATGCCTTCCATTTCAAGCTTTTTGATGCCCATGAACCGTCCGATGCCGTGTCCGGCGTGTACGACGAGATCACCCTCGGAAATCTCCGAAAGTGCACGGATCTCCTGCCCTTTTTTGAATCTGCGCTTTTTGAGCACAGTGCTTTGCGCCTTGCTCTGCGCAATGCACGCGTACTGAATCGCAGGATACTCAAAGCCTGCGGAAAGGCCGCTGCGCATCAGCAGAACCTTGCCTTTTTCCGCTTTGGAATCCGCATCCGCAATCGCACATTCAATGCCGCTCTGCTGCAGATCCTGCTGCAGAATCGGAAGTGTTTTTTCGGTGCCGCCGCAGACCATGACGCGGTATCCGCGTTTGCAGAGCTCGGTAAGGTCCTCGGTCAGGATGCGCGTGCTGCCGCCCCACGGGGCATTCTGCGTCGCCTCGACAGAGAGCATTTTCTGAAACTGAAAGCTGCTCGTGCTGCTGAGAAACGCGTTCATGCAGACAAGCCTTCGTTCCTTTGCCATTGCGAGCACGGTATTCGCATCGAGATAATACGACGCGAGCTGCCGGCAGAGCGTGCCGTCCTCGATCATCAGCTTGACGTCCTCGGTATATCTGGCCTGCAGCCCCTGCCACGCGTCAAGCAGCGACCCCGTCTCACAGAGGAACACGCCGCCGTCACAGTAATCAAACAGCGTCGCTGTCTGCGGATAGATCAGCGGAAAATACATGTCGATATTGAGCAGCGAAACGCCGCTGTCGAGCTTGTCGGCATCCGCGCGGAGCTTTTCCTTCAGTTCTGCCGCATGTTTGCCGCGTATCTGCTTTGCAAGCTCGCGGATTGCACCGGAGAGGGCTGCGGCATCGGGCAAAGCCTCAACAGCCGGTGCGATCTCCGCCGTATCAAAGCTTTCCGTTCTGCGCTGGGTCTCCGGCTCGAACCACGACATACTGTCGATCTCGTCGCCCCAGAACTCGATGCGCACCGGCAGCGGATTCTGCGGCGAAAAGATATCGAAGATCGCGCCGCGCACCGAGAACTGACAGGGCGCATCGACCTGCTCCGTTCTCGCATAGCCGAGCGCGGTCAGCCTTTCGGCAAGTGCCTTCTGGTCGATCGTATCCCCGCGGGCAATGTGCAGCGTATTCCCGGTCAGGATCTCCTGCGGCAGCGTGAACTGCATCGCTGCCTCCGCAGAAGCCGCCAGTACGCGGCAATTCCCGCTGCATACTGCAGAAAGTGCCGTAATGCGGAGCTGCTCGTATTCTCTTGAAATGCCGGCGGCATCGAGGAAATTCAGTTCCTTTGCCGGATAGGGATAGGCTGCGCGCTCCCCTGCCATAAAGTTGATATCCTCGCAGAGCTGACGCGCCGCGGCCTCATCGGCGACGACCGCGAGCACCGGCGCATCCTGCGAAAGCGTCAGCAGGATCTGTGCACGGTGGATCTGCGAAACGCCCGTCAGCGAGACCGGCGTGATGCCCTTTCCGAGCGCAAGCCGCAGCTCCTTGACCGCAGGCAGCTTTTCCGCTGCTTCTGTGAAAAATTGCATGATCTCTCTCCCCTGTATGCCGGATTTTTCCGCCGGCACGTTCAGGGGATATCCGAGCGGATACCCCCTGTGTCATCAATCAGATTTCTTTGTCGTTTCCTTGACTTTCGCGGTCGTCGCAGTCGTCTTTGTGACGTCCGTGCCGTCCGTTCCTGTACCGGTTCCGGTGACGTCCGTTTCCGCAGGCGCAGTCGTATGCGCGGGTTCCTTCTCCGTGTCATCGCCGCGCAGCAGCTGCCGGATCTTCTCCTTTTCCTGTCTGCGGGCAAATTCCTCCGTATCCTCAAAGCGGAAGTCCATTTTCTTCGCGAATTTCTCCGCCGTGGATTTCGGCTCGCCGTAGATGATGCCGCGGTAGAAATCCTTGTTGGAGCCGGTCGGCTTGTTGCTGACCGTCGATTCCAGTGCCGGGATCGTGCAGTCCGGATTTTTGAACAAAATCGACCGCAGGTCGGGGCAGTCGCAGAAGGCGTATTTGCCGACGGACTTCACGCTCTCCGGCAGAATGACCGCCGTCAGTCCCTCGCAGGAATAAAACGCGTAGTCCGCGACCGCGACGACGTAATCCGGCACGGTGACCGTTCCGGTGCAGCGGCGTCCGGCGTCATAGACCCTGCCGTTGAAAATGACCAGATCACGGTGATAAAGCAGGCTGTCGTACCACGGCGTCAGCGAGAACGCATTGTCCCCGATCGTATCGATCGCGGCGGGAACGGTCAGCTTGCTGAGACTGCCGCACATCGCGAAGGCGCGCCGCCCGATGCGGGCGACCGTCTCCGGGATCTCGATCTCCTTGAGGTTCCGGCAGCCGTAGAACGCATAGTCCCCGATATCGGTCAGACCTTCGGGCAGCGTGACCTTTTTCAGCGAATAGCAGCTGTAAAAACCGCCGGTCTTGTCGATATTGAAGATGCTGTCCTCGGGCTCCGGCACCGAAGCGATCTTCGTGACCGGAAGCCCCTCGAGCTTCTCCGGAATCTCAAGCTCCTCGGTATCGAATTTTGCAGTATGGCCGGTGATCTCCGCGTGCTTCTGATAAAGCGCGTATTTGATGCCCTCCGGCGTTGTGCCTTCCTTTTTCAGTGTGCTGTCGCTTTTGTAGGGATCCGGAACGGGCTCGTGAACGGTCTGGGAAACATAGGTGCCGTCCCCGTATTTTGCCTGCTCGGCCGATTCCTGTGCGGGCTCGATCCCGACGAACAGTCCGCCGGAGGATTCCGCCGGGACGCGGTTCGTACAGCCGCAGAGCAAAGCGCAGGCCGACAGCAGCGCAAGGATCTTCGTTACTCGCATGGTGCTGCCTCCTGTTCCGGCTTCGGCGGCTTCTGCTTTTTCTGCTTGCCCGTGTTATAGCGGTTCATCGCCAGATCCGTCCTGCCGTCAAGCATCAGCTTCAGTGCCTCGCAGACGGTCTTTGCGGATTCCGAAAGCTTCTGCAGCTCCTCCGCGGAGAATGCGGAAAGCACCCATGCGGCAAGGTCATAGTCCGGATGCGGCTTCTGCCCGATGCCGACACGGATGCGCGGAAAGGTATCCGCGCCGGTCAGATAGATGATGTTCTTCATGCCGTTGTGGCCGCCGTCGCTGCCCTTCTGCCGGATGCGCAGCTCCCCGACACCTAAATTGATATCGTCGTAAATGACGATGACCTTTTCCGCGGGGATCTGATAGAACTGCATAGCCTCCTGCACGGCCTGCCCGCTGAGATTCATATAGGTATCGGGCTTCAGGAGCAGCACGCGGACGCCGTTGACCTCTGCCATGGCGGTATTGGACTTGAACTGATGCTTCCCGAATTTCGCGCCGTGCTGCTCTGCAAAGGCGTCGATCATCATGAAGCCGGCATTGTGGCGCGTGCCTCTGTACTTGTCGCCGATGTTGCCGAGACCGGCGATGATATATTCCGGCGGACCGGTCACAGCCGGTGCAGACTGCGATTCGATCTGCTTAAAAAGATCAAAGATACTCACGCTTGGGTTCTCCCTGTTTTCATGTTATTTTCTCAGAGCGTTACGAAGAACGGCTCATGCTTCTGAAAGACGGTCAGCTTTGAAAAGCCCGCCGTTCTCGCCATATCCTCCAGCAGGTCGATGCCGAAGGTCACAAACTGCGTATCGTGCGCGTCGGTGCTGATCGTCAGATATTTGCCGCCGAGATCGCGGTAGCGCTTCACCAGAATGAGGTCGGGGTCGATATACGGCTGCGGCTTGCGCAGTCCCGAGCCGTTCAGCTCGATCGCCTTGCCCTTGCGGATGACCGTTTTCAGCACCTCGTCGATCAGATCAAGATGCGGGGTGATGTCATACGCTCTGCGGTTCGGCAGATAGCGAAGCCCGTAGGTCAGATGCGCGAGGACGTCATAGCAGTCCGTCTGTGCAAGGCGGAGCACCTCCTCAAAATACGCCGTGACCAGTGCCGGGATATTTTCCTTTGCATAGTCAAGAAAATAGAAGTCCGGCCTGCCGGGCAGCTCATGCACGGAGCCGAGGATGATATCCGTGCGCGGGTCGTTGTAGATCAGCGCGGACTTTTCGATATCCTGCGGAATCTGCCCGATCTCCGCACCCGCAAGCAGCACGAGCGGTGCACAGCGGGCAGCCTCCTCCAGAGTCTCCTGAACGGAGCCCTCGAACACGCCCCTGCCGTCGTAGAAATATTCGTCTGTTTCCACTGCATGATAATATGCAGCGGGATAGTAGCGGTTGATCTCCACATGATCGGTCACAGCCATGTAGCGCAGACCTGCTTTGTTTGCAGCCTCCACGCGCTCCGCAACGGTGTTTCTTGCATCCGGCGAATGGTGCGTGTGGGTGTGCAGATTCATAATCATGAGCGGCCTCTCCTTATCATTCACATACAGAATTTATTATACCACAACCGGCCGCATTTTGCAAGAGAGCAACTGCACAGAAAACAGCTGCTCCGCCGCCGGATTTTTTGCCGCTCTGAACAGCTGCACTCTTGACAAATGCGCACTTTATTGGTATACTAACATTAAGCTGCGGATCATCTGCCGCAGCAACGGACATCATGACATTACAGGAGGGATCATTATGAAATTGTTAGACCAGCTCAGCAGCAGTGAAAAGGTACTGTGGTACGGCAAGAAGGCGAAGGGCGTTTCCGTTCTGGAATCGGTTTTCAATCCGCTGCTGCCGTTTGCCCTGATCTGGGCACTTGTGGACGGCTTTATCATTTTCGGTGCGACCGCAGCATCCAAAGCAGGAGATGCCCCGAAGGGATTGGGGCTCGGGCTCCTCGGCTTTTTTGCGATCCACCTGATGCCGGTATGGATGTATATCGGCGGCGTGCTGACGTCCGCGATCAAAGCAGGACATACCGACTACTGCGTGACCGACAAGGCAGTTTATGTGCAGCAGGGCGTTCTTTCCTCCAAGGTTTTCACGAAGCCGTATACGGATATGATGACCGTGACCTGCAAGCAGGGCTTCTTTGATAAGATTTTCCATACCGGAGATGTTGTGATCTCCTGCGGCTCCGCCGTCAACATGCCCGGCACGAATGTCCGTGTGAACGGCAGACCCGTCAAGGACAGAAATGAGCTCAGCATCGACAATATCGCAGATTATCAGAGCGTCATGCAGATGATCCGGGAACATCAGGAAGCAGCCGCCGCAGAATACCGGAGCGATGCACCGGCCTTCCGCGGACAGTTCACCGCGCAGATGGCATCAGCCGGCGGCATGATGCAGGACACGGCGTCCTATCAGCAGCAGCAATATGCACAGCAGCAGGCAGCGTTTGCACAGCAGCAGTTTGCGCAGAGCGCATTCGGGCAGCCGGCCGCACAGCAGCCGATGTTCTCCGACCCGCAGCGCGGCTTCTCTGCAACGAGCGGCAGCTTTGTCGCAGGCGGTATGCCGCAGCCGACTGGCTTTAATCAGCCGACGGGCTTTAATCAGCCGACGGGCTTTAATCAGCCCGCTTCGCAGCCTGCAAGCTTTATCCAGCCGACACCGGCTCCGCAGAGCTTCATTCAGCCGACGCCGCTGCAGCAGCCGCAGCCTGCACCTGTTCCGCAGTTTTCGGTGCCGCAGCAGCCAAAGCAGCCCAAGCAGCCGCAGGGCTTTGAGATGCCGAAGGGCTTTGAGATGCCCGATCTGGTGACGCCGGAGCCGCAGTCCGATTTCGTCGATCCGACGCTGGCACAGGCACAGAACTTCGTCGATCCGACGCTTGACTATGTCGATCCGAACCGGCCGATCTGAATACACCCGCACAAAGGAGAACCCATGTCCAAACAGCAGAAAACCAATGCCATGCGGATTCTGGAGCAGAAGGCTCTGCCGCACCGCCTCAATTTTTATGACTGCGATGAATTCACCGATGCCGTGCAGATTGCAGAGATGCTCGGGCAGGACCCGGAGCAGACCTTCAAAACACTGATGTGCGTCGGCAAAAGCGGCGCGTACTACGCTTTTGTGATGCAGGGCACCGCCGAAATGGATCTGAAAAAGGCGGCAGCCGCAGCGGGCGAAAAGTCGATCCGCCTGCTGCCCGTCAAGGAGATCCAGGCCGTGACCGGCTATATCCGCGGCGGATGCACGGCAATCGGCATGAAGAAGGATTATCCGGTGTTTCTGGATGAAACCGCAGAGCTCTATGATGAGATCATCGTCAGCGGCGGACGGCTCGGCACGCAGATCTTTCTGTCGCCGGACACGTTCCTGGCCGCGACAAACGGAAAAACCGCTGATCTGCAGGAATGAGCGAAGTGCCCGCTGACAGAACACTTTTCATGATTAGCAGCACGCTTCCGGCGAGCAAAATTAAAGTTTTTGGTCGAGCTTTTTTCAAAAAGCTCGC
>MSGZ01000039.1:29003-98985 GCA_001940925.1 Ruminococcus sp. Phil11
GTCGCTCGCCGCAGCGAGCGAAACTCCCCAGCGTTCAAGCACCTGCGGGCTTGGGTGCTTGTAAGAGAAGCGCCCATTCAAAATAGCATCCGCGAAGCGGATACCTTATTTCACATTTTCCATGCATGATTTTTCAGAAAACGGGGAATGCTGATACTGCCCTGCATACCTGCAGGAGCAGTTTGGCAGAAGCATCTGCCGGAAAGGAACGGCATTCTCTTATGAAACGATTGGCAAAAGCAATGCTGCCTGCATTCTGCACACTGATGCTGCTTGCGGGCTGCGGTGCAGATACCGAACGTGCAGAGCATGACACACACCGCGCCGGAACATCTGCGCTGCCTGCCGCAACAACGGCAGCGGACAGTCATCACAAGCTCTACGAAAGCGACGATGTGCACAGAGAGACTGACATTACGGAGCCGGATATCCTCGACCGTGCGGAAACAGCAGTCAGCAAGGCCGGCGACAAGGCAAAGGAGCTCGTGACCGAGGCAAAGGACATGATGTCGGATGCAGCAGCGGACATGACCGCAACATCGGTCAACTGAAACACAAAATCCCGAAGGCAGACCGCTTTCGGGATTTTTTTGTCCGTATTCAATTCCGGTTCGCCTGAATCAGCTGATATGCACGGAACAGCGGGACGTCCTCATCCGGGAGCTCCCTGCTGCTGCGGAGCAGAAATCCGCCGGTGCTTTCCATCGCCGTATCCGTCAGCACGGTCTTTTTGCCGTCCGCCAGCAAGACCGTCATCCGCATCCGCTGCTCTTTGTAGTGGTTTTTGTGCCTTCTGGTATACCGTTCGATCCGGAGATCGCGGATGTCGCTGACTGCAAAGGTCTTTTTCATGAACAGCCGGTTGACCGTAACGGTCTGCTTGCCGACGTCGATCAGGGTTTTGGCGGTCAGCGCGACAGCAATCAGGATGATGACCGCAATGGCCAGAATCAGCGTGATGATCACGGCAGCCGTCATCTCCCTGACGATGAACATAAATGCTGCTGTGAGCAGGAGCAGAAACAGCCCGACCAGAATGAGCACCTCGATGATGCTTTCGTGTCTGATCTGAAAAGTCATAGTTTCTCCTTCATCCGGGTGCAAAGATTTCCCGTACCGGCAGCCGGATTCTGTTGGCATTATCATAGCATAATTCTGCGGAAAAGTCAAGGCAGCGTATCAGAAAAAGGACGCCGATTGCACCGGCGTCCTTTTTTATTGTTTATTTTATGGCTCCGCACCGACGCCGGATCGCCTTGACCGTTTCTACGATCGGAACAATCGCAGCAGCAAGCAGAACCGCGTACAGCACCTGCATTCCGCTGAGCGAAACAAGGGAGAAGATCTTTCTGAGTGCCGGGATAAAGACCAGCGGGATCGTCAGTGCCAGCGAGACCAGCACGGAGCCGAGCAGGAATCTGTTGCTGTGATGCATCCGGAACACCGAACCGGTCAGGCTGCGCATGTTCCATGCATGGAGCATCTCACAGACCGAAAGCGTCAGGAACGCCATGGTCGTGCCCGTCTCCGGCGAGGTGCGGTGCCCGATCATATAGGAAGCAAGCGTCAGGCTTGCAATGACAAAGCCCTGCCAGAGCAGATTGATGCCGAGGCCGTCTGAGAAAATATGCGAACCGCTGCTTCTCGGCTTGCGCTTCATGACGCCGTCCTCTGCGGCCTCCATGCCGAGGCCGACCGCAGGGAAGCAGTCCGAAACGAGATTGATCCACAGCAGGTGCACCGGACTGAAAATACTCCGTCCGCCGCCGATCGCGAGCGTCGCCATGAGGATGCACAGCACCTCACTGAGATTGCTGGACAGCAGGAACTGGATCGCCTTGCGGATGTTGTCGTAAATGCGGCGGCCTTCCTCGACCGCACCGACGATCGTTGCAAAGTTGTCGTCCGTCAGCACCATGTCCGCGACATTCTTTGTGACATCTGTGCCGGTAATGCCCATGCCGACACCGATATCCGCACTCTTGATCGAAGGCGCATCATTGACGCCGTCGCCGGTCATTGCGGTGGTCATGCCCTTTTTCCGCCATGCATTGACAATGCGCACCTTATGCTCCGGCTGCACGCGCGCGTAGACGCTGTACTGTTCAACGGTCTCCGCAAATTCCTCATCCGGGATCTTGGAGAGCTCCGCGCCGGTCAGTGCCTTCTGCCCCTCGCCGAGGATGCCGAGCTCCTTCGCGATCGCGACTGCGGTATCGCGGTGGTCGCCGGTGATCATGACCGGACGGATGCCCGCAGTCCGGCAAAGCCCGATTGCGTCCTTGACCTCCGGCCGCACAGGGTCGATCATGCCGGTCATGCCGATGTAGATGAGCTCCTGTTCCAGCGATTCCGGCGAGCAGTCCGCAGGCAGTGCGGGATATTCGCGGTAAGCAGCCAGCAGCACGCGGAGTGCCTGATCTGCCATTTCCTTATTCTGCCGCAGAATCTGCTTGCGGTCGTTCTCCGTCAGGGAGCGCACCTTTCCGCCTTCGAGCATGTAGCAGCAGCGGCGGAGCACCTCATCCGGCGCACCCTTTGTATACTGAATGATGCCGTTTTCCGTCTGATGCAGCGTGGACATCATCTTGCGGAGCGAATCAAACGGTGCTTCCGCAATTCTGGGCGTCTCCGCTTCGAGATCGTATTTTTTCAGGCCGCATTTGTTCGCATATACGACCAGTGCGGCTTCCGTCGGCTCGCCGGTGACGGATTCGTCCGGATTCAGCACGGCGTCGCAGCAAAGTGCCATTGCCTTCGCGAGCATCTCCTGATCGGCACTGATCTCCTGCACGACCGTCATCTTATTCTGCGTGAGCGTACCGGTCTTGTCGCTGCAGATGACCTGCGCGCAGCCGAGTGCTTCAACAGCCGTCAGCCGGCGGATGACCGCACCGCGCTTCGACATATTGGTCACACCGATGCTCAGCACAACTGTCACAACAGCCGCCAGACCCTCCGGGATCGCCGCAACGGCAAGGCTGACAGAGATCATGAAGGATTCGAGGAATCCGGGCAGTGTGATGACGCCGTCACGGACAAGCATCTGAATCACGTTGATGCCGAGGATAAACACGCAGATGCAGAGCACAGCAATTGAAAGAATCTTGCTGAGCTGATCGAGATTCTTCTGCAGCGGGGTTTCATCGTCATCGGCATCCGCGATCGCGCCCGCGATCTTGCCCATTTCGGTCTGCATACCGGTCGCAACGACGACTGCCTCCGCGCGGCCGTAGGCAATGCTGCTGCCCATATACAGCATATTTTTGCGGTCGCCGAGCGGGACCTCCTCACCGGAAAGCACCGCGCTGTCCTTATCCGAGGGGACGCTCTCGCCGGTCAGTGCGGATTCCTCCGCCTTCAGTGCCGCACATTCGAGGATGCGGCAGTCGGCGGGAACATTGTCGCCGGCCTCCAGCGTGATGACGTCGCCCGGTACCAGCTCGGAGCTGTGAATGACGGTCAGCTCGCCGGAGCGGTAGACCTTGCTGTTTGCGGCACTCATTGCCTGCAGTGCTTCGATCGCGGATTCCGCCTTGTTCTCCTGATACACGCCGAGCACCGCATTCGCGATGACGACGAACAGAATGATAAAGACGTCGGCGTCCAGTTTGCCCTCAGAGATGATGCCCGTGATTGCGGAGATCACCGCAGCGGCGATCAGCACAAGGATCATGGGGTTTTTGAACTGTTCGAGAAAGCGCGCTGCCAGCGTCGGCTTCGGGGGTTCGTCCAGCTTGTTCGCGCCGAACTTCTCAAGCCGGCTCGCTGCCTCCTCAGCAGTGAGGCCGCCCTGTGTGCTGCCGACCTCCTCAAGAACCTTCTCTGCGGATACCAGATAATGCTTCATAATGCCCTCCATATAGTCAAAGAAATCCAAACAATTTATTTTACCATTCAATGAGCGGAAATGCAAGCGGAATTTGTGTTGTTTAAGCGAAATTAAGATGATGATTCTGTGAAAAAGAAACCGGTTGCCCGAAACAGTGCCGTCATACTACACAAAACCGGCACTTCTTTTTTGTGCACAAACACATCTGCGAATATGTTATAATAGAAGCAGCTTACAAAAAGGAGTGACCGCAATGAAAACGCTGCTGAAAAACGGCACCGTCCTGAATGTCTTTACCGGCGAGCTGCTGCGCGAAAACGTCCTGATCGCCGGCGATACCGTACTCGGCACCGGCGATTATACCGATGCAGACGCCGATACCGTCCGCGATGTGACCGGCTGCATCCTCTGCCCCGGCCTGACCGACGGACATATCCACATCGAAAGCACGATGCTTACCCCGGCAGAGCTGGCGCGCGCTGTTCTGCCGCACGGCACGACCGCGATCGTCGCAGACCCGCACGAGATCGCGAATGTCTGCGGCACGGCGGGCATCGACTTCATGCTGGAAATGAGCGAGAATCTGCCGCTGCATGTGTATCTGACGGCACCCTCCTGTGTTCCGGCGATGCCGCTGGACGAATCCGGCGCTGCACTTTCCGCGGCTGATCTTGCGCCGTATCTGGCGAACCCGCGCGTGCCGGGTCTTGCGGAGATGATGAACTATCCGGGCGTGCTGGCCGGTGCGGATTTTGTCATGGACAAGCTCAAAGCGGCGAAGGCTGCCGGCAAGGTCATCGACGGCCATGCGCCGCTGCTGACCGGTCACGACCTCGACCGTTATATCGCAGCGGGCATTCAGAGCGATCACGAATGTTCCTCTGCCGCGGAGGGACTGGAGCGCGTGCGCAAGGGACAGTGGCTGATGATCCGGCAGGGTACTGCGGCGCGGAATCTGGAAGCACTGCTCCCGCTGTTTGAGGAGCCTTACTGCCGCCGCTGCCTGCTTGTCACGGATGACCGGCATCCTGCCGACATCCTTGCAGACGGTCACATTGACAACATCATCCGTCTTGCGGTACAGGCGGGAAAATCCGCCGTTACCTGCATACAAATGGCGACGATCCAGGCGGCACAGTGCTTTCATCTGCAGCGCACCGGCGCGATCGCACCGGGTTACCGCGCCGACATTCTCGTGCTCAGCGACCTTGACCGCATGGCCGTGCGGGATGTATACTGCAGCGGCGTCCGCGTGGTTGAAAACGGCGTATGCAGGCCGTTTGATGCGCCGGATCTCCGGGCGGAGAAATGGTCGCCGGTGCTGCATTCGTTTCATCTGGACGCGCTTTCCGCAGACGATTTCCGTATCGAACCGCAGGGTGATAAATGCCGCGTGATCGGCGTGATCCCCGGGCAGCTGCTGACGAAAGAACGCATTGAAACGCTTGATTTTACGAAGAACAACGGCATTGACATTTCGCGGGATATCCTGAAGCTCGCGGTGATCGAGCGGCATAAAGGCACGGGTCACAGGGGGCTCGGCTATATCAGCGGCATCGGGCTGCAGCGCGGTGCGATCGCGGCGTCTGTCTCGCATGATGCGCATAATCTCATTGTGATCGGCACGAATGATGCGGACATGGCTGCGGCGGCAAACCGCATCCGGGCATTGGGCGGCGGATGCGCGGCAGCCGCGGACGGCGAAATTCTTGCAGAGCTGCCGCTGCCGGTCGCGGGACTGATGAGCGATGCGGATGCGGAAACGGTCGCGGCGCAGAACCGTGTACTGAATGAAGCGGTGCGCGCACTCGGCGTGCCGGAGAACATCTCGCCGTTTATGAACATGGCTTTTGTTTCTCTGACGGTGATCCCGGCAATCAAAATGACGACCTTCGGGCTTGCCGATGTGCAGACGCAGACGCTGCTTGATTTATTTGTGTGACCTGTGCCGATGAAGCAAAGAATATGCGGAGGTGACAACCGGTGACGGCAGAATACAGAAAAGCATTACCGGAAGATGCAGAATTGCTGATCAATATCTACAATGCTGCATTTTACAGCGATTACATAAAATACGGCGCGTGCCCCGGGTACGGCAAAACAGCAGCAGAGATGGAAGCATCCGTCAGAGAGCATCCGAAATATATCATTCTGTGTGACGGGCAACCTGTTGGATGCATTGCCTGTAAAAAGCCGGAAACACATGTCTATGAGATCACCTGCCTTTGCATTGTTCCGGAATATCAGGGCAAAGGGCTCGGTACAGGGGCAGTTCAGTTTATAAAGGAGCTTTTTGCGGATTGGGAGAAGATCACGCTGGTAACGCCTGCGGATAAGAAAGAAAATGTGAAGTTCTACACGGAAAAATGCGGATTTCGTATCGTATCCGCGGAAACAGACGGGAATGTAGAACTTGCCCGATTCGTGACAGAAAGATAAATTCAGCTTTCTCGCAAAGCCCTTTTTCTGTAATATGAGATTTGGAAAGGAAGGGAAACCGCATGGGGCTTGATGTGTATCTCGATGCGAAGATCACCGAAAAGGCAACCGGCAGATGCATTTCCGTGCAGGATAAGAAGCAGCCGGTCGAGTGGGATGAGGATCAATGGATCACCTTTCACTGGATATGCGGCCACGACGCATACCCGCTGCGGAACGACTGGATCGACATTATCAACCGGCACGGGAAAACGGCATACAGCTATAACGACAATGACATTCCGTTTCCGCCGTCCGCGCTGCGGGAAATGTGCAGCTGTGCTTTCAGCTATATCTGTCTTCCGGAATCCAACCGCTTTGAATTTGACGTTCAATGCGGCTTCTGGAACCCGAAGCTGCGCGAACAGGAGGCCGGGCTTCCGTACCGCACAGAACAGAAATATGACTGGGTTGACTGGAACCTGGCGGAAACGGAAACTGCGTACCGCTTCTGGGCAGATGATTTTTATAAATTCATCGGGTTCATTGAGCGGCTCTATTATGAGAATCAGTGCACACAGTTGAAAGCCAGCGGCTCTGACGGCATCCGCGATGACGGCGAACTGGTGTTCCCGGACGATTTCATTTTCGATTCCGATCTGGAACAGTTCAAAGCGAACCCGCGGGCCTATGAATGGACGTTCCGGCTGTTCAATTCCTATTGACCGTTATGATATGAGGCACCGCTGCGATGCATCGGTGCCTTGTTTTGTCTGCGGCCGCAGAATGAAAAAGAACGCCGATCAAAGCATCAGCGTCCTTTTTCGATACAAATAACGGGGTCTGGCTGTGCGCTCCCATTCGGGATGCAGCGCAGCTCCTTCTTATTTTCGCAGTTTAATGCGGATTTCTCCTGTCGAACGCCACTGCTCCGTGCCGTCATCGTACCGCACAAGCAGCCGCAGATCGTCGTCAACAGCCAGCGCGGTTGCCGGACGCTCAATACCGTTTTCGTTCACGGTGATCGGCCTGCCGAGCACGCAGAGCCGCTCACGGTAGCCGCTGAGATAGCCCTTCTGCGGCAGATTCCGGTATTGCCGCAGGAGTGCCGCAGTCAGCGCGGCGGCTGATTCCGCAAAGGCGTTCTCCGGTGCTGTTCCATGCGGATAAACCGCCCCCGCGATCTCCTGCAGCTCTTTCGGGAAACCACCCTTCGGCGCGGTCAGATTGATGCCAATGCCGACAATTACGTATTCCGGAACGGAATCTGCCGAAAACTTCGCTTCTGCGAGGATGCCGCAGATCTTTTTTTCATGCAGCAGCAGATCGTTGACCCATTTGATCTGTACCTGCTGCCCGCTGCACTGCTCGACCGCCTCCGCAGCAGCGACCGCTGCCATCGGTGTCAGGGCGAGCACATCCGCCGCGCCGATCTGCGGGCGCAGCAGCATACTGAGATACAGCCCGGACTGCGGCGGCGAATAAAACTGCCGTCCCTGCCGACCTTTGCCTGCGGTCTGCTGCCGGGCGGCATACACCGTAAATTCCGGCGCGCCCTGCTCTGCGGCGTCCCGCAGCAGGTCGTTCGTCGAGGTCACCGTATCGAAAACATGCAGCTTTGCGTCTTTGGCATCCGCCGGCAGACGCGCCGCGATTATGCGGGTCAATTCCGCTTCTTCATGATACCGTTGTTCCATTCGGATGCTCCCGCATTCAGGTTCTGATATTCAGCCAGAACTCGCCCTCAAACGGAGCGGTCAGTTCCGGTCTGGAATAGCCGTCCGTGATCGCGGTCCCGCTGATCTGAATATGCAGCTGACCGCCCTCTTTTCCGAGGATCTTCAGCTTATAATGCATCAGCGGCTCGTGCTCAAAGACATACAGCGTGTCCTCGCGTTCTTCGGCTTCTTCGACGTCTTTAACCTCAAACTCCATGCCGATCATGTCGTCAATGTTATCCGTTCCGGTTGCAAATTCGTTGATGATCAGTTCCGGAGAAACCTCCTCATCACCGAACATTCCTTTCTCAAACCAGACGTCTATGGATAACGTCTTGGTGATGACGTCTCTTTCCTCGTCGATATCCTCGTCGTTATCGAAGAGAAAGACCGTTGTGTCGCTGCAGTCTTTGACGGTGAATTTGTATCCGCCCAGAATCAGTGTGCCTCTCTGGACCTCAGCCATGATAAAGCCTCCCTTGCATATTTATGTTTTGCTTTCGGTATGCCCCCTGTCACGGCCGCATTTCCGCCGGACGATCAGGCTCCCGTACAGAAACCAGATATAGAAATACCACAGAACGAGTGTGACTGCCGGATATTCCGCACCGGCGAGCTTCATGATGACCGCAGTCACGATCATCACCAGCGAGATGATATGCGGCAGGATATGCCGGTCTTTTTTATCTGCAATCAGATGCAGAATTGTTGCGGGCATGAAGGTATAGTCCATGCAGACGACCAGTATGCCGACAAAGCCGTACCATTTCAGCGTCATGCCCTCGTAGAACACGCCTGCGATCGCCAGCGTCGTGCAGACGAACACGATGATATCGGCAGCGGGAATGATTTTCTGTAATCTGTTCATAGCTCACTTATTTTTCTTATAATCGCGGTGATGCAGGATCACATGCATATCCGCATCCCGGAGCTCTGCGGAAATGAGCTCCGCAAAGGTCACGGAGCGGTGCTGTCCGCCGGTGCAGCCGAACGCAACGACCAGCTGCGGCCTGCCCTCGCGGATGTACAGCGGGATCAGAAATTTCAGCATTTGCGTAATTTTATCAAAATACTCCTGCGATTCCGCTGCTTGCATGACATAGTCCTGCACGCATTGCTCGACGCCGGTGTGCTGCTTTAATTCCTCGACATAGTAGGGATTCGGCAGGCAGCGGACGTCAAAGACCAGATCGGCTTCGAGCGGCACGCCGTACTTGAACCCGAAGCTCATGACCTGGATCGGCATGGCATCGGTGACGCGCTGCAGGAAATGCGTCTTGACCTGCTCTTTGAGCTGTGCCGCGGTGATGAGCGAGGAATCCAGCGGGAAATCCGCCGTTGCGCGGAGCACCTGCAGCTCCTCATGCTCAAAGCGGATCGCCTTTTCAAGGTCGCCCTCAAATTTGCGCACCGCGACCGGGTGACTTCTGCGCGAGGTGCGGAAGCGCTTTAAGAGCACCTCGACCGACGCCTCCACGCAGAGCATGGAAAAGCGCACCTCATTCTGATACTGCGCCTGCATCGCACGGAATACCTCTGCCAGCTCGGAATACCGGTGACAGGAGCGCAGGTCGATGACCGCCGCAGCGCGGGAATACCGCCCGCCCTTGTCGAGACAGTGCCGCACGAACGGCTCCAGCATGGCCAGCGGCAGATTGTCCACCGCGTAATATCCGATATCCTCCAACGCATCGAGCGCGCTGGTCTTGCCGGCACCTGCCATGCCGGTCACTAAGATCAGTTCCATCATTTTTATTTGTGTCCTTATTTATTGCGGTTCATTCCGCAAGATCAAGCTGCTCTTTCAGCTTTTCAAATTCCGCAGTCAGTGCCGTTCCCATGACGCAGATTTCCGCGCGCCACGGATGCCCGAACAGACCGAGCTGCCAGTCCGCAGACAGAAAAAAATGAAAATCTCCGTCCGGATAAAAGCCGGGGAAATAAACATTGCAGTCCCGCTCCGCATCGTAAAACTGAAAATCCGGCGGGATATGTTCATCCGGCGAAAAGGTAAAGCAGTCATGCTGCCAGTCCAGCGCATACATTTCCCCTGTGCACAGTCTGCTGAAAATACCGCTGATGATGCGCTCCTGTTCTTCTGTCCATGGCCGCAAGACCTTGTACGACTTGTGCGGAAGCGGCAGAATCAGCCAGTTCTCCTTCTCCCGGTCAAAGCCGAATTCCGCACAGAACCGGTCCCAGAGCTCCCGGTACACGGTCTTATCTTTGATTACCTGCATTTTGTTCTCCCGTATTGCTTACCGCATCGGATCAGTGTTTTCCCAGAATCTCCGGCTCCAGTTCGAGCACAAAGCCGGTCTGTTCTCTGACAACATCCTGCACATGACTGCATACTGCCATGACATCCGCGAAGGTCGCGCCGCCGCGGTTGACGACAAAGCCTGCGTGCTTCTCGCTGACCTGCGCGCCGCCGACCGTATAGCCTTTCAGGCCGCATTCGTCGATCAGCTTGGAGGCATAGCTGCCTTCGGGACGCTTGAACGTGCTGCCCGCGCTCGGAAATTCCAGCGGCTGCTTCGATCTTCTTCTGCCGAGCAGATCCTGCATTTTGGCGCGGATCTCATCCTGATTGCCCTGCTCCGGCATGACGGAAGCAGTCAGCACGACCCAGTCCTTCTCCATGAAAATGCTGTGCCGGTAGCTTAATTCCAGTGCCTCTGCCGGAACTGTGCGGATTTCGCCCGCTTCATCCAGCACGGTGACGGAGAGCAGAATCTGCGACATTTCGCCGTCATAAGCACCCGCATTCATATACACCGCACCGCCGACCGTTCCCGGAATGCCGTAGGCGAATTCCAGACCCGTCAGGCAGTGTTCCAGTGCAAACAGGCATAGCTTTTTCAGGGAGACACCCGCCCCGCAGGTGATGATGCCGTCCTGATAGGTGATGCGCTCCGCAAGTGCACCGCCGAACCGCAGCACGATGCCGTCATAGCCTTCGTCCGGGCAGAGCAGATTGCTCCCGCGCCCGATCAGGCTGTACGGGAGCTGATGTTCACACAGATACGTGATCACCGTCTTGGCTGCCGTCTCATCGGGCAGCGTGACGAGCGCGGCACAAGGACCGCCGATCTGAAAGGTCGTCAGGGAAGAAAGCGGCACCTGCTGTTCCAGCGAGGCACCACAGTCAGCGCAGATTTTTGATAATGCATCAGGATTCATAGGGTTCCCCTTTCTCTGTCTCCTCGGTAAAGACAATGCCGCGCTTTCTGTGCGCGATCTCCATGACGCGTTCCGCATCGAGATTGACGATCAGTCTTTCCGGAAAATCAAGATCACGGAGAAGCTGCTCCGCGATCGGCGTTTTTCCGACCAGTCCCGCATAATGCGCATCGGTATTCAGAACGATCGGTATTTCATACTTTTTGCAGAGCGCATAAACGGTTTTTCCGTTTTCGAGTGCACCCTTTTTCCACTGCAGGGAGCTCTCGTTGATCTCGACCAGCTTGCCCGCTTCCTTAAAAAGCTTCAGTACCGGCTCATAGTCGAACGGAAACAGCGCGGTCGTCGGATGCCCGATCACATCAACGAGCGGGTTCTCGCAGACCTTTCTGTAGCCCTGCGTGACGAGCTCTTTTGTCAGCGGGAAATTCACGCAGGAGCCGTGATAGGACGCGATGACCCACTCGCAGAATTTCAGCTCATCGGCGTTCATGTCCAGCGTACCGTGTTCGTCCATGATGTTCGCCTCGACGCCTTTCAGGAGCCAGACGCCGCCGATTCTGCGCGGGAGGATCTTATAATTATGGAAATGCCAGACATGGGGCGCATCGGGTGCGCCGGGGCCGTGGTCTGTGATGCCGAGTAACTGCACGCCGGTCTGTGCGGCAGCCGCGGCCATTTCCGTAACAGTTGAATATGCATGTGTGGATGCAATGGTATGCGTGTGCAGGTCTGCACGAATCTGAAAATGCTCTGTCATCGGACACCTCAGAACGCGTCGAAATCCTTGATGATCTCTTTGCCCTGCATAGATTCCAGACCGAGATTGTGCAGCAGCTCCTCTGTGGCGTTGTAGCCCATTTTCTTCTGACGGCTGTTCATGGCGGCGACCTCCATGATGACAGCGGTATTTCTGCCCGGCTTGACCGGGATCGTCATGGACGGCACCTTGACGCCGAGGATGTTGGCATATTCCTCATCGACACCCATGCGGTCGTAGTCCTTGTTGGAGTCCCACGGTTCCAGCTCAATGATGAGGTCGATCTCCTGCTGGAGCTTGACCGCGCCCATGCCGAACAGTCTGCGGACATTGATGATGCCGATGCCGCGCAGTTCGAGGAAATGGCGGATGTTCTCCGGCGAGGTGCCGACCAGATTCGTATTCGAGACCTTGCGCAGCTCGACGGCATCGTCCGCGACCAGACGGTGCCCGCGCTTGACCAGCTCGATCGCGCATTCGGATTTGCCGACGCCGCTTTCACCGGTGATGAAGATGCCCTCGCCGTAGATCTCGATCAGAACGCCGTGACGGGTCACGCGCGGTGCGAGATGCAGGTTCAGGAACGACAGCAGATTCGAGGTGAAATGCGAGGTCGATTCCGCGGTACGGAGCACCGGAACGGCGTATTTCTGTGCGAGCGTCAGCATCTCCGCAAAGCAGGGCAGACCGCGGCTCAGGCACAGGCATTTGATATGCTGCGCGAACAGGGCGTTCAGATGCTCGGCGCGCTCCTTTTCGTCGATCGTGGAGAGATAGGCAAACTCCATTTTGCCGATGATCTGGATGCGCTCCGGATTGAAATATTCGTAAAAGCCCATGAGCTGCAGGCCCGGACGGGTGATGTCGTTTTCTGAAACCAGAATATCGGCGGGGTCGCCGGGGCAGTAAAGCACCTCAAGACGGAACTCGTCAATGATCTGTTTCAGGGTGACGGTAAAGCGTTCAGCCATGATACTTCCTCCTTAAAAATAATATAAGTGTATACCTGATTATCATACCACATTTTCCGGAGAATTGCAAGTGTTCTGTATAAACTTCACAAAAAGTTCGCATTTTGTGAAAAGGAGTGCTCCGGAAATCAGAAGCCCGAAGGCAGGAGTTCCGCTGCCTTCGGGCTGTATGATTTACAGTTCATCCTGCCGGATGCCGTTCACAAAGTTCCATTCATCGTCCGGATCGTAATCCGACCACGGAGAATTGCAGTCGAAGCTGCCGAGATACAGCACCCGGTCTCCGCGGATGATGATTTCAAGGCCGTGCTCCGGCTCCCAGTCCGCATGACCGCTCAGCCGGTAAGCGGGGATGCGTGCATTCTCCGGTGCTTCGATCTGCATGGAAGTGACCCCGAAATATTTTGCAAATTCCGCTGCGGGGGTCTCCGGCGTGACGGGCGGAAATTCATTGGGATCATACTGATTCCCTGCTGCTTCTTTGCAGAGCTCCATGAAGAACAGGCAGTATTTCTTTGCCCCCTCCATGATCACTCCGGCCATGCGTTCCGGCATATTTTTCAGGTGTTCCTCACAGCGCTTCACAAACTCCGGACTGACTGTCTCATCCTCCACATTGAACCGGATCTCCGAACGAAACGCCTCGCTGTAATACGGCTCCGGCGTGATGCTTGCAAGCTGATCCGCCTGCTGCTGCGCCTGCGCCTGTAATTGCAGCCTGATCTGTTCCAGCCGCGGGTCGGTCAGACCGTCCTCTATAATCGCAGTGAGCAAATATTTATTGAGGTAATGATTTTTCAGCTTTATTTCCTCAGGAACAGCTGCGCTTTTTCTGGCTCTGACATGATAGATGCCGTACTTCACAAAATTGCCGAAGCGATGCGGATCCGGCATCAGGAAGTTCAGAAAGCCGGAATGTGCAGAGAGCTCGCCGGATGCAAGATCCAGCACTGCGGCAAACTCCGTGCTCGTGTACAGCGTTCCGTTTTGTTGGGGCTGTCCGCCGAAGTCCTCACGCGCAATCAGAACAAGCATTTCCCGCTCCTCTGTAGAAAAGCCTGCGGCGATTTCCTCAAAATCCGGTCCGGATACGATCAGTTCCAATGCCATAGCCTGTTCCTCCTGTTCCGTTTGCTTTTTCAGTCTGCGTGTTTACTCCGCAGCTTCCTCAGACGCATCCTCCGCGGGAGCAGCCTCGCCGCCCTCTTTTCCGAAGATGATCGGAATGGACTTGCCGTCCTTATCATAGAATGTGATATTGTCGATGTAGAAATCCGCATCGTTCTTCTGCGGCCAGCGCATGATAACGAGCGTTGTGCCGTCGTCGTTCGCGGCATAGCCGTTTGCTGGAATCTTATTGCCGGGAACGTCGGTCTCAATGCGCCATGTATGCTCCGGGAACTCCCAGTCCTCATGCTTGAACTCAAAATGCGTTGCCCATGTGTTCTGCGTGATATTGCCGTCTGCGTCCTTGCCTTTTTCCGATGCAAGATTACCCGCCAGCGCACCGAGGAAATTGCCGACGACCACAGCTTCGGAGCCGTCGTCATTCTTCCAGAGCTCATTGCCGACACAGGTGAAATCAACGCTGATATGAGCAATATCACCGATTCGCGCTTTGTCGATCATTTTCGGCAGATTGAACACGATCTTCGGCACGCCGAAATCAGACGAAGGGTCGTCGCGCAGAACATGTACTTTCAGCTTTTTGTCGCCCTCAAAGTCCACAACGGAAAGCTCGATATCGGCCTCATCGCCGCCCTCGCCCATCTGGTGACCGGAGTACATCTCGCCGTCCTCGAAGGTGATCGCATTCGGGTCGACCGCGCCGACATCTCTGGACGGCGGCTCCTTGACCTCCTCCTCGGACGATTCCTCAGAGGATTCCTCGGAAGCCTCGTCAGATTCTTCCGGTGCGGCGGTGGTCTCCGCGGCGGAGCTTTCGGCATCCGTCTGCGAAGTACCCGGCTGCGGTGCGGCGGTGCATCCGCAAAGTGTCAATGCTGCAAGCAGCGCGATCATGATTTTTGTTTTCATAACGGTTCCTCCCCGTAACGGTTTCAATTTCCCTGCCGGTGATCCCGGCACTCCCATTATAGCATATTACAAACAGAATATCAATGGGAGAAAAGCAAAAAAGTGAAAAGTGAAGCGTGCATAACAGCGGAATCGCCTGCGGCGATCTGTCAAATCTGCCGAAGGCACACCGCAATGCTTTCCTTTTCGTTATTCACCTTCACTGTTCACTGAACCATAATATTGGGTGTGATAACGCAAAAAAGCCGCTCCGCGGCGTGCGTTCAGTCTATTGGGAGAGCTTCGCTCACCGCCTCCGAGGGAAACGCCCGCAGGGTCTCCCCTTTGGGAGAAGTTACCAATCAGAAGCCGCCCCGCGGCGTGCGTTCAGTCTGTTGGGAGTGCTCCGCTCACCGCCTCCGAAGGGAAACGGCTGTCGGCCCTGCCGACCAAAAAAAAACAGATACCAAGCCAGGTATCTGCTTTCCTCTTGGGGAGAGGTAAAATTGTGGGGTTTACATCTTTGGGTTGAATTGGGGAAGGGGGACTGCCGCAGACCGGTTCTTGGGGGAGAAACAGCTGCTCCTCGGCAGTCCTTGTAATCCGGTTTCCATGTATTATGATACTACAGACTGTATTTGTTTTCAATGATGTATGGTATTGAATCACTGATCTATAGTCCTGCAACATAATCGCATCAGACAAAAGTTCAGCCGGCACGCATTTGCACACCGGCTGATGAATCTTAATACTTGATCTTGTCGTTCAGGTAGGAAACCAGCTCCGTGATCGGGATGCGAACCTGCTCCATGGTGTCGCGGTCGCGGACGGTCACGCACTGATCCTTCTCGTCCGTATCGAAATCGTAGGTCACGCAGAACGGCGTACCGATCTCGTCCTCACGGCGATAACGCTTGCCGATCGAGCCGGTGTCGTCGAAATCAACCATGAAATGCTCCGAAAGCATATCGTAGACCTCGCGTGCCTTGTCGGAGAGCTTCTTGGAAAGCGGCAGCACCGCGCACTTGAACGGCGCGAGCATCGGGTGGAAGTGCATGACGGTACGCACATCCTCCTTGCCCTTGTCATCCGTGCCGAGCACTTCCGTATCATACGCCTCTGTCAGGATCGACAGGAACAGTCTCTCAACACCGAGGGACGGCTCAATGACATACGGGATATAACGCTCGTTGGTCTCCGGATCGAAGTAATCGAGCGTCTTGCCGGAAGTGTTGCTGTGCTGCGTGAGGTCGTAGTCGGTTCTGTCTGCGACGCCCCAGAGCTCGCCCCAGCCGAACGGGAACAGATACTCAAAGTCCGTGGTCGCCTTGGAATAGAAGCAGAGCTCCTCTGCAGAGTGATCGCGCAGGCGGAGATTCTCCTCCTTCAGGCCGATGCGGAGCAGGAAGTCCTTGCAGTAGCCGCGCCAGTACCGGAACCATTCGAGGTCAGTGCCGGGCTTGCAGAAGAACTCAAGCTCCATCTGCTCGAACTCGCGGACGCGGAAGATGAAGTTGCCGGGCGTGATCTCATTGCGGAAGGACTTGCCGATCTGGCCGACGCCGAACGGGATCTTGCGGCGGGTCGTGCGCTGGATGTTCGCGAAGTTGACGAAGATGCCCTGCGCAGTCTCCGGACGGAGATACAGCTCGGATTTGCTGTCCTCGGTGACGCCCTGGAAGGTCTTGAACATCAGGTTGAACTGGCGGATATCGGTGAAGTTTGCCTTGCCGCAGTTCGGGCAGACAATGCCCTTTTCCTTGATGTAGTCGGTCATCTGCTGATTCGTCCAGCCTGCGACGTTCGTGCCGTCGAAGTCCTCGATCAGGTTATCTGCGCGGTGACGGGTCTTGCACTCGCGGCAGTCCATGAGCGGATCGGAGAAGCCGCCGAGATGACCGGATGCCACCCATGTCTGCGGGTTCATGAGGATCGCGCTGTCCAGACCGACATTGTGCGGATTGGCCTGCACAAAGAAATGCCACCATGCCTTTTTGATATTGTTTTTCAGTTCCACGCCGAGGGGGCCGTAATCCCATGTGTTTGCAAGGCCGCCGTAGATCTCGGAGCCTGCGTACACAAAGCCGCGGCCCTGACAGAGCGCGACGAGCTGATCCATTTGCTTATCCGTATTTTTCATGCGAAAAACCGCCTTTCCATAATATGCCCCTCTATTATAAAGCAAAAATAAGGATTTGTCAAGCGGAAAGCCGAAAGTGCGCGCGGAATCCTCGCGGGTGATTCCCTCTGTTCGCGCTTTACGCCCGTATCTTCATGCGGTACCATTCGCTTCCGTCCTCATAGCAGATGATCCAATAGCGACGCCCGTTATACTTGTACTCAAAAAAGCCGGTGCAGCCGTCCCTGCCGATGAAATCCTGCACCGTTCCGCGTGTAAAAGCACCGCGTTCTTCCTCATCCGGCAGCGGCGCGTCATAATGCAAAATGCCGTCCTGATCGGTCAGGGCGGCAGCATCATAGACGATGCCGTCTGCGGTAAAGGTTTTCAGATCCCCGCGGCAGCAGGTTTCAAGCACGGTCATCGGCGCAGTCCTGCACCTGAGCGTCAGGCTGCGGTTTGTGCCGTCCGGCCCGCCGAAGGCTGACGAAAACTTCGTATAGCGGACATCAGTGCTGTCGAGCATTCCCATTTCGGCAGCGACAGTCTGCTTCCGGCTCTCTGTAAAATACAGAAAATAATGGTATGTCATGAGCTGCATAAGCAAAACCATGATGCCGCCGAAGATCATCAGCCCGGCAAAGAGCCCCCCGGCCATGCCGTATCCGACCTGTGACTGATCGCCTTTTGCAAGATCTGCACGCTTTTTGCGTTTCAGCAGCAGAATGCCGGAGACCAGTACCGCGGCATAAATCCAGAGAAACATACCGTCACCTCATGATTATCCTGTCAGATACCGGAACAGCATCAGCGCGGGGAAAAACAGCGCAAAAAAGACGCACCACCACCGCAGCCATTCCACACGGTCGGCACATTCCGCCGCAAACGGCGCCTTTTTCAGATACCGGACAGGAATACGGCTGCCGGGCAGACAGGATTTTGCAGACCGCCCTGACTGCGCCTGTGTAAAGGTATACGTCTGATTGCTGACCGTGTAGCGGACGGTCTGATACCGGGTGACAGTGCCCCGGTAACTCGTCGAAAATGACCGGACGACAGTGCCGGTTGTATGCGCACTCTGCGTCCGCATACAGATGCGCTCCCAGACGATAAACGCGGCGAACAGCAGGCATGCAGCGACCCAGAGGATCAGACTGCCCTGCAATGCAGGCGTCCGCAGGTTTTGCGGAAACAATTCGGAGACTGCGCCGGAACCGAATGCCGTCAGTCCCAGCAGTACGATGTGCGCGGCGGTCATCATGCACTGTTGGCGGAAACAGTCTGTTTCCAGCTGTGCGTATGCCGCAGATGGCTTTCCTTCCGGATAAATGACCACGATGCGTTTGCCGGTGCTGACCGGCCCGTCGGTTTCTGTCCGTTCAAACCGGAAGGTATATTCCTGTTCATCGGCTAGAAAGCGCACGGTATAGCGGTAAGTATCGGCACCGCCGCGCTTGCTGCACTTTTTGCTGGCAATGACAGAACCGCGTGTACGGCAGGAATATGTGCTGCGCCGCAGAATTTCCCGCAATGCAGCAAACTGCCGGATGACGAAGTATATTTCTGCTGCAAGTACGGAGCAGACGATGATCACCGGAATCGCGGCGGTCATAAAAGCTCTGTCGGGCAGGGGAGTGTTTTCAGCAGATTCTCCATGCGGGAGCGCGTTGCAATCCACTCGCTGAACGCAGTCGCGGAGCCCGCCGCAATGCCCATGCGCAGTGCCTCCGTGAGCTCCCGGCCGGCCGCGCAGCCCGCAAGGAAACCGCCAAGCATCGAATCGCCGGAGCCGACCGCATTCTTGACCTCGCCGTGCGGCGCGGAAAGATGCCAGACACGGTTCTCGTCATTGAACAGCAGGGCACCGTCCGCCCCGAGAGAAAGCAGCACATTCTGTGCACCCATTTCGATCATCTGCCTGCCGTAGGGCAGTGCATCCCACCATGTTACAATCTCATCAATCCCGAACACGGAGCAGAGCTCTCTGAGGTTCGGCTTGACGACAAACGGATGCTCCGCGAGTGCCGCACGGAGTGCCTCGCCCTCCGCATCGACGGCAAAACGCACACCGGTATCGGCCAGCGCGTGCATGATATCCGCATAGAAGGTCGCGGGTGCGCCTGCGGGAACAGAGCCCGCCAGCACGATGTAATCGCCGTCGCCGTATTTTCGCAGCTTGTTCAGAAGCATCTCGGCGTCTGCCGGAGAGACCGCGACGCCTCTGCCGTTCAGCTCCGTGACAGCGTCGTGATCCTTGACCTTCAGGTTGATGCGGTTCATCTGATTCGGCAGCACGATCCAGTCCGTCGGGATCTGCGTGCGCTGCAGCTGCTCCGCGATCATGGTGCCGGTCGTTCCGGAAAGGTAGCCGTAGACGGTCGTGGGGATCTGCAGCTGCTGCAAAATCAGCGAGACATTGACGCCCTTGCCGCCCGCGGTAATGCGCTCATGCGAGGTGCGGTTGACGCTGTTCCGGACAAGCGGTTCTTCCAGCAGAACGGTGTAATCCACTGCGGGATTCATGGTAACGGTTGCGATCATCTGAAAAACTCCTTTTATCGGTGATGCGGCTGATGCGGGGTTGCTCCCCTGATTCGGCAAATTTCATCTTCATTATAGCATATTATGCGGGGAATTTCAATGGGAGAAGTACGAAAAAGTTTCTGCTTCGCTGCATGGGAGATAAAACGGAGGCGGGCACTGCCCGCTTATGGCATATTATCATGTAAAAAGCAAGCAGAGCAGTATATTTATGTTTCGGCTTTCCCTCCGGCGAACTTTAGGAATCGCCCGCGGGGGCTGCCCCGCAAAAATACCGCAGAGCACACAGCCCTGCGGTACATAAATATTCACGATTCTTTCTGCGTTATTCTTCCCGGTCAGAGCGTGATGCCCCAGCCGCCCGCAAGATATCTGCGCAGGGTCGTAACGTCCTTGAGGTCGATCGAGCCGTCCCTGTTCACATCGGAATTTGCCTCGCTGATGATGACATTCCAGCCGCCTGCAAGATGACGCCGCAGCACAGTCACATCCTTCAGGTCAATGCTGCCGTCTGCATTGACATCACCGCGGCGGAGCGTTTGCTGAGGTTCCTTACTGAACACAAACTTATCTGCATTCATCACATAATCCGGCGAATCGTTCCGGAATATGATATACAGATCATGAACGCCCTCTGTCGGCGTAATCTCACCCCCGAACGGATAATAGATCAGCCAGTCATCCGCTGTACTGCCGGTCAGCGGGACATCAATGCTGCCGATCAGCTTTCCGTCTGCGCTGTCGAGATGCAGTTCTGCCGTGCCGCCCGATGCGGAAGAAGCAGAAGCATTTGCCGTCATGGAGAAGTATTTTGCGCCGTCTCCGAAATCAAGATTCTGATACACTGCATAGTTTCCGTTACTGATATATCCGAGCACGGTCAGATTATCCGCCTGCTCCTGCACAGTGAGTCCGTATATCTGATCTGCGGTTTCCGCTTCGATCGTTTCAAAAGCGGAACGAACGGCAGGCAGGGCAGTCGTCGTGACAGCTTCTGTTGTTGTTTCTGCCGGAACTTCGGCAGCCGTGGTTTCCGATGCTGTTGTGACCGCGGCAGCTGTGGATTCTGCCGTTGTCGTCGTTGCAGCGGCAGCGGTCGTTTCGGGTGCTGCTGCGGTCGTGACCTGCGGCGGTTCTGTCGTGACCTGCGGCGTTTCTTCCGTTCCTTCCCATTCACAGATAAAACCGATGTTATCCGTGCCGAACAGATCGCGGAATGAATTATCGCTCTCACCGCTCCGGTTGAGGTCATGCCAGTCGAAAGGCTTTATGATCGAACCGACCGGCTCGCGTGAGATGACAAGGCTGTCTTCATCCCCGAAGTAATTATCCGGCTGACCGCCCGCCCAGTGCGTATATTCAACGGTCTCTCCCGTAATCCATGTCAGTTTCCGGCTGCTGAGCTGTCCGCCGAGCCAGTAATGATTTTTGCTGCCTGATTCCAGCAAGTCCTCGATCAGAGCCTGTTCCCCCGCACTTGTGACCGTCGCAAGATGACCGCCCTGTGCCCTGCAGTAGGCATCCGCCTCGTCCCATGTCATACCGAGATCAAAGCACTGATATCTGTGCGTTCCCTGTTCCTCCTGTCCTTCCCATTCACAGATAAAACCGATGTTTTCCGTGCCGAACAGATCGCGGAATGAATTATCGCTTTCGCCGCTTCTGTTGAGGTCATGCCAGTCGAAAGGCTTTATGATCGAGCCGACCGGCTCGCGTGAGATGACAAGGCTGTCTTCATCTCCGAAGTAATTATCCGGCTGACCGCCCGCCCAGTGCGTATATTCGACGGTCTCTCCCGTGATCCATGTCAGTTCCCGGCTGCTGAGCTGTCCGCCGAGCCAGTAATGATTTTTGCTGCCTGATTCCAGCAAGTCCTCGATCAGAGCCTGTTCCCCCGCACTTGTGACCGTCGCAAGATGACCGCCCTGCGCCCTGCAGTAGGCATCCGCCTCGTCCCATGTCATACCGAGATCAAAGCGCTGATATCTGTGCGTTCCCTGTTCCTCCTGTCCTTCCCATTCACAGATAAAACCGATGTTATCCGTGCCGAACAGATCGCGGAATGAATTATCGCTCTCACCGCTCCGGTTGAGGTCATGCCAGTCGAAAGGCTTTATGATCGAACCGACCGGCTCGCGTGAGATGACAAGGCTGTCTTCATCCCCGAAGTAATTATCCGGCTGACCGCCCGCCCAGTGCGTATAGTCGACGGTCTCTCCCGTGATCCATGTCAGTTCCCGGCTGCTGAGCTGTCCGCCGAGCCAGTAATGATTTTTGCTGCCTGATTCCAGCAAGTCCTCGATCAGAGCCTGTTCCTCTGCACTTGTGACCGTCGCAAGATGACCGCCCTGTGCTCTGCAGTAGGCATCCGCCTCGTCCCATGTCATGCTGAGTTCAAAACGCCGGTATCTGTGTTCGTTCTGTTCTGCGGAATCATCCGCCGTAACAGCCGTTCCTGTTCCGCACATACCTGCCGCCATTGCCGCAGATAAAACGATCGACAATAACCTCTTTTTCATAATCAACATCCTTTCAGTCCAAGCATTCTGACACTATATATAAAGTTTAGCATAAATTGTTCAAAATTGCAAGCGGTTTTATGATAATTGTCAAATATCCCAAATATGAAACGCACCCGCTGTCCAATCCGCCGAAAACGCAGCGCACTATGTCATATTATCCCCATACCATGCGCAATCGCAATCCGCGACTTGACTTTACATGCGGATATTGCTATAATAAATATGTATGGATTTCTGACGAACAGGAGGCGAACCGAATGACGCAGCTTTCCACAGAAGGGCTCGCGGCGGAGCTGTTCTCCGAGGCGATGCGCTCAGACGGCAAAGGATTTACGCTCACAAAGGAGCTCGGCACGCTGCAAAGCCCCGGCAATACCGCAGAGCTGGAAATGAATGCGGCGGCAGTCCGCGGGCTGGCCGACCGCTACCCCGATCTGCATATCACCTATCCGCAGACCGTGCTCTCCGATGAAGAACCGGACGATCCCGATGCGTTCCGGCCTTCGCGCACGGACGCCGTCATCACCGTACCGGACGCCTTTGTCGAGGTGCACTGCGGCACGGCCTTTCAGCAGATCGTGCAGGAGAAATTTCAGGAGCCGCTCAAAGAGCTCACCGCACAGATTGCGAAGCGTCTGCAGCGGCATGAGATGCGGACCGCACGGCTGTTTGACAAGGAACCCGCCGCCTCGTTCCGCATCACGGCGGAGACCGCGGAATCCGAAATCTGGACGGTCATGCTCGAACACTGCGGATTCTATCCGCTGCAGTGGGACGGCGAGGTCTGCGGCATGGCACTGCTGCTGAAGCAGACGCTCTCCGGAGCGTTCGCGGACAACAGCGAGGAGATCACGGAGATCACCGCGGTACGCGACCCGAAGCAGAAATGCTGCACCCTCACGGTGCAATACTCTATGAAACAGGACTGAACCTATGCTTTCGTTTACAACCAATTCGCCCGCGGAAACGCACGCGCTTGCAAAGAAGATCGGCGCGGCTCTCCGTCCGGGAACCTGCGTCGCATTCTTCGGCGGACTCGGCGCGGGCAAAACGACCTTTACCAGAGGATTGGCCGAGGGCTTGGGACTGCCCGATCTGGTCAGCTCCCCGACCTTCGCACTTGTCAATGAATATCACGCGGCGGGCTGCGTTCCGGTATATCATTTTGATATGTACCGCGTGACCTCTCCCGAAGCACTGGAAACGACCGGCTTCTGGGACTATCCGCTGGAGGATTCGGTCTTTGTGATCGAATGGGCGGAGAATATCGCGGATGATCTGCCGGAGCCGCTCGTGAAAATCACGATCACCGGCTCGGGTGACCTGCCGCGTCAGATCACACTGGAAGGAGATGAGCTGCTTGATCGTTCTGGCAGTTGATACCTCGGGCAGCACCGCGTCCTGCGCGCTCACGGAAAACGGCACGCTGCTCGGATACCGGATGCTGTATACCAAGCGGGCACATTCGCAGATCCTGCTGCCTATGGTCAAAGAACTGATCGCGGAAACCGGCCATACCGTACAGGAGGTCGATGTGTTTGCGGCTGCGAACGGCCCCGGCTCGTATACCGGCCTGCGGATCGGCATTTCCGCGATGCAGGCACTCGCCTTTGCGGGCAATAAAACATGCGCGGGCATTTCCACATTGGAGGGGCTTGCGTGGAATCTCTGCGGCAGAACGGGCATTCTCTGCGCCTGCCTTGCCGCAAGAAAAAATCTCTGCTACTGCGCCTTTTTTGAGAGTAACGGCAGAACCGTCACCCGGCTGACGGAGGACGCGGTGCTCGAAGCGGGCGATATCGCCGCGCAGATCGAGCATTACAGCGAACCGGTCATGGTGATCGGCGACGGCACCGCGATCCTGCGGGAAAGCTGCGAGGGCTTCCTCGAAGCACCGATGCATCTGCGGGATCAGTCGGCATGCGGCATTGCAATGGCAGCGATGCGCACGGAGCCTGTCCCGCCGGAAGCACTTTCCGTCAGCTATCTGCAGGCAGTCAAAATCGGATAACAACATAAAATTCAGGAGGTACAATTATGATCGCAATCGGAAGTGACCACGCCGCAGCAGATCTGCGGAAGATCGTCAAGGAGTATTTAGAGGATCAGGAGATGCCGTACATCGACTGCGGCACCGACGAAGCACCGAGCGACTACCCGGTCATCGGCAAGGCTGTCTGCGAGAAGATCCAGAACGGCGAGGCCGATATGGGCATTCTGCTCTGCGGCACCGGCATCGGCATGTGCATGACCGCCAACAAGATGAAGGGCATCCGCGCGGCGGTATGCTCGGAGACCTACAGTGCAAAGTTCACCCGCCTGCACAATGACGCAAACGTGCTCTGCATGGGCGCACGCGTCGTCGGCTCGGGACTTGCAAAGGAGATCCTCGATGCATTCCTGTTCACGGAATTTGAGGGCGGCCGTCATCAGCGCAGAGTTGATATGGTCATGGAGCTGGAGAAATAAAAAAGGTATCTGCGATACACGGATACCGATGAAAGGAAAAACGTGATGCCGCGAATTAACTGCCCGGTGCAGCACTGACAGCAGGCTGCAACGGGACACAATCCTGCTGTCAGACTGCACCTGTCATATCGGAACATGAATATGATAAAAAGGAGCAGTTATGATGCACAAACAAGAATTGATTGAAAGCTGGAAGGCCGAGGAGCGTCAGGCACAGATGCACGGCTGGGATTTTTCGCATCTGGACGGCAGAATGCTGTCCGGCGACGACGCGCTCCCGTGGGAGCTGACTGAAGTCCTGCGGCGGTATCTGCACCCGGACGACCAGCTGCTTGACATGGACACCGGCGGCGGAGAGTTTCTGCTGTCGCTCGGTCATCCGCATGAGAACACCGCCGCAACAGAGGGCTGGCCGCCGAACATTGCGCTTTGCAGAGAGCGTCTGCTGCCGCTGGGCATTGACTTCCGCCCCATGCCGGACGAAACCGCAATGCCGTTTGGCGACGCGCAGTTTGACGTGATCCTCAACCGGCACGGCAGCTACGACGTCCGCGAATTAAAGCGCGTCCTCAGACCGGGCGGCTTCTTCGTGACGCAGCAGGTCGGGCGGGACAATGACCGCGAGCTTGTGAATCTCCTGCAGCCCGGTACGCCGGTTCCGTTCCCGGAGCTTACGCTTTCAGAGCAGACAGAACGGTTCTGTCAGGCGGGTTTTACGCTCCGGGAGCAGGGAGAGGTGCATCTCCCGATCCGTTTTTATGATGTCGGCGCGCTGGTCTGGTTTGCACGGGTGATCGTATGGGAGTTCCCCGGCTTTTCCGTTGACCGCTGCACCGAGCAGCTTTTTGCCGCCGAACAGCTCTGCCGGGTGCAGGGATATCTCGAAGGACGGATTCACAGGTTTTATCTGGTTGCTGAAAAATAAAGGAATCTGCGGTGCATCAGCAACGGGATTCCAAGCCTATAAAAGGTCACACGGCTCCGCACGGGGCTGATGATAGATTTTATCTGAAAGAGGTTACAAACATGAGAAAGAGAAAATCAACTGCACTGCTGATTTCAGCGATGCTGAGCATCAGTGCGCTCTCGCTGCCGGCGGGGACTTCTGCCGCGGCGGGAACGGAGATCAAGGCCGAATTTGAAAGCGGCACGCTGACAGACTGCGAAAACCGTGAGCCGATCACCTGGGAGCAGATCGACGAGGACGGCTTCGGAAATGTCTGCGACATGAAGGGCTGGTCGGGCGACAGCTATGTCTACATCGACCGCAAGGACGCCGCCGCAACCGTGACGGTCAATGTCCCGGCGGACGGCTACTACGGGCTGAGCATCTGCTATATCCAGTGCTTCGGCAATCCCGAAAAGCCCGACAAAACGCAGTATCTGCTTGTCAACGGCGAATCACAGGGCGAGGTGCTGTTCCCGTTCAACTCCGGCAAGGGCTGGCAGGAGCTTCCCGCAGGCTATGTGCATCTCAAAAAAGGCGAAAATACGATCACGGTCAAAAGCTACTGGGGCTATACCTTCCTTGACTATCTCAAGCTGACGGACGCCCCTGCCTATCTGACAAGCTTCACGCCGGACGATGCGCCCTGCAATCCGAATGCGAGCACGGAAGCACGCAAGCTTTATACCTATCTGCGGAGCGTCTACGGCAAGCATATCCTCTCCGGGCAGCAGGAATACTGCGGCTCACACAATTATAATAAGAATGCGTGGGAATCGCAGGGCAGAGAGATCGACTATCTCGTTGACAACGAAGCGGAATTTGAGTATATTCAGAAAACGACCGGCAAGCAGCCCGCGATCCGCGGCATCGACTTCCTGTTCTACAATACGACAAATGCCTACGAGGACGATGCGCCGGAGCGCGTGGTCGCGTGGTACAAGGAAAAGGGCGGCATCCCGACCGTGACCTTCCACTGGAATGTCCCGACCGAAAAAGGCAGCAGCGAGGTCGCATTCTATGTCGAGTCCGCGGCAAACGGCGGCAACTTCACGACGTTCAGCGCGGCGAATGCGGTCAAGGAGGGCACATGGGAGCGCGAGAAGATCGACGCTGACCTTGAAAACCTCGCAAAGCAGCTCGGCAAGGCGCGCGATGCCGGTGTTCCGATCCTGTTCCGTCCGCTGCATGAGGCAGAAGGCGCATGGTTCTGGTGGGGCGCAGACGGCCCCGAAGCCTGCAAGGCTCTGTACCGCTACATGTGGGATCAGCTTACGAACAAGTATAAGCTGAACAACCTGCTCTGGATCTGGACAGGCTCGACCTCCGCACATGCTGCCGAATGGTATCCGGGCGACGAATATGTCGATTTTCAGGGGATTGACAAGTACAACGCGATCAACAACAGTGAGCCGAACCCGAGCGCGATCTCCGCGACATTCTACTCCATGGTCGCGCAGACCGAGGGCCGCAAAATGGTCGTCATGAGCGAAAACGACACGATCCCGTCGCTTGAAAATCTGCTTGCGGACAAGGCCGCATGGCTGTATTTCTGCCCGTGGTATCAGCGGTATCTGACCGAGCTGACCGATCCCGCCGAGCTGAAAAAAATCTACACAAGCGACTACTGCATCACGCTTGACGAGCTCCCCGACTGGGACACCTACGATCCCGAACTCCCGCCGGCCGTGACCCAGCCTGCCGAAACGACGACAACGGAAGCTCCGGCTGCCACAACAGAATCCGTCATCAAGACCGGTTCCGGCAGCACCGGCAAAGTCACGCTGCTCGGTGACGCAGACTGCAGCGGCGTTGTGGATGTCTCCGACGCCGTGCTGATCGCAAGATTCTCTGCCGAGGACAAAAGTGCGGTCATTACCGATCAGGGGCTGCGCAATGCGGACTGTGACGGCACCGCAGGCGTCAACGGCTCCGACATGACCCGCGTACTCCGGTATATTGCAAAACAGCTCACCAAAGAGCAGTTCGAGAACAGACAGTGAAAATCCACAAAAATCGCGCAGAAAGCCGCCGATGATTCTACCGGCGGCTTTCTGTCAGCTCTTGACAAAACGGCGAAAATTTTGTATAATGAAAAAGCCGCATGTTGTACGGTTGAAGCCGTATTATGCCCGTTTCCGGGCGGGATACGCACCGTTCGCAGCGAGATTAAAGAAAAGGCAGGTGCCAAAATACCATGTATGCAGTCATTTTGACAGGCGGTAAGCAGCTGAAGGTCGAGGAAGGCAGCGTCGTCCGCGTTGAGAAGCTCGCCGCTGACGTTGATGCTACCGTCACCTTCGATCAGGTCGCAGCAATCGGCGACGAGAGCGGTCTGACCGTCGGCGCACCGCTCGTTGACGGTGCAAAGGTCACCGCTACGGTGCTCGCAAACGGCAAGGGCAAGAAGATTCGCGTCTTTACCTACAAGCCGAAGTGCGGTCAGAAGCGTGCAAAGGGCCACAGACAGCCGTTCACGCAGGTCCGCATCGACTCCATCAGCAAATAAGCACGGGCAATGCTGAAAGCGCATTTCATGCGTCAGAACGGGATGCTGATTGCCTGTACCGTTTCCGGACACGACGACTTCACAGAGGATACCGGTTACTCGGTACTCTGCGCGGCAGTGTCCTCGGCAGTGCAGCTGACCACGGCGATCCTTCAGGACGGCTTCGGCGCACCGGAGGATTGTGTGCAGGTCTCCCCTGCCGCAGACGGACAGAATCAGATCTCGATCCGGCTTGACAGACCGGATCCCGTGCATTCCAAAATCCTTAACGGGCTGCTGCTGCATTTTCAGGCACTCTCGGAGGACTTTGCGGACGATTTCTGCGTCACGGTCTCCGGTTCCTGAGCAGCGGTACAATCTGAAAAACGGAGGTGTATTTCAATGATCCGTATTAGTATGCAGTTCTTCGCGCACAAAAAGGGCGTCGGTTCCACCAAGAACGGCCGTGACTCCGAGGCAAAGCGTCTGGGCGTCAAGCGCGGCGACGGTCAGTATGTGCTGGCCGGTAATATTCTGGTTCGTCAGCGCGGCACCCACATCCACCCGGGCAACAATGTCGGCATCGGTTCGGATGATACCCTGTTTGCAACGATCGACGGTCAGGTCCGCTTCGAGCGCTACGGCCGCGACCGCAAGCGCGTCAGCGTTTACGCTGTCGAGCAGTAAGAAAAAGCACGGTACCGTGCCGGAGCGTTCCGGTGCGGTGCCGCTTATGCGATGACCGCATAGTCCCCTTGCTGTTCCGGCAGGGGGATTTCTTATGAGGTGAGTTTATGTCTATGTTCGTGGATCAGGCAAGGATCCGCATCGAAGCCGGCAACGGCGGCGACGGCGCAGTCAGCTTCCACCGCGAGAAGTATGTCGCGGCAGGCGGCCCGGACGGCGGCGACGGCGGTAAGGGCGGCGATGTGGTATTCGTAGCCGATGACCATTTCACATCCCTGATCTCCTTCCGCTACAAGCGGAAATATGTTGCAGAGAACGGGCAGAACGGTGCCGCCAAGCGGTGCACCGGCAAAAGTGCCCCCGATCTGGTCATCAAGGTGCCGCGCGGCACGGTCATCCGGGAAGCGGAGACCGGCAGGGTCATGGCGGATATCTCCGGCGATGAGCCTGTGATCCTCGCAAAGGGCGGCAGAGGCGGCAAAGGCAATCAGCACTTTGCAACCTCGACCAGACAGGTCCCCCGCTTTGCAAAGCCCGGCTACGACGGCGAAAAATATGACGTCATCTTAGAGCTCAAGCTGCTCGCGGATGTCGGTCTGGTCGGATTCCCGAACGTGGGCAAATCCACGCTGATCTCTGTCGTATCGGCTGCCAAGCCGAAAATCGCAAACTATCATTTCACAACGCTTGAGCCGGTGCTCGGCGTTGTCCGGCTCGATGATGAGCGTTCCTTCGTCATGGCCGATATCCCCGGCCTGATCGAGGGTGCCGCCGAAGGCGCAGGGCTCGGCCACGCGTTCCTGCGGCATGTGGAACGCTGCCGCCTGATCGTCCATGTGATCGACGTTTCCGGCAGCGAGGCGCGCGACCCGATCGAGGACTTTGAAATGATCAACAAGGAGCTGCGCAATTTCTCCGAGGAGCTGAGCCAATGTCCGCAGATTGTTGCGGCAAACAAGGCCGATCTTGCAGATGAAGCGCAGATCGAACGGCTCCACAGCTATGTGGCCGAAAAGGGACTGCCGTTCTTCGTGATCTCCGCAGCCGCCGCGCAGGGCACCAAGCCGCTGCTCGACGAAATTGCGGCGACACTCGCGACGCTCCCGCCGGTCAAGCGGTTTGAGCCGGAGGCGATTCCGGAGAAAACACCGGAGGAGCAGAAGCGGTTTACAATCGTGATCGACAGCGACGGTGTGTATCAGGTCGATGCACCGTTCATGGAACCGATCATGCGCACGATCAATCCCGATGACTGGTCGTCGCTCCAGTATTTCGAGCGTGTGCTCCGCAGCAGCGGCATCATCGACAAGCTCGAGGCAATGGGTGCGAAGGAGGGCGTGACCGTTTCGATCAACGGTTTCGAGTTCGATTATGTCGATTGATTTTTTGCAGACGCAGACGCCGCTGACTGCGGACGAGGCAAAGCAGTACAGCCCGCTGACACTCGCATTTCTGGGCGACAGCGTCTATGAGGTCATGGTGCGGGAAACGCTCCTGCGCGAGGGGAACCGTCCCGCGCGAGAGCTGCACAAGCAGGCCGTCGCCCATGTCAGAGCCGCATATCAGGCGGACGCCGCAGGCAGGATCGCAGAGCTGCTCACCGAGCAGGAGGCGGATATCCTCCGGCGCGGCAGGAACGCAAGCGGCATCAGCGTGCCGAAGCACGCAACACCGGCGGATTACCGGAAGGCAACAGGCTTTGAATGCCTGTTCGGATATTTATATCTCTGCGGACAGACCGAAAGACTGCGGGAGCTCTTTTCCGTGATCTGGCAGGAAAGTCAGCAGGAACAGAATATTTCAGAATAGGAGGCGTTCTTCATGTCCGGACATTCCAAATGGAATAACATTAAGCGGAAAAAGGAAGCGACCGACGCCGTCAAGGCGAAGATCTTTACGAAGATCGGCCGTGAGATGATGGTCGTCATCAAAGAGGGCGGTCCCGATCCGAACAACAACAGCAAGCTGCGCGATCTGATCGCGAAGGCAAAGGCAAACAACGTGCCGAATGACAACATCGACCGCCTGATCAAAAAGGCAGCCGGCGACAGCGACAAGAACAACTATGAATCACTCACCTACGAAGGCTACGGCCCGAACGGCGTGGCCGTCATCGTCGAGTGCCTGACCGATAACAAGAACCGCACCGCGGGCAACATCCGCCATTATTTCGATAAGTTCGGCGGCAACCTCGGCACCACGGGCTGCGTTTCCTACCTGTTCTCCGAAAAAGGCATCATCGTCATCGAGCACGAGGGCGAGCTGGAGGAGGACGCTGTACTTGAGGACGTCATGGAGCTGGGCGGCGACGATATGACCTATTCCGAGGACAGCATCGAGATCGTCTGCGATCCCGCAGCGGTCAGCGATCTGCGCGAAGGTCTGACCGCAAAGGGCTATCTCGTCACCTCCGCAGAGGCTGAGGAGGTTCCGAGCACCTATGTCACCCTGACCGAGGAGGAGTCCCTCCGCAAAATGGGTCTGCTGCTTGAGCATCTCGAAGATGACGACGATGTGCAAAACGTCTGGCATAACTGGGATATGCCGGAAGAGGACTGATTTTTCTGCATATCTGCTTGTTTTTCTGCCTCTCCCCTACCGGATCTCAAAAGTGAAATGAAAGACGAGAAAACGAGCAATCCGGAGAGATATCCAGAGAAAACAAGAGAACGGGCGATATATTTTGAAAATTCGGGATTTTGCCCATTGACAAGCAATGCCTTATCGTGTATAATAAGGAAGCACGCCGGAAACCGGTCATGATCCGCCCCGTGGATCGCCCGCGCGCCGGCACCTAGAAATTTGTATGGAGGAAACTACTATGTCAACCACGATGCCGAAGGTTGCAGAGATCAACCGGAAATGGTACATCATTGACGCAGCAGGTCAGCCGCTCGGCCGCACCGCTGCAAAGGCTGCTGCGATTCTCCGCGGCAAGCACAAGGTCGATTTCACCCCGAACGTCGATTGCGGCGATCATGTTATCATCATCAACTGCGCAAAGGCAGTTCTGACCGGCAAGAAGCTGGATCAGAAGTTCGAGATCTGGCACACCGGCTGGATCGGCCACCTGAAGAAGGTCTCCTACCGCGAGCTGATGGAAAAGAGACCGGAGCACGCAATGTTCATCGCTGTTGAGGGTATGCTGCCGCACAATCACATCGGCAGAACCTCGATGAAGCGTCTCCGCGTTTATGCAGATGCAGAGCACAAGAACGCCGCTCAGAAGCCTGAGCTGTGGACACTGTAAGAAAGGAGCCTGAACAATGAGTGAAACAGTTTCTTACGAAGCAAAGCTGAAGTCGTTTTACGGCACCGGCAGACGGAAGCACTCCGTCGCAAGAGTTCGCCTGTACCCGGGCTCCGGCAATGTCACGATCAACGGCAGAAGCATCGACGAGTACTTCGGTCTTGAGACCCTGAAGCTGATCGTCCGTCAGCCGCTCGAGCTGACCGAGACTGCTGCACAGTTCGACGTTGTCTGCACCGTTGCAGGCGGCGGCGTGACCGGTCAGGCAGGTGCGATCCGTCACGGTGTTTCCCGCGCACTGCTGCAGTTCAACGCAGAGCTGCGTCCGGCACTGAAGAAGGCCGGTTTCCTCACGCGCGACCCGAGAATGAAGGAAAGAAAGAAGTACGGTCTCAAGGCTGCACGTCGTGCACCGCAGTTCAGCAAGCGCTGATCCCGTATTTTATTGCAATCAAAACAGACTGTTCCGCAAGGAGCAGTCTGTTTTTGCGTCGGCAGGGCCGACAGCCGTTTCCCTCCGGGGGCGGTGAGCGGAGCTCTCCCATTTTTCTTTACTGCACGCCGCTGATCGCGGCTTCTTTGGTGTTACTTCTCCCAGCGGGGAGCCCCCGCCGACATTTCTCTCCGGCGCGGAGCCCGCGCTGGCAATTTCCTCCGTGTCGGCAGGGCCGACAGCCGTTTCCCTCCGGGGGCGGTGAGCGGAGCTCCCCCAATTTTCTTTACTGCACGCCGCTGATCGCGGCTTCTGATAGGCTGCTTCTCCCAGCGGGGAGCCCGCCGAAATCATACCGGTATTATTAAGAGTGAACAGCGGAATACGCTGGAAAACGGCAGGGGCACGGTCGCAAAACCGTGCCCCTGTCGCTTTGTAAGGAAATGAGATAAAAGAGGTAGTCTGGGTTATGCCGTTTCGGGCTCGGGCATTTCCTCGCTCTGCAGCGCGTCGTAGCCTGTGGAGCCTGTACGGACCTTGATGACCTGCTCGACCGGGTAGACGAAGATCTTGCCGTCGCCGACCTGACCGGTATAGAGCACCTCGCGGGCGGTCTTGATGACCGTATCGACCGGCACCTTGCAGACGACGATCTCCGCCTTGATCTTCGGGTGCAGCGTCGCGCTCATCTTTGCGCCGCGGTAGTAGCTGTTCGACTTCTGGATGCCGCAGCCCATAACATTCGTGACGGTCACGCCCGTGATGCCGATGCGCTCCATCGCGTGAATGAAGTGGTGCAGCTTCTCCTGATTGAACACGACCGCGATCTTGGTCATCTTCGGATACTTCTTGTTGCCGGAATTGTTCGGAACACTGTTTGCAGATGCAGCAGCCGGAACTGTCTCGACCGGGACAGCCTCCTCTGCCGGGACCTTCTGGACGCTCTTTGCGTCACCCTTGACATAGCCTGCGATCGCAGTCTCGCTCATTGCAGGCATAAAGTCTGCGTAGGAGCTGACCAGACCGTGCTCTGTTGCGTCCATGCCGATGATCTCCTCCTGCTCGGATGCGCGCAGGCCGATCGTGTGCTTGATAACGAGAAATACGATTGCCATTGTGGTTGCAGCCCATGCGGCGACAGATGCAAAGCCGAGCAGCTGTGTGCCGAGCAGCGAGAAGCCGCCGCCGTAGAACAGACCGTTGTAAACATCATTGCCGGGTGCGGAGGTCGTTGCGAACAGACCGACTGCCAGCGTGCCCCAGATGCCGTTCATCATGTGGACGGCGACTGCACCGACCGGATCGTCGATATGCAGCACATAGTCGAGGAGCCAGACGCCGAAGCAGACGAGCAGACCGGAGACAATTCCGACAATGCCTGCGCCCGCAGCGTCCATGACGTCGCAGCCGGCCGTGATGCCGACCAGACCGGCCAGCGAAGCGTTCAGGCACATCGAAACATCAGGCTTTCCGTATTTGATCCATGTGAAGATCATGCAGGTGACCGTTGCAACTGCCGGTGCAATTGTAGTCGTCACAAAGACGGATGCGAGCTGACCGGTGCTTGTACATGCCGCACCGTTGAAGCCGTACCAGCCGAACCAGAGGATGAAGCAGCCCAGTGCGCCGAGCGTCAGGTTGTGGCCGGGGATCGCATTCGGCTGAATGCTGCCGTCAGACTTCTTCGAGAACTTGCCGATACGCGGTCCGAGGATCTTTGCGCCGACCAGTGCGGCGATACCGCCGACCATGTGGATCGCGCAGGAGCCTGCGAAATCGTGGAAGCCGAGCTGAGCAAGCCAGCCGCCGCCCCAGATCCAGTGCGCTTCGATCGGATAGACCAGTGCGCTGATGATGCCGGAATAGATGCAGTAGGACAGGAACTTGCAGCGCTCTGCCATTGCGCCGGAAACGATCGTCGCGGCCGTTGCGCAGAACACGAGGTTGAACACGAAGTTCGACCAGTCAAAGCTTTCGTAAGCGGTAAAGACGTCAAGACCCGGCTTTCCGATCAGGCCGCAGAGGTCCTCACCGAGGAACAGGCCGAAGCCGATCAGCACGAACATCGGGGTGCCGATACAGAAGTCCATGAGGTTTTTCATGATGATGTTGGCGGCATTCTTGGCGCGGGTAAAGCCCGTTTCCACCATGGCGAAGCCCGCCTGCATAAAGAACACGAGTGCTGCGCCGATCAAAAACCATATCGCAAACACTTCACTGTCAACTGCCTGCAGCAATTCATTCTGCATAATGATCTCTCCCTTATTCTGAAACGAAAAAAGGGTGCATGAGCTGTACTTTCAGCATCATGCACCCCATTGTGCGTTTCATCAGATTTTTTTCAAAGCGCTTTATAAACGGCAAAAGGCTGCGGAGTTCTGTTTCTCCGCAGCCCCTTTGCTGTTCTGGTTGTAGTATAGCACATTGTGAAAGATTTGTCAAGCGTTTTTCTGCATTTCGGAATGCAGTATAAAACTTTCTGCTCTGTTCAGACAAATTTCGTCATTTGGATCATTTATCCTCAAATTCGCTGACCAGCGAGGACACCGTCTGCTTTGCGTCGCCGTAGATCATGATCGTGTTGTCGTTCGTAAACAGCGGGTTTTCCACACCGGAGAAGCCGGCGCCCTTGCCGCGCTTCAGCACGAATACGGTGCGTGCCTCATATGCATTGATGATCGGCATTCCGTACAGCGGCGAGGATTCGTCGGTCTGTGCGGAGGGGTTGACGACGTCGTTTGCGCCGATGACGATCGCGACGTCGGTGTTCGGCATCTGCGGATTCATCTCATCCGCGGTCTTGAGCTGCTCATACGGCACATTTGCCTCTGCGAGCAGCACGTTCATGTGGCCGGGCATACGGCCGGCGACCGGGTGGATTGCAAAGCTGACCTCTGCGCCGTTTTCCTCCAGCTTGTCGCAGAGCTCCTTGACGGCGTGCTGCGCCTGTGCAACGGCCATGCCGTAGCCGGGGATAAAGACAACAGAAGAAGCCGCTTCGAGAATGAGGTACGCGTCCTCAACGGACATGGACTTCGGCTCCTTGCCGCTGCCTGCCGCGCTCTTGGACTTCGATGCGCCGAAGCTGCCGAACAGCAGCGCATAGAGCGTGCGGTTCATTGCCTTGCACATGATGAGCGTCAGGATCAGGCCGGAGGTACCGACCAGACAGCCGGAAACGACCAGCACGGAGTTATTGAGCGCGAGACCTGCAAATGCCGCTGCCAGACCCGAAAATGCATTCAGCAGCGAGATAATGACCGGCATATCGCCGCCGCCGATCGTAACGACCATCGTAAAGCCGAGGATCAGGAATGCAGCCGTGACGGCGATCATGCCGATGAAGCCGAGCTGCGTATTGCTGCCGCTGAACGCGTACAGGCAGATGCCTGCCAGACCGACGATCGCCAGCACTGCATTGAGTGCATTCTTTGCCGGGATCGTCACGGACTTCTTGAACATTTTGCCGGAGAGCTTGCCCCATGCGACCACGGAGCCCGTGAACGCAATCGCGCCGATCGCGACAGTCAGACCCATGGTGATGCCCTCAAGCGGCTGCGCATCCGCGCCGAGCGTGCGGTAGTTCGCATACTGCGCGAGCGCGACCAGCAGCGAGGACAGACCGCCGAAGCCGTTGAACAGTGCAACCAGCTGCGGCATACCGGTCATCTCGACCTTTTTCGCCCAGACCGCACCGATGATGCTGCCGACGATCATCGCAGCAGCGATCAGCAGATAGCTGTTCAGACCTGCCGCCACGACCTGCTTTTCAAACAGAACCGTGATGACTGCGATCAGCATACCGACCGCGGAAAGCCCGTTGCCCTTTCTTGCGGTATCCGCTTTGCCGAGCAGCTTGATGCCGCGGATAAACAGCACGGCCGATACCATATAAAGAACGGTGATGATAACGTCTCTAAAGTCGTTCACTTCTGATTGTCCCCCTTCTTCTTGAACATGCCGAGCATTCTGTCAGTGACCAGATAGCCGCCGACCACGTTGATCGCGGCCAGTACGATCGCAATGATGCCGAACACCATGCCGATCGTGCTGCACGGTGCCAGAACTGCGACCGCCGTTGCGGACATCGCGCCGACGATCGTGATGCCGGAGATCGCATTCGTACCGGACATCAGCGGGGTGTGCAGCTGGGACGGGACCTTGGAAATCAGCTCAACGCCGAGAAAGCCGGCGATGACAAAAACAAAAATCAAAAGCATGATCTCGTGCATATTATGCCTCCTTAAACCGGTCGTGGATGATCGCGCCGCCCTTTGTCAGCAGACATCCGCGCATGATCTCATCCTCGAGATTGACGACAAACTCGCCCTGTTCCTTGTTGTAGAAATGCGTGAGGAATGCCGTGAAGTTGCCCGAAAGCATCTTCGAGGCATCGAACGGGACCTGACGCTCCAGATAATCGCCGGACATGATGATGACGCCGTTGTCCGTGACGACCTCCTCAAACAGCTTGGAGCCCTCGACATTGCCGCCGGTCGAAACTGCCATATCGACGATGATCGAGCCCGGCTGCATCCGGTCGATGACGTCCTTGCCGATCAGGCGCGGTGCCTTGCGGCCGAACACCTTTGCCGTCGTAATGACGATATTCGAGCGTTCGCAGACCTTTGCCTGCGCCTCCTGCTGCTTTTTGATCTGCTCGGGGGTCAGCTCCTTTGCATAGCCCTGATCGGTCTGTCCCATTTCACCGAGGTCGATCTTGACAAAGCTCGCGCCGAGCGACTTGACCTGCTCCTCGACGACCGGGCGGGTATCGAACGCATCCACTCTCGCGCCGAGACGCTTCGCGGTCGCGATCGCCTGCAGGCCGGCAACGCCGACGCCGATGATAAACACACGCGCCGGATTGATCGTACCGGACGGCGTGACCATCATCGGCAGGATCTTCGGAAGTCTTGCCGCCGCATTGACGACTGCGACATAACCGGCCAGCGAAGTCTGCGAGGACTGAACGTCCATTTTCTGTGCAAGCGTGGTGCGCGGGATCATCTCCAGCGAAACCGCCTGAATGCCCTTCTCCGCAAACTCTTTCAGCAGTGCCTTTTCATTGAACGGGTCAAGGTAACTCAGGTGCAGCGTATCCTTTTTCAGGCCGTCCGCGCTCTGCGGCTTCAGAATGCGCAGGACGATCTCGCTGTCATAGCCCTGCTCCTCCTTGTCGATCAGGGATGCACCGGCTTTTTCATAGGCTTCGTCGGAAAAGCCGCTCTTGATGCCCGCGCCGCGCACGACCTTGAACGAAAAGCCCATGCCGATGAGCTTTTTGATATCGTCGGGGATCAGCGCAACTCTCGTTTCGCGCGGATCGGTCTCCCGACAGACGAGTACAGTTTTCATCTCATTCTCCTCTCAGAAAGATAGTTCAGTAAACAGCAAGAGATACGCCCCCTGCATCCTTGAAAGGGGCGTATCCTTATTGTATTTTGTTAATCCCACGTTTGTGTGTCGCGTGAAAAATCGGTTTCCGCCGCGACCGGCTCAAAGGGGTTTGCAGGCGGCGTTTCGATCTGCATGTCCGCCTGCTTCATCGGGAAGCCGGTGAACGGGATCCCTCTCAGATCAAATTTCTCCATATAAAATTCTCCTGTGTTGCGGGCGTAGTGAGCAGCGGTCTGTGCTCAGACAATACCCTGTGCATTCATCGCATCGAGCACCTTTTCAAAGCCTGCGATGTTCGCGCCTGCGACATAATTGCCGTCCATGCCGTACTTCTTCGCGGCTGCGCTGATATTCGCATAGACATTCTCCATGATGCCCTTCAGCTTGGAATCGACTTCCTCGAACGTCCAGCTCAGACGCTCGCTGTTCTGGGACATTTCCAGTGCGGAGGTCGCGACGCCGCCGCAGTTGGATGCCTTGCCCGGGATGAACAGGATGCCGTTTTCCTGCAGGAACTTCGTTGCGTCCTCGGTGGTCGGCATGTTTGCGCCCTCGCAGACTGCGATGCAGCCGTTCTCCTTCAGCAGCTTTGCATCCTCAAGGGTCAGCTCGTTCTGCGTTGCGCACGGCAGTGCGATATCGCACTTGATCTGCCAGACGCCTCTGCCCTCGTGATATTCAGAGGTCAGCTTTGCGTTCTTGTATGCGGTCAGACGCTCGCGGCGGACTTCCTTGATCTCCTTCAGAAGTGCGACGTCGATGCCGTCCGGATCATAGATCCAGCCGGTCGAATCAGAGCAGGTGACGACCTTTGCGCCGAGCTGCTGTGCCTTTTCGATCGCGTAGATCGCGACATTGCCCGCGCCGGAGACCGCAACGGTCTTGCCCTTGATATCAATATCATGGTCGCGGAGCAGTGCGTCGGTGATGTAAAGCAGGCCGTAGCCGGTCGCTTCGGTTCTTGCAAGAGAGCCGCCGTAGGAGAGGCCCTTGCCGGTCAGCACGCCCTCAAAGAGGCCGCGCAGCTTCTTGTACTGGCCGAACATATAGCCGATCTCGCGGGCACCGGTGCCGATGTCGCCTGCCGGGACGTCGGTGTCTGCGCCGATGTACTTGCAGAGTTCGGACATGAAGCTCTGGCAGAAGCTCATGATTTCACGGTCGGACTTGCCCTTCGGGTCGAAGTCGGAGCCGCCCTTGCCGCCGCCGATCGGCAGGCCGGTCAGGGAGTTCTTGAAGATCTGCTCAAAGCCGAGGAACTTGATAATGCCGATATTGACGGACGGATGCAGTCTCAGACCGCCCTTGTACGGGCCGATCGCGGAATTGAACTGCACGCGGTAGCCGGTGTTGACATGGACATTGCCCTGATCGTCGATCCACGGCACGCGGAACTTGATCTGACGCTCCGGATTCACCAGACGCTCCAGAAGCGCATCGCGGCGGAACTGTGCCTCGTTTGCATCCACGATCACGCGAATGGAATCGAGCACCTCTCTGACAGCCTGATGAAACTCCGGCTCATCTGGATTCTTTTCGATCACCTGCTGAATGATCTCATCAATATAAGACATAAAACTTCCTCCTGTTTGTTATTTCACCGGCAACAGCCGATAAACTTGCATAATAATCATATCGTATTTTCTGCGGGAAAGTCAACGAACATTCCCCTGCAAATATCCGACATCTGCCCGTATTTATCCGCGCATCGGTACGATTGCACTTGTGATGCGGCAGCGTTTTCCGTATAATTGGAGATACGAAAATGAAAGATGCAAGGGGTATCTGAACATGAAAACGATCCATATTTTATCGGAATCCGGAGCGGTCGGAACGCGGCTGCGCAATATCCTGTATCAGGCGGGATATGCGGATATCCTGCTGTCCGATCTCTCCGCAATTCCGGAGGAATGGCAGGACAGTATCCTGATGATCTACGCAAAAACGCGGATCTCAGCCGTCATGCAGAATGCCGCGGACAGCGGATGTCCCGTGGTGATGCTGCTCAATCCGGACTGCTACGCGATGTATCTGGACCGCGCAAGGCATCTCGGCATCACGCTGCTGCTGATGCCTGCTCCGCCCTATGCGCTGCTGGATGCCGTGCAGGAAGCTTCTAGTTCCTGACCGCAGACGGCGTATGCCCGGTGTGCTTTTTGAACACGCGCGTGAAATAATCCGGCGTGGAAAAGCCGAGCAGACGGCTGACCTCCAGCACCTTGAACTGTCCTGTTTCGAGCAGCCGTTTGGCATAGCCGATCTGGAAGCCTTTGTAAAACTCCCCGAAGGTCAAGCCGAATTTGCCTTTGAAGTACCGGCCGAAGTAGTCGCGGTTGAAGCCGAAATAATCCGCTGCCAGCTCGACGGTCGCGGTCTGGTGCTCCATTTTCTGCAGGAATGCGCTGAGCTTGTCAAGGACAGGCTGCAGCTCCTCCGCCTGCGGCAAAGCAGCAAGTGCCTCGGCCGCGGCATTGCGGTATTCCGATTCGATGAGCTGCTCGTGGATCATCGAGCCTGCTCTGGAAAGTGCCGCCAGCAGATCCTCGGGCGGGATCGGCTCCGAGAGAAAGTCGATCGCGCCGAGCAGGAAGCACTCGCGCATCCGCTGGGAATCGTCCTGCTCACTGATGATGATCGCAGGGATCTTGCGGTCCTTTCCGCCGGTCAGACGCAGCAGCTTGGCTGCGATGTATTCCGGTGCGCGGTTGATGCAGAGGAGAATGTCAAACTGACGGCTCAGTACCAGATTCACCGCGTCATTGAGGCTTGCCGTGTACCTGCCGACTGCAAAATCCGTGTCCTCCAGCATGGAAAAGAGGCTGTTCAGATTTCTGGCGGTACGTTCGCCGGAATCAGCGACTAAAATCTGCAGCTTCATCTGAATTCCTCCTTTCATAAACACACATCCGACGGTATAAAAAGCAGGGCTGTCCCGCCTTTTTTCAAGCGGAACAGCCCCATTGCTTTTCCTTGCCCTCATCATAGCACAAACACCTTTGAAAGTCAATCGTTCTGCGGACAGTTGTCTGATTTTTAACGGGATATGTCGGGATTTATACAAATTCCTGCCGCATCTGCGGAACGGCAATCCGGACATTTTCCGATCTCAGACAGAGAGCCTGATGCTGTAAGGCGTGCATAAAACAATACCGCGCGGCAGCGAAGGCTACCGCGCAGCATTGCTTTGTAAGGATGATGGCAGAGGCTATGGAGAACCCCGCATCGGCTCTATCATAGCACAGGAACGGCTGCCCATGCAAGACAGACAGCTGAAGATGTCGGTTTTCTGCTATGAAACCGCGGGATTTTATATGGTCGCGCGCTTTCTCCGTATCCGGACTGCATTCATGCGGCCGCAAATAAAACCGCAGACCTTTCGGCTAACTTCAGATCAGCGGATGCAGACGCTTTCTGCTTGTCAAAAAACGACAATTTTCTTTTCGCGGCAGCGGGAAGATTCCGGTCACTGTTCCGAAATCGTGCGCCGGATGCGGAAATCTGTCCGCCGGATATTGACAAAACTTTCACAATATGCTATAATAGCGGCAATGATGAGATGAACAAAGGCGTTCATCCGGAACACGGGTTACGTGTCTCCGGGTGGACGCTTCTTTTTTTATCTGCAAGGAGGAATTGAGATGATCCCACTCGAAGGCCAGGTGCGTATTCCGTCCGGCTGTGCGGTCTCCGCGATGATCTCGCGCGACGGCAGACGCATGAACGGCGAAAGCATCATTCAGAGCATGATCCCGATGCATGACCGCTCGAACGGTCTGGGCGGCGGCTTCGCGGCATACGGCATCTACCCCGAATACCGCGATTTCTACGCGCTGCACATCTTCTTCAACAGCAAGAGCGCACAGGCTGAATGTATGACGCTCCTGAAGGAGTATTTCGAGATCGTGCAGGACGAGCACATCAAGGTGCGCAAAATGCCGCAGATCACCGATGAGCCGATCATCCGGCGCGTGTTTGTCTCGCCGATGCAGTCCGTGCTGCGGCATCTGCAGATCGACGACAAGGAGCTTGTCGTGCGCGTGGTCAACCGCATCAACGCACAGCTCGACGGCAGCTATGTGTTCTCCTGCGGCAAGAATATGGGCGCATTCAAGGCGGTCGGCTTCCCGGAGGACGTCGGCCGGTACTACCGCCTCGAGGAATACGAGGCTTACAGCTGGACGGCGCACGGCCGCTATCCGACGAACACCCCCGGCTGGTGGGGCGGCGCGCATCCGTTCTGTATGCTCGATTATTCGATCGTGCACAACGGTGAGATCTCGTCCTATGACGCGAACCGCCGCTTCATTGAAATGTACGGCTACAAATGTACGCTGCAGACCGATACCGAGGTCATCACCTATATCGCGGACTATCTGCTCCGCCGGCAGGGCCTGACGCTCGACGAGACCGCTGCGGTCATCGCGGCACCGTTCTGGTCCACGATCGAGGGCAAGTCCGACGCGGACAAGGAAAAGTACACCTATCTGCGGACGGTATTCCCGAGCCTGCTGGTCACGGGTCCGTTCTCGATCATCCTCGGATTCGACGGCGGCCTCATGGCACTGAACGACCGCTTAAAGCTGCGTTCGATGGTCGTCGGCGAGCAGGACGATATGGTCTATATCGCGAGTGAGGAAGCCGCGATCCGCGTCATGGCACCGGAGATCCAGAAGATCTGGTCGCCTGCCGGCGGCGAGCCGGTCATCGTTCGGGTAAAGGAGGGAGCATTTTGAATTTCTATCCGGAATTTGAGGTCGTCCGCAATGACAGCCGCTGCATCCGCTGCAGAGTCTGCGAACGGCAGTGCGCCAATGAGGTGCATTGGTACGACGAGGACGGCAAGGTCATGCTCTCCGATGAGTCCAAGTGCGTGAACTGTCAGCGGTGCGTGACGCTGTGTCCGACCAGAGCACTGAAGATCGTCAAAAGCGACTGCCGTCTGCGCGAGAATGCAAACTACTCCGATCAGACGATCAAGGAGATTTACCGGCAGGCAGAGACCGGCGGCGTGCTGCTCTCCTCTATGGGCAACCCGAATCCGCTGCCTGTTTACTGGGACAAAATCCTCATCAATGCTTCGCAGGTCACGAACCCGCCGATCGACCCGCTGCGTGAACCGATGGAAACACGCGTGTTCCTCGGCAAGAAGCCGGATCACATCACCAGAAATGCGGACGGCTCGCTGGATACCAAGCTTGCCCCGCAGCTGACGCTCAGTATGCCGGTCATGTTCTCGGCAATGAGCTACGGTTCGATCAGCTACAATGCACACGCCTCCCTTGCAAGAGCAGCATCCGCGCTCGGCATCTACTACAATACCGGTGAGGGCGGTCTGCACGAGGACTTCTACAAATACGGCAAGAACACGATCGTTCAGGTCGCGTCCGGACGCTTCGGCGTGCATAAGGATTATCTCGAAGCCGGCGCGGCGATCGAGATCAAAATGGGACAGGGCGCAAAGCCCGGCATCGGCGGACATCTGCCCGGAACCAAGGCGGTCGGCGACGTCTCCAAGACGCGCATGATCCCCGAGGGCAGCGATGCGATCTCCCCTGCCCCGCATCACGATATCTATTCGATCGAGGATCTGCGGCAGCTGGTCTATTCGCTGAAGGAAGCGACCGAATACCGTCTGCCGGTCATCGTCAAGGTCGCGGCGGTGCACAATATCGCGGCGATCGCGAGCGGCATTGCACGCTCCGGTGCGGATATCATTGCGATCGACGGCTTCCGCGGCGGTACCGGTGCGGCTCCGACGAGGATCCGCGACAACGTCGGCATTCCGATCGAACTGGCACTCGCGGCGGTCGATAAGCGGCTGAGAGATGAGGGCATCCGCAACAATGTTTCCATTATCTGCGGCGGCTCGGTGCGTTCGGCGGCGGATGTGGTCAAGGCGATCGCGCTCGGCGCAGATGCCTGCTATATCGCGACGGCGGCATGTCTGGCAATGGGATGTCATCTCTGCCGGAGCTGCCATACCGGCAAGTGCAACTGGGGCATCGCAACGCAGCGGCCTGATCTGGTCAAGCGTCTGAATCCGGATATCGGCTCGCAGCGGCTCATCAATTTAATGGACGCATGGCGGCATGAGATCAAGGAGCTGATGGGCGGCATGGGCATCAATTCGATCGAGGCACTCCGCGGCAACAGACTGATGCTGCGCGGCGTCGGACTGACCGAAAAAGAGCTTGAGATCCTCGGCATCTCTCATGCGGGCGAATAAAGCGGGGGCGTGAAGTATGAAACGAATCTATGTGAAAGAGGAATGGTGCCTCGGGTGCCATTTGTGCGAATACAACTGCGCCTTTGCCAATTCCGGCATGACGGACATGGTCAAGGCACTGCGCGGCAAGACGATCTATCCGCGCATTCAGGTCGAGACGGACGAGAACGGCGTGACCTATGCGGTCTCCTGCCGCCACTGCAATGACCCGCTCTGCGTCAAGAGCTGCATTGCCGGTGCGCTCTCCAAAAAGGACGGCGTCATCGAGATCGACCACAGCAAATGCGTCGGATGTCTGACCTGCGTGCTCGTCTGTCCCTACGGCGCGGTCGTCGAGGACGGCAGCGGTGTCGCGCAGAAATGTGAGCTGTGCATGAAGAATACCTGCGGTGCGCCGGCCTGTGTCAAGGGCTGTCCGAACGGCGCGATCGTGTATGAGGATCGGGGTGAGGCAGAATGAAGAAATACGTTATCATCGGTAACGGAGTTGCCGCGGCGGGGTGTATCGAAGGCATCCGCTCCGTGGATGCGGAGGGCAGCATCACGGTCATTTCCGCGGAAAGCTATCCGGTCTACTGCCGCCCGCTGATCTCCTATTATCTCGAAAACAAGACCGATCTGCAGCGCATGAACTACCGCGGCGAATCGTTCTATGCGGATCACAATGCGACGGTGCTGTACGGCAAAAATGCCGCTGAGATCCGCACGGATGCAAAGCAGGTCGTTCTGAACGACGGAAGCAGCATTGCATACGATGCACTCTGCTGCTGCACGGGCTCCTCGCCGTTCGTTCCGCCGATGACCGGACTTGATACCGTTGAAAAAAAGTTCAGCTTTATGACGATCGACGATACGCTTGCACTGGAAAAAGCGATCACGCCGGAGAGCCGCGTGCTCATCATCGGCGCGGGTCTGATCGGCCTCAAATGCGCAGAGGGTCTGCATGAACGTGTCAGAAGCATCACGGTCTGCGACCTTGCGCCGCGTGTGCTGTCCTCGATCCTCGATGACAGATGCGCCGCGATGATGCAGAAGCATCTTGAGGATCACGGCATTTCGTTTATTCTCGGGACAAGCGCAAAGGAATTTCAGGGCGGCCATGCCGTTATGCAGAACGGAACGGAGGTCGATTTTGACGTTCTGGTGCTGGCGGTCGGCGTGCGCGCCAATACCGCACTTGTGAAGAACGCGGGCGGCAATGTCGGCCGCGGCATTGCGGTCGATGATGCGTGCAGAACCTCGCTGGCGGGTATCTATGCCGCGGGCGACTGCACCGAATATCACGATATTTCGTCCGATGCGGTCAAGGTCATGGCACTGATGCCGAATGCTTATATGCAGGGACGCACCGCCGGCGTCAATATGGCGGGCGGCGAAGCTGCGTTTGACAATGCGATCCCGATGAACTCGATCGGCTTTTTCGGGTTCCACTGCCATACGGCAGGCTCCCAGCCGGAGGGCTGCGAAATGTTCGAGGAAGCGGACGAAAACCATATCAAGCGGCTGTTCGTCAAGGACGACAGACTGACCGGCTTCATGATCCTCGGGACCATGCACCGGACGGGTATTTATACGGCACTGATCCGCAATCAGACGCCGCTGTCGTCGGTCGATTTTGCGCGGCTGAAGATCGAACCGCAGCTCGCGGCCATGGGCAGCGCATACCGCGATAAAGTATTGAAAGGAGCGGTCTGAATGGAACTGAATGTATCGGCAATGGGATTTTCCGAGGTCAACGAGCAGATGCGGCAGACCGCGGACAGCGAGATCACGCTGACGGGCTGCATCGGGCAGCGTTTCCTTGCAGCCGGAACAAGCGGAAAATATGTGAAGATCAGCGGCATTGCGGGCAATGCGCTCGGCGCATATCTGAACGGTACGGTGATCGAGACCTTCGGCAATGCGCAGGATGCGGTCGGCGACACGATGAACGAAGGCGAGATCATCGTCCACGGCAACATCGGTGATGCGGCAGGCTATGCAATGCGCGGCGGCAAAATCTTCGTGCAGGGCAATGCCGGCTACCGCGCAGGCATCCACATGAAGGCCTATCAGGACAAGGTGCCGGTCATGGTGATCGGCGGCAGAACAGGCAGCTTCCTCGGGGAATATCAGGCGGGCGGCATCATCATCGTGCTGGGGCTTTCCGGCGGCGAGCGTCCGATCGTCAGCAATTTCCCCTGCACCGGTATGCACGGCGGCAGGCTGTTCCTGCGCTCGGACTGCGAGGGCATCCACTTCCCGCATCAGGTGCATCACCGCATCGCGTCCGCGGAGGAGCTTGAGGAGATCCGCAGCTATGTTGAGGAATACTGCAGACATTTCGGCGGCGACCCCGACGAGATCCTGAATGCGGAGTTTACACTTGTCACGCCGGACAGCGGCAATCCGTACAAGCAAATGTACGTAGCGAACTGAGCGGGAGGCGGTGCGTGATGACAAAGTATATTTTCGTGACCGGCGGTGTTGTTTCGGGGCTCGGCAAGGGCATCACGGCAGCATCGCTCGGACGGCTGCTCAAAAGCCGCGGACTCAAGGTCGCTGCGCAGAAGCTTGACCCGTATATCAATGTCGATCCCGGCACGATGAGCCCCTATCAGCACGGCGAGGTCTATGTCACCGAGGACGGTGCCGAAACAGACCTTGATCTCGGGCATTATGAGCGCTTCATCGACGAGGACCTGAACCGGTTTTCCAATCTGACGACCGGCAAGGTCTATGCGAATGTGCTGCAGAAGGAACGCCGCGGCGAATATCTCGGCAGAACAGTGCAGATCATCCCGCACATCACCGACGAGATCAAGCATTTTATCTACAGCGTCGGTGAAAAGGGCAATGCGGATGTCGTCATCACGGAGATCGGCGGCACGACCGGCGATATCGAGAGCCAGCCGTTTCTCGAAGCGATCCGGCAATTGGGGCATGAGGTCGGACGCGAAAATACGCTTTATATCCATGTGACGCTTGTGCCGTATCTGCGTGCATCCGGTGAGCACAAATCCAAGCCGACGCAGCATTCCGTCAAGGAGCTGCAGGGCTTCGGCATCTCGCCGGATATCATCGTCCTGCGCAGCGACGAGCCGATCACCGACAGCAGCATCTTCACGAAGATCGCGCATTTCTGCAATGTCAAGCCGGACTGCGTGATCGAGAACCTGACGCTGCCGAATCTCTATGAAGCACCGCTGATGTTGGAAAAAGCCAAGCTCTCGGAGATCGTATGCCGCGAGCTGAAGCTGGAAACGCCGCAGCCGGATCTCTCCGAATGGGAGACACTCTGCGAGCGTATCCGTTCGCCGCGCAGAAAGGTCACGATCGCACTGGTCGGCAAGTACGTGCAGCTGCATGACGCCTATCTGTCGGTCGCGGAGGCACTGCATCATGCAGGCTATCAGCTCGGCGCGGATGTGAAGATCGACTGGATCGACTCGGAGCAGATCACGCGGGAAAATGCCGCGGACATGCTCGGAAAGGCAGACGGCATCCTGATCCCCGGCGGCTTCGGTCAGCGCGGCATTGAGGGCATGATCGCGGCGGCGGAATACGCCCGCATCAACAGAAAGCCGTTCCTCGGCATCTGTCTCGGCATGCAGATCGCGGTGATCGAATTTGCACGGAATGCGGCCGGTCTCCCAAATGCGCATTCGGGCGAATTTGCACCGGAATGTGCACACAAGGTCATTGATTTCATGGACGGACAATATGAAAGCATCGACAAGGGCGGCACACTCCGGCTCGGCAGCTATCCCTGCGTGATCGCACCGGAAACCACGATGATGCGCTGTTATCAGCAGCCGCAGATCGCGGAGCGGCACCGTCACCGCTATGAATTCAACAACGCATACCGCGATATGCTGACGGAAGCAGGGCTCTGCATCAGCGGCACCTCGCCGGACAGCAGTCTTGTCGAGACGGTCGAACTGACAGACCTGCCGTTCTATGTCGGCGTGCAGTATCACCCCGAATTCAAGAGCCGCCCGAACAAGCCGCATCCGCTGTTTGTCGGACTGGTCGCGGCATCGCTGTAAGAGGTATCTCCGACGGATCTGTAACGGGGACGCCGGTTCCCCTGCCGGGGTGATTCCCCAGCCCCCGTTATGAAATCATGAGGTTTATAATATGGGATATTTGCATGAAGAATGCGGCGTATTCGGCATCATGTCACCGCAGCCGGAGAACCTTGCACATCTGACCTACTGCGGACTGTTTGCGCTGCAGCACCGCGGGCAGGAGGGTGCCGGCATCACAGTCAATGACGACGGCGTGTTCACGACGCACAAGGATCTCGGACTTGTCGATCATGTGTTCACGCCGCAGATTTTGTCCGGCTTTCCGCAGGGCAATATGGCGGTCGGGCACACGCGCTACGGCACGACCGGCGGCAATCAGCGGCGGAACTGTCAGCCCATGGAGATCAATCACCAGAAGGGCAAAATGGCACTTGTCCACAACGGCAATCTCAGCAATGCAGGCAGACTGCGCAGCGTGTTAGAGCAGCGCGGCGCGATCTTCCACACGACCAGCGATACCGAGATCATCGCGTATCTCATCACGCAGGCGCGGCTGCAGACCGACTCGATCGAGGACGCCGTCCGCCTTGCGGTGCCGCAGCTGGAGGGTGCCTTTTCGCTGATCGTCATGTCCGCACAGAAGATGATCGCCGTGCGCGATCCCCACGGCTTCCGGCCGCTGTGCATCGGCAAACGGACAGACGGCAGCTTTGTGCTCGCATCGGAGAGCTGCGCGCTGAATGCGGTCGGTGCGGCATTCCTGCGGGATATCGAGCCCGGTGAAATGATCGTGCTCACGCCGGACGGCAGACTGCAGTCCGACCGCAGATATGCAGGAACAGCACCGAAGCGCATCTGCATTTTTGAGTATATTTATTTTGCCCGCCCTGATTCGGTTCTGGACGGCGTTTCCGTTCATGCAGCCAGAAAAAAGGCGGGCGCGCTGCTTGCCGAAGCGCATCCCGCGGATGCGGATGTCGTCATCGGCGTGCCGGATTCGGGGCTGGATGCCGCGCTCGGATTTGCAGAAGCCTCCGGCATCCCATACGGCATCGGGCTCATCAAGAACAAGTATATCGGCCGCACCTTCATCGCGCCGTCGCAGTCCGAACGCGACAGCGGCGTACAGCTCAAGCTGAGCCCGGTCTGTGATACGGTCGCAGGCAGGCGCATCGTACTGATCGACGATTCGATCGTCCGCGGCACGACCAGCCGCCGCATCGTCTCGCTGCTGCGGAAGGCGGGCGCAAAGGAGATCCATTTCCGCGTATCCGCCCCGCCGTTTCTGCATCCGTGCTATTACGGCACGGACATTGATTCGGAGGAAAACCTGATCGCGAATCATCATACCGTTCAGGAGATCGCGGCGATTATCGGCGCGGATTCACTCGGATTTCTGCCGGTCGGAGCACTGCCGCAGCTTGCAAAATCCGACGGGATCTGCACAGCCTGCTTTACCGGTGATTATCCGACCGCTGTCGAGAATGACGAATCCAAAGACCGCTTTGAGCGGAAGATTCACGGCTGACAGGCCGCAGCCGCGCAATGCCCGCCGAAAAATTCACGGTTGACAAATCGCGGCTTTTTATGGTATGATAGGTGCAGAATGTCTTGAAAAAAGACTGAACAAAAGAAAAAAGGATGTGATTTCATGCTGAATGTTTCGCAGCGCGAAGCTGTGGAGCTGATCGAAAGCAGTGATATCAAATTTGTGCGCCTTGCATTCTGTGATGTATTCGGCGTACAGAAAAACATTTCGGTGCAGGCCGCAGAGCTCGCGCGTGCCTTTGAACAGGGCATCGCGTTCGATGCGTCGTCGATCGCAGGTTTCCGCGACCCCTCGCACTCCGATCTGTTTCTGTTTCCCGATCCTGCAACCATGACACTGCTGCCGTGGCGGCCTTCCAGAGGGGGCGTCGCGCGCTTTTTCTGCGAGATCAGAAATCCGGACGGCACACCGTTTTCTGCGGACTGCCGCAGATTTCTTGCCGATACCGAGCAGCTTTTAGCGGAGCATGATCTCCGCTGCGATATCGGCGCGGAATGCGAATTCTATCTTTTCAAGCTGGACGAAAACGGCAATCCGACCGACACGCCGCTCGACCGTGCCGGCTATTTCGATATCGCACCGGCGGACGGCGGCGAAAATGTCCGCAGAGAGATCTGCCAGACGCTTGAAGCAATGGGGATGCAGCCGGAACGCTCGCACCATGAACAGGGTCCCGGTCAGAATGAAATTGATTTCCGCTACAGCAACGCATTGAGTGCCGCGGATCATGTCGTGACGTTCAAGCAGGTCGTCAGCACGGTCGCTGCGCGGAACGGGCTCTGGGCTTCGTTTGCACCGAAGCCGATCAAGGGCGAGGCCGGAAACGGTTTCCATATCAACATTTCCCTCACCCGCATTTCGGACGGCACGGTGCCGGATGACCCGGTGCTCTGTTCGTTCATGGCAGGACTGCTCGCGCATACGCCGGAGATGACTGCCATTCTGAATCCGCTCGAAGAATCCTATACAAGGCTCGGCAGAGACAAGGCCCCGAACCGCGTTTCGTGGTCGCCCTCGAACCGTTCGCAGCTGATCCGCATTCCGGCCGCCGACGCATCGCATCAGCGCATGGAGCTGCGATCGCCGGATGCCGCCGCAAATCCGTATCTTGCATTTGCGCTCGTGATGCGCGCCGGACTTGACGGCATTCTCCGCGGCATGACACCGCCGCCCTCCTGCGACCAGAATCTGCTGGATGTGTCTGCGGAAACCGCAAATCAGTATCCGGATCTGCCCGCCGACCTCAATGCGGCCAAGCGCCTTGCGGCGGAGAGCAGCTTCATGCAGAACGCACTTCCTGCGCATCTGCTCGTAGCATATACGGAGTGACGGCACCATGCTGACACGCTTTGAGCAGAAAGAGGTTTTCGTCATTTCCTCGAATGACAATTTTCACCGCTATGTGCGGGAGAATCTGCCCGACGGCGACTTTACCGTTTCCGGCGGCGCGGATTCCTGCACGGAAGCACGCCAAAAAATGATGGGCAATTCCTGCGCGGTCGTCCTCATCAATATCCCGCTGACCGATGAATGCGGCACGGAGCTTGCAAGCGATCTCGCGGAGAATACGCCTTCTTCGGTCGTGGCCGTCGTCAAGAACGAGCAGGAGCCTGAATTCCGGCAGTCGCTGGAACCGGCAGGCGTTTTTGTCCTCGGCAGGCCGTTCCCGCATACCACGTTTCATCAGGTGCTCTATGACGCTGCATCTGCATACGCGCGGACACAGATCATATCGCAGGAAAACCAGCGTCTGCAGATCAAGCTGATCGACCTGCGGATCGTCAACCGTGCGAAGTATGCGCTGATCCGGTATCTCGGCATGACCGAGGAGCAGGCGCATAAATATATCGAGCAGCAGGCGATGAATCAGCGCATCTCCAAACGGAAGGCTGCGGAAAATATCCTAAAAACATACGAGAATCATTGAGGATTCATGGGCAAAGCGTCAAACCTTGTGAAATTCCTGTCAAAGTCTTGACAAGCGAAGAAAAATGTGCTATCATGTAACACAGAAAACAGCAACGGTGCTGCTTCGGGAAGATTCCCGAAATGCCGTTGCTGTTTTTTTGTTGATCGGAAAAAGCGGGTTACGCCCGTAGAAAGGATGTATTTTTATGAAACCGACTGATGTATTCGGAAGCCTTGTTTTTAACGATGCCGTGATGCAGGAGCGTCTGCCGAAGGCGGTCTACAAGTCCCTGCACGAGACCATTGCAAACGGCAAGGACATTGACCCGACCGTCGCGGATGTAGTCGCCAGCGCGATGCGCGAATGGGCTGTCGAGAACGGTGCGACACATTACACGCACTGGTTCCAGCCGATGACCGGCATCACCGCAGAGAAGCACGACAGCTTCCTCACCCCGGACGGCAACGGCGGCGTGATCCTCGAGTTCTCCGGCAAGGAACTCATCAAGGGTGAGCCGGATGCATCGTCCTTCCCGTCGGGCGGCCTGCGCGCGACCTTCGAGGCAAGAGGCTATACCGCATGGGACCCGACCTCCTACGCATTCATCAAGGAGAACAGCCTGTGCATCCCGACCGCGTTTTATTCCTACAGCGGCGAGGCACTCGATAAAAAGACCCCGCTGCTCCGCTCTATGGAGGCTGTCAGCGATCAGGCCGTGAAGGTGCTGCATCTGCTCGGCTTCAATGATGTGCAGCGCGTCACCGGAACCGTCGGTCCGGAGCAGGAATACTTCCTCATTGACCGCGAGCTCGCCAAGCAGCGCAAGGACATCATCTTCACCGGCAGAACGCTTTTCGGTGCAAAGGCGCCGAAGGGTCAGGAAATGGAAGACCATTACTTCGGCGTTATCCGCCCGCGTGTGCAGGCGTTCATGAAGGAGCTGAACGAGGAGCTCTGGAAGCTCGGCATCTACGCAAAGACCGAGCATAACGAGGTCGCACCGGCACAGCATGAGCTGGCTCCGGTCTATACGACCATGAACCTCGCCTGCGACCACAACCAGCTGACCATGGAAATCATGAAGAAGGTCGCAGAAAAGCACGGCCTGATGTGCCTGCTCCATGAAAAGCCGTTTGCAGGCGTCAACGGCAGCGGCAAGCACAACAACTGGTCGCTCTCGACCGATACCGGCATCAACCTGTTCGCACCGGGCAAGACCCCGGAGCGCAAGCGTCTGTTCCTGCTCATGGTCGCGGCAGTTGTCGCATCCGTGGACGAGCATCAGGATCTTCTGAGAATGTCGGTCGCATCCGCAGGCAATGACCACCGCCTCGGTGCCAATGAAGCACCGCCCGCAATCGTTTCCGTGTACCTCGGCGATGACCTCCAGCTCCAGCTGGAAGCAGCCGCACAGGGCAGAGACGAGCAGAAGCACCGCGAGACCCTCGCGACCGGCGTGCATGTCCTCCCCGATTTCAAGAAGGACACCTCCGACCGCAACCGCACCTCCCCGATGGCCTTCACCGGCAACAAGTTCGAGTTCCGTATGCTCGGCTCGGAGAACTCGATCGCCGATACCAATATCGCACTGAACACGATCTTTGCCGAAGCACTCTGCAGCTTCGCAGAGCGTCTGGAAAAGGCTTCCGATGTGGCGGCAGAGGTGCAGGCGATCCTGGCGGATACCCTGAAGGAGCACGGCAGGATCATCTTCAACGGCAACAACTATTCCGAGGAATGGGTCGCAGAGGCAGAACGCCGCGGCCTGCTCAACCTCCGCACAACAGCCGATGCAATGCACGCATTTGCGACGGATAAGAACGTCGCACTGTTCAAGAAGTTCGGCGTGTACAATCACAGCGAGGTCGTTTCCCGCAAGGACATCATGCTGGAGAATTACACCAAGCTGATCGCGATCGAAGCGAACACGATGATCGACATGGCAAAGACCCAGATCATTCCGGCCGGCTTTGCTTACGGCGAAGCCCTCGCGGACTACGCACTGAAGAAAAAAGAGCTCGGCGTTCAGGGCAAGGCAGAGACCGAGCTGCTCAGCAGAGTCAGCGCGCTGACCGACGAGATCGCGGCCAAGACCGAGGCACTGGAGGCGACGCTGATCGACCTCTACGACAACGAGCATCCGTCCTACTACTGCCGCGATACGGTCATTCCGGCCATGAACGAGCTCCGCGCCGCAGCCGACCAGCTCGAGCCGCTGACCGCGAAGGAATATCAGCCCTTCCCGACCTACGCAGACCTGCTTTACAGCGTATAATTACAACAAATTTGCGGTGCCGCATTGTATCCGATACAGTGCGGCTCGCCGTGTAAATATCAGGAGTGAGGAAATGAACGGTACGGAGATGAAGCCGGGCTGTCTGGTGCTGGAAAACGGCATGGTTTTTCACGGGATGCGGCTCGGAGCGCAGAAGAATGTGACTGCGGAAATCGTATTTGCAACCGGCATGAACGGGTATCTGGAAACGCTGACCGACCCGAGCTATTACGGGCAGGCGGTCGTGCAGACCTTCCCGCTGATCGGAAATTACGGCGTGATCCCGGCGGATTTTGAATCGCGGAAGCCGTTTTTATCGGCTTATATTGTCACGGAAATGTGCGATGCACCTTCCAATTTCAGATGCGAAGGACAGCTTGCAGAATGGCTGGCCGCGCAGCAGATCCCGGCACTGACCGGCGTTGATACGCGGACACTGACAAGAGTGCTCCGGGATCACGGCACGATGAACGGCATGATCTGCGATTCGCCCGATGAAGCGGATATTGAGAAGATACGCGCATACCGCGTGACGGACGCCGTAAATAACACGACCTGCGATCAGGCGTATACGCTCGGCGATGCCGATGCAGAGCGGCATATTGCGCTGCTCGATTTCGGCGCAAAGGCGAACATCGCCAGAGAGCTTGTGAAGCGCGGCTGCAAAGTGACCGTGCTGCCGGCATATACAAAATGTGAGGAAATTGCAGCACTGGCTCCCGACGGCATCATGCTTTCCAACGGCGCGGGCGACCCGGCCGACAATCCGGAGATTATTGCGGAGCTGCAGAAGATCATGACGCTGAACATCCCGACCATGGCGATCTGCCTCGGGCATCAGCTGCTGGCACTGGCCAACGGCATCCCGACCGCAAAGCTGAAATTCGGTCACCGCGGCGCGAATCAGCCGGTGCTGAATCTCCTGACAAAACGCATGGCTGTCACGACGCAGAATCACGGCTATCAGGTGCAGTATGATCCGGATGACGCGCACTGCCGTGAGACCGCCGAGCTGCTGTACGTGAACCTCAACGACAACACCTGCGAGGGACTGCGCTACAAAAACATCCCGGCGATGTCGGTGCAGTTCCACCCGGAGGCCTGTGCAGGTCCGCAGGATACGGCGTTCATTTTCGATGAGTTCATGCAGATGACGGAGGTGCAGAAATGCCGCTGAATCGTGATATTCATAAGGTACTTGTCATCGGCTCCGGCCCGATCGTCATCGGACAGGCAGCGGAGTTTGACTACTCCGGCACACAGGCCTGCCGCGCACTCAAAGAGGACGGCATCGAGGTCGTGCTCGTCAATTCCAACCCGGCGACGATCATGACCGACAGCCAGATCGCCGATAAAATCTACATGGAGCCGCTGAAATCAGAGGTCATCAAGCGCATCTGCCTGAAGGAACAGCCCGACAGCATTCTCTCGGGTCTCGGCGGACAAACCGGCCTGAACCTCTGCGCGGAGCTCGCCGAAAGCGGATTCCTCGCGGCGCACGGCATCAAGCTGCTCGGCGCAAATCCGGAGACGATCGCCAAAGCCGAGGACAGAAAGCTGTTCAAGGAGACAATGGACAGCATCCATCAGCCGTGCATCCCGTCCGGCATTGCGGAGGACATGGACACCGCACGGCAGATCGCGGCGGAGATCGGCTATCCGGTCATTATTCGGCCGGCCTTTACGCTCGGCGGAACCGGCGGCGGCATTGCCGGAATGCCCGAAGAATTTGACAATATTGCGGAGAACGGCCTGCGTCTTTCTCCGATTCACCAGATCCTTGTGGAACGCTGCATCGCGGGATGGAAGGAGATCGAATTTGAGATCGTGCGCGATGCCGACGGCAACAAGATCACGGTCTGCTCCATGGAGAATCTTGATCCGGTCGGCATCCATACCGGCGATTCGATCGTCATTGCACCGGCGGTCACGCTCTCGGACAAGGAGTATCAGATGCTGCGTACCGCTGCGCTTAAAATCGCGGAGGTACTGAAAATAGAAGGCGGCTGCAACTGCCAGTTCGCACTGAATCCGGATTCGTTTGAATACGCGGTCATCGAGGTCAATCCGCGTGTCTCGCGTTCTTCGGCACTCGCGTCGAAAGCGACCGGCTATCCGATCGCAAAGGTCGCCGCGAAGATCGCAGTCGGCTACCGGCTGTACGAGATTGCGAATAAAGTCACCGGCAAAACGTCCGCGGCTTTTGAGCCTGCATTGGACTATGTTGCGGTCAAGATGCCGAAGTTCCCGTTCGAGAAATTTGCGGGCGCATCGCACCGGCTCGGCACACAGATGAAGGCGACCGGCGAGGTCATGGCGATTTCCGATACCTTTGAATCTGCGCTGCTGAAGGCACTCCGCGGCGCAGAGGTCAAGCACAGCGCGCTGCTCGTCCGCGACATGCGCAGCGTTCCGGACGACAAGCTCCGGGAGCATCTGATCCACGCGGATGATATCCGGCTGTTTGCGGTCGCCGAGGCACTCCGCCGCGGCATGACAGTCGATGAGATCCGCGCATTATCGAAGATCGACGCATGGTTTTTGAGCAAGATCGAAAAGCTGATCCGCTGCGAATGCAGTCTGGAAGCCGACCCGCTGACGGATAAACTTTACCGGTCGGCAAAGCGTTTCGGCTATCCGGATGCGGCGATCCATGCGATCTCCGGCCATGATCTGCCGGAAAAGCGCATCCGTCCGGTCTACCGCATGGTCGATACCTGCGCCGGTGAATTTGCAGCAGAAACGCCGTATTTCTACGGCGTGTACCAGCCGGACGCGATGCCGGAAGCGAACGAAGCTGCGCATTTTCTGGCCGGCGCACAGCATCAGACGGTCGTCGTGCTCGGCAGCGGCCCGATCCGCATCGGACAGGGCATCGAGTTCGACTATTCGGCTGTCCATTGCGTGCAGGTGCTGAAACATGCAGGCTATGAGGTCGTGCTCATCAACAACAACCCGGAGACGGTCTCGACCGATTTCGACACCGCCGACCGCCTGTATTTTGAGCCGCTGACGCCCGAGGATGTGCTCTCGATCCTTGCGCTGGAACAGCCCGTCGGCGTCGTGACCGCATTCGGCGGTCAGACCGCGATCCGGCTTGCGCGCACGATCGAAGAAGCCGGCTATAAGCTGCTCGGCGCGACCGCGGACAGCATCGACCTTGCGGAGGACCGCGAACGCTTTGACGCGCTGCTCGAATCGCTGCAGATCGAGCGTCCGCGCGGCTGCACGGTCAACACGCTGGACGAAGCCGCAGAGGCCGTCAATGAGCTCGGACTGCCGGTTCTGGTGCGTCCGTCCTACGTGCTCGGCGGCCAGAATATGAACATCGCATTTGAGAAAAGCGACGTAGCTGCGTTCATGTCGAACATTCTTGCGGACGGCATCGACAACCCCGTGCTGATCGACCAGTACATCCGCGGCACGGAGATCGAGGTCGATGCGATCTGCGACGGCAGAGACATCCTCATCCCCGGCATCATGGAGCATATCGAGCGCACGGGCGTGCATTCCGGCGATTCGATCGCGATCTGCCCGCCGGTGCACATCGACGACGACATGCGGAAGAAGATCCTCACGGATACGAAGAAAATCTGTCTCGGACTGCACGCGGTCGGCCTCATCAATCTGCAGTATATCGTCAAGGGGCAGTCGCTCTATGTGATCGAGGTCAACCCGCGCGCATCGCGGACGGTGCCGTTCATGAGCAAGCTGACCGGCCTGCCGCTCTGCGACTGCGCCATGCGCGTTTGCCTCGGAGAAAAACTCAGCGAAATGGAATACGGCACAGGCTACTACAAGACCCCGCCGTTTACCGCGGTCAAGGTGCCGGTGTTCTCGTTCCAGAAGATCGGCGGCGAATCGCAGCTCGGCCCCGAAATGAAATCGACCGGCGAGGTCATCGGCATCGGCAAGACGCTGACCGAGGCACTCTATAAGGGACTTCGCGCGGCGGGCTACCGGCTTGAGGACACCGGCAAAAACAAAAACGGCGTCCTGCTGACTGTCTGCAATGCGGATAAGCCGGATATCGTCGAAATTGCGCGTAAATTCGCAAAGCTCGGCTTCGTGCTCTATGCGACCGGCGGCACCGCGGCGGCACTCAGCCGCGCAGGACTTGCGGTGCATACGCTCAGCAAGCTGCACGCCGGCGATACCGAAACATTTACGCTCATGGAGAACGGCACGATCCGCTATATCGTCTCCACGGACGCAAATGCCCGCATGGCTGCCCGTGACGGCGCGAAGATCCGCAAAAAGGCGGTCGAGCTCGGCATCCCCTGCCTGACCTGCACCGATACCGCGGCGGCAGTTGCGAACTGCCTGCATACCGGCTACCGGGATTCCAATGTGGAGCTGATGAATATGAACGAACTCAGAACAGCCAAGCGGCGCATCCCGTTTGTGAAGATGCACGGCTGCGGCAATGATTATATCTATGTCAACTGCATGGAAAAGCGCATAGATGCGCCGGAATCGCTCAGCGTGCAGCTGTCCGACCGGCACTTCGGCATCGGCGGCGACGGGCTTGTCCTGATCGAACGCTCCGACTGCGCGGATGCAAGGATGCGGATGTTCAATCTCGACGGCAGCGAGGGCAACATGTGCGGCAACGCGATCCGCTGCGTCGCAAAGTATCTTTACGACAACGGCATCTGCCCGAAAAAGGAGATCGTCATCGAGACGAAAAGCGGCCTGCGGACGGTCAGCGTCACAACACAGAACGGCGTTGTGACGCGTGCGGCGGTCGATATGGGCAAGGCGATCTTTGATCCGAAGCGGATCCCGGTGCGGTTTGAGGGCTCCGAAATGATCGCCGAACCGCTGACCGTTGCCGGAACGGAATATACCGTCACCTGTGTGTCCATGGGCAATCCGCACTGTGTCGTGTTCGGAGACAATCCGGAGCTTCTTGACCTTGCGGCGATCGGCCCGGAATTTGAGCATCATCCGGCATTCCCGGAGCAGGTCAATACGGAATTTGTGCAGGTGATTGACGACCGCACGCTGCGGATGCGCGTCTGGGAACGCGGCTCCGGCGAGACCATGGCCTGCGGTACGGGTGCCTGCGCGACCGTCGCGGCGGCGGTGAAAAACGGCTATTGTCAGCCGGATACCGACGTCACGGTGCACCTGAACGGCGGTGATCTGGTCATCCGCTATACTGAAGATACGGTCATGATGACCGGCGAGGCCGTGCTGATCTTCAGCGGCGAGATTGAGGTATAATGCATTTATTTTGGGATTTACACACAGTTTGTAAGGAATAACGGCAGCGCAGTCCGCTGCCGGCAGAAAGGACAAATTTGGTATGAAAGTCAATCATCATGCGCTCGAGCTGGAACAGAATTATCTGTTTTCCGAGGTCGCAAAGCGCATTCGTGCATTTCAGGCATCAAACCCGGACAAGGAGCTGTTAAAGCTCAGCATCGGCGACGTCACCCGCCCGCTCGCGAGGATCATCACCGATGAGATGAAGGCCGCCGCCGAGGACATGTCTCATGCGGAGACTTTCCACGGCTACGGCGCAGAGCAGGGCGAGGCGTTTCTCCGGGAGGCAATCGCGCAGTATTATCAGAAGCGCGGCATCACCGTTGATGCGGAAGATGTGTTCGTCAGCGACGGCGCAAAATGTGACCTCGGCAATCTCTGCGACCTGTTTGACGCGAACAATACCGTGCTGCTGCCGAATCCGGTCTATCCGGTCTATTACGACACGAGCATCATGGCAGGCCGCCGCGTGATCTTCGCGGAGGGCAGCAAGGAAAACGGCTTCCTGCCGATGCCCGACAGCAGCGTTCATGCGGACATCATTTATCTCTGCTCGCCGAACAATCCGACCGGCGCGGTGTATACGAAGGAACAGCTTGCGGAATGGGTCGCCTATGCGAAGAAGAACGGCGCACTGATCCTGTTCGATGCGGCATATGAAGCCTACATCCGCGACCCGGCGCTGCCGCACAGCATCTTCGGGATCGCCGGTGCGGAGACCTGCGCGATCGAGATCAATTCGCTCTCGAAAACCGCAGGCTTTACGGGCGTCCGCTGCGGCTGGACGGTCGTGCCGCGCACGCTGCAGTTTGAAGCATCCCTGCACGACATGTGGTTCCGCCGCATGGCGACAAAGTACAACGGCAATTCGTATATCATCCAGCGCGCCGCGGCCAAGGTGTTTACCGACGAGGGCCTTGCAGCGGTGCACAAGGACATTGACTACTACATGGAAAATGCGCGCATCATCAAGGCGGCACTGACAAAGGCCGGTATCCATTCCGTCGGCGGCGAGAATGCGCCGTATGTCTGGATGGAGTGCCCCGGAAATGCAGATTCGTGGGCATTCTTTGACGAACTGCTGTATACCTACGGCATTGCCGGAACACCGGGCGTCGGCTTCGGTACGGCAGGTCAGGGCTGGCTGCGGTTCTCGTCCTTCGGCACAAGGGAGACCGTTGAAAAGGCTGCGGCCTATCTGGCAGCACTGTAATTGAAAGATTCCGGGAACATGATCCGTACCGCACGCTTCCGCCGTGCTTCAGATCAATGCCTGCGGGTGCTGCCCGCCCCGTACTTTGTAAGGAAACATGGAGATTTGAAAAATGAAAAAAGTACCGTTTATCACGAAATCACAGGCGGAGGAGATCGCCGCACAGTATCCGACGCCGTTTCACATTTATGACGAGCGCGGCATCCGCGAGAATGCACGGCTTGTGAAGAAAGCATTTGCATGGAACAAGGGCTTCCGCGAATATTTTGCGGTCAAGGCGACCCCGAATCCGTTTATCCTCAGGATCCTGCAGGAGGAGGGCTGCGGCGTGGACTGCTCCTCGCTGACCGAGCTGCAGATGTCCGATGCCTGCGGATTCTCCGGCAGCGATATCATGTTCTCGTCGAATGTGACCCCTGCCGCGGACTATCAGCTTGCGTACAAGCTCGGCGCGTACATCAACCTCGACGACATCACCCATATCGACTATCTCGATCAGCTGACCGGCATTCCGGAAACGATCTGCTGCCGCTTCAATGCGGGCGGTGATTTCAAGATCTCGACATTTGTCATGGACAAGCCGCAGGATGCAAAATACGGCTTCACCCGCGAGCAGATGTTCGAGGGCTTCCGGATGCTGATGCAGAAGGGCGCAAAGCATTTCGGCATTCACGCATTTCTCGCGTCGAACACCGTCACGAATGAATACTACCCGACGCTCGCACGGCAGATGTTCCAGCTTGCCGCCGATCTGAAACAGGAGACCGGCGCGGATATCCGCTTCATCAATCTGTCGGGCGGTGTCGGCATTGCGTATAAGCCGGAGCAGACCCCGAACGATATTCTCGCGATCGGCGAAGGTGTCCGCAAGGTATATGAGGAAATTCTGGTGCCTGCAGGGCTCGGTGACGTCGCGATCTTCACGGAAATGGGCAGATTCATGCTTGCGCCATACGGCGGACTGGTCACGCGTGTGCTGCACAAAAAGCATATCTACAAGGAATATGTCGGCTGCGATGCCTGTGCCGCGAACCTGATGCGTCCGGCGATGTACGGCGCGTATCATCATATCACGGTGCTCGGCAAGGAGGACGAGCCCTGCACCTATCTCTGCGATGTGACAGGCGGTCTCTGCGAAAACAACGATAAATTCGCAATTGACCGGATGCTGCCTCCCGTGGACATCGGCGATCTGCTGTTTATCCACGATGCGGGCGCGCACGGCTTCTCCATGGGCTATAACTATAACGGAAAGCTGCGATCCGCGGAGCTGCTGCTCTGCGAGGACGGCTCCGTGAAAATGATCCGCCGCGCCGAAACACCTGCAGACTACTTTGCCACATTTGATTTCTGCGATGTCATGGACAAGTACAGAAAATAATGCTCCGGAAAAAAACACAGCTGACCGGCTCACAGGAACCGGTCAGCTTTTTGTTATAAGAATAGATATGCTCAGAGCACGATCTTCTTTGCAAGTGCCTGCAGCAGACAAAGGATATCGTCTGCATTCAGACCTGCAATGCCGTCAGCATCTGCATTGCGGACGCCCTGCTCACTGATCGCTGCGCCCGTATCCTCAACGACGATCCGCGCGACCAGAACGGCATCCGACACATCAAATATGCCGTCGCAGTTTGCGTCGCCCCTGACGCTCTGCTTCAAAGGCTGTGCCGCCTTTTTCACTTCCAGATCAAGCACGTTTTCCGAAATCTCCGCATTGCCGAGCACTTTTTGCCATGCTTCGGTGTTGCCTGCTTCGACGAACACCTTTGCGTCATAAAGCGCGCCTGCCTGCTGCCCGAGTGCACGGTATCCCTCCAGATGTGCTGCAATGTCAACGCTGTTCCGGAATTCTTCATCCGGATCAGTCTGCAGATTGTCTCTGCGCACACTGTAAAAGGCCGGTGCCGGAACTGCGCCGTCAATGCTTACCTGCGTAGACCATTCCCGGTACACATCATAGACCGCGCCGTCCACGGTGATCTCACCGAGCTTCTCGTTTGCGGTTGACGGGTGAAGCTCCTGCAGCACGCTGAACGGTGCCTGCTCCCCTGTCCATGCGTCGATGACGTAAAATCTTGCCAGATATCTGCCGAGGTCTGCCGCAGCGGCGTTCTCCGGGATCTGATAATACTGCACCGCGCCGCTGACACCCGAAAATGCGGTTCCAAATCCGCCGAGCGTCATCGCATAGTCATACCGTGCCGGATTTTCCGCATCGCATACGACAGGCTTTTCAAGTCCCCTGCCCATTTCAAACAGCGTAACCGGCACATCGCTCCATGCACAGCTGAATGCACCGTTTACGCCCGGGGTCATCTCGGATGCGCGGTAAGGCGGAAGTGCCCACTGGCTCCACTGATAACCGTCCTCCGTCACGCCCGTTTCGGCGGCCTCCGTATAGGTGCGTCCGTCCCGAATCGGCGCGCAGATATCAATATACGGCGATACAGCAGTACCGGTGCCCGCCTTCACATCCATGAAGAATGCGGATTCACACCACGCGCCCGGCTCGAAGTCATAATCCGCTGTCAGACCCCGGAACAGCTCCGGCAGATCGGCATTCAGCTCGTATGCGCCGGTTATTTCGTCCGGTGCAATGCCTGCTTCGCGGACAATCCAGTATTCCTTCACGGTCTCCCACTTCTCTGCGGACTTGGCCGGGCTTGCTGAAAGCTGCTCTCCGTCCAGCAGATAGATGTCATACGCCGCCTCATTATAGGTCAGCGTGCCGATCTTTGCGCTGTCGGGCAGCACCGGACGCTGCGTGCTGAATCCGTCCACAAGATAGCAGTCGGTCATGTATGTCGCTTCACCGTCCGTCTCGGCGAACCGGGTGCGCCAGCCGAAGTATGCGTCCTGCCCTGTCAGATCGGTCTGCAGCGTGCAGTGCGCATCCAGAACGTCAAGCTCCGGAAATTCGACTGCCTGCTGCGTCAATCTGCCGGCAAGGAACATTGTCTCGGTGTCGGCGGTTACATCCTGCCAGCCCGCTGAAAAGCCGTAGCATGTATCCGCTTTTTCGAGATTCAGCTCCGATTCGTCTCCGCCGCCCAATGCTTCGCGTGAGTAGAAATAGCAGTCCTCCAGAACATGGTGGAGCCGCACCTGCTCCGCAGCACCCGTATCCGGCACTGCTTCTGCTGCTGCGGGAAGCATCGGCACAGCCGTACATGCGATCGCTCCCGCCCCCAGCAAACTGATAAGCTTCCGTTGTTTCATTTTTGGTTCCCTCCTGAACATCGTTCATTCGCAGAACAAAATTCCCCATATACAATATAGCACATCTGCCCGAAAAAATCAATAGAAAATCGCAGCATCCTGCTTATTTTTGTGCGAATTTCCCATTCCCACAGCATTGCGCAGCCTTCAGCCGTATTATTTTACAAAAAGAGAATATTGTGCTTGCATTCTGTCAAAAAATATGCTATATTTATATGCGGGGTATGTCCCCGCATAACAATCTTATTTTTTCAAAATCAGGAGGGACAGTATGATGAAACACAAGAGACTTTTGAGTCTGCTCTGTGCAGCGGGCTTGATACTCACATCGGTACCGGCACTTCCGGTCATCGCGGCGGAGGAAGCACCGGTCAGCACGGTCGCAGAGGAAGACGATCTGTTTCTGAGCGGTCAGACAGAGGACGGCTGCTGGTGGGATGTCTTTAACGTAGGCAACGCAGGCACCGTTGCACAGACCGCCGGAAAATACGGCAGCTTTCAGTTCTCATGGAAGAATGTCAAAAACGCACAGTTTGTGATCGACAGCCGCGATGAGGAGCATAAGCGAATCGGTGCTGAGGCACGGCTGTGTTCTTACGAATACGCCTGCAAACTGGATCTCGGCGATACCGGCTATTACGGCGTGCAGGCATTTCCGCCGAACTGTAATTTCATCTATATCGTAGAAGGCTGGGCGGAGAACAGCACCGTCCGGCAGAATGCAGGAGAAAAGCTCGGTACGGTCAGCGCAGACGGCCTGCAGTATGATGTATACCGCTGCGAACAGCCGAATGACAACCCGGATTCACGCATCGCGCCGTTTCCGGATTACTGGTTCATCGCAAGCCGGAATCGCTATGACGCCAAAGAAAAGCGTCTGGTGAAGGGTGCTGTTCCGGTGTATCGGCTTGTTAAAGCACTCTATGACGCCAACCTTGATCCGGATATGAAGGAACCGGATTTTTCTGTGGTTCCGCAGCTGTTTGTGTATTCCGGTGATAACGCATCCGGAAAAGCAAGCGGCAGTGTTGACTTTTCATACAGCTGGTACGGCGGTGACTATGCTTTGCCTGAGTCGCTCCGTTCAGAGGACGGATATGCGCTGGATTTCAGCGGGATTTACGGTATCGGAACAACGAATGCATCCATCGGGAAAAACGGCAGCTTTGAACTTAACTGGAAGGACACCGAGAACGCATACGCCATGCTGTATCCGACCGAAACAGTAAGCGAAAGAGACATGCTCGGAAAGACATGGCAGTATTCCGGTGAGATCGACCTCGGCGGAAACGGCTATTACGGTTTGCTCGCCCATATCGAATCGCTTAGCATCGTCATTGTGGAAGGCCGGGACGAAAACTGTACCGAGTGGGATCTCCCGAAAAAGCTGATCGGTCAGGTCAAATACGAAAACACGGTTTACGATCTCTATGAGAACACCGCTGAAGCTTGTCCGGCTCCCTTTGACTATTGGTGCATCCGCACGGACAATCCGTACGGCGGACACAAAACGACGGTCAGCGGCGAGATTCCGCTGCTGCCGATCCTCGACCAGACAGCGAATCTGATCGGCATCAGCGAAGGCAGGCGCTATTATTCCTCCGGATTCATCGTGGATTCCGGCCGCTCCGACACGGCGTTCCTGAGCGGCAATGCCAGCTTCACAAAATGCATATTCGGATACACCGACCACTATTTCACCGAACAGGGCACAAAGGACGGCTACAACTGGCTGCGCTGCCAGGCAGCGTATGAATACGGCACATCCATGACCGCCGGTGACAAGGGCACCTTCAAAGCGGAGTGGAAGGAGGATCTGCTGCCTTCAGTCAGTACACTGTTCGTCAGCGGCAAGGAGTACAAAAATGTATCGCTGGACGAAGTACAGTCGATCAGCTGCGCGTATGACGTCAAAACCTCGGTTAAACCCAACCACTTCTTCAGCTACTGGAATTACGGCTATGAAGCCACCTTCGCAGACCTGAGCGGAGAGGAGCCCGTCCTGACAGAATACTATGTCACCGATTCGGCACCTTCCGTCCATGTTCCCTTCACCGATAAGGATATGCAGGTCGCCAATTTCCGGATCGGCGATATCTTCTACAATGTTTATCGGCTGTCCGTGAACGATGAGACTGTATTATACGCGCCGGTCGCACCGCAGCATTTCACGAAAACGCAGTACTGGATCGAACGCTACTGGGATTTCCATAAAGGCAATATCACCGTTTCTGACAGCTTCTCTGACGATCTGCTGCCGATTTTCAAAGAGCTCGAAAAGAACGGGATCAAGCCGGAAGGAACACTGACGGATATCTCGTTCTACGCGCTGGCAGACAGCGGCCCCGGCAGCCTTGAGGTTCTGAAAAACGAGATCAGTCTTGTCAAAACCGGCGAAGCTGCGCCGAAGTCGGATGTCCGCGGCGATGCCAACTGTGACGGTGCACTGGATGTCTCGGATGCCGTGCTTGCATCCCGCATCGTCGTCGAAGACACCGAGGCAAAAATCAGTGATCAGGGTCTGCGCAATGCGGATATCGACCTCAACGGAAATCTGGAGCCCGCTGACATCACCCTGATGCTGCAGGTCATCGCAAGAAAAGTGAAGCTCTGAGCAGCATTGTATACAGAATACAGCAGGCAGATATTCTTCCGGATATCTGCCTGCTTTTTGCATATTTCAGCATTTCCGTGCATACACTACAGCATACAGCCATAAAAAGGAGGCAATGCTATGAAAAAATGGAGCTGGACAGAAATGCTGATCTCGGTGGTGCTGGCAGAGCTTGTCGGCGGACTTTCGGCACTGCTGGCGGGCAATTATTCCGGATTTTACAAAGAGATCGTGCAGCCGCCGTTCTCGCCGCCGGGTGCGGTATTCCCGGTCGTCTGGGCGATCTTATACGCAATCATGGGCATTTCGTCGTATCTGATCTGGCGTGAGAACGCTTCCGTTCCCCGCAGCCGCGCCCTGATCGCCTATGTGCTGCAGCTGGCCGTCAATTTCTCGTGGAGCATCCTGTTTTTCCGGTTCCGCGCATTTACGGCAGCAGCGATCGTCGCTGTCGTACTTGCGGGACTGGTCGCATGGATGCTCGCGCGGTTCGCAAGGGTCAGACACCTTGCCGCCTGGATGAATCTGCCGTATCTGCTGTGGAGCTGCTTTGCAGCTTATCTTGCGATCGGTGTCCGGGTGCTGAATCGCTGAAAATTACTGTTTTTGGCCGTATAATTCGCAATTTTCGGCGCATTGCAGACCGCGACCGCAAAATATGCATTGTGTTTCACATTTATTTGTGCTATATTATATTTGGGGGATTATTCTGCGTTGATCTATTCATTCAACAACAGGAGGGAAATCATAATGAAACACAGGCGATTATTCGGGCTGCTGAGCGCGGCAGCCGTGGCATTCGGTTCTGTTCCGGCACTTCCGGTTTTTGCGGCAGATACAGAAACACCTGCCCATGCCTCATCCATTTCGACGCAGGACGGCTTCTTCTGCATTTCGTCCAGACGCGGAACAGACGGCACGGAGGAATGCTCGCATGATGCGGCAACCGGTGCATTCAGCTACAAATGGAACGGTATGCAGAACGGCTTTTACTGCTACGGCCCCGCGATTGAACAGGCGGATCAACAGACAGCACCGGATGTTTCGTATGCCGGAACGCTCGATCTCGGGGATTACGGCTTTTACGGCGTCTGCGGCATTGTGCACGGCGGAAACAGCCATGCAGCCTTCAAAATCATTGAAGGCTGGGGCAAAATGAGCGATGTACGTCAGCGCGCAGGCGAAAAGCTCGGAGACATCACGGTTGACGGCAATCAGTACGAGGTATTCCGCTCCGGCGCAGAGCAGGAAAGCACCGACTATTGGATCATCAGCAGCCGCAATCAATATGACGCACCGGTGAAAAATACGGTTGAAGGCACCGTTCTGGTCACAGATATGCTGACAAAGCTTGCGGCCTTCGGACTGCCGGATCAGCAGTATGAAAACATCGCACTTTTCGTTGATACAGGCGAAAAGGAAAACGGGACGGTCAGCGGCAGTGCCGACTTCACAAAAAACACTTATTTATCGCCGGGTGCCCATACGGACTTCTCTGAGCACGGCACCACAAATGACGGTTATACATGGTGGAATGAACATGCCGGCGAAGGAATGTCCGCCTTCATCCCGCATGAGAACGGTGCGTTTGAGGCAAAATGGCTCACTGCATCCGGCGTCACCGTCGAATGCGGCATGGAATTGCCGGAAAAACCGCTCTGGAACACGCTCGGCAATATCCGCTATGAATACGAATGTCAGGCGCAGGTCACCGGTGATGCATTTTTCGGCGTATACGGCACTCTTACAGACAAGAATACAATCACGGATTTCTATATTGTGGACGGCTGGAAGGATCAGCGTCCGCCGATCGCAGAGTACGGCGACCAGCTCGGCACCGTCTCCGTTTACGGCACAGAGTATGACGTTTACTTCAGAAATTTAAGTCAGGAAACGATCGCGGGCACATCTCCGTATCATTTCAGTCTCTGGAGCGTCCGCCGGGAAAACGCTCTGTCAGAAACCGGTCTGCTCTGGAACACCGTTGCGCTTGACGCGCATTTCAACGAGTGGAATCAGTTGAAGCCTTCCAAGCTGGGCAGCAGCCTTACCTATGTCTCCGCCTTCGCTGCGAACTGGCGGGAAGCAAGCACTGCATCTGTGGGGTTCGGTCAGAACAGACTGCTGAATGACCCCGGTACCTATACCGGCAAATACGGCTGCGAAACCGGTTTCGCGAACGGCTATACCTGGACACGCGTCCAGCGCGGGCTTGGCGACAAATCCGATATCACAGTCGATGAGAACGGAACGATCGCTGCATCATGGAATATTCCTTCCGGTGATGAGGCCATGCTGTTCACGAACGGCATCAGATCAGACCGCATTCAGAACAATGAGAACCTCTCGGAGCTGAAGGGCGAATATACAGCCGCCTGCAGCATCAGCGGCGATGCCTTCTTCGGCCTCGCAAATACCTTTATGGACATCAGTCCGTCCGATCATGAACCGGATACCGTGGAGTGCTACGTGATCGACGGCTGGGGCACAACACGCCCGACGCTGAACGAAAAGAATAAACTCGGAACAATCACAGCAGACGGCGACGTCAACTATGATGTCTATATGATGCCGGTCACAAACCAGACAGCCGGATTGGCGAGAATCATCCCGCTGCGCACGACCAGGCAGCAGTACATGATCGTGCGGCAGGAAAACATGTATAACGCGGACAGTCCGGAGAAAGTTTCCGCTTCGCACGACATGGTGAAGATCATCAATGCCGTGAAGGCACTCGGCGCAGACTTCCCGGCATGGCGTGATTCCGCATTCTTTGTTCAGGCGAACAGCGGCTGCGACACAGCAACTCTGTACTCCACTGCAATTTCCTATGCTTACAGCACCGACAACCAGAGGGAAATCTGGAAAACCGGCAGCACGGCGGACGGCTATGCATGGGAACACTGGTGCACGGAAAACTATACGAAGTCCGTGATGGATCCCGGCACAAACGGCAAATTCTCCTGCGAGTGGGAAAATGTCATGAATGCGATCTACAATTCCGGCACGAAGTTCCCGGAGAATACGCCGTGGAAGGAAGTCGGTCAGCTCCGCTATACCTACGAGCTGGATCTCGAATCAGAAGGTGCTGCTTTCGCCGGCATCATGGGCGGCCTGAAAAACAACACGACGGAATATTACATCATCGACGGCTGGGTCGGCAGTGAGCTGCCGGTGCTTGTACCAGCCGGCAGCACGGTCGTGGAGAAGCTGGGTACGGCAACCGTGAACGGTGCGGTCTACGATATCTACAAGAGTTATATCAACCAGTTCGATATCAACGGAAACAGACCGGTCATGCGGTATTACAGCGTGCGGCAGGAAAATCTCGCGGCTGCTGACAAGCATATTGCGAACACCGTGGATGTGACCGCACATCTGAACGCATATGCAGAGCTCGGCATGACCGCAGAGCTGCTTTACAATACGGTGCTGTTTGCAGAGGCTGACGGAAGCAGCACCGGCGAGAAGAATCCGTCCGGCTCCGTGAAGGTCACAAAGAATCAACTGAACATCGCAAAGGACGGCAAAGCGGCACAGACGCTGATTCCTTCTGTCAAGGGTGATGCGAACTGTGACAGCAAGCTGGATATCTCGGATGCGGTTCTGGTCGCGCGCGTGGTCAATGAGGATGCTTCCTCGGTCATCACCGAGCAGGGCATCCAGAACGGCGACGTAGACGGCAAGAAGGGTCTGGATCCGGAGGATATCACCGTTCTGCTGCAAGCGATCGCCAAAAAGATCAGGCTCTGAGATTTTGCATCCTGCTATCATCCCGCGATCAATGAAAGAAAGGACGCTGATTGTCGTATCAGCGTCCTTTTGTTATGCTTGCGGCGCGCTTCAGCATTGGAAGCAGCAGCGTCAAAGAAGCCGCGATTAGCGGCGTGCGTTTCGATTGTTGGGTGAGGTTCGTTGACCGCCCCCGAAGGGAATCGCC
>MSGZ01000039.1:99055-149901 GCA_001940925.1 Ruminococcus sp. Phil11
CGGGGGCTCCCCGCCGGGCTTCAGCATTGGGAGCAGCAGCCTTTCAGAAGCCGCGATTAGCGGCGTGCAGTTCAGATTGTTGGGTGAGGTTCGCTGACCGCCCCCGGAGGGAAATGGAGGCGGGCACTGCCCGCACGGAGGGAAATGGAGGCGGGTACTGCCCGCACGCCCTTTGGAAACCTGCCTGTTCCGCTCGTCGCACCTGTTCCGCTCGTCGCGGCTGATGCCGCTCCTATACGGAACAGGCGTCGCGGATTGCTCTGCAATCCGCCTAGGGACGCCCTCTCTTACAGGGCGTCCCTCTCATAAAAACGCTCCCCCGGAGCGTTTTTATGATTCACCCTTGCGGTGCGCCTGACGATAGGGGAGTTTCGCCCGTTGCGACGGGCGACGAGGGCTCTGCCCTCGACCCGCGAGCTTTTTGAAAAAAGCTCGACCAAAAACTTTTATGAGGCTGCAAACGGTTAGCCTACTTCTCGACCGGCAGCAAAAAGGACGCTGATTTCCGTATCAGCGTCCTTTTGTTATGCTTGCGGCGCGCTTTAGCTTTGGGAGAAGCAACGCCAAAGAAGCCGCTTCAGCGGCGTGGACTTCGTCTGTTGAGTGTGCTTCGCTCACCGCTGCGTATCGAGATAGTCCAGAATCAGCGTGTCGGTGTCAATGCCGGTGTAATCCGGCAACGGCCACGAATGCCGCCCGTTTTTGACCCGCAGATGCCAGAACTGCTTCTGCGAATCGCTGCCGGTATATTTGATCAGCTCGGAGCCGTTTCCGATCTCCTCACTCCCCTGCCCGCTGAGCCCGTTCGATTCCGCCCAGTAGTCCATGACATCCTCGATCGCGGGTGCCTGCGCGGTTTTTGCGCTGCCGTCGCTGTTCTTCGGGACGACGTCATCCTTTTCACCGGTGATCTGGAACACGCCGACGCTGTTCGTGCTGTTCCGGCTCTCCCAAATCTGCTTCGGCATCATGCCGGCAACGCTGACCACTGCGGCAAAGGTATCGGATGCTTCCATTGCGAGCCGGTGCGTCATGAATGCGCCGTTGCTGAACCCGACCGCAAATGTCTGCTGCGGATCGAACTTGTAGGTCTCCTGCAGATACAGCGCAAGCGATTTCAGGAAAGCCGTGTCCGGATTGCCCGCCTGCCCGAGACCGGAATCCCAGCCGTTGCCGGAGGTCGGATCGTTCGGGTCGGGCGCGCCCGTCACATACACGACCGCATAGCCGCGCGGATTGGCAGCGTTCTCAAAATGCTGCGTGCTGCGGAAACTCTCCGCCGTGCCGCTGTAGCCGTGCAGCACCAGAATGAGCGGTGCGCCCTCTGCCTGTTCGGGAAGATCGGCAATGCAGGCGTGCGAAATGCCCGCATACGTACAGGTGAACGCGCCGTTCTCGCCCTGTACAACGTCCGTGAGCGGTTCCGCTTCAATGACCGCGGGTTCAGCAGGAAGGCTGCTTTCCGCTGGTTCTGTTTCCGCCTGTTCAGAGATGCTGCTTTCAGCCGGCGCGGTCTCCGCAGCAGGTTCCGTGCCTGTTCCGCCGGAAGCGCAGCCGGTCAGCAGCAGCATCGCCAGAACGATCGCCGTCCGTTTCATATCGGTTCCTCCCTCATATATTGCGTTTGTTTCTGTATCGCCTGCGTCAGCCTTCTGCTTCGGGTTCCTGTTCATTCTGCTGCTCTGTATCGTCCTGCATTTCTGTATCATCTTCCGGTGCAGCATCTTCCGGCATATCCGGTTCGCTTTCCAGTACGGCATCGGTCACGCCGGAAAGATCCGGTGCCGGCAGCGAGACCGCCGGTGCGCCTTCTTTGGAATAATCGCGGAAGCAAAGATTCATGTCCACATTGCCGTCAATGCCCGCGACTGTTCCGCCGCAGCTGTACTGCCACATATCGTAATTGTACACATAGGTCGGGCCGTCGCCGTATTCTGCCAGCCAGAACGGGATATCCTTCATCCGCGGCAGATCGTACTTGAACAGTGCCGTGCGCTTGTTCTGATAGACCATGGTCTGATAGCCGAACGACTCCACATTCTGACAGAACGCGAGCACGCAGTCCGTCAGCGTATCGACCGGAACATTGTCGGTGCGGGCACCGTCCTTGTCATGGAAGATCATCTCCCAGTCATAAGCGACCGGAAAATCAAGCTCGCAGCCTTCGAGCATCTCCGCCGTGAGGATCGCCTCTTCGACGGCCTCCTCCTCGGTGATCGCCTGCGAGAAGAAATACGCGCCGACCAGCAGACCGGCGTCCTTTGCCTCCCGGTAATACTGCTTAAAGCGGTCGTCCTTATACATTTTTCCGGTGCCGACGCCGTAGCCGCGGTAGCCGACGCGCAGCATGACGAAGTCAACGCCGTCCGCCTTGACCGCCGCCCAGTCCGAGACGGTGTTGTGCGCGGAAATGTCGATGCCGGTCATGGCATTGAGATTTCCGGCGTCGTCCAGCGAGATCATGCGGCCGTTCGGGAGCTGCTTCAGCTTCTCCAGCGGATGCTCCGAGAGCGGGACGTCCCCCAGCACCGGCAGCCAGATCTGCCCGAACTGGTTGTCGGAGAGCAGGATCTTGTGTCCGGCGCGCTCGTAGAAATGATCGACCGGCACCGGATCGTAATGGATCGGCTCGACGTTGATGCGGTCGGGGTCCATGTCCTGCTCGATCATCGAGCGGCGCAGCGCGGCAATGGTGTTGTTGCGGTTATGCACGGTCAGTGCCAGCCCGCCGATCGCGCCGAGCATGGCAATCGCCGGCAGGGCAGCCGCAATCACGTATTTGAATCGCATAGGTTCACCTCATAAACAATCAGACAGGATCCGGCACATTCCGCGGATCCTGTCTGTATTATAACACATTCGGCAGCACCATGCAAGGCAATTTTCCGGATTTCAGGAAAACATAAGAATTTGTTTCATTTTGTTTTGTCATAGTCCTGTTTTGCTTCTTCCTATCTGCAACTCAGTCTGCTTTTTCAGCAATTCCTCCAAATAATATTCGAGCCTGCCTTTATTCTTCTCACTGAGCCCGGCATAGAGTTCCGCGATATGAATCTGCTCCTCCGAAAAATCAGGGTTTTCCGTTCCGTGCGGAAAATTGGTGCGCCCGGTCAAATAGTCCAGAGAAACCTGATAAAAATCGGCAAGTACAACAGCAAAATCAAGCGGAACGGTATGCTTGCCCTGTTCATAATTGGTATAGGTCGTCTTATGCATTCCGAGTCTGTGGCTGAGAGCCTCCTGCGTCAGGTCTGCATCCTCGCGCAAATCCCGTATTCGTTGATAATGTTGCATAATTCGTTGTACCTCCTTTTAGGTATTTCGCCTAAATTATACCACAGTTCAAGGAATCCTATTGACAAATTACAATAAATCATGTATTATTTATCTATAGAACGTCAAATGATGTTCACAAAAGACTCGATTTGTTGTATTTTGGCGTACGATATCTGCGTTCGTCGGCTGATTTGATTCAGCTTCCGGTTCCTTTCCGCAGAGGGCGCGTCTGTTCCGATACACTGTGTTTATGAAAAGGAGGATTTTTATGAAACGGCTGTACTCTATTTTTATGGCACTGATGATGTGCTGCGGCTTTTTGCTGTCAGTGCCGATGCAGGCAAAGGCGGCAACATTTACAGATATCAATCAAAGCGATGTGTTTTTGAAGCAAGCGGAATCTAATAGTTGTACACTTTGCGCAGCAGCAATGCTTTGCAGACGTGTTGCAATTATGGATCACAGAGACGATTGGCGTTCAATTACCGAAGCACAGCTGAAAACTGTCATGGATTGGAACGACGGCCTCAGTTGGGACTTTACGTATGCCGGTATCAGAATTGTTCACTCAGGCGGAAAATATGCATTGGATGGCCAGAATAAAGCTGAAAAATTGCGTGATGTTCTATCAAGATGCCCGGAAGGCATTGTTGCATACGACAGGGATCGCCCTCATGCGGTGTTGCTGACTGACTATACTGACGGAACTTTTTATTGCGCGGAGCCTGCCAATTCAAAGGATAGCGGAAGAATTTCGATTTCCAAAGCTTCAATCACAATAGATGGTATCGACGATTATTGGTATTGTAAAAGTCCGTTGGTAAATCTTGAAACTGATGCTCCTGCCCCTGTTATCACTAAGCCTGAAAAACCTTCTGTGACAGTGAATGCAAGTGATTCTGCAAATCCTGTAACGATATCATATAATGCCTGCAATAATACAACACATTATGATATCCGTTTTTTCGATTCAGGCGATAATCTGGTTTGGGCAATCGGACAATGTGATGACGGTGCAGCATTCGGGAATATTGTCGCATATACTGATACCAGTTATTCGCATACATTTCCTGCAGGATCATATTATGTGACTGTTGCAGCAGTAAACAATAATACCGCTGAATGTAATTTCTCTGATGCAGTATCATTTACTGTCACGGAAGCCCCCAAATATCCTGACAAGCCAGTCGTCACTGTTGAGGCAACGGATTCCGCACACCCCGTTGTTGTGTCGTATAACGCCTGCAGCAACGCAACAGATTACTGCATCCGTTATTATGATACTTCGGATCATCTGGTTTATGCAATCGGAGATTGCGAAGACAGTGCACCCTATAATGAAATCGCTGACTATACAAAAACAAGCCACTCCCATTCTTTCCCTGCCGGCTCATACAAGATTTTGGTTGCAGCAGTCAATGCAAATGACGGTGTATGGACTTTTTCTGACTCAGTAGCCTTTTCTGTTTCTGATTTGCTGAAAGGCGATGCCAATGGCGACGGCTCAATCGACCTGAAAGACGTCACTATGATGCGCCGTGCGCTTGTTGGCTGGGATGTTGAAATTAACGAAGCAGCTTCCGATGTCAACCAAGACGGCTCATTCGACCTGAAAGATGTAGTACATCTCCGCAGATTTCTTGCCGGTGGTTGGGGCATAATACTAAACTAAACTTTATAATCCTATAGAATCAATCCGACCTGCCCCCCGCTGTGCGCAGGCCGGATTTTTTCTGCGCATCTTGACAAATACCCGATGAGGGAGTATAATAAAAATAATCACGCGGCGACCCCGATGCAGACATTCTCGCATTGACCCATAGCAGCCGCAGCTGCCTTGTCTGCAAAAACAGACGGGGCTTTTTTTCTGCCGCGCAAAAAGGAGGATTGTTTTCATGAAGCTCACCTACGACATTGCGGACAAGCCGCGCGGCATCAAACTGATCGCGTTTGCGCTGCAGCAGATGCTTGCGATCCTGGCCGCGACCATTGCCGTTCCGATGATCATCGGCCACGGCCTGACCCCTGCTGCAGCGATGTTCGGTGCCGGCATCGGCACGATCGTCTACCTGCTGTTCACGCAGTTCAAGAGTCCGGTCTTTCTCGGCTCGTCCTTCGCGTTCCTCGGTTCCATGTCGGCCGCCTTTGCGGGTGCCGTGTCCATGGAGCTCGGAATGCTCGGCCTCATCATCGGTGCCGCGCTTGCGGGTCTGGTTTACGTGGTGATCGCGATGATCATCTCAGCGGTCGGCGTCGGCTGGCTGAACAAGCTGATGCCCCCGGTCGTCATCGGCCCGACGGTCGCGATCATCGGACTGTCCCTCGCGGGCAATGCAGTCGGTGATCTGCAAAAGGGCGATGTCAGTATCCTTGCAGCAGACGGCAGCAGCATCATGGCAGCATCTCCCTACGCGGCGATCATCTGCGGACTGATCACGCTCGCGACCGTCATGCTCTGCTCGACCTACGGCAAGAAAATGGGCAAGCTGATCCCGTTCATCATCGGCATCCTCGTCGGCTATGCAGCCGCAGCCGTCCTGACGGGTATCGGTACGGCCATGAACATCAACGAGCTCAAGCTCATCGACTTCGCGGTCTTTGAGAATTATATGATGCCGAACGGCACCGTTTCCCTGCGCACCTTCTTCAGCGTGCCCGACCTGACCTTCATCAAGGCATTCAGCACGACTGACGACCTCACCGGCACCTACTTCACCACGCTGTTCGCAGCGTATGTTCCGGTCGCATTCGTGGTCTTTGCGGAGCATGTCGCAGACCACAAGAACCTCTCCTCGATCATCGGCAGAGACCTGCTGGAGACCCCCGGCCTGACCAGAACGCTGCTCGGTGACGGCGTCGGCTCTATGGTCGGTGCATTCTTCGGCGGATGTCCGAACACGACCTACGGCGAATCCATTGCCTGCGTCGCGATCACCGGCAACGCCAGCACCCTGACGATCCTCGCGGCAGCGGTCGGATGTCTGCTGTTCTCGTTCATCACGCCGCTGGTCGCGTTTGTTGATTCGATCCCGTCCTGTGTCATGGGCGGCGTCTGCATCGCGCTGTACGGCTTTATCGCGGTCTCCGGTCTGAAAATGCTGCAGAAAGTCAATCTGGACAGAAACCGTAATCTGTTTGTCGTGTCCGTGATCCTGATTGCCGGCATCGGCGGACTGAGCCTGCACTTCGGTGATGTGACGATCACGGAGGTCGCGACCGCGCTGATCCTCGGCATCCTGACGAATGTGATGCTCTCGAAGGATAAAGACAGGGAGCCCGTACCCGCTGCGGAGATCCCCGAAAAGAAGAAAGCTGCGCCGGTACAGAATGCAGATGCGCCCCAGCAGCCTGCAAAGCAGTATCCGCAGAACAGGAACCGCAAAAAGGGCGGCAAGGGCAAGAGAAAGCGTAAATAACCGCCAACCAACAGAAAGGAAGTATTCACAATGTCAAAGACTGTCATTCTCGATCATCCGCTGATCCAGCACAAGATCACGCTGCTGCGTGACGAAAAGACCGGCACACGGGATTTCCGCATTCTGGTGGAGGAAATCGCGATGCTCATGGGCTATGAGGCAATGCGCGATCTGCCGACTGAGCTGGTCGAGGTCAAGACGCCGATCGCGACGGCCATGGAGCCGATGCTCTCCGGCAAAAAGCTCGCAGTCGTGCCGATCCTGCGCGCCGGCCTCGGCATGGTGGACGGCATTCTGGCACTGGTACCCTCTGCGAAGGTCGGCCACATCGGCCTGTACCGCGACGAGGTAACGCATGAGCCGCATGAATACTTCTGCAAGCTGCCGGGCGGCATTGACGAGCGTCTTGTGATCCTGCCCGACCCGATGCTCGCGACGGGCGGCTCTGCGATCCAGGCGGTGGACTTCATCAAGGCAAAGGGCTGCACGAACATCAAGTTCATGTGCATTATTGCGGCGCCGGAGGGTCTGAAGGCCCTGCAGGAGGCGCATCCGGACATTGACATTTACTGTGGCTGCGTGGACAGCCACCTGAATGAGAATGCCTATATCGTCCCCGGCCTCGGCGACGCCGGCGACCGCATCTTCGGAACGAAATAAGCGGTATCGCTTCGCGATGATCTATAATGGGCTCCGCCAAACATGAAGAAACTTGTTTCTTCATGTTGAACCCTGCCAAAGGGACACTGTCCCTTTGGAATCCCGTTATAAAGAACAAGAGGGTGCTGACGAAACAGTCGGCGTCCTTTTGGCATCAAGCTGACGGTCAAGCACTTCGCAACCGGTTCGCAGTCATATCAAAAATTTTGGTCGAGCTTTTTTAAAAGCTCGCGGGTCGAGGGCAGAGCCCCCGTCGCGCTCCGCAGAGCGCGAAACTCCCCAGCGTTCTCACACGGGAAGATATCAAGGCGAGATTTAGTGAATTTGTACTATAAATAATACCGACACAGCTAACAGCGTGTCCCGAAAGGGATGCGCTGTTTTTTTTGTGCCAAAACAAAGGAGGTTCAATCATGCCGTCAGGCCGAAGCAAAGCTGCGAAGCAGCAGTCACACACGATGCTGACACCGGACATTACCAAAAGCGATATTTCGTGGGAAGAAATGGGCATTTTAAGCCAGATGCTCAACATCCCGGAATGCGATTACGTAACGCCGGAACAGCTCGCACGATATTCAACCGATCCGCCTTCGTCCGTCAGAAAGCTGCTGGATGCACTTGTGAAAAAGGATTTCATCCGGAACATGGACGGGATATACTGCATCAACAAGTACCGCATCAAGGATATGCAGCTCACTGAGATTCAGAAAGGCCAGGTGATCCGCTTTACTGACGATGTTGTCGGAAAGGAGGAATAATCATGGCAGGAAGTGTTTCCAACGGCACTATTTTTCGGGTGCCGCGTCGGGATAATTACACGATCATGTCCAATGTTCATCTCCGTGATCCGAACCTGACTTGGAAAGCACGCGGGTTACTTTCGACGATTTTGAGTTTCCCGCCGGATTGGGACTATACGCTTGCTGGACTGGCAACGTGTGCAAAGGACAACATTGCTTCTACACGAACCGGAGTATTGGAATTGGAAAATAACGGTTATCTTCACCGACTCCAACATCGAAAACCTGACGGAACATGGGCGAAGATGGAGTTTCAGGTCTTTGAAGATCCAGCACAGAACCCTTGTTTCAAAATTAAAACAAATTTTGAAAACGATGCAAAAGTAAAGGCAAAAAATAAAACAAATACAAAGTTAAAGCAAAAACTATTTGAAAACAACGTAGATGCGTCATCTCAACCGGTATGCGATTTTCCGATATCGGATAATCCGACAACGGAAAAACCGATATCGGAAAAACCGATATCGGAAAATCGAACGCAATTAAATACTCAAGAAATCAAAAACTCAACGAATCAAAAACTCAATCAATCTATCAATCCTGACACTGCGGAAAACTCCGATGATGGATTGATTGATAGAGCAGCGGAGCTGCCGAATGGATTGGTGGACACGCTCGAAGCTATCGGATATCAGTTCTCGTATTCCAGACCGGAAAGCGATCAGGAGCTGCGTGAGTGGATGAAGGCCGAATCTCTGAGAAACGCTGATCTGAAAATTTGCAGGATCCCGCACAGCTTCGCCAAGAGTAAACCGGTCATGGATAAGGCTTTGCGTCTGGTGGCAAGTTTTGATACTTACCGCAAGGATGATCCGTTTGATCCGATTATCGGTTTTATTTCGGCACTGGCATCCATGGCAACGACCGAAACAGCCAAATACAACAAGCGCACCGTGCGGGCCGAACAGGTCATAGACAAGATCAACGAGCGCATTGCTGCCGACGGCTGCATTTTCGACTGGCTGCTGAGTTTTGAAACACGTTGGGAGGAAATCTACGAAGAACGCCGGGACAAGATCACGCATCGGTCGGCATACCTGAAATCCTGCCTCTGGAAATGGCTGGAGGACAGCGATGCGGAAACGCTGACAGACATTCCGGCAATCTGATACGCTTCCAAATCATCCAGAATGCGATTTCACGGCGTTTATCCCTGTTTCTGGTATGGGATACCAGAAACAGGCAAACCCGCCGCAAATTGCACGTAAACGTCAAATACGAGAAACGGAGGAATTGAAAATGCCATTTTTTGTTGAAACTATGGACGGCGAGCTGATTAACACGGCTTTTCTTCGCAGCATCTCCCCTATCTCCGGCGAAACGCAGCGCGGTGCGACCGCATACGCCATTGCCGGTTACTGGATGGCAGATACCGTCCCTCTGACCGAGGAACCGGACGAGCCGGTTCAGCTCGGTTATTACGACACCGAAGCGGAGCTGCGGCAGGATTATGACCGCTTCCTCGCTGCACTTGCCAGCGGAACAGCGTGTCTGTTCCGCTTCGGAAGCAATTACTGATGCCTGCAACATCTGATCAGGTCGCCAAGAAAACGCTGGATGTCATCATCGAAAGCGAAAAAATGACATCGGCAGTCCTGAAATCGGCTCTTGCAGATATGCTGAAACAGCCGGATACTTCCAGACGCACACAAACAACCCTTGGCGATCTGGCTGCCAAATCGGGCAGAAATCTGGAAAGTATCGAGATAAATGCAAGCAACATCAAGGATTTTGAGAAAGCTGCCAAACGGCATCATGTGCAGTTTGCGCTGCGCAGAGAGGTCGGCAGCGATCCGCCGGTGTATCATGTGATCTTTCAGTCAAACCGCATGGAAGATATGCAGCGGGCATTTGCAGATTATGCCGGAGTGATGCAGAAGCGCGTGAAAGAGCATACAATCCCCAAGGAAAAACGACAGGAGATTGCAAAGGCTGCGCAGAAAGCACACAACAAGTCACACGGCAAATCGCAGGAAAGAAACCTGACGCACGGTGAGGTGACGCGGTAATGGCTTCGACCAAGCTCAAAAAAAATCTGCTGCTTTCGCTTCCCGGAATCATGTTCGCATTCGTGGGCAATATCGTTTCATTTTCAGCCCGAAACACGACCGGGCATGATGTCAGCGACAAGCTCATGTCTTTCCTGGAAATATTTGCAGAAAAAATAACAATTCCGATTCCAAGTCTGCATCCGATTGACCTTCTGGTCGGTCTGCTGTCTGCCGCTGCGTTCTATGTGATCTGGAAGCTGCGAAAAGCCAATGCGAAGCAATACCGGACCGGCAAGGAGCATGGCAGCGCGCGTTGGGCAACAGAGGACGAATCCAAAGTGTTCCGCGCAAAGCAGTTCTGCGATAACATCATCATCACAGCAACACTCTGGATGACGATGCTGAAACCGAAAAACATCAAGTTCGCCAGAAACCATAACGTCCTGATCATCGGCGGCTCCGGTACCGGTAAGACGCGATTTTACCTGAAGCCGAATCTGATGCAGATGTTCGGCAGCTACGTCGTGACGGATCCGAAAGGTCTGGTGCTGATTGAATGCGGCAAGATGCTGGAACGCGGCAGACCGAAGCGGGACGAAAAGGGAAAAATTCTGAAAGACAAATCCGGTAAAATCATTTACGAACCGTACAACATCAAGGTTTTCAACACGGTCGATTTCGGAAAGTCTATGCATTATAATCCGATGGCATATATCCGCAATGGACATCGTGAAGAAGACATTCTGAAACTGGTAGATGTGCTGATCCGCAACACTACCGGCAATGGTCCCAAATCCGGTGAGGACTTCTGGGTAAAAGCGGAACGCCTTCTGTACATGGCGTACATCGCCCTGATGTTTGCGATATATCCGGAGGAAGAACGCAACTTCGGCTCTCTGATAGAGTTAATTAACGATTCTGAGGTTCGGGAAGATGATGAAAATTTCAAGAACCATGTCGATCTGCTGTTCGATACTATTGAACGCTGGCTTGAAAACCGGATGCTTGACGAAACAGAGAGCGCAGAGCTGGAAGCGGAGGACACAGAAAGCAGTCTGTACTTCCTGGGGCTGATGAATGATCTGGACGGCGAAACGCCGACAGACGAGCAGGCTTCCATTGCACGGTTCGCAATCCGGCAGTATAAGGCATATAAGCTGGCTGCCGGTAAAACGGCAAAATCTATCCTGATCTCCTGTGCGACGCGCCTCGGCGTTTTCAGCATTGACGAGATTCTGGAAATTACCAGTTATGACGAGCTGGAGCTTGACAAGATCGGTGATGAGCTGACAGCTCTGTTCGTGATCGTTCCGGATACAGATGCGACATTCAATTTCTTGGTCGCAATTCTGTATACGCAGATGTTCAATATGCTTTGCACGAGAGCAGACAGCAATCGGGGGGGCAAGTTAAAGTACCATGTTCATTGCCTGCTTGATGAGTTTAAGAATATCGGAGAGATTCCGAATTTCGACAAGCTCATCGCAACAATCCGTTCTCGTGAAATATCCGCCAGCATTGTTTTGCAGACCAAATCGCAGTTAAAGGATCTGTACAAGGAAAATGCTGATACAATCGAGGGCAACTGCGACACGCTGCTGTTCCTCGGCGGAAGTGAAAAAACCACGCTCAAAGAGCTTTCTGATGCTTTGGGCAAGGAAACGATTGACATTATCAGCACTTCGATGCAGAAAGGTCAATCGACTTCCAGTGGATGGTCTTATCAGAAACAAGGAAGGGAGTTGATGACATCAGAGGAAATCTTCACCATGGATCGCGGTAAATGTATCGCACGAGTCGGCGGTTTTCATCCGTTTTTCTGCGACAAGTACGATATTACCAGACACCCGATGTATGGCTGCCTCCTGGATGCACACATGGGAAAGCCGGATGAAGCAAAGTTCACCTTTGATATTGCGGCTTACACGCAGGGCATCAGAAAGCAGCAGAAAGCAGTCGTATCGAGAGATACTGCTGTTGACGTTTATGAAGCAAAAACGGGAAATTAAAATTAAGAGAGGTTGAATTACTATGCAAAGATCCAATACCGAGCTGTCCGCACGCTGTGCAAAGGCGAAAAAGATTACCACGATCGTCATCACGGCAATGTGTGCAGTCACGATGTTTACTGTCACCGCATTCGCTGCTGAGGTCGATCCGTCCAACTTCATCACTGCGATGAAGAAGATTCTCCGTGCAATCCTGATTATGGTCGGTGCCGGTTTTGCAATCTTCGGCGTTGTGGATATTTCCGAGGGTATCGGTGACAACAACGGTGCGGCAAAATCCACGGGCATCAAAAAGACAATGGCAGGTGCAGGCATCATTATGGCAGGTATCGTGCTTGTTCCGGTCCTTGCAGACATGATGACAGATGCGTTTGCTGATGGTACAGCCGCAGGAACCTGATTGTTACGCATTTTCCAAGGAAAGAATAGAACCGGTGCAGCGAAAGCTGCATCGGTTCCAAGAAAAGAGGTGACACCGTGGACTGGTTAGGAGAGCTGAAAGACGAAATCTCCGATGCAATTCATAATTCCCTTGCCGAAATCGTGGAAAAAGCACTGACATCCGGACAGGAGCTTCTGAAAACCGGTATGAATAACAATATGGCAGGCAACGACGGTCTGTTTGCGAATTTCCTGACCAAGCATCCGTCTGAGTTTGATGCGACATTATCCGAAGGCAGCGAGCATGCCGGTGAGCTGTGGGAAGCCATGCGGACGTTGAGCATCAATGCCGTTGTCCCGATTGCCGGTCTGATCATGGCGGTTGTTCTGCTGTATGAGCTGCTGCAAATGGTGTCGGATCACAATAATTTCCGGGAGCCTGACTTGTCAATCATAGCGCGATGGGGTATCAAGGTGCTATGCGGTGCATTGCTGGTATCACACATGTTCGATATGGCATCCGGCTTTCTTGCGTTCGGCTCTTATGCTACAAACAAGGCGATCTCAACTATATTCGGATTGAACGGCACATATCTGTCATCGGTCGCAGAGTTCCATATAGATGCGACGGATATGACAGTAGCAGAGCTGCTGCTGGACATCATATTATCAGGATTTCTGTTGATTATCATAGGTGCGATGCTTGTGATTGTCATTATCGTGCTTGCATCCCGTATGATTGAAGTATTCATGTATCTGACTGCCTCGCCGCTGCCGGTTGCAACGATGATGAACCGGGATTGGGGCGAAATCGGCAAAAACTGGATTCGCAACATGGTTGCGCTCGGTTTCCAGAGCTTTTTTATCGTGATCGCGCTGTCGATCTTCCAGACAATCTTTACTGCCGTGCTTGCAAGTATGGCAGCGACACCGGCAGAACCGGCAGTTCCGCCGGTACCGGGTGCTCCGCCTGCACCGGCGGCAACACCGAATCTCACATTGAATCTGATTCTTCTGATGGGCTATGCACTCGCGCTGTGCTTTACGATTCTGAAATCGGGACAGATTTCCAAATCTATCTTCAATGCGCATTAAGGAGTTCACATGAAGTATATACGAGTTCCGAAAGATATTAACGCGATTAAGGAGAAACTGTTTTTTAATCTGTCAAAGCGGCAGGCATTGAGTTTTCTCATCGGAGCGATCTGCGGATTCCCGGTCTATTACCTGACAAAAGGAATTGACCTGACGCTTGCGGTCGTTCTCATGTTCATAGCAGCAACCCCGGCTCTGGTATGGGGCATGTTTGAGAGAAACGGGCTGCATATTGAGGATTACGCCAAACTGATTAAGAATTACCTGAAAACCGATAAGATCAGGCGGTATGAAACAAGCAGTCCGTACCGTCTGATCGAAGATGAAATCGAATATGAACGGCTTGTAAAACGGCTGAAGCAGGGAGGGAAAAAGGTTGCTGTTCAAAAAAGGAAACGAAACTGACATCCAGGGAACACCGGAACAGACAGAAGCTGTAACGCAGGAAAAGACCGAAAAGAAGTCCAGAAAAGAGATCAGGGCAGAAAGAAAAGCTGAAAAGAAAGCGGCAAAGGCTGCAAAAGCAGCAGAGAAACGAGCCGCGAAAAGCAAGCCGGTGAAGAAAGCCGCAAAAGCAGCAGCACCGGCACAGCCGTCAAAGCCGAAACGCAGGACCAAGCTGACAAAAGCCGAGGAAAAAGCAATCCGGAAGCGGATCGCGCAGCTCACCGGCAGAAAGAAGATGACCGTGCAGCGCACGATCCCGTATCTGATTATGGGCAAAAACGGTATCTGTCAGCTTACGGAGAATACATATTCCCGGACGATTCAGTTCGGAAATACCAATTATCAGCTTGCTTCGGACGAGAAGCAGGAAGAAATCTTCGCAGCATACTGCGACATTCTGAATTATTTTGACGAAACGATCCATTTTCAGCTCACGTTTGAGAATCAGATCGCAGATGTCGAACTGCTGAAATCGCAGATGCGGCTTGCACCTGTCGGTGATGAATTTGATCCGGTTCGTGAAGAATATACGAATATCCTGTTCCATCAGCTTGAACAGGGTACAAACGGCAGACAACTTTTCAAGTATCTGACGTTTTCTGTGGAATCGGATACACCGGGCAATGCCAAGATCAAGCTGGATAATATCGCAAATGAGGTCATCCGGCTTTTCAAGGCTATGGATGTCGATGCTCACATTATGAACGGTGAGCAGCGGCTCGCTTCAATGTACCGTGCGCTGAATCCGTTTGAATCACAGCCGTTCCTGTTCGATTGGGAAACGCTGCGGAAAGGCGGATTTACGGATAAGGACTTTATCTCCCCGACTTCCATGCTGCTGAAACGCTCTGCGTTTGAGATTGGAAGTGTCTACGGTGCGGTCGCCGGTATCAACATCATCGGTGCCGAGATTCCGGACCGGATGCTGACAGACTTTATGATGGAAGATAATATCCTTGCCGTGAACATTCATGCGCAGCCGTATGAAACAATGGCAGCGCAGAAGTTCGTCCGCAGCAAGCTGTCCGATGTGCAGAAATCACAGGTTGACGAGCAGAAGAAAGCAAGCAATTCCGGATATGACATCAATATTCTGCCGGAACAGATGAAAGAGTACATCACTGATCTGAAACAGCTCATTGCCGATCTGAACGAAAAGTCAGAACGTCTTTTCCATACGACGCTGACGATTCGGTACTATGCAGAAACGCCGAAGAAGCTGAAAACCTTGCAGGACAAGCTGATTCGTATTACGCAGAAGAACGGCGGACGGCTTGTAAAGCTGGACTTCATGCAGGAGGAAGCAATCGGTTCTTCGCTGCCGCTTGGCGTGAACAAGGTTCCGATTGACCGCTGCCTGACAACATCCGCGATTGCGGGATTTATGCCGTTCACCACGGATGAGCTGTTTGTTTCTCCGAAATCAACCTATTACGGGCTGAATCAGCGTACCAGAAATATGATTATGGCTTCGCGTCTGCTGCTGGACAATCCGAACGGTATTTTCCTCGGCATCCCCGGCAAAGGAAAATCCTTCTCGGCAAAGCGTGAAATCTTTGATGTATTCCTGCGCAGACCGAATGATGATATTTTCATCAACGATCCGGAGGGTGAATATGCGCCTCTGGTTGATCTCCTGCACGGACAGGTCATTAAGATCGCGTCCGGCTCCGGTAACTTCATCAATCCTCTGGACATTCCGCTGGATCCGGCACTCTGCAATGAGGAGCTGATTTCCGACAAGTCGAATTTCATCATCAGCTTCTGTTCCCTGATTACCGGTGATACGCTGCAAGCTGACGAAACCTCGATGATTGACCGCTGCCTGCGGAATGTCTACAAGAGATTCCTGACAAGCACGCCGCGTTCCAAAGACACGATGCCGACACTGGCAGATTTGCAGGATGAGCTGCGGCTGCAATCCGGTTTCACGATGTCTGAGGGCGTCGGAAAACGTGTTGCGGATTCCATGGATATGTATGTCAGCGGTTCTCATAAGTTTTTCAATCACCGGACTACGGTTGACATCAATAACCGGCTTGTCTGCTTCGACATCCGGGATATGAACGAGCAGCTTCGTGATCTGGCGATGCTGGTCATCCAGAACGAAGTCTGGACGCGCGTTTCTTCTAACCGCAATCAGTCCAAGCGGACATGGTATTACTGTGACGAGTTTCACCTGATGCTGCGTGAGCGGCATACGGCAAAATATTCTGTCGAAATCTGGAAGCGATTCCGTAAATGGGGCGGCATCCCCAGCGGCATCACGCAGAATGTCAAAGACCTGAGCAATTCTGCAATGGCAGAGAGCATCCTATCAAACAGTGAGTTTGTATATCTGCTGTCACAGTCGCCGGAAGATCGCGTCATCCTTGCTGATTCCAAGCATCTGTCCGAGGAACAGCAGAAGTGTATCACGAACGCTCCGCCCGGACACGGCTTGCTGATCTACGGCGGCAAGGTTATTCCGTTTGAGGATAAATTCCCCGAAAATACGCAGATGTACCGGATTATGGATACGAAACCGAAAGAAAAAGAACAGCAAATTGCGGCGAGCTGATAAATTGGGCTCCATTGGAGCCCAATTTCCGAGGGGGTGATAATCCTTGAAGCAGATCAGGAATCAGAGCAAGCTGCGCCGCACAACGGACAAGATCACAAAGCCGCTTGGACGGGCAGCATATCTCACGCAGCGGTATGCTGTGGAACCGATTGTAACACCGATTTCAAAGTTCGATGCCAAGACGGAAAGGCTGACTGAAAAGACAGTACAGAATGTTTCCGGCAAGGTCGAGCAGCAGTTTCAGCAGACCGATACCGGTCAGGCAGCAGTCGTTGCTGCAAAAGTAACGGCTGCGATCATCAAGGACCGTCACCAGTACCGCAAAAGCAAGCGGGAATACGAGGACAGCAAAAAGCCTGCCGTCAATCTGAATAAGTATTCACGGGATGCACAGGCAAAGCACAAAGCTGCTGAGGCAAGCATCCAAAAGCAGACTGCAAGCCTGAATACGCTGATCGGGAACTACAATGCGGAACAGGCAAAATACCGCACTGCGCAGCAGAAGCTGAAAGCGCAGTATAAAAGCGGTAAAATCAGCAAGACGAAATTCCAGACCGGAATGCGGCGGCTGAAAACAAAATATGAATCATCTCTGAATCTGAAAAAGATGCAGATCGCCCACGAAAGGCGAAAGCTCCGGATACAGACAAAGACGGAAGCGTGGAAATACAAGCTGTTTCGGGTTGAATCCAGTATCGGATTCAAAAGAGTGTATGCGAAGAAGCCTGGCAAGGCGCGTCTTGAACACATCCGGAAAAAGCGGCGTACTGATTTTGAAAAAGACAGGAAGCTGCATAAAACTGCGAAGATGTCGCTGCGGAAACCGCCTGCGGCAAAAAAGCCGGTCAGCCGGATTCAGAAGCTGCACCGGCGGCACGATCAGAAAACACTGTACCGGAAATACAAGCATTCACTCCGAAAGACAAACAGAACAGACAGAAAGCTGTTCAAGGAACAGCAGAAGGTTCGCAAGTATTCCAAGCCGCAGCATGAGCATGTAGATAATATCGGTCGTTCGCTGAAATCTTCGATGCGCAGCAAGGCTGCGGAGAACGCGGACGATGACGAAGGCGTGCAGGCTGCGTTAAAGGTAACGGAGCTTGCCGGTCAAATGAAGCAGACGCGGCAGCAGAAGCTCCAGAGTGCAAAGAAGCGCACCAAAAAGCTGAACAAGAAATCCGGCTTGCAGAGCCAGAAGCTGCACCGGCGGCAAAGTCAGTTGCAGCGCACTTCGACTGCCAATGCCAAAGGAAAGCCGCCTCCGCGCCGACACCGCACAGTCAAAGAAGCTGCAAAGGATGTCAAGAAAGTTGTTGTTGAGGGGTTCAAGAGCTTTGCCGCAAAACTGGCGATTCCGCTTGTCCTCACAACATTCCTCTGCTTTTCCTGCATGGCACCGGTTGCAAGTGTTCTGACGGCATTTGAGGGTTCCACATTCCTGCTCGGCACATACAATGTGCTGGACAAAGACCTTTCCGAAGCCGAAGAATACTATACCAGGCTGCTGTACGATACCAATGTGGCGATTGTGCAATGCGGCACGCGGGGACATTGGAAAGACGGGCTGCGCCACTTCGGTGTGGACACAGGCGGCTATCGCAGAACGCCGGCCAGTTTCACAAACCGTTCCGGCCCGGTTGACTTTGACATCTGGAAGATCTGGTCATTCCTTTGTGCATATCTTTACGATTACGACGAAGATGAGCATGAAATGAAGATGTGGAAATTCAATCATGATGCCGAAGATGCGCTGAAAGCCCTGTTTAACAGTCAGTATGCATTCGATCACAGATATGCAAGCGGCGGTCACTGGTCTTGGCAGAACGATCCTCCGCTGCCGGATTACGGTCCAATGGGTTATGTCTGGAGCGGAACATACGGAAACTCCGAATGGACGCACGGCTTATTGACTTTTGAGAATCTTCCGGATGAAATCAAGGGCTTCGCAGAGAAACGTGACTACGATGACGGAACAACAGAATATTGGCTGCAATACAATCTCGATAATAATGAGATACTGGATGTGAGCGATGACGCCGAAGAATGGGCTGACGCAACCGGATGGTACATTATTCTGAAAGATGAATGGAACGAGCAGAAGCTCTGCCAATATCAACGCCTGTATGAATGGGTAAACGAAACCGAGCTGGAATACGGCATGGTTCAGGTAAGATCGCTGGATGATGCAATCCGGTATCTTCTGGACGATGAGATGTATCAGTATTATCTGGTTCTGACCGGCGGGACAACAACGGAAAGCGGTACACCGATTCAGCTTTACGGCGGACATCAGGCAATCGGACGTCCAACACCGGGAGCGTTTCACGATATTATGACCTCATCAGGTATTATGCACGGATACGGCTACACCACTTGTGAGTGGGGAACAATGCATTGCGGACTGGAAACAGGCGGACGGATGCATGAGGGTATAGATATTTCTGCAACGCCCGGAACACCGGTTTATGCGATGTTTACCGGTAAGATTACGGATATAGGTAGTGGAAAGATTACACTCTCTGCCGATGATAGAGAATATGAAGTTCATTTCTGGATTGAAAGGGATGACACAACTAAAATTCGGGCGACTTATGAGAATATATCACCAGTTGCTGATCTCCATGAAGGTGACATCGTAGAAAAAGGTCAGCAGATAGGTACTACTACGGGCGACAGAAAATGTGATGGGCATGAAACAAACGCCCCATATTATTATCTGCACATAAAGACAGATATAAAAAACAACACGTTCACATGGAAAAACGTAGATCCACTGCTGCTGATTGAGCAATAAAAATGCTCCCGATCATTGTCAGGAGCATTCAGAGGTTATTTGGTTTTCTTGGTCTGCCATACGTAGTAGCCGATACCGGCGGCTGCGCCGACAGCAAGCAGGCAAAGAATCACGATCAGAGCTGTATGATTGCTCTTTTGGGGTTCGGACCACGGAGCCGTTGTGGTGTATAAGGTTGTTGGCGGCTGTGTTTCTTCCATTGTAATTGCTGCTGTGGTAACATCCGGCTTGGAAAGCTGTGTTTCTTCCAGTTCTTCTTTTTCAACGATTTCTACCAATGGATGGTCTTGGGTTTCATCAGGAAGATATAGATTATAGGCATCTTCAATATCTTTCCGAAGATTCTGCAATCCTTCTTCTTCGGATTCAGCTTCACTAAAAGCATAAATGATAGCACTGAAATAGTCATCTGTAAAAGTATCCAGGTGAACAGTTGAGTTTTTCCCTACATCTTCGTAAAGAACACCACTTTCTGTGGCTTTCCACATCATATCAAATAGCTGTTCTTTGTCATCCTGTGAGAGCGCTTCATAGTAGGAAACATCTCCCCCGTAAAGGTTTTTGGCTTGCAGCGGTGTGGTATTCATGACAGCAGTATAGGCTTCCTCACGAGTGAAGTCAATGTCATAGTTTATTTCGTCAGCAAAGGCGGTGATCGAAAAACATAGCGTAATCATTGCAGCGAACAGAACGGAAATCAGGTGACGGAATTGTTTCATAGCTACCTCCTTCTCGTCAGGCGAGTTTGTGTACTATCTATTATAGCATACCGGAACCTGAACGTCAAGGCATCAAAATAAATTGGGCTCCAATGGAGCCCAATTAACAGAAAGGATTTTTATTATGGCAAATTCAAACGATAAGATCGCAAAGCTCAAGAGCAGACTGGAAGCAGTCGATGAAAAGATCAAGGCACTGACCGCCGAACGGAAATCTCTCACGGAGAAAATCACGGAGGCTGAAAACGCACAGCTCGTTGAGATGCTCCGCAATGCAGTACCAAACGGAGAAACTTCGGATCTTGCAAAAGACTTTGCAGCTTTCATGCGGGAGCGTGAAGCACAGTCTGAACAGACGGGTGAAGCAGCAGCTTCGGGAGTATCAGCATGAGGAGAAAAATCTATGCGCTTATCGTTTCCGCGCTGGCGGTTGCGCTGACTGCCCCGGTATTCGCACTGACTGCATTCGCAGCTCCGGAAGATAACGCGGACGAAACGGACGCGGCTGACGCTGCCGAGGATGCGCAGGAAACGGAACCGCCGCAACCGGCGGACACGAAGCCTTTCGATGCCGAGGCGTTTCTGGAATCCTATACGACAGCCACAACTTACGATTACTACGGCGATCCGTATTACGATACCGACGGCAACGCTTCCCTGATTTCCGATAAGCATGTGATCTATTCTTCGGATCAGATTCAGTTTATCTCCGTTGCCACAAAGGACGGCCATGTGTTCTATATCGTGATCGACTACACCGATACCGACGGCGATAACGTGTATTTCCTGAACAAAGTTGATGATTTCGATATGTTCCGGCTGCTGTATTCCGGTAAGCAGGATGAAAATACGAATCTTGTTGAGGAATATCAGGCACAGCAGGGAAATACTGCTGTGGCAGCTCCCGTAGATCAGCAGAAGCAGGGAACACGCAAGACGGAACCGACCACACCAACGGAACCGGCAGATAACCCGTCCGGCGGTTTAAGCGCCGAATTGCTGATGTATCTGATCGGCGGCGCAGTATTCGTGCTTGCCCTTGTTATTTTCCTCATTCTGAGAGTACGGTCTATCCGGAAAAACCGCATCCCGACTGACGATTTCGACGATGATGACGATGATGAGGACATTACCGGAAGCAGCGGCGAGTATGAGATCAAGTGAGTGACCAAAAGAATTGGGCTCCAATGGAGCCCAATTCACGAAGAAAGACAGAAAGCGATTAAGATGACGATTTTTTTCGAGAAAGAAAATGAATGAAATCAGGTGTAGTGGTAATTGTTATTTCCTTATAATCAATAATCCGACCATCTTTTGGAAAGGAATACGATTGTGACGAAGCATTGCCTAATACACATATCTTGACAGGAACACGTTCGTTGCTCCCTTTCTGTTGATATGCTTTTATCTTCGCGCAAATGGTATTGAAATCATTTGCATTGTCAAATACGACAGAAATCATGAATTTAGGCTCATTCTTTACTTTGATGCGGATGCGATTTTGATCTGCAAATCTTTGATCGGTATAACCTTCTGCCAAGACCATTCTATTATCTATATTTTGGCGTTTCTTGGACCAAATCGGCGTGGTTCCGCTTGATATAAAGAAGTCCTGAATAGGAATACCGCAAATAAAGTGCTGCGGATCATTGGAAGAACAATACCGATATAATTGGTAAAGTGTAGAGATCGTAATATCATGCTTTTCAAGCGATGCTGCTCTCGAATTTCTTTTATCAGAATCAGATATTGAGATTGTGCGGTTTTTATCGTTTGTAGTACCTGATGCGATTGCCTGTATGATTTCTTCCAAGGAATTATTAGTTAAAACAGCATTATGGTATGCCGCTTCGTAAGCTGAGATAAAACCGCAGTCAGGGTGATGCAGTGCCTTATCGTATGATACAAAGCAGTTGCCTGTGCTTTTCTCACAAAGATAAACAGGAACCTTCCGCTTTATGCAATTATCATCAGGACAGATATATTTTCCTTTTTCCTTCTTAATTGCGTCACATGCATAAACCTCGGTTTTCTCATCAATATCGAATGCTAAGATTCCCATTTACTAACACCTTATCCTTTCAGGAGGTCAAAATGAACTGCGCTGATTTGTTTGAACGTATGATTGTATTTGCAAAAGAGAATAGATTAAAGCCCAATACACTATATTTTTTTGTTGTCGAAGAAAATGCACAAATTGCATCCTGCTTGAAAGATAACGAGATCGTTCAAGAGGAACTGGACACTTTCCTCTCTGTAAAAGAAGCGGAAATCCATGTGAAAAACGTATTGGTTCAGAATGGCATTTCATGCAGTAGTACGCAGTATACATACCGTTTCGATGATACTATGAAATATGTGATCCCCTTTTCGTTCAGAGATGAAAAAGACATAGAGGGAACAAGTACGGAGTGCTATCATGCATACATTATAGATTCCTGATATCCTATTTCAGCAAAGAGTTCAGATCGCGTCCTGCGTACTGAAAACGAAGAATGAATACCGTTTCGCTGTTTTCGTCAACCCGGTAAAAAAGCTGATAATTTGCGACCGGCGCGTTCCGGTACCCTTTTTCCGCAAGTTCTTCGTCCGGATAAAATGAGAACATGAACGGGTAATCCCCAATCATCCCGACTGTTTCTTCCGCCTGATCAAGCAGCTCTGCGGCCGCATCCGGATTCTGCAGCACCTGAGAGATATATGCAGTTACCTGTGCAAGATCGCTTTCAAAGGAATCTGTAATGATTACTTTATATGCCATATTCCCCCCGAATCCTGCCGAACACATCTTCCGGAGAAGATACATTGCCGTTCTGAATATCCGCTTCGGCTTGTGCCAGCTTCTGTACGAGATCAGCCCGATCGCGTACCGTTACTTCTTTCGGCATAGGAAGCCGCACATCAAAGGGCAAACCGCCGGTCAGAGAAACCTGACAGAGAAACATGTTGATTGCTTCGGAAAGCGTCATGCCAAGCATGTTCAGCGTTTCTTCCGCATTGAGCTTTACATCTTCGTTTACACGAACATGAATCGTATCGTTTTTTGCCATATTAAGCACCTGCCTTTCGTGTTCTTTACCTATATTGTATCACATTGTACCCACAATGTCAATACGTTTTTTAAAAATAGAAGGGAGGCTGCATACTGAGCTTTTTCAGTTGAACATCCGATTATTCGTGAAAAAACAAACATCACAGGTATGGAAAAATTGGGACCCAGTGGGTCCGAATTTAATTGGACTCCATTGGAGCCCAATTAACGAGAGGAGGAAAACGTGAAATTAGTTGTAGCAGAAAAGCCCTCTGTCGGGCGCACAATCGCTGCCGTTCTCGGCGTTTCAGAGAAGAAAAACGGATATATCGAGGGCGGCGATTACATCGTAACATGGTGCCGCGGGCATCTGGTGGAACCGGCAATGCCGGAGAATTACGATGAAAAGTATAAATTCCGAAAAATCGAGGATCTTCCGATCATTCCGGAAAAATGGAAACTGGCAGTCCTGAAGGATTCTGCCGACCAGTACAAGATCGTCAAAGGTCTGATGCTGGATTCCCGCGTGACTGAGATCGTGTCCGCGACCGATGCCGGGCGCGAGGGCGAATGCATCTTCCGGTATGTCTACTATCTGACCGGCTGCAAAAAGCCGGTGCTGCGGCTCTGGACTTCTTCTCTGGAGGAATCCGCAATCCGGCAGGGCTTCGCCGGTCTGAAACCGATGTCCGCATACGATAACCTTTTCGCTGCGGGTTTTGCCCGTGCAAAAGCAGACTGGCTGATCGGCATGAACGGCAGCCGCCTGTTCTCCTGCCTTTATCGCAGCAATCTGTCTGTCGGCAGAGTACAGACACCGACACTTGCGATGATCGTACAGCGCGATGCGGATATTCAGAATTTCGTGAAGAAGCCCTATTATGTAGTCGAGCTGGACTGCGGCTTCAAGGCTTCCAGTGACCGCTTTGACGAAAAGCCGCCTGCGGAGATGCTGCAAGAACGCTGCAACGGTCAGAGCGCGACCGTGACAGCCCTGAAGCGTGAGAAGAAAACGGAGAATCCTCCGAAGCTCTATGATCTGACATCTTTGCAGCGGGATGCCAACAGAATGTTCGGCTATACTGCAAAGGAAACACTGGATTACGCACAGAGCCTCTATGAAGCACAGCTCATTACATATCCGCGCACGGACAGCAACTACATCACGACGGACATGGAACAGACGGTCACGGCACTTGTCGGCAAGGTGTCTGAGCATATTCCGGCAGCATCCGGAATCGCGGTTCCGAATCCGAACGTGAAGCGGCTTATTAACGATAAGAAAGTGTCCGATCACCATGCAATCCTGCCGACAGATAAGATTTCGGTGAAAGACCTTGCTGCGCTGCCGATTGGCGAGAAAAACATTCTGTCCCTCGTGTCTGCCCGCCTGATTGCAGCAGTTGCCGAACCGCATCTCTATGAGGCAGTTTCTGCCGAGATCACCTGTGCAGATACCGTTTTCCGGGCAACCGGAAGAACGGTATTGCAGCCAGGCTGGAAAGCAGCGGACAGGCAGATGCGTGACCGCCTGAAAACAGATAAAACGGATAAGCCTGAGCAGGACGAAAACGCTGCGGCATTGCCGCCGATCAGCGAGGGACAAACCTTTGAGAATGTCCCGGCGGTTGTGGCAGAGCGTTTCCCGCATCCGCCGAAACCGTTTACAGACGATACGCTGCTTGCCGCAATGGAGCGTGCCGGCAACGATTCCTATGAGGATGACGGCACCGAAAAGAAAGGACTTGGAACACCGGCGACCAGAGCTGCGATCATTGAGGGCTTGCTGAAGCGTGAGTATATCAAGCGGACCGGCAAACAGATATTCCCGACCGAAAAGGGAAAGCAGCTCATTCGGATTGTACCGGAATCCCTGAAATCTCCGAAAACAACCGCTGAATGGGAAACGGTATTGCAGCATATCGAGCGCGGCAATTCCGATGTTTCGGCAGAGCAGTTCACGCAGCAGATCACGGAACAGACTCGTACACTGATCCGGGATTACAGCAGCACCGCACCGGCTGAAAGCAAGCCGGAGAGCAACCCGTTTTATCAGAAAGCGGATGACAGCATCGGAAAATGCCCGAAATGCGGCAAGCCGGTCAGAGAATACCCGAAATCGTTTTCCTGCACTTCCGGCAAGGACGGCTGCGGCTTCGTCATCTGGAAAACCATGAGCGGAAAAGCGATCACCGCAGCACAGGCGAAGAAGCTGCTTGAAAAAGGAAAGACCGACCTTATAAAAGGCTTTACAAGCAAAGCAGGAAAAGCCTTTTCCGCGTATGTCATCCTGAAACCCGATTTCACAACAGGATTTGAATTTCCGACCAGAAAGTGAGGTACAAATGAACGATGCACTGAAAACAGCAGCAGAAATGCTGCAAACCACGACCGAAGATCTCGCCCGTTATCCGGAAAGCGTGCAGCAGGACATGATTGCTGCCGCAGCAAGAAATGCATTTGACGATCTCCATGCGATTTGGGAGGACGCATATCTGAATGAGGAAATGCAGGAAGTGTCCCGCGTTTCCGGCGTTTCGATGCAGTCGCTGCTGGATTTGCCGAATGCCGCCAAGGTTGAGCTGACATATCTGCTTGCACAGAATCCGAATGACAGTGCGGCACTGAATCGCCATATCACTGAATACCTTTCCACAGCATCCATTCCGGACATTGCCGTGCTGCTGAAAAAGCCGGTTCAGGAGCTGCGGACATTGCCGCTGAGCAAGCAGAAAGAGCTTTGCGGCACTCTGGATATGCTTTACGGTACTGTACCGGAAGATGAGCTGATCGCAGAGCTGACCGGCATCCTGAACGGTGACGCATCATGATGGACGATGTACCGGAGCGCGTTCTGGAAAAACCGGAGAGCGTGAACGAGGACCTTCTGCCGGAGATTGCCGAAAAGCTCGGCATCACGATTTCCATGCTGCGGTCACAGCCGGATGATGTGCAGCAGATGATTCGCATGATCTATTTGCAGACGCAGCATGATGATGCCGCGTTTGCAGACCGGATGAAACAGGTCATGCGCGTGGAATATGTTTCCCCGACCAACGATTGGGAGCTGGCACAGGAAATGAACGGCGACCATATCGACGGGATTATCAATAATCTGCCGCCAAAACGTGAGGCAGACGAGGAAGAACCGGAAATAAGCGGACCGGAACAACGCACCGCAATCTTTACCTTCTCGCGGAAACGCCTGCGCGAGCTGGCGGCTGCCGCAAAAGTTACCGCAGCACAGAATGCCCGTTCCGCAAAGCAGACTGTTCAGAGCAGAGAGGAACAGCCGGAAATCGCCAGAAAAGAGGGAGGTAATTAAACATGCCGGAACAGGATGAACGCAGACGAATCAATGAACAGGAAGCAATCGCCGCAGCGGAACGCGAAAAGCAGCGCGCCGAACGAATGCAGCAGGCTAAGCAGGATCAGAGAACGGCAGACACGGAACGCAGCGCAGAGCCGGTGAAATCGGACAAGCTGCTGCCGTTCCTGAATGCCGCGCATGAACGGTATACTTCCCGCGTCACATCACTGAACGGAAAGAAGCAGACACGGATTGCCAAGATCGAAAAGAATGCTGCAAAAGAAGAACGGCTGAGTGCAAAAGCAGACCGCATGGCACTCACAAACGAAATGCTGCGCCGTCTGACTGCCGGTACCCGGCTGGAAGCAACAGCAAATGCAATCATCGGCAGGAATCAGCAGCGGATTGATAAAATCCGAAACGAGAAGATTCCGAAGATCGAGGATAAGATCGCAGCGCACGGAGCAAAAGTGCGTGAGATCGACAGAAAAATCGCTGCACAGCAGCGCAAGGCGGACAAATGCGTTGCGTTAAGCAATGTCATTACGAGCTTTGTAATTCTCGATCCGATCAAACGCCGTGCGCAGTTCTCGCAGTCCATGGACACGCTGCATCGTGTGACCATGGAAACGCTTGCAGAAAAAGTCGAAAAGTATACCGGCATGAATCAGGCATTGCAGCAGCGGATCCAGACGGAAAACATTTCGCAGAGCGAATATGCCCGGCTGACCGAACGCATGAAAGCGAATCTGGAAAGAGCGCAGGAAGCAAAGGAGAAAATGAAAAAGCTGGAAGTTCTGGATAAGCCGTATGCAGAACAGGATGCAGAGCGTCAGGATATACTGCAAGCCCTTGCGGAAACACAGCTCGATGCCGCAGCGCAGCGCGGTGAAACCCGTATCAATCCGCTGACGGAAACACTCTGCGTCAGCGCAGCAGAACGTGCAGCAGAGCGTTCAGAGCGTGCAGTAGAACAGATGCAGGAACAGCGTGAACCGCAGCTCGGCAAACTCGCAGAGCTTATGGAGCAGACCGGTTATAAACAGGTCTTTGACAGTCCGTTTGCTCAGGACGGCTTGCTTGTTCTGCGCACACCGGACGGCAGAGAAATTGGATTTGACGGTGAGGAGCTGGCGATTGCACATCTTTCCGAGGTTGCCGCAGAACAGCAGCTTCGTGCGGTATTCAGCGTTGAGCAGAACGGCGAAACAAGATACTTTGAAGCCAAAAGCACAAACATCGACGATATTCTCGATGCCGCTAAAACCGATCATCCGATGATTGCCGCAGAGATTATCGGAAAACGGATCAGCGAAGCAGAATTTGCTGAGATTGAGCAGAGCGACAAACTTTCCGCCTCGGTTGCGGTAAATGTGAATCTCGGTTTTGCACAGGTCTATGAAATCAACAACGGAAAAGGCGGCATTCGTGAAGAAAACCGTACTGAACAGAATGTCCGGATCAGCACGGAAACCCTGACAAGCGTTCAAAAATTCAATTCGGAATACTTTCAGTCCCTTCCGCGTGCAGACCGTCTGACGGATACGCGCACGCATGAAGCCGCTTTGAAGATTATGGACGAGCTTGATCAGCAGGGAATCCCTTTCTCGGCTGTGTTCCGGAATAACGGAACAGCATCGGTTACAGTCAATGAAAAGCTGCACGGTGCAGTATATCTGAATGCTGTCCGCGCAGCCGGTGAGCCGCTTCCGGCACAGCAGAAGCAGCAGGATATGACAGTCAGAACCCCGGAAGCCGCTGCACGCATCACAAAAGCACTGGATACTGCCGGTATTCAGAACAGCAGCGTCCGGCAGGGAGAGGCAACCGTGATTGTTACAGCTCCGCAGGACAGATCACAGGTCAATGCTGTGATCTCCGGTTCTGAGCAGCAGCACCGGAAACAGTTTATCAATCCGGAAACTTACAAACAGATTCCGAAAGAAGAACGGTTCACGAAACGAATGCCGGAAGCGCAGGCGCGTGAGACTGTCGAACAGCTCGCTGCGAAAGGCGTTCCGCATTCTGCCGTGCTGGACGGAAATCGCTCGGCTGTGACGGTCGAGAAGAAATCCAGGGGATTCGTCCTCGGAAAGCAGCAGCGCAATGACATTGCAAGCCGTGCAGCACAGGCAAAGCATCAACCGGCAAAGCCCGATTCCCCCGCAAAACAGCAGGAAATAGGCTGAAAAGCACATACGAAACGCGTTCCGATTTAATTGGGCTCCATTGGAGCCCAATTAAAAGGAGCCACGGAGGTTTAAGATGCAGCTATACGGAAACAAACTCTGGAACGATGTGACAGACAACCGGCACAAGGCATATTTCGTCATGCAGGATGACATTTTCCGCGCAGTTACGGAACGCCTTGATGCAGAAGGTCTGAATTATTATGCCTTTGAACAGAACGGAACCTATAAAATGGCGGTCAACGAACATGATCTGCGGTATTTCCGCGATGTGATCGGGGATCGCCTGATTGAGCAAATGGACCGTACATCCACGACACGGAGCAATGCACCGCAGACGATTATCGGGACAACCGAATACCGCAGCATTCAGAACAAGCGGTATTTTACTTCGGATATTGACATGGTGCTGAAAATTGCAGAGCATTTGCAGCAGCAGAATCTGCCGTTCTCCGGTCGTGTTTATGATGATCACGCAACGATTACGGTCAGTGCGGAGCATGAAGCTGCGGTTCTGGAAGTCAATAACCGCGTCCTTGCCGAACGCCAGCAGCACCGCCATGCGGTATCGCAGCACATGATTGTCGGCAGCGTGCCGTATCAGGACATTCAGCAGCCGTATCATTTTTCCTCGCGCATCAAACCGCAGGAGTTTATGCAGGTCAAGCCGATTCTCGATGCCGCAGAGATCCCGTATTCCGGTATCGTAAAGAATAACGGTATTATCCTGACGGTCGATCAGAGAAATGCACAGCAGTTCGGGATTTTACTGAATGCAGCGCAGACCAAGCAGCAGAGCATCGACGAGCTGCAAGAAGCCGGTTTCTCCGATCATCAGATCGCGCTTATGGATCCGGCTCTTGACCGCTTTGCAGAAGCGAACGACTATGAAAGCATAACATCGTTTGCAGATCCGCGCTTTTCAGACGAGCAGATTCTGTATATCACCGATGCAGCAGCAAAGTACATCGTCCAGAGTGAAGCGGACCGGCTGTTTGACCGTTCCGGGATTCTTCTGGACATGATTCATTACCGGGATGCCGCGCTGCGGCAGATCGAATTTGATGAAGCGTTCCGCGGTACAGCGTATTCTCCGGAACAGCGTGCGGCTTTGCAGTCGCTCTGCAACACCGGTATTACGCCGGCAACGCTGCGTGACAGCCTTGACGAAAGCTATTCCGTTGAGGAAATGCAGCGGCTCGGTGCCTGCTTCCGGGATTCCGACATTGACGGACTTCGGAAGATTCAGGAACAGCATACTGCTGCGCTGGCACTGGTCGGCTTCGATCCGGAGCCGGACGATCTGGCACAGACGGTATATATGCGTGAAACGGAAGCAGAGATGCAGCGGGACATTCCTGCCGGAGCCTGGCAGGAAATCGCTGCATCAGAAGAAGCTTCGGAGGAACCGGCAGCAGCCGGTGACACCTTTCAGATTTACCGGCTGAAAGAGGATCAGAACGAGCTGCGTATTCGCTTCGAGAATTACGATACTCTGGAGCAAATGGGCTTTGTCATCAGCGCAGACAAGTATAACAACATCTATACCGGTGCGCTTACAGGCGAGAACGCCACGCTGAACGGTATTTATGAAACATTCAATATCAATCATCCTGCGGACTTCAACGGTTATTCGCTGTCCGTCGGAGATATTATCGTGATAAACCGGGACGGCGAACGCAGCGCACACATGGTTGACAGCATCGGTTTCCGTGAGCTGCCGGATTTTTTCCTGGAACGGCAGGAGCCGCAGCAGGATGCTGCCGACCGTCAGCCTGATCTCTTTGATCTGCCGCACAGTGACCGGGACAAGCAGGTGATTGGCAATACGCCTTTCCGCTATATTGCCGGTAAAACGTATCATAAGCTCGATACGGAAACCGCGAAGCAGATTGCGCAGGAGCTTGCTGCACAGGAAATTAAGTTTTCCGGTCGTATCAAGGGCGAAACCACAACCCTGACAATTCCGGCTGAAGCGGAGGAACAGTATCAGGAGATCGCGGCGCGTTTTATCGAACCGGAAGTACCGGAGATTCCGGAACAGCCGGAAGAACCGGCACAGGACGAAGCACCCGGTCAGCCGCTGGAGCTGCATATTGGCGATCATATCCGTATGGCTGACGATCCGCAGAATGCATGGATTGTGACAGAGGTTTCCGATTTCATCCTGAAACTGGAAAACGCTGACCAGAAAGCACTTGCGTCCGCGCAGATGATAACCGGCTGGCAGAAGCATCTGGACAGCAGCAATGTGACGATTCTTCCGGAAAAAGGACTGCCTGCACCGGCTCCGCCGAAGAAGCGGAGTGCGCATCTCCGCAAGCAGGCAGAGGGACAGCTTTCGCTGTTCGGAGAACCTGAACCGACCGCACCGGGCAGACGGCGCGAGCTGCTGCTCAATGAAGTCGGTCGCGGCACCGGCTTTGAAAACGGCAAGCTGCGCGTTTATGACTGTATTCATGAAAAACAGGCGACTGCGGCAGAACTGGCAGATTTTCTGAAAAAGGAATTTGGTACCGGCGGTCATTCCGGGCCGGATATGCCGGATGTATCGCATGACGGCAAGGGCATCGTCATAATAGACACCGACAAAAAGGAATACCGGTATAGTTGGAGTGAGGCTGCAAAAGCTGTCATGGAGCTTGACCGGCAAGGTCAGTATCTTACCGCAGAAGATATTGAGGAATCCATTGAATCATCGAAATACTATCTGAATGAGCTTCCGAATCTGAGCGATTCAACAAGAGCATATCATGAGAATATGCTTGCCAGACTGGAAAATCATCCGCTGCGGAACGTCCGCGCCGCAGAACCGGAACAGACTGCGCCGGAAATGCCGGAACCGGCAGAAGAAGCACCGGCTGTTCCGGAGCCGGTCGAAATTGCACGTTCCGCAGACGGTCTGCTCCGCTATACGCTCTGCGAACAGCGCGAACCGGCAGAAACGCCCTGGAATGTGCAGCGTTGGACAAGAAACAGCACCGATGAAGATTTCCAGTATAACGGCTTCGGCAGATTTGCAGCAACAGAGCAGGAAGCGCGGGCGTACATTGCCAATCAGTTTAACCGCTATGAGAATAGGGAATGCGCTGATGCAATCCGGGAAGCCGTCAACCGGAATTATCATTATGAGGAATCTCACTTTGATTCCGCGCTGGCTTTGAAAGAAGTGCAGGAACAGTATCCGACAGACCGCATTGCGCTGCTGCTGGCGGCAGAAGTGCAGAATGCGGATTGGGACGGACGGTATTCCGGCGATGTGCGTGACTGGTCGCGCAAGGAGCTGAAACTGCATGATGCAGAGGAAATCCGGATTGCATCGGAGATCCGGTCATATCCGCATCCCGGTCTGATGAATATGCTTGCGCAGGAAGTCATGGAACAGCAGAATGCGCGTGCAATCGAAGAACCGGAGATTGCAGAGCCGCAGACGGCAGAACCGGCACCGGCAGCAGAACAGCCGGTCAAAATCCGCAATACAATGGAGCATCGGATTTTCCTGAGAATGCGCGATCTCTATCCGGAAGTCATCAAGGATGCGCCGACCGCACACAATTACGAGCATTATGAGAATCCGAACGAGGGAACCGGCTATGAGCCGTTCGCAATTCAGCGTCTGACGGACTGGAACAACGGTCAGTGCCTTGTGTCCATGATGCACACATACGAGCAGAACGGCGATCATTTCCGCGATCCGGACATCGTGCTGCGTGTAGATCTGACGCAGCAAACCGCGACCGCGATCAGCTATCAGCAGGATTCGCTGGGCATTTACCGTGAATACCCGGACGGCAGCTACGGTCAGCGCGATACAAACCGCTTTATGCTGACCTGGCTGAAAAATCTCCGCGATCAGCATCGTGAGATTACTCATGCAGAAGTTGAGTACACGCATGAGGGTACTCAATATAGTATAGACCTCAATTATGAGGGCGGCGAGCTGCGGGAAGTGCGCTGTGACGGTCATCCGGAAGTGGAGCGTACATTTGCAAAGGAAATCGGTCGGCAGATGGACGAGCTTGACGCTGCTGCGGAGGCAGCAAGGACGGAAACGCCGTCTGACCGTGCGGTGCGTCTGATTAACGCCTATACGCAGGCCGAATTCGGGCAGGATGCAGATTATTCGGATATGTCCCATGTTGACCTTGCCTTTGTCAGTGACAAGGATTCCGGACTGCCGGTAGAGGTCTACGCTGATCTGGAATCATATCAGATCATCCGGACGCTCGGCGGCACGGTTATCAGCGAACAGCAGTACGATTCTCTGGATGACATGTGTGAAAATGCACTGGAATATCTGGACTTCAATTCTCTGACGGATATTGACGATTCCGAACGCGCAAAGGCACAGCAGCCTGAAAAGCCTGTATTTTCCGATGAATTTCGTGTCGGTGATCTGTTCCGGTATGAAAGACGGGAAGCAGAGGTTACGCAGCTTTCCGGTCTGAATCCGGGTGAAGTCACGATTGCAATACACGATACATCCACGAAACTTGCTTATTCTGTGATTCAGAATATCTCCCGTGATACGCTGATCCGCGAGGGCGAGTATCTCGGCAACCGGCTTGAGTTGTCCCCTGCCGCCAGATTCCTGATGAATGAGGAAAACATGCCGACATTCGTTGACCGCATGGTAGCCGGTGACGAAATGAAGGAAATCGCAGCCCGGATTCTGGATAACGGCGAAAATGCCGCTGATGTTGCAAAACAGTATGTTGATGCTTCCAGATACATCATTTCTGATCACGAAACTTTTGATTTTACAACATTTGCTGCTGCCAAAGATGCTGACGGTGTAACATTAACGGCTGAACCGGATTCAGAGCATCCGTTCAGCGTTTCGTACAGTTGGGAACAGTTCGGCGGATTTTTCCGCGAAGCAGCACAGCTTGCCAGAGATGTTGACCGTGAGGCTGCGGAAGAATGGGAGCGCGAAGTAGCCGAAACCATAGAGGAACCGGCTGCGGCGGAAGAAGAACTTGATCAGGAAGCATTGGCAGCGCGCGCCGAAGAAATCGAAAGAACGATTCAGACGCTTCAGCGCAGGATTGAGAATTATAATCCGGAGTTTCACACGCCTGAGAGATTGCAGGAATGGAAAGACACACTTGAATATCTGCAATCCGATACCCCTGACAATATCGAGATTACAAGCGAGGGGCTGCAAGCGTTTCTGGAAAAGCGCGATCAGCAGAACCGTGCTGAAAAACAGCAGCGATTCCCCGAAATGCTGTTCACCGGCACACTGGACGGCTTCAATGCGGTCATGACCGCAGCACGGACAGATGCCTTTTCTGATGTCGGTACAACAAGTCTGTTTGACGGTGAAACCGTAGTATCCGCTTCTCTGACCGAAAAAGCATCTCTTGCTGATGTGCAGAGTCTAATCCGGACCGCAGCGGAGAACGGCTGCTATCTGACAGGCGGAGCTGTCGATCAACTGAAAGAACGGTTCGGAGATAACTTCATGCCGGAGCTTCCGCTGAACGGGACATTCCAGATTCCGCAGTCAGGCAGGCATCTGGATATTACCGCCGTTCGCAGCTTTACGATGACGAATACCTATTCGGAGTATGAGGGCGGTATGGACAGCAGCGGTCACGAGCGAATGGACAACTTCTCCAGACGGTCGGAATCCATTACATACGCCTATCAGGGCGGCGGCATCGTCGAATCACAGCATTATTCCGGAAGTGAATATCAGCAGTATCCGGACATCGAAGTCTATAACATCTACGATCCCGTGCAGCGGGAACGGATGATTGCAGATATGCAGCAGTTTGCCGATCAGTCTGATTATCTGAATACTGACATAGAACCTGCTTCCGACTGGACATACTATATTGTCGCAGATATGAAAACGTGGTCACAGTTTGAGGATAAAGCATCAGAGCTTGAACCGTATATGACGCTCGATGAGGCGGTTGCCCGGTTCAACGAGCTGCGCCCTGAACCGTATAACGATGAGGTCGTTTACGGCAGCGTCGATCAGAATCTGCCGCTTGCCCGTCTTACATTGGGTGTTCGGAATGATGCCAAGCATCTGGAATTTGATCTGATTCAGGTGCGCGGCGGTCAGAATCATCTGCTTGCGGATTATACCAAATATGATGACCTGGCGCATGACGAAGAACTGCAAGCTGCAATCCGGAAGATTGCAGACCGGTGCGGTAATGACAGTATGCTGGATTTCCAGAGAGATGCAGCCGGGAAAGACGTTTCTGTGATTACGCCTTATGAAAAAGAAACAGAACGCAACTACGTTCTGTTCCTGAACGATCACGGTCAGACGGTGCAGTTCGGAGAAGTGTTTGACACACTGGAAGCTGCGCAGGATGCCGGAAATCTGGCAATTCAGCATGACGAGGCACTCGGCTACGCTGTCCTCAATATGCAGGAACAGAAAGTCGAGGTCTATGACAGCGACTTCCCGATGACCGGCGTGTTCAGCGAAGAAGTCTACGCAAACAGCCCGTTCCAGACATTGACCGTCCATACCGATGTGCCGTTCCGTGCCGCGGAGAAAACAGACTTCACGATTGGCGAGGACTTTACCGTTGCCTCCGGCAAAAAGGGCAAATATCAGGCGAATATCGCCGCGATCCAGACGCTGAAAACCGTGGAAGCGGAAAACAGAGCTGCAACGCCGGAAGAACAGAAAATCCTTTCCGGGTATGTCGGCTGGGGCGGCATTCAGGAAGCGTTCGATTCTGACAAAGAGGATTGGGCAAATGAGTACACGGAGCTGCGCGGCATTCTGACAGATGAAGAATACGCAGCGGCCAGAGCGTCAACCGAAAACGCGCACTATACGCAGCCGATGATTATTTCCGAAATGTACCGGGCATTGGAACAGTTCGGATTCACCGGCGGCAGAGTGCTGGAGCCGTCCATGGGAACCGGCAACTTCTTCGGAACGATGCCGGAAACAATGCGCAGCAGCTCGGAGCTGTACGGTGTCGAGCTGGACAGCATCAGCGGACGGATTGCAAAGCAGCTCTATCCCTCTGCGGACATCGAAGTGACCGGCTTTGAGCATACGCATTTCAACGATAATGCGTTTGATGTCGTGGTCGGCAATGTGCCGTTCGGCAATTACCGCGTCATGGACGCTGCCTACGACGAACAGAAATTCAAGATTCACGATTACTTCCTTGCGAAGTCCGTTGACAAGCTGAAACCCGGCGGCATCATGGCCTGCGTGACATCCAGCGGAACCATGGACAAGACCGACGCTGCAGCCCGCAAGTATCTTGCCGAACGCGCTGATCTGATCGGTGCTGTCCGGCTTCCGAACAACGCTTTCAAGGCAAATGCCGGTGCGGACGTCACGACGGATATTCTGATCTTCCAGAAGCGGGAAGAACCGCTTGGTGCGGATATGCCTTATCCGGAATGGACGCAGCTTTCCGGAACGGAAAACGATCTGCGGATTAACAGCTATTTCAAGGAGCATCCGGAAATGGTGCTCGGAACACTGGAAAAAAGCACGAATCCGTTTTCCTCCGGTGTGGAGTGCGTTCCGATTCCCGGCTCCGATCTGCGGCAGCAGCTCTCCGAAGCACTCGGCAGGCTGTCGGCGGAGATTAACCGCGAACCGGTCAGCATGGATGTGCGTGCTGTCCAGTTTACTGACGATGCACCGCTCAAAACATACTTTATGCGTGAAGGAAACCTTTATTTCAAAGATTCTGCCGATAAACCGGCAGAAATTTCCGAGCTTTCCGGAAAGAAGCGTGACCGCGTGGTCGGCATGATCGGAATCCGCGATGCCGCACGCGCTGTCGTGCAGGCACAGACCGAAAACTGCTCTGATGAGGAGCTGCACAAGCTGCAAGCTGTTCTGAACGAGCGTTATGATACGTTCTATAAGAAGAACGGTCTGATTCACTCCAAGGCAAATGCAACCGTGTTCCGTGAGGATGACGGCTTCGCGCTGATCTGCTCTCTGGAAAAAGATTTCGACCTGAAAAAAGGTACGCTTGAAAACAAAGCGGACATCTTTACCAAGCGCACGATCTGCCAGTTCTCCGAAGTGGAACATGCTGACACCGCCGAGGACGCTCTGATTGTTTCCATGCAGTACCGCGGCAAAATCGACTTCCCGTACATGGAACAGCTCTGCGGCAAGAGCCGTCAGGAAATGATCTCTGATCTCGGTGACAAGATCTTCCCCGTGCCGGATCTGGCACATCCGGACCGCGTGTCTTATCAGCCGGCGGACGAATATCTCTCCGGTAATATCCGTCAGAAACTGGACGAAGCACGGGTGGCTGCATCACAGAATCCGATGTTTGAGAGAAACATCCCGGCTTTGGAAAAAGTGCTGCCGCCGAAGCTGCGTGCCGGTGACATCAAGGTGCGGCTCGGTGCGACATGGATTAAACCGGAATACATCCGGCAGTTCATGTATGAAACGCTGGAAACACCGCGATATTATCAGGCAAAGGATCGCGGGTACGGCGGATACAGAGGCAATACGATCAATGTTGAGTATGTCCCGGAAGCCGGTCTGTGGCACGTTTCCAATCCGAAGTCGGATACCAGTATTAAGGCAACACGCGATTTCGGCACCAAGGAGCTGACAGCATACCAGATTCTCGATGATGTGCTGAATCTCCGTTCGCCCAAGGTCTACATGACCGTGCCGGATCCCGGCTCTGAGCGCGGCGAAAAGCGCGTGCTGGACGGTGAGGCAACTTCACTGGCGCAGAAAAAAGCCGCTGCATTGCAGCAGGCATTTGAGAATTGGGTATTTAAGGATCCGGAGCGTGCTGCCGATCTCGTCGAAACCTATAACGACAAGTTCAACTCCATGCGTCCGCGTGAGTATGACGGCTCGCATCTGATCTTCCCCGGCATGGCTGCCGACATCAAGCTGCGTGAACATCAGAGAAACGCGATTGCGCATGCTCTCTACGGCGGCAATGCGCTGTTCGCGCACTGCGTCGGTGCCGGTAAGACGTATGAAATGATTGCAACAGCAATGGAAGGCAAGCGGCTCGGTATGCACCATAAGTCGCTGTTCGTCGTGCCGAAGCACCTGACATCTCAGATCGGTGAGGACTTCCTCCGGCTGTACCCGTCCGCAAATATCCTTGTCGCAACAACAAAAGACTTCAAAGCAAGCAACCGGCGCGAGCTGATGGCTCGTATTGCAACCGGCAATTACGATGCTGTTATCATCAGCCACGACCAGTTTAAGGCACTTCCGCTTTCGGCGGAGCGTGCAACACGGCAGATGCAGCAGGAAGTGGACACGCTGACGGAATCCATTGACCGGGAACGTGCCATGAACGGCGGTAAATCCTTTACCGTCAAGGCACTGGAACGGCAGCGGCGTGCATTGCAGCAGCAGATTGAAAAGCTGGTAACGGCTGCAAAAAAGGATCAGCAGAACGTCACCTTTGAACAGCTCGGCATCGACCACATCTTCGTAGACGAGGCGCACGAGTTCAAAAATCTGCTCTGCCCGACAAAGCTGCAAAACCTGACCGGCATCTCCAATTCTGCATCGCAGAAAGCAATGGACTTGTTCCTGAAATGCCGGTATCTGGACGAGGAAACCGGCAGCCGTGGTGTTACTCTCGCAACCGGCACACCGATCTCCAACAGCATCACGGAAATCCACACCATGCTGCGGTATCTGGCACATGACACACTGGAAGAACACGGACTTGCCGCATTTGACGCATTCATCTCGACATTCGGCGCACCGAAAACGGATTGGGAACTTTCCCCGACCGGCACGACCTGGCGGCAGAAAACGCGCATGGCAGGCTTCGACAATATGCCGGAGCTGCAATCGCTGTGGCGTGCTGCGGCTGACGTTCAGACAGCCGAAACGCTGCATCTTCCGACACCGGACTGCGAAATGCATATCGTTGAGGCAAAACCGACACAGCTTCAGCAGGAGCTGATGCAGGAGCTTTCCGACCGTGCTGACGAGGTTCAGGCAGGCGGCGTTGACAGTCACATCGACAATAATCTCCTGATAACCGGTGACGGCCGCAAGGTCGGTCTGGATCCGCGCCTTGTGGATCCGACACTGGAAGATAATCCGAATACCAAGCTGAACCTGTGCGTGGACAACGTTTTCCGCATCTGGTCTGAAACAGCAGAGAAACGGTCTACGCAGCTCATCTTCTGTGATCTCGGTGTCCCGCACAAGAAACAGCAGCAGAAAGCGGATGCTCCGGAAGCAGAAATGACTGATCAGGATGTGATGCAGGATGCAGATGATGACGTTTCGATTGCAGAGCTGTTCTCGCTTGAGGAAGAATTGCCGTTCTGCGTTTACGATGACATCAAGGACAAGCTCGTTGCACGCGGCGTTCCCGCCGAGGAAATTGCATTCATTCATGAAGCAAAGACCGAAACGCAGAAAAGCGCGTTGTTTGAAAAGGTCCGGAACGGTGATGTGCGCGTGCTGATCGGCTCTACCCCGAAAATGGGAACCGGCACAAACGTGCAGGACAAGCTGATCGCGCTGCATGATTTGGATATACCGTGGCGCCCAGCAGATCTAGAGCAACGCCGCGGACGTATGGTGCGCCAGGGCAATGAAAACGACAAGGTGCATCTGTTCCGGTATGTCACGACCGGCACGTTTGATGCGGTGAGCTATCAGACACTGGAAGCAAAGCAGAAGTTTATCGGTCAGGTGATGACGAATCAGGCGGTCGGCAGAAGCTGCGAGGACATCGACCAGTCGGCTCTGTCCTACGCGCAGATCAAGGCGGCCTGCACCGGCGATCTTCGATTCAAAGAGAAGATGCAGCTTGAAACCGATGTTCAGACGCTGCGGCTCCAGCGCACGGAACACCTGAATACACAGGATGAAATGCGTGAAAAGGTCGCCAAGCTGCCGGATCAGATTCAGACAGCGGAACAGAAAGTGGCTTTGATTCAGCAGGATTATGACAGTGTTTCAAAGCTGCCCCGTGACGAAAACGGTATACAGTTCTCCATTGACGTCAACGGCGAAACAATCACTGATAAAACCGAAGCTGCAAAGCGCGTTTATGCGTACTTCTCCGCTGCCGGAAAGAATCCAGGTCAGGATATTATGATCGGCAACTTCTGCGGATTCCCGCTGTCGGTCAACAGCCAGATGAATCACATCTTCGCTACGCTGCACGGGCAGACTACGCATACCGCTGAGATGTCCATGTCAACCGGTTACATCGTGCGCGGATTGCAGGACATTGTGAACGGCATCGGACGGAAACTGCAAAAGCAGACACGGGAAATTGCTGAGATGAAAGTCGATCTCCAACAGGCACAGGAACGTGCCGATCAGCCATTCCCGCTGGAAGCGGAGCTGACACAGAAGTCTGACCGGCTCGCCACACTGAGCGATGCCTTGCGCAAGGAAGCAATGGCACGCATGAAGGACGGCGGAAAGCAAGGTCGCCAGACATTCTATTTCGACAGAAATCGGCGGAACGAGCTGCGCAATGCTGCGAAACAGGCAGGACAGAAGCCGCAGGAGAAACAACAAAGCAAAGATGCTCTGGCTATGGGGTAAAGCATAAACAGAGGACAGTTTCGGCTGTCCTCTGTTTCTCTTTAATAATATCTACGCATGATACTTCTGATGTGCAAAGTTTCTCAGGGGCAGTTTTCTACCATATTTATGGTTGCATTCTTGTATGAATAAACAAAGTTGCGACATGTCTGTTGTTGAATTATCCAAAATACAGTGGCGCTATTGACACAATAATATCGCTTGTGTATAATAAATATATAAACAACTATACAATGCACTAAATCATTCTGCTGCCATAATACCGAGGTGAGTAATATGAAAGAGATTCTGGGCATTTTTGCTGCGATCGCAGCAGTTGCAGGCATAGCCTCAGCCGTATCCAAAGATGAAGAAAAAGCACAGACAGAACAGCAAAAGCTGGAACTGGAACAGCAGCGCATGAAAATGGAACAGCAGCGCATTCAAATGGAGCAAGATAAACAGGAATATCAACGCAAACTGGAGAATGCTCCCAAAAAAGCAGTCTATAAACCAGTATCGCTGCAATGCTCACTTTGCATGGGACGTAGAACCATTGATGAGGCTGCTGGAATGGTAAAGTGTCCGTTCTGCGGTGCAACAGAGATGCTAACCATCGATCATTACGAGGTTGATCAGGAGGCTTTTCAGAGTCAGCTTCAGGAAGAGGAACAGACACGTATTAAAGCGGCGGCTGAAAAGCAACGCAAGCAGAATTATGATACTGCAATTACTTTTGTTGCGATACTGAACTTTATTATGCTAATCGTACTTATCAATTCTCCTTTTATAGGGACGCTGCTTTTTCTTCCATCATTTATTTTTCTTTGTTTACTGCTGTATCATCGATTCCCCGAAACGGGAAAAAAGGTTTGGACAGTAATCAAGTTCCCGCTCGTTTGCATACTATTATTTCCTTTACCTCTGACAGCTTTCTTTATGAACAGTGAGAAATGCCAAAAACGATTTTCAAAAAATGCACGGATTTGCATGAGTGTCGGTGTGTGGACATTGTACGCAGCATTGATTTGTATTTTGGGTGGAATGTATATCAACGGTTTCCAGAAAGAGCTTCATTCTGATGACAACACAACAGCACAAGTTACTGAAGATACTAAACCAACAACAGTTCGAACAACCAAGACAACGGTTGCAACTGTTGTAACAACAACTACAACGAAAACAAATTCACAATTCCAGTTTCCTTCTTCCGAAAAAAAGCGAATAGACTCCTTTGATTCTGAAAATAATATTGCTCTGGAATTAGGAGTAGCGACAGTTGAGATTCCTAATACCTGGACAAGAATAAAATTGGAAGAAGACGATCCTGATGAAATGATTCTTTTCTATGATAATGGTTCTGCGATCAAATATGGAGAATTGTTCCTTACCTATTATGATTTATCTGAAGAACCAATGTCAAAGGACGATTTTAATAAAGAGAAAAGTGATTTACTATCTACCCGTGTTCACGCGGGCATGGATTTTAAAAAAGAAAACTCTTTTGCCCAAGAATTTACTGTAAAAAAGCGCGATGCAATTTATGGGGCAGCTAGTGGCACGATGCTTGGTACCAAAATGGATCTGCCGGTTGAAATGTATGTAGCAATTATATTTGATGAACCATCACAGCAACTGTATGAAATAACACTACTTGAATTTAACAATGCCGAATATACCCATTGGAATGATTATAAGAAGATTGTTGAAAGCATTAGGTTTGAATCGGATTCAAGCGAAGAAATGCAGGCTTCTGAAACAACTGCATTGACAGAGCCAGCTGCTGAAACAACAACTTCTGTTGAGACAACAACTGAACCGAAATCTGAAATCTATCCACAAGAAGATGCCTTCCGCGCTGCTGTTGTCGCTATTACAAATGCATTAGCAACCGATGTCTTTACTGGTGATGGCAGCCGCCACGATACATCTAAGTATCATAGTTATTCCGACACATCCGCTTTCTATATGAGTGTCCTTTCGCAGGGTACATGGACAGAGAAAAACAGCAATACATGGCATGTTGACGGCTTGCGCTTGCAGCCAGACGGTTATGATACCGTTTTCAATATGCCAATTAACTACGATACGGTCGCAAAGGTATCTCTGGACGTGACCTTTGACGGCAATAATTATGTAATATCGCATATTTCTGGTATGTATGCAATTCCTGGAAAAGAAGATATAGGCACTAATCTTTCCTATTTGAATTCTGATTCAATGTCAAAGTCTGCTTTAACGGTATCTCCGGGAATGATCCAAAATGGAAGGTAAAATCGTAAGGAGCTTTTATTACTAACATGAAACATGTATTTAGAATAGTGTTGAGGGCGGATAATTCATTTTTTAGCTGTATTTACCATATTAAGGAGGAATTGCTATGACATGTTTCAAAAGAATAATATCCACAATCCTATTAATTGGAAGCTCTATTTATTTGACTGGGTGCTTGGATGATTATTCACCTGATTATAATTCAGAGTCATCAGCGAAACCAGGTGTGCAGCTCTCCGACAAATCCGATGAAAATGCTTATGTTATTAACGTGAGCACAATGAAAGTCCATCGACCGACATGTAGTTCTGTGTATACGATTTCGGAAGATGACATAAGATATTTTAACGGAGATTATGAGGATCTTATTTCGAGCGGATATACTCCGTGTGCAAAGTGCAATCCGCAGGAATGGACACCTAATTTAACAGAATCATCAAGCTATGATTATGATACAGAGCGAATTATCCGTGAGGGACATCCGGTATTGCTAGACAAGATCAGTGTTGCGGAGTCGTTCTGGACTGATGATCTGAAAGATAATGCAGTGGTGATTCGGAATGCAGATGATGCTGAATATCCGTATGCGTATCTGATCTTGGCTGGTAATGCTTTCGAGAATGATTCTGATGATAAGCAGATTCAAAGTGTTCAGGCATGGTTCTATAATTGCAATGATGCAGAAATGTTCCGCTTGGAAAACGGAATTGAAATTATACGTTCCTATTTGCCACTTGATATCATGAACGAATCGTATTCGTTAAAGGATTCCAAATATCAGAACATCTGGATAGGTAACTGGGAATCTGATGGAACAAAGAAACCTAATTTTCAGTATGATTATTATACGAACTACGAATTGAACGATGACAGCAGCGATATGCCGTCGTGGATATCCGTCCATGTGTATCTGGATGGGTGGGGGCTTGTTCAAGGTGCTGCCGTTTACACTGAGCAATACCAAAACGATTCCGCTGATACATATGAATGGAATTATGATTATCTGACCAATAATTCCGATTATAACACTGGCAAATCACAGTGGGATTTTGAATTGCTAATCCAGTATCCGCGTCCAAGTGGGTATCCAGCATTAAAGAAAGGCGATCATGGGGATGAGGTAGGATGGCTGCAAACAGCTCTGAACAAAGCAATGTCAGCGGGAATAGATGTTGACTGTAGCTTTGGCGGGGGGACGGATGCTGCGTTGCGAGAATTTCAATCGCGCTGCGGGCTAGGTGCAGACGGTTCAGCCGGTTTTCAGACAATAACAACGCTGATTGATATTGTTTCTGGTAAAAGAAAAATGCCGGAAAAGATTGTGGTAACTGATCCACCGGTTGTTATAAACGAAAAGCCAGCACCACAAGCAACTCCAAGTCAGTCTCCTGTGGCACCGATCTCAGACGGATACTATATTTTGAACACAAGCAATATGAAAATTCATAGACCTGCTTGTTCCTCTATTCATAGTATGAATGCTGAAAACAAGCAAGAGTATTGGGGAACTGTTGAGGAACTTGAAGCGCAAGGTTACACAACCTGCGGCAACTGCCATCCGAGGTGATTTTGTCAACTGTTTCGGAAGTGATACACATGAAAGTTGAAGCTTAGTATGTTACTTTAATTACATTTATACGGCTTGGCTTTTTCTGTGTATCATCGTCTGCTGCAATTCATACCGCTGAAGGAAGGCGGAATGAGCTGCGCGATGCTGCAAAGCAGGCAGGACAGAAGCCGCAGGAGAAACAGAACAGCAAGGATGCTCCGGCTGTGGAGTAAGAAAAAGCCCAGGGGACAGTTTGATCTGTCCCCTGTTTTTCTTACTCCGCATAATTAAGATATTGACATCAATCACAATATTATGATATAATGAAATAAGTCGGAAAAGCCTTGACAAGTCACTCAACGAGTGATATAATATAAGTGGAGAGAAACCACACCATATTTATCGCTCAAAGGAGGCTGCACTATGAACATCAAGGAAATTCGTGAACGCTATGGTCTTACGCAGAATCAGCTTGCCAATATCACCGGTATTCCCGCGAGAACAATCGGAAATTGGGAAACCGGCAGCAGGCAGCCTGCTGATTATATGCCTGATCTAATTCAGGCGATGATTGAGCAGAAAAAGGAGGACAATATGGGCGCTTTTGATTTAGGACTTGCAAAGTGCAGAGCCAGAGAACACGCAGAGGGCGCACAGGCGGATTATCTGGTCTATTTCAGAAAGAACAACATCGACTGGAATGATGAGAGCAATCCGTATGTCCAGAATTTCAATGAGCTTTGGGACATGAATCCGCGAATTGATAAATGCCGGACCGAAGATGACATCAATGCCATACTCGACAGAATTATCGCACTTCGTGATCTGGTAAAGTAAAGGAGACAGGAAAATGGCGTTCTCTCCGGAAGAATTGCGGGCTTACGAGCAAATCAAGAGGCTCGTTACAAGAGGAAAGCACGGTGTTGAGAAACCGATTGCGATTGTTCTCGGCGGTCAGCCCGGCGCAGGGAAAAGCGGTCTTTATGAAATTGCCAGAGAACGATTCTCTGGCAACATTGTTGAGCTGGACTGTGATGCATTCCGAAAGTTTCATCCTCATTCTGAACAGCTCGTGCAGGACGCTGTAACATACGGTGAAAAGACGAACCCGTTTGTTTTTGAGATCGTAGACCGTCTTGTCGAGGAACTTAGCAATCAGGGCTTTAACATGATTATTGAAAGCAGCATGAAATCTTCTCATACTGCTTTTCAGAATCACAAGCTGCTTTCTCCGAACGGCTATGCAATAGAAGCCTGCATCATGGCTACTTCAAAAGAGGTATCATGGCAGGGCGTAGTTGACCGGTATAACGCGCAGCTTGCTAACGGTGAGCTGGCACGCATGGTTCCGCAGGAATTTCATGACATGGTAGTCGCACAGCTTCCCGGTGCTGCCGACGAGATATATCGTTCCGGAAAGATGTCGAATATCCGGATTTATAACCGGGACAGAGAAGTGCTGTACGATATGCAGCAGACGCCGGACATCAGCCCGAAAGCAACCTTAGAGGAACGTGTGCAGGGCGCAAGAGGCACACAGGAACGAAGCTCACAGCAGAAAAAGCCGTTCTACTTCGACCGACATCGGCGGTCTGAGCTGCGTGCGTCGAGCGCACAGGCGAAGCAGAAGCAGCCGGAGAAGAATACGCTGCAGCGTGGCAAAGATACACATGAACTAAATTGATGCATTGAAAAGGCAGGGCGCATTGTGCTCTGCTTTTTCATCTGTAACTTTTTTCTACATATTTTTGTTGTTATATTGACTTGACGTCTTTAATGTGCTATACTGAATCTGGATATTAAATTATGTCAAATTTGTATAGCCTAAATATAACATATAGTATTATAAGGGGGCGATAGCAGCTCACTGAATCCAAAAAGTTTAAATGGAGGTGTATAAGTCGATTTGAGAATGCATTAGCGACCTATATTTCTTATGACAGGAGGAGTTTGAAAATGAAAGGAATGCAAAAAACGCTCGCGGTCATGCTTGCAACTCTTTTAACGGCAAGTGTCGCGCCTACCAACACCTTGGCTTCGTATGCTGCTGAAAGCACGCCAGTTGTTACAAACGAAGAACAATCGGAAGGAACGCGGATTACGGTAAAAAACTCGTGGGGAATAGCGGGTAATCAGGCAACGGTCGTTCTCTCAATGGAAAACAATCCCGGCATCATTGGAATGACCTTGAAAATTGCCTACAACGAGGATGTACTCACTCTGGTAAACGCGGAAAATGGAACAGCTATTAACGGAGAAGGCACCAACTTCACACCGCCGTCTTCTTTTTCAAGTGGTTCCAATATTGTCTGGGCAGATACATCTGTGGAGCCTGATGAAATAAGCGATGGCACATTGGTGACTTTGACTTTTGATGTTAAAGAAAATGCCAAACTTGGAGATTATCCGATCGTGGTTTCTTGCTCAGAAGCAGTTGCCAATGATTTGAACAAGGTGCCTGTAACAATCAACAGTGGTTCCTTCTCTGTAATTGATTATATCCCCGGTGATACCAATGGCGACGGAAGTATCGGTATGAATGATATGGTTTTGTTGGTGCGTTACATTGCTGATGGAGGCTATAAAGAGGAAGGTTATGCTGCCAACATCAATAAATCCGCCGCGGATGTGAACGCCGACAGAGATATTACAGCCTTGGACGCTGTGTTACTTTTACGTTATATTGCCGATGGCTGCGCGACTAATCCCAATGGCTATAATGTCACACTCATTCCGGCTCCGTTCAGGTGCGATCATTCTTCTGCCAAGCATATTGAACCTGTTGAAGCACTTTCTTGCTTAGAAGATGGCAATATCGAGTACTGGTACTGCGAGGATTGCGACAAATACTTTGGCGACGAAGCATGTGTCAATGAGATTAGTAAGGAAGATACCGTGACTAAGGGCGAACATACTGTTGTGATTGATGCAGCTGTTCCGCCAACCACGGAACATACCGGATTGACAGAGGGTTCACATTGCAGCAAATGTGGTGAAATCCTGATCAAGCAAGAGGTAATTCCTTCTCCGAAACCTGATGGAGATTATTCTATTACGTATAATATCGCTGGAAGCGATACATACCTTGCAACCCTGAATATCCAGAACCCAAATCCTAAAACCTATTCTGCGGGTGATTCTTTCAAGTTGAAGAATCTGGAAGTGCCAGGCTACACTTTTGAAGGATGGTTTGACGGTCAGAGTGAAAAGGCTACTCGAGTGACATCTATCAATGCTGATGATACAGGCGATCTCAAATTGTATGCGCATTGGTCTCTGATTACTTATCACATCGACTTTTATACTGATAAGACCTTGAAAAACCCTGATGTTGAAAGCAAGGAATATACTGTCGACAGAGGTACTCCTTTGCCCAATATGACTTTGACAGGTTACTACTTCATGGGGTGGGTTGATGAAAACAACCATGTCGTTAAGGGTGTGCCGAAGGGAACGTATGGAAATATGACACTTTACCCGATATGGACAAGTCATCGAAATTCTACCCATCCGAATGATTACGCAACAGAAGGACCTGCCGCTATTACTGAGTGGAATGACGAAAGCGAAAATACAAACATTAGTTTTGTATATAATCTTGGAACAATTGAGAATGTCCCTCTTTATCAGATAGACGAATGGATGAATGGCAGCGATGTAGAACAAGTTAAGGAAATGTCGGATTCTAAATCCTTTTCAAAAGAATGCGCTGAAAATTTCGTAAAAGCTGTAGCTGAAGCGACAACCAATTCCTCGTCCTGGACGCTTTCCTCAGAGTGGAATGAAACTCTTTCTGAGGATAGATCATTGATCAAAAATGTAACGGAACAACAAATTTCCGCCTCGCAGTCTTACTTCGAGGACACTGGAACACTTTGCATAGGTGCCGGCGCAGGTCACAGTGATACTGTATCAGATTCTGACGGAACCTCAAGTAAAGCCGTGAGCTCATTTACTCAGGATATAGAAGTAGATGTCAAAGCAATGGCGAGAGCAGGCACACAAAACAATTATATAGCTGCGCAATCCGAACTATCTACTAAAGACGAATGGTCAGACACTAACGAATCTGAACAAACTCATAATCACACTGAGAGTGGAACTGGTTATTGGAATGCAGATCTAAGTCATACCGAAAGTTCAACATCTGGCGGAAGTAATTCGTTTTCTAATGCTATTTCCAACTCGCTGGAAACATCGGAACGCTATGGAAGAATCATTCAAAATGCCATAGGCAACTCCGAAACGAACGTCTCAGAGCAATATCAGTCTTCAAGCAATTCTTACAGCAATACATTCGTATATTCTACTGACAAGGTTGAGACAACAACCATTAAATATACTCTTCCGGTCGAATCCTATGGTTATTACCGAAGAGTGCTTGTTGGAACAGCATATGTATTCGCGGTTGTCAACTATAATTTTGCTTCTCAGCAATTCTATGTCAACACATACAGCGTTATAGACAAGCAGTCAACGAATTCATATTGGGATTACTCGGCTTCTACAACCTCTTTTACGGATCATCAGAATGGTGTTCTTCCCTTCTCTGTTCCATTTGAAGTAAACGAATATATCGGCTCTCTTACAGCTAAAACCAAGGGGATTACTATTGAAAAAGAGACAGGTCTTGTAAACGGATATACTGGAACTGACACAGGTGTTATCATTCCGCAGTATGTAAGCTATGACAACGCTGATGCCACACGTTCCTCTATTAAGGTAACAGGTATTGCAGCGGATGCATTTGCAGGAAATAAAGATATCGTAGCCGTTTATCTGCCTGATTCTGTTACCGAAATTCCTGCCGGAGCATTCAAGGGCTGTACTTCTCTGAAAAAAGTAGTCGGCAAGAACATCAAATCAATCGGCACCAGAGCATTCCAGAACTGCACTGCTTTGGAGAATTTTACAGTAGAATCTTCTGTTGAGACGCTCGGTAAAGAAGCCTTTGATAAAGCTGGTGCTGTTACCATTAACGCATCAAATTCCGCTGTTGTGTCGGCAGTAAGCAATTGCGGCGCAAATTCGATTGTGCTGAATCTGAAGGAATGCAACACTCCGCTTGAAAACATGAGCCTGAACATCCCCAATACTACAAAGTATTTCAAGCTGGAAGGTGCGGGCAAAACTCTTACGAATTGCAAGATTGTATCTGATGCGGAATCTACCGAGATTCAAAACATTATCATGAATAACACGAGCGGCAGACCGCTGGTGACTTCCTCGAAAGATCTCACAATCGGTTCTTCCAAAATAACCGCTCCTGCGCTGGCTGTTGTCCTCTTGGCAGAAGATACGTTTATTACCGCATACGGACAGTCGAGCATTGTTTCCAATGGTGAATATGCAATTTTGTCGCACAATGAAGCATATAGTGGCACTCTTGGTACTGATATTGCCAAGTTCAATATAACCGGTAATGTCGCTATCTGCGGTGAAGTCGAAGGCGAAAAGTATGTGAACTTCACAAGTGGTAAGTTTGTCAAGATTGATGAAGATGAATTTGAGCGCTTGCTGAACAATCTGTTTACGATTTCTTTTGATCCGAAAGGTGGAAGCGTAGATAAAGATAGTATGCAAGCATACACTGAAACAGCGATAGGCAAACTTCCGGTACCGACGAAAACTGACTATCTCTTTGTTGGCTGGTTTACTGAGGATGGCACACAAGTCAAGGATTCCACAGTGTTTACAGAAGCCAAAGATATAGCTCTTTATGCGAAGTGGATCAATTTCACACTGAACAAGTCTGCACTGAAATTGAATACTGACGGTACAAGTAAGACATATCAGCTCACAACTTCGTACTCAAATGCGAATGCTGTTACGTGGAAATCGTCAGATAGTTCTGTCGCAACTGTGTCTGAAAAAGGCTTGGTTACAGCACTAAAAGACGGCACCGTTACGATCACAGCAACTGTTGAAGGTGTAAGCATCTCCTGTACTGCAACAGTCAAGACTGCATATACAGAGTCTAAAACGGAAAAGTCCGAGTGGAGCAAAACTAAGCCTGAAGAACTTGCTAACCGAAAGATTTATACCGAACAAAGAGCGGACGGCGAAAGAGATGTCAGCATGAATCTTGCATATTACTGCACGAGAACTGTCGGTGATCATATTCGTCAGTTTAGACCGAACTCTGTGGATGTGCGCGCACTCGGTCTTGACCCGGGATATGGTGAAAATTCAACACAAAATGTATTCGGTGTTCCATATATCACTAAGTCTATGGATGAAATTGCGGCTGCAAAAGTAATTCAACCTGGTCAACGTTCTTACGGTGATCAGTGGGGGTATAACAGAAGCGATAATCAAGTCGGTTACGATTTTGAAAATGGCAGCATCTGGTTTGAGGTAAGCCGAAATAAGGAAACTATCTGGGCAACATGGTATTGCTACGAAGATACGATTCAAGTACCGGTCGTTTACGAAAACTGAATCACAGTATTTGGCAAGGGGGCTGAATTATCAGCTCCCTTACCAACAACTTAGAAAGTAGGAGGCTATTCTTTATGAAAAAGATTATCTCTATACTGCTCTCTGCCGCTCTTTGCTTACTTGGCATTAATCCTACTGTATTCGCAGAAGATAATAAATCCGGTATAGTATCAGTTGGAAGCACTACTGGAATAGTCGGTGAAACAGTGAGCGTGCCGATCAGCATCAAGGATAATCCTGGCATTATTTCATTGGTTACAAAGATTTCGTATGACAGTACTGCCCTAAAGCTGACAAGTGCAACCAAAGATGCTAACTTTTGGGAATCTGCTACGATGACACCAGGCGGAGATAAAAGTGCTCAGCCTTATCGGATCATCTGGTATGACGGA
>MSGZ01000040.1 GCA_001940925.1 Ruminococcus sp. Phil11
GATCTTCTTGCCGCCGATCGACGTACCGATCGACATGATGACGGAACAAAGCAGCATGATCCATACCGGCATTTTGACTGCACCGCCTTCTCCGCCTCCGTTTGAAAGCAGAAGGCACATCAGGATGACACCCATGAATTTCTGACCGTCCTGCGCGCCGTGCATGAAGCTCATGGCACAGGCTGCACCGATCTGACCGTTCCGAAAGATCCCTTCTGTTTTTCGCCGGTCAACATTGAAGAAGATGACCGTCACCAGTTTGCATACCGCATAGCCGAGAATAAAGCCGAGCACGACCGAGATCACGAGACCGTAGATGACCTTGATCCATTCGTGACCGTTCACGCCGGAAAGGCCGCCGTGCATCGCAATCGCTGCACCGGTCAGGCCTGCAATCAGCGCGTGGCTTTCACTGGTCGGTATTCCGAAATACCACGCGAGCACAGCCCATATCACAATCGCAAGCAAGGCTGCTGACAGCGCTACGATCGCAGCATGCGAGTTCGTTCCGAAATCGACCATATTGGCAATCGTCTGCGCGACTGTCGCATTGACCGAGCTCATGATGAACACACCGAGAAAATTGAAGAATGCCGACATCAGAATTGCAGGGCGCGCCTCCATACATCGGGTCGTTACGCAGGTTGCGATCGCATTCGGACAGTCTGTCCAGCCGTTGACGAAAATGACGCCGAGGGTCAGACCGACTGCCAGCATCAGAAGCGGGTTGGATGTTACCTGTTCCCAGAAATAGACAAATGATAGATCCATAGTTTCCTTCTCTCCGATACAACTGTAATCCAGATATTTTTCTGCCGTATATATTATAGCATAAACCGCAATTTTTTTCAAGCGGCAGATTTTCGTCGTCCCAGATAGCATCCTCAGTATAGCAGGTTTGACGAACATTTGCAATCCGCAGCAAAACCAGCTACCCTGTTTATTTGAAAGGATCCCTTGCTATTCTCTTGATTTCTTTCATTTCCTTACATTTTCACGTCCTCGTACGATTTCAGTTGTGCAGCACGATTTGAATGCAGATACGTACAATTCACATATAATTCTATATAATCACATCTGAAGGAAACAAAAAAGGACATAAAATCTCTGATTGAAAATATACAGAATCTTCAGCTGAGCGTATTAAGGTGAAAGCGAATATCCGCATTCTAAACTTTGCAGAGAAATAGCATATCGACGATCTTGGGCACGGAATGTGAATATAGAGAAACCGCCGTCTGCATTGTTTTGCAGACGGCGGTTCTATTCCGTATATGCAATCAGCACTTCCGATCTCATGATCTGACTGTTTCTCCGCTGTGAAGAGCAATGAGCTTGTCTCCCATAATTGTTTTCATCATCTCAAAGGCCGGGATTCCGGTACAGTGCCCGCTGTAAAAGACCGTATCGAGCCGTGAAAGCTCCTGCGCCGTCTGAATGATGACTGCTTTTTCTTCCTCGGTATGCTCACCCTCACGCTTCATCATATGGAATCCCGTGATAACATAATCGGGATAGCTGTCAAACAGTTCCCTGTATCTGTCAAGGATATTGAGTATCCCGTTATGAGCGCAGCCGGACAGCAGCCAGCGTTTGCCGTTCTGCATGATAACAAGACACTGCTCGTGGGTGAAATCATCCTCAACTTTTTCATCGTTCTTTATGCAGGACAGCTTTTTGTTCCCTTGCGGATAGCACCGCCTGCCTGTGATGCCGCTGAACAGGAACAGCTCGTCATCTATCATCAGATCACCGTCAATCAGCCGGACATTCGGCAGTTTGAGGATATCTGTATCAATGCCAATATAGCGTTCACCGTTGTAATGCGGCTCTGCGGCTTTCTTTTGCATGATAATCTGTGCAGTATGGTTCAACTCAGAGAACGGGAGTATCCCGCCCGAGTGGTCATAGTGACCGTGACTCAGTATCACAGTATCAACAGCGGTCAGGTCTATACCGAGAACTTCTGCATTCTTTACAACTGCATCCGTCTGCCCCGTGTCGAGCAGGAGCTTATGCTTTTCAGTCTCAATATAGATCGAAAGGCCGTGCTCTGCGATACAGTTTTCAGCTCCGCAGGTATTCTCTACAAGTGTAATGACCTTCATCAGTGCTTACCGCAGGAGTGACTGCCGCAGGAATGCTCCTCGCCGTGTTCATGGTGATGATCGCAGGTCGGATTCTCATTCTGAACGAGTGTCTGTGAAAGGAAAGCCCGTACCGCATCGTCAGCACTGCCCGTGTTGCCGCCGTAGAGCGCGATGCCAGCTTCCCGCATCGCCATTTGCGCGCCTCCGCCGATCCCGCCGCAGATCAGAACGTCAGCCTGAGCGTTTTTCAGAAAACCCGCAAGCGCACCGTGTCCTGCGCCCATTGTTCCGACTACCTGCTCGCTGATGATTTTGCCGTCTGCTACATCATAGAGCTTGAACTGCTCTGTTCTGCCGAAATGCTGGAAGATCTGTCCGTTTTCATAGGTTACTGCAATTCTCATGATTATGCCTCCTTTCTGAGTTATGTCAAGTATACCATTTTTACTGGCTGGTGTCAAGTATGCAGCGCGATTTCTGATTAGAACCACTATTGACATTTTTCTGTTTGTATGATATAATATAGAAAATCATCAATATGAGGTGAGTGAATGGAACTGACAAACAAGCAGATCACCGTGATATTCAAGGCACTGTGCGATGAGAACAGAGTGCAGATTCTCAGAATCCTGCAAAATGGTGAGCTATGTGCCTGTCATCTTCTGGAGGCGCTGAATCTGAGTCAGCCGACACTTTCGCATCACATGAAGGTGCTCTGTGACAGCGGGCTTGTTGTCGGCAGAAAAGATGGCAAATGGATGCACTACTCCATTTCAGAAGAAGGTACGGAGATCGCCGTGAAGGCTCTGCGTGAGCTGACAAAAGTCGATTTATCAGAAAGCGAAGAATGCTGCTGTAAATAAAATATCCGTGGAAACACGGGATTTTATTTGCAGTATGTATAGACAGATTCAAATATATGTATCGGAGGTCTACTTATGAAACACACAGAAATTGCAAGTGAGCTTTTCTCAAAGCGGTATTACTGTTCTCAGGCGGTGCTGGCAGCATTTGCCGAGGAGCTTGGAATGACAAAGGAACAGGCACTCAGAGTCGGTGCTTGCTTCGGCGGCGGTATGTGCAAGGCTGAGGTCTGCGGTGCGTGTACGGGTGCGCTTATGGCGCTCGGACTGAAATACGGTATGTGCGAAGACGGTGACATTGAAAGCAAGCAGAGAGCAAACAGCTATGCCGTGCGTTTTCTTGATGAGTTTGCAAAGCAGAACGGTTCTTACATCTGCCGGGAGCTGCTTGACTGTGATATTGCTACCGATGAGGGCAAGGCTTATGCAAGGGCAAATGGGCTGTTTGCGACGGAATGTCCGAAGCTGATAGAGAGTGCCGTTCTGATCGCTGAAAAGCTGATAAACGAATAAGAATAATAGAGCCGTATGAAAATACGGCTTACTTTCTATACGTTAAATTGACTGATTTCAATTTGTCTATGGAAGGAGGTGCGTTATGGAGATTTGGGACTGTATACAAGACGAAATTCTCGGTATGAAATGGCTGAACAGGCTGATAGGAACGATACTAAATGCCTGCGGCCTTGATACAAGCGGAAAAATCGGCGGAAGTGTGCAGTTTTTCGTCTATGATGTGATCAAGATTATGACGCTGCTCAGCGTGCTGATATTTCTTATATCCTATATTCAGAGCTATTTCCCGCCTGAGAGAACAAAAAAGATACTCGGACATTTTCACGGTATCGGTGCAAACTGCATTGCCGCATTGCTCGGCACGGTAACACCATTCTGCTCCTGCTCGTCGATACCGCTGTTTATGGGATTTACAAGTGCAGGGCTGCCGCTGGGTGTGACATTCTCATTTTTGATCTCATCGCCAATGGTTGACCTCGGCTCTCTGATTCTTCTGATGAGCATATTCGGCTGGAAGGTCGCTGCGGTGTATGTGATCGTCGGGCTTGTAATAGCAGTAGCCGGAGGTACGCTGATCGAAAAACTGCACCTTGAAGATCAGGTCGAGGCGTTTATAAGAAACGGTAAGAGCATTGACACTCCGCAGAACGAGCTGACAAAACGTGACAGGCTGAAATACTCATGGGAACAGGTCACAGGAACGGTAAAAAAGGTCTTTCCCTATGTACTGGTTGGTGTGGGTATTGGTGCAGTTATCCATAACTGGATACCCGAAGAATGGATCATAAAGGTGCTTGGAACTGGCAATCCGTTCGGCGTTATCATAGCTGCGATCTGCGGAATACCGATGTATGCCGATATATTCGGCTGCATCCCCATTGCAGAAGCACTCGTCGCAAAAGGCGCAAAACTCGGTGTTGTTCTTGCATTTATGATGGGCGTTATCACACTGTCGCTGCCGTCAATGATCATGTTGAAAAAGGTTATCAAGCCGAAATTACTCGGCATTTTCATTGCAATCTGTACGGTCGGAATTATCCTTGTGGGATATTTCTTCAATCTCATTCAGAATTACATTATTTAGGAGGAAACAATCATGGCACTATTCGGAAAGAAAAAGGAAGAAGTTAAGCAGGAGAAGCCTTGTTGCTGCGGCGGAAAGGTTGACGGTATCTGCTGTATCAAAGTCCTCGGTTCTGGATGCAAAGCCTGCCATCAGCTTTATGACAATACCCTGAAAGCTGTGGAGGGGTTGGGCATCAAGGTCGAGTATATCACCGATCTGCAAAAGATCATGGAGTACGGTGCAATGTCAATGCCTGCGCTTGTGATAAATGAGAAGGTCGTGTCGGTGGGCAGAATTTTGAAGCCTGCGGAGATCTCAGGCATGATAAAGGATATGCTGGATAAGCCTGAGTCGAATGGTGAATAAACCGCGCATCTCGCATAATTCTCCAATACCTGCAAACACTACCGGAAGCAGTATACTGCAAATACCATTGAAACAAGGAGAACAGAACGAAATGAAAGCAACCGGTATTGTGAGAAGAATCGACGATTTAGGGCGGGTGGTGATTCCGAAGGAAATTCGCAGGACCATGCGACTGCGGGACGGCGACCCCTCACTGAAAACATTGACACAGGATTTGGTGTTCTGTATAGGGTTAGAATCGACGAAGGAACGGTACATCGGGAATTGAACAGGACATGGAATGATTATTCCGGCTGCAAGTGCCGTGCAAAGGCGTGGGGAAAAGGACAGCATCGTCACGGTCGTGAAGGAAACTTACAATGACATCAACGTCAGGCGATCGAACAGGTTGTGCACACACGCTCTGATGACACTGCAATATCGTAATACGCATAAATAAAAACGGAGAGGAACCGTCTTTTCCTCTCCGTTATTGTCATTAGACCGCGTTCTGCTGCCTCATGAAGCTGCTCATCAGCGATACGCCAATTTTCCGAATCGGGACTGCCCATATTGAAGCTGCCGCCCTCGATCAGGATAAACTCGTCATTTACCGCTGTTGGAACTGTCGTGTTATTCTCCGCTGTTGTGACCTGTTCTGTTGGATCTACGGCCTTTTGTACTCCGGTTTGAACGGCAGTATTCTGCGAAGTCTGCCACCCCGAATCACCAAAGCTGCTTTCTAAGCTGTCCTTATTCAGTGTGAGATTCAACACGATACCGATGATAATTGCACAGCCCGCCCATGCAAGCGGTTTTGCTGAATACTTTTTATCTTTATTCTTTTGGGTAACTTCTGACAGCACATAACCCATAAGCACAAAGAAAAGGAGCATTGCAAGATTTTGCAGGATAATGAGCCATTTTGCAGTCTGATAATCGAGGAATGCGAAGTGCGTTTGGAACGTGATACAGTTTATGATGCCGTTTTTCAGGAACAGCCGGAGCCCCGCGCCTGAAATACCAGTCAGTATCACATTGAATACGATCTTTCTCTTGTCGGGCAGTTTTGCGGTCATGGCTTTCATGTGCAGCCCGATATGCACGCCCATGAGAATGAATGACCAATAGCTGAACGCAAGATGCAGGGTACGTGCGGTCATCACATTGATCAGCCCGTACAGAAAGGGGACTGCGTGTCCGCTCATAGCCATTCCGCTGAGTGCTGTCAATGCTATTGACACAAGCATCAGCGTGTTCACAGCCGTCATTGCGATACGGTAGGGCGAATACGTCCCTTTGAAAACAGACTGATACCATTTGCGGTTGAGGAGATGATGCAGCACAAGCGCTGCGGTCATGCCGATGCCCAGCCACTCGTGAAGCACATCGCCCGTTACCTGAAAAGCCATAAGAAACAGCAAAAGGACTGTCAGCACCACATCGACGATCCTTTTGATGATACCTGTCTTTGTCTGCATAACAGTCCCTCCCTGTTTAATTCATGCTGCTGATCCAGTCCTGTATTCCGCTTTCGGAGATGCCTGCGTCAAGCCTTTTTCCGTCAAGCCAGTTTCCGCTGCCTGCCTGTGATGCGAGGCTGCTTCCGCTTCTGCCGATGCCGCTGCCGCCTGATGTGCAGAACGGAATGACCGTCTTGCCGTCAAAATCGTGCGCCTCAACGAACGTACTCATGATTCTGGGCGCATCGCCCCACCAGATCGGGTAGCCGATATAAACGGTGGTGTAGCTTTCCAGATTGACCGTATCATTTGCGATGGCAGGACGCACATTCGGATCGTTCATCTCGATGGTTGTGCGGCTGTTCTTGTCGTGCCAGTCAAGGTCTGCGTCGCTGTATGGTTCAGCGGGGAGCAGTTCAAACAGATCGCCGTCGGTCACGGTTGCAATGCGCTCCGCAACGCCCTTTGTCGTGCCGGTTGCGGAAAAATACACAACGATTGTGTCCTTTCCGCTGCTTTCAGTCGTATCCGGATTTTCCGGCTGCGTCTCAGTTTGTTCGGGGACTGCTTTTTCTTCATCCGGTTTTGCTGCTTCGGTCAATTCAGCAGACTGCTCTGTCTGCTGTGCCTGTGTTTCCTGCCAAGCGTTTTCTGTCTGTTTTGATGTTTCTGTGGGGACGGAACTGCTTGTGTCCGCATTCCCGCAGGCGGTAAAGCCGAGCATACACATTCCTGCAATTATTGAAAGTAACAGCTTTTTCATATCGTTCACCTGCTTATTTCATTTCCTTTTCCCAGAAGCGAATCACATTCAACGCAAGACTGTCAGCAACGCTTTCAAGCTCCTTTACCTCATCGGCAGTCAGCGTGATATTGGCCGCCTTCACTGCGTCTTCAACATGGCTGACCTTTGTGACGCCGATGATCGGCAGAGTTCCCTTTGCGATCGCCCACGCAACAGGCACCTGTGCGATGCCTACACCGTACTTTTCAGCGATCTTTCCGAGTGCCTTGTTTATAATCTCCAGCTTGTCAAGAATGGGGTTATAGCTTTCTGCTCTTGCCGAGCCTGCCGGCAGGGGGTGCGCTGTATCATATTTACCAGAAAGTGCGCCCTGTTCCAGCACCATATAAGAGAAGAATGTGATCCCGTTTTCCTTGCAGTAATCGAGAATACCCGAATCCTCGGAAGAACGGTTGATAAGGCTGTAATGGTTCTGTACCGCCGAGAGTTTCAGACCGTGAGATTTGAGGATCTCCGCTGCTTGCCTGATCTCCGCAAGGTTGTGATTGGAAACGCCGATCATCGGCACATTCTCCTTGCCCTCGAAGTATTTTGCAAGCTCCTCCGTCCACTTCGGAGCGTCCCAGACGTTGTGGATCCAGTAAATATCAAAGCGGTCAAGTTCCATGAGACCAAGCTGCATCTCGATCATGTCCTGCATAGCTGTCGGAGATGAGCCGTCAGCACACTGGGGCGTGAACTTATCGGAGATGAGATAGCTGTCTCGCGGCAAGCCCTTCACAAAACCCGCAAGCACCTTTTCGGAAGTGCCCATACCGTAGGCATAAGCGGTATCCCACAGGTTCAGACCGTTCTCCATCGCCTTGTCAAATATGGGACGGAGGTTCTCTGCTGCCAGACTGCCGCCGAATGTTCCGTCATTGCCCCAGGCCCACGCACCGAGTGCGATTTTCGGTAAATTAGTCATGGTATTATCCTCCTTAAATTTTCTGACTGCCTGTAGACCAGACGTGTTTGTCGTTTGCGTTCGCAGGCTTGTTCTGCGCCATAACGCCTGCCAGCGCATGCGGCACATAGGGTTCTTCAAGATATGCTGTTTCATCATCGGTGAGTGCCAGTTCGACAGCTTTTGCTGCGCCCTCGATGTGGTGCAGCTTTGTCGCACCGACAACCGGTGCAGTCACCTTTGTCAGCAGCCACGCAAGAGATACCTCTGTCATGGAAACACCGTGCTTTTCAGCAAGCTCTGCAACCCGGCGGATGATCACTTCATCCTGTTCTTTCGTTGCATCATACTTGAATTTTGCGTATGTATCTTCCTCGGCACGCTTTGAGGTCTCACCGGGAAGGCGGCTGAGTCTGCCGCTTGCCAATGCGCTGTAGGGTGTCATAGCGATGTTGTCCTCCGAGCAGAGCATCGCCATTTCTCTCTCCTCCTCACGAAAGATCAGATTGTAATGCCCCTGAACGCTGACGAACTTTGCAAAGCCCTCTTTCTCAGCAAGCGCATTTGCCTTTGCAAGCTGCCACGCATAGCAGTTTGAAATGCCGATGTAACGTGCCTTTCCCGCCCTGACAACACGGTTCAGACCGTCCAGTATATCGTAGATCGGCGTGTTCCAGTCCCACATGTGATAAATGTACAGATCAACATAGTCCATACCGAGATTTTCAAGGCTCTTGTTTATCATTCGTTCGATATGCTGCTGTCCGCTGATACCTGCTTCAATATCAGCAGGCGTTCTCGGCAGAAATTTTGTTGCGACCACAACTTCATCACGCTTTGCAAAATCCTTGAGTGCCCTGCCGACAAACTGCTCACTCGTTCCCGACTGATAGGCGATTGCGGTATCAAAGAAATTCACACCGAGCGCAAGCCCGCGCCGGATGATCTCACGGGAATGCTCCTCGTCAATCGTCCATGAGTGCTGACCGTTTGACGCATCACCAAAGCCCATACAGCCCATACAGATTCTTGAAACGTTCAGGTCGGAATTACCGAGTTTTATGTATTTCATTTTATACCTCCTAGTAACTGCATCACGCAGGAATAAATGATCTCATATATGCTGTGCATCCTGAATTCCATTTTTGCATCACGCATGGCGTCAAGCTGTTTTTGTGTCGCTACTGAATATGGATATACACCGAACAGAAACGGAAAGAATACGAAGATAAAGCTCTCGCAGTCCGTTTCGGGGAAGAACTTTTTCACGCAGACCCTCACTGCATCAAGAGAAGCACCGTATGCGACCTTGAACTCCGTCAGCCGTTCGGGGCGTGAGTTTTCCTCCATATCGTAGTGATTCATCGCAAGGAGTTTCAGAAGCTGTTCATGGCTTTCGAGAGAGTGTGCAAGTGCTGATGCAAAGCCGTCAGCGGACATCATTTCATTTTTCTTTGCAAGCTCGTTCATTTCCTCAGCCCACAGTTCATACTCACGCTGCATCAGAGCGAGGAAGATTTCCTCCTTGGTCTGAAAATAGTTATAAATAGATGTCCTTGTAAACGAGGTGACTGCACCGATCTCCTTTATCGTGATCTCCTTGAAACTCATGGTCTGATAGAGTTTTTCGCAGGCACTGACGATTTCGCTTTTTCTTGAAGCAGTCAGTTCCGGTGAACCTTTGGGCATAGTACATTCTCCTTCTTCTTACTCACGATTCGTGTAGATATTGCTCATGATACAGGTGAACAATCTATTCTGACGTTGTGTCACTATAGATATTATAGCACCATTCTGACACCGTGTCAATATAAATTTCGCAGATTTATGATTTTCAGCGTTATCAACAAATCCAAAGCATGAAAATAGGGTATATCAAACAGAAAGAGAGGCTTCCGTTTGCGGAGGATATCTCCATTGAAAAAGAACGCAAAAAAGGAGTGTTTCGCACTCTGCGGAGTGCGACTTAGGGCGCTGCCCTAAGAACCCGCGAGCTTTTGAAAAAGCTCGACCAAAACTTTTATTTCGCCTTCGGCGAGCGCATCCGTAGGTTTCCCGACAGACTGAGAGCAGCACCCCGTTTCAAAGATGCCGCTCTATCCATCTTTTATAATTCGGTTTTTGAAGAACACTTGACACTTTCCGCCGTTTCCTGTATAATATTGATCCCCCAATTAAATCTTGAATCAAGTTTCAGGCGAACACAATAAAACAATGTAAAATCGACATTATCGTGAATCAGGTATAAAAGCAATTCAAGAGTTAATTGGTACAGCAATAATAACTGACAGAATCATTATAGTCAATAAAAGCGATAATAAAAGGAGGTTTCTAAATGAACCATACACAAAAGCGCGTCCTGAGCATTCTTGCGGCTGCCGCAATGACCTGCGGTGCCCTGCCGCAGAGCACCCCGCTGTCCCTGCTTCAGCCTGTACTCACTGCCAACGCCGAAGCATCCGCATACGAGGATTTTTCGTATGAAGAAAAGGAGGACGGCGGCATCACGATCAAAGAGTATATAGGCAGCGATGACGCGGTCGAGATTCCTGCGGAGATTGACGGAAAACCCGTGACCAAGATCGAAGACTGGGCTTTCTTCAATAAGCAGATATCGTCCGTTCTGATTCCGGACAGTATCACAACGATCGGAAGCCAGGCATTCAACAGCTGCACCAAACTCAAAGAAGTCGTTCTTCCGGGCTACATCACTGCCATCGCGGACGGATCATTCTCCGGCTGTTCCAGCCTGACAAAAGTAATCATGCCGGGCTGTGTGAAAAGCATCGGTATGAACGCATTTTCAAGCTGTACGGAACTGAAGGATCTTCATATACCGGAAAGCGTGACAAGCATCGGCGGAAGTGCATTCAGGGATACTGCATGGCTGAAGAAAAAGCAGGAGGAAAACCCGCTTGTCATTGTCAATCATATCCTGGTCGACGGCAGTACCTGTAAAAATGAAGTAGGGATTCCGGAAGATGTGACAAGTATCTGTGACCTTGCATTCAACGGATGCAAGACAATCACATCGGTTTTCATTCCGTCCGGTGTTGAAAGCATCGGCAGTGATGCATTTTATAACTGCAGCGCTCTGAAGTACATTGACATGCAGGATGGCCTGAAAAAAATCGGAGATAATGCATTTTACTGCGCAGGACTTGAAAATATCAGAATTCCGGACACTGTAACAGAAATCGGAACTGCTGCATTCTTCGGATGTGAGAATCTGCAATTTGTTGAACTGCCGGAAAATCTGAAAGGACTCAAATCCGGCCGTATGGGTACATTCCAGGGCTGCACTTCTCTTGAAACGATCGAGATCCCGGAAAGCGTGACCAATATCGGCGTAATGGCATTTGCGACCTGCACACTTCTGGGAAGAGTGATCATTCACGGCAGCACGACTACGATCGGAGCCAGAGCGTTCTACGGCTGTGCACAGAATCTGACACTCTGCGGATATGCCGGTTCTCCTGCACAGACCTACGCATCGCAGAACGATCTGAACTTCAAAGAACTGAATGCGAAGTTCTCCGGCGTTTCCCTGACACTCACCGATGATCTCGGCCTGAACTTCTTTGCGACCGGCGTGCCGTAAGCAACACCTTATCAACGATTATTTGGTAAAGTTTGGACGGTTGGTTTTACAATAAAACCGAAAGGACTAACACAAATGATTGATGCGTTGTACAACTATAGGCAGGGCGATATTCACGCCGCCGAGTTCTCCGATGAGTTTAACAAGCTCTGTATCCCCTTTGAAAATTCGCTTAACGAGGATCAGATTGATGTGTTCCACAAAATCCTCGACTGCGTGAGCAATACTGCCGCCGCTGAGATGAGAGCTGCATACAAGGTCGGCTTCAAGGACGGTGCAACTATGATGCAGGAGATTCAGGACTAATATATTCATATCATAAGGAAAGGGCTATGTCCTCCGTGACCGTGTACGGAAGGCATAGCCCTGTTTTTTCTTTTCAGATGCTTATTCAGTTTTCGTCTGCAAGGTTCACTATCTTCTTGCCTTGTTTTTTCTCATAGCGTATCATGGCATATGCTCCGACGCTTACTTAATATATAACCGCAAAAATTGACTTTACTTCTGATCGCACTTCCCGCAGTTACTGCACCCATTGCAGGTCGGACGCATACCACAGGTTGCACAGCGTTCACGGAACACAGGTTTATATCTGTCCTCCTCGGTGATCGGATAACCCCAACTATCGTATAGATCAAAGTGGATCGGCTTTCCCTGAAAACTCATTCCTGATTTGTGCGCCTGCTGACTTTGGATACTGCCTTCGAGCTTGTAGAGCCTTCCGTCCTTGACGAACCGCCTGCCCGTACCGCAGAACACAAAGGTCACATTGTTGTCCACGCACTCCTGACGTAACAGCTTTACCCAGTCGAAATGGCAGGGACGAGAGCCGTCATAATTCTCGCCGTCACAGAGGACTTGCTCGATTTGTCCTGTTTCGAGATATTTCCGCATACTGACCTGCCCAATAAATGGCGCACACATAACGCCCTTGTGCTTGAAAGGCAGCTCAAGCAGTATGGGGATACGCTCGTCTGCACGCCGCTGATTCTCGGCGGTGACGTTGAAAAAGATATTGTCCCAGCCCTCGCCCCAGTCCTTCGGCAGATGTTCGGCTACTCGTTCGGGGCGCTTTGTCAGCAGAAAGAACACCACATCGCTACGTATCTTCATCAGCTCCCACGCTTCCTCACGCCACTCATCTGCCTCGGCAAGAAAGAAATCCGAGGTCATACAAACTCTGATCTGCTCTCCGCTTTTTATCTTGTAGTTTCCCTTGCGGTCTTTCTGTATCGGGTAGTTGAAGCCTGCCTTCGTGCGGTATATATGCGAGCCGTCCTGATCTCTCAGCTTGTCGAGGAAGTACATATAGCAATGGTCACAGCCCTCGCTTTTCTTGATACACCCGTGCCAGGGGTTCCAGATATCGTGCATATTATTTTCCTTTCAGCGCAGCACTCAGGCTATTCGGAACTCCTCTCGGACCTCTGACAGCAAAAATGCCATATTCAGATTTTAACCGTTCAAATGTAAACTGCTCAGGCTTGTATTTTTTTATCAGTTTTATCTTCATCAGCTTGGTGATCGTAAGTTCAGACGAATGATAATCATATGGAATATCCACTTCAGTGACCTTGCACTTGTAAAGAATAGCCGACACAGGTGCGCCGACATACAGAAAAACAGTATCATTTTTCTTGATTCCTGCGCCCTGCTTCCAGTCGATCACATCAGCGTCATCGAAAGCATGAACGATGTCATAATACTTCGGATTCGCAGGAACAAGCCACTCCTTCGGCGAGCGCATTTCCTGCTTTTTCTTTTTTGAAGCAGTCACCTCAAAGCTCATATCTATCAGCCGTGTGATCTCGTCAAGGGGAACTGTACCGTCCAGCACTACCGAAAGCCAGTTTCCACGGCTGATGTGGTAGCCGATATAATATCCCTCCTGCCGGATCAGCAGGTCACGCAGCAGCATATCACCGAGCTTGACATTGAGCACATCGACAGCGCCCGATTTTTCAGTGTCGATCTTCTCATAGGTGATATTCATGATAAGGGCATACCATTTCTCGTTATCCTTGTGGCGGAGTATCGCATAATCAGGGAACTTCGCCCATAGATACTCGGGTTTGGAGCCGTATTTCTTTTTTGCGTAGGCGAACACCTCGTCCCGCAAGGAATCGTCAATCGTTTTCATGCTTGAACCCCCAGACCATGATCGCATAGAAGATCGGCTGTAAATCACGCCCCTTTTCGGTAAAGGAATACTCCACATGGGGCGGTATCTCGTTGAACTGCTCACGGTGGATAAAGCCGTCTGCTTCAAGCTCCTTCAGTGCCGTTGAAAGCATACTTCCTGTGATCTCAGGGAGAGCCTTTTTCAATTCTCCATAGCGCACAGAATCGTGCATACAAAGCTCGTAAAGTATCTGCGTTTTCCATTTTCCTTGTAATTTCTGCAAAAGCGGTGTCACCGGGCAGTTGCCCTTTTCGGTCACGATGCCCTCCTTGACCTTTACAAGATATTCCTCATAGCTCATGTATTCTTCCATTGTAAGTCCTCCTTGGTATGGTCTTTGATACTATGTATGTATTTTTATACTACTTGACATATGTTTCTGTATATAGTATAATATAACTACTACAAAAAGTCAAGAGGTTAAGGAGGAATTTGCAATGGAAGTCAGAAAGTTTACGGCAGGCGGAAAGGAAGTCACGCTCTATCCTGCAAGCATAAGTGACCGTCCGCTGATCGTGCTGAACACATACACGGGTAATGGTAAATCAGTAGCAGAGGAGCTTGGAAAGCTGAATGCGCCAGACCACAATCTGCTTGTGATCGGGAATCTGAACTGGGATCACGATATGTGTCCGTGGGAATGTCCTGCACTTTCAAAGAACGACACGCCCTGCACAGGCGGTGCGGACGAATATCTCGGTCTGCTGCTATCGGAGATACTTCCGATGGCAAAGAAAATGCTTGTCGGACAGCCCACATTTACTGCGATAACAGGTTATTCACTGGCAGGACTGTTCGCTCTGTACACACTCTATAAGACCGATGTGTTTGATCGTGCGGCAAGTATGTCGGGTTCGCTGTGGTTTCCCGATTTCAAGAACTATATACTTACACACGAAATGCTCCGCAAGCCCGATAAGCTCTATCTTTCCCTCGGTGACAAGGAAGCAAAGGCTCGCCAGCCGCTTCTGAAAACGGTGCAGGAGAATACTGAATCTATAGCGGAGCATTACCGCGCACTTGGGATAGATGTGACATTCGAGATGAATGAAGGCAACCATTTCAAAGAGCCGGCGCTGCGTTCGGCTAAAGGAATAGCGGCGATACTGTAAGGAGGGCAATATGGGAATTACGATATACGGAATTTTTCAGAAAACGGTACAGGAACATAAAAATGCTCCTGCAATTATCGAGAATGACAGAACGCTGACATTTGGCGAGCTGTCGAACATGGTGGATATGATTGCGGACAGCTTTCCCGACAACACCCATGCTGTGGGCATCGTCATGCGGCACAGGGCGGAAATGATCGCATCTATCCTTGCGGCGCTGAAATCCGGTGCGATGTATGTTCCTGCCGAGCCGACCTTTCCCACAGGGCGTATCCGGTACATGATGAATGAAGCAGGAGTGGACTTTATCGTGACGGAAATGCAGTATGCTGATAAGCTGAAAGGTTTTCAGCAGATCTACTCTGACTGTTCGATCTGTACCGCATCACCTGACAGCAGGGGCAGAGTTTACAGCCAGTCTCCGGACGGTCTTGCTTATGTTCTATACACATCGGGGACAACAGGCCGCCCGAAGGGTGTTTCAGTAACGAACAAAAACGTCTGCCATTATGTGAGAGCCTTTGAAAATGAGTTTCACCCAAAGCAGGGCGACATCATGCTCCAGTATTCCGTCTGCTCCTTTGATATTTTTGTTGAGGAAGTGTTTACAAGTCTGCTGAACGGGGCGGCACTGGCGATACCGTCCGATGAGGATAAGACAGATATACATTCTCTCATGGATTTTGTTGAGCGCCATAAGATAACTATGCTTTCGGGCTTTCCCTATCTGCTGGCGGAGATGAATCATCTTCCCGATATACCGTCCTCTCTTCGCTTGCTCATCAGCGGCGGAGATGTGCTGAGGGGGCATCATGTCAGCAATTTATTAGAGAAAGCAGAGGTCTACAATACCTACGGTCCGAGCGAAACAACGGTATGTGCATCCTATTACCGCTGCCGTGACGGGCAGGTGCTTGATGACGGCACATACCCCATAGGCAAAGCGGTTCTCGGCACAGAGATAAAAATACTTGACACGGACGGGAATGAAGTGCCGGACGGCGAAACGGGCGAGATCTGCATTTTCGGCGGCGGCGTTTCAAACGGCTATATAGGAGACCACAACGAAGAAAACAAGGCGTTTGTCAGACTGCCCGACGGCTCTGTGATGTACCGCAGCGGCGACCTCGGATATTATCTTCCCGACGGAAATATCGCATTTCTGCACCGAAAGGATACACAGATCATGATCTACGGCAAGCGCGTGGAGGTCATGGAGGTGGAGTCAAAGCTCTATCAGTGCAGCGGTGTCGAGCAGGCGATCGTTCGTGCATTTACGGACGAGGAAGGGCTGTCGTACATGATCGCCTATATCGTACCGAGTAACAGGGAGCTGAGGGTTTCACAGGTACGCAGAGAGCTGAGTGAAAACCTCACGGATTTCATGATACCCGAATTTATCGTGAAAATGCCGCAGATACCCCTTAACACCAACGGAAAACCGGATATGACAAGAATGCCTGTTGTCATGAAGGAGTGCTGAATATGGAAATAAAGATCAGAAGGGCGGAACTGCCGGAGCTTTCTCTTATCATGGAGTGGCGTATGAGAGTGCTGAGGGAGGTGTTCTGTCTGCCGGAAGATACGGATATGACGGAGCTTTACTCTGAAAATGAGCAGTATTACCGTGAGCATTTGCGAGACGGCACACATACTGCTGTATTTGCCTGTGCCGGAGAACGTATCATCGGCTGCGGTGGCATCTGCTATCAGACAGAAATGCCATCTCCCGATAATCCAAACGGAAAGTGCGGCTATCTTATGAACATCTATGCCCTGCCGGAATACCGCAGAATGGGTGTAGGCAGGGAGATCGTTTCGTTTCTGATAAAAGATGCACAATTAAAAAATGTTAAAAAGCTGTCGCTTGAAAGCTCCGAAATGGCGGAAAAGCTGTACCAAAGTACAGGCTTTTTAAGAAACGAACATTTTTATCTGAAGTATTTGTGAGGTGCTGATATGGTAATAAAGGAAATAGAAGTCAAAGGTATTATGACCAAATCGAATCTTCCTGTCTCAGACTATTCGGTCAATCCCTATGTAGGCTGCGCACACGCCTGTAAATACTGCTATGCCAGCTTTATGAAGCGCTTTACTGATCACCCCGAACCATGGGGAGAATTTGTTGACGTAAAGAACTGGAAGCCCATACAGAAAGCTGAAAAATATGCAGGCAAGGAGGCGTTTTTCGGCTCTGTAACCGACTGCTACCAGCCGTGTGAAGCAAAGTATATGCGCACACGTCTGCTGCTCGAACAGCTTCAGGGAAGCGGTATTTCCATAAGTATCGCCACAAAATCAGACCTTGTTCTGAGGGATTTAGATTTGATCAAGACCTTTCCGAATGCAAGGGTATCTTTTTCAATAAATACTCTTGATGAGAAGTTTCGCAGTGAAATGGACAAAGGCGTGAGCATTGAACGCAGACTCGATGCAATGCGGCAGCTTTACGAAGCAGGTATCAAGACAACTTGCTTTATTTCACCAATATTCCCCAGAATAACAGACCCGGTCGCTATCATAGAAACGGCGAAAAAGCATTGCAATCTTGTATGGCTCGAAAACCTTAATCTCCGGGGAGATTACAGAGTTCGTATTCTGGACTGGATAAATGAAAACCACCCTGAGCTGAATGACTTGTATCATAACATCTACAGTAAAAAAGACCGCAGCTATTGGAGTGAGCTTGATACAAAGCTGCGTGAGTTTACGGCACGGGAAGGTATGACATATCTGCGAGACGACGATTCACGCATGAGCAGTTTCGGTGAGCCGCCTGTGGTGGTAAACTATTTCTTCCATGAAGAAGTGAAAAAATCTGCAAAAAATAAATCCAGTAACAAAACATAAGACAAACTTTCAGTATATCAATAGCCCGTAGTCTATTGGAACACCTGCAAACCGTTCCGTACAAGTCCAATTCAGCATTTTGGAGCATACCACAATCGGCACAAACCCTATTGGAACTGAACACAAACCGCAAGCTCTCGGAAATGCTCTGCAAGCGTTTCTGAGGGCTTTTTCTTTTCAGCGGTTAGTTTTCCGCTCCGCAGGGGTGGAGGGCGCTGTGGGGCTTCTCCGTTCGGCTGACGGGTATTATCAAGCAGAGGACGGCTCGGTGATGCCGTGAGTGGCTTCATACTCCCTGACACGGCGGTAAAAGGTATTTGCCGACAAGCCCATTCTCCGCATAAAGTCCCTGCCTGTGATGTTCTTCGACTTCCATTCCCCATAAAGCTGACCGAACCTTGTCCAGTCGATTTCAATGGGTTTCCGTCCCGTATACTTGCCCTGTGTCTTGGCGATCTCGATGCCCTCACGCTGTCGCTGTTTGAGCTGTTCACGCTCCAACTGAGAGAGGGCGGCGAACACGGTCAACATGAATTTGCCTGACGGAGTATCGGTGTCGATATTCTCCTTGTGGCTGACGAGAGTAACGCCCTTTTCCGTGAGTGTGTCGATGATGTTCAGCAAATCCTTTGTGGAACGTCCCAGACGGCTGATACTCTCGATGTAGAGGGTATCTCCTTCACGCACATAGTCAAGCATAGCGTGAAGCTGTGGGCGGTCTGCGTTTGCTCCCGACATCTTCTCGGAGAAGATGCGGTCAACCTGATAGTCGCACATGATCTCCTGCTGACGGGCTGTCTCCTGATGCTCCGTGGAAACACGGATATAACCAATTTTGCTCATACATAAATCCTTTCTTTATTCAAGCTGATTTTTCTTTCTTTTTGCAGCTTCTTCATTCTGTAAATACCGCTGAACGGTTCTCTGACTGTCACGCTTCTGCTGTATCTGCCGTGCAAGCCTGTCCGCTTCTTTTTTGTAGAAATTGTACTCGGCTGAACTCTTGGCGTATTGCTCACGGAGCTTGGTCTGCATTTCCTTCAAATACTCAACAGTAGGGATTTTCTTGTCGGGAAACATCTCTTTTACCTTAGCAGAATATTCCTTGTACTGCTCCAATTCATAGGCACAATTCTTGGCATATTTCTTTTGTTCTCTGCCCGTAAGCGAACGGTACTGCTGATTAAATTCCCTGTATTTGAAAAGCTCCGAAAGAACAGGTAACTGCTCCTCAATCTCGTCAAACTTCTTTTTGGCTTCTTCCATATCGCTCAATGCTTTCATACGCTTTGCAAAGGCGGTATGAGCTGCACTCTCCAATTCTTCAAGGGTAGAATTACTTGCGGTCATCTCGTTGAGAGCCTTGCTCGCCGCTTTCATATTCTCACGGTCTGCCCAGTTCTGCAAGCCCTGAGACTGCTGAAATCTCTCCGCTGTTGTACGGATAATCTTGACTTTCGGGCTGTGCGACATTTGGTATTTATAGCTCTCGATACGCCGCACGATCTGCTTGCTCTCGTAGAAGTAGCCCAGCGTTTTTGCACGGGTGAATTTTGCCCTCGGATTGCGTTCTTTCTGCTCGGCAAGCATAAATTTCAGGTCGATCTTGTGGTCGGGATTGTAGTCCACAAGTATGCCGTACTCGGCACACTTGGCAAGGAAATCCGCAAAGTCCTCACTGACCTTGATAACCTCGTCAATGGTTCGTTTAAGCTGTTCTTTCCATGACATATTCTGCTTGTCAAGCTCCCATTCCCAATGGCTCTTGCCCTTAGACAGATGAGGATTTTCTATCGTCGAAAGTCCGTGCTTTCTGCATAACTCGTCCGATACCTGACGGAGCTTTGTCCACGCTCTTTCGGGTATCTTTCCCTGATTATGTTCCGTTTCAAAAGTCTTGCCCGTATAGAAATTTACGTTGTTTACTATGATGTGGTTATGGATATGTTCATGGTCTACATGGACGGCAAGCACATATTGATACTCGTCATTAAAAAGTGCCTTGCAAAGTTCCTGCCCGATAAGCAAAGCCCGTTCGGGTGTGACCTCACCGGGGGCGAACGATTGTATTATGTGCTGGCACTCGCTTCGGCTTCGTCCTGTACCGACTGACTGCCTGATGTTTCTGAATTGTTCTGATGCTCCACATGGAGTAGATACGCACAAGTTGCTAACAACATATTTGCCGTCTGCGGTTTTGTCTGGGTTGCAGATATAAGCAATTGCACCGTATGTTCCCGTGTGGATCGTATGGATACGAGTAATCGCCAAACTTCCTCTAACCTCTCTTTCATATCGGCAATATCTTCATCGTAAAGTTTGCCGCCTTTGTTGACACGGTGGGCTACCTGATTGAACGAATTGGAGATAGACGAAATATACCTTGCTATCTGCTTGATGTCCTCGGTATCTTCCTCCACATTCATCACGGTGAGTGCAGAATAACGGCAAAAATCGCCCCTGCTTCTGAACGATGTTTCCGCATATCTGCGGTTGATCGCTTCAAGCTCCATGTCGTTCACTCGGAATGTGATAAGGTGCTTGCGTACCTCGCTCGGCTCGGTGTCCTGCGGTGGTGATTCGCCCTCGGCATTTTCGGGCGGTTCGGTGAAATCAACCTCGCCCGTTTCGGTGACTTCAAGCATTGGAACAGGCTCGGCATCGGTGTCCTCGGCGGTTGTCTGCTCGTCACTTTCGGACTGCAATTCTTCCTGCATTTCGTCCGCATAGGTGTGGGCAAGTTCTTCCGCAAGTTCCTCGACTTGCTTGTGTTTGAACAGCTTTGCAAGGAAACCCTTTTCGGGCTTTTTGAATATTGACATTGTGTCTCCTTTCTGTATCTCGGTCGGCTGTGCCGACCTCTCAGGGGTCTTAGGGGAATTTTCCCCTGACAAGCCGTATAAAGTTTACGATTTTCCATAATCGTAATACTTTATACCGTGCTTGTGAAAATTGATCGGGCGTTCCACGCCCTCACTTGTTTTTCGCCGTTCTACGGCGTTTTTTCACGCTTCTGCGTGTTTGGAGCTATGCGATTTCTCTCTGTCTCGCACGGCTCTGAGAGTATTTTACCGGGGTTCGGCGCAGTTATGATGCTGGGTGGGCGGCAGTCTGGTGAAACCTTCCGTTCGGCTCTCCCTGAGCCGATTTTGAATGTCGATATGCTTATCGTTACATTCAAATTTTTGCCCTGTCTGACTGCCTATGAAAAACACCCTTCACTTATCTACCGTGAAATTTGAGGTTTCGGGCATGATTTTCTGAAAAGTTTACAATTTGTTCATGACGATTCTCCCTCTTGCATAGTTTCAACACGGGATTTCTGTTGATGATGACAATGATTTTAGAGGGTGGATTTCTCGGAAATGGGATTGCATTTTCGGGGGCGGTGTGTTATAATTTAGGAGCAGAAGCAAATATTTAGCTTGCTTCGTAAAATACAGCTTTTGGAGTTTTTTATGAATATTCTGATTATTGGCGGTACAAGATATTTTGGTATGCCTATGACAAACGATCTGATTGGCAAGGGGCATAATATCACAATCGCTACAAGAGGGAAAACACCTGACCACTATGGTGATTCAGTCTCAAGAATTATATTTGACAGAGCTGACGAAAACAGTATAATCAAATCGTTCAGCGGAAAGTATTATGATGTAATAATTGATAAGATAGCTTACTCCTCAAATGATGTGAAACGGCTTTTAGATCATGTCCGTTGTGGGAAGTATATTCTAATGTCAAGCTCGGCAGTCTACAAGGATATTCACGTCGATACAAGTGAGGGAGATTTCTCGGCAGAGATACATTCTCTCAAATGGTGTGAGCGTTCCGATTATGATTATGCAGAGGTCAAACGGCAGGCGGAATGTGCTGTTGTCCAGCAGTTTCCTGACCAGCATTATGTAGCTGTTCGTTATCCCGTTGTTATTGGCAACACTGACTATACGAAACGACTATATTATTACATTGAGTGCATACAGAATGAAACGCCGATGTTTATAGATGATATGGATTCGAGAATTAGTTTTATCCATGAGGACGATGCTGGTTTATTCTTATCGCATTTAGTTGATACAGAAATATCGGGAGCGATCAACGGCTGTTCAGACGGTGACATCTCACTCAGGGAAATGATTTGTTATATTGAAGAAAGGCTCAATAAAAAAGCAATCATTACGCCAAATGGAACACCCGCACCGTATAACGGTTATCCCGAATATGCAACCTTGAATACGAGCAAGGCAAAGCAAACTGGATTTTCTTTTTCAGGTATTAAGGACAGATTTTATGAGACAATAGATCACTACATTCAATCACTCTGATTACAACTGAATATCCCAAACCTATGCAGAGCAACACCAGCTCTGCATTTTTTATGCCCATTTCAAAATTCCCCATAACAATTTCACGATAAGAAAAGTTTTATGGCGCACTCAACTTCTTGCGCAATGCGAATAGACTTCCCCCCGAAAGTGCGCTATAATTTTAGTGTGGGGCTGAGTAGTTCGGCTCGACTAAAAATTCAGAATGGTGGTGATGATATGGCTACAACTTCTATCGCTGACAAGCTGGCGAAGCTCGAAAAGAAGATCGCCAAGCGACAGGCAACGATCGCAGAGGAGCAGAAGCAGCTCGAAAAGGAAATGGAGGAGTACAACAAGCTCTACCTGACAGCTCTTGCAAGCAAGTATAAGCTGAGTGGCAAAGACCTGTTTTCCGCTATCGAGCGTGAGCATGATCAGCTTGAAAAGCTCCGTGACGGCGGTATGTCTGATTCGGATATTGATAGTCTGACGGACAGCTCTCCTGCGGATAAGGACAAGGCTACTCTGTATGAGGATTCTCCCCGTACTCTGTTTGACGAGGATTGATGAAAGGGGGCTTTGAATGAGTGAATACATTTACAAGGTTGGGAACGATTATGAGAGTGACAATAAAGAGTATGTCGCTCTCAATACAGACAAAGGACAGCAGATAACGGTTGCCCTCGCCGCAAGCGGTATCCCGTTCAAAGGGCGTTTCGACAAAGAGCGTATGCTGTTCAATTATGACGGCATTTACAAGGAGTCCGTTGATGAAATTATCGCAAAATTCACCTCGGACGAGTATGCCGAACAGCGTAATGAGTTAGCGGAGCATAAGGGCGATGACTGCCTTTATTTTCTGCCTGCCGTCGCAAAGCTCCTGCGTATGACGGAGGGTACACTTAGGCGCAGACCTCTTGACATTCAGCTTGCCGTCTGCAAGCGGTATGTCGATAACTGGTACTGCGATACTTACACGATACAGCATGAGCTGAAAGATGCGATGATGCTGATTACCAAACTCGAAATGACAGACAGCGAGAAAGAGAAAGCTGTCGGAAAGGACTAAAATTTGAATACAACATCTGCCGTAGAAAAGAGAGAGAAGGCAGTTGACTATGTATCTGATGAGGGTATCAAGGTGAGAGTTTCTTACCCTGATGATGTTCCCGAAACGATCAGACAGCAGAAGATCAACAAGATGTACGATATTTTCCTCGGTGCAATGCGCCGCAACGGAACAAAGGAAACAACTGAATGATCTGGCAATCTGCCGAAAAATGATTACAGTTACAAGAACGCTGTTGCAATTTTCGGACGGTTGCGCTATGATATAGATGTAAAACCAACCGTCCAATTGCAAACGCAATTGGAGGTCAACAATGAAAAGAACAACGAAAACAAATGACGGTATCACGGCTATCTATGTACGCCGATCTGTCAGCGACAAGGATAAGGGCAACAACAGCTTGTCCATTTCCGCACAGAAGGAGGAATGCGTCCGCTTTGTAGGTGACTGCGAGTATCGTATCTATTGCGACGATGGAAAGTCGGGCAAAGATGTGATGCACCGTCCCGCATTTATGCAGATGATGAGCGATGCCCGTGAGGGACTTATCAGCAGAATTATCGTGAAAAAATATGACCGTTTCAGCCGTAATATGCGTGAGTATCTTAACATTACGGACGAGCTTGACCGCTACGGTGTGACCGTTTACTCCCTCTCCGAACCGTTCAATACGGAGACAAAAGAGGGGCGTATGATGCGGAACAATCTGCTGAATTTTGCGGAGTTTGAGCGTGAAACAATCGCCGCAAGAGTGGCAGATGCGTTCAATACTAAAGCAAGAGAAACGGGCTTTTATCAGGGCGGAAAAGTGCAGTTTGGCTACACTCCCGAAAGAAGAACCATTAACGGCAAGACAGGCTCGGTGCTTGTTCCCTCGGAGAATGCAGAAGCGGTGCGTGTGGCATATGACTTATATCAGCACCCCGAAAATTCTCTGACTGATATTATCCGCTACATGACGGAGAACGGTATCAATGCTTCAAGACCGACACCACGCACAAAAACAGGCATTTCCAATCTTGACAGGTCGCACCTGAGCCGTATCCTTGAAAATCCGCTGTATGTAAGGGCGAATAAAGATGTGTACCGCTATTTTCTTTCCAGAGGATATGAGTTGCTTGACGATATTGAAGCCTATGACGGTGTTCACGGGCTGTTCGTTCACGCTGGCGGTGATGATACACACTTCGTCAAGGTAGCCTACCATGAGGGGCTTGTGGACGGCGATGTGTGGCTGAGAGTGCAGGACAGAAAGTCGCACCAGAGTAAATTCCCGAACAACGGCAAGGCTATGAACTCTTGGCTTGTGGGTATGGTGAAATGTGCCTGTTGCGGTTATGCGATGCACTTCAATCATTCCGTTAGAAATGAGGGAAAGAAAGTATATTATCGCTTTCTTGACTACGGCAAATATACGCTGAACGGCTGTCCTACTCCTCCGATTAAGATGAAGCCGAAACAGGTCGAGGACGCTGTGCTGACGGAAATGAAAAAGCGTATCGAACAGCTCAACATTGAAAAGCATGAGGAAAGCAAGCCCGATGCCGAAACGGAAAGTATCAAAACTGAAATCGTCCGCCTTGACAGCGAAATTCAGAAACTTATGGAAAAGCTCGCTGATGCCGATACCGTTCTGTTTGACTACATTCAGAAGCGTGTGAGTGCCTTGCACGAACAGAAGTCGGAGCTTGATAAAAAAATGCAGACCATGTGCCGTAAGCGTAAGGCGATCGACACAAAGCCTTTGGAAGAACCTATGAAGCAGTGGGATAAACTGACGGTGCAGGAAAAGCACGATCTGGCGGCAGCTATGATTGATGTGGTGCTTATTTCCGATGAAACAGGTATTGAGGTGAAATTCAGCATTTGAAAAAGTGCGGAATTTCGGTATTTTTTAGTGTTGATAAGGTGATGCGTAGGGTGTGACCGAAGCAAACAGCGAATACTATCATGTCGTTTTCTCCGGTAAATGTGAGGAAGCAGGACAGGATATCAAATTTGCCCAAAAGAACGGCAAACTCTGCGTGACTGCAAATGTCGCCGCGCCCCGCATGGATGAGGAGATCACCGCAGAGCTTCAGCGGTTCAACGGCGAATCATGGGAAACAGTTGACAAATGCACCTGTTCCGTCAATGATTATCTTGAGAATGCAGAGCCGGAAGAAGGCTGGAGCGACGAAAAGAAAGAAGCATTTGATAAGCTGGTCGATACCGTACGGCTTTACGGCAAAGCCTCCTATGCATATTTCAACACCCCGGATAATATGCCGGCAGTTACAGACCATTACGTTGATATCCTTCAAGGCGAAAAAGATTACGACGCCTATTGTAAATACAATACCGCTACGGCGGAAGATAATTTTGATACGGAAGAAACAGATCTGCTTTCTCTGACACTGAATTCCAGACTCTCCATGCGTTTATACCTTGACGGACTGGCTGAGGGCGATGAGGCTCAGCTCCGTGATATAAACAAAAATGGTTATCTGTTAGGAAGCTACACTCCGATCACGGCAAAAACCAGCCGGTTCGGTCCCTATTATGAGATCACAGGCATCTCTCCTCTCAGAATGAATACTATACGTGAGATCTGCTTCAACGGCTTCACCTACCAGTTCACGCCCTTAACATGGTGCTGCCGCATGAAGGAGTACAGTGAAGAATACAGAGACTATGTGATGGCTGATATTCTGTATGAGTATTATATTGATGCGGAAGCATTCAGCGAAGCAAACTAAGAAGGAGATTGAATCATGAAAGAAATTTATATTACCCCTGAAGCTGAGATCATTGTATTTGAAGCTGAGGATATAATCACCGACAGTTGGGAGATTACCCCCGCTTAAACGAACAAAAAGCAGGCAGTCCGAAAGGATTGCGCTCATATAGAAGTTTTCCAAAACAACTATAAGCAAAGACCTTTACAGCAGGCTATGAAAAAGAACAGGCAGTTACTTCGATGAGGTATCTGCCTGTTTTCTATTATAATCTCAATTATCTCAAAGGTACGATATATCCGGATGCCTGAACTCCTGGATGAGCTTGACATTGCAAAAGCAAACGGAGATCTGCGGAAGGTTATCGCTGCATACAAGAAAGTGGATCTGCTGATCCTTGACGAGTGGCTGATTCGGTGTCTGACGCCGAATGAGACATATAATCTGCTAGAGATCATTGAAGCGAGGATAGAGCGCTCTATGATTTTCTGTACGCAATACCATGCTGAGGGATGGTACGAGCGACTGAATCCGGATACCGAAAACGGCAGCCCGATTTGTGACGCAATCATGGACCGGATAACAAACAATGCATATCCTGTCATGATAGACGGAGAAGTTTCAATGCGGAAAAGGCACGGTCTGCCGGAAGGAGCCGAGCCATGACGCTGACAAGGAAAGAACTGGACACGGAATGGCGGACAATGTTCCTGCGCTGCAAAAATCCTGAAGCGGCTAAGGCTGAAATCCTCACGCTGTTCTCAGAAGAACCCGATGATGAACATCAATGGACGGAACAGGACATCTATGAGCAGTCGCGGAAGATCATCCGCAAATACGAATAAAAGAATCCATATGAGCGGGCCTGTCTGACGTTCTCTCGGGCAGGCTTCCGCTCAAGTGCGGTTTTACTCCGGCAGAGTGCGGTTCTGAGTCCGGCAAGGTGCGGTCGAAAGTCCGTGTCAGTGCAGTTCTGGCGCCGGCATACACAATTGATGCGAATGTTATTATAGGATTAATTCCTGAACGTTCGAGACAGCTTTCGCATAATTCTCCTGAACCTGCAAACACTACCAACGGCAGTCAACTGCAAATACCATTGAAAAAAAGGAGAACAGAACGAAATGAAAGCAACAGGAATTGTACGCAGAATCGATGATTTAGGACGGGTGGTAATCCCGAAAGAGATCAGAAGAACCATGCGGATTAGAGAAGGCGACACCTTGCAAATTCGTCACAGCACTACTCCCCGCATCCGCGGGGTTCATCCCGACACATGGAGGCGGATCGGATCGTTGAAAGCACCCGCGCCGCAGGTTCACGCACAACAAAAAGCTGCACAGCCTTTTCCGACTGTGCAGCTTTTGTTATGCGATCATATTTTTGCTTATCCGGCCGGATGCCGGAGCGTATTCCGCAGCACCGCCTTTTTGCGCAGTCCGGATTCCCGGTACAGATACGACGCACCGACCAGCACGGTGATCCCGCACAGGATCTGGAACGGAAAAACAAGCAGTGCCTGCTCCGGGATCAGAAATGCCAGGATCGCAACGGCGGACGCAGGCGGCAGCATCAGCCCGATCCGCTTCATGATGCCGTAGACCGCAGGCACCGTCAGGAATGCCGCGATGCAGGGCATCAGCGAAAGCCGCACGCAGAGCAGATACCGGAGCACGCAGGCACAGCCTGCACAGAAAAACAGCAGCGCAATCACCGCGGCGGGTCTTTTGCGTGAGACCGCCTCCGGCTTCCAGAATTCGGTAAACGCGACCAGCAGCGGCGGTGCAGCCGCATACCGAAGATCCAGCTTCAGCGCGGCAAAGATCACCGCCGTCACGAGCAGCCAGCGCAGAACAGCCTGCAGAATGCCTGCGGCATCGGGCTTCGGCAGCTTCTCAAACAGCGCATCCGAAAGAATGCCGCAGCGGACAAGGATCGCTCGGAGCAGCAGGATCGCTGCGGTCAGAATACAGGCCGCAGCCGTATAAACAGCGGATTCGGTCTGCAGGAGCACCGGCAGCACCGCCGCCGAGATCATCGGCGCAAAGCTTGTGCGCGAGAGCAGAAACAGCGCGGATGCCAGCAGATAGGCGACACTCATCTGCAGCCAGACCGCCCCCGGCAGCCAGAGCACGATGCACAGGCCGAGCATCGCACAGACCGCAATCGCAGCAAAGGTATGCAGCGCATCCGTGCGCCATGCGAGCTTCGGCGTCAGCAGCGAACCGGCCGCGATCGCGGCGACCTCCGGAAAAATGATCTCTTTGTTCTGAAACAGCTCCGCCGCCCCGACCATGCAGCCGATCAGCAAAGCCGCGCAGAGCAGTGGGACCCATGAAACAAAGCGTTTGCTTTTTGTCAATTTTCAGCACACTCCTGAAACTTTTTATTTCACAACAGCTTCTATTATAGCACAGCACGGCAAAAAATGCAAGGTTCCCCGAAGAAGAAAAACCGCCCCGCCGCAAGCTTGACATTGCCGGGAAAATGTGGTATGATATAAAAGTATATCTATGCTTATCATCAGGAGGAAATTATGAGTATTTTCGATGCAATCATTCAGGCGATCATTCAGGGACTGACCGAGTTTCTGCCCGTTTCCAGCTCCGGACACATCAAGCTGTATCAGGCAATCACCGGGCAGAGCGTCGAGGAGGGCACCTTCCTGCTCGTGATCCTGCACCTCGGTACGCTCGTGGCGGTCTGCATAGCCTTCCGGGATACGATCTGGGCACTGATCAAGGAATTTTTCGCGCTCATCAAGGATGTTTTTACCGGCAAGTTCAAGTGGAAAGAGATGAACCCGGAGCGCAGAATGCTCATCATGCTGTTTATCTCGCTCGTGCTGCTCGTCCCGTTCTACCTCATCAAGGACGTCTTTGAGAACATCACGCTGCCGATCCTCGCACTCTGCTTCCTGTTTACATCGGTCGAGCTGTTCTTCGCGAGCCGCAAGCGCAATAACAAGAAAACCGCCGGCGACATCACCGTCAAAGACGCCGTCGTGATCGGTCTGTTCCAGTGCGTCGCGCTGTTCCCGGGTGTCTCCCGCTCCGGCTCGACGATCTCCGGCGGCCTGTTCTCCGGCCTCGAAAAGGAGACTGCCGTCCGCTATTCCTTCGTGCTCGGCATCCCGGCGATCCTCGGCGGATGTCTGGTCGAGCTGAAAGATCTGCTCGGCGGACAGATCGAGGTCAACCTCGGTGCGACGCTGGTTGGCTTTGTCGTCGCCGCGATCGTCGGCATCATGGCGATCAAGCTCGTGCAGTGGCTGATCCGTTCCGACAATTTCATCATCTTTTCGATCTATACCTTTGTGATCGCGTGCGTCACGTTCATTTACTGGCTGGTCGCCGCGAGAGCATAAGCTGATAAACAGAGAAACAGATACCCGCGAAAGAAAGGTCACATCATGGCAGAGAAGAAAAAGACCGGCTCGGCCGGTACAAAAAAGAAAACATCTGCTGCGCCCGCCAAACGCAAGACCGCTGCATCCCGCGGCAGTACCGCGAAAACGACCAGATCCGCAGCAGGCTCCGCTGCAAGTCAGAAGCAGTCTGAACCGCGGAGCAATCATCTCCGTGCCGTCGGGCTGATCGCGCTCGGCGTGCTGGCGGCACTGTTCTCGTTCGTTCCGGGCACGAAGGCATGGATGAATATCCAGAACGTGCTGCGCGGACTGTTCGGCATCGGCACGCTGTTTTTGCCTGTTATCCTGATTTATACCGGCTGGATGATCTCCAAGGAGAAGCGCGTGCAGGCATCCGGCAGCAACTTCTGGGCGATTTTGCTCGTACTGTGCCTCAGCTCCTTTGTGCAGGCATTCTTCGGCGACCCGCTCGCCGGCACCGAACCGCAGGCCGATCTCACGGCACGCATCGGCAATGCAGTCAAACTGCTCTGGCAGAACGGCAAGGAACTGCGCGGCGGCGGACTGCTCTCCGGCGTGATCGTCGGGCCGCTGGTCGCTGCCTTTGACGTCATCGGCGCAAGGATCATCATTTCCGTATTCGTGATCGTCGTCCTCATGGTGATGACGAACCGCAGCATCCCCGAAATGCTGAAGCTCGCTGCAAAGCCGTTCGTCTGGATCTGGCACGGGATCGTCCGCGCCGCGACAAACGGCATGGATCTGATCGACGGCTTTGAACTGGCAGAGGACGAACCCGAGGAGGAACCGGAAAGAAAACCGCTCCCCGACAAGCCGCAGAAATATGTCCGCGGCAGCAAGCGGGATATCCCGCAGCCGGAGCCGGAAAAGCCGGAGCCCTCCGCACGCCGACGCAGACGGCAGGAGGAAAAGGAGATCGCCTTCATGCTCGATCACAATGCCGCACAGCCGCCGGAGATCGACCGGACGGAGCTGCGGAACATCGACATGGATGTGCCGATCTTCAACCACAGCGAACCCGTGCCGGAGGAGGCACTCAACACCCTGACGCCCGATCTGCAGGACGAAGCCGCAGGCTTCCGCATGTCCCGCGAGGAGGAAGCCTCGCTGGAGGCACTGGCAGAGCAGGCCTCGCTGGAATCCGATGAGCAGGCAAACCGCCTGCCGTGGCTGGAGAACGACGAGCCCGACGAAAGCGTCTACGAGGAAGAACCGGAGATCCCCTATATCGCGCCGCGGCTCGAGCTGCTGCACCGTGCGGACAATTCCGTGAACGACGCGGATAAATCCATGGAGCTGCGCGAAAAGGGCAAGCTTCTGGTCGATACGCTGGCAAGCTTCGGCGTCAGTGTCCGGATCACCGGCATCCGCCGCGGCCCGACCGTCACGCGCTATGAGATCCAGCCCGCAGCGGGCGTCAAGATCGCAAAGATCACATCGCTGGCAGACGACATCGGTCTGAACCTCGGCGGAAAATCCGTCCGTATCGAGGCCCCGATCCCCGGCAAGCCTGCCGTCGGCATCGAGGTGCCGAACAACACAAAGGATACCGTTTCCCTGCGTGAGATCCTCGAATCCGAGGAGTTCCAAAACTCGCAGAGCAAGCTGACCTTCGCGGTCGGCAAGGATATCGACGGTCATGTTATCCTCGGCGATATCGCCAAAATGCCGCACATGATCATCGCGGGCACGACCGGTTCGGGCAAATCGGTCTGCACCAATTCCATTATCATGAGCATCCTGTTCCATGCCTCGCCGGACGAAGTGCGGCTGATCCTCGTTGACCCGAAGGTCGTCGAGTTCCAGCCCTACGACGGCATCCCGCATCTGCTGATCCCGGTCGTGACGCAGCCGCAGAAGGCTGCGGGTGCGCTGAACTGGGCTGTGCTGGAAATGGAACGCAGATATATGCTGTGCGCGACCTACGGCGTGCGTGACCTGAAAGGCTACAACGCGGTCGCGGAGAAGAACCCCGAGCTGAAAAAGCTCCCGCAGATCGTCATTATCATTGACGAGTTCGCAGACCTGATGATGAGCAGCGGCAAGGAGGTCGAGGCGGCGGTCATCCGCATTGCGCAGAAGGCGCGTGCAGCCGGCATCCACCTCATTATTGCAACGCAGCGTCCGACCGTGGACGTCATCACGGGACTCATTAAATCCAACGTCCCCAGCCGCATCGGCATGAGCGTAAAATCGGCAGTCGATTCGCGCACGATCCTTGATACGACCGGTGCGGAAACATTGCTCGGCAACGGCGACCTGCTGTTCTATCCGAACGGCTGGCGGGAGCCGAAGCGTGTGCAGGGCTGCTTTGTGACCGATCAGGAGGTCGAAGCCGTCGCGACGTTCTTAAAGAGCAGCGGCGAATCGGTCTACGATACAGAGATCATCGAAGCGGTCGAGCAGGCAATGCCCGCAGCGAAGGGCGAAAAGACCAGCGACGAGGACATCGGCGAGCTGACCGGTGACGAAGCACTTGTGCTGAAGGCCGCAGAGCTCGCGGTCGATGCCGGACAGCTCTCGACAACGGCACTGCAGCGGCGCTTAAAGCTCGGCTACGCAAAGGCCGCACGCATTGTGGACGAGCTCGAGGAACGCGGCATCATCGGCCCTTCAGAGGGTGCAAAGCCCCGAAAGGTCATCATGACGCCCCAGCAGCTCACGGAATGGAAATTACAGCTTGCCTCAAACGGCAGCAAGGTCGAATAAATCAAGGAGGAATCCCCATGAAAAACAAAAAAGGCAGACTCTTTCTCGCTGCGCTGATGATGCTCGTCAGCATTGCACTCATTATGATCACGACCTACAACATCATCCCGATCAAGCTTGCGGATACCGCACTGACCCTGCTCGGCGCAGTGCTGTTCCTGCTCGGCACGATCCAGTTTTTCCTCGCAGCTAAAAATAAGAACAAGAAACAGAACAAGACCTGAAAACAGACTGCGTACAGACCGTGAAGAAAGCCGCTGACGCAGTATTTCGGAGAAAGGAGCGGACATGGCCGATCTGACAAAACACAGCAAATTCCTGAGCCTGATCCTGCGGCATCAGCCGGAGACGGCAGGCATTACACTGGACCTGCAGGGCTGGGCTGAGGTCAGGCCGCTGCTCGCCGGAATGCAGAAGGCCGGGCATCCAGTCACGATGGAAATGCTGGAGGAGATCGTCCGGACGGACGAAAAAATGCGCTATTCGTTCAATTCGGATCACACGAAAATACGCGCCAATCAAGGCCATTCGGTTCATGTTGAGCTCGGCCTTGCACAAAAGGAGCCGCCGGAATACCTCTGGCACGGCACCGCGGAACGCTTCCTTGACAGCATCCTTGCGGAGGGACTGCGGCCGATGTCGCGGCAGCAGGTGCATCTCTCCGCGGATCCGGAGACTGCCCGGAAGGTCGGGCAGCGACACGGCAAGCCTGTCATTCTGCGTGTGCGTTCAGGCGATATGCACCGCGACGGTGCCTATTTTTATCAGGCGGACAACGGCGTCTGGCTGACAGACAATGTTCCCGCGGCCTATCTTGATCGCACAGAATGACAATCGCTGCATCTGATTCGCAATTTTTGCGGTAAAAATACGGTTTATGCAGGTTTTCAGGACGTTTTTGTGAAAATATGCAGTTCGTTCAGAAAACATGGATGATCCGGTCGCAATCATCGGGAATTTTGAAACACGATTCGCAAAAAACAAGATATTACATCGTTTTATACAGTCCCTCCGGATTAAATGCAGGTCGGACTGTATATTTATCAGATTCCGGAACGATGCTTGACAAAGTGTCGTTTTCTCGGAAAACATGGAGAATATGAACGCAAAATCTGAGCAGTCTATATGGCCGGCAGCAGCTTTTGCGCAGAAAAATCATTTTGTACAGAAAATGAGCAGTAATCAAATTCATACAGAAAGGAGCATCCGCATGACCGGTTTTATCCCGGTGACCGTGGAGGAGCTGCGGGAACGCGGCATTGAACAGCCGGATTTTGTCTATGTCAACGGCGACGCCTACGTCGATCACCCGAGCTTCGGTGCTGCAATCATCTGCCGCATTCTGGAACATGCGGGCTATTCGGTCGCGATGCTCGCACAGCCCGACTGGAAAACTGACCGCGATTTCCTGCGCTTCGGCAGGCCGCGGCTCGCGTTTCTGGTCAGCGGCGGCAACATCGACAGCATGGTCGCGCATTATACTTCCGCGAAGAAAAAACGCTCCGACGATGCCTATTCACCCGGCAACAAGGCGGGCAGACGCCCGGACAGAGCCGTCATCGTTTACTGTCAGAAACTGCGCAGCATCTACGGAAACGATGTGCCGATCCTCATCGGCGGGCTGGAAGCGTCACTCCGCCGCTTTGCACACTATGACTACTGGGACAACAGCGTGCACCCCTCGGTACTGCTCGAAAGCGGCGCGGATATCCTGAGCTTCGGCATGGGCGAGCACAGTATGCTTGAGCTGGCGTCGCTGCTGGATTCCGGCGTGCCCGTCAGCGAGATCCGCGATGTCCGCGGCACATGCTACCTCTGTGACCCCGCGGAAACACCGTTCGGCTCCGCGGAATGTCCGTCCTACGAGCAGGTAAAGGAAAGTAAGGAGGCCTATGCAAAGGCCTGCCGTATCCAGTACGACCAGCAGGATGAGGTCTACGGGAAACGCATCATTCAGCGGCACGGGCGCAGAATGCTCGTGCAGAACCCGCCCGCGACCTCGCTGACGCAGCAGGAGTTCGACGACCTCTACAGACTCCCGTTCCAGCGCACCTATCACCCGATGTATGAGGCGGAGGGCGGCGTTCCCGCAATCAAGGAGGTGCGCTTCTCAATCACGCACAACCGCGGCTGCTTCGGCTTCTGCAATTTCTGCTCGATCGCGCTGCATCAGGGCAGACGCATGACGATGCGCTCGGAGGAATCGGTCATCGAGGAGGCAAAGTATCTGACCACGCTGCCGGATTTCAAGGGCTATCTGCACGATGTCGGCGGCCCGACCGCGAATTTCCGGCATCCTTCCTGCGAAAAGCAGTTACAGCACGGTCTCTGCAAGGGCAGAAAATGTCTGGCACCGGAGCCCTGCAAAAATCTGCATGTCGATCATCAGGATTATCTCCGGCTGCTCCGGAAGCTCCGCGCACTCCCAAAGATCAAGCGCGTATTTATCCGCTCCGGCATCCGGTATGACTATCTGCTGGCCGATAAAAATGACGAATTTTTCCGCGAGCTCGTGCGGTATCATGTCTCCGGACAGCTCAAGGTCGCGCCGGAGCACTGCTCGAATCATGTGCTCGACAAAATGGGCAAGCCGCATATCGAATATTACAAGGCATTCCAGAAACGCTTTTATGAGCTGACAAAATCCATGAATATGGAGCAGTATCTCGTGCCGTATCTGATGAGCAGTCATCCCGGCAGCACCATGAAGGACGCGATCGCACTCGCCTGCTTTCTGAAGGAGGAGGGCATCCGGCCGGAGCAGGTGCAGGATTTCTATCCGACGCCCGGCACAATCTCAACCTGTATGTTCTACACCGGACTGGACCCGTATACACTGGAACCGGTTTATGTCCCGCGCACGCCGAAGGAAAAATCCGAGCAGCGTGCCATGCTGCAGTATTTCAAGCCGGAAAACCATGCGCTGATCCGGCAGGCACTGATTCAGGCAGGCCGCCGCGACCTGATCGGCAGCGGACCGCACTGCCTCGTCCCGGCAGACCCCGCAGCGGACAGAAAGCAAAGTCCGCAGAAAAACGCGCACCGTCCCCGGAAGCAAAACGGCGGACAGCGGCAGAACGGCGGGCAGCATAAGCCGCAGAAGCCGGGAAAGCAGCGCAGAAAATAATCGGAGGGAACGCATCATGATGATGATAATTGACCGTTTTGAGGGTGATCTCGCCGTGATCTCGATGTATGATGAGGCGACCGGCGAGGTATTCTATAAGAATCTTCCGGCGGACTGGCTGCCGGACGACGCCGCTGAGGGCGATGTGCTCGTCAAGGCAGACGGCAGATACGCAGTCGATACAAAGGAGACCGAAAAGCGCAGAGCGGCTGCGGCGGATAAGCTCAGCGGCCTGCAGGAGGACTGATATGCCGCATCTGCTGATCGTCGGCTGCGGTGCTGCGGGCATGTATGCTGCCGTACATGCGGCGCGGTGCGGGTGCAGCGTGACGGTTCTGGACGGGAACGACCGCCCCGGTCATAAGCTGTCGATCACCGGAAAAGGACGCTGCAACGTCACAAATGCCTGTGACCTTGACACATTTATGCAGAATGTCCCGCGCAATCCGCGGTTTCTGTACTCCGCACTTTCGCGGTGTATGCCGGCGGATGTGCAGGCGTTTTTTGAGGCCGAGGGCGTCCCGCTGAAAACCGAACGCGGCAGGCGGGTCTTTCCGCAGAGCGACCGCGCAGCCGATATCGTCGGCGCGCTGCTGCACGCAATGCAGGATGCAGGCGTCACCGTGCATCTGAACAGCCGCGTCAAAAAGCTCATATTATCTGAAGATTCCTGCACCGGCGTGATCCTTTCCGACGGCTCTGAGCTCCGTGCAGACGCCGTTCTGCTCGCAACCGGCGGCATGAGCTATCCGCGCACCGGCTCCCGCGGCGACGGCTACCGTCTTGCGGAGCAGGCCGGACTTGCCGTCATCCCGCCGCAGCCCTCGCTGATCCCGCTGGAAACCGCCGAATCCGATGCCGCAGAGATGCAGGGGCTCTCCCTGCGCAATGTGACGCTGACCGTCACGCAGGGCAAAAAAGTGATATTTACGGAGCTGGGCGAGATGCTGTTCACGCATTTCGGCATCTCCGGACCGCTGGTGCTGTCCGCAAGCTGCCGCATGGACCCGCAGAAGCTTGACAGTTATCTGATGAAGATCGACATGAAGCCTGCACTGACGCCGGAGCAGCTTGACGCGAGAATGCTCCGCGATTTTGCCGCGCAGCAGAATAAGGATATCGTCAATGCGCTTCGCGGCCTGCTCCCCGCATCCATGATCCCTGTGATGCTGAACCGCGCAGGCATCCCGCAGACGCAGAAGATCCACGATATTACGAAGGCGCAGCGCATCGCGCTCGGCAGCTGCATCAAGGGCTTTACGCTCCATGCTTCGGCCATGCGCCCGGTCACGGAGGCAATCGTCACAAGGGGCGGCGTCTCCGTGAAGGAGATCAACCCGAACACAATGGAATCCAAGAAAATACGCGGATTATATATCGCGGGAGAGCTGCTGGACGTCGATGCGTATACCGGCGGCTACAATCTGCAGATCGCATTCGCGACCGGCTATGCGGCGGCACTGGCTGCTGCGGAAACGGAGTCTGCATAAAAAAAGGAGGGACGGCTTTGGAAAACCTGTTTGCGGGAATTGTCGGCGAACTGGTCGTGACTGTGCTCCGTGTCCTGCTTATCATCATCATTTCCGCCGTGGCCGGTGCGCTGATCGCTGCCGTTGCCGGCGGCGGGCTCGGCTATCTCTCCGAACGAAAGAAGCGTCTCAATGCTGTCGCCAAAACCGCTGACAGCTATGTCGTCAACGGCAGAATTGCGGATGCTGAAACTGTGACCGTTCACGAAAAGGATACCGTGAAATATCATCACAAGTTTGCCGTCCGTTATGCAGATGAAAACAATACGGAGCGGCGCGCTTATCTCGGCATCAGCACGACGACCCCGCTCCCCTACCGCGTCGGCGACCCGATCCCGCTGCGGATCATGCCGGTGCCGGTGCTCACTCCGCTCGCCGATGCCTTTGACCCGAACCGCGGTGCAGACGGAAAGCTGCCCGGGCTGATTGCATTCCGGAGCTGGCTCGGCCGTCCCGTGGACGAGACCGGCACGGTCATGCCGGAGGAGGACTACATCCAGCTCATGAAGGATCTGGAATCAGCCGCCGAAAATGACCGCTCGCGGGCATTCCGCTGGTTTATCCTCGGCAGCGCGCTGACGCTCCTTGCAATTCTGATGCTCACTTCCTGCGGACATTCGGTCATTGATGAGGCTTCCCGGAACACCATGCTCTGAACATTCACCTGACAGACGAAATGAGGTTATCTATGAACTTTAACGATGATTTTTTTACAATGCTTGGCCTGTTTATCACCTGCGTTGTGCAATTTGTATTTTATCTGATTGCGTTTATAGTGCTTCTGATTCTTGCACACCGCGCCGGTCAGCGTTTCAAAGAAAGCCTGTCCGAGCAGGCACGAAAACAGTATAAGGGCTTCCGGATTGCGGCATTTATCTGCGGCGGTCTGACGCTGCTGATGCTGCTCATCGGTGCTGCTGCATATATCATGGGGTTCGCGCTTCTGTGAGCTGACCTGCATTGCAGGCATCCACTTTTTGTATTTCCTGAAAGAAAGGTCTGTTTCCATGCTCGATAAGATCATCATCCGCGGTGCCAGAGAGCACAATCTCAAGAACATTGATCTGGAGATCCCGCGTGATAAATTCGTCGTTTTTACGGGACTTTCCGGCTCCGGAAAATCCTCGCTCGCATTTGATACGATCTACGCAGACGGACAGCGGCGCTATATGGAGTCGCTGTCCTCTTATGCGCGGCAGTTTTTAGGGCAGATGGAAAAGCCCGACGTAGACAGCATCGAGGGGCTGTCCCCGGCCATTTCCATTGACCAGAAAACGACGTCCAGGAACCCGCGCTCAACGGTCGGAACGGTCACGGAGATCTACGACTATCTGCGTCTGCTCTATGCGCGGATCGGAACGCCGCACTGTCCGGTCTGCGGCAGGGAGATCCTTCAGCAGACCGTTGACCAGATCACCGATCAGATCCTCGCGCTGCCCGAGGGCACAAAGCTGCAGCTGCTCGCGCCGATCGTCCGCGGCAGAAAGGGCGAATACACGAAGGAGCTGGAACAGGCGAAAAAGTCCGGCTATGTCCGTGTGCGCGTGGACGGCAGCATCTATGATCTCTCCGAGAAGATCAAAATGGACAAGAACAAGAAGCACAGCATTGAGATCGTCGTGGACAGACTGGTCGTCAAGGAGAGCATCCGCTCGCGGCTGGCAGACAGCATCGAGACGGCGACCGCGCTGACCGACGGGCTCGTGCTGTTCGATATCATCGGCGGCGAGGAACAGCTCTTTTCGCTGTCATACGCCTGCCCGGAGCACGGCATCTCCGTTGAGGAACTGACCCCGCGCATGTTCTCGTTCAACAATCCTTACGGTGCCTGCGAGACCTGTACGGGTCTCGGCGTGTTCACCGAGTTTGACCCTGAGCTGCTGATGCCGAACAAATCGCTTTCGGTGCATGAGGGCGGCTTCAAGGTGCTCGGCTGGAACTGGAAGGATCCGAAATCCGTAGCAAATATGTACGCAAATGCGCTGCATGAGACCTACGGCGTTCCGCTCGACGTTCCGATCAAAAAGCTGACACCGGAGCAGCGTGACCTCTTCCTCTACGGTACCGGCGACGAGGAGCTGACGCTGCATCAGGCACCGGAATACGGCGGGGCGACCTACGTGCACCCGTTTGAAGGACTGATCCCGAATCTGAAACGGCGTTATCAGACCGCAGGACAATGGGCGAAGGATGAGCTGCAGCAGTATATGAGTGAGGTGCCCTGCCCCGACTGCAAGGGCAGACGCTTAAAGCCGGTTTCACTTTCCGTAACGGTCGGCGGCATTGACATTGACACGCTCTGTCATAAAAGCGTGACCGACCTCGTGCGCTTTTTCAATGAGATGCAGCTTTCCGAGCGGCAGATGATGATCGCGCGGCTCATCATCAAGGAGATCCGCGCAAGGCTCGGCTTTCTCGAAAGCGTCGGTCTCGGCTATCTGACGCTGGCGCGCGCGGCGGGATCGCTCTCCGGCGGCGAGAGCCAGCGCATCCGCCTCGCGACACAGATCGGCTCGTCGCTCATGGGCGTGCTGTATATCCTCGATGAACCGAGCATCGGCCTGCACCAGCGCGACAACGAAAAGCTGATCGCGACGCTGAAGCGGCTCCGCGACTGCGGCAATACGCTGATCGTCGTAGAGCATGACGACGACACGATGCGCGCCGCGGATTATATCGTCGATATCGGCCCGGGCGCGGGCGTACACGGCGGCGAGATCGTCTGTGCGGGCACGCCGGAGGAAATCATAAAATGCGAAAATTCCGAGACTGCCGCCTATTTAAGCGGGCGCAAAAAAGTGCCCGTTCCGGAGACCAGACGCAAGGGCTCCGGCGAGGAACTCGTCATTTACGGCGCATCGGTCAACAATCTCAAGGGCATTGACGTTCATTTCCCGCTCGGCAAAATGATCTGCGTGACCGGCGTTTCCGGCTCGGGCAAATCCTCGCTGGTCAATGAGGTGCTGTATAAGTATCTTGCATCGCACCTGAACCGTGCGAAGATCCGCTCGTCCGGCTACGACCGCATTGAGGGCGCAGATCTGCTCGACAAGGTCATCTGCATCGACCAGTCACCGATCGGCCGGACGCCGCGTTCCAACCCAGCGACCTATACCGGCGTGTTCGGCGATATCCGCGAGCTGTTCGCGCAGACGCAGGACGCCAAGACCCGCGGCTACGGCCCCGGACGCTTCTCGTTCAACGTCAAGGGCGGACGCTGCGAGGCCTGCGAGGGCGACGGCATCGTCAAGATCGAGATGCACTTCCTGCCGGATGTGTATGTCCCGTGCGAGGTCTGCAAGGGTGCGCGCTATAATCACGAAACGCTCGAAGTCAAATACAAGGGCAAGACGATCAGCGACGTACTGGAAATGACGGTCGAGGAAGGCTGCGAGTTTTTCTCCGCGATCCCGAAGATCGCAAAAAAGCTGAACACGCTCTGCGATGTCGGACTTGGTTATATCAAGATCGGGCAGCCCGCGACAACGCTCTCCGGCGGTGAAGCGCAGCGCGTCAAGCTCTCGACGGAGCTGCAGAAGCGCGCGACCGGCAAGACCATTTATATCCTTGACGAGCCGACGACCGGCCTGCACAACGCAGACGTTCACCGTCTGATCGAGGTGCTGCAGCAGCTTGCCGACTCCGGCAATACGCTCGTCGTGATCGAGCACAACATGGACGTCATCAAGGTCGCCGACCACATCATCGACCTCGGCCCCGAGGGCGGCGACGGCGGCGGCATGATCGTTGCAGAGGGCACCCCGGAGGAGATTGCCGCCTGCGAAGCATCGTATACCGGACAATTTCTGCGGCAGTATCTGAAATAAATCATATTTTCTCCCGCAGCAGCATAGGATAAGGCAGGTGAACGGACAGATATGCAGTACAGGGAATACGGAAAACAGAATCCGAAAACAGTCGTCCTGCTGCACGGCGGCGGACTTTCATGGTGGAATTTCCGCGCAGAGGCTGAACTGCTGCAGGACACATATCATGTGATCCTGCCGGTTCTTGACGGCCATGCGGGCAGTGACCGGCATTATACGTCGATCGAAGATAACGCGGCGGCACTCATTGCGTTCATCCGTGAGATACCGGGCGGCTCTGTCGATCTGCTCGGCGGCGTCTCGCTCGGCGCACAGACCGTGCTGGAAATGCTCGCGCAGAGCCCCGATATCTGTAAACATGCTTTTGCAGAAAGCGCGATGGTGCTTCCGTCCCGCATCACCGAATGCATGATCGGACCGGCGTTCGGCTGCTGCTATCCGCTGATCCGGAAAAAGTGGTTTTCGCGGCTGCAGTTCCGCTCCCTGCATATTCAGGAGGAACTGTTCGATGAATACTACCGCGATACCTGCGCGATCACGAAAAAAGATATGATCGCATTTCTCCGCGCAAATGCATCCTATCCGCTGAAAGAGGCGCTGCGGGACTGCACTGCGGATGTGCATATTTTTTTCGGGGAAAAGGAAATCCGAGGAATCCGGAAATCTGCGGAACTGTTACAGGAAAGCATTGCGGGAAGCACACTGCATATCCTGCCGGGAATGCGGCACGGTGACTTCTCGGTCAATCATGCTGCGGAATATGCGCAGTGCGTCCGTGAGGTGCTGAACGGACCGCCTGCGCTGTGAGAATCCGGTGAGGGGAGAACCATGGGAACAGAGCATAACGCGATACTTGAAAACCGCGAAAAACTGCAGTTATCCGGCGTGACGGCGATCGACAGCTTTGACGACCGCGCCGTCGTGCTGTACACAAACTGCGGACAGCTGACGATCCTCGGACGGAATCTGCAGATGCAGCAGATCAGCGTGGAGACCGGCGATGTGACCGTCGAGGGCGAGGTGCAGGCCATGCGCTACAGCGACCGCGACCGCACCGCTCCCGCCGGACTGCTCGGGCGGATGCTGCGATGACGCCGCATCTGTCTGTTTCACAGGAGCTGACCCGCTTCGCACAAAGCCTGCTGCTCGGCATTCCCGCGGGACTGCTGCTCGACCTGTTCCGGACGCTCCGCGCCCTGCTGCCGCATCACCCGCTGACGGTGTTCCTTGAGGACGCGCTTTATACGTTTCTGCTGTGTTTTCTGCTGCAGTGCTTTATCTGGATGTACGCAGACACCGTCCTGCGCTGGCAGTATGCATTCGGGGAAATGACCGGTCTGGCGGTCTATCTGCTGACGGCAGGAACGGTCTGGAGCAGAGTGCTCCGGCGGGTCTGTACGATCCGGCAAAAAATCCGCAGCATATTTGTAAAAAATACTGAAAAAGAAAAGCCTGCTGAAAAAATCACAGAAAGCACTTGACGAATCGCAGGCTTTGCTGTATAATAATCATGTATCCGTATCGGATGCGACAGATAGAAACACGGACGGCAGTCCCGTCCGCATTGTCAGAACGGAGACCGAGACATGGAACGCAATAAGGGTATACGCCGCGAGAAAGCAAAGCAGCGCAGACATGCCATACTGGAATGGCTTGTCACCCGCATTGCCGCCGTCATTCTGCTGATCGCCTGCATCATTTCCTTTGTATCAACGCAGGCGACGCTCAATGAAAAGCGGCAGGAGCAGGCGGAGCTGGAAGCTGCGATCGAGCAGGCAAGAGATGAATATATGGAGCTTGAAAAGTTCGTGGATGCGGACGATCTGAAGGGTTATATGGAAAAGGCCGCGATCGAGGATCTGAATTACGCCTACCCCAACGAAAGACGCTTTTATGATACATCCCGGAACTGAGCACAGAAAGGAACAGTATGCAGCTGGAAATCGGACAGATCTATGAGGGGCGTGTGCGGAGCATCACGCAGTACGGCGCATTTGTGGAGGTCTGCGGCGAAAATGAGCAGGACTCCGCGACGGGCATGGTGCATATCTCCGAGGTCGCAAATACATTTGTGAAGGAGATCCGCGATTTTCTGCACGAGAACGACACCGTGCGGGTCAAGGTCATCGGCGTGAATCCGCAGGGAAAGATCAGCATGTCGGTCAAGCAGGCGGAGGAGCCGAAACCGCAGGATAAGCCGCAGCGGAAACCGCGCGATCCGCAGAAGCCGCGTATCTACGAGCCGAAGCGGTCTGTGCCGCAGTCGGAGATGAGCTTCGAGGATAAGCTGCTGCATTTTAAGCAGGCAAGCGAGGAAAAGATCTGCGATCTGAAGCGCGGCAGCGAGCGCAGAAGCGGCTCCCGCAGCAGAAGAAGCTGAACGATCAGAAGAGGCATCCGTTTCCGCGGAGCCTCTTTTTTGTTACCGGAAAGGACACACAAATGAAAGACGATTTTTTCCGCAGGCGCATCCTTGACCTTGCGGAGCAGGCAGACCGCACCGGCCGCTATACCTTCACGGATTTCCTGACCGCTGCGGAGTATGCCGAATATCTCGCCGTGCGGAATCAGCTCCCCCGCTGCGGCTGTACGGTCTGGGGCGGGCATGAGGACGCAGACCGCGTCATGCTGCGCTTCGGGAGCGAGGAGCAGCTCGGTTATTCGGAAGAATTCCCGATTGTCTGCGTTGCCGTGATGCCGGCGCAGGAGAAATTTGCGGAGCAGCTCAGTCACCGTGATATTTTAGGAGCAGTGATGCACCTCGGCATAGAGCGCGGTCAGACCGGCGATATCCTGACCGTGAACAAGTCGGCGTACCTGTTCTGCACGCCTGCAATGGGCGAGTATATCTGCCGGGAGCTGACACGCGTCCGGCATACAACCGTCACATGCAGCATCACGGATAAGCTGCCGGAGACTGCCGAAACACATTTTGAATCCGTGACCGTGCAGGCCGCCTCAGAGCGCGTTGACGGCATCATTGCAAAGCTGTATCACATTTCCCGCGGGGAATGCCTTGCGCTGTTCCGCGCCGGAAAGATCGCGCTGAACGGTGCCGTGACCGAGAACAGCAGCGCGCAGCTCAAAACCGGCGACGTCGTCTCAGTACGCGGCTGCGGCAAATTCCGCTATGCGGGCATCACCGGCACCACGCGAAAGGGAAACCAGATCATTGAAGTGGAGAAGTATGTATGAGGTGCCTCCGGCGGATTTATAATGGGCTCCGCCCAAACCCGCCAAAGGGACACTGTCCCTTTGGAATCCCACTATAGAAAAAAAGAGAGGAAATACATTCTTTTTTATTATAATGGGGTCTGGGGACAATGTCCCCAGCGAGGGGGATGGGGGCGAGTAGCCCCCATTTTTGATCCGTCGGAGACACTTTATCTACAAGCTGTAGCATCCGCGAAGCGGATACCTTTTTCAAAAATAAACGACTTTTTACAATTTACGAAGAAGGTGAACGGAATGACTGCCGACAGATACCTGACATATTGGTGCAGCAATGACGATTGGTGGGATTATGACGAAAACGGAAAACCTGTTATCCTGCCAACGGCTCCGGAAGAAGCACAAGAAAGCTATCGGTATTATCTTGAACAAAAAAGAAAAAACGCCAAACCGCCCTGAATAATCAAGGCGGTTTTCTCATTTACTGCGCATGAACCCATGCATTTCCGGGCATACTGTCAGCAAGATCCAAGCAAGGGAGATGCAGAGTATGGCATACCGGAAAGTCGTGATCGCGGGGCTGGATACCTCCCGGCTCGCGGTGCTGACAGAGGACGAAAAAATGCAGCTGCTCCGCGAAATGCAGGAGACCGGCAGCGAAGAAGCGCGGGAAAAGCTGATCCTCGGGAACCTGCGGCTCGTGCTCAGCGTGATGCAGCGGTTCACCGGCCGCGGCGAGGATCCCGACGACCTGTTCCAGATCGGGGTGATCGGCCTGATGAAAGCGATCAACAATTTCGACCTGTCAAAGGATGTGCGCTTTTCGACCTACTGCGTCCCGATGATCGCGGGCGAGCTGCGGCGGTATCTGCGGGATTCCCACGCGGTCAAGGTCAGCCGTTCGCTGCGCGATCTCGCGTATAAGGCACTGCAGGCAAGGGAGCGTCTGACCGCGGCGCTGAACCGCGAACCGACCGCCCGCATGATCGCGGAGGAGATCGGCGCGGAGACCGCGGACGTCGTCACGGCATTGGAAAGCATCAGCGATCCCGTTTCGCTCTACGAGCCGATCTATTCGGATTCCGGCGATCCGCTCTGCCTGATCGACCAGATCGGCGACCCCGACAGCAGTGAACAGAACTGGATGTCCGAGCTTGCCCTGCGGGACGCGCTGGCCTCTCTCGGCGACCGGGAAAAAAATATCCTCCGCCGGCGTTTCTGGCAGGGCAAAACGCAGGTGGAGGTCGCGCAGGAGATCGGCATATCGCAGGCACAAGTCTCGCGCATTGAAAAAGCCGCGATCGCGAAGATCAAGTCGCAGCTGTGATCATCAGTCATTTCGCCGCCTTTATTTTGTTGACCTGGGCCATGATCTTATCGACCCATTCGTCATCGGGCGGGCCGATCTGAAACACGCGGAAGCCGTAATACTGCCCGTTCTGATAGACGGAGCGGTCGTCGTCCACATGCAGGTCAATGCGGTAATGCGCAGGATATTTCGAGGGCATCGGGTCTTTATGCTCCGCCTGCACCTCCTTCTCATGCCGCGCACCGTTCACAATACTGTCAATACGGATGCCGTAATGCCGGAACAGTGAGCGGATATAAAACGGCGTGCGGAACGAGGTCGTATACACCCAGATCTCGCAGCCCGCTTCCCGCAGACGGCGCATCAGCTCAATCGTTCCCTTCCGCAGCCGCTCGTGATAGATCTTATTCCACGGAAAACCGAGCGGCGGCTCGAGCGTGAAGCCGTCCTCCTCCGCAACAAACAGGGTATCGTCCAGATCAAATGAGATGCGCATAAAAACCTCTTAATAGCTGACAAAATGTGTTTCAAGCTGCTCGAGCGCGGGCTTTCCGTTGTAAAGCTCCGTCAGGGCAGCTTCCATTTTCTCATATTCCGATTCCGGAATATCAAAAAGCAGCGTGACCTTATCGCTGAAATCGCTGCCCGCATCCTTGATGCCGTACTGCGGCAGCAGGTGACTTAATGTGCCGTAAAAGCTGTAATCCGTTTCGAGCCTGATGCGGAGCGATTCCTTGAAATGCAGCAGCTCCGCAGTTTTGACGGATTCCGCCGCCGCACCGGAATAGGCTCTTGTCAGACCCGGTGCGCCGAGCAGTACGCCGCCGAAATAACGCGTCACAACGCAGCAGACGTCGGTCAGCCCGGATTTCTGCAGCACGCCGAGCACTGGGATCCCGCCGGTGCCCTGCGGCTCGCCGTCGTCGCTGTAGCGGGTCGCGGCGGGCTCCCGCAGGATATACGCCCAGACATTATGACGCGCCTTGTGATGCTTCGCCTTCACCGTCTCGATGATCTCCCGGCATTCGTCCTCCGTTTTCGCGGGGAAAAGCTGCGCGATGAATTCCGAGCGTTTTTCGGTGATGCTGCCCTCACAGGGCGCAGAAACTGTGGTAAATTCGATCATAGCGTTCTCCGTTATCTTGACAGGTATTCAAAGCAGATATATTCCCGCGTATCGGGAAATTTCAGGATCCCGTAGCTTCTGCTGCCGGTGCCGGCCGGATAATAGACAAGCACCGCAGCACCGGTAATGTCCCTGTCTGTGATGCGCGAAAACGGCAGATGCAGCGGAAAGGCATCGAGCCCCTCGTCCGGGTCTGCACATTCCCCCGCCGTTTTGCCGTACCAGTAAGCCGCAGTGCCGGGTTCCGGCTCCGGCGTATCGAGATGATAGTGATCCGTCAGCGTATCCTCAAACTGCGCCGCTGTATCCTCCGGCAGTGTAAAAGCGTACATATACAGCTTGCTCAACAGCAGCCGACGCTGCACAAAGCGCAGATTTTCCGCACCCTCCTGCGGCAGAAAAGGCACTCTGCCGTCGTCCTCAATATAAGCCAGATAGCTGCTGTATGTCCGGAATCTGCCCGCATAGCAGAGCAGGGCGATGCCCGCAAGCAGCAAAACCGGCAGCGCGATCAGTCGTTTTTTCTTCATCATTTCACCATGCCGATCATAGCCTTATAGTCAGCGTCCGCAGGATTGATGCGCCGCTGCGCCAGTCCGTAGACCGAGGTCGCGCGTGCTTCCAGTTCGGCGCAGGCCTTCTGTGCGGGTCCCAGCTCCGCCAGCTTTGCCAGCGATGTACCGTACGGCAGCGTCGTACCGGCGTTTTTGGCCGCCGTCAGGATATCCCGTCCGCGCTCGGAGATCGCAAGGATCCGGCCGTATGGCGGCGGGCTCTGCGTGTCCTCCGGCTTGATGCCGATCAGCAGATCGAGCAGGATGCGCCGGATGCGGGACATCGGATACCGCTTGCTCTTGATCGAGAGCAGCAGCGATTCCAGCGATGTCTCATTGCGGGCGGCAAGGATCTTGTTTTCGAGCCCCTGCCCGACCTCCGGCAGCGCGGCAATTTCCTCTGCGGTCGTCGTCCGCAGCTTATAGAGCAGTACGCGTTCCAGATGCTCGAACCGCGCGATCATGCCGGTCGCGGCACATGCGCTGATCGCGTCGGAGGAATTTTCCGGCACCAGATCGTCGAAATCGTCACTGTGATTTTCCATGAGCTGACGGATCAGCGAGGCACTTGCGATCTTGCCGGTCGCGGTCATGCCGTCGTGCATCTCATTGCGCTTGATCGTGAACGGCTGGATCTTCAGCTTGACCGCGACCATTGCCTTCAGGTATTCGATCGCGAGCGTGTTGTTCGGATAGCTGAACAGCATCCCGATCTCGTCGCCGTAGGTCTGCCGGATCAAGATCTGCAGTGCCTTCGGATACGAATTGCCGAGCTTCATCAGGTCCTCCAGCTCCGGACGCTTTGCGCAGGCATAGCTCGCCTTGACCGCTCCGGTCAGCAGCGAGAGGTCGCCGCACTCGCTCCCGAAGGAGAGCTCATCCACGCAGCCTAAGCCCTTCAGAATATACATCGCGCCCTTCGCATAGGTCTCCGCGGAGCTCAGGCAGTACGCGACCGGCAGCTCAATGACCAGATCGGCGCCGCAGCGGACGGCAGTCTTTGCACGCTCAAACTTGTTGAGCACAGCCACATCGCCGCGCTGCACAAAGTTGCCGCTCATCAGGGCAACGATATGCGTCGCGCCGTTTTTGCGCGTCTCCTCGATATGATACAGATGTCCGTTATGGAAAGGATTATATTCACAAATGATTCCGCTGATCTTCATGTAAAAGCCTCCTTGCTGTCAGTGGGACCCGTTCTGTATGCCGCTTTGCCGTCATTCCGGACAAACCGGAAGCGGAATCGGCGTACTCTGCAATGCGAAATGCGGATTTTTTCACAAACCCTCTTGCAAGTTGCAGGAATTTCGTGTATAATAAAGAATGCGACTGACCGTTCCGGGAACGGACGTCAACAGAAGTTTCTATATTGGAAAGGAAGAGTTTATTATGTTAATTCTCGTAGTCAACGCCGGCAGCTCCTCGCTGAAGTACCAGCTCATCAATATGGAGGATGAGAGCGTTCTCGCAAAGGGCAACTGCGACCGCATCGGCATCGACGGCCATGTGAGCCACAAGACTGCGGACGGCAGAACCGTTGATGCAGACTGCAATTTCCCGACCCACACCGAGGCCTTTGAAAAGCTCGTCGAGGTGCTGACGACCGGCGATGCTGCCGTCATCAAGTCCATGGACGAGATTTCCGCTGTCGGCCACCGCATCGTTCAGGGTGCAGAGGTCTTTGACCGTCCCTGCCTTGTCACACCGGAGATTATCGACAAGATCGACGACCTCAGAGAGCTGGCACCGGTCCACAACCATGCACATGCACTTGCACTGCGTGCCTGCACCGCGGTCATTCCCAAGACCACCCCGCAGGTCGTTGTCTTTGACACCGCATTCCACCAGACCATGCCGCCGAAGGCATACATGTTCGCACTCCCCTATGAGGATTACGAGAAGTATCATGTCCGCAAGTACGGCTTCCACGGCACCTCTCACCGCTTTGTTTCTGCGGCACTCGCAGAGGCAATGGGCAAGGATATCAAGGATCTGAAGATCGTCTCCTGCCACCTCGGAAACGGCTCCTCTATCACCGCTGTTGAAGGCGGCAAGTGCATCGACACCTCCATGGGCTTCACCCCGCTGGACGGTATCCTGATGGGTACCCGCTGCGGCGCGGTCGATCCGTCCGCTGTCACCTTCGTTGCGGATAAACACGGCTTCACGCCGGACGAGATGAGCCAGTACATGAACAAGAAGTCCGGCTTCCTCGGCATTTCCGGTATCTCCTCGGATAACCGCGAGATCACCGCTGCTGCGGAAAAGGGCGACAAGCGCGCGATCCTCGCAACCGAGATGCTCGCATATCAGATCCAGCGCTACATCGGCGCATACACCGCTGCAATGAACGGCGTGGATGCTGTCCTGTTCACCGGCGGCATCGGCGAGAATTCGTGGGAAGTCCGCGAGCGCGTCTGCAGCAACATGAGCTACTTCGGCATCGAGATCGACAAGGAGCTCAATAAGAACACCCGCGGCAAGCTGATGAAGATCTCGACACCGGAAGCCAAAACCGAGGTCTGGATCGTTCCGACGAACGAGGAGCTTCTGATCGCACGCGATACGCTTGCACTGATCTCGAAATAACCGAATCAAAAGGATATACTCTATTATAACACTCTTGATGCATAAAAGGCAAGGCATTTTTGCTTGACGTTTTATACAAATTTAAGAGTTGAATTTTGGCACACTGAAAATCGGAAACGGAGGCCGGCTTCATGTCGAATTTCAAGGATGTTCTCAAAGGATTCTTCCGGGACGATTCCGGGGAGGACGATTATGTGCTTCCGCTGGATGAAAGCGGCAAGCTGATCCGCCCCATGGGGACGGTCAAAGCGGTCGCCCACAGCTTTAAGACAAGAAGCCGCTCCGGATCGGATTCAGGTTCCGCTCTGCCGGAGAAGCTTCCGCTGGACGACGAATCCCGCGCGCTGCTGGAGATCGCAAATGCGGTGCGCGACAAGGCCTATGCAAAGTATTCCGGCTTCCGGGTCGGGGCTGCGCTGGTCGGAGAATCCGGTCAGGTGTATCTCGGCGTCAACATCGAGAACGCGTCGTATCCGGCCGGAATCTGCGCGGAGCGTGCTGCACTCTGTGCCGCGGTCACTGCGGGCGAGCAGCGTTTCTCCGCAATCGCGATCGTCGGCGGCGATGACGGCGAACCCTGCTATCCCTGCGGCATCTGCAGGCAGGCACTCGCAGAATTCTGCGGGCCGGAGCTTCCGGTCATTCTCGCAGACGGCGTGTATCCGCTCGGCGGACTGCTGCCGCATTCCTTTGCATTATAAACAGACGAGGCAGGAAGCAGGGGCATAGTACCGTGCCTCTTGCCTCTCTGCAGTTCCGGAAGTGAAATGCGAGGCGTAACCTTGTACGGTTACTATTCACTATTCACTGATTTCCGATAGCAAATAAAGAAAGAAACAAAAAGAACAAAAAGAAGGGTGATACCATGCGCAGAATGCGAGCCTTGCTTCTGACGCTGCTGCTGACCGCACTGTTCTGCTGCGGCTGCGGCGAGGATGAAAATGTCATCAAGGGCGCAGGGCATTCCTTTTCGTACTGTCTGGTCGGCAATCCGGATACGCTGGACCCGCAGCTCGCGGAGAATGCTTCGGCAAAGACCGTGCTGGCCAATCTGTTCGAGGGACTGCTCACGCTGGATGCCGCAGGCAGTCTGCAGAACGGCGTCGCCGAATCCTATACAGTCTCTGATGACATGCTGCATTATTCCTTCACGCTGCGGAAGGATTCTTACTGGTACGATGCATACGCGGAGAACAGCGGGTTCGGCAAGGACGCGAAGAAAAACGTCACAGCGCAGGATTTTGTCTTTGCGTTCCGGCGGCTGTTTGATCCGAAATACAGCTCCCCGAATGCAGAGGCGTTCAGCTGCCTCAAAAATGCGCGGGAGATCATGGCGCAGCGGCTCGCACCGTCGAATATCGGCGTGGAGGCAAAATCCGACTACGAGCTGGAATTTACGCTTGAGCGGCCGGATACCGGCTTTCTCATGCTGCTGACGTCCCCTGCTGCAATGCCGTGCAGTCAGGAGTATTTCGAGAACAGCAAGGGGCGATACGGGCTGGATGAGGCGTCGGTCATCGGAAACGGCAGCTTTGCCATGTCGCGCTGGCTGTACGACCCCTACGGCAAATACAACGTCGTGCAGCTGGTACGAAACCCGCTGAACCACGAGGTCAAGCGCATCTTCCCGACGGAGCTGAACCTCTACATCGAGGAATCCGATGCGGATGCCGCAGCGATCTTCACAGAGGGCAATGCCGAATGCTATGTGACGACACAGAACAGTCTGGTCGGGCGTTCGGAATATCAGGCAGAAGGCAGCTACAGCATCACGCTCGGGCTGATCGCCAATCCGGATTCGCATTTCGCCGATGCGAATGTCCGCAGTGCTATGGCACTGACGCTCGACCGCGGGCGGTTCCCGGCAGACGATCAGGATATCCGCAGAGCATCGGGCATTCTGCCGCCGGGCATCACGATGCTGAACAAAAGCTGCCGCGAGCTGATCGCAGACGCAGCCTTCCAGAACTATGATCCGCCCGAAGCGGACCGGCTCTATCACAAGGCGATGCGCAAGCTCCGCATCTCCGAGTTGGAGGAGGGCAAGGTTCTGGTCTGCGCCGGCATGATGGACTACACGATCTTAGCGGAGGTGCTTGACCTCTGGCGCGACGAGCTTGACCTGCATTTCAGCATTGAGGAGGTCACGGAACCGGAATACGAATCACGGCTCGCTTCCGGGGACTACGCCCTCGCGCTGTATGCGGTCACCGGTGCGTATCACGATGCGCCGTCCGTCTTTGAAAATGTGATCTCGGACAGCAGGCTGCACTGTGCGGAAGCCGCTTCGGTCAGAACGCTTCTGGAGCAGGCCGCCGCCGTGCCGAATCTCACGGACTGCGTGGAGCTCTACCGACAGGCAGAGGAAGCGATCCTCTCAGACAATTGCTTCATCCCGCTGTTCTATAAGCAGCGGTATCTGATCTGCAAGCAGGGCGTTTCGGATGTTGTGTTCAATCCGTTCAGCGGACAGGTGCAGTTTTCCGAAGCGAAATTTTATCAGTAATACGGGGAAAAACAAGCAAATACGGGTGTGGAAAGGAAAATCTTTATGTTCAGGCAATGGGTCGGCCTTTTGGAAAAAGAGGGCTGGAAGATCACGATGCGGGAAACAGAGGCAGCTGTTCCGGAGGAGATCAGCGACCGCTATCCGGCACCGGCTGCATGGGCGGCGTTCATCGCGCCGGTTTCCGAATGCGTCAGCGGGGACGGCAAAGTCCGCTTCCTGACGTTTGAGGACTATCAGACGCAGCGGGACGGCTTCCGCTGGAATGAGCCGGAGCTCCGGAGCACGGAGGCTGCGGGCAACGATCACGAGATGCGCGCTGCGGTGACCGGCTTCTGGAATTATCATCTGCCGATCGTGCACTGCACCGGCGATCCGTATGCATATTACGCGATCGACACGCAGTTCGGCAGCGTCGTCTACGGCGAAGCACCGGAATTTGAAACGGCTGAGGTCGCAGCCGAAAGCTTTGAGCAGTTCATCCAAAAGCTCATTGACGGCGCGATCAAGCTCTGAGGAAATACAGAAAACGGAGGACGGTCATGCGTGCTGTCACATGGAATGTCAACGGACTGAGAGCCTGCGAAAAGAAAGGCTTTGCTGACTTTTTCAGGGAAATAGATGCAGATTTCTTCTGCATTCAGGAGACAAAAATGCAGGAGAATCAGCTCTCTGCGCTGAGCTGGTCGGCGGAGGGCTATCACGCGTTCTGGAACAGCGCCGAGAAAAAGGGCTATTCCGGCACGGCGGTCTTTGCAAAAAAGGAGCCGCTTTCCGTCACTAAGGAAATGACGACCGGCGGCATCTCAAATGAGGGCAGAGTGCTGACGCTGGAATATCCGGATTTCTATCTGGTCAATGCCTATGTGCCGAATGTCCGGCGCGATCTGATCCGCATCCCGCTGCGCATGGAGTGGGAGGACGCGCTGCGTGCGCATCTGCTGGCACTGGACGAAAAAAAGCCGGTGCTCTACTGCGGCGACCTCAACGTCGCGCATCAGCCGATCGACCTGAAAAACGCGAAGTCCAATGAGGGCAACGCGGGCTATACCGCAGAGGAGCGCGCCAAAATGACCGAGCTTCTGGCGGCAGGCTTCACGGACGCATTCCGCAGCAAATACCCCGACCGCACCGATGCGTATACATGGTGGTCGTACATGGGCAGAGCGCGGGAGAAGAACGTCGGCTGGCGCATTGACTACTGGATCCTGTCAAACCGCCTTGCTGACCGCATTGACGATGTCATCATCCACAAGGATACCATGGGCAGCGACCACTGCCCGCTGGAACTCCGGATCTCACTGTAAAGCGGTATCTGCGATGCATCCGTAATGAGGGCTCCGCCCTCAAACTCCCGCTGGGGACATTGTCCCCAGACCCCATTATTATAAAATGTATTCACCCCATTTTACACATAACGGGATTCTTAAGGGACAGTGTCCCTTAAGCGGGGCTTGGGGCAGAGCCCCATTATCAATCATCGCGCAGCGATACCTTTTTCAACAAACTGAACCGCCGGTATGTTTGATGCATACCGGCGGCTGTTTTGTTTTACATGAATGCACCAAGCTGTCTGAATGCGGCTTCGATGTTCTCGGAAATGGTGTCAAACGTGCAGGTGTCAGAGTGCAGAAGGTAACTGCCGATCTCAGCTTCCTGCTTGGTTTCGGCATCAATCAGCACCGCAAATACCTTTGCGTTCGGTTCTTCACAGTCAACGATCACATTTTCCGGAATCGGGTCTTTTCCGAACCTGAACAAAGAACTGCTGCCCAGTATCTCGTAATTCTCATTGCGCACCGCGATGCAGTAACATGCAGCTTTTTGGTCATCCGGCGCAGCAAAACCTGTTGTATCTCTGAATGTGATCTTCTGTACGGGAACTGCAGCATCAGAAGCGACCTTGCAGACGACCACAGAGCCGACGGGAACTTCCTCTTCAAATGCTTTGTCCTGTTCTAAAACCGTCCCGGCAGGCTCGCTGTCCGTTTCGACAAGCTCCACTGAAAGCAGCAGCCCGAGCTCATCCGTCACTTTCTTCGCTTCTTTCCAGTCCACGCCCCGGAAATCCGGCACATAGACCGTATCATTCGGATTCCCCGTGCTGATATATACGCGCACCGTTTCTCCGATCGCAACCGCCGTTCCGGCAGGCGGATCGGTTTTGGCTGCATCGCCTGCGCGGGTATACGGATCGTCAATATGGCAAAGCTCAAATTTGAGCTCCCGTTCTTCGATCTCGCGCTTGGCAAATTTCTGCGGCGTATTGGTGAGATCGGGAATCTTCACGGTCTCCTGCTTCGCACCGAGACTGACCGTCACGCGCACCGTTTCTCCGATCGTACCCGCCGTGCCCGGCTTCGGCTCCATGCTGATGATTTTGCCCTCCGGAACATTCGCATCGTATGCATAATGCTTGTCGATCGCAAAGCCCTCTGCCCAGATGACCTCCTGCGCTGCCTCAAAATCCATGCCCTCGGCATCCGGCACGGTTGACGGGTCGCCCTCTTCGCCGATATAGACCTCCAGCGTGACCTTCTCACCCGGCTTGACCCAGTATCCCTCGCCGTCATAACGGTAGTAAGGCCGCGTTGTATAGATAAGGTCCTCTGTTTTGAACGGCTGAACCGACATCGTCACAACGTCACCGACTTCAAATCGCGGCGCGTCAGCCTGAATTTCCTGATCCGTGAAAACAAATGCACTTTCTGATACATGCGCAAAAAAGGATCTCGCCTTGCTGACCGTGACGCCCTTTTCCTCCAGCATCCCCTTTGCTTCCTCATACTGCATATCATGGATTGCCGGGATCCAGACCATGCTGTCAAATTCATCGGTAATCTCAAAATCCACGGTACCGAATACGCCCGGTGCCCGGCCTTCCTCTGTCAGATTGTACAGCGTATAGCTGCCTGCCGGAAGCTGCGGGAAATTGACAATATATGTGCTGCGGTTATTTGCCGCAACGCGCACCGCATCCGGTGCACCGACTTCGCAGTCCGCGACCCTTGCGCCGTACTGAAACACGACAAACCTTCCGCTGACGCCGATCTCCTCATCGGTCGGATTGTGCATCTCAAGCTGCACGCCCGTCGGGACTGCGACCTTGACCTCCATATACGGCACGGTCGTGTTCTGTTCCGTTCCTGCCGAATATGCCGAACCCGGATCTGTGCTGACAGTTGTTTTCATTCTGCTGATACCGTAGATCAGTGCCGCATTCAGTCCGATGCAGACCGCGACCGCAGCCGCGATGCCCGCTCTGCCGAAATGCAGCGGTTCTTTCTTTTTCATGATTCCGTGCTGTGTCATAACGATTCCTTCCTGCGCCGACTGCGCGTCCTGCGTCACCCCGGCTGCATCCTGCGGTTCCGTTTTCTGAACCGCAAACGCCGCATAGTCCTCCGGCAGGTCGCTCAGAGCATCCAGAATATCCAACGGTTTCAAACGAATCCCTCCTTTTCAAGATGCTGTTTCAGCTTCTTCCGAATGCGGTGCAGCTGCACGCTGACCGCGCTGACCCGCATCTGATGCGTTTCCGCAATGACCTGCACAGGCTTTGCGAAATAATACCGTTCCAGAAACATCTGCCGGGACTGTTCCGGCAGCACATCCAGGAACTGCCGGAGTGCGGCCGTCAGTGCGCGCCGGTCAACCGCAGCTTCCACTGTTTCCTTTGCCGGAATCACCTCTGCAAGCTCATCCAGTGTTTGCGTGACCTGATTCCCGCCGCGCTTTAACCGGGTATTCCTGCGCAGCTGATCCGTTGCCGCGCGGCGAAGCAGGGTCACGAGATAATTTTTCAGATTGTTCGGTACATGCGGGGGGATGCTGTTCCATACAGCCAGCAGCATTTCATTCACGCATTCCTCTGCGTCCTCCGCACTGCCGAGCATCTGCTCCGCGACTGAAAAGCACAGTCTGCCGTAAGCCGTTCTGATCTCTGCGAGTGCCTGTTCATCGCGCTTCTGCAGCAGCGCTATGATCTGTTCGTCCTGCATGTCTGCATCACCTCCTGCACATATAATCGCTGTCTGCACGGAAATCTTACACCTGTTTCAAAAAAATTTCCCGTTTCTGATTGTACCATAATCCCGCCGGACGGTCAAGCCATCCGGCAGAAAAAAGCAGTTCCGCAAAAAAGCAGAACTGCTTTCAGAGCACTTTTACCGCTCATGCTGATTCAGAAAGATTCTTCACAACGCCGAGAAAAACCGGCAGATGTGTATTCGTATCAACGATCATGAAAATGAACGGGCGGTCAAGGATCACGTATTTCGTCTCATCGGTTACGAGCGCACCGTTTGTACGCAGCGTCACTGCCGTGACGGCAGCAGCCTTGGTGCCTTCCGCGTCAACCTCCACATGCGTTTTATGGATCACCGTGTCGATGTGAAGCGAAACAGTTTCAGAAATGCCGGAGAAATCCGCATCGTCGGAGAACGCCTGCGGCATTCCCATTTCCGGCAGTATCCCCTGCAGCTCCGTGTCGGTATCGAACGCGAACGGCGGGATGCCTGCCCGCACCTCGTTCCCCTGCACATCGGTCAGCAGCTTATAAAGTGACTTGCCGTCCAGCGATGCAAGGTATTCGTCCGGGGACATGTCCTCCGGCGGCAGAATGCCCGCAAAGGCATAGGGGCCGTCGTAATCCCGCAGAAAGCCCTCCGCGCCGTCCAGCGAGAGATACGCCTGTTCGTCCGAATACATCATCTCAACTTCGGTTGTAGTGCCGTCCGCATTCAGGAAATCCCGCGTCTTGATGTCGTCCTTCTCGTACTTGTCCTTCCATTTCGCGTCAAAGCAGACCGCATTGACCAGCACCATCATATTCTGCGGTGACAGCCGTTCGATCACCTTCGGGATCATATCGTCGGTATGCTTTTTCACCCAGCCGTTGATCTCCTTGACCGTGCTCTGGTCAAACGGCGCGAGAAAGCTGTCCGCGCCGAACCATTCCCGGTTGACGTTCAGGAACTCCGGCCGGACGGTAAAATCCTTGTCCCGCATCCAGATCGCGTTCGCGGTCTCCAGCTTGCAGCGGTCGGTATGCGGCTGCTCCGTGCGCCACGCATAGAGATACTGATCGAGCGTTTCCAGCGGGATGTCCCCGCCGAGCACCTGCTGCATTTCGGTGCGCGTATCGCCTGCCGCGCCGTTCGCGGTCATGGTCATGGCCTGCATGACGGAATACGGCGAGAGCATCACATTTTCGCCGCTTTTCGTCTCATAGACGCGCCGGAACAGATCCAGTGCAAAATCTGCCTGCTGCGTGCAGAAGGGTTCATCCGCAGCCTTCGGCTCGATCTCCGCCGCATAAACAGCACCGGACTGACCGGCTGCCGGCTGCGGCGTATCTGTCCCACACGCAGTCAAAGTCTGCAGCAGAAGCACCGCCGCAGGCAGTAACCAAAGCTTCCGTTTCATAGTCAGTCCTTTCTCCGGTTCAGTCGTTCACGGCATTCAGAATGCCCGTAAAGACCGGCAGCATCGTTTCGTCATCCACGATCATGTAGATGAACGGACGGTCAAGGATCACGCTGTGGGGCGGCTGCTCCGGCGCGCAGGAATCCACCGCGACCTCCGTCACGGCGGCGGCCTTGGTACCCTTTGCGTTCACATCAATGAACGTCTTTTGGTAGACCGTGCTGATATTGACAGCGATATCCGTCATTTCGGAGAAATCCGCAGCATCGAAGGCCTTTTCCATGCCCATGGCCTTCAGCGTATCATTCAGTTCCATGCCGTCCGTGACCTGAAACTGCGGCATTTCGATATAGACCTCGGCATCCGCCGCGCCGGTCAGCAGCCCGCGCAGGGACTCCGGCGTCTGCATCGCGAGATACGCCTCCGGGGTCAGACCCTGCTCCGGCAGGATCGCCGCAAAGCTGTAGCCGTTTTTATAGGGTTTCAGAAAGCCGTCCGCGCGCTCGTCCCCGATAAAGACGGATTCCGTGCTGTTCATCATCATGACATTCTGCTGCTGGCCGCCTGCCGTCGTAAAGACGCCGGTATCCGGCTCCTCAAACGGCTCCTTCCATTTCGCATCGAAGGAGACCGCATTGAACAGATACATCACAGTCTCCCCGCTGATCTCTTGGAGGAGCTCCGGGATCATGCCGTCTGTTTTGTCATTGCACCAGCTGTTGATATCGTTCAGGGTCGTCCCGTCAAACGGAGCCTTGTAGATCTCCGCATCGTAATAGCCGACAGCGTTTTTCAGAAAATCATTCTTGACCGAAAAATCCTCCGCATCGCGGTACCAGATCGAATTGGCGGTTTTCATCACGGTTTTCCGTGCATTCTGCCGCTCGTAATTGAGCCCGCTGTTCAGCGTGTCCAGCGGCAGACCGCCGAGCACCTGCTCCATTTCGGCGCGCGTATCGCCTGCCGCGCCGTTCGCGGTCATCGCGAGTGCCTGCATCAGCGAATACGGCGACAGCAGAACATTTCTGCCCTCACGGGTCTTGGCGGCCTCCTGCATCAGCGAGAGCGCAAAGGCGGTCTGTCCCTGCAGAAATGCCTCATCCGGCTTCGTGCTTTCGCTGCCGGTGCTCCGCATCCCGGCGGTCAGCTCCACGGCCTTTGCGGAATGCCCGAGGGAGATCCCGCTCCCTGCGCCGCAGCCTGTCATCGTCGTCAGCAGCAGCATTGCCGCTGCAATTGCTTTGATCCTTGTGTGTTTCATTGTAATGTCTCCTTATTCATTCTCCGGCAGTGTCCCGACCGAAAATTTCGCTTCCTGTCCGTTGTAGAAAACCGCGTAGTCGCCTTCCTCTGCCGCTTCGATGCCGAAATCCGAAAGCGAGACCTTCCATTCATAGGTCTGACCCGGTTCCAGCTGTACCCCGCGGATATCCGCGAAATGCTCGACCGGCTCGCGGGAAAACGGCGTGTAGCTGACCGCTTCCCCGAGGAACTGCTCAAGCCCGAAATCCTCAAACCATACATCCGTTTTTTCGGTACCCTCATTGGTCAGAAGCACCCTGATTTCGCTGACACCCGCGCCGTAGATCTCATCTCCGGTGCTGACCGTGACAGCCTTTGCCTGCTCCGGCTCAGAGGGCAGCGGCGCGTCCGCAGCGATCTCAAAGCTTGTGACCAGCTCGCCGCTGTCGCCGATGTGTATGTTATACACGCCCTCCGGCAGCGGCAGATCGTAATGCGCCGCGATCTTTGCCGTAAAGACTGTTGTATCCTGCGGCAGCGCGGTCTGCGCCAGACAGGTAAAGCAGTCGCGTCCCTCAGCATACGGGATTTTCACTTCCCTGCCGTTTTCCATCCGGTAAAGCCGGAACATGGATTCCGAAAAGCAAAATTCCGCATCTGTCTTGTTCGTGACGTTCACACGGATCTCCTCGGTATCCGGGCGGTAGCGTTCCTGCTCCGGGCTGACGGAGACCAAACTGTTGTCCGTCCACCAATAGGTGCCGCAGAGCACGCCCTCCGCCGGATCGGCATCAGGTTCCTCCGCCGCAATGTCAAGCATATCGGCTTCTGCGGCAAACTCCCCCGTTTCCGGTGCGCCGGCGATCTCATCCGTTCCGCAGGCCGTCAGGCACATTGCCGTTGATAAGATACATAAAAGGACTGTTTTTTTCATGACGATCCCTCCCGTCATTCTGTTACCCGTTTTGTTTATGTTCCTTCAGGTAATCCATGAATTCCGTGACGATCTGTTCCAGCTCCGCGTGGTCAAGGTTATATGCCTTGATTTTCACGTTCAGTCCGCTGACTTGAAACAAGGCTTCTTCTTCCTGCCTGTTCGGATCGCTTGAACCTGCATACGAAACAGGCGTGTCACCGCCCCTTCCGGTATACAGCATCAAATTGATATAGTGTGACAGATCGTCAGATTTTTTGTAGCAGAACGTATTTGTGTCTGAAACAGTCAGATCCGGTTCTGTTTCTGAAACGAAGAATCCGGGTTTTCCGTCCTCATAATTAAAATCGTTGGTCACTTCATACTTCGACAGACCGCCGAGCGTTTCCGGCATCGCATCCAGCCCGTAGTGTTCCAGAATCTCTGCCTCAGTTTTCGTGACAAAGACGGCGTGTCCCGGTGTCCCGGCAGAATCCGCACCGTTTGTATCATGCGTTTCCGCGTTCTGCTTTCCGACGTTTTTGCCCGGACGGTCAAAGCCGTGGTTATCATCCGCAGCACCGCTGACCGTATCTTTTTCAGCATTCGTAAAACTGTTTTCTTCCGCCGAAGAATTACAGCTATCTTCCTCCGAAGATTCCTCTGCCATTTCAGGCGCATAATCCGCTGCAGCATCATCCTTCGCGCCATCCTGCTCGGAATTGATACCGGATGTCGCTGCCGTATTCTCCGTGTACATCATGTTGTTTCTCGTCGCCGCAAACCCGACACCGACCGTCAGAAGCAGACAGCCTGCAAACGCCGCTGCAGCGCGGGTCATGATGCGGATGCGTCTTGTATGCTCCCGCTGATACGCCGCACTTCTGCGGAACACCTCAGCCTGGAATTCCTCATTCGTCATTCTCATACTGCAAGCTCACCGTCCTTTCCGATCAGATCCCGCAGCGTGTTCTTTGCGCGGTAGAGCAGATTGTCCACCTGCTTGCGGGTCTTTTTCATGATCCGCGCTGCATCCGCGTAGGAGTATTCCTCGAAATACACCAGATGCACCGCGAGCTGCTGATCCTCCGGGAGCCTGCGCAGTGCCTCATTGACTTTGCGCTTCTCCTCGCTGCGGATCGCCTGTTCCTCCAGATCTGTCTCGTCAGACAGGAAGGGCTCCGCTTCGTCAAGCGGGACCTGTGCCGCACGCTTCCGCTTACGCAGATAGTCAAGTGCTCTGCTGCGTGCGATCACGAACAAAAAGGTTTTGAAGGAATCCTTGAAATTGAACTTGCGCGGGTGGACAACAAGATACATGAACACATCCGCGGCGATATCCTCCGCGGCACAGATATCGTGCACGTATCTCTGGATGAAAAAGGTCACCGGATCACGGTATTCCTCGATAATCCCGGCAAAGGCCGATTCATCCCCGTCCAGCCAGCGGCGGTAATAGCTTGCGCCGTTGTCCATAGTGTTCTCCATTCTGCTGAAAGCTGCTTTCATATACCGGTACGTTTCAGGCGGGGGTTTTCCTTATTCAGATACAGAAATTCGTGATTTTGCACAATAGAAATACTCGTGTATTAGCAAATATAGAGAAGTATGTCTCATTTGCTTGCAATTTTGACGATATTGTGCTATAATCGAATCAAACTTCTTCACACGGATCCCGGATTCCCTCATCCGGGCGTCCGAAAAACCCTCTCCACAGAAAGCCGTCCGTTCCGGGCGGTTTTCCTTTTTATAGAAGTATTATACAATATTGCGAAAAAAAAAGCAAGCATCCCGTGCAGGAGTTTTTGCGTTTTCACTTGACAGTCCGGCGCAGTTGTGCTATAATCATTTTATTAGGGAAAGGCAATCTGCACCTGAATCATCATTTACTCGCCGCGGCCGCATCGCACCGATGCACCGCCTTGGTACGGTGGCTTCGTGCAGGGTGCTTTTTCTCTTTATCAGTCAGATTTTTTACCGTGCAGGGCTCCGGCATTCTGCACCGGAATATGCAAAAAGGATCGGTCAAGCAGAACATGGATCTTGAACAGCAGAAGCGCGCCCCCGTCTACGAGGCGCTGGAACGGCTCCGCAGACAGCGGGTCGTCCCGTTTGATGTACCCGGACACAAACGCGGCAGAGGAAACCCGGAGCTCGTGCGGCTCCTCGGGGAACAGTGCGTCGGCATCGACGTCAACTCCATGAAGCCGCTGGATAATCTCTGTCATCCGGTCTCCGTCATCCGCGATGCCGAGGAACTGGCTGCGGATGCCTTTGGTGCCGCACATGCATTTTTCATGGTCGGCGGCACGACCTCTGCGGTGCAGAGCATGATCCTCTCCGCGTGCAAGGCCGGGCAGAAGCTCATCGTTCCGCGCAATGTCCACAAAAGCGTCATCAATGCACTGGTGCTCTGCGGCGCGATCCCGGTTTATGTCAACCCTGATGTGGAACCGCGCATCGGCATTTCGCTCGGCATGGAGCTTTCACAGGTCGAGCAGGCAATCCGGGATAACCCCGATGCCGTTGCCGTGCTGGTCAACAACCCGACCTATTACGGTATCTGCTCTGATATCCGCGGCATCGTGAAGCTCGCACATGCGCACGGAATGCTCGTGCTGGCCGATGAGGCACACGGCACACATTTTTATTTCAATGATGACCTGCCGGTCTCTGCAATGGCCGCCGGTGCCGATATGGCGGCAGTCTCCATGCACAAATCCGGCGGCAGCCTGACACAGAGCTCTCTGCTGCTGCTGAATACCGGCGTCAATGAGGGCTATGTCCGCCAGATCATCAATCTGACACAGACGACAAGTGCCTCGTATCTGCTAATCTCCAGCCTTGATATCTCCCGCCGGAACCTGGCACTCCGCGGACGGGAATCCTTTGCAAAGGTCATGCAGATCGCTGAATACGCCCGCTCCGAGATCAACGAGATCGGCGGGTATTACGCCTACAGCTCCGAGCTCTGCAACGGCACGAGCTGCATGGGCTATGACGTCACGAAGCTTTCCGTTTATACGCGTGATATCGGTCTTGCGGGCATCGAGGTTTATGACCTGCTCCGCGATGAATACGACATTCAGATCGAGTTCGGCGATATCGGCAACATTCTCGCCTATATCTCGATCGGCGACCGGATGCAGGATATTGAGCGGCTGGTCGGCGCACTGGCTGATATCAAGCGGCTCTATTCCTGCGATACGACCGGTATGCTTTCGCAGGAATATATCCCGCCGAAGGTCGTTGCAACCCCGCAGGAGGCATTCTACGCAGACAAGGAGATGCTCCCGCTCGAACAGACAAGCGGCCGCATCTGCTCGGAGTTTGTCATGTGCTATCCGCCCGGTATCCCGATCCTTGCCCCCGGTGAGATCATCACCGACGACATCATCCACTATATCCGCTACGCAAAGGAGAAGGGCTGCTCCATGCAGGGCACGGAGGACCCCGAGATCGAGCATCTGAATGTGTTAAGGTAACCGGATACGGCAGATGACCTGCAAACAGCGTCATCTGCCCTGTAATAAGGGGACGTATATGAAACATACAATGATTGCCGCAGCCGTTGCAGCAGTATACCTGATCGTCAGCCTGCTGACCGACGGCTGGGCATGGACATGGATCATCTGGATATTCTACGGCATATACCGCATCACCGATATGGTGAAGAAATCAAATGACGAGTAAGGGAACAGACATGTTTTTCAAGAAGAAGGAACAGAAAACACCTGCGAAACCGCTGCTTCCGGTGCAGGAAGATATCCGCAGCGAAATGTATCAGGCGATCCTGCAGACCATGAAAACGGCACTCTCCGATCCAAGCTGCCAATATACACCGGAGGCACTGTTTGAGAAAATCTGCCCGCCCGGCTTTTTTACCGAGGAAGAATGCGCAAAGCTGCTGAAAGAAGCAACCGGGCAATCATAACCCTGAAATAAAGGAGGAACAGAAATGGAATTCTGGTTTTCCGAAATGCATACGGACAATGTCAAGGCGTCGATCCGCTGCGAAAAGCAGCTTTACAGCGGACAGAGCGATTTTCAGCGCATCGACGTTTTTGATTCCGCGGAGTTCGGACGCTTTCTCGTTTCCAACGGCAGCGTCATCTTCTCCGAAAAGGACGAGTTCATCTATGACGAAATGATCGTCCATGTGCCGATGGCAGTGCATCCGGATGTGAAGCATGTTCTGGTCATCGGCGGCGGAGACGGCGGCGTCGCGAGAGAGCTCTCGCATTACGACGAGATCAAGACGATCGACGTCGTGGAGCCGGACGAGATGTTCGTCGATGTCTGCCGCGAATACTTCCCGGATAACGCAAAGGGGCTTGACGACCCCAGAGTCACGATCTACAATCAGGACGGCCTGCGCGCACTGCGTACCCGTCACGGCGAATATGACCTCATCATCAACGATGCGACCGATCCCTTCGGGCATACCGCGGGACTGTTCACCAAGGAGTTCTACGGCCTCTGCTACAAGGCACTCAAGGACGACGGCATCATGGTCTACCAGCACGGCAGCCCGTTCTATGACGAGGATGAGGGCGCATGTCAGTCCATGCACAAAAAGGCGTTCCGCGTGTTCCCGATCTGCCGTGTCTATCAGGCGCATATCCCGACCTGTCCGGCGGGCTACTGGCTGTTCGGGTTCGCGTCCAAGAAATATCACCCGCTCCGCGATTTTGACGCGAAACGCTGGAAAAAGCGCAACATCAAAACATGGTATTACACCACGAACCTGCACACCGGCGCATTCATGCTGCCGAAGTATGTGGAGGATCTTATGGAGGACGCAGAGGAGCGGAAGAAGTAATGTCGGTTTCACTGTTTCGCTACGACGCAGACGGCGAATGCACGTTATGCTGTCCCGTTTCTACCGAGGATGTCTACATCCGTATATGGAGCAGGGCGATCGCAGAGGAAAACATCCGGCTGTTCCGGGAATGCAGCGGGTTTACCGTCGAACAGACCGGCGAGGTGCTGGACGAGCTGCAGCGCATCAAAGACTGGTGCGAACGGAATCCCGATCACAGTTCCCGGGATTACAGCTATATGATATGGAGACTGGATGACCTGATGCAGGCCATTCCGGAAGAAGCAGAAAAGTCAAGTGAACCTTTTGAACTATAAGGAGGATTATTACAATGAGCAGAGTATTGATCATCGGCTGCGGCGGTGTGGCATCCGTCGCGATCCAGAAATGCTGTCAGAATGACGCTGTTTTCTCGGAAATCTGCATTGCAAGCCGCACGGTCTCCAAGTGCGATGCACTGAAGGCAAAGATCGAGGGCGAGGGCAAGACCAAGACCGTCATCACGACGGCGGCACTTGACGCGGACAACAAGGACGCGGTTCTCGCGCTGATCAAAGAATACAAGCCGGACGCTGTGCTGAACCTCGCACTCCCCTATCAGGACCTGACGATCATGCAGGCGTGCCTTGAGGGCGGCGTGCATTACATCGACACCGCGAACTATGAGCCGGAGGATACTGACGATCCGGAATGGCGCGCAGTCTATGAGAAGCGCTGCAAAGAGCTCGGCTTCACCGCATATTTTGATTATTCGTGGCAGTGGGCTTATGACGAGAAATTCAAGGCGGCAGGCCTGACCGCGCTCTGCGGCTCCGGCTTTGACCCCGGCGTCACCTCGGTGTTTACCGCATACGCTTTGAAGCATTATTTCGATGAGATTCACTACATCGACATTCTGGACTGCAACGGCGGCGACCACGGCTATCCGTTTGCAACGAACTTCAATCCGGAGATCAATCTCCGCGAGGTCTCCGCGAACGGCTCCTACTGGGAGAACGGTCACTGGGTCGAAACAGAGCCTATGGAGATCAAGCGCGTTTACGATTTCCCGGAGGTCGGCAAAAAGGACATGTACCTGCTGCACCATGAGGAGATCGAATCCCTCGCGAAGAACATCCCGCATGTCAAGCGCATCCGCTTCTTCATGACCTTCGGCCAGAGCTATCTGACGCACATGAAGTGTCTGGAAAATGTCGGTATGCTCTCGACTACGCCGATCAATTTCAACGGCACGGAGATCGTTCCGATCCAGTTCCTGAAGGCATTGCTGCCTGATCCGGCTTCGCTCGGTCCGCGCACGGTCGGCAAGACGAACATCGGCTGCATCTTCACCGGCATCAAGGATGGCAAGGAAAAGACGCTCTACATTTACAATGTCTGCGATCATCAGGAATGCTACAGGGAGCTCGGCTCGCAGGCGATCTCCTACACGACCGGCGTTCCGGCAATGATCGGTGCAGCTTTGGTCGCAGACGGCACTTGGCGCAATGCCGGTGCCCGCACGATCGAGGAATTCGATCCGGATCCGTTCATGGATATGCTGAACAAATGGGGTCTGCCGTGGGTCGTTGACGAGAACCCGCAGACGGTGGAATGATGCGGCGGCAGGAACTGCCGACTCCCTGCTATATCATTGACGAGGCAAAGCTCCGGAGCAATCTGGAGCTTTTGCATCATGTGGAGCAGGAGAGCGGCGCGCATATTTTGCTTGCGCAGAAGGCATTTTCATGCTTTGCGGTCTATCCGATGATCGCAGAATATATCAGCGGCACGACGGCAAGCGGTTTATACGAGGCACGGCTCGGTGCGGAGGAATTCCGCAAAGAGAACCATGTGTTTTCGCCGGCATACGCCCCCGCTGAATTTGACGAGCTCTGCCGCATCTGCGACCACATCAGCTTCAACGCATTCGCGCAGCTGGAAAAATACCGCCCCGTGTGGGAAACAGCCGGCGTCAGCGTCGGCATCCGCGTCAATCCGGAATGCTCCACACAAGAGGGCCACGCGATCTATGACCCCTGTGCACCCGGCTCGCGGCTCGGCGTGACGAAGGCAAATTTCCGTCCGGAGCTTCTGCGCGGCGTGGAGGGTCTGCATTTCCACACGCTCTGCGAGCAGAACGCGGACGACCTCATCACGACCTTTGCGGCCTTTGAGGAGAAATTCGGGGAATATCTCCCGCAGATGAAATGGCTGAATCTCGGCGGCGGGCATCACATCACCCGTGACGATTACGACGTCCCGGCACTGATCTCGCTGGTGAAGCGCATCCGGGAGCAGTACGGCGTCACGGTTTATCTGGAACCCGGTGAGGCGATCGCGCTGAATGCGGGCTGGCTCGATACCGAGGTCATGGACATTGTGGAAAACGGCATCAAAATCCTGATTCTCGATGCATCCGCCGCGTGTCACATGCCGGATGTGCTGGAAATGCCCTACCGTCCCCCGCTCAAATGTTCCGGCGAATGGGGCGAAAAGCCGTATGCATACCGGCTGTCGTCGCGCACCTGCTTAGCGGGCGACATCATCGGGGATTACAGCTTTGACCGCGAAATTCAGATCGGCGACCGCCTGACCTTCTGTGACATGGCAATTTACTCCATGGTCAAGAACAACACCTTCAACGGCATGCCGCTGCCCGCGATCGCAATTCAGCATGAAAACGGGGACTGTGAGATCATCAAGCAGTTCGGCTATGCGGATTTCAAGGGGCGGCTCTCCTGAATCCGTCCGCAATCTGCCTGTGTTTCCGCGGGAAAAAAAGGAGGAAAAAGCGATGCTGTCGACACCAAGCGCCGGCTGGAGCGTATTTACACTCGACGACTTCCAAACCAGTGCAAGCTATATGACAGATATTCCCTTCGACTGGCTGAGAGCCTGCAAAAACGGGCTGCAGTATGTCATCCCTGCTTCTTTTTATCTGGATGCAGAAGGAAGCGAATGCCTCATTACGTCGGACTGGGACTGCACATATATCATCAGTCGGGATTCCGGGACGGACACGCTGTACAAACCGAACGTAAATCTGGGGCAGTTTGCAGAAATGCTGCTGACAGATCTCAAAAAAGATTTCGATCTCTGGGCTGGCTGGGTCACCTTCCGGTTAAGTGATGAGCAGTACACACGCAGAAAGTCCATGCTGAAAGCATTGATCGAAGAAACAGAACAGTATCTGAAAACCTATATGAAAGATGAGATCAGAAATTACTGAGTTTCAGCTGAAAAAATGACAGAAAAGGCGGTGATACCTTGCACACACCAAAAACCGACGGCTTTTATATGCCCGGCGAATTTGAACCGCATCGCGGGACGGTCATGGTCTTTCCGTCGCGGCCGGGCTCATGGGGCACCGACCCGACCGATGCGCAAAAGGCGTTCGCGATGATCGCAGCAAGATTATCCCAATGCGAGCAGGTTTATATGCTGACCGATGACCGCACCGAGCAGGCTGCAAAAGCCATGCTGCCGGAGACCGTAAAGCTGCTGCACATCGAGACCGATGACGCATGGGCAAGAGACATTGCCCCGACCTTTGTGCGCAATGCAGCAGGAGAGCTGCGCGGCATCTCGTGGCAGTTCAATGCATGGGGCGGCGATTTTGACGGGCTCTACCCCGATTATCAGCACGATGACGCCGCCGCGGACGCGGTCTGCAACGCGCTCGGCGTGCCGTGCTATAACGCCCGCCCGTTTGTGTTAGAGGGCGGCGCGATCCATTCCGACGGCGAAGGCACGGTGCTCGTGACGGAAGCCTGCCTGCTCTCCGGCGGACGGAATCCGCAAATGACAAAGCAACAAATTACCGAAACGCTCTGCGAATACCTCGGCGCGGAAAAGGTCATCTGGATCCCTTACGGCATCTACAACGACGAAACGAACGAGCACATCGACAATATCTGCGCATTCACCGCGCCCGGCGAGGTCGTGCTGGCATGGTGCGATGACCCGGACGATCCGCAGTATGCGATGTCGCAGGCGGATTACGAGGTACTCTCGCGGGAGACCGACGCAAAGGGACGCCGCCTGAAGATCACGAAGCTGCCCGTGCCGCACAAGCCGGTCTGCGTGACGGCAGAGGAATGTGACGGCTATATCTTCTCCGAGGGCGAGGATACCCGCGAACCCGGCGAACGCCTTGCCGCATCCTACGTGAATTTCTATTTCGGCAATGACTGCGTACTGGTGCCGCAGTTCGGCGGGGAATACGCCGATGACGATGCGCGCGCCTGCGAGATCCTGCGGAGCTGCATCCCGGACAGGGAGATCGTTCCGATCCCCGCCCGCGTGATTTTGCTCGGCGGCGGCAACATCCACTGCATCACGCAGCAGCTAGTGCGCGGAGCCCGCGCCGGCGATTCCCTCCGGAAGCAATAAGCGGAACTCTCCCAACAATCCCGGCACACGCCGCGAAAGCGGCTTCTCAAAGCGCACTTCTCCCAATGCTGAAGCTCGCCGCAGACATAACTGAAAACGGAAAAAAGGTGCTGACATAACAGTCGGCACCCGTTTTGCAGCAAGCCGCCGGTCGGGCGGTAGGCTGACTGTTTGCAGCCTGATAAAAGTTTCGCTCAAGCCTTTTTAAAGGCTTGCAGGTCAAGGGCGGAGCCCTTGTCGCCCGTCGCAACGGGCGAAACTCCCCTATCATACGGAGGAGCTCCGAAAGGGGGAATCGAACAAAACGCTCCGGGGGAGCGTTTTGGAGAGGGGGGAGCCCTGCGATAGAGGGCTCCCCCAAGCGGATTGCAGCGCAATCCGCAGCGCGCAAAAGCGTCAGGCTGACGCGAGTCAGCCGTCAACTTTTGCGCGTGCAGGTTTCCAAAGGGCAGCAGCCCTTTGGTCAAACCGCCCGCCGGAAGCACATCAAGATACAAAAGGCACTGACTTCACGCAGTCAGTGCCTTTTCGCGTTTATTCTTTTCACCGGCAGCACAGCGCGGCTTCGGTATACAGCAGCACGCCCTTCGATGCATTCGGGTGAATGTGGTCAAGCAGATACGTCCGCTCCGGGAATGCCGTCAGCGTCCTGCGGATGATGTCATTCGCATTGAGATAGCCGCAGTTGTTCTCAAAGCAATACCGTTCCAAAGCGGCACTGTATTCCAGATTGAGCGCGGATTTCGCATCAAAGGAGAGCGGGCAGTACGGATCGCCGTCGGTCGAATACCACGGCGCGATCAGCACAAATTCCGCATCCGGCGATTCCGCCTGCAGCAGCGAACGCAGCACCCCGATCTCCCGCACATAATCCGCCGCCGTCATCGCGCAGACAGACGCGTCCCGATAGCGCACATCATTCGTGCCGAGCGCGATCACATAGAGCGAAGCCTCCGGGATCTCGCCCGCGTGCCCGGTCATATACGAGACCGTGCAGCCGCCGTGCGAATAGTTGGAGATCGTCTTATCCGGGAACAGTGAGGTCAGCGGCTCATACCACGGACAGCCGCCGTTTTTTGTACCCTCGGTCACGCTGTCGCCGATGAAGCAGACCGAATCCGCACGGCTCATCGCCTGATACAGCGTGCCCTGCTTCATCTGTTCCGTCAGCTCCGGACCCTCCGCCTTTGTACGGAGAAAGCCGTCCCCGTTGAAATAATACCGCTCCGTCACCGCCGAGATATCCATGCTGTGACCGAACACGACATTCGTGATGATCGCGTTCGCATCGGCGGCTCTGTCAATATCGTCGGTCGTCAGGCGCGCCCGGATCTCCGGGTCGTTCTGGATACCGTAAACCGGAACAGCGGCGAAATTGCCGTCGGCAGGTGCGAAGGTATACAGCGGGACAATGCTTCCGCCGATGACCGATTTCGTGTTCCGGTCGATATAGACCTCGGTCAGCATACTGGTATCACCCTGCTGCACGCGGTAGATGTTCGCGAAATTGCCCGGGCAGCAGGCGGTATACACATTTTTGCCGTTATATGTCTCGATCCCCGCAGGCTGGACGGTGTGCGAATGATCGCCCAGAATGATATCCGCGCCGTTCTCTTTGAAGATCTCAAACCAGACCCGCTGCTCGTCGTCCATGCTGTTGGAGAACTGCGTGCCGATATGCGGCAGCACAAGGATCAGGTCAGGGTTCATTGCCTTCGCATCGCGGAAATCCTGTTCGACCGCTGCTTTCAGCTGCTCGAACTGTTCGCCCTCCGTGCCGAAGATCACGGACGTCAGATCGGCATACACGCCGCCCGGCTCTGCCATGTCGTCCGGATTGATATAGTTGCTGCCGTATGTATAGGACAGCACCGCGATCCGGATGCCCTGACAGTCCAGAAGCTTCACGCGGTTCTGCTGCTTTTCCTGCCCGTTCCGGTATGAGCCGGTATGGTCAAGCCCGATCCGGTCCAGTACATCCAGCGTGCGCTCCGCGCCGTCGATGCCCTTGTCCAGCACATGATTGTTCGCGGTCGTGACGAGGTCAAAGCCCGCATCCTTTACCGCCTGCGCAAATGCATCCGGGAAATTGAGCCGCACCTCCCTGCCGTCATCGTAATTGCTGACGGAATACCCGGCCTCCGGACCGGCTGCCGGTCCCTCAAAGACGCCGACCGCTAGATCGGCAGAGGAAATATACGGCTCTGCATAGGCAAATACATCGGAAAAGTCGTACTGTTCGCCGTCAAAGCCGCGCTTGACCTGATCCTCCAGCAGAATCAGATCGCCCGCAAAGGTGATCCGGAACGCATCGTCAAAGGCAGCTTTCTGCTCCGCCGTCATGACCGGCCAGATCACATCCTGCTCCGCATCGTTCTCGGATTCTTCATCCTCCCCGCCGATCTCGCCGCGCAATATCTTTTTCAGGTCGTCCGCGGTAAAGCCCTCGTAGGCGTTCAGCACGACCGTGACCAGATACCCGAGCGACACAGCCAGCAGTGCCAGCTTCGAGAAATTGAACTTGGTTTTCTCATCCGATGTGAAGATCGCGGTGCCCTTCTCCGCAAAGGCATTCAGATATTTCGCAGGGAAATCATTGCCGAACAGCAGACAGATCAGTACCGCAGCAGCCGCGGCGATCAGCATGATATACCCGGGGCTCAGCATCGTGATCCGGTCACTGAGCAGAAGCGTCAGCGGTCTGTGCAGAATGAAGATCCACAGGGAATTGCGGCCTGCCATTGTCAGCAGCGGGAGCTTTCTGTCAGGTGAGAGCTGTCGCAGCGCGTAAATTGCAAGGAACGCGACCGCATAGATTGCAATGCGGCCGAATGAGAGGATCGGCTCTGTATATCCGTTCATCTGCAGGTCGCTGTTCGAGTAGCTGAAAAAGCTGTATGCGGCGAGCGCGCCTGCAGCCGTCAGCAGCGCAGCGGGAATGCCTGTCAGCAGCCGCTTTGTGTACGGCTTGGCGGTCAGTGCCTCGCTCTTTTCGCGCGAAAGCTGATAGCCCGCCATGTAAAACGGATAAAAGCAGATGATCCGCGCGGCGGATAAGGTGTTGTCGATGCTCGGATAAAAGCCTGCGAACAGCGCGACGATAAACAAGATCAGGTTGATCTCCCTGAATTTTGCAAGGTGATGCGCAGTCAGCCGCCAGACGACCAGTGCAGGCAGATACCAGAATGAGTACATCGGCACCAGCAGCGACGAACAGCCGTATGCAAAGCCCATGAGACTGTTGAAAATGAAATACAGGAACAGCAGCTTCACAATGCCCGCAAAGCTCCGTGCGCGCTCGCTCCTGCCGAAAAAGCCGGACACGAACACAAACGCCGGCATGTGAAACATATAAATGCAGGACACGGTTTTGTCGATGATCTCCGACCGGCCCTGCAGCTGATACAGCACATGTGCAAAGACCGTCAGCAGCATCAGGAAGCCCTTGATATTATCCCAGTAGCTGCTCCGCTGTTTCACTTCTCCGCTCATTTTTCATTTCCCTCCGCAGCAAAAATACCCGGATAAAAAGAAAACTCAGAAATGCCGGATTACGCCATTTCTGAGTTTTTTCGTATGACCCGTACGGGAATCGAACCCATGATTACGCCGTGAAAGGGCGTCGTCTTAGCCGCTTGACCAACGGGCCTTGGATGGCTGCGACAGGATTTGAACCAGTGACCGATCGGGTATGAACCGATTGCTCTAGCCAGCTGAGCTACGCAGCCATTTGCACTTGCAATACCGCAAGTGACTTATATATTATAACGCATACAGGCATAAAAGTCAAGACGATTCTGAAATTTTGTCGAATTGAACAATAACTTATTCTGAAGCAGGGCGAATCCTGACGGAACTGTATTATGCCGTAAACAGAAAGACCCAGAGACGGTTGTCCTCGGTGCAGGCATAGCCGAACTGCGTGTACGCTTCACACAGAAGCGGCTTCTTCTGCTGCTCGCTGATGAGCATCGAACAGATCGCCGTATTGATATCGGCGCTGCCGCGGATGACGGTCTCACAGGCCGGAGACACCTCCAGCACGGCGACGTCCGCGCCGCCCTGATTGCCGGAAAGCTTTTCCGCGCGTGCAGCGGCCTGCTCCATGAGCGCATCGGTCTGCGTCAGCGGCGCGATGTCCTGTTCCGCGCGCACCTGATTGATGACCGCGCAGAGCGGGCTTTCCGCGTTCCGCTTTTTGCTGCGCGTATCGGTGTAAAGCATGACAATATCGTCGTCGGTTTTCTGATTCGGTTCTGCGTTTGCCGGGACCGCCGTCAACAGCAGCATGGCTGCGGCGACCGCCGGAATTGTAGTACGATGATTCATGATGCGCCTCCCCAAGACCTGCCCTGCGGCAGAAATACTGATCCGCCCCCAAAAGTATTGCCGCTCTCTGCGTATATTATACCATAGGCGGAAATGAAAGTCAATCGGAAAAAAGTTTTGAATTGTGCGGAAATGACTTGCTTTTTCCCGAGAAATATGCTAAAATAATAGAGTTTGGATGTGCTGTATGCGACGCGGCACAGAATTGTCAGAAAGGAAGCGAATATACATGAAGGTTGCAAACATGCTCGGAGAGCGCTTCAAGAATGCACCGAAGGACTGCGTCATCGAAAGCCATGCGCTGATGATGCGCGGCGGCTACATGAAATACATGGCAAACGGCATTTTCTCGCTCTATACACCGGCAAAGCGCATCATGCGCAAGATCGAACAGATCATCCGTGAGGAAATGGACGCCGTAGACGGACAGGAGGTCATGTTCCCGGTCGTGATGCCCGCATCGCTCTGGGAGGAGTCCGGCCGCTATACCAGCATCGGCAGCGAAATGGCCCGCTGGAAGGATCGTTCCGGCAATCCGATGGTGCTCGGCATGACGCATGAGGAGGCCGCTGTGCATCTCGCACGCGACACCGCTTCGTCCTATGCGGATTATCCGTTTATGATCTATCAGATTCAGACCAAGTTCCGTGACGAGCCCCGCGCCAGAGGCGGCCTGATCCGCGTGCGCGAGTTCACGATGAAGGATGCTTATTCCTTCCACACCTCGCAGGCGGACCTTGAGCGTTACTATGCACGCGTTTACGATGCTTATAACCGCATCTTCTCGCGCTGCGGCTGTAAAAACTTCATCTCCGTGCAGTCCGATTCCGGCATGATGGGCGGCAGCATCTCCCACGAGTTCATGCTACTGACAGAGGTCGGCGAGGACACGCTGGCGATCTGCGACTGCGGCTACCGTGCCAATATGGAAGCGGCTGTTGTCACCGTGCAGAACGAGCCGGGTACCGAAGCCCCGCTGACCGAGGTTTCCACGCCGGACGTCAAGACGATCGACGATCTCAAAAAGTTCCTGAACATGGACGAGAAGCAGCTTGCAAAGGCTGTGGTCTATCAGAAGAATGCGGATGAAAGCTATGTGATTGCGTTTGTCCGCGGTGATCTGGAGGTCAACGAGACCAAGCTGCGCAACTTCCTCGGCTGCGAGATTCATCCGGCAATCGAGATCGCGCCGGAAAGCGGCATCATCGCAGGCTTTATCGGCCCGGTCGGTCTGCCGAAGAACATCACGGTCGTGTATGACAAGTCCCTGAAGGGCATTGAGGCACTGGTCTGCGGTGCAAACAAGGCTGATACACACTTCACCGGCCTGAACATCAAGCGCGATATCGGCGATGTGCACTATGTTGACGTTGCAAAGACCTTTGCAGGTGCCGTCTGCCCGGAATGCGGCAGACCCGGCATCCGCATCGAAAAGGGCATTGAGATCGGCAACATCTTCCAGCTCGGCAAGAAGTACACCGAGTCCATGGGCATGACCTATCTGGACGAGAACGGCGACCGCCAGACCCCGATCATGGGCTGCTACGGCATCGGCGTCGGCAGACTGTGCGCGTCCGTCTGCCAGGAAAGCCACGACGATTACGGTCCGATCTGGCCGATGACCATTGCGCCGTGGCAGGTTGAGATCTGCAATCTTCGCGTCGATGACCCGGCGGTCAAGGAGGCTGCGGACAGACTTTACGCAGAGCTGCTGTCCTACGGCGTCGAGGTGCTGTACGATGACCGCGATATCCGTCCGGGCGCCATGTTCGCGGACGCCGACCTGTTCGGCATCCCGCTGCGTGCGGTCGTCAGCCCGAAGGCACTGGCAAACGGCTGCATTGAGATTTCTGCGCGTGACAAGTCCTTCCGCGAGAACATCCCGGTCGAGGAAGCGACGATCTGGCTGCGCGACAAGGTCGTTGAAATGCTGAAAGCGAAATAATCACCCGCATCCCCTCCCTGACCGGAGGGGATGCTTTTTTACAGTAAAACATCACACTTGACATTCCTGCTGATTCGTGCTATAATAAGCACAGAGAGAAACAGCATTACACCATGATTTTGTTTGCAGGGGAACACGCCGGTTCGGAAAACCGCGGCGAGCCTGTAAACAGCATGTCTGTTTGTTCATACACAGGGACAGCCGCATCCATCCGGATCGCGGCTGTTTTTTGTTTTTCATATCGGAAGGAGGAATGCAAAAGAAAAACCCGCTTCTGGGGGAGAAAATATGTGGTGGATATAAATACAGAACCACAAAACAGATGGAGGTTATCTTATGAAAATGCGCAACAAACTGGCATCCGTTCTGTCAGCCGTCATGCTGGCAGTCACCGCGCTTCCGGGCGTTCCCGGTCATGCTGCGGACGGAAGCAAGATCAAGATCATGCCGCTCGGCGATTCGATCACCTACGGTATGGCGGATGAAGGCGGCTACAGAAAATTCCTGTGGCAGAAGCTCATCGAAAAGGGCTACGACAACATTGATTTTGTCGGGCCGGAGGGGCAGGACAGAGCGACCTTTACCTACAAGGGACAGCAGGTGTCCTATGACGACAACCATGCCGGCTACAGCGGCTATACGATCACGAACCTGCCGGGCGGCTGGATGGGACAGCTCAACGGCATTCTGGAGACCATGCAGGGCGGCGATTATATCACAAAATACGCACCGGATATCATTCTGCTTCAGATCGGCACGAACGATATCAACAACGGGCATCTGGACGGCTCTGAGGAGCGTCTGCATCAGCTGCTCGACTATCTGCGTGATAAAATGCCGGCAAGCGGTACGATCTTCCTGACAACGATTCCTGACCTCGGCAATATGGGCTGGGGCAATTCCTCACAGACAAACCAGAATATCGCATCATATAACGAGCTTGTCAAAAAGGTCGCGGGAGATTATAAGGATAAACATGTGATCTATGCCGATATCCACAGTGTGATCGACGCCTCAAAGGATCTTGCGGACGGGGTGCATCCGAATGCCGGAGGCTATGAGAAAATGGGTGAATACTGGGCAGAACAGCTCGATACATTCTTCAAAAGCGGACAGAGCAGCAGCTCCGGTCAGAGTTCCGATCCGGGACAGGGAACCGTCACGCAGCCGCAGGGCGGCACGATCCTCGGTGATGTCAATGCGGACGGAACCGTCAATGCTTCAGACCTCTCTGCGCTGAAAAAAGGTGTGATCGGCAAAAATACCGACAAGGATTTCATCAAGCGTGCGGACGTCAATGAAAGCGGCGTCGTCAATCAGCTTGATGCAGATATGCTGCGGAATTTCCTGACCGGAAAGATCAGGCAGTTTGAAAAGGGTGCTTCCGAGATCACGGAACCGCCGAAGGAAAACAAGTGGGACAGCTATCAGGAAACCGCAGATGCGCGTTATCTGCAGTTCTACAAGGATTCGATCTACAGCATGGGCAATACCTACCGGCTGGTCAAAAAGCTGGAGGCGGCCGAAAACGGCGAGAAGCTCACAATGGCATATCTCGGCGGGTCGATCACCGAAATGGGCAAGTATACGACACCGTTCTCCTCTTACGTGAAATCGACCTTTGCAAAGGGCGGCTTCACCGAGGTCAACGCGGGTCTTTCCGGCACATCATCCGTCGTCGGACTGGTGCGCAGCGAACCGAATGTCATCTCCAAGAATCCGGATATCGTCTTTGTGGAGTTCTCGGTCAACGATCACGAGGACATCATGTACAAGAAGTGCTTTGAGAGCGTCATCAAGCGATTCCTGGATCTGCCGAACGAACCGGCTGTCATCATTCTGATTCACCGTGCAAAGAGCGGATTTTCCAGTCAGCAGCAAATGGTTCCGGTCGGACAGAATTTCGATATTCCGATCATCAGCATGGACAATGCGCTGACCAAGGCTTTCCAGAGCGGCCTGCTCTCACAGGGCGACTACTTCTCGGACGACTATCACCCGCATGACAAGGGCGGCAAGCTCGTCTCCGACTGCCTGAGCTATTTCTTCCGGCAGGCAATGCGCACGGAAAACCGCTCCGATTCGTACACCGTTCCGACAAAGACGGTCTACGGCACCGAGTACGAAAACTGCAAGTACATCAACCCGAAGGATATGAGCGGATTCAGCGCGGGCTCATGGACGGCAGGGGGCGGCTATAACGGCGGACAGGTGCTGCCGTATTCCTACACGGTGAACGGCGGCAGCCCGATGAAGTTCAAGGCAACCGGCAAGGGTCTGATCATCGTGTTCAAGGCAAACAGCTCCGGCATGGGCAGCATTGACGTCACGGTCAACGGCAAGACGACCAAGGTCAGCGGCAACAAGCAGTATTGCTGGGGCGGCCCGGATGCAGAGCTCGGTTATTATCAGGATGCTTCCGGTGAGCTGGATGTTTCCATTTCCGGCAACCCGCAGTTCACGATCTGGGGCATCGGACTGGTGGAGTAAGATCCCGCCGCGCGATGGTTCCGTAACGGGCTTCTCCCGATACCGAAGCCTGCCGGAATACAAACAAAAAGGACGCTGATCAACAGTCAGCGTCCTTTTTATTGTTCATTGACACTTCCGGCGCACGCACCGGGAAAGCAGCCGCTTATTTCGCCTTCATTTCAGCGAGGGTATTGTTCAGCGAGCCGAGCATATCCTTCATGTCGCCGATCGCCTTGCCGATCTGCTCGGAGCTCTTGTTGGTCTCCGTGACGTTCTCGTCAAATGCACCGAGCGCAGAGATCGTCGTTTCGAGAATGCCGACCAGCTGCGTAACGCTTTCCTCATCCATGGACGGATTGCCGTTGCAGAATGCGACGACATTGCGCAGCAGATCATTGACCATGCCTGCACGCTCGCCGGTCGCAGCTGCGGAAGCGTCGATCGTCTCAAGACCCTCGGAGATCGCAGCGGCCTTTTCGCCGAGCTGCTCGGAGATCTGCCGGCAGTTCTCCGCAATGCCCTTCAGCTTTGCAGGATTGCCCCCTGCCCCCTGTTCCAGCAGCTCCTTGGCATGGACAATGCAGTTATCCGGCGAGTTGAGACCGCGGAAGATCGCAGTTGCCATGTCGCGGCAGGTACGGTAGCCGCAGGCGTTGCAGTCAAGACAGCGCTTCGTTTCGGTATCCTTGCCGAGCTGCTTGAAGATCGGCTCCAGCTGTGCATCGCTCGGGATCAGCGTGGGCTTGGAGGGCTTGTAGCTGCGGATGAAGTCATTGAAGTTCAGTTCCTCGTCGAAGCGGCGGAACAGCTTATCCTCCGAACCGCGGAACATACCGCCGGAGGTCTTGCGGCGCGCTTCCGCCTCGCGCTCGACCTCACGCATCACCAGCATGACGTCGAACTGCGTCTGTTCGGAATCCGACGCCGGACCGATGTTGCAGCCGAATTCGCAGGACATCACATCGAAGATCTGCGGATGCTTCTGCTCCGGCATTTTCGCATAGCTTTCAAGGTCGCGGTAGACCTTCTGGACGCCCTCGGAATGGGCGATCGCCATATCCGGTGAATGCGTCAGCAGATTGTCGCGCATGCCGCACGGTCTGGAATAGATCGAGCCGAGCGCACCCTGCACATCGTCGAACTTATACTCATAATCGTCAACCGGATTGGTTGCAATGCGGATATCATTGCGGTCAAAATACTCCATGAGCTTTTTGAACGTGATGCTGAAATCGACCAGACCCGTCTCCGCAAACTCGGTCTTTTTCGCGATACATGCGGAAAGGACGGCGATCGGGTTGTCGCGCCGCTGATACTCCTTGATGTACTTGACGCTGCAGGAGACCGGGCTGTGGATCGGCGAAAGATTCGTCAGAAGCTTCGGCTGATACAGCTCGATATAGCGGACGATTGCGGAACATGGCTGCGTAATGACATTGCCGATCCGGTTGTTTTCCAGTGCGCGGAGATGTGCCCATGTGCAGATATCCGCACCGAACGACACATCGTAGAGCACGCAGCCCTTGCTGCGGAACCAGTCCAGAATGCCCTTCCACTTGGTCGGATAAGCCGCCTTGATCTCGGGCATCACCACGATGATCGGCTTCTCGTCGCGCAGAACAGCCGTCATGGCATCCTCGGTATCGTCGATATAGTCGCGGGCACCGTGCGTACATGTCTTGATGCACTCACCGCACGCGATACAGTGATCCGGATCGACTGATGTGATAAACCGGCCGTCATCCAGCTTGCGTGTGATATTGGCTTCCGGTGCGGGACAGCTTCTGACACAGGCATTACATCCGACGCACTTTTCCGGTTTCACGATGATGATTTCATTCATTTTTCAAACACTCCTCTATTCCTTAACAGATCCATTCCCGATCTATTGAATCCTTCGATATCAGATGTTTTTGCGTCCCGGCCCCGGATACTTGTATTTCTTTTTCCCCTGCTGACTGAGTGCATCCGCCTGTGCCGCAAGTGCCGCAAGATCCGGAACGATCTTTCCGACGGTCTCGGCGGAAACGGGTGCTTCACTGGAAACGGCGTGCTCCTCCGCCTGCTTTGCATACTGCTCCGGCAGAGCCTCCGCAAGTGATTTCTTCGGCTTCTTCGGTTCCGCAGGAGCCGGCTCCGGAATCACGGGTGCAGCCTTTTCCGATTCCTCGCCGTTAATGGAATTTGCCATTGCGCGGAGCCGCTTCAGCTCCTCCTCGCGCTGGATCTTCTTCTCGGCGGCGGCTTTGTCCGCCTCGGTATAATATGTATGATCGACCGGCGCATATTCCGGCTCCGGTATCTCGGTCTGCTTCGGCTGCAGGATCTCGTGGTAGACCGGCACGCCGCCCGCCTTCAGGTCGGCGTCTGCCTTCACGAGCAGCTCCTCCGCCTGCGTCAGCGAGGCAATGCCGCCCTCCTGCAGCTTCTCGAACGCCTGCCTGAGTGCCGAGACATTCTGCTTGAGCCTTGTGACGTCGCCGAGCACATAAGCCTTGATGTTTTCGGTCGCCGCAGAAAGCTGCTCGCTCCGGTTCTCGGAATCTGACAGCATTTCCGCGCTGCGCTTTTCCGCATCATAGATCAGCTTCTTGGCGGTATTGTTTGCATCCGCAACAAGATTTTCCGCCAGCCGCTTGGAATTTGCATCGAGTGCGGCGGCATCCTTTTTGGCCATGCTGACGAGCAGATCGGCAGACTTCTGCGCCTCGATGAACACGGCACTCAGTGCCTCGCCGTCGGAATTGGCCTCCAGATAGGTCAGCTTCTCATTCTTCTGTGAAAGCTCCTCCTGCAGTGCCTCGACCTGTGCTTTCAGCTGCTCTATTTCCTGATCGCGTGCCGCAATATCGTCCTCTGCCGCACGGATCTTTTTGGTTACGGTCTCATTCTGCGCCTGCACCTGTGCCATTTTCACGCGCTCACCGGCAAGGATCTCCTCCAGTGCGGCGGCCTCATCGGAGCCCTTTTTGAGCTCTGCCAGAAGCAGCTTGGTCTCCCGCAGCTCATTCTTCAGTGTGAAAAGCTGCGCATTGAGAGATTCAAACCGTTCCTCGACAGCCGATCGCTCATAGCCGCCGAACAGCACAGTCTGCATAAATCTCGATTCAGACATATTTCACCCTCCTGTATCCAAGCAGTCCGTACCCGGCAGAGCCTTCGCGCTGCCGTTCAGACGGTACCCAGGAATCCCCGCGGTCACTGCATCCGCAATGCTGCCCGTAATATATTATATTATACTACAGATTTCATGAAAAGTCAATATATTTTCGCATCCCGGAAATATTTTTTATATGATTTTTACAGCAAAAAACGGAGAGGGGAAAATCCGTTTCCGGTTTCCCCTCTCCGACTTATTCGGTTCTGTTTTCGGATCAGATATTGACGACCTGCAGGATCTGGCCGCCGCCTGCGCGCTTGGCATTGCGGAGCACGTTGTCCATCTTGACAAGCAGCGAATTGACATTCAGGCAGTCGCCTGCAAGATAGTGGTAAGTCGCAGCGGAGACAGAGAGCTGCACCGTCAGATTGAAGATCGTGTACGGGCTGCTCATGACGGCCGCGATGCTGTCCACAAGGCGGAGTGCCTGTGTATCGGAAACGGTCCGCTTAAAGACGAAGCAGAACTCGTTGCCGGTGATGTTGTAGATATCCGCAAACTGATCGAACTCGGAGCGCAGACGCTCTGCGACCTGCGAGAGATACTCGTCGCCGAAGTCATAGCCGTAGGTATCGTTGATGCTGCGGAAATTGTCCATATCGAACACTGCGAGATTGAACTGCTCCTCCGCGAGGCGGTCGCCGATATCCTGCTCCAGCGCATAGCGGTTCTTCAGACCCGTCAGAATGCTGGTGACAGCGATGTCCTCCATTTTTTCGCGGGAACGCATCAGCTTGCTGGAAGCATCCGCGAACTGTGCGCTCTTGCGGCTGATTTCCTCGTTTGCGCGTCTTCTGAAGCGGCCTGCCAGAATGATTGCAATCTCGCCGACAACCAGCAGAGCGATCATAAGCACACGGACGAGGTTCATATTTGCAGTAATGGAATCCGATCTCTCAGAAGCAGCATTGTTTGCACTTCCGATTGTAGCCGTCAGCATCTGAGAGGCGGCGGACTGCAGCGGTGCAATCTCCTGCTCGTAGATATCCGGAAGCTTTGCATAGAACGCGGCCTTTTCCTCAGCCGGTGCGCTTTCCATCAGATTGATCTGGTTCTGATAGGCAACGATTTTCTGCTCATAAGCCTCAATATAAGCACGGGCGTGCTTGAAACGGCGCTGAGAAAGCTCATCGTGGCCTTCCATCTTGTCATAGCTGTCCAGGGATTCCTTCACGGCCGGGAACAGCGCATCAATCGTTCCGTTGTGCTGCTCCAGCATACCGACCTGTGCGATCATCTCCATGAACTGTTCGTTGATCGTCTGAAGCTGACCGTTTGCGGAGTTTACGTGCCGGCTTTCGCGGGAGATAATGTCAAATGTATTCATTGATCTGTTGTTGATCCAGTTGACGAGGAAAAAGTTGAGTATCATAACCAGCGCGAAACCGACCGCAGCCATCAGATAGCCGTATTTTCCGGCTGTGTTCTTATTACCTGATTTTGCCATTTCTGTATCCTCCCTTTCTTATTTGCCCAAATATTTCTTCGGATCCAGAATCAGCTGAATATCGTCGTTGTCAATGTTCTCCGCCGTCACAAACGTCACGCCGGTGTCGATATTGGCAGCGATAGACTGCCCCTTTGCGAGTTGACCTGCGTAGTACACGCTCAGGTAGCCCATGTTGTACGGATTCTGAACGACCAGTCCGTCCAGAATGCCGGCACGAAGATACTGGATTTCTGCATCGTTTGCGTTAAAGCCGATGACCTCAAGATCATCCGGTTCAAAGTCCATTTCCTGAATTGCCTGGCAGACGCCGAGCGTCGAGCTCTCATTGGTTGCCAGAACGATCTTGACTTCCGGATGCTCCTGCAGAAACTGCATGGTCTGAGCCTTTGCGGTATTGACATCACCGTTGCAAGTCATCTGTCCGGCAACTGCGCTGAAATCGCCCATGTCGCCGGCACCCGCCGGGGGACCGCCCGCGCCTTCCGGAGGACCGCCTGCACCTTCGGGTGCACCGCCCTGATCGCCCTGCACACCGGCGGGAGGACCGCCTGCACCTTCAGGTGCACCGCCCTGATCGCCCTGCACACCGGCGGGAGGACCGCCTGCGCCCTCGGGCGCACCGCCCTGATCGCCCTGCACACCGGCAGGAGGACCGCCTGCGCCCTCGGGCGCACCGCCCTGATCACCCTGCACACCGGCAGGAGGACCGCCTGCGCCTTCCGGAGGACCGCCGGCATTTTCTCCGTCCGGATTGGCCTGTGCAGCAGCCTGCGCCGCCGCCTGTGCAGCAGCAATTGCCGCCGCAGCTCTTGCCTGACCGGCAAGCGGCTGGATCGTGCTCTCCACGACGGAACGGAAACCGCCGACACGGGCGGTTGCAGAAGATGCCGATCCGGAGTGCGCCATAATGAACGCCTTGTCATTGATCGGATCCTTATATGCATCCACGACATGCTTTCCGGCGATCTGGCCGCTGATAAAGTTATTCGTTCCGACAAACGCAGTCCGTCTGTCAGAATCCTCGCGGGCAAAGTCCGCGTTCAGCGTCATAATCTTGATGCCGGCATTCTGCGCCGCCTCCAGCGGTGCCTTGAGTGCCTCGGTATCGTTCAGCGCGATGACGATCACATCTGCCTGCTGTCTGATCGCATCATTGACCAGATCAATCTGACCCTCAATATCCGCGATCGACTTTGCATTTGAATAGTGCAGTTCGTACTTGAATTCCTCTGCTGCATCGCGGGAACCCTGCTCAACATCGTCCCAGAACTGAATGCCCTCTGACTGACCGATTACAAAAATCTTTTTCTGATCTTCTTTTTTCGTGCCGAGATCGGCCGTGGCACAGCCTGACATTGCGAAACCCGTCATCACGGCGAGCCCGCAGAGCAGTGCCCTGATACACGGTTTTCTGCTCGCTTCTTTCATGTATGCTTCCTCCTGCTTTCAATGTATTGTATATACCCGTAATGACCGGCACAATCCCGCCCTGAATGCCGGAAAGTGCCTTCATATATATTATAATATCACATTTATGCAAAAATATCAAGGCTTATTCAATTCTACGCAATCCAATCTTTTTGATTCATTTTTATGCAAAATAAACAAAAGGAAAGCAAAATAAAGTCAAACAATATTGACTGTGTTTATCCGAAAATATACGAATCTCCACACTATTTATGCATTTTGTTTTTGATTTCCGCAAATCGTCCGAACCTCCTTTTTTTCTTAGCGGATACGCGAAATAAAGCACCCTGCCGTCTTGACAATATCGCAAAAACATGTTATAATGGCAAAAGTAGTATGATCGGTGCCGTGCAGGATGCCGCACCGGATTACAAAACGGTAGATCCAGACTGAATCAGGAGAGTTACTATGCAGTGTGAGAAATGCCATGCCGAGCTCCCTCCGAACAGCATTTCCTGCCCGGAGTGCGGAGCACCTGCCCTTCAGAACATAGAGGGCTTTGACAATACGCAGCTTATCCAGCTCCAGCTGAAAACCATGCTGAAGGAGCATTCCGGTGATCTGTTTTTGAAACATAACGGCAGCCTGCTGTTCAATGTCAAACGCTTCACCGCGCTCATCAATGATTACATTGCCGAATATGATAAGGAGCGCAAGCTTCTGCGTTCCATGGTCGAGGACAATATTTTAGGTGTGCTGCTCTCTGAGCAGGGCAATCACGAAATGGCGATCACAAAGGCCAAGAGCGTCATGCTCGGAGAGAAATTTCTCTCGGACAACGCTGCGGAATTTGTCCTCGCATGTCTGACCTATATGCTCGGCTGGCCGTATGATTCGCCCCTCCGCGTCAAGGAAAAGACCGAGGATGAAAACGAACCGAAGGAAAAAGCCCGTCCGGTCAGCGTCAATGACAATGTCTTTACGCGTGCGGCTGCGCAGAAATACCGCGTATTCTCCCGGAATGTCGTCATTCCGGACGGATGTACGAAAATCGAAGAGTTCAGCTTTGACGGCTACGGCAACCTGCGTTCCGTCCAGCTCCCGGATTCGCTGCTCGCGATCGGGGAATATGCATTCTCCAACTGCAAGCACCTGCGCATGATCGAGCTGCCCGAATCGCTCCGCATGATCGGTCAGGCTGCATTCAGCCAGTGCGAAAAGCTTGTCAGCATCAATCTGCCGAAGGGCGTGTTCGAGATCGCGGACAGTACGTTCTCATTCTGCAAGAGCCTTGAGATCGTCGAGATCCCCGATACCGTCAGCAGCATCGGCGAGCAGGCCTTCGCGGGATGCGAAAAGCTCCGGAAGCTGACACTGCCCAAGAGCGTCAAGTTCATTGACAAGAACGCATTTGCATACTGTCCGCGCCTGACGATCGTCTGTGTGGAAAATTCGTATGTGTATAAATACTGCCTCAGCAATGCGATCCCGGTCGAAACCTATCTGCCGGCAGCATCGCGCTGAAGCCGGACATTGAATCTCAGCACAATCACATTTCAAGGGAGGACAGATTCGTATGGTAGAGCTTTCGATCGGCCAGGAAGTCGAAATGGAGTACGGCGGAAAAGCGCAGGTACTCGGCGTCATCGGCAGCGGCGGACAGGGTATCGTCTATCTCGTCCGGTATAACGGCATGAAATGGGCACTCAAGTGGTATGACATCGACAAGATGAAAAACCCCAAGGCGTTCCGCAAGAATATTCAGAACAATATCAGTGACGGTCCCCCGAGCAACAAGTTCCTGTGGCCGAAATATCTGACCAAGGAAAAGGAGGACGGCACCTTCGGCTACCTGATGGAGCTGAAGCCCGAGAGCTTCGATTCCTTCGTCGATATCCTCAATACCTACAAGCTTTCGGTCGATCCGCTGACCGGGCGCTCCACAAAGACCCCCGTGCGGTTCACAAGCCTTTACGCGATGGTCACGGCGGTCATCAATATCGTCAATGCGTTCCGGCAGCTCCACCGCGCCGGCAAGAGCTATCAGGACCTGAATGACGGCGGCTTCTTTATCAATATGGATACCGGTGCCGTGCTCGTCTGCGACTGCGACAACATCGCACCGGACGGCAGCAACTTCGGCATCGGCGGCAAGCCCGGATATATGGCTCCGGAGGTCGTCCGCGGCGTTGCAAAGCCGAATGTCCAGACCGATAAGTATTCGCTCGCAGTCGTGCTGTTCAAGCTGCTGTTCCGCGGCGACCCCATGGAGGGCGAAAAGGTCGTCAAGGATGTCTGCCTGACCGAATCCTCTGAACTGAAGCATTACGGTCAGAACGCCGTCTTTATCTACGATCCCGACGACGACAGCAACCGTCCCGTCCGCGGCATCCACGATAACGTCATCAAGTTCTGGCGCATTTATCCCGATTATGTCAAGGATGCGTTCATACGCTCTTTTACGCTGGGCATCTCCGATCCGAACAAGCGGATCATCGAGAACGAGTGGCAGAAAATCTTTATCCGCCTCCGCTCCGAGATCATTCAGTGCACCTGCGGCAGAACGAATTTCACATCCATGTTCAAAATGGTCGATTTCAAGACCTATAAGTGCCCGCAGTGCGGCACGATCTTTGAAACGCTCAAGTTCAGCAACCGCAAGAACCGTATGCCGCTTTATCTCGGCTCCGTGTTCTATGAGTGCGAGATCGACCCCGATTCCGAGGACTTCCAGACAGTCGCCGGCGAGCTTGTCGAGAATAAGTTAAAGCCCGGCGTGCTCGGATTCAAAAATACGTCAGACAAAACATGGCGTGCAAAAATGCCGGACGGCGACTTCTACGAGATCCCGCCCGGAAAGGGATTCCCGATCTGGCAGGGACTTGTCATTGACTTCGGTGAAGTTACGGCATCGCTCTGATGCCTGATGATGCATCCGTATTTTGGAGGAAAGGAAGTATCTGAATAATGAGTAACGAAAAGAAAAAGGGGCCGGCCTTCACTGCGGCGGAAAAGCTGCCGGAGGAGGCAGCAAAGGCCCTGAAGGAAACCGCGGAATCGCTCCAGAATCTGGCAGACGCGGCAGACGGGAATGCCGCAGCAGCAAAGCCGGATGAGCCGGATGACGCACTGTTCGATTTCGAGGACGACGATCCGCTGAGCGCGACCGGCGTCTCCAAGAAGAGCCTTGTCATCTTCTTCCTGATCGACACCTCGCGCAGCATGGTCGGCAAGAAGATCGGTGAGCTCAATACCGTTATGGAGGAGCTGATCCCGGAGATCCGCAGAGTCGGTGAAGCAGACACCGATGTCAAGATCGCCGTGCTCACCTTCGGTACGCAGGTCCGCTGGATGTATTCCGAGCCGATCCTGATCGAGGACTTTGAATGGGCGCGTCTGCGTGCAGACGGCGTCACCAATATGGGCGAGGCATTCCGTGAGCTTTCCTCCAGAATGTCCCGCAACAGCTTCCTGAATTCGCCGTCGCTCTCGTTTGCGCCGGTCATCTTCCTGATGACAGACGGCTATCCGTCCGACGACTACAAGGAAGCACTTGAGGAGCTGAAGCAGAACAGCTGGTATAAGTTCGGCCTGAAGGCGGCACTCGGCATCGGCAGCGAAGCCAATGACGAGATGCTCGAGGAATTCACCGGCTCCAAGGATACCGTTGTTCACGCCTATTCCGGCGGCCAGCTCGCACAGATGATCAAGATCATCGCCGTTACCTCCGCACAGATCGGCAGCAAGAGTATGACGCTCTCCGATGACGTCAACCATGAGCTGTCCGAGGAGGAGGTACGCTCTGCCAAGCAGAAGCTGCTCGGCCAGCAGATCCAGGATTCCATGACGAATCTCGGTGATGCGGACGCCATTTCGCTCGATACGGGCTGGTAATTCAGACAGAGCTGCGGCAAAAATATTTATCACTCACAAGGGGGCCTGTTGCGATGTTCGGCGGTTTCAGCCATTCTGTTATCGGCGCGAGCCACGAAGCTACCGGTCTGGTCTGTCAGGATCATTCTGCCTATGAGGTCAATGAGCACTATGCCATTGCCGTCAGTGCAGACGGACACGGAAGCAAAAAATACTTCAGGAGCCATATCGGCTCGAAGTTTGCAGTGGAGGCTGCGCTGGAAACTGTACGCCGGTTCTATATGGAGCCGGAACGGTTTGAGCAGAATTTTCCCGCAAATCATAAGATGATTATCAAGAATATCGAAAAACAGATCATCGTCAACTGGAATGCCCGCGTCCAGCGGGATCTGGAGCAGAATCCGGTCAAGCTGGATGAGATGAAGAAGTTTACGAAAGAGGAATTTCAGGCGATCCCGAAGGAATCCTATTACGGCACAACGCTGATCGTCGCGGTCAGCGGCAAGGGATTCCAGTTCGGCTTTCAGATCGGCGACGGCAGCCTCGTCGCACTGTTCGAGGACGGCGTCCCCGTCATGCCGATGAACTACGATGAATCCGCCCCTGCGAATATGACAGCATCCATGTGCAACAGCAATGCCGCCTCCATGTTCAACAGCTTCTATACTGAGCATGAAAAGGTCATTGCCATGTACGCTTCGACAGACGGCCTGTATACCTCATTCAGCAATGAGGACGATTTCCTTGAATATCACCTGATCATTACGGGTCAGCTCGACCGTCTGGAAACATTTGAAAAATCTATCCAGAAGAATCTCATGAAGCGTTCGCACTTCGGCACGGAGGATGATATCTCGCTGGCCTGCATCTGCGACCGCGACCTGCTCAGCGAAATGGCACCTGTCCTCCGGCAGAAGGCGGCGGACAGCAAATCCCATGCCGCGGAGCGCAAAGCAAAGCGTCTGGCAGCACTGAGAAATACCGACTGAAAAAACGCTGCCGGTTCAGATTATCACAGGAAGGTGTGGTGTACAAATGGAAGTGAAGGAGCTTCTCAGCAAAGCACAGGAGTTCGCACTGAAGGTATCGGAAGCATTTCCGGAATTCGCCGCAGTGCCGGATGCAGCGGTCACCCTGATCGCCATTGACCGCGGCGGCATCGTCAGCGGTTCGACCGGCATCCGTTATGATGACGGTGAAGCGAAGTATTCGGATTCCGCGGAGCAGGCAGTCCGTGCGATCCCGGGTGCAATGATCGCATCCGCTATGGTAACGGTCAAGATCGCAGACTGCGCTGTCGTTGAACCCGCCGAGGATGTCCTCAAGCAGCTGGTTCAGGCCAATATGGCAAATGCCGCATGTATCGTTGCAACATCCGATACGGAAAGCAAGGAAGTTTCCGCCATCATTCCTGTTTCGCATGAAGCAGTCAGCGATTTCCTGAGCGGCTTTGACGATGCAGTCTCTGCACCGGCACCCGCAAAGAAGCAGCTCGGACAGCAGTCCGAATTTGTCGGCGGCATCCAGATCGACGAAAGCAACCCGTTCTTTGCGGCACCGAATACCGCAACGGACGATGTCAAGACCATTGACGCAGAAAATGCACAGAATGCACCGTATCCGCAGCAGGGTGCAATGCAGCAGCCGAATCCCGCAGCCGGATTCCAGTTCCCGGTGTTCAACGGTATGCCGGCTGGTTATCCGCAGCAGCAGGGCGGTTATCCGCAGATGGGCGGTTACCCGCAGCAGGGCGGCTATCCGCAGATGGGCGGCTATCCGCAGCAGCAGACCGGTTATCCGCAAATGGGCGGTTATCCGCAGCAGCAGGGCGGTTATCCGCAAATGGGCGGCTATCCGCAGCAGGGCGGCTACCCGCAGCAGGGTGCTTATCCGCAGCAGGGCGGCTATCCGCAGCAGGGTGCCTATCCGCAGCAGGGCGGTTATCCGGCAGCTCCGCAGCCGCAGAGCACGTACATTCCGCCGCAGCCGCAGAGCACCTATATTCCCCCGCAGCCGCATAATCCTGCGACCGCAGCAGCACAGTCCGTTCATGCAACGGGTCTGCCGCAGAGCACAATGGTATCCCAGAATCTCGGCGGCGGCAGCGGCGGCGCGTTCAGAAAGCGTCTCAATACGTTCCTGGATGATGAAGCAGCCGCAGAGGCCGATGCAGCAGAAGCAGATGCAACCGGCCTTTCCAAGGAAGAAATGCTCAAGAATGCCAAGGAGCGCAAAAAGGTCGCAAAGAATAACTTTAACTACAAAAAAGGCATGTAATGCAAAACCCGTATCCGGAATGCACCGGATACGGGCTTTTTTGCTGTATCAAATACCAAAAAAGAGCCGCACAGTTATCCCGTGCGGCTCCGTTCTTATTCTGATCAGGACTTTCCGATGAAGCCTGTTTTTATTTGAAATTCACGCGCCAGTTGGAATTTGCACTGACCTTGCTGTAAAGCTTGACCAGCTCCTTCTGCCGGCTGGAACGGTATGTGAACGTAATCAGCACAGCGGCTGCCACTGTCAGCACGGTACCCAGAATATAAGCAAAGGTATCCGTCTTGAACACGAGCAGGCAGACTGCCCAGATCACGGCAACTGCAAACAGGATCAGCGGCAGACAGAATGACGTAAAGGTTCTGTCCTTCAGCTTGACATAACGCTGGATCTCCTTGAGATTGAAGCTCTCATAATGGCGTGCGATGAAATTATCCGGGCGCGCCCACTTGCAGAACTGTCTGACATTATCAAACTTGACGGTGTAGTCCTGCTTGGTATACGTGATGCGGTAGTACACCGTCACAGAGCCGTCCTTATTGCTCAGGGCGTCCATGATATGCACAATCGTTCCCGCCTGTACCTGATTGCTCAGCGTCTTGGTCACGAGAAACTTGCGATCTATTGCTTCCTCAATATCATTCAGCATATAGGTCATAATTTAGCACCCCTTCTATCGACTTTTTACCGGCGCAAAATGCCCCGAAAAATGATACTTCCCTATCAAAAATCATTATACACTCCGTATATCGTATATTATACCATATAATCGAAAAAAAAGCAAGGGGTAAATCGCATTTTTTTCTTGATATATCGTAACTTGTTTGTGAATTTTCGTGCATTCCGTTTTGAACGCCGCCCCGAAAGCGCGGTGAAACCTGCATTTTTCTGTCTCCGGAAACATTTGAACGCAGCAGCAGAATCCCGTAAGAAAAATTTTTTCTGATTGCTGATATTGGGCATTATGCTGTTTTTTCTGTATGCTTTGCCGGAGACAGTCCGCATTTGCTCAGGACGGTTCCGCATCCGGACAGCGCAGGCAGAACGCACCCGCCGGAACCTGCCGGATTTCAGGGATTTTTTCCGATGCGGAAGCAAAGGCCCCTGACCTGTAAAAGCCGCCCGTTATTATACGCCTGGTATTTTGTGAAAGATATTTCCATTTCGTAACAATATTGCTATTTCAGGAAAGATGTACCGTGCTGCTTCACAAAATCCGCATCTGCTCCGGCTGTCCGCTTCTTTCGTGCGGACATATGAATTTCCAGCTTGTAAATTTTGCATAAAATATAACCTGTATACAAATTTCTTCGTTCGGATTTGTATTTTTTTGCCGGAAAACGGTTGACAGCAAAACTTTTTTATGTTATAATCATAAAAACAGAGAGTACATTTTTAGATTTTGAGTATATATTCTGAAACCTGTCTGATATCATCACACGGAAAGGTGGTTTAATGTGTGAATTATGAAACGATCTTTCAAACGGCACGCGAGCTGGCCTCGCAGCGCATCCGGAGCGGAGAGCCCGTTCTGCCGGATGACACCGTCTGCGTGATCGCAGCCGTGTCCGGAAAGCTTTACACCGGTGTCAACAGACGCGAAAATGTCAACGGCACCATCCGCAATATCCATGCGGAAAAGGAAGTCATGCGCAATATGCAGAATGCAGGCGAGACAGGCATCCGCACCGTACTGCTGCTGGCCTGCGGCACCGGTATGCCGCTGCTGCCCTGTGACGACTGTATGCGCAGCATCATCGCGCTGAACCCGGATAACATCCGCTGCGAGATCATGATGATGGACCGCGCCGTTCCGATCGCCGAGTTCATTGACCGGTTCCGGCCGAAAGCCAATATGCAGACGAGCCAGCCTTATGCGCAGGCAGCACCCGCAAAATCCGTGACCTCGATCACATCTGTTTCGGTATCCGCATCGGCTGTTTCCGTCCAGATCCCGGAGGCCACGAACGATGCCGATCTGATCCGCAGCAAGGTCAGCAGCCTGCTCCACGCAGCAGAAGACGATGAAGACGATACTGACGCAAAGCAAAAGCCGGAAAAGAAAAAAAGATTCGGCGGTTTCTTCGGAAAAAAATAAACAGATAAATAAATCAAACTGAAAGGGAGTATCGTAAACAATGGCAAGGCAAAATAAACAAAACAAATCCACAGCAAACCGCATTCTGGTTATCGAGCTGGTAATCATGATCCTGCTGCTGCTGGTCGTCACAACAATCGTTTCCAACAGAACACGCCAGAACGCGCTGGAGCATATGGCAACCGTCACGGATGAGCGTTCCAAAATCGTCAGCAACTATGTCGATCGTGCAGAAGCAGCTCTGACTGCATACAGCCGTTCCGCGCAGATAATCAATCTGCTCAAGAATCCGGATAACGACAAGGCACTGCAGGCCGCACAGAAGTATACGGTCACCTATTCCAAGGATATTCCGTTCCTTGAGGGCATTTACGCCAGTAAATGGACGACGCAGGTGCTGGTGCACACAAACAGCAAGATCGCCGGCATGATCACCAGAAAGACGCCGGAATCGCTGGAACAGCTTCAGAATGCCATGCTGGAAGCCGGAAACGGTGTTTATGATACAGGCATCATTTCCTCGCCTGCCAGCCACAAGCAGATCGTCTCCATGTATAAGGCGGTCTACGACGAAAACAAGAATCCGATCGGTCTGGTCGGCATCGGCATTTTCACCGACGGCCTGATCTCCGACCTCGACAAACTGGCCTCGCGCGACCTGGAACAGTCCACCTACAGCATGATCGACGTCGCCACAAAGCAGTATATCTTCCACGCAAATTCCTATATGATCCAGAAGGAAGCCGAGACCCCTGAGGTGCTTGCACTGTGCGACCGCTTCAGCAACCCGGCCGATACACCCGATACCGTCGGCAACTTCGAGTTCAAGGAGGACGGCGTCAATTACGTTTCCGCATATTCCTATATGCCGGATCACAACTGGATCCTGATGTTCAACGATACCAGAAGCGAGGTCTACGGCCTGACCTACGCGATGCGCCTGTTCCTGCTGCTGTTCGGCCTGCTGATGATTGGCCTTATGATCGTGTTCCACCTGCTCAACAAGCGCGCGGAGCAGACCAACCAGAAGCTGTCCTCGCAGCTCGTCAAGACCGAAAGAACCAAGCAGTCCCTTACAACGGCAATGTTCCAGGATATCCTGACCGAGGCGAACAACCGTGTTTCGTTCTCGATGGATGCATCCAAGCTCAACGCGGTCGAGGACGGCTGCTACTACTTCGTATTCTTCAACATTTCCGAATTCAGCCAGATCAATTCGACCTACGGCAACGACGCCGGTGACCAGGTGCTGCTCTCCACGGTTCAGGCACTGCGCAAGGTATTCCTGAACGGCAAGATCTACCGTACCGGCTCCGATGAGTTCCTCATCGTGATCCCGTCCAACGACAGCACCGAGGCTTATAACGACATCATCAACAATGTCAACACCGCACACGCGATCCTGCTGACACCGCACGAAACACCTGCAGGCCAGATCAATGCGGAGTACAAGATCGCAGTTGCAAAGAAGTCGGATAACATCAATGCTTCGATCATTTCCTCGCTGAAGGATCTCACCAACCGCAACGGCGTCGCCGTATTCGGTCAGGTGCAGTATCTCGATCTCGATCAGGCAAACTGATATTCAGACAGCAAAGCTCCCTGTACGGCAGGTACAGGGAGCTTTTTGTATGCATGTGATCAGAACAGCGCATCCAGACAGATAAAATACCGGATCCTGTCCCAGTCCGGTTCCATGCCGAGCGCATCGAACAGCAGCATCGGATCCCAGCCGCTGTAAACCGCCCCGCCGTAATATCCGTTCAGATTGCGGTAGAGGCTCTGCCAGCAGAGCGCAATGTCATACCAGCGGTCAAAGACACAGGCGTCCCCGAGGTCGATCATGCCGCTGACGGATTCGCCTTCCAGCAGGATGTTCGGCAGGCAGAAGTCGCCGTGCGAAAGTGCAGGCTCCGACTCCGGACGGTTCTCCCGCAGCCAGTTCAGCAGCTTGGTCGGACTGTAAAAGCCGTCATCCCCGAATATTTCCGGGTCATCCGTATTGACAAGATGCGCCCGTACACGCTTCTCCCCCGCTTCGAGCAGATCGTCCAGCGTACACACGCGCGGGCAGTCCGTCAGGTCAGTATGCCAGAGCTGCTGCATCGCGTCGGCAAGTAGCTTTGCCAGCAGCTTCGGACGCTCCAGATAATATGGACTGCAGGCCCGCTGACCGCGGATGCGCGACATCAGCAGATACTGCATCTCCGCATCGTTCTCGCAGCAGAGAACCTCCGGCACGGGCAGTCTGCCGTGCATCCAGCGCAGCATCGCGACATGCAACGCAGCCTTTTCCGAGCGCGGTTCCGCTTTCAGCACGCTGTCCGGATAGATCCGCACCTCCGCCGCTGAAAGACCGGCAGTCTCCGCAGAAAACGGCTGCCCTGCAAGCATTTGTTCAAGATTCTCCGGCAGCTTCATGCGCATCCTCCTTTTCGGTTCCGGTTTTTTCTATTATACCATATTATCATGTAAAAAACAAGCTAAGAACGGTATATTTATGCTTTCGCGTTCTTTCCGGCGACCTTTCGGAATCACCCGCTGGGCTGCCCCGCTTAGGTTTGATCGTGCTTTATCTGATCTATCAGCGCATCCGCTGTCCGGTCAAGCTGCTTTGTATCGAGCACGCGGATATAATGCGTTTCCAGTTCGTCATGGATCCGCAGCGCATCCCGGAGCAGTGCGGCGGTCTGTTCCTCCGCAGCGGCCGCGGACTTCGCACAGAAGCGGATCAGCGTGCGATGCTGCCGCAGCATGTCAGCATCGTAAAACCGCCGGAGATGCAGCACCGTGACCGGCACCGCCTCCGCTTCGCGCGGGAGTGCCTCCTCCGCCGCCAGAATAAGCTTCTGTTCGGGCAGCACCAGCATGACCGCCGCACGGTCTGCACGCGTCAGAGAACGCGTCAGCTCCGCTGTAAGGCCGCGTTCGGCTGCCGCTTCCGCAAGCAGCCGCAGAAGCATCACAGCAGCCGTCCGCGCGGGGTCGGAAAGCACGATCAGGTCAAAGTCCTGCGGCAGGAATGCCTGCCTGCCGTCGGGCGTTACGGCAATGCGCTGCCGGTACAGCAGCCTGCCCTGCGTTCCGTTTTTCTTCGGCAGGATGCGTCCCGCAAGCCCCTCTGCATACCGCTGCAGCTTGCCGCGCAGAAGTGCGCGCTCCCCTGCCGCAATGATCTGCGCTTCCAGTGCCGCGATCCCGGCAAAGCCCTTCCGCGCCTGCAGATGCGCCGCCTGATTTGCCGCATACAGTGCCCTGACCGTTTCAGCGGCATCCTGCATCGTCTCCGTTCCGATGCCCGCGGCAAGGTCAAGCAGGATGCCTGTCACACCGGGCAGCGGCGTTCCGGCCTCGTGCGGCGCGGTCGCATCGGCAACATAAATGCCGCGCTGTTCAAGCACGACCGCGTCCAGCGACCGCGGGTCTGACGCGCAGTGATACACCGAAACATCCTCCTCCGGAAAGGCCGCCGCGACCCGCTTCATCAGCGTCGATTTGCCTGTTCCGGGGCCGCCCTTGAGCAAAATCCCGCAGCAATGCCGCTGCTCCCTGTAAAAATCCGTTTCAAATCCGTCGGGCGAAGCACCGCCCAGAAAATAAGTATTCCGCATGATCTCCTCCTGTTACGGCACCTGCCGTTTGCAGTATGATATGCGGCGCAGTCTTTTTTGCTACATTCCGGCCGGTTTTTCCGCGCTTTGCTGACGGATAGCCGAATGTCCGGAAAAATGTTTGACATTTAACGGAAAATGAGATATAATAAGCTGTCAGATTCTGTCAGGGGAGGTGCACATCTGCGCATGTGTATCAGTAAACGGCTGCCGTTCCTGCTGCTTTGCGGGATGCTTGCAGCCTGCGGGACCGGATGCAGCCGGGACACCGCCGAAACTTCCTTTTTTGCGGAAACGATCCCGCCCGTCACCGGAACGGCTCTGACCGGCGTCAGCACAGCCCCCGTAACGACCGTCACGACAGCAGTCACCGTGAACCCGCAGTGGGAAAAGCAGGTCATCCCGCAGGGCGAAAACGGGCACATCATCGAAAACGTGCCGCATATCCCGCAGGCCGAGGATTACATGACCGCCTGCGAGTCGATCTCCGCGGTCGAGCTTTTGCAGTATTACGGCATCGACATGCCGCTTGATTTATTCCTCGGCAAATATCTGCCGGTCGCGGATTATCCCGGCACCGGCGAGGACGGCGAGATGCACGGCGAAAGCCCGTGGGAATATTTCATCGGTGACCCGACCGTGTTCGACGGCTTCGGCTGCTACAGCGGCGCACTGGTGAAAGCGATCAACAAGATCCAGGACGGGCTTGCGGTCAGGCTTCGCTATCAGCCGCTGGAAAAGCTCTGCACCGACTATATCGACAAGGGACAGCCGGTCATCATCTGGGCGACGATGTACATGGAGCCTCCGCAGGAATCCATGCAGTGGTATCTGCCGGACGGCACGCTGTTCACCTTCATGATCCCGGAGCATGCACTCATTCTGACCGGCTACGATGAATATTATTATTATTTCTGCGATTCGCTGCAGTACGGCGAAACGGTCGGCTACCCGAAGTCCATGACCGAGCGCGCCTACGACGGACTGCACATGCAGGCGGTCGTCATTGACCCGCTGGTTCTGGAGACCGTCCCCGCCTTCTGGAAGAATAAGGTGACGGATTGAAAATGGGGCTCCGCCAAACATGAAGAAACTTGTTTCTTCATGTTGACCCGCTTAAGGGACACTGTCCCCAGACCCCATTATGCAGAAGATATGGTATTGCTGCGTTTCGGCAAAAGCTATCCTGCAGTTTTTCATTTTCCCCGTATACAAAAAGCGGAACCGTTCAGGCGGCTCCGCGAATGATCACAATATGATTGGAGTTAGGATTATGAGTTTACCGAAGGACCCGTTTATCCTGTTCAGCTATGTCAATACCCAGCTGCGCGATACCGGCGCATCGCTTGCGGAATTCTGCGCGCAGTACGGCGTCAGCGAGGAAGCACTGAAGCAGCAGCTCTCCGCAGCCGGCTTCCGCTACGACGAAGCGCAGAACCGCTTTCGCTGACCGTTAAAAGCCGAAGTCCCAGTGCGGCACCGGCACAAGCCGTTTGCCGTCTGACGCAAACACGACCGTCCCGTCCAGATCGGTGCGGTAGATCGTGCAGCCGTGTGCACCGAGCCGTTCCAGCAGCTTTTTCGCAGGATGCCCGTAGTCATTCATCGCGCCCGCGGAGATCACCGCATATTTTGGCTTCACCGCCTGCAAAAATGCCTCCGAAGTAGACGAATTGCTCCCGTGATGCGACACCTTCAGCACGCTGACCGGCTTGACCAGTCCCGCAGCCAGAAACGCAGCTTCTGCGTCATTTTCCTGATCGCCCGCCAGATAAAAGCTGATATCTCCGCAGGTAATGCGGCAGCCGAGCGAGCAATTGTTCAGATCGTCAAAGGCACTGTTATCCGTACACAGGAATTCCAGCACCGTACCCCCGAGCGCGACCGTATCATGACATGCGGGCGACCGGAGTGCGGTGCCTGTTTTTTCAGCCGTTTCCAGCAAAATCATGAACGGGTAATCAGTCGGGACAAGCCGCTCCGGTATTTCCGGCAGATACAGCGCATCGGCACCGATCTGTTCGAGTACCGCCGACATCCCGCCGATATGGTCGGCATGGGGATGCGTACAGACCGCCGCATCCAGCCTGCTGACGCCGAGTGCTTTCAGCATCTGCACAACGGTAAACCGCTGCTCATAATCGCCCGCATCGATCAGCACGGCATGTTCCGGCGTCCGGATCAGTGCGGCATCGCCTTGCCCGACGTCCAGAAAGCAGACGCGCAGCGCATCCGGCAGATCGGCCGCCTGCTTCGGGATCGCCGCGATCCGCACGGCGAGGACAGCAAGCAGAATCAGCAGCACCAGCGCGATTTTCAGCGCAGAACGGCTGCCCTGCCGCTTCTCCTGCCGTTTCAGTCTGCGGTATTTGCGCGAGACCTGCCGCAGCTCCTTTTGCTTCACGTCCACAGCGGCTCACCCCCTCCGCCCTGCATCAATGTTTATGCCGCTCGTACTGCTGCAGATAATCCTGCACGAGCTGCTCTGCCTCCGCATAGCTGTTCAGCGTCGCGGAGCGCGCCCGGAACGCCGCCGCGCCCGGATACCCGCGCAGATACCAGAGCGCGTGCTTGCGCGCCTCCCGCATCGCGAGCGATTCCTTCTTTTCGCTGCGGTCAAGGATCATGCGGATATGGCGGAGCATTTCCTGCAGCCTTGCCGGGATCTCCGGCGGGGTGAATGTCTCCCCGCTGACCGCGCAGGCGATCTCCTCAAAGATCCACGGGTTGCCGTAGGACGCACGCCCGACCATGACCAGATCGCAGCCCGTTTCCGCGTACATCCGCAGTGCATCGGCACCGCAGGTAATGTCGCCGTTGCCGATCACCGGAACCGAGACCGCCTGCTTCACCGCCGCGATCTGCGACCAGTCCGCTCTGCCGCTGTAAAACTGCGTCCGGGTGCGGCCGTGCACGGTGATCGCCGCAGCACCGGCAGCCTCCATGCGCTTTGCAAAATCGACCGCATTGACATGCTCCGCATCCCAGCCGATGCGCATTTTGACGGTGACGGGACAGGCACCGTCCGCCGAACGGACCGCCGTTTTCATCAGTTCCTCGGCGAGCTCCGGCGTTTTCATCAGCGCACTCCCCGCCCCCTGATTGACGACCTTCGGCACGGGGCATCCCATATTCAGATCAATGAAATCCGGCTGAAACGGCAAAATCCGCTGCACCGCCTCGCCGATAAATTCGGGTTCGCTGCCGAAAAGCTGCAGCCCCATGGGGCGTTCCTCCGGCGTGATGCGGCAAAGCTCCGCGCTGCCCTTGCTGCCGTAGCAGAGCCCCTTTGCGGAGACCAGCTCGCCGGTCGTCATGCAGGCACCGTGCTGCATACAGAGCAGCCTGTAAGTTGTATCCGCGACCGACGCCATCGGCGCAAGCGCGGCCGTCTGCGGGACCTCATGCCCCGCGATCAGAACTGTTTTCATGCGGTTTCCGTCTCTCCTAAGATGCGCAGTGCGTTTTCATGCGTGATCAGATCCGTTTCCTGCTCCGTCAGGCCAAGCGACTGCAGAAAGCGCAGCGTATCCGCCGGGTCCTCCCACGGCGAATCCGAGCCGAACAGGATCTTCTCCGCGCCGTGCGTCCGGATGATGCGTTTGCACTGCGCCGGACTGATAAATTTCCATATAAACGCGGTGTCAAACAGGATCGGCGTCCCGACCAGATACTGCTCCACATCATCCCACATGTCCCAGCCGCCGAGATGCGCCGCGATCAGATTGCTGCCCTCTGTCTCGGCCAGCACATGCGAGATCTTCTCCGGTGTCGCATAAAGCGGCGGCGGCAGGCCGATATCCGCGCCAGCATGGAACATCACGAGCAGGCCGAGTGCCGCACTTTTTTTGATAATGCGGATGCATTCCGGGCTGTCGATATCCGAAAGCTGGAACTGCGGGTGCAGCTTGATGCCCCTGAATCCGCGCTCGGCAAGCAATTCCAGCACACGTTCCCATTCCGGGTCAGCCGGATGCAGCGTCCCGAAGGAGAGCACCTTCTCTGACTGCACGCTCTCCGCATAGCGGTTGATGCTTTCGGTCTGCTCCGGCTTTGTCGCAATCGGCAGGCAGACGCTGCGGTCCACGCCGGACTGCGCCATAAGAGCAAGCAGCCCGTCCAGCGTCGCCGGGCGATAGATCAGCGTATTGCTTTCACAGTATGCATCACCCTGCTCGCGGCGGATGCCGGCCAGCAGGATCTCCACGCTGCGTACAGCAATTTTGTCCGGAAAAATATGCGTATGAAAGTCGATCAGCATGTGTGCCTCCGTATTACATGTATTCGGCCAGCCAGCCGTAGGCCTCCAGACGAGGCACATCGGTCTCGTTCAGGATCATGTCAAGGATCTCGTTTTCGTCCGCGCAGGCCGCATACTGCTTGCGCTGCTCATAGTCCCAGTTCTCGGAAACGGCAGCGGCCAGCTCGTCGGGATCCTCGATATCCCCGTAGTAGTATTCGTCGGTTTCCCACGGTTCTACGGAGAATTTCTCATAGTTCATGCAGAAGTAGAGTGCCGCGAAGGTGCGCTCTCTGCCGAGCGTCCGCTTGAGCAAAGCAAAGACGGGCGTCATCGCGTCATCGGTGCGGAGATTGTCAGAAAGCACCTGTTTGAGCAGTGCCTGCGGGTCAATGCCGTCCGCATCCGCCTTGTCATACACCGAACTGAGATCGGTATTCGCCAGCATCTCCTTCGCAAGATCGTCCAGATCAAATGCAAGCAGCGGCTGTTCGGGATCGTCGTCCTCCTCCAGAAAGCGCGACGCATACATCTGATAGATGCGGCAGCTTCCCTGTATCAGGCTGAGCAAAGAGAGATACTCCGCGAAATTGCTGTAAAGATGCAGTTTTTCCTGTTCGATCAGCTTCCGGATCATCCGGAACCAGATCATGTATTCGCCCTCTGCGCGCCAGTCGCCGAACTCGATCGCATGTTCAAATTCTGCCTGTGTATACGCTTTCATGCAGGACACCCCTTTCATATCCGAAAAGGCTGCACAGTTCGCCTGCGCAGCCCTTCTGTCTCAAATCAACTCAAAAGCATTGCAAAAAGCCGCCGGAACGCAGCGCATCCCAGCTGTCCGTGACCCGGTCACAGATCGCTGCGAGCGCGTCCCAGTCCTGCCGGCTGCTGACGTCACGGAAGCCGACCGTATAGAATCCGGCCGCCTTCGCAGTCTCCGCCGCATGGAGTGCATCCTCGATCACGGCAGTTTCCGCCGGTTCGCTGCCGAGCAGCCTTGCCGCTTCCAGATAAATATCCGGCGCATGTTTACCGGCAAGCTGTTCGCCGGGCGTCAGCACCGTCCGGAAAAATCCGTCAATGCCGAGCCGCCGGAACGCCGCATCCAGCAGCCCCGGATAATTCGCGCTCGCGACCGCCATGGGAATGCCCCGTTCTGCAGCCGCCGCCAGAAAATCCTTTGCGCCGTTTTTCAGCGGCAAATGCGTGCGGTAAGCCTCCGCGGCCAGCTCCTCGACACGGTTTTTGACATCCTCCGGCGTCATATCAAGCTTGAACCGCTCGACAAAATACGCCGACGACATCTCAACGGTCATCTTCTTCACGATATCCGAGATATCATGGGGCGGGTCGATCCCGTTTTCCCGCAGGAATACGCGGTCGAGCTCCGACCACATGCCCATGGAATCGAGCAGCGTGCCGTCCACATCAAAAATGATCCCGCGCAGTTTTTTCATATCTGCACTCACATTTCGCTGCGGTTGGAAAGCGCGCGGTAAAGCGTCACCTCATCAGTGTATTCAATCACACCGCCGACCGGCAGACCGAACGCAAGCCGCGTGACCTTTACGCCAAGCGGTTTGCAGAGCCGCGAAAGATACATCGCGGTCGCTTCGCCCTCTACACTCGGATTCGTGGCCATAATCAGCTCGGAGATGCCGCCCTTTCTGATCCGTTCCAGCAGCTCGGCGACCCGCAGATGCTCCGCGGTGATGCCGTCCAGCGGGGAGATCAGCCCGTGCAGCACATGATAAAGCCCGTTGTATTCATGCGTCCGCTCGATCGCCGCAACATCCTTCGGCCCCTCCACGACGCAGACCGTGCTGCTGTCACGCTTCGGGTTTTTACAGATGCTGCATACATCCTGCTCCGTCAGATTCTGGCAGACGGGACAGTCATGAATGTGATGCTTCGCATTGAGAATCGCCTCGGCAAAGGCCTGCGCATCCTCCTCCGGCATCTCCATGACCGCATACGCAAGACGCTGCGCGGTTTTCATTCCGATCCCCGGCAGCGCTGCAAATTTTTCTGCTAATACAACAAGCGGCAGAGCACTGAATTGCTCCATGGAAAATCAGAACAGACCCGGCAGAGCCACGCCGCCGGTGATCTTGCTCATCTCGTTCTCCGTTGTGGTCTCGATGTTGTTGACTGCCTCGTTGACGGCACTGATGATGAGATCCTGCAGCATGTCGATATCGGAAGGATCCACGACCTCCTTGCTCAGGGTCAGGGACTGAATGGTCTTTTTGCCGGTCATCGTCACGGTGACAGCACCGCCGCCTGCAGTTGCCTCAAATGTGCGCTGCTCGATATCCTCCTGCAGTGCAGTAATCTGATCCTGCATTTTGCGTGCCTGGTGGATCATGGAGTTCATATCTCCGCCGCCGTTAAACTGTTTCGGTACTCTGGATTTCATAAGAATGTTCCTCTCATTTTCATTATTATTTTTTATTATGACAAGCCGTCAGCACAAAGACTGCGGCTGCATCATGCATCAGATACCGGAGCTCTCCTGCTCCGCGACCTCAATTCCCTGCTCCTTTGCGCGCCGGAACAGAATATCCGCCGGTGCAGGCTGCTCCTCAGCAGTTTCAACCGACTTGAACCGGATCGAATATTTTTTGCCGAGCACCTGCTGTGCAGCCTGCCCGAGCATCGCTGCATCCCGCTGCGAAAACAGCTTCTTGAACAGCTTGTTTTTCACCAGCATCAGCAGTATACCGCTTTCGTCGTTGGCAAAGGCATCCGAGCCCTGCAGCAGCCCCGAAACCGAAGGGTTGACTTCGTCGAAACGCTCCAGCACAGTTGCCCAGTTTTTAACGGGCAGATATTTTGAGGTATCGGGCTTGCCCTCGATCTGCAGATTGTTAGCAGGGGCATCCCGCTTCGGCTGCGGCTCTCTGCGCGGTGCTGAAGGAAGTGCCGCCGGAACACCGTTCCGCTTCAGCTCTGCGAGCTGCTGCTCAAGCGCGGCGATCCGGTCGGTCAGAGCCTGCACATCGCCCTTCTGTGCCTGAAAATCGGAGCAGAGCCGGATCAGCGTCATTTCGAGCTCCATGCGGCGGTTGCCGGCACGGGTCATGCGGTCGCAGCACTGCCGCACCGCAGAAAGCGCATCCAGAATTCCCGCCAGCGTAAACGACTGCGCGATCTCCTGCAGCGTTTTCACATCATCCGGCATCACGCCGAGCAGCGAAGGATCGCCCGGTGCCGTTTTCAGCAGCATGAGGCTGCGGAGCTGCTGCGAGAGCTCGTCCGCAAAGCGCGTCATGTCCTTGGACTGCTGATAGAGCAGGTCGATGCGCTCCAGCGCAGCGGAAGCATTGTGCGCGGCGATCGCACGCAGGACCTCGTAAACGGATTCCGTGCCCGCAACGCCGACCGCTTCCTCGACCGTTTCCAGCCCGATCTCCTCGGAGACTGCGGCGCACTGATCCAGAAGGCTCAGCGCGTCACGCATACCGCCGTCCGCCAGAACCGCAATGCGGTGCGCAGCGGCATCGGAGACCGAAAAGCTTTCATGCTCTGCAATATACTGAATGCGTCCCGCGATATCCTCGGGCAGAATGCGGCGGAAATCGAACCGCTGACAGCGGGACAGGATCGTCGCCGGTACCTTGTGGATCTCGGTGGTCGCAAAGACGAATTTGACATAGGGAGGCGGTTCCTCGATCATTTTCAGCAGTGCGTTGAATGCCCCTGCGGACATCATGTGCACCTCGTCGATGACATACACCTTGTATTTGCAGCGTACCGGCAGCAGCGCGGCATTTCCGCGGAGACTGCGCACCTCATCGACGCCGTTGTTCGAGGCACCGTCAATTTCAATGATATCGGTCAGCGCGCCGGCCTCGGCATCCCTGCAGATCTCGCATTCGAGACAGGGGTCGCCGTCCTTCGGGTGCAGGCAGTTGACCGCCTTCGCAAAGATGCGTGCGCAAGTCGTCTTGCCCGTTCCGCGGGAGCCGGTAAACAGATAGGCATGTGCTGTTTTTTCGCGCATGATCTGATTTTTCAGTGTTCTTGTGATATGCGGCTGCGCGACAATGTCCTCAAAGGTCTGCGGCCGCCATTTGCGATAAAGCGCCTCATATGCCGCCATACACCGTCACGCTCCTTTGTCACTCTGCGTCAGCATCCTTCCCGGCACCGGTCTTTTCCGACCAGTCCGGATGCATTTCCAGCATGAGCCGCCGCGTTTCCTCATAATATTTCCGGAACGCCGCCGGCTCATCCAGATGATTCACCAGAGCCTTATAATGGTAATCCTGTGCAGCGGCGAAATCGCCTTTCTGTAAGGATGCGATCGCCATGCCGCTCAGGGCAAATGCATAATTCTGCTGTTTCTCGATCGACTTTTCAAACCATTCGGCAGCCTGCTCCGGCAGCTTCTGACGGATAAACAGAAAGCCGATATCGGTATACAGGAAATAAAAGTCGTCCGGCGGATTGTTGTCCAGAAGCTCATTGAACAGCCGGAAGCTGCGGGTGTAGTCCCCGCCCTCGGCAAGACTTCTTGCCTCAAACAGCTTCGCATAATGCACGGAAAAGCCTTTTTCCTGCGCAGTCTCATAATAGCCGACCGCATTGGACGGACAGTGCAGCATCTGATAGCAGCGTCCGATATAAAAGGACAGCACGCCGAGCTCCTTATCGGTCAGCTCGAATTCGCGGACCGCAAGGAAGCGTTCCAGTGCCGTGCGCGGACGCTCCTTTATGTATGCGTCCATCGCATCGGAAAACAGCTTATCCTGTTTGCGGAGCCCGCCGAAGGCATCGCCGATCAGGTCATGATCCGGACGGGTCGCCGCATTGATGAGCGACTGCCGCGCCAGCACACAGGACGCAATGAACGAAGCGGCATAGATCAGCAGAAGCAGCTCGACATAATTCACCGGGAGCATTTCCTTCCCGTGCGGCGTACCGCTGATGCCGAAAAACGCGACGATGACCGCATAGATCACAAGCGCGGGAAACGCTGCGGCCATTGCCGTTTTTCCGAGCTGTGCGGTATACCGCCGGAGCACACTGCCCATACGAAGCCTCCGTTCAGGGTAAACTGGAATAAACAGGAAAAATTCCGGAGCATAGGTGTGCAGGCTGACTGCGGCACGCCCAGCGATCCGCTTAATGCTGCTCGGTTCCCCGCCTGACATGGTTCACGGTGCTTAGCTGCACAGGGCCCGCACACCTATAATCCGGAATTTCCAGATGTTTCTGACAGAACGCAGTTGCTCTCCCCTGCGTTCTGGTAACATTATACCACATTTCTTTCTGAATTTCAAGGGGTAAATTGTGTTTTCTGATAATTTTTGCAATTTGCAGAAAATACCCTTGACATTTTCGTAACTTTGTGCTATAATAGCAAGGCAGTCGTGAGACAGACGACCGCAAAAAACAAATCAACGAGGTGTGGCTCAGTTTGGTAGAGCGCTGCGTTCGGGACGCAGAGGCCGCAGGTTCAAGTCCTGTCACCTCGACCACTATTTTATAGTTAATAGGTCGCAAATCGGATGATTTGCGACCTATTAGTTATATCCACAGCCCATACCATAACGGCATTTTGATTGACAGCCACTTACGTGTCAGATTATGTGTTATAATGGAAACACGCTATAGCCAGTCTCACTAAGTCAGTCGGTGTCCTTAGCACCATTTGTGTTACTTGTCAATAGTTTTTCATAAATTTCTCCAATCGTCCTGCTTAGGGCGATTTTTTCGTATCTTCTGATTTAATACTCACAAATAATCCGCGTCTTCCCCTCCGGTGTCAATAATGGTATAATGGAGTCCTAAGCAAATCATTGGACTAATTTGGAGTGTTTTAGACTGACACGAGGAGGAATCGGTATGCAATCGGAAACCACAACAGCGATCACGGCAGTAAAGCAGGATGTACGCCTGCGGGAATGGGCGGAACAACTCGAAGCACAACAAGCAAGCGGACTGACGGTTCCGCAATGGTGCGCGGAAAACGGCATCAAAACTAAGAGCTTCTATTACCGGCTGCGAAAAGTCCGGGAGCAGTACATTCGCTCTGCACAGGCGGTCGTCCCGCTGACGGTACCGCAGCAGCAAAGTGCAGATATCCGGATCGAGAAGAA
>MSGZ01000041.1 GCA_001940925.1 Ruminococcus sp. Phil11
ATAGTCGCCCTTGTCTTGATAGACGCCTGCGATATTGTTATAGGTCGCGGCTGTATACGGATGCTCCGGGCCCAGCACTTTTTCTTTGATTTCCAAAGACTTTTTATAGAACTCCAACGCCTTGTCATAGTCGCCCTTGTCTTGATAGACTCCTGCGATATCGTTGTAGGTCGTGGCTATATCCGGATGCTCCGTGCCCAGCACTGTTTCACGGATTGCCAGTGCTTTTTCATAGTACTCCGTCGCCTTGTCATAGTCGCCCTTGGCTTCATAGACTCCTGCGATATCGTTGTAGGTCGTGGCTATATCCGGATGCTCCGTACCCAGCACTTTTTCTTTGATTTTCAAAGACTTCTTATTGAACGCCATCGCCTTGTCATAATCGCCCTTGTCTTGATAGACTCCTGCGATATTGTTGTAGGTCGTGGCTGTATCCGGATGCTCCGGGCCCAGCACTGTTTCACGGATTGCCAGTGCTTTTTCATAGTACTCCAGCGCCTTGTCATAGTCACCCTTGGCTTGATAGACTCCTGCGATATTGTTGAAGGTCATGGCTGTATCTGGATGTTCTGAACCTAATAAAGGCTCTCGAATATTCAATGCATTTTGATAATATTTCTCTGCGTTAGGATAATCACCCATGTCTTTATATACATCGGCTAGTTCATGATAGGATGCTGCAGTATCCGGATGCGTTAATCCGAGGATTTTTTTGCGGATGTCCAGCGCCGCTTCACTGAAATACACTGCATCGTCGTATTTACCCTTTTTTCGATATGCAATGGCCAAGTAATGATAAACTGAAGCAGCTTCAGGGCTGTTTTGACCATACTCTGTTTCACGGACTATTTTTGCTTTTAATAAGCGTTCCAATGCATTATTAAAATCACATTTTGCTATATAAGTATTAACAAGATCAAAATAAGAATCGTCCAATTCCGGCTTATCAGGATGTTCCAGATGCGCTTTCAGCGAATCTATTGCTTTTTGAATATCCATTGCTGTATCGAGTTCGCTCTGATCATAATAAACAGAAGCAATGTCAGTCAATACATCAATAATTCCATATAATTCATCCTGCTTATAATGCTCTTTTTCTTCCGAAAGATTCCGAAGAAGCGCATCGCGGCAAATAGAAACTGTTATGCGCTCCAGTTGAACATTGCAGTAAAACTTCTGGATTGCATTTGAAAACGACATCATGTGCTTAATAGCTTCCGCATAGTATGATAAAGCAGTGAGAGATACGTTTTCAAAAACAGCTTTCGGAACATTGTTCAAAATAGATTGTGCCTGCTTAAAATCATTTATCTGTAAGATAGCATCCCGTGCAATACGGGTCAATTTATCATAATTATGCATGAATTGCCTCTCTTTCGTGCATTTCTTGTTGTACACGGCTGTAGAAAGAGAAAAAATTCAATCTGTCATTACCATATTCAGGCCAGTCAGCAGCGCAGCGATTGATGAAGACCTCAACTGAGTTATCGCCATTCTCAACTCTTTCTATCAAATATTCACACCATTTCCGCGGTTCATCATCCATGAGATTATCAAAAAACTGCCATAAGAACAAGTATTCTCCAATTAAGTCCGGTTCATACGGATGAATTGTATCATCGGAAAAGGAATTGTCAGTAATCTTATTCCAAAAAGATACGATTTTCTGCTTGTTACGGCCGAATACATTTTTGATTTCAGTAATATCTGCTTTCATAAATTCCGGCAGTGTGTTGTCATTTAAACGAAAACCACGCAATGCAGTTGCAAGTGCCAACAGTCGCACGCCTGATTCTATCATAGCAGGTGTATATGCTTCATCGCAGTGGGCCAAATGTTCTTTAGAGCGTTCAAAGAAATATCGCAACAGTTCATCTAAACTATTTAATACAGATTCTGAATCTTGTAAAAAGCAGTCTGCAAAAATCAAAACAAACAGACAGCGATTTGCTTTCACATTCTGAGAGTTTGTCGGAACAGCTCTATTTACATTATTAAGGATTATATCGATGTCCGCCGGTGAAAATGCTGCATGCTCAGGATAGTACTTTTTTTGAAATTCGTCCAATATTTGACCAAACACTTCTTTTCCAAGCTCGAATTGTGATAAATTCAGTGATTCATATTTTGCAGATTGCTTATATCCGATTCCCTGCAGTGAATTGGTACAAACAAATCGCGGGAACCAGTTCTCATCACGTGATAGCAAAAGAAATCTTGCTTTCTTTATTTCACTGTTGTTTATTCTTTTTATAAGGGCGAGGAGATCACTTCCTTTTTCATCTGCATAATCACAAATAAAAACAACTGAATTATCCGTGGAATAGCCGCTTTGTATAGCAGCAATTTTAGAGAACTCATCCTCATCCAGCCAAACGAACTTAAACTCGCTATATGTCTGGCAAATATGTCTTGCTAGCTTACTTTTTCCTACACCACCCTGACCGCAAATAGCCCAAACTGATATTCGCTCCTCAGATCGTAAAAAGCGTTCAATGTTCGCTTTTTCTGTTTCTCTACCGTAAAGAGAGAGGGTGTCATTTAGATAAAGAAATCTGCTTTCATAACCAGGGCGATTCGCCGGTAAGACTGCATGATCTAGGTATTCCTGAAAGCTGCCCTTATATTCTAATTCATTTATTACTTGCCCCGTGGCTTTCTTGACACCTTCAATGTTTTTTTGGCTTTCTGCAGCAACTTTATCGAAAATTGCTTCGTCCCAATCTGCAGAAGAAAAAAGCTTTTTTACATTTTGATTGATAATTGCTGCGAATTCATCCGGTAATTTCGATTGAAACGGAATATCCGTTCCCTCCCTCAATGCCTTTACTAAATTGGCTTGGGATTTACAAAGATCTATGGGATTGGCGGACTCTTTGGCCACTTTAGCAAATCGTTCAATCAATATCCGTAAATGATTCGTATCAGTATGTTTTGAATCAGCCAATTCACGTAGTTCCTTCTTTAATTCCTGCTGGCATTTTGTATATTGATCATTATGCAATACCCCAAGTGCTTTGCCGCCTATACGTAATATTTTTAAAGTGGCTTTTGCCTCTTTAAAGCCAGGAACACCTGCGGATGCCAATTCATCAAAAGCTGTGCCAATAAAATCCAGTACTGATGAAGTTTTAGAATCGCTCATAATAAATACCCCTTTGTTATTTTATCCTTTTTCTATGAAATAATATGATTCATGCCTCAATAAACACCTTGACCAGCCCCTCATGCTTCTTCTCAAGGTCATTCTTGATCGCGGCAGGATTGCGCAGGATCATATCAGGATCGTACACAAAGCAATAGATCTTCCTGCAGTTCGGGTGCGCCTGATACTTCTCGATATCCACGATCAGTTCCTCGCTGAGCGATTTATCCGTCATGGAAGGGCGCGTTTTCTTGACCTCGATCACGGCTTCGATCTCCGGAATCAGGAAGTCACTCCGCAGCGAGCTGCCTGCATGGGACGGCGTCGGTTCCTCCGGGCGGACATCGTCATAGTACAGCGACAGCAGCGCGCGCAGCAAGTCCTGCACATCGTATTCATCCTTTATGCACAGGGTATTGCGTCCGTCATGCCGCCTCGTAAGCTGAAGTGCAACCTTCCGGAAACGTGTAAAGATACGTTCAATGCAATCCTGTTCAACGGGTTGCATTTTTGCTGCCTCCGTTTCCTCATCTTGCATATCTTGCAGATTGTCAAGAAAGAGATTTTTAATCGTTTTGAGGTCGCTGTGACACTTATCATAAATCAGTAATTTAAGGAGCTGCTTATCACGCGGAGCTTTCGCAAGCTTTGGGAAGAACGTATACTTCTGAAAGTCTTTCAACTCAATGCTATCAGCGCCATACTTGTTATGAAGGAACCGTTCTGTTCTGCTGTGCCATTCCTGAAACTCCGGATCATTGGGCGTGATATTTACTGATAAAAGCCAATCAATCTGCTGGATGATCTCCTGTATTTTTTCAATATCCGTCATGCTGCCTCCTTACGCCAGCACCCCCAGCACCCTTTCCAGCGTTTCGGCGATGCGCTTTTGCTCGGCGAGGGGCGGGAGAGGAATGCAGACTTCTTTGATTTTTTGTAAATTCAGGTTGGGTTGATTTCCCCCATGTGCTAATGCCCGCAAACTCTCATAGAAATACTGAAAGAAATAACACATATAATCAATTGTCTCTTTGTTATATATTACGCTGACTAATGCAGCACACGCCTGGTTTGTTGTTGCGGGTATTAATAGTTCAGAGATTTGTCCTCTTGTTTTTCCTTCTCCATACATCGCTATTATCAAAGTATGGACAGGATACAGTTTCAAATTAAGTGTGTTTAATGCATATTCGGTTATATATGTTTGGGTTTCAGAAATATACCTATTCGTTGTTAGCGTTGATGTTACCCACGGAATGTTGCCCTCGTTGTAATATTTCTTTTCGCTTTTTAATGGCGTAACTCCGGTTCCAATCACAAAAACGTTGCCGGCTCTCACCCACTTCCAATTCCCCGGAATTTCAAACGGCACTTCTTCCGGCTTGATTTCCGGCAGGGGCTTTTCCTTCTTGATTTTGCCCTCTTTGATGAGCCGCTGTTTCTCCGCCTGAATCTGCTGATAGAGCTCCTCGGCGGTGCCGTCGGATTCAAGCTGCTCGGTGAGCCTGCCCTGAATGCCCAGCGTGATGAGCTTTGCTTTCAGGCTTTCGGCATCGGCGGCATATTGCTCCTGCGCCGCGTCAATGATATCGAGAACACCATAGATTTGATCCAACTTATCTGCAATAGCTTTCTGTTCTGCGGTGCAAGGAATGGGAACAGGGGTAGCATATACTGAATCTATATAATATTCTCTTTGATTAGTGCTACCTCTGAATTGCTTAAACATGAGCTTTTGAATTGATGGAGACCTCAAGGCGTAATAAATGTATTTCGCAACAATGCCCTCACCTAGACGTAGAAGTGAAATATGTGAGTCTGGAACCATAAATGGGTACTTCTTCGGAAGCTTCGTAGAATCATAATAGCCTACTCTTCCCATAGTGCCAGTTCCTGTCGAGTTAATCACAATATCTTCATCTTGAAGTCTAAAATACTCAGGCCATTTGGCAAGCGTTTTTTCATCTAAAAACAGAGCTTTCTCTAAGGCTAATTGGTGCGGTTGATTACATTTTTGCGCGAATACCGGATATTTTGGAACATCTGAATACTGTGGCGATTTTCCTCTCGAAATAAGCAGACACAGATCACCAAGAGCTACCCATGTCCATGAATCCGGAATATCAAAAATCTCGTCAGTTGACATTGGCTTTTCTTTTGGCTGTTTTGTTTGCCCAGATTTGATTTTCTCATTACGTTTTTCACGGATATTGGCAAGAATATCCTGCATGGGCTTATCGTCACTATAGTGCGGTACAAGGTTTCCATGCACAGCAATTTCAAGCATTCTGTTTTTTACAGCGATTATATCAATCAAGGCTCAGCCCTCCCAGAATGCCGCGCAGCGTCTCCAGCGCACCGCTGATCGCGTCCGCCTGTGCCTGCATATCGTCCATGATCTCGCCGACCGTGCGCTCGTCCTCCTCCGTGAGGTCGATCCACTTGAAGTTCAGGTCATCGCGCGCAGCAACCTCCGCCGCCGAAAACCTCCGCCATCTGCCGTTCGGATTCTCCGCGGAATAGGTCTCCGCTCTGTCCGCCGTGTGCCCGCTGCAATAGCACTGCACAAATTCATCGAGATCGGCTCTGGTCATGGGCTTCTGCGCCATGGTGTGCTTGATGCCCGTGCGGTAATCATATACCCAGATGTCCTTTGTCGGCTCGCCCTTGTCAAAGAACAGCACATTCGTCTTGACGCCGTTCGCATAGAAAATGCCGGTCGGCAGCCGCAGGATCGTGTGCAGATTAAACTCTTTCAGCAGCTCGTCGCGCACCTGCTTGGTCGAGCCGCTGTCCGTCAGAACGCTGTCCGGCAGCACCACGCCAACTCTGCCGCCCGTCTTGACGATCGACATGATATGCTGCAAAAAGTTCACCTGATTATCCGATGTTTCGATGAAGTCCGTGCGCACGCTCTGTACGCCGACAGCACCCTGCGGCCTTGCACCGAAAGGCGGATTCGTTGCGATTACGTCGAACAATCGTTCGGATGTATCAAGCAGTGAATCCTGATAGATGACCGGGCTTTCCTTGATGCCGATGTCATGCAGATACAGATTCATCGAAGCCAGCGTGACGACAAGCGGCGTATTATCCGCGCCGAACAGCGCGTGATTTTTCAGAAACTTCTGCTTTTCCGCGTCCTTGCTCTGCGTTCTCATGTGTGCGTATGCACCGAGCAGAAAGCCGCCGGTACCGCAGCACGGGTCTCCGACTGTTTCCGTGATCTTCGGATTCAGAACCTCAACAATCGCCTGAATCAGCGCACGCGGCGTGAAATACTGTCCCGCGCCGCTTTTCTTGTCCTGACCGTTCTTTTCGAGGATACCCTCATAGATCGCGCCCTTGAGGTCGCTGTCCATCATGTACCAGTTTTCTTCATCGACCATATCAATGATCTTTTTCAGATAAACAGGCTCGAAGATTTTGTTTGCGGCTTTTGTGAAGATCGTGCCGATCAGACCTTTTTGCTCTGAGAGCGTTTTCAGAATAGCCTCGTAGGTCTTTACAAGGTCTTCGCCGCTTTCCGCTTTCAGATCTGCCCACTTGCAGCCCTCCGGCAGATTGCTGCCGAGACCGAGCTGTTCGCGTTCGTCGTCCATTTTGAGAAAGAGAATATAGGTGAACTGCGTGATATAGTCCGTAAATCCGACACCCGCCGAGGACATCACATTTGCGATGTTCCATACCTTTTTCAGCAGTGCGGATTCTGTTTTCTGTGCCATAGATTATGCCGCCTTCAGTAAGAATTTTGAGAGTGCCGCGATTTCTTCATTGAACATCGCAGGCTGTGCAAATGCGCGGATGCCCTGCCGCCAGAGGTCTGCGTCGATCTCGTTCAGATCAGCCGCCGTAACAGCGCCCTGCATGATGACAAAATCCGCGATCTGCTTCATGATCTCGGTCTGCTCGTCGGTCAGGCTGCGCTGCGTCTGGCCGCAGTACAGGTGGAATTTCTGCGCATAGCCGGTGATCAGGCTCGTCAGGCGCGGATTTTTGCCGTAGGCATACCGCACAATCTGAATCAGATTCGTCAGCGCCTTTGCGTTGCTGCCGGTGTCCAGCTCATCGACATTGCCGCTGTCATCCAGCGTTTTATAGTTCTTCCAGATCTGCTCCACACCGAACTGTCTGCTTTCAGTCAGCAGACGGTCGCGCAGTTCTGTCAGCATGGAATGCGTAATCAGCGTATCTTCTGCATTATAGATGATGCGCAGCGCCTCGATGCTGTCCTTGTGCTCATCGAGATAGCGCTCAAAGTTTTCGATATAACCTTTCGCGTCTTCTTTGGAGAATCCCGCATAGATCAGCGTATCGGGGTCTTCCTCCGTCGTGACATAGTAGCCCTTTTGCAGTTCCAGCAGCATTTTCCGCGCCGGAACATTGCTGATGAGATCGTCAATCAGCGCCATTCGGACAGAGTTGTCTTCAGACGGACTGCTGTACGGCGGAAGATTGCCGTTTTCGTATGCGTTCTGGATATTATCAGCGATCGTGCGCGGAGAGAATCCGAATTGCGCGATGTATTCTTCCAGATGCTTGCCGAACAGCCGGTTATACTCATACCGGTTGTGAATGCGCGAGCAGTAGTCGCGCAGCAGCAACAGGTTGTCATCGCTCAACTCATTGTGCGCCAGATGTTCCAGCAGTTGTTCCAGAGAGAGCAGACGCTGTACCGGCCCCGGTCCGGGCCGCGGAATCAGCTTATCATGCTCCGTGACGCCGATCGCATCCACGATATAGTAGCTGTCTTTTCGGTCAGCATTCGGCGTGACTTCTTTCAGCTTGTCCTCTGTGATGCAGCGGCAGCCGCGCCCTTTCATCTGCGTATAGAGCACATCGGAGCGCACATCCTTCATAAACAAAACGATTTCCAGCGGCTTGACATCCGTTCCGGTCGCCACAAGCGTGACCGTTACCGCAATGCGGAAATCCTTTTTCGTCCGAAGATCGCGGATCAGTGCATTGGAATCGCCCGCAGAATAGGTGATCTTCTGCACGAAATGTTCCGGCACTTCTCCGCTTTCAAATTCATCCTTGAAAACATCCTTCACCGCTTCTACGATCTCCGTTGCATGGTTGTCGTCCTTCGCAAAAATCAGCGTTTTCGGGATATAAGCCCAGTTCTTTTCGCGCTCCGGATACAGATCCGTATAGATCGCATCCCGAAAAGCAGTCAGCACTTTTCGGATCTGCTGCCGGTTGATGACAGAACGATCCAGATCCATTGTGCCATAATCGGTCTGCTGTGATGCGGTATAGGTCTGGGTTTCGCCGGTTTTGCGCTTTGTTTCGGTTACTGTCGTGCCGGAATCAATCGCGCCACCGTGCTCCGTGATCTGCGTCGCGATCCGGTACACGCGGGCAGGCACATTCACGCCGTCCACCACAGATTTCTCATATCCGTAGTTCTCGACGATATTCTGATCAAAAAAAGCATAGGCTTCCGGTGTCGGCGTCGCAGTCAGACCGAGAATATGTGCATCGGTGAAATAGTCAAGCACCGCTTTCCACTTGCCGTAAATGGAGCGATGGCATTCATCGACGATAATCAGCTGGAAATAATCAGGCGGAATCCGCAGGTCATCACCGAGCTGTACGGTCACATCCTGCTCTTTCTCCGATTCCTGTGCGGTTTTCTCATCTTCCGCATCTTCGCTGGCTTCACTCAGCGCCTGACCTGTCATGATTGCAAAAAGCTTTTGAATCGTGGAAATTACGATATCCGCTTTCAGATCGTCTTCTCTTTTCAGCCGTGAGATCTGATAAAGCTTGTTCATCTCTTTCTTGTTCTCTGCCATGGAGAACTGACTGAATTCGCCCTCAGTCTGCCGTGCGAGGTTGTTGCGGTCTACCAGAAACAGAATACGGTTGGTTCTGGTGTAGTTCAGCAACCGGTAACAGGCAAGGCAGGCGAGATAAGTCTTGCCGCTTCCGGTCGCAAGGACAGCAAGAGTGCGCTTTTTGCCAAGTTTCAGCGAGCACTCAAATGCTAGTTCTGCCTGATACTGACAGCCACGCAGCGTTTGTTGATCCAGCCGAGGTAGTGCGCCATAGGCAGACTTGTGCCCGATCAGCTTCAGCATTTCTTTCGGAGAATGCATCGCAGACAGTTCCGTGTATTCCGTTTCGCCTGTCAGCAGATTCTTGAAAAGGAGCGTATCACCGTTTGAGAGGTATACCAGAGGAATCATGCCGTCAACCCATGTGCCGTACCAATCCTGCGGATGCTGGGCATAGTTCTCTGCCTGTGCCGCAACATCATCGCCCAGCGAATTCTCCGCACGTTTTGCTTCCAGAACGGCAATGACCTTGTGTTCAACGAAAAACAGGTAATCGCTCTCGGTATTGTCGCTCATTAAGCCTTCGCATATTGCCGTTGTAGTGTTTTGCACATACTCATCCCTCGACACGACATACCAGCCGGACTTTGCAAGGAAAGCATCTATCTTTTGACGTGCTTTTTCTTCGGGTGTCATGGTGATCCTCCTTTCCAATATAAATATCACTACTGACAATTAAGGTTGAGTGAAACAAAAGAATTTTCTATGTCAAGTATAGCATTCAATGAAGATGATGTCAAGAAAAAACTAAAAATCAAAATCCGCCGTAAAACGTTTCGTAAAATAATTGTGCTACATATAGCACATTATGGTCAATGAAGTGCTCAACCACTCGTGATCTTGTGTTGGCAATATAGCCAAATCCAACATCAAAACTTTGTGAGATGTTACAAAATGTATTTTTGTGCCGACCCTTTACAAATCGTGAAAAGTATGCTATAATGATAAAAGTGTTACAGGGTGCAAAAAAGCACCCCCACAGGATAAACTGCGACGCCAATCGCAATTTATCCCATAATCAGACAGATGGGCAAACATCTGAATGACTTAGTGAGAATGCTACTTTTTGTGGTCTCATTATACCACATGGAGTATACACTTGTCAAGCCTTTCAGTGCCTATTTGCGTCGGTCTGAGGGGCTTGATTTTTTGTTTCTGTACGCTGTTGCATCTTGAAAACTGAATAGCTTTTGAATGACCGAACTTCCTTCATGACGGTATGCAAGCCGGTGAGTAGTATCACTAGCAACGTCTGCGCATCCGCGAAGATCCCCTGTCCCGATCCGGGATCAACAATCAGCGTCCGCTTTTGCGGGCAGCAGATAAGGGAAAGAGCGATTCCATGCGGCAGAACGGCAGCAAGGTGTAAGCTGCTGTTGCGATGACCATGAACAAGAAGTTGCAGGAAACGGCGATGCAATGATACGCTTCCTGTTTGATTCACGACCGTGCGGGCATTCAGAACATAACTATACACAATCGGAGTATAGCACAAACTCGCAGCTTCGCCGGAACAGTTTGTGCTTTCCTTACGAGTGCTGCGAGTTATTTGAGAGGCGCGAACCAGATTTGAACTGGTGATCACGGTGTTGCAGACCATTGCCTTACCACTTGGCTATCGCGCCGTGATGAAGCGGATTACGGGGCTCGAACCCGCTACCTCCACCTTGGCAAGGTGGCGCTCTACCAGATGAGCTAAATCCGCATGGATCGCTGAAAGCAGTTCAGCGAAGCGACCTGGATGGGACTCGAACCCACGACCTCCGCCGTGACAGGGCGGCGTTCTAACCAACTGAACTACCAGGCCATATCAAATGGAAACTACAGGGCTCGAACCTGTGACCCTCTGCTTGTAAGGCAGATGCTCTCCCAGCTGAGCTAAGCTTCCGCACAAGCACTGTTTGAACAGTGCCTTATTATTATAGCTTATTTTGCGCCGTTTGTCAAGTGCTTTTTTCGTAGTATAATATATATTTTTATTTTAACTTTCGCAGCTTTCCGATTTTTCCGCTGCCGCCCGCTCCTTATCCTCGGCCATGCGGCGCACTTCCTCCGGCGTAAACACGTACTTATTCGTGCAGAAATGGCAGCAGACCTCGATCTCCGGCATTTCATCCGCCATTTCGCGGAGCGTCTGCACATCCAGTGCGCGGAGCATCCGCTCGGTGCGCTCACGGGAGCAGTCGCAGGCATACGCAGGCTCGGATTCATCGAGCAGCTCCGGATCCAGTCCGGCAAGCAGTTTCTGCGCAATATCGTCCGCATCCATACCGGCGCGCAGCAGATCGGTCACGCTGGTGACGTCTTTCAGGTTCTCCTCCAGCTGTGCGATATCCGATTCCGGCGCAAACGGCAGCAGCTGGATCAGATAGCCGCCCGCGCAGTTGACGGTCAGGTCGGGATTGACCAGCACGCCGAGCCCGCAGGCAGACGGGATCTGCTCGCTCTCCGCAAAATACTGCGTCACATCCTCGGCGATCTCGCCGGAGACCAGCGCAGTCTGGCCGGAATACGGCTCCTTCATGCCGATATCCTTGATGACGAAGATCGTGCCGTCCGTGCCGACAGCACCGGCAACGTCCAGCTTGCCCTTTGCGTTCAGCGGCAGCTCGACAAGCTTGTTTTCCGCGTAGCTTTTGACATTTCCAAGATCGTCGGCGACCGCCAGCAGAATGCCCGCAGGCCCGCCGCCGTCCAGACGGACGGTCACGGTGTCGCCGGGATTTTTCAGCGTATAGCCGATCAGCGAGGCAGCCATGGAGAGCCGTCCGAGCGCGGCCGTGCAGACCGCAGAGGTCTTGTGGATGCGTTCCATTTCGCGGCACATCTCCGTGCCCTCCAGCACTGCGCAGACGACTGCGCCGTCACCGGATAAATAACGCTTCAGCTTGCCTTTCATGATATCCGATCTCCTTTGTATATGCATTTAGGCGATTGTAAAGCCGTAAAACATATTTAGCTGCATAGCTTTTGCACTTCACCCAAAGCGTTTTTCCACTTTTGATATAAAAAGAAGTATCCGCTGCGCGGATGCTATTATAGAATGGGAGCCGCTCTTGCCTGCTCCCAAGCCCTTCGAGCGCTTGAACGCGGGGAAGTTTCGCGCTCTGCGGAGCGCGACCAGAGGCTCTGCCTCTGGACTTCGCAAGCTTTTGAAAAAGCTTGACCAAAACTTTTGATACGGATGCGCTCAATTGACTTTTACAATCGCCTAATATGTATTGTCAGACCTTCTGCCCGCCTGCCGCCCTTGCGACATAAAGCAGCCGCTGCGTATCAGGCTGCGGGGCGGCGTAGGTATCGCCGTCGAGCGTTTCGAGCAGCGTGAAGCCCGTCTCCGTGAGCAGGCTTCTGATCTGCTCCGGCTGCCAGACCCGCTCGGTGAATTCCTCTGCGGAGCGCAGATATTTCCTGCCCTCCAGATGCTCGAAGAAATCGAGGCGGATCGTCACCGGATATTCCGGCGCGGTCTCCTGCAAATGATTCTGCCAGACGCAGACGGCGTCCGGCAGCTCGTAGACAAAACACTGGTCACCGAGCACATGCCGGTGCTTGTATTCCGTATTCACATCAAATAAAAACAGCGCACCTGCATTGGAAAACAGATTGACGCGCTCAAATGTGCGCCGGACATCCTCCGCTGTTTTCAGGTGATTCAGACTGTCAAGTGCGCAGACCGTCACGCTGATGCAGCCGAACAGGTCAAGGCTCCGCATGTCCTGTTTCAGATACTGCACGGGCAGTCCGCTGTCGTATTTTTTATCGAGTGCCTCGCTGAGCATCTCCTCGGAGCCGTCAATGCCGATGACGTCCCAGTGAAGCCTTGCGAACGCCTCGGAGAGCGAACCCGTCCCGCACGCAAGATCAAGCAGGATGTTGTCCGGCATAGGCTGCTCCCATTTCCGGATCAGCCGGTCAAGCTGCGCGGCGCGCTCCGCATAGCGGACGTTCTTTGTCAGTGCATCGTAATACTGCGCAAAGACGCCGTAGGCCGGTGTCATTCCGCCTTGTCCTCCTGCTTTTTCAGCCGGTCAAAGACGATCGCGTAGCCGCCGGAGCTGACCATGCTGAGGGAGCGGTTCACGCGGCTGATCGTCGCGGTGCTGGTACCGGTCTTTTCGACGATCTCCGCATAGCGGCAGTCCTCGGACAGCAGCTTTGCGATCTGATACCGCTGCGCGATCGCCACAAGCTCCTGCGGAGTGCAGAGATCCTGCATGAACATTGCGATCTCCTCCGGCGTTTCCAAAACGGCAAATGCCTCGTAAAGGTCCTTCAAATGTGCCTGATCCATAGGCTTGAACATCAAACATGCCTCCTTCGTCGTCACGCAGACTGGCTGCGGGTTCCGGTTTCCGATACTCTTATTTTAGCACATTAGTCCGTAAAAGTAAAGGGGTTTTTTCGATTTTTTTCAGGTTGTACGGTCGAACAAGCTGATTTTTCAAAAAAATCCCGCAGACGCGAACGAAAATCATTGATTGTTACCAAATTTTCACAAAATGAACACATAAATTGGATATGATAAATAGTACAAAACATCGGGAAGGCGCGGACGCGTACCGGCTCCGCCGCCCGGATCAGGAAGGGGTAATTTTTATGCACACGTTCACCAAGGCAAAGAGAGCGGTTTCCGCAGCACTCGCGGCTGCGATGACTGCGACCGCGGTCATGTTCCCGTCATCGACGGTCTCGGCCGCGACCATCGGCAAGAAAATCGCAATGGAGGACAAGTATCTCGGCTATACCGCTGAATACGGCTCCAGCGGCATCAAGTCCCTGACGTTCTACGTCACCTGCACGGCTGCCTGCAATTTCTGCTACGGCTTCGGCATCGGCACGGCTGATAAGCCGTACTGGGTCGAAATGGCGGACGGAAAGCTCGTCGAGGGCGACGGCGAAGGCACGAACGTCGCACTGGAAGCAAATGTCTCCACACCGATCAAGATCGACGTTTCCAAGTATACGCTGAGCTACAACCCGAAGTCCGACGAGTACCCCGGCAAATTTGAATTCCGCAACTACTGGATCCCGGACGACAGCACCCTGACGCTCGACAAGATCGTTGCGAACGAATCCTCGTCGTCGTCCTCGTCGTCCTCATCCTCTTCTTCGTCCTCGTCATCCTCGAGCTCCAATGCGGCCAAGAGCGGCACGTTCAAGTTCAAGGACAACAACGACGGCACCGCGACGATCTCCTCCACGCTGACCGCCACGATCGACGACCTCGACTTTCTGCTGACCGCGGGCAAGGATGAGGAATACTACGAGAAGGAAGGCACCTCCTGGACGGAAGGCGACCCGATCAACAGCAGAAAGATGACCTATTCCGAGTTCAAGCTGCCCGAACTGAGCGGTTCGGGCGACGATGAAAAGATCACGCTGGAATCCTTCGTCTTTACTGTTGAATCCGAGACCAACATGGATACGTTCATGTACGGCTGCGGCCTGAACGTCGAGCACAAGTCGCCGGCAGACACCGAATACTGGCTGAACGCGGACGATCCGGAGTCCGGCAAGGGCTACTGGTACAATGAGCACGGCCTCGATGAGGACGGCAACCCCGAGGAAGGCATCGAGGACCTCGAGATCAAGGTCGGCACCGGCACCACGCTTGAGGACGCCGGCAAGTGGATCGAGGCAGAGTGGGTCGTTCCGGATGATATCAAGGAATACACCCTGACCCGTCCGGCAGATGCGATCTCGTTCCAGTACTGGTACGGCGCAAACAAAGAGGACGGCTACGAGGAGGTCAAGTCCTGCACGCTGAAATCCGCATGCTGCACCTACACCTACGAAAAGACCGTTCCGTATAATTTCAAGGATTCCATTTCCGTCAGCGAGAAGCTGACGCAGGGCGATGAGGATACCAATTCCGTCAACATCGCATATTCCAAGGGCAGCAACAACAAGGGCATCCCGCACGCGATCAAGTTCACGGTCGAGGCTTCGTCCGAGATCAAGAAACTCGTGTTCGGCGTCGGCACCTCCGACAAGGCCTCAACAGAATCCTTCACCATGCAGCAGGGCGCGATCCTGAATGCAGGCAAGAAGCAGGAGATCATGTGGATCATTCCGGATTCCATTCAGGCAGATGCGGAATACGGCAGCATCTTCTTCGGTTATTTCTACGGCGCAGACAGCAAGGATAAGAAAGTCGATTCCGTCACGCTGAGCGACATCACCGTTTATTACGAGGAGCTGCCGGTCGTGACGACCACAACGACGGTCACCACGACAACGACCACGACAACATCCACCACGAAGGCTCCGGTTCTGGACGCGGACTGGGGCGATGCAGACTGCAGCGGCAAGGTCGATATCTCCGATGCCGTTCTGATCTGCCGCTATGCGGTCGCAGATGCAGGCGCAACGATCACCGACCAGGGCAAGATCAATGCGGATATCACGCATGACAATTCCGTCGATGCAGAGGATGCGACCAAGCTGCTCCGCTACATCGCAAAGCTCATCAACAAGGAAGATCTCGCAGTCAAGTAAGCGGATCTCACATCACCGAAACAGGGCACCGGCCGGAAACAGCCGGTGCTCTGTTTTTCGGCGCACAGGCGGCTTTCTCCTGCCGGAACGGAGAAAATTGCCTTTTTTTATCTCTATCACAAAACATTCACAGAATATTCATGATTCGTTCATATCAATGATTCCGAAATATTGTATACTATAAGTTGTATAACTTTACCCATTTGGAAAAAGGAGGCAGGAATATGGCAATGGAAAAGATCCTCATCGTTGACGATGAACCGAATATCTGTGAGGTGCTCCGCACGATCCTCGTGAAGGAGGGCTATACCGCAATTACTGCAAATGACGGTGAGGAAGCACTGGCAAAATTCGCTGCCATGCATCCCGATCTGGTGCTGCTGGACGTCATGATGCCCGGCATGAACGGCTATACCGTGATGCGTGAGATCCAGAAAAAATCCAATGTGCCTGTCATTCTGGTAACGGCCAAGGCAGAAGCCAACGACGAGGCACTCGGCCTTGACCTCGGCGCGGAGGACTATATTACCAAGCCGATCGACAAGACCAAGCTGCTCGCAAGGATCCGTGCATGGACGCGCAAGACCGGACAGTCCGCACCGGAGCCCGGCGCACGCCGCGGCAGGGTCGATTACGACAAGCTGACCGTCGATATGGACGGCTATGTGCTGCGCGTGGACGGCAAGGTCATTGAGACGCCGCCGAAGGAGCTGGAGCTGCTCTACTGTCTGGCGTCGAACCCGAATCATGTGTATACCCGCGATCAGCTCCTTGATGAGGTCTGGGGCTTTGAATATTACGGCGATTCCCGCACCATTGATGTGCATATCAAGCGTCTGCGCGAAAAGCTCGAGGGCGTTTCCGATAAGTGGGAGCTGCGCACCGTCTGGGGCGTCGGCTATAAATTCGCCGTGCCGGATGAGACCGAATAACCGATGCTGAACAGTATTTACAGCCGCATCTTCTATCTGTGCACGGTCGTGCTGCTGTTCGCCTGCTCGCTGACCGGCCTGATCACCTTTTCCTGCGCGAACCGGATGCATCAGCGGGAGGCAAGGGAACGCTGCGATACCACCGCAAAAAGCCTGCTGACAGAGGTCCGCACCTATATGCAGGAGGGGCAGGAGCAGCTCCCGTCACTGCAGAAGCGGCTTGAGGATTTTACGCGCAGCGAGAATGTGGACTGCTATATTTTCGACAGGGAAGGTAACTGCATCGTGCGCTCGGATGCGATTGTCACGGATATCCAGCTCTCCCCTGCCCTGCGCCGGAAAGCCGATCGGGAGCCTTATTATGAGCTCGGCGGTGCTTCCGGCAACTTCATGGAAGCGACTGCAACATGGGTGGAACGAATTGAAGTGGCCGGCATTCCCGATTCGGAGAACGATACCGTGCATTATATGATGCTGATTTTCCCGATGGGCTATCTGAATGCATTTTCCTCGAAGCTCATCACGATCCTTGCCGTTACGCTGATCGCGGTCGGCATTGTCTGCGGCATGATCTTCTATCTGAACACCACGCGCGTGCTGAGCCCGGTCTCGCAGGTGACAAAGGCGGCAGAGCTCTATGCGAAGGGCGATTTCTCGCAGCGTCTCCAGCAGACCGGCGATCCGGAAATGGATCAGCTCACCATGACCATGAACCGCATGGCGGATTTCATTGACCGGAACGAGCGCAGCCGCAGACGCTTTGTCTCCGATGTCTCCCACGAGCTGAAAACGCCGATCACAAGCATCGGCGGCTTCGTGGACGGCATCCTCGACGGGACGATCCCGCAGGCGGAGGAGAAGAAATATCTGCGCATCGTGTCCTCCGAGGTGGACCGCATGTCCCGCCTTGTGCATACCATGCTGAATATCTCCCGCTTTGAGGAGGGCACCATGGCACCGCGCTTCGAGCGTGCGGATATCACGCATCTGCTCATCAAAACGATCCTGCTGTTCGAGAACAAGATCTACGCGAAGGAGCTGTATATCGAAGGGCTCGACGAATGCCCGCGCGCGATCGCGGTCGTGGACAAGGATCTGGTACAGCAGGTGTTTTATAACCTGACGGAAAATGCGATCAAGTTTGTGAACAAGGGCGGCACACTGTCTTTTGCAGTGGAGTCCGATGACGAGCAGGTGCATGTGCATCTGCGCAATACCGGCGAGGGTCTGACCGAGGAGGAAATCACCCGCGTGTTCGACCGCTTCTATAAAACGGACGAATCACGCGGCAAGGATACGACCGGCGTCGGACTCGGACTTTCGATCGTCAGCCGGATCGTTTCGCTCCATGCGGGACAGATCGCGGTCAAGAGCGTCAAGGGAGAGTATACAGAATTTGTCGTCACGCTGCCGCGCTATCAGCGGATCGGTGACGACAAGCCGAAGGGAGGCGGAAATGCATGACAGAAGAAGAACTGCGTGCACTGCTCGGCAATGAGCAGCAGGTGAACGACATTCCGCCGGATGCGGACGATATTCCGCCGTCGGCGGTACCGCAGGACCCGTTCTCTGTCCCGGAGATTCCTGCAGACCCGTTTGCGGCGTTTTCGGCTCCGGAGCCCGGCGTCTCCGCGGCAGAACCGGACGGCACGGCAGAAGCGGTGATTCCCGCAAAGCCGAACCGGCATGTCTTTCTGTATACGATGCTGACACTGCTGGTGCTCGGTGTACTGGCATTTGCCGTTTTCTGCGTGATCTGGGATATCCGGAACGGCACCGCATCCGGCCGTTACCGCGCCGGCAATATCGTCAAGGTGGAGCTGGTGCAGCACCGCCGCAGCGACGAAGCCGATACGGAAGCCGACGAAAACGGAAAATATACATTTGAAGGCATTGCGCAGAACGTCATGCCGAGCATCGTCGAAATCTATACTTATAAGGACGGCGTCATGAACGGTGCCGGCTCCGGCATTATCCTGTCAGAGGAAGGCTACATCGCGACAAACTCGCATGTCGTGACAGATGTCTCGGCGTATTCCGTCCGGCTTTACGGCGACAGCAGCGATTCCCTGTACAGTGCGGTGCTGGTCGGCCATGACCGGAAAACAGACCTTGCCGTGCTGAAAATCTCCGCGGATAACTTAAAGCCTGCAAAGCTCGGCAACTCTGACGATGTGCATATCGGGGAGACCGTCTGTGCACTGGGAAATCCGGCCGGACTGAGCAGTTCGATCACGACCGGCATTATCTCCGGCGTGAACCGCAAGGTGCGTGCACAATCAAACAACTTTGAAATGGATTGCTTCCAGACCGATGCCGCAATCAGCCCGGGCAATTCCGGCGGCGCGCTCGTCGATATGTACGGGCAGGTCATCGGGATCGTCTCGTCGAAATACGGCAACAGCATTGTGTTCGGCGGCGATTACGAAGGCCTCGGCTTCGCGATCACGATCAATCAGGCACTGCCGATCCTGAAGGAGCTTGCCGAAAACGGCTATGTGAGCGGCAGAGTGCGCATCGGCATCAATTATCTTCCGAATGAGGCTGCATGGGACGAAGCAGCGAAGAAGAACATCACGCTGCCGGAAGAACTGCGGAATCACGGCATCTGGATCACCAGCATTGCGGACGATTCCCCGCTGAACGACACTCCGGTGCAGGTACATGACTGGATCCTGACGATGGACGGACAGGAGGTCACGGACGGCGACAACGTGACGAAGGTGACCAGCGGAAAGGTCGGCGGCGAGTCGATGCACTGCCGCATCGCACGCGTTGAGGATGACGGAACGGTCTCGACCTTCGAGGTCGATTTTGCCGTGCTGGAGGATCAGTCCGGCGATTATTGATACCGCATAACAGAAAGACGCTGACCCGATGAAGGTCAGCGTCTTTTTGTATTCAAATGGGTGCGGATCGCTTTTGAAATTCACCCTTGCGGGGCTCTTTGCACACCAGGGAAGTCCGCGCTCTGCGGAGCGCGGCAAGGGCTCCGGCCGTCAGACACCGCTATTCTCTTGTGACCGGCGTATAGCAGTGCGGACGGCGGTCACGGAAAAGACCCCAGTCCAGCTTGCCCTGCGCAATCGCATCCAGATCGTAGGTCTGCATCAGCACTGTCTCCGATTCGCGGTCGGCCTGCACCGCAACGGCACCGGTCTCCGTCGTCAGGAACGAGGAACCGTAAAACCGCAGCGCAGATTCCTGCATCCCGTTTTCCGCGCACGGCTGAACAATCTCCAGCCCGACGCGGTTTGCTGCAATCACAGGCGTCATGTTGCATGCGGCATGCCCCTGCATACAGGTCTGCCAGTGCGGCTCACTGTCTGTTTCAAGAATCGGCTCTGCACCGATCGCAGTCGGATAAAACAGCAGCTCTGCGCCGTTCAGCACCAGCGAGCGCGCCGTCTCCGGGAACCACTGATCCCAGCAGATGCCGACGCCGATCGTTGCATAACGGGTTTTCCATGTCAGGAATCCGGTGTTGCCCGGTGTAAAATAAAACTTCTCCTGATAATAATGATCGTCCGGAATATGCGTCTTGCGGTAAACGCCGAGCAGCGTGCCGTCCGCATCAATGACAGCAGCGGAGTTGAACAGCCGGTCGCCGTCCCGCTCGTAGAAGCTGACCGGCAGCACGACCGCAAGCTCCCTTGCGAGCTCCATGCAGCGGCGAACCGCGGGGTTCTCCTCGGTTTTCTGCGCAAATGCGTAGTATTCATACCGTCGCTCCTGACAGAAATACTGCCGCTCGAACAGCTCCGGCAGCAGAATGATCTGTGCGCCGTCCGCGGCTGCCCTGCGGATCATGCGCTCCGCCTTTGCAAGGCTCTCCGCAGGATCCGGACTGCACTGCATCTGCACGGCAGCGGCTGTGACAAGTCTGCTCATTCCGTATCGCTCCTTTTCTGATAAAATGTGATCGAAAAGCCCAATTCGCCCGCGATCTCATAACCGGTCTCAAAGACAAATTCCCGCGCCGGGAACAGCAGCTTCAGACGCTGCCCCCAGTGATACCGCAGGCAGTCCGTGAAGGCGGTCAACACGGCTTCGTCATCCATGAGCGGCGAACCGGTATTCCCGAAAAAGTCGCCGACCGACCACGCATTGACCCAGCGTTCTATTTCAGCGCAGTCGCCGTGAAACCGCTGCTCCAGTTCGCGGTACGAGGCTTCGTCAAATGCAGGCGGCATGACTGCCGTCAGGAACACGCAGTCCCCGAACAGCGTGAAATCCGGCGCAAGGAAATGTGCGGCGGCGATCATGCCGTCAACCGCATTCTTTTCCGGTGCGTATTCAAACAAAGACAGCGCACCGCCGGTAAACTGCTGACAGAGGGCTGTGCGCTGTGCGGGCGGGATCAGCCCGTCATATATTTTCATGCTCATGTTTTCTTGGTCGCCTTGATGATCTTCATGCGGGTGAACTCCTCGCGCTCCTTATCCTCCAGCGCATCGGAGATCGTGCGGATAATGGCGGAATAACGCGGGATCAGCACATTTTTCAGCGCATTTGCTCTGCGCTGCGTCGCGGAGATCGCCGTCGCCAGACGGAACACGCCGTTATCGACCTCCGCCAGCATCAGCGTCATATTCCGCACCCTGACAAAGGCGGCATAGGCCTCGTCCAGCTGCACGTTCGTGTCAAGGAAGCCGTAGGGGATCTTCTGCCCGATCGCCTCCTCATGTGTGATGATCGGGATCTCCACGCCCATGACGCTCCGCGTTTCGAGCTGAATGCTGTTGTCGACCGGCACGGCATTGACAAACCGGCCGATGACGCCGAGCGTGATATTCGCTTCCTGCAGCTCCGCATAGGCCGTTTCGTAGGTCTTTTCAATGGAGCCGCGCAGCTCCTTTGCGCGCTCGACCAGCTGCATCAGCTCACGGATCAGCACATTGCGCTTGCGGTCCATGAGGTCATAGCCGAGCTTGGAAAGTGCCAGAGACCGCTTTGCCGCCATCAGATTTCCTTTTGTCGGGAATACCTGATCAGCCATTGCGTTCACTTACCTTTCTGACAAGCGTCTTTGCCGCCTCGGGATCATAATGCGCATTCAGCACGGTATCATCCACGCGGTCGAGTGCCAATTTCGGCAGCAGAGACAGCAGCGTCCAGCCGAGCTCCAGTGTTTCCTCCATAGAGCGGTTCTCGGTAAAGCCCTGCGAGAGGAAGCATTTTTCAAAGTATTTGCCGAATTCCAGATAGTTCTTGTCCAGTGCGGAGAGCTCCTCCTCACCGATGACGGATGCCAGCGAGCGCGCATCCTGCACCTGCGCATAGGACGCAAAGAGCTGGTTCGCGACTGCCGCATGGTCGGCTCTGGTGTAGCCCTCGCCGATGCCGTCCTTCATCAGACGGGACAGCGACGGCAGCACGGAGATCGGCGGATAGATGCCGCCCTGCTCAAGGCCTCTGTCCAGAACGATCTGACCCTCGGTGATGTAGCCGGTCAGGTCGGGGACAGGGTGCGTGATATCATCGTTCGGCATGGTCAGGATCGGGAGCTGCGTCACGCTGCCCTCAATGCCCTCAATGATGCCTGCACGCTCATAGAGCGAGGCAAGGTCGGAGTAGAGGTAGCCAGGGAAGCCCTTTCTGCCCGGGATCTCACCCTTCGAGGACGAGAACTCGCGCAGTGCCTCCGCATAAGCCGTCATGTCGGTCATAACGACGAGGATATGCTTATGCTTTTCGTAGGCCAGATACTCCGCGGCAGTCAGTGCACAGCGCGGGGTAATGATGCGCTCAACGATCGGGTCGTTCGCGAGGTTCAGGAACATGACGACATTCTGCAGAACGCCGCTTTCCGCAAAGCTGCGGCGGAAATAATCCGCAACGTCATTCTGGATGCCCATGGCCGCAAACACGACCGCAAACTCCGCACCGGAATCCTTCGCGATCTTCGCCTGCTGTACGATCTGCACGGCAAGCTTGTTGTGCGAAAGTCCCGTTCCGGAGAAAATCGGCAGCTTCTGGCCGCGGATCAGCGTCATCAGACAGTCGATCGAGGAGATGCCGGTCTGGATATAGTTGCGGGGGTACTGGCGGGAGACCGGGTTCAGCGGCGCACCGTTGATATCCCCGAACTTCTCCGGCATGACCTCACCGAGACCGTCGGCGGGTCTGCCCGCACCGGTGAACACTCTGCCGAGCAGATCGTCGGAGAGCGGCATTTCCATCGGACGGCCGGTGAACTGCGTGCGCGTATTCGTCAGGGACAGTCCGTGCGTGCCCTCAAACACCTGCAAAATCGCCTTGTCGCCCTCAAGCATGGCGACGCGGCCGGTGCGCTCGGTGCCGTCATCCAGCACGATGCGCGCCATTTCGTCGAACTGTGCGCCCTCCACATGATCGAGCACGACCAAAGAGCCGCTGATGCTGTGAAGCCCGAAATATTGCAGACTCATGGGTTACAGCACCTCCTTTTTCTGTGCGCGGAGCGCATCGAGCATTCCGTCAATCTGACGGGTCAGCGCGTCAAAACGCTGCAGCTCGTGGTTCGGAATGTCATATTTGACCTTGATGACCAGCTCCATCACGCCGCTGGACTTGATCGCATCGAGATCGACATGCTCTGCGAGCAGTGCCTTCGTGCGGTGATACACATGCAAAATCAGCTCCATCATACGGAACTGCTTGTCCAGCGGGACATAGGTGTCCTCTGCATGATAGGCATTCTGCTGCAAAAATCCGACACGGATCAGACGCGCGATCTCAATGACGAGCTTCTGGTCATCCGGCAGCACATCGGAGCCGATCAGGCGGACGATGTCCATGAGCGACTGCTCCTCCTTCAGCAGTGCGCTGATCTCGGTGCGGTACTCATTGAACTTGATATCGACCTGCTTTTCATAGTACGGTGCGAGATCGTCAAGATACTCGCTGTAGCTCATGTTCCAGTTGATCGCCGGATAGTGCCGGGCGTAGGCCAGTGCCTTGTCCAGACCCCAGAAGCAGCGCACAAAGCGGCGCGTATTCTGCGTGACCGGCTCGGAAAAGTCAGAGCCCTGCGGCGAAACTGCACCGATAACGGTGACGCTGCCCTCTCTGCCGCTGAGGGTCTCGTATGCGCCGGTGCGCTCGTAGAACTCGGACAGTCTGGACGGCAGATAGGCCGGATAGCCTTCCTCGGCGGGCATCTCCTCCAGACGGCCGGAGATCTCGCGCAGTGCCTCCGCCCAGCGGGAGGTCGAATCTGCCATGATCGCGATGTGGTAGCCCATGTCGCGGTAATATTCCGCCAGCGTGATGCCGGTGTAAATGGACGCCTCACGCGCCGCGACCGGCATATTCGAGGTGTTGGCGATCAGCACGGTGCGCTCCATCAGGGATTTGCCCGTGCGCGGGTCCTTCAGTGCGGTGAATTCCTCAAGCACCTGCGTCATTTCGTTGCCGCGTTCGCCGCAGCCGATATAGACGATGATATCCGCATCGCACCATTTTGCGATCTGGTGCTGGGTCATGGTCTTGCCGGTACCGAAGCCGCCCGGAATCGCCGCTGTGCCGCCTCTTGCAATCGGGAACAGCGTGTCCAGCACACGCTGTCCGGTAATCATCGGTCTGGACGGTGCAAGCCGTCTGGCAGCAGGTCTTGCGCGGCGGATCGGCCACTTCTGGCAGAGCGTCAGGGAATGCACCCGGCCTGCGGCGTCCTCAATACGGACGATCTCGTCATTGACCTTATATTTTCCGCTCGGCGCGGCAAAGACGACCTTGCCGGAGAGCGTCGGCGGGATCATGCAGAGGTGCAGGATCGCAGAAGTCTCCGGGCAGGAAGCGTATGCCTCACCCGGCTGCATCATCGTTCCGACTTTGACCTTGACATCAACATCGTATTCTTTTTCGGTATCAAGAATCGGCACATCCAGCCCGTCTCCGATGAAGGCACCGGAGGCATTTTCCAGTGCACGGAGCGGGCGTTCGATGCCGTCAAAGATATTCGTCAGGATGCCGGGGCCGAGCGTCACGGACATCGGTGCGCCGGTCGGCTCGACAGGTTCGCCGGTCTGAAGTCCGGAGGTGCTCTCATAGACCTGAATCGTTGTTTCGGTATCCGTCAGACCGATGACCTCACCGATCAGACGCCGGTTGCCGACATAGACCATTTCCATCATGGAAAACACATTGGTATTGCGGATCTTGACGACAGGGCCGTTGACGCTGTAAATAACCGGATTCTGCATCATTCGTCCCCCCTGTCGATCTTATGATTGCGGTAAAAATTACGGAACTGCTCCGAAAAAGCCTCATCGAGCGTATGGTTCCGGCAGCGTCTGCCGTCCGCGGAGAGCACGGAGAGCCCGCCGAGCAGAATGCTCTTATCCGCACGGAAGCTGACCGGAACGGAAACTGCCTGACGCAGCTCCTCCTGCAGCGGAAGATCGGCCTCACGCAGCAGAATCACGGCGTTTTCCTCCGGTGTATTCTGTTCGAGCAGCTTTTTCAGCCACGGCAGATAATCCGCCGATGCCGTAAATGCAGTCAGCTTTTCCCGCAATGCTGCAAACAGCCCCATCAGGAGCGACTGCCGGCGGCTGAGCAGCGTCGTCTTGCTGCGGTATCCGACCTGCGACATCCGTTTCTGATATTTCGCAGTAATGCGGGCGCGTGCACCTGCAATGGTATGCTCTGCATCCGCCTTGCAGCGTGTTTCGGCTTCCAGCAGGATCTGTTCCGCCTCCTGCTGTGCCTCGCGCTCCTCCTGTGCGATCGCCGCATCCGTGCTGCGGCTGACCGATTCCATAAACTGCGTAAGCTTCTGATTTGCGTCCATTTCAAACCAATCCTTATAAACAGGTGCACGGAGCAAAGCGCATCCCCGCTCCGCGCACGGTTTTATATGTGGATCCCGACCGTCTCCGCCAGATAGCGGGAGATCGCAGCGGTCATATCCGAATTGCCGTGCCGGTCGGGGATCACGACGAGCAGCGGCGCAGCCACATGCGTTTTCAGCTCCAGCACCTCTGCCTCACAGAGCGCGGCCAGCTTCTCGGTGATGAGAACGACCGCAATGTCCTCCGTGTGCATCGCTTTGCTGATCACTGCAAGCGTTTCTTCGCGGGTATGCACAAGCTCGCCCTCAAATCCGGCGAGGCGCATCCCCATGAGCGTATCGGTATTGTCGCTGATGACGAAGCCGCGCATCAGCCCAGCTTACCGATGATCAGGATCGCGATCAGGGTGCCGTAGATACCGACGCCTTCGCCCAGCGCGACGAAGATCAGAGCCTTTGCAAAGGACTTCGGATCCTCAGCCAGTGCACCGATCGCAGCCGGAGCCGCGTTTCCGACGGCGATGCCGCAGCCGATCGAGCCGATGCCGACCGCCAGAGCCGCTGCCAGATAGCCGAGGCCGTTCGAGGATGCGGATGCCGCAGCCTGTGCCGTATCCGCGGAGACAAAGCCGCCGACCGGCAGCGCGATCGCTGCCAGCATAACGGCGCCGAATGCGCAGAGATTCGTGATCATTGCACGGCGCATGGAGCGGCCGTCCTTCTTCTTTTTGATTGCCGCATAGACCGGCAGGGAAAGCAGTGCCACGATCAGCAGCGGCAGCAGGATCAGTTCCGCGATTTCAAAAACAGACATGGGATATACCTCCTAAATTATGCTTTTGCAGTCTGCTCGGACTGCTTTTTTTCGGAAAAATCATCAAAGCTGACGGAGATCGGCGTAAACGGTTTGCCGTCGCCGTCGTAGCAGCGGGAGAAGATCTCGTAGAATTCCAGACGCATGACCTGAATGCCGACGATCAGTCCCTCAAAGCCCATGACAATGATATTGCCGATGATGACGGTCAGAATGGATTTGTGATCCTTGCCGATCATTTCGGCGATCGTCATGACAACGGCCATAAGGCCTGCGTGGGAGAACACAAAGCCGCCCACACGGATAAAGGAGATCGTATTCGAGGTATAGCCGAGCAGGAATTCAAAGCACTCGAAGAAGTTGCCGGCAATGAAATCCGCAATCCCCTCCGATTCGTAATGCTTATGTGCCATCCAGTGGCCGAGCGGTTCGCGGAAGAACATCAGCAGCAGCGTCACGACAAGGATCGTGACGGCCGCGCCCTTCGGCATCAGCTGCTTTCCGGTCACGATGCCGACGATCAGCAGCATGACGGTCGCGAAGAACGCAAGTCCCGCGATGCCGTTGTTTCCGAACACCGCCTCCGTAAAGTTGCGCCGCCGCAGGTTCACGGCAATGTTGATGAGCATGGATACGATGATGATGCACGCGCCGAGCCCGATCGCGCCGTAAACAAAGACGTTCATGTTTTCCATGGCCTTCAGCGGCAGGAACGGAATGCCGGTGCGTTCCCAGAGCGGATCAAGTGCTTCCTCAAAGCCGAATACCGAACCGTACAGCGCACCGAATACCGCACTGGATACGCCGATGCGCGTCATGACGCCGCCGAGCTGTATCCCCTTCTTCTTATCGAGGAACAGGCCGATCAGCGCGAGCACAATGCCCTGACCGAGGTCTCCGAACATAATGCCGAACAGCAGCGTGTACGTGATCGCGACAAAGGTTGTCGGGTTGTAGCCGTTGTAATTCGGCAGGCCGTACATTTCCACGAACATCGAGAACGGCCTGGAGAACCAGCCGTTTTTCAGGCGGACAGGCGGCTGGACTTTGGAATCCGCCCACGGCGCCTCGTAGGTCACGCTGATCTCCGGCACCTTGTCGATGCACTTTTTGAAGGCTTCCTTCTCCGAGACCGGCACATAGCCCATGAGGCTGAATTTGTCCGCTGTCAGAATGCACTGCGAACGCAGCTTCCAGATCTCGCTTTCGTACTTTGCAAAGCGGTACATTCTGCCGAGCAGTTCCGATTCCGCTTCATAGATGCCGTCCTCAGCCTTTTCGAGCTTTTCGAGCTCGGCCTTCCGCTCCGTCAGCTTGATCTGCAGATCGGCCATGGCCTGCTCCGGCGTACCGGAGATATCTTCCGGCAGCTCGTAGCGTTCAAACAGCAGTCCCTTCATGATCGCGTCGGCAGACATGATCCTGTCCTCGGCCGCGAAGTAAAAGCCCCACACATATTCATGCGCGGTGTGATACGCCTGGAAAATAAAGCCTGCGTCGCTGTAAAATTCCAGCTTCTGCAGATTTTCCTCCGGCATCCTGCCGAAACGGTAAAGAATGTGTTTGCATCGGGTCAGCTCTCCGAGGTCAAATTCAGAAGGCTGCAGATGCTTCAAATGGATCGCCGCAGACTCATAATCCGCGATCTGCTTGCGTGCGGCATCCAGCTCGCTGCGGACGTCCTTCAGCTTTCCGGTGATCCGCTCCGTTTCGGAGATGATCTCCTCCGGCGTGAACTCCGCAGGCAGCGGCACCGCATCGGGGTCTGACTTGATCCGCCGCAGGTCGAGCTCCTGCAGCGCGTGCAGCGGCTCCGCAAACGGATTCGTCAGGCTGCCGGTGCTGCCGGAATCCTCCGTGCTGCCGAGCAGCTTGGATGCGTTCTCAATATGGAACACCTTGCTCCGCAGACAGGCTGTGATCGCTGCATTGAGCTGCGGGAGATCGCCGGCAATGCTGACCAGCTCCAGCTTTTCAATGGACAAAATAACACCTCCCGGGCATTCAGTCCTCCGTGATCAGGAGCGACTGTATATACGGCACGGACTTGCCGTACCGGATTGCTTCGATGATCGTGATGAGGTTCCGCACCTCGATCTGATACAGCACATGCACCGCATAAAGACTGACGGCGGCATGGCCGGAAAAATGCAGGGCAGTCCGCGCGCTTTTCCAGCGAAGTGTCTGGAATGCGTGCTCCAGCCGGACGGATTCCGGCGTTTCCGCAGAGGAAAGCCCGTCCAGCATTCTGCCGTAGCGTGTGGTCTGCAGCACCTCAATGAATGCGCCGAGATCGGGGGCGGCATAAAGCTGCTCCATGACCCGCTTCGGCAGGCGGCCGTCGATCGGGAGCATCATCTCCCGGAGCATGTCCTCCTCCACGGAGAAAATGCGCTTTAAGCGATAAGCGTTGATGAGGTTGATCAGGTCGATCTGCTCGCCGATCAGCGTTTTGAGCGCGTCAAGGTCATCGCCCTTGACGGTCTCCTCCGCTTCCTTCAGGATGCGCTCCATGCAGCAGGCGCGCAGGCCGATCTCGCAGGCGGAATAATCCCGGACGATATCGCCCTTGCTGCTGAATTTCCGAAGCACGGCCGCATAGGGTGTCTGCGCAACGGCTTCGATGATCTCCGCGGGCGTTTCCGCACGCGCAAGCTTTTCCTGCGAAAAGCTGAGATAGGGATCAAGCCATGCGTCCATCGCGGAGATATACGCCTCCGGGCCGCTGGGGATCAGCTGAATTTTCTTGATGAGCTCCCGGATCTCGTAATCGTAGATGAAGAACCGGAAGAACGGCGTATGCTGCAAATGCTCCAGACTGCAGAAGTGCAGGCACTGCGTAAACAGGTTGCGGTTCAGCAGCATTTCCAGATAGCCGCGGTGTGTATAGTTCGGCTCCAGCCCCTGCAAAAGCTCGCCGTAGCCCTCTGTCTCCTTCAGGAACGCGACGATCTCCGCGACGGAATGCATATTCATCAGGTCGCGGTAATCGGCGGCGCGGAGCCGGTGGCCGTAGGCGGAGCGGATCGCAGCCATGGTCGCCTGATAATTCTTCGGCATGGCTTACGCCTCCGCTGCACGCAGGGTCTCGTCAAACAGGGTATTCAGCAGCGCATCGTGCTGCGTATTGAAATGCCGTTCCATAGCCTCGGACTGGCTCTCATAGCCGGCGCGCAGCTCCGCGATCCTGCGCTCGCATTCGGTGCGTGCCTGCTCCTCCAGCTCCGTGATCGTATCGCGGGTCTGGTACTTCTGCGCCTGCGCAATCGCGGCAGCCTGCTTTCTGGCGTCCTCCACGATCTGCGCGCACTTCTGCTTTGAGGCATTGAGGCGGTTTTCGGTCTCGGCATCCAGCTCCAGAATTTTCCGGATTGTCTGATCCATTGACGCCGCTCCTTTCTGTATTGCCGTGATTTTTATGCAAATCGTACAAGGAACTCCTTTGAAAATTGCCGGTTCCGCAAAATACACGGCCGTTTTTGCGCAGCCGTTTCCGTCTTTCCGGAGTTTTCTTCGGAAATCTGCACAAACACGAACATTCAAATATAGAGTCATTATACTCCAATTTGTAAGAAATGTCAAGGGAATCGCTGCTTTTTTATGAGCCAAAAATACTGCATGTCTGCGGCTTTTTTTTGGAGGATATCCGTTCGCCGCACCTAGATTTGCATTCTGCCGCCGGATATGATAAAATGAAGCAAAAAGCTGTAAGATTTTTCTGTTTCGCGGCACTAATATACGGATTTGCAAATCTGACATTAAAAGCACGGAGGTGAACGCGTTTGGATGTATTCGGGGAGATCTACAGGCAGTATGCGGCAGATGTCCGCCGGTTTCTGTACCGGCTGACCGGCTGCGACAGTCAGCTGGCTGAGGAGCTGACGCAGGAAACATTCTATCAGGCGTTCCTTTCATTCGGAAAATTCCGCGGCACATGTCAGATGCGCACATGGCTCTGTTCGATCGCAAAGCATGTATATGCGCGGTTTATCCGGAATGAAGCAAAGCAGCGGGCACTCGCGGAACACGCTGTTCCCGCACCCGGACAGTCTCTGCCGGAGCAGACGGAGCAGAAGGAAATGCTGCGCGCCGTCCGGCAGATCATTGCAGAAATGGACGAAAAAACACGAACCGTTGCGGAATACCGCCTGTTCTCGGAGCTGAGCTATGCGGAGATCGCAAAGCTCATGCAAATACGCGAAGGCACGGCTATGGTTATTTTCAGCCGTGCCAAGGCGAAGATCCGCAAGCTGTTGAAGGAGGAATACGGCTATGAAATATCAGTGTGACATGATCCGCGACCTGATGCCGCTCTGCGCGGACGGCGAAGCAACGGAAGCGAGCCGGCAGGCGGTCAGGGAGCACATCGGAACCTGCGTGGAATGTGCACGGTGCTGGTCGGAGGTTCAGCAGGGCCTTGACCTTGATGCGAAGGTGCCCTCGCCGAAGGAAAAGGACTTTGTCAAGGCGGCGAAGCGGTACAGAAGAAAGTGGCTGCTTCGGATGCTGGCGGTGTTTTTCTGCGGCTTTCTTGTGACATGGAGCGTGTATCAGATTTACATCGGCAGCCCGTATTATCACGGGCGTTCGACTGCGGACGGCGCGATCAGGGAAGCACTTTCCGGCGGGAACGGCAAACGGCTGCTGAGCAGAACGGTCGCATACGACCTCATCAATCAGTACGATACACCGGACGGCTCTGGCTCCATTTATTTTGTCAGATATCAAACCTACAGTACAAATGCAATGGATCTGATCACAGCCGTCAACGTAACACAGAATCAGAACGGACTGTATGTCGGAAAAGTCAATCAGGATCAGAGCATATTCACCGGTGACCGCTGGGACAAAAAAATGTTTCTACAAAACATAAACGGCACAACCGCATTCGGCGTCACATCGCTTACCGGGTTACCGGTCACGCAGCTCCGGCTGACCGTCTCCGGCAAAGAACAGCTGATTCAGGCTGATTCTGAAAAAAATATCATCTCTTTCTTCTGCGATGTCCCCATGAACACCCACGATATCACCGGCGAAGCTCTGGACAAAGACGGGAACGTCCTGCTCCGTCTGAAAACTGCGGCCGAACTCGGCTATGAAATCACCGATGCCCTTTGGATATGGGATCATGTTTCATAAAAACAGCACGGGCACTGACCGTTCAAAGTCAGTGCCCGTTTTGTCCGGCGCGTGCCGCAGCATAAAGCATAACCGGATAAAGAATGGGTGCCGATTGTTACATCAGCACCCATTTTGTAATTCATAACGGGATTCCAAAGGGACAGCGTCCCTTTGGCGGGAGTTTGAGGGCGGAGCCCTCATTTCGGATACATCGCGAAGCGATACCTCTTACTGCCCGCGGTTCTTGGTGGCCTCGTTCATCGCATCCATGATCTTCGGATACTGGATCTGGAGCGTGCCGCGGTTCAGCAGACCGAACTGCTCGCCCTCGCCGCTGAACAGGTTGTTATCCCACCAGACGCACGGGATACCGTAAGAATCCGCAAGCTCCAGATAGCATTTCACCCATGCCGCACGCTGATCCTCATTGTTTCTGTTCATTGCGCCGAACTCATCAATGATGACCGGAACGCCGTTGTTCAGGAACTTGCCCTTCAGGTTGTTGAACATCTCGATCAGCTCGCCCTTGTCGGTCGCCTCATTGAAGGTGCTGACCTGCGTACCGTCATTCGCAAGCGCGAATTTATACGGTCTGTATGCATGGATCTCCGCCATGATGTGATCGTCATTCGGGATCTGGTAGGCCGCAAGGTTCTGTGCATCCGGGCTGGCCGAATAAGTCGGCATCAGGACGAAGCGCTTTGCATTGTTGCCGCCGGACTTTCGGATCGTGCTCAGTGCCGCGGCATTCAGCTTGTTGACGCAGTTCAGGGCATCCTGGCAGTCTGCGCTGTTCGTGTCGATCCACCACTCATGCTGCTGATTTCCGACCAGACGCGGCTCGTTGAGCGTCTCGAAGATCAGGTGATTGTCGTAGTTCTCGAAGCGGTCAGCGACCTGCGACCACACGGAGGTCACGAACTTCTCGGACTGCTGATAGTGCGCGGAATCCGGATAGAAATACGGGAAGTCCGGATAATGATGCGTTTTGGTGTTGTAGTCATAATCCGTGTTGTCATGGTGGATGTTCAGGATGCAGTACATATCGTTGTCGATGACATAATTGACGACCTGCTGCACGCGGTTCATCCAGTCATTGCTGATCTGGTAGTTCGCATCCATTTTGGCACCCCAGGAAACCGGGATGCGGACGGTATTGAAGCCCGCCGCCTTGACCGCGTCGATCATTGCCTTGGTCGTGTTCGGGTTGCCCCAGCTTGTTTCATAGGTAGATGCAGACTGCATTGTCTTGGAGTAATAGCCCTGCGAATCGAGCGTATTGCCGAGGTTCCATCCGAGCTTGATGTGCTTGACGAACTCCATGGCCGTCTCATCGTTGTTCTGCACCTGCGGATTCAGGGAACCGTCCAGAATGCCGCGCTTCAGCAGTGTCAGGTCGATCGCATTGAGCTGCTTGCTGGCGTCCAGATCGGCATTTGCGGCGGATTCGATCGCTTTTTCCTGCGTCAGATAATTGACAAGGTCCGTGACATCATCCTTGTCAACGCTCTTGCTGAGATCGACGTCGCCCTTGCGGGTGACCATGCCGATATCCGGATCGTTGCTTGTGCCGCCCTCAACACAGGCACCGACCGCATTCAGCGTGAAGAAGTCCAGAGACTCGCCCTCCTCGCCCCAGCACTGGATCTGGAACTTTGCCGGCATCGTGTACTCCTCGCTGACCGGGAAGCTCACGACAGCCTGCGCGGACGGCGTCTGCATCCAGAGGCCGTCGGAATACCAGTCGTATTCGCCGCAGCCCGGTGCGTAGTAGCCGAACGCCGGCATGGTCGGCAGGCTCTTGGAGGTATCGACGGAAATGTCGATCCAGATCTCCTTGACGACAGCACCCGCAGGCACGCCGAGTTCGCTGGTACTGAATTCAACAGGCGTACCGCGCTCGACCTTCTTGCCGTCGGTTTCCAGGACATAGTCGCAGGCGTCTATGTCCTTCGGTGCCGGTGCAGCAGCCGAGCCGGGCATCGCAGCGACCTGCGAGAGCAGCATGACGGCAGCCGTCACCGTTCCGCCGAAGCGGAAAAATTTGTTGTGTTTCATACGAATTTACCCCCTCGTAAGATTGAAACATGTTCGGACAATTTCGGCATCATCCGATCATATTATAGCATACATCTTTATGGGAGTAAATACACAAAATCAGCCCGGTTATGTCCGATTATCATCATTTGCGCCGCAATAATTCAACTATTGCGATTGTTCACGTTTTGTTCATATTCTATTTACGAAATCCGGTTCACTCCCCGCTGCGGGATTTGTTATAATTAGTAGATAAACCGTGTAAAAAGGAGGTGCCTGCATGGGAAACGAGCGCATTGACGTCACGGAAGATTTCGAGTACGACTCGGAAAACGAACAGTATAATCAGGATTACCGGCACTGGCGCCGCCACACCCGGGAACCGTTTGTCTTTCATTTCAGCGACAACAGCCGCGAGCATGTGTATGTCGAGGGTGCACCGCCTGTCAGCCTGGACGCCGCGCTCGCGGAGCGGCAGGCACTCATGCACTGCAGCACGATGCTCGGTGCGGCACTGCTGATCTTCCTGCTCTCGGAGGTGCTCGGCAGCCAGTGGGCGGTCACAGGCGTGCGCATCCTCTGCCTCGTCCTCAAATACGGCCTTCCGACGCTCATTCTGACCAAGCTGTGCAAGCTCCCGCAGCCGGTGTTCGCGCCCGCCTCGCTTGGCGCGATCCCGGAAATGATCGCCGCCGTCGGCGCGGGCATGATGATCGCCGCCGTTTATTCCACGGCCGCGATCGGCACCAGCGTGCAGACCTCGCAGCGGCTGTTTGCTTATAAGGACATTGCCGCAATCGGTACATACGGCGTATTTGATACGCTGGCGGTCTCGGTGCTCGCAGAGCTGTTCTTCCGCGGCTCGCTGCTTCCGCTGCTCCGGCAGTTCGGAGACCCCTTTGCAGTGCTCGTCACGGCACTGATCGGCTTTCTCTGTCCGAATGAGCTCCCGGAGCGCATCTGCGAGCTGCTGATCGGACTGGCCGCCGGTTATCTGCTGATCCGCTCCGGCTCGATCATCAAGTGCGCCGCGCTGCGGATCGTGTATTCCGCGCTGAAATACGCGCGGCTCGGTCTGGTATACGCCTCGGAGGAGATCCGGCTCTGGCAGTATATCATCATTCTGCTCGGCATCGGCACGGTGCTGATCCTGTTCTTCGTCCATTTCCGGCGGACAAAGCTGATGCTGCAGAACCGAAAGACCTTCCTGCCGATGAAAAAGAAGCTTTACTATCTGACGCAGTCCGTTCCGATGCTGCCGTGGCTGGCGGCCTCGCTGCTGCTGATGCTGCTGAACCTGCTGCAGTGAACGCTGCGTCCCGAAACGGTGATACGATGTTTTCAGACGATTTTGCCTATATGCGGGCCGCGATCGCGCTTGCGGAGGAGGCCGCCGCCGCCGGTGAGATCCCGGTCGGTGCCGTGGTCGTGGACCGGGAGACCGGCGAGATCCTCGGCCGGGGACGCAACCGCCGCGAACAGGACCATTCCCCGACCGCCCACGCCGAGATCCTCGCGATCGAGGAGGCCGCAAAAAAGCGCGGATCATGGCGGCTTTCCGGCTGCAATCTCTATGTCACGCTGGAGCCCTGCCCGATGTGCAGCGGCGCGATCATCAATGCGCGCATCGACCGCGTGATCTTCGGCGCCTACGACGAAAAGGCCGGTGCGGTCGTTTCCGTGCAGCAGATGTTCTCGCTGCCGTACAACCATAAGCCGCGCTTCACGGCGGGGCTGCTGGAGGAGCCCTGCGCAGCTGTTTTACAGGCGTTTTTTGCCGGTTTGCGCGGCAAATTGTAAAAAACAGTATTAAATACGCAAGGTTGTTTTGTATACAATCACGAAGCAAACCTGTAAAATTTGCCCCGGAATATCCATTCTGTCAAATTTTATGAACACGCTTGCATTTCTACCCTTTGTGTGATATAATAATAGTGAATCAATGTGTCCGGAATCAATGTATCAATTTCATGCCTCGGGGCATGGGCATCCCATTACAGAAAGGACTGATTGTTATGGCAACCATTCTCGTTACCGGCGGCTGCGGCCTGCTCGGAGATCATATCTGTTCCGGCCTGCTGAAAAAGGGCAATACCGTCATCGCGGCGGATACCAAGCAGAGCGATTACAACACCGGAAAAGAAAATTTCATCTACCGGGAAGCCGGCGCGCAGAACCAGAATGCTTACGGGGATATCTTCGACGAGTTCCAGATCGACTACGTCGTGCATCTCGCCTGTACGGTTGACAACGATCTCGGTCCGATCATTGAGAAGCCGCAGGTCGAGGAAAGTGCTGCCTACGATAAGTTCATCTACAAAATGGCAGTCGCAAAGAATATCAAGAAGTTCATTCTGCTCAGCACCACGCAGGTCTACAAGCAGCCCGAAAACCGTGAGCCCGTGCGTGAGGACGAACCCGTCAAGCCGATCTCCAATTACGGCAAAATGAAGGCCAATGCAGAGGTCGCCTTTGCAAATGACGTCCGCGGCACAAAGACCATGGTCTGCTGCGTCATCCGCACGCCGATGGTCTATTCGCTGAATTTCACGGACAACCTGATGTCGCGCATCACCGATCCGAAGGATCATTCGGTATTCGTGTTCCGTACCGGCGAATACGGCTACCACATGTGCTGCATCCACAACATCTCCGATTTCATCATCGGATTCCTGCGGCAGGCGGACAGCCCGAGCTACACGGGCATCTACAATGTCGCGGACAGCTCCCTTGTCATGGCGTCCGAGATCATCACCTTCATGAAGGAAAACCACCGTCTGGGCCCCGTGCTCCAGAAGAGCAGCTTTGCCGTCAGCCTGAAGGCAAAGGTGTTCGGTGATCCGGAACAGAAAACGAATTACCGCTTCCTCGATGTCCTGACCATTGACAAGAACTTCATGTATGATACCACCAAGGCTTCGCGCCTCTGCCCGTTCCGGTGGAATATCAAAAACACGAAGTAACCAAACCGCAGATCAAGCAAGCGGCGGTTTCATGCTGCCGCTTGCTTTATTGTGTATAAAGCCAAACCAAAAAATCAAAACCAGAAAGGAAACCGAATATGATCCAGCCGATTCTCGACCGTGATTTTGTTCCTGCGGTGTATTTCAACCGCGATTTTCTTGCGAAAGCAACCAGACCGTTTTCAATCGCCGTGGAGCGTGAGGACGGACTTGTTTACCGCCGTGACACCAAACTCGGCGATAACAAAGAGGAAAACTGCCGTTATGCGGAACGTCTCATCAAAACGATCCTCTGGTGTGCAGGCGGCTGGAAGGTCATGCTCGCAGGCGATCACGATGTGTTCGAGTACATCCGCGACGCATACACAAAGGAAGGACTGCGTGCATTTGATGTCGATTTCTGGAGCACGACCTACGAGCGTGATTTCGAGGTCGAGGAGCGCGATTTCGCCGATATGCCGGAGAACAAGGTGCGTCCGCTGCCGATCGGCAGAAACCTGAACGGCTGCCGCGTCGGCTTTGACGCAGGCGGGTCGGATATGAAGGTCGCTGCGGTCGTCAACGGCGAAACGGTCTGGGCAGAGGAAATTGTCTGGCTGCCGAAGCTCGCAGAGGATATTGCTTATCATCACGAGCATATCAAGGCAGCGATCCTGAAAGCAGCAGAGCACATGCCGGGATTTGATGCGGTCGGCGTCAGCACGGCGGGCGTTCTGGTCGCGAACCGCGCCATGGTCTCGCACCTGTTCCTCAAGGTACCGAAGGATACGCAGGGTGAAGCCTGCAAGAATGTGTATGTCGATGTGCTTGAGGAGCTCGGCGTGCCGTATGCCGTTGCCAATGACGGCGACGTCGCTGCACTGGCGGCATCCATGGCCATGGACGTCAACGGCGTGCTCGGCATTGCAATGGGTACTTCCGAGGCGGGCGGCTATATCGACACCGAGGGACATGTCACCGGCTGGCACAATGAGCTTGCGTTCGTCCCGGTTGACTACAATCCGGATTCGCCGGTCGATGAGTGGTCGGGCGATTACGGCTGCGGCGTCAAGTATTTCTCGCAGGATGCGGTCATCCGTCTCGCACCGAAGGCCGGCATCGAGCTGGACGAGAGCCTGACGCTCGCAGAAAAGCTGAAGGCCGTCCAGAAGATCCTCGAAACGGGTCACGAGGGTGCAAAGGATATCTTCCGCACGATCGGCACGTATTTCGGCTATGCGATCGCAAATTACGCGGACTTCTACGACATCCGCTATCTGCAGATCTCCGGCCGCGTGACGTCCGGCTTGGGCGGTGATCTCATCATCGAAAAGGCAAAGGAAGTCCTCGAACAGGAGTTCCCGGAGCTGTTCAAAAAGATCGAGTTCATTCTCCCGGACGAAATGGACAGACGCGTCGGTCAGGCGGTTGCGGCAGCATCGCTCCCGGCAGCGAAATAAGCGGTATCGCTCCGCGATGATTGATAATGGGCTCCGCCCAAACCCGCCAAAGGGACATACGTCTGAAAGCCGCAGCCCTTTGGAATCCCGTTTTGATATAGAATACGATGTGCCGGACAGATAAGAAGGGGCTTCCTGTATGTTTCCGGCAAAATATAAAAGCGGCACACGGAATCTCCGGCTATGGGGATATCGAACCGCTTTCAGAAAGGCGATAGATATGATCTTAAAAAACCTGCTCTTTGAGGGCAAACTGACCGACATCACGATCGAAAACGGCAGCATCACCGCGATCGCGCCGGCATCGGCGGACACCACCGGTGAGGACTGCACCGGTCTTTCGGTCATTCCCGGTCTGGTCGATATGCACACGCACGGCTGCGTCGGCAAGGACACCATGGACGGCGAATTTGCCGAAATGAGCGCATTCCTCGCGGAAAACGGCACGACCGCATGGCTCCCGACGACCATGACGCAGAGCTACGAGGCGATCAAAAAGGTCACCGAGGGCGACCGCAATGTCAAGGGCGCGCAGATCCTCGGCTTCCACATGGAAGGGCCGTACATCAACGCGAAGAAGAAGGGCGCACAGAACGGCAAGTACATCAAAAATCCCGATCTTGCTGAATTTCAGTCGCTCGACGGAATGCGCGTCGTGACGATCGCACCGGAGCTGGAAGGCTCCATGGAGTTCATCAAAGAATGCGGCGCGCTGGTCTGCATCGGTCACACCGACGCGGATTACGACACCTGCATCAGGGCGATCGAGGCGGGCGCAAACTGCCTGACGCATACCTTCAACGCGATGCCGGGCATCCACCACCGCGAGCCGGGGCCGATCCCCGCGGCACTTGCGAAAAACATCTATGTGCAGGCAATCACCGACGGCCTGCATCTGCATCCGGCGATTGTCATGATGCTGTATAAAATGTTCGGCACAGAGCGCATGGTCATCATCAGCGACGCAATGCGCGCAACAGGTCTGGGCGACGGCATTTACGAGTTCGGCGGACAGGATATCGAGGTCAAAAACGGCGTTGCACGGACAATGGACGGCGCAATCGCAGGCTCGACCTCAACGCTCTGGCGGTGCGTCAAGCAGGCGGCAAGCTTCGGCATCCCGTTTGAGGACGCAGTCAGAATGGCGACCCGCACCCCGGCTGACATGATCGGCGAGCCGAAAAAGGGCCGCATCGAGGTCGGCGCGGACGCAGACCTTGTGCTGCTCGACGAAAACCGCGAGATCGTCCGTGTCATGATCGCCGGTTCGTTCTATAAATAAGGTATCTGCAAATAAGGTGTCTCCGACGGATTCAGAATGGGGCGCTGCCCCAAACCCCGCTTAAGGGACCTGTCCCTTAAGAATCCCGCTTTCAGGCATAATATGGAAAAACACTTGCATTTTCGGAAGTGGATATAACTTCATAGATATTTCCTGTCTCATATCGGGAGTCCAGAGGGATCGTATCCCTCTGGCAGGGGCTTGGGGACGGAGTCCCCATTACGGATGCATCGCAGATACCGCTAAATACGAAAAGAGGTAATTTTTCATGCAGACAGTTCTGGTACTGTTTGGAGGCGTCTCTCCGGAGCACGCTGTATCGCTTGTTTCCGCAGAGGCCGTTCTGCGCAATCTGAACAAGGAAAACCGCAGAATCCTGCCGGTCGGCATCACGCTTGCGGGCAAATGGATGCTGTTCGGCGGTGACAATTATGCCGATATTGCGGCAGACAAATGGGAAGACAACCCCGCAAACCGCACGGCGTTTCTTTCGCCGGAGCGCGGTGCGGGTCTTTGTATTTTTCAGGAGAACGGCATCGAGACCGTACCGGTCGATGTGATCTTCCCCGTCCTGCACGGCGAAAACGGCGAGGACGGCTCAATTCAGGGACTGTTCCAGCTTTCCGGCATCCCGTATGTCGGCTGCCATGTCTGCGCGGCGGCGGCGTCTATGGACAAATCTGTCACCAAGCTGATTGCAGCAACGACCGGCGTCCGGCAGGCAAACTGGCTGACGCTCCGCCGTGCCGATTTCAGGGAAAATGCAGCCGCGATGTGTGCACAGATTATGGAGAATATTGCGTTCCCGGTCTTTATCAAGCCGTGCAGCACCGGCTCGTCTGTCGGCGTTTCCAAGGTCAAGACTGAGGCTGACCTGCTCCCCGCGCTCGAAACCGCGTTCAAATTCGACAGCAAAATCCTCGCGGAGGAGTTCATCAACGGCCGTGAGATCGAAGTTGCGGTGCTCGGCAACGAATCGCCGAAGGCTGCAACAGCCGGCGAAATTGACGCAGGTGCGGAGTTTTATGATTATGAGACCAAATATGTGACCTCGACCTCGCAGGCATTCATTCCGGCGCGCATCAGCGAGGAGCTGAACGCACAGGTGCGCGAATGGGCAGTCAGGATTTTCACCGCACTCGGCTGCGCGGGACTGTCCCGCGTGGATTTCTTTGTCACGCGCGATACGAATGAGATCGTATTCAACGAGATCAACACTTTGCCCGGTTTTACGCCGATTTCGATGTATCCGAAGATGTGGGCGGCGGACGGTATCCCGTTTGCGGAGCTGCTCGACCGTGTCATTGAACTGGCAGCGGAGGCATAACATGGGACTGCTCAGCGAACAGCCGGATATCCGGATGCAGGCCGCAGAGATTGCGAAAGTGCTTGACTCAGAGTTGGAAAACTGCGCAGATGCTTCATTTTTTGTGACCGGCTTCAGCACGGATACCCGCACGATCACAGCGGGCAATTGCTTTATCGCGCTGAAAGGCGAAAATTTCAACGGGAATCTTTATGCGAAGCGGGCTGCTGAAAAGGGCGCAGTTCTGTGCATTTTATCGGAAGAGCCGGCCGCGGGCCCGACCGTTCCGTACATCATCGTGCCGGATACGGTCAAGGCCTACGGCGCAATTGCACAGTATATCATGCGGCAGCGGAAGGCAAAGGGTCTCCGCGTAATCGGCATCACGGGCAGCAGCGGAAAAACCACGGTCAAGGATATGACCGCGCATGTCCTTGCTGCAAAATACAGCACATTCGCAACATCCGGCAACCACAATAACCATATCGGCGTTCCGTATACGATTCTGCATATGCCGGAACAGACCGAAGCTGCCGTGATTGAAATGGGCATGAATCATGCCGGCGAGATCGACTATTTGACGCATATTGCGGTGCCGGATCACGCCGTCATTACGAACATCGGTACTGCACATATCGGAAATCTCGGCTCACAGGAAAACATCCTGAAAGCAAAGCTCGAGATCCTGAACGGCATGGACGGCGGCTGCCTGATCGTTCCGGCGGACGACCCGCTGCTGCGCGCACAGTCAGAAGCTCTGGCGGATCGCGTGACCCTGTGCTATAGCTCCCGCTGCGGTGATGCCAAAGCGGAGCTGACCGCCGACAGCATCGCCGAAAGTGCTGATGATACGAAGTTTACGGTTCATTATCAAGGCGAATCCGCTTCCGTCATCCTGCCGATGACCGGCCTGCACAATGTCACGGACGCGCTGCTTGCGATCCACGCGGGACTGGTCTGCGGCATGACGCTTTCCGAGGCTGCGGACGCGCTTGCGGACTTCGTACCCGGCGCAATGCGCTCGGAGCGCGTGCAGATCGGCAGCAGTCTTGTCATCCGCGATTTCTACAACGCGAACCCGGAGGCAATGGCCGCCGCACTGAACGGAATGCAGACGATCGCCGGAAATTCTAAGAAAATTGCGGTGCTCGGCAATATGAATGAGCTCGGTGATTTTGCCGCTGACCGTCACAGGGAGCTCGGCGCACTTTGCAGAGAGCTGACGGATGCCGCATTTTTTTGCGGTGACAATTATAAGGATTTTGCGCAGGGCTACGGCACTGCGGATACCGCATTTGCGGAGCAGTCCGGGCTGATCGCCGCGCTGACGGAATTTGCAGCCGCACAGGGCGATGCGCCGTGCTGCTATCTGATCAAGGGCTCCCGCGGGCTGCACATGGAGCGTGCCGACGAGGCACTCGAAACGATGCTGCGCGGCGAGTGATCCGCCTGAAAAAAGGAAGTCAACATGAAACTGGAATACGAAATCGCGGCACTGGAAGCGGTGCTGTTTGCCGCCGGCGAGCCCATGGAAACCGACCGTCTCGCGGAAGCACTCGGTCTTGAGCCGGACGCCGTCAGGGACATGGCGGCCACGCTTTCGGCGCATCTTGCGGAGACCGGCAACGCCCTGCAGCTGCTCACGCTCGGCGACAGCTTCCAGCTGACGACCCGCGCCGAATTTGCGGAGCAGATCCGTGCCGCACTCGAGGTCAAGCGCAACACGCCGCTCTCGAACGCGGCCATGGAGACGCTGACGATCATCGCCTACAACCAGCCCGTGACGAAGGGCTTTGTCGAGCGCGTGCGCGGCGTGGACAGCGGCTCCGTCGTCAATACGCTGGTCGAGCGCGGCCTGCTTGAAGAAGCCGGACGCATCGAAGTGCCCGGCCGTCCCGTCACCTATCGCACGACCGCGCATTTTCTGCGGACGTTCGGCCTCAATTCGCTGGCCGAGCTGCCGCCGCTCCCGACGAGCGGGGAGCCCGACCTGTTCGAGGTGCAGACCGGCGAGGAGGACATGCTCCCGGAGGACGCAGAAGAGCTCGCGCCGGAGCTGGATAACCTTGAAACGATCGAATCCGCGGAGGACGCAGAAGCGTGACTCCGCAAGATCATCTTATACAATATCATCATAGGTGGTTGTAAAAGTAAAATGCGTGCATCCATATCAAAAGTTTTGGTCAAGCTTTTTTAAAAGCTTGCGGAGTCCAGAGGCAGAGCCTCTGGTCGCTCGTCGCAACGAGCGAAACTCCCCAGCGTTCAAGCGCTCGAAGGGTTTGGGAGCAGGCAAGAGCGGCTCCCATTCTCAAATAGCATCCGCGAAGCGGATACATCTTTTCAATCAAAAAGGTGGAGAAAAGCAACACAAAAAACGGCTGAAAAAGTAAGCAAACAGATGCTTGCGTAAGAATTACAATCGCCTACAATATCATCATAAAAGGAGGCTTCATCATGGCAAAGCGTGTCTTTCTGATCGTGCTCGACAGCTGCGGCTGCGGCGAGCTGCCGGACGCTGACAAATTCGGCGACACCGGCTCGCATACGATCCGTTCCTGTGTAGATTCCGGGAAGCTGTATGTTCCGAATCTGACGAAAATGGGTCTGTTCAATATCGACGGCATCGGCTGCGGAACGCCTGCGGACGCACCGACCGCAGCATACGGCAAATGCACCGAACGCTCCGCCGGCAAGGATACCTCGACCGGCCACTGGGAGATCGCCGGACTGATCTCGACGATCCCGATGAAGACCTATCCGAACGGATTTCCGCAGGAGGTGCTGGATCTTCTGCGCAAAGCGACCGGCCGGGACATCCTCTGCAATCTGCCGTATTCCGGTACAGAAGTCATCAAGGATTACGGGCAGGAGCATCTCAAGACCGGCGCACTGATCGTCTATACGTCCGCTGACAGCGTGCTGCAGATTGCCGCGCATGAGGACGTCATCCCCGTGCCGGAGCTGTACAAAATCTGCGAGCAGGCGCGTGAGATCATGCAGGGTGAGTATGCGGTCGGACGCATCATCGCAAGGCCGTTTATCGGCGAATATCCGAACTTTACGCGCACCGCGAACCGGCACGATTACTCCGTATCGCCGTTTGCGCCGACCATGCTTGACCGCATCATCGAATCAGGCAAGAAAGTTATATCGGTCGGCAAGATCCGCGATATTTTCAACGGACAGGGCATCTCCGAGGGCTATCGCACCGTCTCCAATGACGACGGCATGGGCAAGACGCTCCGGCTGACCGCGCAGGATTTCGAGGGGCTCTGCTTCGTCAATCTGGTCGAATTTGACAGTGCCTACGGCCACCGCCGCGACATTGCGGGCTATACGCGGGCACTGAACACGTTTGACGCGCAGCTTGGCGCATTGCTGCCGCAGCTCGCAGATGACGACCTGCTGATTCTGACGGCCGACCACGGCTGCGACCCGGCCGCGCACGGCACCGATCACACGCGGGAATATATCCCGGTGTTGGTGTGGGGCAAGGGTGTCAAGCCGGTTGATCTCGGCATCCGGACAGGCTTCTCGGATATCGGGCAGACCGTCTGCGAGGCACTGGGCGTCCCGGCGGAAAGCTTGGCAGGTACGAGCTTTTATCGTGACATGATCTGATATTTGCATATTCCGTGTATTTCAGGACGGGATTCCAAATGGCTACGGCTTTCAGACGTATGTCCCTTTGGCGAGGTTTGGAGCGGAGCTCCATTCTGAATCCGTCGAAGAAACATCTATTATTGAGGTTCCTATGAAAAAACAGTTTCTTGAGATCGGCAAGATCGTCAATATTCACGGGCTGGGCGGCGTCGTGAAGATCATGCCGTGGTGTGACAGCGCGGAGTTCCTCTGCGAATTTGAAACGCTTTACCGCGGCAAACAGCACATCCCCATGGAGATCGAGCGCGCATCCGTCCAGAAGAACATGGCACTCGTGAAATTCAAGGGCGTCGATACGCCGGAGGCCGCAAACGCGCTGCGCAACACCGTCCTTTATATGGACAGAAATGACGTCGAGCTGGATGACGACACCTTTTTTATTCAGGATCTGCAGGGAATGCAGGTCGCCGATGCGGATTCCGGGCAGGTCTACGGCACGCTCAAAGATGTGCTGCAGACCGGCGCAAACGATGTCTATGAGGTCGAAGCACCGGACGGCCGCTTGCTGCTCGTGCCGGTGATCCCGCAGGTCGTTGTCAGCATTGACTTCGAGAGCGACCGCATTCTGATCCGTCCGCTGGAGGGGCTGTTTGACTGATGCTGATCGAGATCGCAACGCTGTTTCCGGAAATGTGTGAGGCTGTGCTCTCCGCGAGCATCTTAGGCAGAGCGCGCGCAAAGGGCGCGATCACCGTCCGCTGTCACCAGATCCGCGACTATACCACAGATAAGCACAACCGCGTGGACGATTCGCCGTTCGGCGGCGGCGTGGGCATGGTGATGCAGGCGCAGCCGGTCTTTGACTGCTGGAACGCCGTGCGGGAACAGACCGACCTGCCGATGCACACGGTCTATCTTTCCCCGAAGGGAAAAACGCTGACGCAGCAGCGCGTCCGCGAGCTGGCGGAGATGCCGCGGCTGTTTCTGCTCTGCGGCCATTATGAGGGCATTGACCAGCGCGTGCTGGACCGTATCGTCGATGAGGAGATCTCGATCGGCGATTATGTTGTGACCGGCGGCGAGCTGCCCGCACTCGTGCTGACGGACGCCGTCGCGCGCATGTGCGAGAACGTGCTCCCCTCTCCGGATGCCTACACCGAGGAGAGCCATTTCAGCGGCCTGCTGGAATACCCGCAGTATACCAGACCGGAGACATGGGAGGGAGAAACCGTCCCGGCGGTGCTGTTGAGCGGACATCACAAAAATATTGCCGCATGGCGCGCAGAACAAAGTCAGGCGATCACCAAAGAACGCCGTCCGGACCTCTGGGAAAAGTGGAACGCATCGAAATAAGCATATCTGTTGTGACATTCAACAAAATGTTTTGTTGAAAACTAGCCACATGAACAAAGCTTTTCAACACAGTTTCAACAATTCCTTTTCGTGAATATGCCCAAACCAAGAGCTTCACGCTGATTATGAATGTAGCATAGGGGAGAAATTTGCCCCTCTGTACTGTTTTTGTGTAGAAAAGAGATTGACGAAACGGAAAAAAAACAGTATAATGAGAGCGTGGTTCCGTAAGAATCGGAAGCTGCCGGGATTTGAAACGAATGTTCGGCGCTATACGGTGGGTATATTTTGGAAGGGGTTTACAAAATGTATTTGCATGGCTGGTCAGGCAGAATCGTGCACGCAGCCGTAGCGCGCTCTTAAATTGCAGCTTGCGTCCTTTGCGAATTTGATTCCGCGTATTGCGGCGCAGGAGGACGGAACACATATCCGATTGTCCGCAATTTGGGTTACGAAATCTTAAAGGAGAGAAAGTTTATGTGTATCAAAGATGTCATGGTTCAGAATCAGGTAGGTCTGCACGCTCGTCCGGCAACATTCTTCATCCAGAAGGCAAATGAGTTCCGCTCTGCAATCTGGATCGAGAAGGAAGAGCGCCGCGTGAACGCGAAGTCCCTGCTGGGTATCCTTTCGCTGGGTATCGTGGGCGGCACAGCAATCCGCATTATCGCAGACGGCACCGATGAAGAGCAGGCTGTCGCGTCTCTGGTTGAGCTGGTTGACAGCGGTTTCAGCGACGAGAGCCGCTGATCGCATCTGATATAAAGTGCAGCCCTGTTCAGGGCTCTGCGTACAGGGCAGCGCACCTGACAAAGCTGCTTGAGAACTGAAAGAGAAAGGGCGTTTCACGCGAAACGCCCTCTTTTTTCTATCCGGACGGCGCATCCGCAAAGGCCGCGGTCTGCACATACATGTGCTCCGCAAGGATGCCGTAGCCTCTGGTCGGGTCGCGCACGAACACATGCGTCACTGCACCGACCAGCCGTCCGTGCTGCACGATCGGGCTGCCGCTCATGCCCTGCACGATGCCGCCGGTCAGCTCCAGCAGCGCGGGGTCGGTCACATGGATCACGAGATCGCGCTGGGCATTGTCGTCGCTGCGGATCTCCTCAATCTCCACGGCAAAGGGACGCGGCGCATCGCCGTCAACCGTCGTGTAGATCTCGGCTTCCCCGCGGGTGATATCCTGCCGGAAGCCGATCGGCAGGCGCGCTTTCTGCTTCGGGAGCTTCTTCATCAGACCGAATACGCCGCTCGGCGTATTGGCCAGCAGCGTGCCGATGCTCCCGCCCGTCTCGAATCTGCCGCGCAGCTCGCCGGGCTTGCCCGCACTGCCGGAGACAACGTCGTTCACGGTGACGGAGATCACATCGCCGGAGGCCAGCGGGATCTGCTCGCCTGTATCCGGGTCGCAGACGGCATGACCGAGCCCCGCAAAGCGGATCTGCCCCGACGGCGCACGCATGTAGTACGTCACCGTACCGATGCCCGCCGTGCTGTCCCGCACCCATGCGCCGGTCTGCCAGCGTTTCGTCATCTCCGAGAAAACCGGCGTGACGGGAACCGTATGCAGCTCGTCGCCGCGGATCAGCGTCACCTCGACCGCCGCGCCGTCCGAGCCGGAGACTGCCGCCTGCAGGTCCGCATTGCTGCCTATTTTTTCCCCGTTGACCGCCTGTATCACATCCCCGACGCGGATGCCTGCCTCGGCAGCGGGACAGGGCTCGCCCTCGACGCCGGGTACACCGGTCAGAGAAACGACCATAACGCCCGCCATCAGCATTTTGATGCCGAACGGCTCCCCGCCGACATAAACATCCGCAGGGCTGACGGTCGTCAGGGAAACGGTCTTGACCGGGATCATCCCGAACAGCCGGAGCTCCGCCTCCTGCACCTGCGGCACCGAGGGCGATGTGCTCCGCAGCGTGACCGGCAGCAGCGTCTGAATGCTCAGCGGCCGGTCGGTCTCCGTATAATAGTGATCGGGCAGGCCGAGCGCATAATGCTGCACGGCACCGCCCAGCCCGATGCCCAGCGCAGCCGCCGCGGTACAAAGCCGCATGATCCATTTCTGTGTAATTTTCATCTGTACGTCACCTTTCTGTGCGGGCAGTACCCGCTTCCGAACTTTTTGCTCCCGCACAGTGCTAGTATGGACAGAAACGGCGCGTACCAATCAGCAAATTTGCTGACAGATTCTCCGGCATATTCTGACATATTTTTGTTTCTGTATATCTTTATTATCTGCGCATTCGTATAAAAAATGCGTCTGCCAAAACACGACAGCACATCTGCTTTCTCGACAAAAGCCCGCCGATTCCGGCACGGCAGCAATTTCAGATATAGTAATAATAACGTATACACGTATTTTTCATCATGTTTCGCAGATTATTCCCTCTCTCGACAGAATCAGGCTTTCTTCGTGATTCTTCGCTCTTGCATTTTGTTCCCCGGTGTGCTAAAATGGAAACATAACGCAAAAGGAGGTAGAACCATGCAAAAGCAAGTCAAGGTTCTCATCGGTGACGACACGGCGGAGTACGGTGTATCCTGCGCCAGTGTCCTGCGCGCACAGGGAATGTACGCATATACAAGACCGAAAAACGGAAATACCGTTCTGGAGTCGATCCGCAATGATACGCCGGATGTGGTCGTGGTAGACGCCGTTCTGCCGCATATGGATGCCATTGAGCTGATGAAAAAAACGAATGCCGCAGGCGGAAAGCGTCCGGCATTCATCGTCACATCGTCGTATGACAACAGCTTTGTCGAGCAGCAGGTCATGCAGAACGGCGCGGCCTACTTCATGCTGAAGCCGTTTGACCTGAACGTCCTCGGCGAGCGCATCTCCCTGCTGACGAACAAGCAGCCGCTCGGCGCATTCACAAACCGCGCCGGACAGGATCTGGCAATCACGATCACGGATATCATCCACCAGCTCGGCGTTCCGGCGCATATCAAGGGCTATCATTATCTGCGCTGTGCGATCGTCAGCGCGTATCACGAGCCGGAGCTGCTCGACAGCGTCACCCGGCAGCTGTATCCGCGGGTCGCGGAGCAGTTCTCGACAACGCCGTCCCGCGTGGAGCGCGCGATCCGCCACGCGATCGAGATCGCATGGGACAGAGGCAATCTCGATACGCTCAATTCCTTTTTCGGCTATACGGTGAACACCTGCAAGGGCAAGCCGACCAACTCGGAGTTTATCGCGCTCATCACGGACAAGCTCCGCCTGCAGCACCAGCAATAATGTTATCAACCGCAAATGTGCGGAAAACGGAGGTAAAAATTATGGCACTGAAACAAATCAATCCGGAACAGCTCGGCTTCAACCCGTTTGAAGCGATCGGCAAACAGTGGTTCCTGCTGACCGCCGGCAACCGGCTGACCGGCTGGAACACGATGACCTGCTCGTGGGGCGCGGCGGGCGTCCTGTGGAACAAGCCGTCCGTCACCTGCTACGTGCGCCGTTCCCGGTATACGCTGGGATTCATGGAGCAGCAGGACATGTTCACGCTGTCGTTCCTCGGGGACGAGCACCGCAAGGCACTGGCGTTCTGCGGCTCGCACTCCGGCAGGGACTGCGACAAGGCAGCGGAGAGCGGCCTGCATCCGGTGGAGCTGGACGGTGCCGTCACCTTTGAGGAGGCAAAGCTTGTGCTGGTCTGCAAAAAGCGTTATGCCGCAGACATGGACATCGCGGATATCCCGGAGGACGCAAAAGCCAGCTTCTACGGCGATAACGATGCGCACCGCCTGTACATCGGCGAGATCGTCGCCTGCTATCAGCAGGACTGAAACAGACAATCCCCGGAGCTTGCCGGAAGGCAGGCTTCGGGGATTTTTTCTTGTATACAATCGCCGGGCGCAGGGCGCAATATCGTCTGTATGCCGTTTCAAGTTGTGGATATTTGAGCTTCCCGGCGCGATGATGAGGTCATCTTCCGGGCGGCATCACTGTTCACTTTTCATTATTCGTCATTCACGCTTCACTGAATCATACAAAAAGGACGCCGACTGTTACGCCAGCGTCCTTTTGTTTCAATTTCAGTGATTCCTTCGGCGTGCTTCAGCACTGGGAGCAGTGACCTAACAGAAGCCGCGTCTAGCGGCGTGTACCGCGAAAAATGGGAGCGGTTCGCTATCCGCCCCCGGAGGGAAATGCCAGCGCGGGCTCCGCGCCCCCGGAGGGAATCGCCAGCGGGTGCTGCACGCCCGCTGGCACGTTTCGGCAAGATTCGCATAAGATAAAGCGATCCGGGAACGGAAATCCACGAACAGGAAGTGATCTCCCTGAAACAGATTACATTGCTCACCGCGGGCGGCGACCTGCGGCAGATCACGGCAGCCAAGCGGCTCGCGGCGCACCACAGCGTCAGCATGACCGGCTTTGACCGCTTCGGTGCGCTGCCCGCGGACATCACCGCCGCAGACCTCTCTGCCATGCCGCCGCAGTCCCTTGACGCGCTGCTCCTGCCGATGCCGGTCACGCAGGACGGCCTGTTTCTTTTTACGCCGTTTTCCGGCAGCGCGATCCGTCTGGCGTCGCTGCTGCCGCTGGTCAGAGCGGGCGGCACCGTGTTCGGCGGCCGATTCCGCGAGAGCGAACGCCGCATGATCGAGTCCGCGGGGCTCCGCGCCGCCGATTACGCAGAGCAGGAGACCTTTGCGCTCCGCAACGCCGTCCCGACCGCAGAGGGCGCGATCCAGATCATCATGCAGGAGCTGCCGGTCGTACTGCAGGGGCTCCCCTGCCTTATTCTCGGTGCGGGACGGGTCAGCCGTGCTTTGCAGCAGCGGCTCCGTGCGCTCGGCGCAGAGGTGACCGTCGCAGCCCGGCGGTGTGCTGACCTTGCGCGGAGGGAAGGCGGGGAAGGGAAACCGGTCTTATATAAAGAAAAACCCCCGCATATGAATGCGAGGGCGATCATCTTTTATTCGGTATGCGGCATGATTTCCACTTCTGCGCCGGCCTTTATCAACTGTTCAGATATGCCGGAAGCATCTTCTTTCGGGACACCTTGCCTGATAATGGACGGCGTTTGCTTTGCCATTTCCATTGCGGCGGGCAGTCCGATATTCAGCAGAGCCATCAGCACTTTTACGATGCTCATGATATCATTGCCGGATGATGTGAGTACAAGATCATACAGTTCTTTTACTGCGGCAGCCTGTCTTTCTTCAGTGCTTTGTATCCGTTCATGTGTTCCTTTATAAACATCATCTTTGAAGCAAAACTGTTCCGGATTCTTCCGATAGATACAATAGGCATCAATGATTCCCCTTCTTCTGACATAAGAATTGAATGTCCTCTCTGAATAGGCACCTTTGCCCCTGTAACTGATCAGCAGATTAGAAGAGACTGCCATATCTACAAACATCTTTTGCGAAATATGAATGGTGTCTGTCTCAATATATTTTCTTTCAACTTTTACATCTCTGACTCTTTGATCACTGTCTGATTCGACTGTTACTTTTTCATCCGCATTTCTTTTGGGATCAACAGCAATATGATATATATTCTGATCTGTTTTGATAATCAATTCATGGATATACAGCCAGCCGATGCTCTGTGCTGATCCGGTTCCTCCGTATTGATGTGCAAACATCAGGGAGATTACGTACCGCTCCGGCTGTTCACCGGTACTTGTAAACCGGATAAACAGCCCGTCATAATTCTGGCTGCTTACCGGCAGTGCAGGTTCATAAGGGTGAATATATCGGACGGTATCGGCAGCCCGGTCAACGATCTTTCGGTAGCCGTTGATTGGCTCCCCGTTATCTTTCAGAGCAGCAGTGCGTTTGACTGCTCCAATTAGATAAGCCAAAATATAAATTGCGATTATGCTCCCTATAATTCCGGCACCGATAAGCTCATCTCCGTTCATAAAACAAACAAGGCTGGCTATAATGATCGCTGCCGGAAGAACATACCATGCAGGACTTGTTTTCGGCGCATTTTCAATGCTGTAATAAGGCGGCGGATAGCCTGACAGATCCACATTTTCACGGGAACCCATACACGCACTGCAGCAATCGCCTTTCCCGACAAAATACGTTCCGCATTTCGCGCATCTCTTTTCAGGTTCATTCACGCATTCTTCATCCTTTCCGCGCTCTGCGCATAGATTGATATAATTATATCATAATATGAACTGCAAGTCAATATTGCGACTTGCAGAATATTCACAAATTCTTTGTGCATTATGTGTAATATAGGTGTAGAATGAACAAGAGGTGTGGCAATGCAAATTGTGGACTACAAGGCAGTCTGGCAGAAGATCAAGGCAAAGCGGCAGCAGTGCGGCATGACGCAGGAGAAGCTCGCCGAACAGTGCGACATTTCAATCAGCTTCATCGCGCATATCGAGCGCGGCACAAAAAGCCTTTCGCTGGAAACTGCCGTCAGGATATCCAGTGCACTGAACGTCAGTCTGGATTACCTGCTGCTAGACGAAATCAACGACAATGCGCGCATTCTGGATGCGTTAGGCTCCGAGCTTTCCAAATATCCGCCGGAGCAAAATGAAAAATTCATGCGGCTTGCGCGCCTGCTGGTCGCGCACATCGAAGAAATATAAACCTCCCTCACGGCAATAGCCAAGAGGGAGGTTCGTTTTTTATTGTTCTGATTTTGCCGCCAGCATCCCCCGGATGCACCGCGCAGTCCGCTGATCCGCATCCTGAAAATGATTGCCCGGATTCCACGCAAACTGGACAGGCACGCCGCGCTGCCGGAGCAGCTCTGCAAATTGCTCCGTTTTCTCCGCGACTGATGCCAGCACCGGATGCTTTGCGTTCGCCTCTTTATCGCCGAGCGAAAGGCTGACCGCATCCGGCTGCCGCGCAAATGAATGCGCCGCGGCATATTCCGCAAAGTCCGGATACCACAGCGAGCCGGACGCCGACGCCGCCCGCCGGAACATATCTGTCCGGAACAGCGCATAAAGCGTGAACAGTCCCGCCAGCGAGTACCCCGCCAGCGCATGATACAGCGGCTCCGCGGAGAGCGCAGAAGTCACCGCAGGGATCGCGCTGCCGGTCAGCCGCGCAAGAAACGCATCCGCACCGCCGGTGAAATCGCTGTCCCGTTTATACAGCCGCGGTGCCGCCCACGGCGAGAGCATCCCGTTCCAGTCCGGCACGGCGACCGCCGCCAGCATACAGACCGGCGCATCCGGCAGCGCGTCATAAGCCGCAAAGAGCTTTTCGCCCTCATCCCCGAACACCGGCGCCCAGACGAGCGGTGCACCGGCATGTTCCTTGCCGTGCAGCGTGATCTGCAGACCGTCAGCGTTCAGCGTCATGATCTGCGTCCTTCTTCCCGAGCACTCTTGCACAGGCCGCCGCAATGCTGACGCTCTCCGCACCGGCCTCCAGCAGCAGATTCGTACACCGCCGCAGCGTACTGCCGGTCGTCAGAACGTCGTCCACGAGCAGAATGCGCTTGCCGTCCAGTGCGCCGCCGCTGTACCGGAACCGCTGCGCATAGACAGACCGCGCATCCGCAGGCAGATCATGCTGCCGGAGCGTACCCTGCCGCTCCGTGAGCAGATCGCGGCGCGTCGGGATGCCGAGCGTCTTGGCCAGTGCCTTGCCGAGATTCTCCGCATGTGCATAGCCCTGCGAGAGCCTGCGCCGCCGCGTGACCGGCACCCATGTCACAAAGGAGATCGCATCCGGCTCGCAGACCGTTTTTACGACCTCCGCAAGCTGTGCGCCTGCATACTGCGCAAAGCCGCGGTCGCCCTCCTTCATGGAGATGATGCCGTTGCGCGCCGTATCACGGTAGGAGAACAGCACCGAGCCGTTTTCCCACGGCTGCACGGACTGCTCCGCAGCCCAGTCGGAATACGTGATGCGCTCCTTGTCCAGTTCCGCGATGCAGGCATCACAGAGCAGCTGATCGTGCGGGATGCGCGCATAGCAGCAGTCGCACCGGTTCGGATAGGGTATGTCGAGCAATCGTTTCAGCAGCGGATTCATAAGAATGCACCTCCTGCGCGGGCAGTGCCCGTTTCTGTTTTGTGAATGTCAGATCGTTTCGTTTAACAGTTTCCCCAACATAATCTTTTCCGGAAAGGCGTTTCTTTCTGTTTTTGCAGAAGCGTTCCTTTATATCAGAACAGAGCGGTCAGGCCGGTCCCGATGATCCTGTCAGAGACGGTTTCCAACCCGAGATCCGTGCCGTCGCAGTCAATGAACACATCCTTCGGGAAATCCGGCTCCTGCAGGATCTGCTTTACGGTTTCTATATTCCGGTATTTCAGCATGATCCATTTCGGATCATCAAACGGCAGAAAGCGAAGCAGCTTTTCCAGTTCTCCGGGTTCAAATTCGCTTTGCATCGCTTCTGCATCCTCTTCCCGGAAAAAGGCAGCATAATCGCCGTTTTCGTACTGAACAAGCAGCTGCTCCCCGCTGCGAACGATTTGTCTGCTGCCCGGGAACTGCAGCCGTTCAAAGCGGCTCAGCGTAAGGGATGCATCCCCGATCAGAAAGATCCACTGCATATTGTTTCTCCGTTTCGGTCAGATGCCCCGGAAATGCCCTTCCAGCATCTGCCGGAGCGTGTCAAATTCGTATTCCTTGCCGTAGGATGCTGACCCTGCATCTCCGATCGTATATTTCCCGGTATCGGCACAGAACCGGAATACGTCCATATCAACGCAGCCGAGCCAGAGCTCATGCGCATCCTCCCACCACTCGAAAACCGCAGGGTCATCGCAGGTGAAATACTGAAAAAAGTTGTTGTTCTGCCGGTAATACGCGAGCAGCTCCTCCGCGGCGTTTTCGGGAACATGCCGCACCTGACAGCCTGTCCGGAATGCGGTCAGCTGTTCTTCCGACGCCGGGATGATCTCATAAGTCCGGCCGTCCGATTCGCAGAAGTACCTGTTTTCGGCTTCCTTTTCGCAATACTGTTCAAACAGTACTCTGACGTCAAATGCTTCCATTGCATATTTCCTCATACGTATGCTTCATGCGTTCCAATGTATCCGCACCGACCAGTTCGACCGGCTCGGGAACATACTTTGCGCCCTGCACCTCGTATGCTCTGCGGCAGAGATACGCCGCCGCATCAATGATGCAGTTCCAGACCGCGATCTGCCGTGCATCCGTTTCGGCTTCCTGAAACAAAGTGAAGCTCTGCGCCTCACTGTCCAGAAGATCGTACATTGCATCTGCAATCTCCGCCTGATCATTCAGCCATTGCCGCGTCAGACGAACCGCGTCCTCTATATAGAATACGGCGTTTCTGTTAAAAATCTGACCTTTCAGGCGTTCCAAAATATCAAGGCACAGCAAGATACTTTTCACATCGTCCATTCGATCACCCCATTCTGCGCAGCCGTCTGAAGCACCGGCTTTTCAGCAGATTTTCGCCGGCGGGGCATGTTTTGCGCAGCAAAACTGCCCAGTTTCGCTACGCGAAACATGGGGTTCCCCGTTGGGAGCAGTAACCTTTCAGAAGCCGCGATCAGCGGCGTGCAGTCACGCTCATTGGGAGCGTTCCGCTTCATTCACCCGGAGGGAATTGCCAGCGGGGGCTCCCCGCCCGGAGGGAATCGCCAGCGGGGGCTCCCCGCCGCAGCATTTCGCAGAGGCAGGAGTAGCGTTCCGTTTTCTGCTGATTCTGCACCATTTCGTAGACCTTGCGCGGCGAGCCGACAAGGATCAGCAGCTTTTTTGCGCGCGTCACCGCCGTATACAGCAGGCTCCGGTAGCTTAACCGGTCTCTGCCCTCCGGCAGCACCAGAATCACGGCCTCAAACTCGCTGCCCTGACTTTTGTGTACCGTGACCGCATAGGCAAGCTCCAGCTGATCGAGCTGGTCGGGGCGATAAGTCACGAGCCTGCCGTCAAAATCGACCTTCATCGTGTTCGTGCTCCTGTCGATCTGCACGACCGTTCCCATGTCGCCGTTGAAAATGCCCGCGCCGCGTTCGCCTGCGCGCGTCCACTCCATTTCGTACTGGTTCCGGATCTGCATGACCTTGTCGCCCTCGCGGAACGTAAACAGCAGATTCTTCATGACCGGCTTGCCGTACTGCGCCGGATTGACCGTATCCTGCAGCAGCTGATTCAGCGTGACCGTGCCGAGAATGCCCTTGCGCGTCGGGGAGATCACCTGAATATCGCTCTGCGGCTCGAACCCGAAGGCCTGCGGAAGTCTGTCCTGATAAAGCTCCCGCACAAAGGCCGCAGCCTCGGCAGCATTCCGGCGGTCAAAGAAGAAGAAATCGCTCTTTTTCTCCCGCAGATCGGGCATTTCGCCGCTGACGATCTGATGCGCGCTGCGGATGATGCAGCTTTCCTGCGCCTGCCGGAAGATCTCGGTCAGCCGGACGACCGGCAGTCTGCCGCACGCGATCAGCGTATGGAGCATGTTGCCCGCGCCGACCGACGGCAGCTGATCCTCGTCCCCGACCAGAATCACGCGGCAGGAGAGCCGCACCGCACGGAGCAGGCTCTCGAACAGCAGCGTATCGACCATGGAGACCTCGTCCACGATGATGACGTCAGCCTGCAGCGGGTTCTGCTCGTTATGCTGAAAGGTCAGCTGACCCGTTTCGTCGTAATCCATGCCGAGCATCCGGTGAATGGTCTTGGCTTCCCGGCCGGTCAGCTCAGTCATGCGCTTGGCGGCTCTGCCTGTCGGCGCGGCGAGCAGCACCGTGCTCCCCGCTTTCAGGCAGAGGTGGATCACGCCGTTGAGCGTCGTGGTCTTGCCGGTACCGGGGCCGCCCGTCAGCACCATGATGCCGCGGGAAAATGCACACGCGATCGCCTTTTTCTGCAGTTCGGCATAGGTCATGCCGGTGTCCTGCTCCTCCTGCGCGATCGCCTTCGTGCAGTCAAAATCCTCCGGCGGAGAAAACGCAAGCATCGCGTCAATGCGCGTCGCAATATAGTCCTCCGCCTCGAAATAATAATCGAGATAGATGTATTCGCCGTCCGCCGCCTGATAGGAATAGATCACGCGGTCGGCAGCGGCATCGGCATAGCCGTTCTGAAAATCCTGCTCGGTAATGCCGAGTACCTGCACCGCGATCTCGCGGAACATGGAAAACGGCAGGCAGGTATGTCCTTCGAGCGCGGCACTTTCGAGCACCCAGCGAAAGCCTGCGAGCATCCGTTTCGGCGAATTTGCGGGAATTTGCAGATCGGCCGCGATCTTCTCCGCGGTGCGGAATTCCAGCCCGATGCCCGTGCCGCAGAGCCGGAACGGGTTATCCTGAATGACCTCCCACGCGGCGGAGCCCCAGCGGCGGTACGCCTGCATGGCCGCAGATGCCGAAACGCCGTAGGTCTGCAGCCTGCCCATGAGCGAACGCAGCCCGAAGATCTGCTGTGCGGATTCCGCAATTTCCTCACATTTTTGCGGGGAGATGCCCTTGATGCGGCAGAGCTTTTCGGGTTCCTTTTCGATGATCTGCAGCGTAAATTCGCCGAACTCCGCGACAATGCGCTTTGCAAGTGCCCGGCCGATGCCGCGGATCACGCCGCTTGCCAGATAGCGTTCGATGTTGACGACGGTCGAGGGCAGTGCGCGCACGCAGCTTTCGGCGCGGAACTGCTGTCCGAAGCGCGGGTGCGTGACGAAGCTGCCGGTGAGTTCGAGCTCCTCGCCGGGTTCCAGCTGTCCGAGCTCGCCGACGACCGTGATCATCGCTTCTTCGGTTTCGAGGTCGGCAACGACGTAGCCGGTATCTTCGTTATAGAACAGGACATCATCGACTGTCCCGCGCAATGCCTGCACCATTTTCGGCTGCATCCCGCTGCCTCCTTTTTCATTGATAATCATACATTGTTATTATACCCCTTTTTGCCCCCAAATGTCAAGGCGGTCGGCAGGGCCGACAGCCGTTTCCCTCCGGGGACGGTGAGCGAAGCTCCCCCAATCAGCCAAGTACACGCCGCTGATCGCGGCTTCTTTGGCGTTGTTGCTCCCAATGCTAAAGCCCGCCGGTCGGCAGGGAGGGAAACGACAGGCGGGAACCCGGCTTGCACCGGATTCCCGCCCCTTGTTTCTGATGAGGGTTATCAAGCTTACGATACCTGATGGATCGTTACGACATCGCCTGCGGTGAACGAACCGCCGTCCGTACCGCCGGAATAATCGCTGTAAATGTAATGGTCTCCGCCGCTTGCGGTACCGCCGTAGCTGACCTGATATGTGCCGTTCGGCAGCAGGTTCGGGCCGGAGTACAGAACATACTTATAGGCATTCGGCGAGCTCATCGTAAAGAGCGTATTGCCGCCGCTTGTCACATTGACGGCAGAATCCGCCGCCTGTGCATTTGCGAACACAATACCGACAACATTGGATGTTGTGGTGGAAGCATCCGGCATCGAGCAGGTGTTGCCGATTGCCCAGAACGTACCGCCCGTGACAGTCAGTGCTTCGCCGCACGCGATCGCGCCCTTTTCCTCACGGACACCGCCGATAAAGACCGACGAGCCGCCCATGATATTGATGAATCCGCGGGTCTTCATGCCGTTGGTGCCGCCGTTGCAGAACATCGTGCCGCCGAACACCTCAATGGAGTCATTAGAGTGCAGGCAGGATTTCGTTGCGTTGATGTTGATATTGCCGCCCTTGACCTGGATATCGTCATCGCTGTGCACGCCGTGCGCATAGTTTCCGGTGATGTTGAGTTCACCCTCGCCCTTGAGCACAACGGTATCTTCCGAATAAATTGCGCCGTGGTCGGCGTCATGCGTGCCGCCGTCCTGAATATAATTGACCGTGCCCGGCAGCGTTTCGATCGTAACCTTTTTGGCATTCTGACAATTGATTGCAGAACCTGCCTTATTGGTGATGCTGCAGTTATTCAGGAACAGCTTGACCTTCTTCTTATCGGTCATAATATAGATCTGTCCGTCGGTCAGCTCACCGGAAATATCATAGTGGCCGCCCTTGCTGATTGTAACGGTACTGCCGCTGACGGAAATTCCCTCACCGGAATACTTTGCGCTGGTACCCTCCAGCTTAATGAACTTCATCGGCTTGACCTCATCGCCGTCATCCTCGTCGGGGTCGCCGTCGTCCGGCGCAGTCGTGGAAGCAGACGTATTGCCGCCGTTATTGTTGTCATTATTGTTATTATTGTTGTTATTATTGTTGTTGTTATTGTTGTTGTTATTGTTGTTGTTATTGTTGTTGTTATTGTTGTTGGTTTTGTTATCAGTCTTGTTATCGGTTTTACTGTCCGTTTTGCTGTCAGCCTTACTTTCGGACTTACTGTCGGCCTTGCTGTCAGCATTTGATTCCGTCTTGTCATCCACCTTACTGTCCGCCTTGGAATCCGTCTTGCTGTCGGACTTGGAATCTTTGGAATCCTTGCTGTCCTTGGAATCCTTCGCGCTCTTGGAATCGGCATCAGAACTGCTTTCTTTGCCGGATTCGTCTGTTTCGGATGCGCTGTCGCTCTCCTGACTGTCGGATACAGCATTGCCGGAAGCTGCGGCAGCATCGGGATCGGCATTCGTTCCGCAGGCCGTCAGCGGTGCTGCGAGCAGTATCGCTGAGAGCAGCAGCGCAAAAGCTCTTGCATTCTTCATGTTCAAAATCCTCCCTTATTTTCAGGAAACAGCAGAAAAAGACCGAGGGGATAACCTCAGTCTTTTTCAGAAGCATCATTTTGCTTTGGTATCATAGATCTGGTCATCGTATTTATAGAGCACCAGCGTGACGTTGAGGTTGCCGTTCAGCGCACGGATATCATCGATGAACTTCTTTTGATCCGCATCGGTTCTGACGCGGACGGAATATACCAGATCAAACAGCGTGCCGAAGTCTGTTGTCTTGACGCGGCGGAGCAGATACGAAGTGGTGTATTTCTCAAACACATTGTCGAAGAGACCGTTATAATTGAGGTTCTCCGGGATCGTGACCTTGAGGGTCATATCCTGCGTATGCGGTGCCGCGAAATTGACCAGATTGAAAATAATCAGAGCGGCTGCCATGATTACAAAGATCAGGAATGCATATCCGATATAACCGATTCCGCAGACCGTGCCCATAACCATTGCAAAGAACACATAGGCAATATCACGCGGGTCGCCGGGTGCAGAACGGAATCTAACGAGCGAGAATGCACCGGTCAGCGAGATCGCTGCCGTGACACCGTTTGAAAGCAGACACATCGTCACCAGAATTGTTGCGACCAGTCCGGAAAGCATCGGCATCGCGAGCACATAGCTCTGTGTATAGCCGGTCTTGCGGTGCGTGAACATATAGACCAGACCGATCAGAATACCGATTGCCAGTGCCGAGAGGATGCAGGTCAGCACCTGCGGGACAGACGGCGCATCTAAACTGTACTGCGACTGATCTGCAAACAGTCTCTGAAAAATAACAGGTGTGTCAAGCACAGCGGTCTGTGCTGCAATGAGGTTAAGCATAGATAATCTTCCTTTCATTCTGAGGCTTCTCCTGGTGCTGATGATGCTGAACTTGCTCGCGCACGAACTTTTTGTAAGCATTTCCGTACTTGGAGAAGCTGAGACGGCGAATCTCCAGTTCAGAAAGTGCCTGACTCATCCAGAGCGGAAGCGCACCGGGTACCTTAATTTCCATCAGCCGCTGATCGGGCAGAATGAGCTTGTCGCCGTAATTGCCCTTTGACAAAGACAGATCATACCGTCTCTCTGTGATATCACGGTCAAAGGTCAGGCGGAATTCCTTATCATCCTTTCCGAAGAACGCAGCACGCTGGTAGCTGATATACTGCCGCGGCTGAATGGAATCATAGAAATTGAGGAAAACATCCAGTTCCTTCATCACCTGCTGGTCGATGAAGCGGTCGTAATACGGCTTGACCCTTGTCTGGATATAGGATTCCGCGTCAATCAGCGTCATGGCAACGCGGCGCTTGGTGACGATGCCGCCGATCTTCCGCTTGATTTCCAGAAAGACCGAGGCATAAGGGTCTGCCGGCGAGTAGTAGCTCCGCAGACGGAGCTTTTCCTTGAAATAGGGCTTCTCAAGTGACTGCCGGATCAGGAAATTGTCCGGCGTATCGTAATACAGATTGTAGATTCCGTATTCCTTTCCGTCCACACAATATGCGTCAGGGTTCATGTGCTCATGCACGATCGGGAGCAGGGCATCGAACTGCTCTTTGGAGAGCAGGAACTTGACTTCCCTGCGCTGGAATGTACTGATAGCCATAGCAATGCCTCCCCTACTGATACGAACTGTTAAGGCGGTTTCGTATTTTTTGCCGCGTCTGCACGCAGCATCCCCCTTAGCTTGCTTTCAGTATACCGGAAGCAACTTAAATGAACCTGAATTTTCTCTATATATATGTGATCGGAATGTGTTTGTTTCCAAAAAAATCCGGTTCTGTTTTTCTCTTTTTTTGTACAGGTCGCCGGATTCAGTCTTTGAGCGGCAGACCTCTGCCGTCCTGATTGATCGAGCCGGTGAGGATCATGATGCCCTCCACAAGGCCCCAGATCCACGACACCGCGCCGAGGAATCCGCAGGAAAGAAGCGTCATCAGAAGCTGCACAACGCCCTTGGACGTATAGCCCAGATAGAAGTTGTGCACGCCGAGGCATCCGAAAAGAATGCCGAGCACACCGGCCAGCGGCTTGGACTTATAGGTCACGGTGCCGTAATACTGACCGGACTGATTCTGCTGAAACGTATTCGGCTGCGAATAGCCTGCCGCGCCGTTCATGCCCTGCATATTCGGGTCTGCGGAACGGAAGGTCTGTGCACCGGGCTGCCCGTACTGCTGCTGGAAATTCGGCTGACCGAAGCTCTGCGGCTGACCGAACTGCTGCGCCTGATTGAACTGCTGTGCCTGCTGGAACTGCACATTCGGCTGCTGCTGGAACGCCTGCTGAAACGGCTGCTTCATCTGCTGTGCGAACTGCTGCGCGGCCTGCGGAGCCTGCTGGAACGCCGCGCCGCCCATGCCCATTGCATTGACGGGGTTGCCGCAGATCTCACAGATCACGGCACCTGCCGGCGTTTCCGAGCCGCATTGTGCGCAATATTTCACACCCGTTCCCGCTGCAAATCCGCAGCTCGGACATGTGATATCTGTATCAAGCATGACTTCCGCACAATTTCTGCAAAACATAGTGATGTTACCTCCTTTATGCCCGCGAAACAACGATGCATATTTCGCTGATTGTATTATACTCCCTTTTTTTTCAGATGTCAAGAGATTGCGGAAGGTTTCATACTGTCTTCATAATCTTTTCATGATTCGGCATCCGGGAAGAAGGGCTCCGTCAGCTGATAGTTGCCGTAGACCGCGAAAATGCCCGGCACCGGCATATAAAGGCAGTCCCGCATGATGAGGCCGTTTTTCAGCCGGATCGTCACGATGCGCGCGCCGGTGTTCCAGTATTCCGCCGCAGCGGCAAGATCCTCATCATTCTTTGCAAGCAGCCTGCCGTCTTTGATCTCCAGCTTTCCGTCGTCCCCGAACTTTTCCGTATACGAATCGTAGTATGCCTTGACGAGTGCCTCGTCGGTGAGGCAGTCGCCGAGCCTGACAAAGCGGTCAAAAAACGCTTTCAGTGCCGCGCTGTCCGTGACTGTTTCCAGCGGATCGCCGTCCGCATCCGAAATGCTCAGCGATTCGATATCCTCCGCTTTTCCGATGCCGTAGGACGCGCAGAACGCCCAGACTGACGGCGATTCGTCCAGATATTTGAAGCCGGAGAGCTCATAGGCGAGATACCCCTCCTGCCCCTTCAGCAGCACGATGCCGCGCGCCTTGCCGGCCTCCTCCAGTGCTTTGCAGGCATAGAGCGGGCATTCGGCGGTGCCGTCCTCCGAGGGGAACTGCAGCATCCCGAGTTCCTCCCCGCAGAGCGATTCGCCGATCGCTTCTGCCTCCGGGACATAGTCCTGCACGGTTTCCAGCTCACATTTTTTATAGTACGCGCCGTCAAAGGTCAGCGTGTCGTAGACAGAGCGGTAAGCCGCCTGCTCAACCTGATGCCCGACGCGGTGCCAGATCAGCAGCCACGCGCCGATAAAGAGCAGCAGCAGCGTCATGCCGAGCAGAAATTTCCAGTGTTCCTTCCAAAATGCTTTCATGGGTTGCCTCCGGTTTACAGAATATTGCGCAGCACGGTATAGACCGCGGCTGCAATGAGAACGCCGATCCAGAAGATGCCGCGCCGCGGGACGAGCGTTTTCGGCTTGCCGAGCGCGCGCGTCCAGAGCTCCGCGTAGTACAGCACCGCGATGAGCACGCCGAACAGCACCAGCGCATTCTGCCGGAGCGATTCTGCAAAATCCAGCCGGCAGAGCGCGAAAACGCTGTGGGTCATCCCGCAGGACGGGCAGAGCTTTCCGGTCGCCGTGCGGAGCAGGCAGGGCGGCATATACGGCATCACCCATTTCGCGTATGCGGTTTTCAGCAGGAGCAGTGCCGCCGCCGCCGCGAACGGCAGCGCGCAGAGTGCCGCGATCTTCTGCGGTTTTGTTCGTATCAGCTTGCATTTCATGATGCGGGGCGGTGCCTCCTTTCTTGTTAAATCTTGATAATCAGAAAAAATATATCGAAAAACGATAAAAAACTATTGACAAACAGAAATTTATGTGCTATACTTGGGTCAATGAAGCGAAAAGGAGCGTATCCGCCATGGCAAAAAAATGGACCGCAACCAAATCCCTGTTTCTTTCCCGTATGCTGACGATCGCATCAATGGCAATCGCCGTCATCACACTGTTCTGCATCCCGTATCTCGCGGAATGGTACGATGCCATTTCGGGCAATCCGCCGATCCGCAATCAGCTGATCGTCTGCCTGTACATCAGTGACGCACTCGGGATCCTCGCACTCTGGCAGCTGCACAGGCTGCTCCGGAACATCAACCTGCAGCGCGTATTCGTTTCAGAAAACGCCGCCTGCTTCCGCGTGATCGCATGGTGCTGCTTCGCGGTCGCCGGGCTCTGGCTCTTTATGTTCGTGACCTGCCGGCGGTTCCACGAATTTATCATCGCGTTCATGGCAGCCTTTGCGGGGCTGATCATCCGCGTGATCAAAAATCTGCTGGAGGCCGCCGTTGAGCTGCGCGAAGAAAACGATTACACGATCTGAAAGGAGGCGGAGCAAATGCCGATCGTAGTCAATCTTGACGTCATGATGGCAAAGCGCAAGATCTCCGCCGGAGAGCTTGCAGACCGTGTGGACATCACCCCGGCGAATCTCTCGATCCTGAAAAACAACAAGGCAAAGGCCGTGCGGTTTTCCACGTTAGAGGCGATCTGCCGTGAATTAGACTGTCAGCCGGGTGACGTTTTAGAGTATGTCAAAGACGAATAAGCATCCGGCAAAACATTATCCAACCTGCATAAGACAAAAGGGGGCGGTATCATGTATATCAAGCTCATTCAGCCCAGAATGATCAAGCGCCCGATGGACACCGACTTAAAGCTGCATATGGCACCGCCGCTTGGCCTGCTGACCGTTGCCAATATCGTCCGCGGCGAACACCGCGTTGTGCTCGAAAATGAAAATATCGAGCCGGTGCGCTATGACGATCATCCGGACATTGTCGGCATTTCGGTCACAGTTGATACGCTGCCGCACGCCATGCAGATCGCAAAGCGGTTCCGGAAGCGCGGCACCGTTGTCGTCGCAGGCGGCATCCATATCACGACCGCATCCCAAACAATCCCGTCAGGTGCCTTTGATGTGCTGTGCATCGGCGCGGCGGAAGGCACATGGCCGCAGATCGTCCGCGATGTGCAGAACGGCACGGTGAAGCCCGTCTACCGGTGCAGCGCGCCCCTGCGCGGCGAGGACATCGTTTCTCCGGCTTATGACATGATCGACCGGAACAAATACCTCTACACCAGCGTAATCCATACCGGCCGCGGCTGTCCGTTCCGCTGTGACTTCTGCTACAACAGCGCGAAATCGCATCAGTTCGTCAGCCGCCCGATCCCGGATATTCTCCGCGAGATCCGCGCCGCCGGCACAAATCACATCATGTTCATTGACGACAACTTTGCGGGCAATCCGGAACGGACAAAGCAGCTGCTCCGTGCAATCATGCCGATGAAACTGAAATGGCAGGCCGCCGTTTCCATCAATGCGGCAAAGGATCCTGAACTGCTGGACCTCATGCGGAACAGCGGATGCCAGAGCCTGTTCATCGGGTTTGAAAGCATCAATCCGGCCTCCGTGCAGAATGTCCACAAGGTACAGAACAGCACCAGGGAATACGAGCAGGCGATCGAAGCGATCCATTCACGCGGCATCATGATCAACGGCAGCTTTGTGTTCGGGCTTGACGGCGATACGCCGGAAACCTTTGACGCCACCGTGGACTGGATCGTGAAAAACCGCATTGAAACCGTCACCTCGCACATTCTGACACCGTATCCCGGCACCGCACTCTACGACCGGATGCAGGCTGCCGGACGCATCACCTCGCATGACCTTTCGCTGTACAACACCGCGCATGTCGTGTTCAGGCCGCTCGGCATGACCGCAAAGGAACTGTATCAGGGCTATCTGAATGTATATAAGAAAGTATACAGCCTGAAAAACATCCTTCGCCGGCTGCCGCAAAGCAAACCGCAGCGGATGCCCTACCTGCTGTTCAATCTGCTCTACCGAAAATACGGCAGATTCACCGATTTCATATGCCGGTGCATCACATACCGGCGCATGGGAAGAATCGGAGAGCTGCTCGCAAGATATATGTGAAAAAGGAGAATCAACATGAACGAGAACGATCTGATCCCGCAGACCGAAACACTGACTGCGGATAGCATCCTTGAATCGGAGCCGGTGATCTCCGCGCCGCAAAGCAGCTTCAAACCGCGCTTTGAATTTCTGAAGCACGACCCCGCCTTTGCGTGGCTTCTGCTGCCGTTCGGCTTTCTGTTTTCCAGATATGTGCTGTTCAAGGCGGACGGCTTTCTCACGACCGGCTTTTTCCTGCTGCTGTTCCTGATCACGGAGGTCTATCTCCGCAAATCCGGGTGCAGACCGAAGCTCCCGCACCATATCCTCGGCGTCATCTTCTGCCTGTTCAGCACGGTCTTTTCGATCACCGCAAGCCCGCTGCTGCACGGCCTCTGCTTCGTCTTTCTCTCGGCTGTCCTGATCTGGCGGACACATTCCGCCGCGGCAGATGCCGGATTCGTCACGCGGTTCATGCCGTTTGACCTTGCCGAATCCACATTCCGGGAGCCGTCCCGTCACTTCGGGGCTGCACCGCAGGCCATGTCCGATTCGCTGAAGCATTCTTCGACCGCGGGCACCGTCAAGACTGTCATCATCGGACTGCTCGTGACCGTTCCGCTGACGCTCATCGTTGCGGTGCTGCTCTCCGAAGCGGATGAGGGCATCCAGAAAATGCTGCTCGGATTCAGCGACCTTCTGACCGACAATGTCATGGCACTGATCATGCAGATCCTGATCGGCATTCCGGCGGCCTTCTGGCTGTTCGCGCTGCTCTACGGTGCCGTGCAGCGAAAAAAGCGTCCGATGCCGATGACCGCCGATTCCTACTACGAGGAAATGCTCGGTCATGCGCGGAAGCTCCCGAACGCGGGCGTCTACGCAGGCGTCACGCCGATCTGCCTGCTCTATCTGATGTATGTGGTATCCCAGACAAACTATTTCCTTTCCGCATTCGCCGGAAAGCTGCCGTCTGATATGATCTATTCGGAATACGCACGGCGCGGCTTCTTTGAGCTCTGCGCGATCGCGGTCATCAACCTGATCGTGATCCTCGTGCTGACCGGCTGTGCGAAAAAGGGCGGAAACACGCGGCCGAAGCTGCTGACCGGCTATGCCGCGGCACTCTGCCTGTTCACGCTGTTCATCATCGCGACGGCACTGGCCAAAATGTTCCTTTATATCAAAGCCTACGGCCTGACCGCGCTGCGGCTCTATACCGCATGGTTCATGGTGCTGCTCGGCGTCGTCTTTCTGGTGCTGCTCGTCCGGCAGTTTGTCAGAAAGCTCCCGACCGCCGCGATCCTGACCGTTTCGTTCACGCTGCTGTTCGGACTGCTCTGCTTTGCCCGTCCGGAGGCAATGATCGCGGAATACAATATCGCAAGATACGAAAACGGAACGCTCAAAGAGCTGGACGTCATCATGCTCTGCGAGCTCTCCGAGGACGCCTATACCGTCATGGCAAAGCATCCGGATACGCTGAAGCAGGCAAATCAGTGGGAAAACTTCGTGAAGGATGCGAAATACTGCATCAAACGCTACGATAAGCAGAATGACCGGAGCTGGAACATCCCCGCACAGATCCTGATCCAGCAGATGCATACCGATACCGGAAACGGGGTGCCTGAATCATGAAACCGAAGCAGATTGCCGCAGACCTTCTGCGCGGGACCGGTGCTGCCCTCTGCTCATTCCTGTTCACGGCGGCAGCCTTCGCGTGCAGCAATCTGCCCATTGCAATGATCGCCGCGGCAGCCGCCCTGTATTCCGGCATTCTGCTGCTGCGGACGCCGGAACATTCCGCATGGAAACGGCGCAGCCTGACCGCGCTGCTCCTGTATCCGCTGCTGCTCGGGCTGTGTTATTTCACCGGAATTATGGAATTGCTTGCAGGATTCTGCAGTGCGGAATTTGCCGATCTTGCCGTATTGATCATACTTTACATTCCCGCTGCGATCATCCTGCTGATCACCGCAGCGATCCTTGCAACGAAGCCGAAGAAGCATTCGGCGTCCCCGGTCCTGCTGCTCTGCGTGTTCTATCTGCTCTATGCAGTCGTGCAGATTGACTTCTTCCCGCGTGCATTGTCGTCGGATTTCGATGTCTCATATCTCTATGCATACTACGCAAGGGAGGGCTTTTTTGAGCTCTGCGCGATCGCGGTCATCAATCTGGCTGTGATCTTCGCACTGAACCGTCGCATCAGAAAAGGCGATAGTCCGTGCCCGAAGATGCTGACCGGCTGTGCCGCCGCGCTCTGTCTCTTTACAATGTATACCGTACTGGCGGAGCTTGCAAAGCTGACCGCCTATATCAGAGTGCGCGGCCTGACGATGCGGCGGCTCCATGCATCGTGGTTTGCGGTGCTGCTCGGCGTTGCCTTTCTGGTACTGCTTGCAAAGCTGTTTGTCAGAAAGCTCCCGGCAGCGGCCGTTATGACGGCAGTCTGTGCGATCATGGTCGGCGGACTGTTTCTCTCACATCCGGCAAAGCGGATCGCGGAATACAACATCACAGGATACGAAAACGGAACGCTCGGTGAGCTTGACGTCCGCACGCTCTGTGCTCTTTCCGACGATGCCTATGCCGTCATGTCGGAGCATCAGGAGGCACTCAAAGAATCCGATTATTTCGGATATTATCTGGAACAGGCAGAGGCCCGTTCGCACGGAAGCGGGGTGCAGGTATCATGAAGCTGAAAGCATTTGCCGCGGATTTTCTGCACGGACTGCTCTGCGCAGTATGTGCCGTGTCTGCTGTCGCAGCAGCCTTTGCAGGCAATCACGCTGTCATCACGGCCATTGCCGCAGCAGCCGCATTTGTTATATGTATCCTGCTGCTCCGGTCGCCGTCCGCGGCCGCATGGAGACGCCGCAGTCTGACTGCCGTGCTGCTGTATCTGCCGCTGATCTTCTGCTGCATCGCGCTTGACCTGCACGAAAAGCTGTATCTGCTTGCGGATACAGCCGGTGACGGAACGGACACCGGGATGCTTGTCAATCTGTATGTCTTTTATCTGCCCGGGGCACTGCTCCTGCTGGCCGCTGCAGCGGTACTCGCATCGAAAAAGGAGCAGCCGCTTCCGGAATCCGCAGGAGAACCGTCATGAATATGAAACCGGCGTGCTGATTGTCTGGAGCTGAAAGGAGAAAACGATGCCGCAGCAATATTCAATGCCCCAGCCGCCGCCTGCGCGGTATGTCCAGCCTCCGGTCCCGGTGCGGAGAAAACGGATGAAAAGCATCAACATCGGCTGTGCAGCTTCCATTCCGTTTCTGGCGATTCTGCTCGGCACCACGCTCAATATCACGCTTTATGCGGCAATCCCCGTGCTGATCCTCGGGCTCGTACTGATCCCGGTTTTCTTCAGGGTCAACGAGGACACCGGCTCCTGCCGCATTCCGCTGCTGATCTCCCGCGTCATCGGGATCGGGCTGCTGGCCGTGACGCTGCTGGCTCCGCCCGTCTGCCTCGGGTTTTCCCGCACGCCGCTTCTGTACCCGGTCAAGCGGCTCGTTTATGCAAAGGGCGTGAAAAGCTATCAGAACATCGGCGCATTCTGCGAACACAGATGCCTGCTGCCGGAAAAGCTCCCGGCGGTGCATGAGAATTACCGGTTCTACACGGATCAGGCTCTGCACGGCCCGGACGGCCCCTACCCGGATGCGTGTCTGGTGTTTCATACAGACACGGAAACACTGAAGCAGTATGCCGCAAAGCTGGAAGCATCCAGGGAGATCGAACGTCAGCGGTATGAGCTGACGGAGGATGATCTGAACAGTCTGGACTATTTTACGGACGAAACAGAACGGCTGGCGTTCAAGTACAAGCGTTTATTCAATATCCCGGAAAAGATCACCCGCAATATGCTGCGCAATTCCGCGGTCACGGACGATCTTTCCGATGCGGACTATTATGTGCCGGTCGATAAGACGAATCTCGGCAGCGGCGTGCTCATCAATTACGAAACAGGACTGTTCCTTGCATGGGACTGAACACAGAACCGAAAGGAGTACCATCATGAAAAAGATCACACTTTATGCACTGACCGCAGCAGGCGTCCTGCTGTTTGACGGCTGTATGCTGGTGCTGGCCAATGCCTGCATCAACACGCTCCGCGGCGGAATGCGGAGCATCTCGGTCTATGAAGGCACAGAGGTCAGCGGCCCCGTCGTTTCCGTCAGCGATGTCTGCGAATGGGAGAACATCCCCGGCATGTATATCACATCCGCGAACTGGCAGGACGGTGACCCGGCACTGCCGGTCATCTCGGAGGATCAGCAGACCGTGTTCGTCGGGGACAAAAGCGGCGTTCTCGAAGTGACCGTTTCGCCCTCGCCGGACGTCATCCTTCCGGAGGACACCGTCACCGTGACCGTGGAGCAGCATCCGTGAGCCGCCGCATCCGCACCGGCATGGGGATCGCGTCCGCGGTGCTGTTCGGCATCGAGCTGCTGATCGGCCTGTTCGCGGGCGGCTGGGTGCGCTGGTATCTGGGCGACGTTCTCGTCGTCATCCTGATCTATACGCTCTGGCGCACGGTCTCCCCGATGAAGCCGAAGCACGGACTGCTCCTGCCGTTCGGCATCCTGCTGTTTTCCTTTGCCGTTGAATTTTTGCAGCGGTGGGGCTTCTGCGATAAAATGCACATCACGAATCATCTGCTGCGCATTCTGATCGGCACGGGATTTTCCGTCAAAGACCTTGTCAGCTACTGCATCGGCATCGTGCCGTGCATCATCTGTGAGCTGTTTCTCCATTATACCATATCGAAGCAGAAATAGCAAGAAAGCAGCATAAAAAAGGAGCGGGAAATCGGGGTGTTTATCACTTCGTATCCGGCGATGTCAAATCAAAAGTTTTGGTCAAGCTTTTTTAAAAGCTTGCAGGTTCTAAACATGAAGAAACTTGTTCCTTCATGTTGGGCGGAGCCCTAAGTCGCGCTCCGCAGAGCGCGAAACTCCCCCAGCGTGCAAAGAGCCAGAGGGGCTTGGGAGCCGCACGTTTGCCGAAGGCAAACTGCGCAGTTTCGCTTTGCGAAACATGGGCGATTAGAGGCCCCCATTCTTAAATAGCATCCGCGAAGCGGATACATCTTTTTCATTATTAAATCCTCGCTTTAGCTACTCCCCGCATGAAAATACAGAAAGGAATCATACCCGATGAAGCACCTTCTGAAAGCAGCGGGACTGCTCGCCGCGCTCTGCCTGAGCGGCTGCGGTCATGATCTCTACGCCCTGCCGGAGGATCCGGTCGTGTTTGAAACCGCAACCTTTGTCAATCCGGATGACCCGGAGGACACATTTCAGTCCGTTGAATGGGACGGCCGCACCTATATCCTGTTCGGCCTCGAAAAGGGCATGAAAACGCATTTCGGCCCCTGCCTCGGCTATGTTGCGGGGGACGAAAATCAGCGCATCTTCGCGGCGGAGGGTCTGCCGGAGGAGGAATATCTGATCGAATATTATGTCGCAGGCGAAATGGAGCAGGCTGTGTATCTTCGCTGCATTGATACGCAGGGCGACCCCGTGCCGGAGCAGCTCGAATCCTACGGCTATCCGTTCTGGGGCGGCGAGCCTGCCGAAACAACTGCATAAACATGCAAAAAATGAGCATCCTATCCGCAGAAAGGACGGGATGCTCATGCTTTTATTCGGGATCCTTGCCGCAGTGCTCTCCGGCATATTGATGAGCGTGCAGGGCGTCTGCAATACTTCGGTATCGAAAACGGCAGGGCTCTGGACGACCGGCGTATTTGTCTCGCTGACCGCGGCACTGGTCTGCTTTCTGATCCGCGTCACCGGTGGGAACAAGGAGGATTTCGCGCTGCTGTGGCAGGTGCAGCCGCGGTATCTGCTGCTCGGCGGACTGTTCGGCGCGCTGATCACCGGAACGGTCGTGTTCAGCATCGCAAGGCTCGGCACGGCGCGTGCGGAGCTCATCATCGTGATCTCGCAGCTTGCCGCGGCATACGGCATTGCGCTGACCGGGCTGTTCGGCTCGGAGCAGGAACCGTTTTCCCTGCGCAGACTGCTGGCGCTGCTCCTCGCCGCTGCCGGTGTGATCTGGTACAGTGTATAGCGCGGCGTTTTCTGCGGCGGAAATGCGGCGATCATGATGCGTAAATTGCGCCTTTCCGCTGTCTGGCGGCTGTGCTGCACTGTCATATTCCGAACAGGAATACATGTCAGTCCATTGAACCATATTGCAGGAAATTGCTTGCATTTTTGAAATAACCGTGCTATAATAGAAACAATCAATAAAATGCTCCGGAAAAGGAGGGCTGCATATGGAATGGATCGTTGTTGTTGTGATTATCTGGCTGGTCTCCCCGATCATCCTCGGCATTCTGACGGCCGTGCTCAGCAGGAAGAACCGCCGGCAGAAAGAGATCCTCTATCACCTGCACCGCAGCGGACGCATTTCGGATGCGGACCTGACCGCGGCTGGACTGAAGATTCCGCCGCCGCCTGACGGTGTGCAGCAGATCGCGCCGCCTGCCGTACAGAGCGGCAGCACGGTGCAGACGATCCTGCCGGTGACGGAATCCGCGATGCAGGCTGCCGCAGCGCGCGCGCAGGCGATCGCGGAGGCGGAGCTGAACGGCGAGCCTGTTCCGGCCGTGCTGCCGAAAGCTGCACCTGTCGAACCGGCCGCTGCTGCTGAAACCGCTGCGGAATACGCAGAGGAAGCTGCCGCAGAATGTGCGGAGCCGGAGAAAACAGCGGAAACGGTCTTTGCAGCGGCGGAGGATGCCGCGGAAGAAACGGCTGCGGAGCCGGAAACGGAAGGATCCGCAGAACCGGACACTTCCGCGGGGACGGTACAGCCGCCCGCATTTCCGTATCCGCAGGCCGTGCACGCGCCTGTCCCGGCAGAGCGCATCGGCCAAAATGTACATATCTCCGCGATTTCTGTGATGCTCTCGGTCGGCACGGCACTGATCATCATTGCAGGACTGATCTTCGTGCGCTCCGCATGGGATACCATGGGCTCGTTCGGCAAGCTCCTGACGCTCGCGGCGGGCAGCGGGCTGTTCTTCGGCGCATCCGCGCTGGCAAGGCGCGCATGGAGTCTGGAACGCACGGCCATGGCATTCTTTACGCTCGGCGCGGTGTTCCTGCCGATCTCGGTCTGGGCGGCTGGCTGCTTTGAGCTGCTCGGCCCGGAGCTTTCCGGCGCAGGCAATCCGTGGCTGATCGCACTTTCCTTTGCGGCATTCACGCCGATCGCGCTTTATGCCGCGAAAAACTATAAACAGCTCGGCTGGGGCATTGCCGCTGCAGCCGGTGCCGCACTTGCGTATTATTTTGCGGCGGGCGGACTTCTGAAAACGATCAGCCTGCCGGACGGCAGCAGAAAGGCAGTCGGCATTGCCTTGTTCTGTCTGGCGGCCGCGATCCCCGCGCCGCTGCTGGCCTTCCGCTGCGAGGAGCTCGCAGCCCGTCTGCATGAACCGATGAACCGCATCCCTGCGCCGTTCGCGGCCGGAATCACAGCGGTTTCGGGAATTCTGACCTTTGCCTGCTTTAACGCGGGCAAGGCGGGGCACAGGCTGACCGCGCTTTATGCGGCTGCGTTTATCCTGATCGCCGCGGCACTGCTCGCGCCGGTCTTTACGGAACGTCTGAAAGGCCTGACCATGGTTCCCGTGACAGGTTATCTGCTGCTCGGCTGTGCCATGCTGCTGTATCCGCTGTATGATACCGTGTTCCGGCAGTACGATGCGGAAACCGGCAATCTGCTCCGCAGAAACGGGGATGTGTATGCGTCGGCAGTCGGCATGACCTGCGCCGTGCTCATTCTGATCCTGCTGCTGCTGCGCGTCCTGCCGGAAACAGTACGAAAGGGCGGTCTGATCGCGGCGTTCGGCGTGACGGCATTTTCGGTATTCCCGCATGTGACTGCGGTTTATGATCTTGATCCCGGCATTTCCGCACCGGTCATCACGCTGCTGACTGCGGCGGTGCTCCTGCTGCTGACATGGCTCTGTGCCGCAAAGCAGAAGCCCTCTCTGCCGGTCAGTATCCTGATCGCGGGCATGAGCGTGCTGCCTGTGCTCGATCTGGTCAGAATGCTCTGGACGGGCGGCAGTCATTACGGCGACCTCATCGTTTCCGGCGCGATGCTTCTGCTGTTCGGTCTGTTTATTCTCACGAAAAAGCATCGCACGGATCTCTCTGACCTGCTGTTTACGCTGCTGAGCTGCGGCTTTGCGGCCGCGGCACTCGGACATTATGATAAGACTGCTGCGGAATGGATCGCAGCCGGCATTTTCGTACTGAACGCGGTGATCTGGTGGACACTGGCTCTGGCGCATGATACGGAAAAGCCCATGCAGTATGTTTTCGCATGGCTGTGGGTCCCTGCGCTGTACGGCGCGATCTTCAACATCCCGGTTCTGCGGGAAGGCCCCGCAGTCCTTCTGATGACAGCGATCGCTGCGGCAGTCGGCTTTGTGACCTATTTCACAACGCCTGTACGGTTCCACACCGTCCGCCGCACGGTGTTCGGAACAGCGATCGTTCCGGGGCTGCTGCTCGGCATATTCAGCCCCGCATTCCTGGGTGAGCAATGGTATCTGGCGGAGCTGCTGCTCTGCACCGTGATCGCGGCCGGCGTCTGGCGGCTGTTCGCGAACCGCGGCTTCAAAAAGCTTTCCGCGCTGTCCTTCGGGACGGCACTGTTCCTGTCGCTGGAGCTGACCTTCCTCGCCGTCAAAGAGCGCATATTCTACGGCGATATGCGGTTCTCGGTGCTCATGGTCACGGCTGCGTGGATCATTGCGCTGAGTGCGCTGTCCGCGGCGGTCTCGAAGCGCATGGTGCTGTTTGTCGGCAGCGACGCAGTTGTCAATGTCATGGATCTCGCGGCACCGCTTTCCGCACTGGTGCTCGCCTGCGGACTGATCGTGCTGTCGCAGACCGAATGGGAGCCGTTCTGCTTTGTCTTTACGCTGGCAGTCTGCATCATGGCATGGTTCGTGACGAAGCCTTCCCGCACGGTCACTCCGCTGCTCTGTGCCTGTGCGCTGCTCGTCTCGCTGGAAGCCCTGCGCGTACATCTGCATACCGGTGCAGACAGTCTGCTTGCAGTCATGCTGATCCTGATGCTCGGCATGACCGTGCTGTTCCCGTATCTCGGCATCGTGCTGCGGGAATCGCAGGACGACCCGAAGCTGCAGCACAAATCGTGGTCGCTGACGGTATTCGGCGGGGTGATCCCGGTCTGGCTGCTGCTGATGCTGTTTGATCTGAGCGGCATCAGCTATTCGGATGACCAGCGTCGCTGGATGGTATTCTTTATTCCGGTGATGATCGCGGGCTATCTGCTGCAGCTGAGAAAGAGCTTCCCGGGTGCGAAGAAAGATCGCCTGTTCAAGACGGCAGCGGCAGGCTGCTGCATGATCGCGTTCTGGATCCAGCCGGTGCTCGATGTGAAGGATACATATTTTGCGGGCAAGCTGCACATTCTCCCGCTGGTCGGCTTCGGCCTTGTGATCCGGAAGCTCTACGGCAAGGAGACCGGCGGCGGGTTCCTGTTTGCGATTGGCTGCTATTCCATGCTGCGGCTCGGCATCGGCGCGGCGGTCTCCGAAAACTCCGCCGATCTGCTGACGGTGCTGGCGGTCGCGCTGATCCTGTTTGTTGCGTCGTTTTACGTCAAGCAGAAGAAGTGGTTTCTGCTGGGCGGCATCTCGCTGGTGCTGACGGGCATTTACATGCACATGAAGCTGACGCAGGGCAGACAGTGGTGGGTATATCTGCTGCTTGCCGGACTGCTGCTGATCGTGGTCGCGGCCGCGAACGAAACGCTCAAGCAGAAGGGTGATTCCCTGAAAACGAAAGCCGGCCGTCTCTGGGACGACTGGGAATGGTAAGCGGGGCAGCCCCCCGCAGGCTCCGCGCCATTGACAGCTTTTTGCAGAATCCCCGAAAAACCTTGCCGCGATTTGTTCAGTATTGACACTTGATTTTTCCCCGAAAATATGGTATAATAAATTCTGCGTTTGATCCATAGCACTACTGTCCGAACAGTACACGGATGGGCTGTTATGTCAGATTATACTCATATCAAATACCGAAAGAGGTGAAAATCATGGCAAAGGAAGGCATCCATCCGAACTGCGAGAAAACCACGATCACCTGCCACTGCGGCAACGTCATCGAGGTGCTCTCCACCAAAAAGGACATCAAGGTTGAAATCTGCTCCAAGTGCCACCCGTTCTTCACGGGCAAGCAGAAGCTGGTCGATACCGGCGGCCGTGTCGAGCGCTTCAACAAGCGTTTCAACAGAGGCTGATTTTTCAGGCAGCGGAAGCAGTCGGGATACAGTTCCCGGCTGCTTTTTTCGTCAGATAGCCCGTTATGCGACTGCTTTTTACTGCCTGTTTGAGGGTTTGATACAAAAAACGAGTTGTATTCTATCAAAATTCGGTATTCTGCCCCTTTGCAAAAACGGGAAAATATGCTATAATGAAGATGTGTGCAAAATTGTTGATGCACTGCGGCTGGGGTGTGCCGCACAGGAAAGGATGAAGATACCATGCAACCCGATATGACGAAAGAGATGTCTCTCTATCAGCTCTGGTGCAAAAACGCGACGGAGGATCCCGACCTTGTCAGAGAGCTTGCTGAAATCAGCGGCGACGATGAGGCAATCCGGGAGCGTTTTTACTGCGATCTGGAGTTCGGCACCGGCGGTCTGCGCGGCGTGCTCGGAGCGGGCACCGGCAGAATGAATATCTATACCGTGCGCCGTGCAACACAGGGTCTTGCCAATTATGTGAAGGAATCCTTTGATGCGCCGAGCGTCGCGATCTCCTACGACAGCCGCAACAAGTCCGACTTGTTTGCAAAGGCCGCTGCCGCAGTCCTCGCGGCAAACGGCATCCGTGTGCATATCTACAGGGAGCTGATGCCGACGCCGCTGCTCTCATGGGCAGTCCGTGCGCTCAAATGCTCGGCCGGCATCATGGTCACCGCGAGCCATAACCCCGCAAAGTACAACGGCTACAAAGCCTACGGCGCGGACGGCTGCCAGATCACGCTGGAGGTCGCGGAGACCGTCATCAACAAGATCAACGCGCTTGACCTGTTCAAGGACGTAAAAATCTGCGATTTTGAGCAGGCTGTCAAGGACGGCATGATCTCGTATATCACCGATGACGTCATTGAGGAATATTATAAAAACGTGCTCGCGCAGGGCATTCATACCGATGTCTGCCCGGACAGCGGCCTGAAAATAGTTTATACCCCGCTGAACGGCACGGGCAACAAGCCGGTGCGCGAGATCCTGAAGCGGATCGGCATCAGCGATGTGACGGTCGTCAAGGAGCAGGAGCTCCCGGACGGCAACTTCACGACCTGCCCGTATCCGAATCCGGAGATCCGCGAGGCACTGGAGCTTGGTCTGCGCCTCTGCGATGAGGTGCAGCCGGATCTGCTGCTTGCAACAGACCCTGACTGCGACCGTGTCGGCATTGCGGTGCCGGACGGCAAGGGCGGCTATGCGCTGTTCTCCGGCAATGAGGTCGGCGCACTGCTGCTTGCGTATATCTGCGAGGAGCGCACAAAGCTCGGCACCATGCCGAAGAATCCGGTCGCGGTCAAGACGATCGTCACGACGGATATCGTCCGGTCGATCGCGAAGGAATACGGTGTGCAGCTCATTGACGTTCTGACCGGCTTCAAGTTTATCGGCGAGCAGATCGGTCTGCTGGAAGAAAAGGGCGAGGAGAACCGCTATATCTTCGGCTTTGAGGAGAGCTACGGCTATCTGGCCGGCACGTATGTCCGCGACAAGGATGCCGTCGTTGCATCCATGCTGATCGTGGAAATGGCGGCTTACTACCGCACGAAAGGCATCTCCCTGATGCAGGCGCGCGAGAATCTGTATCAGAAATACGGCGTGTTCCGCCACAGCCAGGAGAGCTTTGCGTTCGAGGGCATCAGCGGCATGGAGAAGATGCGCGCGCTGATGAAGTCCCTGCGCACGGATGCACCGGCGGAGATCGGCGGCCTGAAGGTCATCGGCACGGCGGATTATCTGGAAGGCACCGTCACGGATAAGCTGACCGGCACTGTGACGCCGACCGGCCTGCCGAAATCGGATGTGGTCGCATTCCGGCTGCCGGATCATGCAAGCGTGATCGTGCGGCCGTCCGGCACGGAGCCGAAGGTCAAGGCGTATTACACGACCGCCTGCAGGACCATGGATGAGGCGATCGCGCTGGAAAACAAGCTGAAAGCAGATACGCACAAGCTGCTGCTCGGCTGATTGAAGATGAAAAGAGGCAGACCGGTCAGCGGATCGGTCTGCCTTTTGTTTACCGAGGTGAGCATAACTGTGAAGGCAAGAATGGAATACTGCGGCAATTATCTGGAAATCGCTGATTTTCAGCATGATGCCGCGGCGGAGAAAAGCGGCAATCCCTATAACTGTACCTTTGATATCCGGGTAAAGTCGGGCGATTTTGCGGGTATCGCGGACTGCTGCGAATACGACTATAAAGAATTGCAGAAGTTCATCGCAGCACTGGAAGATCTGATCGCGTTCCGGAGAACGGAAGTCTCCCTGACGGAGATCAGCACCGGCAGAACCGTTCATTTTGCATGTGACAGCACCGGCCATATCCGGGTATCCGGCGAGCTAACATGCGATGCGGACGGCCAGTCCCTGCGGTTTCATTTTATGACAGACCAGACGGCTTTTCCTGCGTTTATCCGGGAATTGAAGCGTCTCTGATATCAGATAAAGGATGAAAATGATGATTCGGAATGTAATTTTTGACGTCGGGAACGTGCTGATCGAATTTGACTGGCAGAAGTTCCTGCGCAATCTGTTTGACGAGGAGACCGCAAAGGCGGTCTCCCCGGCGATGTGGGGGACGGCTGCATGGGACGAAATGGACCGCGGCGTGCTCTCTATGGACGAGGTCACTGCGCTGTTCATTGCAAATGCGCCGGACTATGAGCCGCAGATCCGCGAGGCACTTGACCGCGTCAGCGAATGCGCGTCCGTCAAGCCGTATACGATCGGCTGGATCCGCGAGCTGAAAGCAAAGGGCTTTCATGTTTACTACCTCTCCAATTATTTTCAGAGGATCTGGGAGCAGCGTCCCGATGTCCGCGCCTTTGCGGACGAAACCGACGGCGGAACCTTCTCATGGCAGGAAAAGGTCATCAAGCCTTCTCCGGAGAGCTTTCAGCGGCTGCTGGATCGGTATGACCTGAAAGCGGAGGAAAGCCTGTTCATTGACGACAGCCCGAAGAATATTGCGGCGGCAGAGGCACTCGGTTTCCATGCGGTTCGCTTTATCGGTTATGAGCAGCAGCATGAACAGATCATGGATTATCTGGCAGAGCATACAAAATAACCGTGCTGTATTTGTGCATTCCGCCGATCTTTGCGGAAACCATAAGGAATGCACCGCCCCCCGAACGTATTGAGGGTAAAGGAGGCGATCCGAATGAAAATTCAACCGAGAAAAACGGCAGCAGTGCCGAAATATGCAGCACTCATGGCAGCAGCAGTCATGCTGACCGGCTGCGGATATGACGGAGAGGTCGCGCTTGACGGCGAAACGCAGGTGTTAGATTCTCAGGTGCAGATCGACGGCGATATGCAGGTCTGCCCGGACCCGGAACCGTCTGTTCCGAAGGAGGATCCCGCTGATTATAAAGACGGTGTTCCGGCGGCAGCGATTGCCGCGTGCAATTCTCAGGAGCAGCTGGAATCTGCCTTTGAACAATACGGCATTTCACTGTTTCAGGCAGATGCGCCCGCTGATGTTGCGGGCGAATATCAGGCGACAGGCTTTCTGGACAACGACGATACTGTTCATGTTTGCTTTTTTACCGCGGGCTGCGGCAAGGAGGAACTGTACGCGGAGAACGGCTTTGCGCAGCATGACTGGGGCTTTGTCGGTACCGTACAGTATCCGCGCGGTGCAGCAGAGCAGATCGCGATCCGGACGGCGTTTATCGCGGCAGAGCCGGAGCATACAGAGGGGCTCACTGCGGAGGAGGCCGCGCAGATCGCTGCGGATTTAATGGGCGCAGCCGATGATACATCAGAAGAACCGGAGGAGGTGCATTCAGATGAAAATTGAACCGAGAAACACAGCAAAGATCCCGAAATATGCCGCCGTACTCGCTGCAGCCGTCATGCTGACCGGCTGCGGCTATGACGAAGAACCCGGATTCGAGGGCACGGCACCGGCAGACTCTTACCCGGAGGTGGAGCTCATGGGCGAAGCGATCCCCGAACAATTTACGGAGCCCGCACAGACCGCATTTCCCGATGAGACGGTGACAGAGACCGTGACGACCGCCGTGACTGACGAGCCGCTCATGCTGGACGGAGACGTCGTCATGCCGGACGGCGTTACGGATGTTTACGACGGCGACCGTGTCTGCACGGAGCCTGCACAGACCTTCACGACGCTTCCGGAGAGACAGCCGGAGCTTGCAGGACTTGTACAGGTCACGCCGCATACGCATCCGGGCGTTCCGGTGTTTGAGCCGACAGCGGGCACATCGGCCGCGGAGCAGGAGGAGATCCTCTCCCGCTGGCAGGATGCCTGCAGCGCACGCGGCTGGAGCTTTAAGGTCAGCGCAGAAAGAGCCAAGTGGTTCGGCACGGGATTCCAGCGTGTACTGAGCATAGATGACCCGGCACTGATGATCCTGCTGTATGACGGCAGCGCGGCGGACAGCACAGGGCTCACAATGCGCGAATGGGCGGACGGCCAGAGCAGCGAGCTCTTTGACTGGGGCTGCATCATGCCGAAGCGGGATTCACAGGGAGATATCGTATCGAAGCGCACGGCCGCTGTCGATATCAGCGTCAGCCCCGACCCTGCAAAGGTTTTTGAGGATGCCGGCCTATGAATCTGACACTGCATTTGACGGAAGCCTGCAACATGGACTGCGCCTACTGCACACGCGTCAAGCAGCCTGTCCGGATGACCGAAGCAGTGCTGGACGCAGCTTGTGCACTGGCGTTTTCGCAGGGCAATTCGGCGGGGCTCTGCTTCTTCGGCGGTGAGCCGCTGCTGGAGCGTCCGCTGATCGGGCGCGCAGTCACCCGCTGCAGACAGCTCAGCGCAGAGACCGGCAAGCCGGTCTCCTATAAAATGACGACGAACGGCACGCTGCTGGACGAGAAATTCCTTACGCTGGCAGCGCGTGAGCATATCGGCATCGGGCTTTCGTTTGAGGGCACGGCGCAGGACTGCTGCCGGACATTCCGTGACGGCGGCGGCAGCTTTTCCGTCGTATCGGAAAAGGCGAAGCTGCTGCTTCAATATCAGCCGGATGCCCACGCGATGATGACCGTTGCTCCGCAGGCCGTGCCGCAGTATGCGGAGGCTGTGCGGTATCTGTATGATCTCGGATTCCGGCGCATCACCGGAACGATCGCCTACGGCAAAAAGGTGCACTGGACGGACAGTGACCTTGAACTGCTGGAAGCGCAGCTGCGGGAGATCGCTGCATATTATGCGGAGAAATTCCTGCAGGGAAAGCCGTTTTATTTCAGCCCGTTCGATGCAAAGATCCGCGACTGCATCGCGGGGTTCAATCCGGGCGAGCGATGTCATCTCGGCTTCCGGCAGATGCCGGTCGCACCGGACGGCAGGATCTACGCCTGCACGCAGTTCATCGGGGACGCGGATTTCTGCCTCGGAGATGTGTTCGGCGGGATCAGCAAAGAGCGGCAGCGGGAGCTTGCAAAGCGCGAGGCCGTACCGGAGACCTGCCGGGAATGCGCGCTGCGGAAGCGGTGTACGAATTCCTGCGGCTGCCTGAACCGTCTGGAAACCGGCAATGAGAATACCGTTTCGCCGCTGCAGTGTACGTATGAGCAATTGCTGATCGCGATCGCGGACGAAACGGCCGACCGGCTGTTCACGGCGGACGAAGCGGCATTCCGGAGACGGTATGCGCAAACGCAATCACAGACATGATCAGATCAAAAGGGGGGCGGTTTACTGCCGGCACCCTTGCTGTTTTCTCTGTGCGCCTTCATCGCTCTTTGAGATCCTCCTGTGACCGGATACAAAAAGGACGCCGACTGTCAGGTCAGCGTCCTTTTTCCGTTTTCAGTGATGCGGGCGTTATCCGCCGATTTTGCGGAATTTTTCGTAGCGGTGGTCAAGGAGGGCTTCGGGGGACATCTGTGAGAGCCTGCCGATCTCAGTCAGCAGCACCGCTTTCAGTGCCGAGCAGATCTCCCGGTCGGTCTTGCCGGCCTCCGGGATCACCTTTTCCACAACATCAAATTTCAGCAGATCGTAGGACGTCAGCTTCAGATGCGCTGCCGCCTCCGGTGCCTTCGATGCGTCCTTCCAGAGGATGCTCGCGCAGCCCTCCGGCGAGATCACCGAATACACCGCATTTTCCAGCATGATCGCCGTATCGCAGACGCCGAGTGCCAGTGCACCGCCGCTGCCGCCTTCTCCGACGACGACCGAAATGACCGGCGTTTTCAGTCCCATCATCTCATAGAGATTTTCCGCGATCGCGAGACCCTGCCCGCGTTTTTCCGCTTCAATGCCGCAGTATGCGCCGGAGCTGCCGATAAAACAGATCACCGGACGGTGGAACTTCTCCGCTTCCTTCATCAGGCGCAGGGCCTTGCGGTAGCCCTCCGGCTCCGGACAGCCGAAGTTGCGCTTCATGCGATCCTCGATCGTGTCGCCGCGCTCCATTGCAATGACCGTCACCGGGATCCGGTTCAGATAACCGACGCCCGCCACGATCGCGGCGTCATCTCCGAAGCGGCGGTCGCCGTGCAGCTCGACAAAATCGTCGATCATGTGCTCAATATAATAAGAACCCATCGGGCGTTTGCCGTTCCGCGCCGCCTGAACGCGCTCGTAAGCGGTCTTGACATCGGCGATTGCCATGATGTATCCCTGCCTTTCCTCTGTCAGTTATGCGGGCTGATGCAGCTTCAGCAGCTTGCTCAGCGTATAGGTCATGCGCGGACGCTCCTCGATCAGATCAACGAAGCCGTGTTCGAGCTGGAACTCCGCTCTCTGGAAGCCTGCCGGAAGCTTTTCGCCGGTTGTCTGCTCAATGACGCGCTGTCCGGCAAAGCCGATCAGTGCCTTCGGCTCCGCAATGATGATATCGCCCTGCATCGCAAAGCTTGCGGTGATGCCGCCCGTGGTCGGGTCGGTCAGCACGGCAATGTACAGCAGTCCCGCCTCGGAATGCCGCTTGACCGCGCCGGAGACCTTCGCCATCTGCATGAGGGAGAAAATACCCTCCTGCATTCTCGCGCCGCCGGATGTGATAAACCCGATGACCGGCAGCTTTAAGGCTGTTGCCTTCTCAAACAGCCGCGTGATCTTTTCGCCGACGACCGTGCCCATGCTGCCCATCATGAACGCCGAATCCATGATGAACAGGCCGCAGTCCACGCCGCTGATCTTCGCAGTGCCGCAGACAACGCCCTCGTTCAGTCCGCTGGCTTTTTCGGCTTTTTCGAGCTTTTCCGCATAATCCGGAAAGTTGATCGGATTTTTGGATTTCAGCTTTTTGTCGATCTCCTGGAACGTACCGCGGTCAACGGTCTCGTCGAGCCGCTCGACCGCACGCATCCGGAAATAAGCACCGCACTGCGGGCAGATGCAGTGATTTGCAACATAGTCCGCATAAGCGATCTCCGTACCGCACTGCTTGCAGGTGCGCGGCGGCTGCTCCGCTTTTCCGGTCAGGTTATTGAACAGGTCCTTGATTCCGCTCATGCCTCTGCCTCCTCTGCCGGCTTGACAACGAACGAAAACTCCGCACTGACGCATCGTTTGCCGTCCACGAAGCCCTCGCCCTTTGCCCAGTAAAACGGTCCGCGGCTTTTGACGATCTCGCATTTCGTTTCAAAGACGTCGCCCGGCACGACCGGATGACGGAATTTGACCTTGTCGATGCCGGTGAACAGCGTCAGCGGCTGGGAGCCGTCGGGCTGCTTTTCCATGAGGACACAGACAGACTGCGCCATGATCTCACAGAGGATCACGCCCGGCACGACCGGATGTCCGGGAAAATGGCCGTCTAAAAACCACTCCTCACCCGTGATCTTCTTTTTTCCGTGCGCGGCACCGTCCACGACCTCTGCTTCATCCAGCAGAAGCATACTGTTCCGGTGCGGCAAAAGCGTCATCAGTTCTTCGCGGTTCATCGTCGTTCCTCCGTCAGAAATCTCTGTGATCGTTCAGACCTTTTTGAACGCGACGCAGGCATTGTGTCCGCCGAAGCCGAGCGACGTTGAAAGCGTCAGTGCCAGCGGGGTTTCCACAGCCTTGTTCGGCGTGATATCCAGATCGCATTCGGGGTCTGCTTCTTTATAGTTGATCGTCGGCGGGATGATGCCCTCCTCCAGTGCCTTGATCGCCGCAATTGCCTCGATCGCACCGGCCGCACCGAGCAGATGCCCGGTCATCGACTTCGTGGAGCTGACATGGATCTTATAGGCATCCGCACCGAACGCGTTTTTGATCGCCTGCGTCTCGGTCTTGTCGTTGAGCGGCGTACTGGTGCCGTGCGCGTTCAGATAGATCTGCTCCGGCGGAACCTGCACACCGGCCTCTCTGAGGCAGTCTGCAATGGCCTGACCCGAAGCCTTCGCCTCACTGTCAGGTGCCGTGACATGGAATGCGTCACATGTGCTGCCGTATCCGGCAGCCTCCGCGTAGATCTTCGCGCCGCGTGCGACCGCGTGCTCATATTCCTCCAGCACGAGCGCACCTGCACCCTCACCCATGACAAAGCCGTTTCTGCGCTTGTCAAACGGTATGGACGCCGCATCCGGATCGGTGCTGTCAGTCAGTGCCTGACAGTTGATAAAGCCTGCCATGGACAGCGGATGCAGTGCTGCATCAACGCCGCCGGCAATGACTGCATCCGCATAGCCGTGACGGATCGCACGCATTGCCTCACCGATTGCATTTGTGCCGGTCGCACATGCCGTTGTGATCTCAATGCACGGGCCCTTTGCACCGAAGTGAATCGCGATCATACCTGCCGCCATATTCGAGATCATCTTCGTAATAAAGAAGGGAGATACTCTGGAAGGACCTCTGTTCAGAAAGGTATTGTGCTCACTGACGAATGTCTCAAAGCCGCCGATACCGCTGCCGTAGTACACACCGAAGCGTTCCGGTGCGATGCTGTCTTTGATGCCGGAATCCGCGACAGCCTGCATGGCCGCTGCCAGCGCATACTGCTGATAGCGGTCGGTCTGGCGGACGGTCTTGGCGTCCAGATACTGCTTCGGATCAAAGTCCCTGACCTCCGCGCCGAGCTTTGCTTTCAGCTCCGATGTATCAAACCGCGTGATCGGCGCAATGCCGTTTTTTCCGCTTTTCAGACCGTCCCAGAAGGATGCGGCATCATTTCCGAGCGGCGTCACCGCTCCGAGTCCGGTCACAACAACTCTCTTGCTCATAGTTTTACTCCTTGTGGAATCGCAGACGCAGCGAATGAATCGTGCTCAATCGGATTGCGTAATGCGTATGATGGATGCGCCTGCCGCGCGCTGTTCAGGAAATTGCAAGTCCGCCGTCAACGCGGATGACCGTTCCGGTCACATAATCCGATTCCGGAGATGCAAGAAATGCCGCGAGATTCGCAACATCCTCCGGCGTACCGGCTCTGCCGAGCGGAATGGATTTCAGATAACCGGCTGTCGCTTCCTCGCTGATCGCCTTGGTCATATCGGTCGCGATAAAGCCCGGTGCGATCGCATTGCAGGTCACACCGCGGGAAGCAAGCTCTCTGGCCGTGACTTTTGTCAGTGCGACGACGCCCGCCTTGGATGCGGCATAATTCGCCTGACCTGCCGTGCCGAGCTGGCCGGAAACAGATGACAGATTGATGATCTTGCCGTATTTCTGCTTCATGAACGGGCGATAGCACGCCTGTGTCATGTTGAAGGTACCTTTCAGGTTCGTATTGATAACGGCATCGAAATCCGATTCCTTCATGCCGAGAATCAGCGCGTCACGCGTGATGCCCGCATTGTTGACGAGGATTGTAATATTGCCGAAATCCGCAAGGATCTGCCTGACCGCAGCCTTGCACTGTTCTGCATCGGATACATCGCAGGGATAGGTCTTTGCACGGACGCCGAACTGCTCTGCGAGCTCCTGTTCGAGTGCAGCAGTCTGCTCATTGGGCTGCCGCGCCGCAATCGCGATATCCGCGCCGAGGGACGCAAGCTTTCTGCAGATCGCCGCGCCGATGCCGCGTGCACCGCCCGTGACGACTGCCGTTTTGCCGTTCAGCATGATTCCTTCACCGCCTTTACGGTCGCTTCCAGCGTCTCCGCGCTGTCCACATTGAAAATTCTGACATCCGCAGCGGTTTTCTTCACCAGTCCGCTGAGCGTTTTGCCTGCGCCGACCTCAATAAAAGTATCGAAGCCGGCCGCAATCATGTTCTCGATCGTGGTCTGCCACTGCACCGGACTGCGCATCTGCTGCTCCATGGTCTCCGCGATCTTCGCGGCATCATAGGGTTCAGCGTTCAGATTCGCATACACCGGAACCGCCGGAGCGGTGAAGCGGTAGGCTTTCAGTGCCTCACCGAATTTCGCGGATGCGTCATTCATAAACGGCGAATGGAACGCCGCGCTGACGGCCAGCGGGATGCATCTGCCGCCCAGCTCCTTGATCTTCGCGGTGAAGTCCGGCATACTGCTTTTCAGGCCGGAAACGACCGTCTGGCCGGGGCAGTTGAAGTTGACGGCATAGAGCTGCTCAAATTCCGCGGCAGCATCCGCAACGGTCTTTGCGTCCAGCTTGACGACCGCGCACATGGCGGTCTCCGCTGCATCGGAAGCCTCCTGCATCAGCTGCCCGCGGGTGCTGACGATTCTGAAGCCGTCCGCATCGGAATAGGCACCTGCAAATGCCAGTGCCGCGATCTCGCCGAGCGAGAAGCCCGCCGCTGCATCCGCATGGATGCCGTTTTCCTCGAGTGCACGCGCCGCCGCCAGATCGACCAGATACAGGCAGGGCTGCGTATTCGCGGTCTGTTTCAGTTCCTCGTCCGTGCCGGAAAAGGACTGCTGCATCGTGCCCGGGCGGATCGCCTCCGCCGCGTCGTAAAGTGCCTTTGCAGCCGCGCTCGTCTCATACAGCGTTTTGCCCATGCCGCTGTACTGCGCGCCCTGTCCGGCAAAAAGAAATGCGATCTTTCCCATTGATTACTCCTGTTCGCTGCTTATCCGAGCAGTGCCTCGGCCTGTGTCATGATCTCTGCAATGATCTCCGCAGCGGGCTGCTCCTTGTTGACCAGTCCGGAGATCTGTCCCGCGAGGAAGCAGCCCTTTTTCGGGTCACCGTCCACAACAGCCGCACGCAGCGTGCCGACCGCCATTGCCTCAAGTGCCTCGTCGGAGATATCCGTATATTCCGCCTTGGCATAGGCGCGGGAGAATGCGGATTTCAGGCTCCGCACCGGATGGCCGAGCCGTCTGCCGGTCACGACCGTTGACGTATCCTTTGCTTTCAGGACACGGTCTTTATATTCATCTGCAATGCTGCATTCCTCTGCAGCAAGGAACCGCGTGCCGATCTGCACGCCGCAGGCACCGAGCATCACCGCAGCGGCAAAGCCTCTGCCGTCCGCAATGCCGCCCGCCGCAATGACCGGGATGCTGACTGCATCACAGACCTGCGGCACCAGTGCCATGGTCGTCATTTCACCGACATGGCCGCCCGATTCGGTGCCCTCTGCCACAACGGCATCCGCACCGGATTTTTCCATGAGCTGTGCCATGGCCGCCGTCGAGATCACCGGAATGACCTTGACGCCTGCCTCGCGCCACATCGGGATATAAGCTGCGGGACTGCCCGCGCCGGTCGTCACGACCGCGACCTTCTTTTCCGCGATCAGCTTTGCGATCGCGTCGATATTTTCACCGCGCAGCATGATGTTTACGCCGAAAGGCTTATCCGTCAGCCGGCGGGCTTCGTCGATCTGATCTGCGATCTTCCGGATGTCTCCGCTCGCGGCGGAGATGATGCCGAGGCCGCCGCCGTTCGAGACGGCCGCTGCAAGGCGCGCATCGGAAATATGCGCCATGCCGCCCTGCATCAGCGGATAACGTGTCCCCAGCAGCTCGCAGAGAATGTCCGTCTGCTTCATGGATCAGCCCTGCTTGTTCTCGATATAGGCAGCGAGCTCGCTGACAGACTTGCCTGCCTCCTGCGGATTGATCTCGACGCCGAACTCGTCCTCCATCTCCATCATGATCTCAACAGCCTCAAGGGAATCGACGCCGAGGTCTGCAAAGGTGGTCTCCTCCGTGATTTCGGATGCATCCATCTCAAGATGATTTGCAAGCACTTCAATGATCTTCTCGGTATTCATAAATAAGCTCCTCCGTTTTCGGTTAGAATGAAATATATAAAGCGGGGATCCCGCTCTATTGCGTAGGGTTCCGGCTCACCACCGGATCAGGCTCGCAGCACTCGAAAGGCCGCCGCCGAATGCGCACAGTGCGATCAGGTCGCCTTTTTTCAGCCTGCCGCTTCTCGCGAGTTCGTCAAAGGAGATCGGCACGCTGGCGGACGAAGTATTGCCGAACCGGTCGAGATTCACGACGAACTTTTCGATCGGAATGCCCAGCCGCCGTGCAGCAAGGTCGATGATGCGGAGATTGGCCTGATGCGGCACGATATAGTCAAACTGCTCCGGCGTGACGCCCGCCTGCTCCGCGATCAGCTTCAGGTCGCTGACGATCTGCTTGACCGCGAATTTAAATGTCTCCTGCCCGCTCATGCGGATCGCGATCGGCTGCTCCTCCTTCCCGTAGAACGGGGAATTGCCCTTGCCGAGCGGGATCGAAAGCACCGAATCGCCGCCCTGCGTATGCAGATGCGAGGCGAGATAATTCTCACCCGGCGCAATGACAAACGCGCCGGAGCCGTCGCCGAAGATGACGCAGGTCGAGCGGTCTGTCCAGTCCACGATGCGGCTCAACCGCTCCGCACCGAGCACCAGCGCATAGCGGATGCCGCCTCTTGCGATAAACGCCGCCGCGGTATCCAGCGCAAACAGGAATCCGCTGCACGCGGAATTGACGTCAAATGCCGGGCAGGATGCGCCGATCTCCCGCTGCACCAGTGCCGCGGCCGAGGGGCACACCGCATCGGCGGAAACCGTCGCACCGACGATCAGATCCAGCTGATCCGCCGTGATGCCTGCCGCTTCGAGCGCGCGCTGTGCAGCCTTCGCACCCATTTCCGCAGCACTCTCATCAACGGACACATGCCGTTCCTTCACCCCGACCCGCTGCGTGATCCACTCGTCCGAGGTATCGACCATGCGGGACAGGTCATCATTTGTCAGGATCCGTTCCGGCACATAGGCACCGGTGCCCAGAATCTGAATACTCATTCCTCAATATCTCCAATCGTCATGATCTCATCCGTTCGGTGAACGGCGCGCTTTATTTTACCACGCCGTTCAGCAGACATGCAAAGCCGAAGGTGAAATAGCGCACAGCCTCGTCCTTCGGGAGCTGTCTGGAAAGGGCATCTGCGTAATAGCCGCGGCAGAAGCACCAGATCGCATAGCAGAGCGCGTCAATATCGACATCTCTTGCAAAGCCCTCCTCCAGCGCGATCGCGTAGTATTTTTTGACCTTATCCGCCCACCAGAGGCGGTTGCTCTCCGTGAGGGAATCGTGCTCGAACACATAACATCGGAACTGCATCTTGACATCGTAGGTCTGCATCAGCACCTTGACCGCGACCTCGGTGCAGAACTGCAGGAAGCTGTCCTTATCGCGGAAATCCGGTTCAATGTTCTCATGCATCTGCACGACGGCATTGCGGTACACGATCCGCAGCACCTCGTCGATATTGGAGAAGCGGTTATAGAACACGCGGTTCGCCATGCCCAGCTCATTGATGACCTGCTTGGCCGTCACCTTATGCGCACCCTCCTCGGCAGCCAGCCGCGCAACGATCTGCACGATCTGCTCCGAGAGCGCGTCCTGTATTTTATCGGAACGCTTTTCGCTGTCCTCATGTTTTTTTACGTTCTCTGCCATCCTGCCTGACTCCTCCCTGCGGAATCTGTTTCAGCACACACTGTGCTCAGCACACCATGTGCTATTATAGCACAGTTTCCGGTTTCTGTCAAGCGGTTCGCCGGAATGTTCATAAAACCGAAAGATTTTCGGCACGGCGGCAGCATTCCGATTTGTTTCAGCCATAATGATAGTACCGCATTAACGTGCAGTCAATAGAAAAGCCATAGTACCTCTGACCTCGCATCAGAAATACTATGGCTTAAAACTTCTATGTGAGTGCGCACCTTTCCGTCAGCACCCTTTTTCATTTTCTGTTATGCCCCGCACCGGGAGAAAGTACGCCGAAGGATCAGCCCCAGCCGTTCCAGCCGCCCCAGTCTCCGCCGGGCCAGCCGCCGCCCGGCCAGCTCCAGCCGCCGGGATCCTGCGTCTGCTGCGTCGCCTCGGTCCAGACATCGTGGCTCGAGCCCTCACGGATCGTCACCGTGCAGTAGCCTCCGCCGATCGAATTGACCTCCACGGTCACTTCGGGATTGACCGTCTGCCTTCCGTTCTCGTCATACCACTGGAAGCCCTGATTGCCGCAGTCAACGCTGCTGCCGTCCTTAAAGAAACCGTGATCGCCGTCCACAATGCGCAGCACACGCTGCTTTAAGTTACTGGTGTCGTAATTCAGACCGTAATTGTTCCAGCAGAACTCCGGCCCCCATTTGCCGATGCCGGTCTCCGCATCACAGTGCAGGATGCGGATGCCGCCGCCGTTGAACATGTCGTATGTAAACTGGCCGGAGAAGCCCAGCGTGTTGTTGCCGGTGTCCGTCGCATATTCCAGAATAAAATATTCCGTCAGGAAGGACGTCTCGGAGTTGAATGTCTCGCCCTCATTGTAATAGCGCGGGATCAGAATGCAGCCCGGTGCATCCTGTGAGGACTGCAGCGTGAAGGTCTGCGTGCCGCCGGTATAGATATGCACCTCATTCAGTGCATACCAGCCGTACATCAGCTTGTCGAACGCGGTCATGTCGCCCATGGCCTCGTCCATCATCGCAAAGCCCGCCTTACCCGGCAGACCGTCGCCGTCACCGATCGGGTTCACATAATAGTAATAATCCGGCAGACCCATTGCATGACCGAGCTCATGCACCCATGTGCTGTTGAAGCCGCTGCGGTCATTGAGCGGCCACGCGCCCATGCAGATATTGCCCGGCTTGACGCTGTCATACCGCGACCAGCCGCCGTATTGATACGAGCACGGCCACCACGGGCTGTAGTAATCCATTTCCGGATTCGCAGCAGGCGGCAGAGACATGAGGAACGTATCCAGCACCAGATCGCCGTTTCCGTCGTAATCCCGGTAATTGATCTCCGTATTCAGTGCCTTCATGATCTCATCGACCAGCATATCCGACGCCTCCGAATACGTATCCAGCGAGAAGCGCGCGGTATACTTGTAAACATCGCCGGTCAGGTGCAGCCTGCCGTAGGACGAACGGTCGTAGTATGCCGTGATGCTTTCCAGCGGATACGCATCGCTTTGCGTGTTTTCCTCGCCGAAGGCCAGATCGTAGATCTCCTCCTTTGAATAATCCCGCTCATTTTTGCAGTCCGGGAATTCCACGGAGACCATGAGGATCTTCTGCTCCCCGACAGAGCCGAGCGTCGGCTCCACCGCGCGCACCGGCGGATAGATCAGCTGCTTTTCGTCCGGCACCTCGATCTCCTGATAGCGCGGGAGCGGATCCTTCTTTTCCAGCAGGATGCGCTTCAGGAGCGTCAGATCGTTCGCGTCCAGCACATTGTTGTCGTCAAGGTCGGCGTATTCCACGCTTTCCTCGGTCAGCGCACAGGGCTGCGCCAGCAGATAAAACTGCAGCTCCTCGACATCGACTCTGTCCACAAGCAGATCCAGGTTGACATCTCCGTAATATCCGAGCAGGGTCTGCTCCATGCGCGCCGAGGCCTTCAGCGAAGAAAACGGCATCACCGTCAGAACGCCGGCTGCAGCAAGCAGTCCGGCTAGGAGCCGCCCTGTTTTTCGTTTGTTTGTATTCACAGCAAGTCACTTCCTTTGCGGGTATATATATTCAGTATAACGAATATTTTGCGGATTGTCAATGCATTTTTTGCGATTTCTGCCGATATATCGGCCGATTCTTACAAAATTTAAGGTTTTTTTCAGCCTTTTTCACGGTTTTTCATCTTCAAAAATATTTCAGAACCCTGCACTTTACTTTTTTCGGATTTTGTGTTATACTATAAGAGTATTACTATGTCCGGGAGGTCGGCATCATGGAGATCTATCTGAATAACGGGCACGCCTTCCCGGTTCCGGTCGCGGTCGCAGATCATCTGCTGGGGCTTGCAAGCCATGACCAGCTCAAGGTTCTGCTCTTTGTGCTCTGCCATGCGGGCGAAACGCTCACTGAGGCGCAGATTGCGAAAAGCTGCAAGGTGCAGCCCGCCGCCGTTGAGGAGGCACTCGTTTTCTGGCAGGACTGCAACATCCTGCAGAATGCACCCGCAGTCCCGGCTGTTTCCGTACAGAAAACCGCGGCGGAAGCTCCGCCCGCACAGACAGCTCCCGTTCAGCCGGTGCAGACCGTGCAGCAGAGCCGTCCGGCGGCAGCGGTGCAGAACAGCAGCCGTCCGAACCTGACACCCGGTCAGATCGCGGAGCGCATCAAAAAGGACCCCGAGCTCGCAGAAATGTTCCGGGCCGTGAAAAGCTTTACAGGCTCGCAGAATTATATGATTGACAACAGCCTTGTCTGGATGCATGAGTATCTCGGACTGCAGGCGGATATCATTCTGATGCTTGCGGCATTCTGCAAAAAGATCGACTGCTTTAATGTGCGGTATATGGAACAGATCGCGGTCGAATGGCAGGAGCGCGGCATCACCACGCACAAGCTGGCGCTGGACGATATCAACCGGCGCACCGAGGCAAGAAGCTTCACCGGAAAGATCAAGACCATGTTTGAAATGGATCGCTGGCCTTCCAAAAAACAGCAGGCCTATATTGACGAATGGCAGAAAAACGGCTATTCTCTGGATATGATCGAGCTTGCCTATGAAAAGACCCGCGACAAAATGGGCGATAAGCTCAAATTTGACTATCTGAACGGCATTCTTCAGCGGTGGGAACAAGCGGGCATCCGCACACCGGAGGACGCCGCACAGGAGGACGCTGCATTTTATGCGGCGAAGAAACAGAAAACACAAATGGCCGGCAAATCGACTTCAAAAAGCCGCAGAGAGGCTGACAACGCGTCTTTTGACCTGGAAGAATTCAAAAAGTTAAAAAACAAATTCTGATTTAAAAAGCCGAGGGAATTATGTATCAGAAAGCTATATATGACGAGGCAATTCGTCGCATTCAGGAACGTCGGATATCTGCGCAAAAACAGCAGGAAACCCGCACAGATCAAATTCGCGCCAAAATTCCTGAGATAGCTGAATTGGATCGTCAGCTGCGCAATACCTGTCTCTCTCTTGCAAAGACATTCGGAACAAATGACTGCAAAGAAAGAATCAAAAAGTTGGAACAGTATTGCGAGAGTGCTGAGAACATGCTTCGGCGGATTCTTGTGCAGCATGGATATCCGGAAAACTATCTTGATACACAGTATTTATGTCCTCATTGCAATGACACCGGATTTGTTGGCGGAAAACCGTGTGAATGTCTGATTCGCGAAATTGGAATGCTAGGTGCAGAAAAGCTGAACGAACAATCACAGCTTTCACTTTGCTCATTCAATTCGTTTTCTCTTTCTTTTTACAACAATCTCCCACCCGAGGAATATCGGGAAATGTGTAACATATTTGAAAAGTGCCGTTCTTATGCGCAAAATTTTAATTTGCACACATCCGACAATATCCTGATGATTGGCAATACCGGACTCGGAAAAACGCATCTGTCCCTGTCGATTGCAACTGTTCTTCTGCAAAACGGCTACAGCGTCATCTATGATTCTGTCGGAAATCTGATGCACAAGCTTGAGATGGAGCATTTCGGAAAGAACTCTGATGGAAACACACTGGATTTGCTGCTGGAATGCGATCTTTTGATTCTTGACGATTTTGGAACCGAATTTGTCACCAGCTTCACCAAGTCCATGATTTACACTATCATCAATAGCAGAATTAACGCTGAAAAGCCTTTTATCGTTAATACCAATCTTGTCGAAGAAGACTTGCAGGAGCAATACGGAAACCGAATTCTTTCGCGTTTGTTTTCGGCGAGTATAATGCAGTTTTATGGGAGAGATATCCGACAACAAAAAAGAATCCAGCAGAACAGAAGTCAGGAGGCAAGAACATGAACGAGATCTCTTTGCAGGAAATCAATCATCTCGCGAAGGAAGCACCGGAGCTCTTTGTGATCGACGCAGAGGCCGCTTACGACAAGCAGCTCCGTGACCTCGCAGACGATATCTGCCGGCACGCAAAGGAACGCCCGATCACGCTGATCTCAGGGCCGTCCGGCTCCGGCAAGACTACGACCGCCTGCCGCCTTGAGCAGATCCTCGACGCCTCCGGATTTGAGGCGCACACACTTTCCATGGACAATTACTACGCCGACGGCACGCGCAATGCCGATATCGTCGATCAGTTCGGAAAGCCCGATTACGAATCCCCGCTGCGGCTCGATACCGACCTGCTGAACACGCAGCTCGAGCAGCTTGCCCGCGGTGAGGAGGTCGAGCTGCCGCGCTTCGATTTCGCCGCGCAGAAGCAGCTCAAATCCGGCAGAACGCTCCGCAGAAAGCGCAATGAGCTCATCATCATGGAGGGCATTCACGCGCTGAACCCGGATGTCACCGGCGATACGCACAGCATTGCGAACCGCATTTATCTCAGCGTCCGCACGCGCATCACGGTCGATGAGAACCGGCTGCATCCATCGCTGATCCGCTTTGCGCGCCGCCTGATCCGCGACAGCCGCACCCGCGGCCGCTCACCGCAGGAATCCTGCGAGATGCTCAGCAGCATTTCCAGAGGCGAAAACCTGTACATCATGCCGTATAAGCATCTGGCGGACTACGAGCTTGACACCTTCATGAGCTATGAGCTTTCGGTCTATCAGCCGATTTTGCTGGAGACCGTCCGGAAGCTGGCAGCAGCCTCCGCGCCGGAGACCGGCATCCCGATGCTGCTCAGCGTGCTTGAACAGCTGACGCCGCTGGAAAGCGAATGGATCCCCGAGCAGTCGCTCGTGCGGGAGTTCATCGGCGGCTCTGCATTCACAAGCTGATGCCTGCGCCCTTTGCGGTGTGCTTTTCCGGGCACAGACCCGAAAAGCTCCCGAAAGGCACCTCTCTGCGGATGCTGCAGAGCCTGCTTTACAGCGAGATCCGCAATGCGATCAATGACGGTGCCGATACCTTCTACACAGGAACGGCAAGAGGCGTTGACCTCTGGGCTGCGGAGATCGTGCTGCATTTCAAGAAGCAGCATCCGGAGCTGAAGCTGATCTGCGTGCTGCCCTACGCCGGACAGGGTGCAGGGCTTTCCGGCACGGAGCGTTACCGCTTCATGACCGTGCTGCACGCGGCAGACGAGACCGTCTGTTTATGCGAGCACTTTCAGAAAAATTGCTACGCAATGCGCAACCGGTATATGATCCGCCACAGCAGACGGCTCATTGCGCTGGTCGCGGATATGCGTTCCGGCACGGGCCAGACGATCCGCATGGCGGAGGCAGAAGGTCTGGAGCTGCGGCTGCTCTCCGTTGAGCTGGCAAAACAGCAGGAGCAGCCCGCACATGAATTCTTTTCGTTTTAACGGCAACCCGCGCAGAGACTGTGAATGCTCTGCGCCGCAGATCGTTTGCAAATCCCTGAACGGGAAGCCTCTGCGCGGTGCTGCCGGCCAATCACGGCACATATCCAATCAACAGGAAAGGAGCAGCAGTCTCAATGAGGCTGCGAACAATCATGGCAATGTCAAATTCCTACGCACGGCGCCGCCGCCGCAGATCAAAGGCAGGCAGCACCGCGATCCCGTTCATGATCACCATTCTGATCTCTTTGCTCGTTTTCGGCGGCGTTGCACTGTATTTCTACAACAAGCTGACCGAAAAGACCAATGAGCTCAAGGTCATGGAGCCCGCGACCAAGATCATCTCTGCGGAAGATATCAATACGATCCTGTTCGTGCTCGACCCCAGTGACGAAAGCCGGAAAAATGCGGTCATGCTGATGCGCTTTGACCCGGTGCGCAAGCAGATCCTCTGCATCGGCATTCCGCTGGAGCTGCAGGTGCATCTGGACAGCCGCGTGATGACGGTCGGTGCCTGCTACGAAAACCACGGTGCAGCGAGCCTGAAAAATGCTGTCGCCGAGACGATCGGGCAGCCGGTTGACCGCTATATCATGATGGACAGCCGCGGATTCGCGACACTGGTCAACATCTTCGGCAACCCGAAAACGACGATCGACATTGAGGACACCGGACTGACCAAGACCAAGAACGAGATCCCGGAAACGCTGGATATCGGAAAATATGAGCTGCTGCTCACCAGCCAGAAATACCCCTCCGAGATCGAACGCTGCACAAAGATCGGCCTTTCGATCGCGCAGCTCCTGAACGACTGCATCAGCCCGGAGGATGCGCGCTCCGCGCTCGGGACCGACGGCGGCAGCCGTATCGCAAGCAATCTGGACAAGTATTTCAACACGGTCTTTAACTCTGTCACCACGGACATCACCGTGATTGACTTTGAGGATCACAAGCACGCAATCAGCTATGTGTTCCAGTACGCAGTCTCTCCGGCGCGCGGCTACACCGCAGTCTGCCAGGAGCAGGAGGACGGCACACTGACCCTCACCGATTCCACGCTGAACGACCTGAAGATGCTGTTTGCATCGAGCTCCGGCAGCCAGTCCTCCGACAGTTCCTCCTCCGAGGCACCGGCAGAGGAGCAGCCCGCAGATCCCGCAGAATAATCGCACGAAACCGTTACCGGATCCCTTCGCTGAGGCGGAGGGATCCTTTTGTATGCAGCGCAGCAGAGCCCTGTTCCCCGCTGATATACAAAAAGGACGCCGATGCAGAATCAGCGTCCTTTTCCTTTTTTTATTGTCTGCTTTATGATCGCGGCGTGCTTCAGCACTGGGAGCAGTATCGCCAAAGAAGCCGCCCCGCGGCGTGTGCTTTGCTGATTGGGAGCACTTCGCTGCCCGTCCCCGGAGGGAAATGCCAGCGGGGGCTCCCCGCCCCGCTCAGGCGTTCCAGCTTGCAATGGATTCCAGCACCTTGGCAAGCTTTTCCTTTGCCTTTGCAAGCTTCTCGCGCTCGTTCTGGATCAGCTGTGCCGGTGCCTTCTCGCAGAAGCCCGGATTGCTCAGCTTCTTCTGAATGATCTCGATATCGTTCCGCGCCTTGGTCTCCTCTTTCGCCAGACGCGCAAGCTCCTTCTCCTTATCGACCAGCTCCTCCATCGGGATGAAGATGCGGGCACAGTCGGTCACGGCGGTCAGTGCGTTCTTGAACTTGAAATCCTGACCGAATTCCAGCTCGGATGCGCCGACCATGTTCTCGAAGAAGATGCTGTTCGCGGAGAACAGATCGACCTCCAGCGTCTCAAAGAACATCTTTGCCTTGACGGAGTTCGGCACGTTCAGCTCGGTACGGCTCATGCGGACCGCCTTGATCGCGGCAATGACCTTTTCAAAGTCGTTCGCAGCGGCGGAGAAGTCCAGTGCCTCCTGATAGGTCGGATAATCCTCAAGGATGATCATGCTCTCGCCGTCGGTCAGCACCTGCCAGATCTCCTCGGTGATGAACGGCATAAACGGATGCAGCAGCTTCAGCATACCGCGCAGCACCCAGACGAGCACCTGCTCTGCGGAGGACTTTGCCTCGCCGCCCGCACGCATTCTCGGCTTGGTCAGCTCGATGTACCAGTCGCAGTACACATCCCAGATGAAGTCATACAGCTTTGCGGATGCCACGCCGAGCTCGAAGTGATCGAGGTTGTCGTTGACGTCCTTCGCGAGCTGATTGAACCTGGAAACGACCCACTGATCCTCCATGCGGAGATTTGCAGGCAGACCCTTGAACCGGAAATCGTTGGGCAGGTTCATCATGACGAAGCGGGAAGCGTTCCACAGCTTGTTCGCGAAGTTGCGCGCCGCCTTGACCTTGTCGTCCGTGAAGCGCATGTCGTTTCCGGGGGAGTTGCCCGTCGCGAGCATGAAGCGCAGCGCATCCGCACCGTAGGTATCAATGATTTCAAGCGGGTCAATGCCGTTGCCGAGCGACTTGGACATCTTTCTGCCCTGTGCGTCGCGGACAAGGCCGTGAATCAGCACATGCTTGAATGGCACCTCATCCATATTCTCCATCGCGGCAACGATCATTCTGGAAACCCAGAATGTGATGATATCATAACCGGTGACAAGCGTGTCAGTCGGATAGAAATACTGGAGATCGTCGGTCTTTTCCGGCCAGCCGAGCGTGGAGAACGGCCACAGTGCAGAGGAGAACCATGTGTCAAGCGAATCCGGATCCTGACGCATCGGCTTGCCGCACTTCGGGCAGACCGCGGTGCTCTCCTTCGTGACGGTCAGCTCGCCGCAGTCGTCGCAGTAGAACGCAGGAATCTGATGACCCCACCAGAGCTGACGGGAGATACACCAGTCGCGGATGTCCTCCATCCAGTTGAAATAGAGCTTGTCAAAACGCTCCGGCACGAACTTGATCCTGCCGTCGCGCACAGCCTCGATCGCCGGCTTTGCGAGCTCGTCCATTTTGACGAACCACTGCAGCGACACACGCGGCTCGACGGTCGTGCCGCAGCGGTAGCAGGTACCGACATTGTGGACATGCGGCTCGGTCTTGACCAGGAAGCCGCCTTCCTTCAGATCCTCAAGGATCGCTTTTCTTGCCTCGTAGCGGTCCATGCCTGCGTACTTCGGATAATCCTCCGTGATCTTCGCGTCATCGGTCATGACGTTGAGCACCGGCAGATTATGCCGCTGACCGACCATAAAGTCGTTGGGATCATGTGCCGGGGTGATTTTCACGACGCCGGTACCGAAGTCCATATCGACATAGCTGTCCGCAACGATCGGGATCTCTCTGCCGACCAGCGGAAGAATGACGGTCTTGCCGACGACATTCTTGTAACGCTCATCCTTCGGGTTGACCGCAATTGCGGTATCGCCGAGCAGCGTTTCCGGACGGGTCGTTGCGAGGAACATATAGCCGGAGCCGTCCGCGAACGGATAGCGCAGATGCCAGAAGCTGCCCTCCTGCTCCTCGTAGGTGACCTCCGCGTTGGAGATCGAGGTCAGGCACTTGGGGCACCAGTTGATGATGCGCTCGCCGCGGTAGATATAGCCCTTTTCGTAATAGTTGACGAACACTTCCTTGACCGCTTCCGAGCAGCCCTCGTCCATGGTGAAGCGTTCGCGCTCCCAGTCGCAGGAGGAACCGAGCTTCATCAACTGCTGGTCGATCCGGCCTGCATACTGCTCCTTCCATGCCCATGCGCGCTTCATGAAGCCTTCTCTGCCGATGTCGGCCTTGGTGATGCCTTCCTTGCGCATCGCCTCAACGATCTTCGCCTCGGTCGCGATCGCGGCATGGTCGGTGCCCGGCAGCCAGAGGGTGCTGTAGCCGCTCATGCGCTTCCAGCGGATAAGGATATCCTGCAGGGTCTCATCCAGTGCATGACCCATGTGAAGCTGTCCCGTGACATTCGGCGGCGGAATCACAATCGTATACGGGATTTTCTTCGGGTCGGTTTCCGCATGGAAGCAGCGTTTTCTCATCCACTGCTGATAGATGCGGTCCTCAAAGGTACTGGGGTCGTAGTTCTTTGCGAGTTCCTTCAAAGTAATCAGCTCCTTTTCCTTGTTGCGCGTTGGGGATATTTTTCCGATAAAAAACGCCCCGAACGCAGTTTTCGTTGCGTTCAGGGCGAATAAACCTTATGTTATCCGCGGTACCACCTGACTTCAGCGGCCACAGCGCGGGCTGCAAGCTGCTGCACTCTTTCCGGCAGCGCGTATCATGCAGATACGGTACTGCCTGTCCGTTCACGGCGGACGACCCGTCAGACGGTTCTCCTTCTGATAAGGCTTTCCCGTCTGCTGCTCGGAACGCGACTTCTCCACCGCAGCGGAAGCGCTTGCACCGTCCGCGCTCTCTCTGCACCGCTGTTGGGTGTGTACTACTCGTTCGTCATGGCATTTCAAGACAGATTTATTATATCAGGCATTTGCCGAATCGTCAAGTATTTTGCGGATTTTCAGCGTTTTGCACAATCTCTCAGTCAAAGTAAAACAGTTCCTCGAATTTCATGTCCAGTGCGATGCAGAGGATCAGGGCTAATTTGGCGGTCGGCTGGAACTGTCCGGTCTCCAGCGAGCTGATCGTATTGCGGGAAACGCCGACGAGCTGCGCCAGCTGATGCTGTGAGAGTCCCCGCTCGCTGCGCGCCTCCTTGAGCCGGTTTTTCAGAACAAGCGAATCATCCATTATGCCGTCCCCGCTTTCAGGTCACGGAACAGGAAACAGAGAAAGCCGACGGTCAAGGCTGTCATCAGCGCAAAAGCTCTTGCAAGGCTCTGCGTCTCCATCTCGGCAATGTCCGCACCCTTGTTTTCCTTACGCGCTCTTGCGAGAATGTCGTCTTTGTTCATGATGCACTCCTCTTCTTCACCAGATTTCTGTATGTCCGGAAATCAGTCCGCCGTAGAGCCGGATCAGCGCCAGCACGGTCATCACTGACATGAAAAGACCGTATGCCAGCCAATAGCTGCCGCGGCTGTTCTGGCCGTTCTTTTTGTTGAGAATGAACTGCACGATTCCCATGACCGCCCAGTAGCAGAAAAACATCACCCAAAATTCCGGCAGGCTGCGGTCAAATACGAAGTCGCCGATCAGATTCATAACCGCGCCGACCGTCAGCGTGATGACGCCGGCCAGACTCTTTGCCTTGTTCTGGATCTCCAGATCTGCGATGTCCTTGCCCTTGTTTTCCTTCCGTGCCTTTGCGAGAATATCATCCTTGTTCATAATATGCCTCCTTGTCGTATGTCCCGTTCTGCCAAGTTTACTTGGCATCTTCGTTGTGTCCATTATAGCACTGCCAAGTGTACTTGTCAAGCCATTTGCCAAGTCCCCTTGGCAAATCGGACATTTGCACAATCAAAGCGTCTTTATTGCCATTCAACACTATGCATGGTGCACAAATTCGACGCGCCGGTTCCGTAAAACACCCCGCTCCCCTGTTGACAAAATCCGCAGTTTGTGGTACGATATAGTAGATACGTTTTATTTCAAAGGAGGCTTTTCTTATGAATCTTCTGTCGGTACTGCCCGCGCTGCCGCTCGGCGACGATACCCCGATCCTGCTTTACTGCATCCTCGGTCTGCTCGGCCTTGCGCTCGTGATCGCAATGGTCATCATGGGCAGAAAATCAAAGCAGGATAACGACAAGGATCAGAAATGACCGGCGGACTGATCGCGCTGACCTTTGACGACGGCCCGGATCCGGAGATCACGCCGCAGCTGCTCGATGTGCTGGAAAAGTATCATGTTCCCGCATCGTTCTTCCTGATCGGCGAGCGGATCACCGCGGAAACAGTGCCGATCCTGCATCGGGCGGTCATGCTCGGCTGCGAGCTCGACCACCATTCGTATTCCCACCCGTATATGACCGTGCTGTCGCCGCGGCAGATCGAGCATGAGATCTTTTCCGCGACGCAGCGCATCATTCTTTCCACGGGGCAGACGCCGCTGTTTTTCCGGCCGCCGTATTTCGCGGTCACAGAGGCACTGTTCTCGCAGGTCAACATGCCGTTTATCGGCGGCTACGGCGTGCGGGATTACGATGCGAATGTCAGCGAGGCGGAGCGGTATCAGGGCGTCATGCGGCTGGCAAGGGACGGCAGGATCATTCTGCTGCACGATTTTGAAGGCAATGCGCCGACAGTTGCAGCAGTCCGGCGGCTCGTCCCCGACCTGCTCGCCAGAGGCTTCCGCTTTGTCACGGTCTCAGAGCTGTTCCGGGCAAAGGGCATCACGCCGCGCAATACCGACCGCATCCTGTATTCCTACACCGGCCAGACGGAAATGTATGCGCCGGACGCATAACAAAAAACAAACGGAGAGGTTCCCCCGCGTCGGGCGGAGCCTCTCCGTTTTTCCGGATACGAAACAGGCAGACAGCCGAAGCCGTCTGCCTGTTTGTCATTCGTTCAGATCAGGTCGGAGCTCAGTCGTCCTCCTCGGTCTCGTAGCTTCTGGTGATGACGTCCTCTGCCTCAAATGCAACGACGGTCAGTTCCGGAGTCTGGTACTTCATGTGTTTTCACCTCTTTTCAGCGATTTGATTCTTTGCGCTTTGATCAGTCAAACGGGATTTCTTCGGACGGTTCTTCAGCAGCCGGTGCTTCCTGTGCCGGTTCTGCCGGTTCAGCGATCTCCTCATCCGGATCCACTGCGTCCAGACCGAAGTATTCTCTTGCAGCGTGGCAGTACATCATCAGGGCAGTCAGCGTGCTCTTGAGCGTCTCGTTGCTGCTCTTTTCCAGTCTGCTTGCAATGTAGCACTCAGGGCTGTAGATCGTGGTCAGGCTGATCTGCTCGTATGCAGAGCCGTTCTTCACGCAGACATATGCCTCGTAAGCATCGGTCATATCCGGAGCCTTGATGCCGACGATATCAGCGATCAGACGGAACGAGCCGTCCTCTCTCTTGTTTCTGACGATCTTTGCGTACTTGAAGCTGTCCTCAGAGCCTGCAACGCGGTATGCCAGATATGCATCCGGCAGAACGGACTCGTCTTCCAGCGTCACGATGTAGCGGAGCGTCGTTGCTGCATCCAGAATGAGGGAGTGCGAGGAGACCTCGGCGGTCGCATTCTCGATGCTGTCCTCGATGACCTGCTCAGCAGCGTCGGTGTTCACAAAGCTCGTATCAACGGTAACAGCACCGTAGAGGCTCTCGACGTTTGCATCCGCAAGATTGTCGGTGTTCACATCGAAGTAACGCTGTGCGTAAGAACCGTAGGTCGCCATGTAAGCTGCCAGCGTTCTCATCTTCTCGTCCGCGGACTTCTGCATTCTGCCGTCCAGATATGCCTGAACAGAGTAGGTGAACGGATCCTCAGCATCGGTGGAAACCTCAGTGCCGTTCAGCGTTGCAGCGTAGGTGCAGTAGATCGTATCCGTCATTTCCGGAGCAGCGACCATGTAGGTAAATCTGTAGCGGCCGTCCCACTCACCGTCATCGTTCAGGTTGTGCTTGCCGGCGATCTCGGTCTTGACCCACTCGCCGTTATCCTGGGTATGCCATGCGGTCATGACCGGGTTCTCAACGCCGTCAGCAAACTGAACAAGATAGTTGACGCCGATCTTGCCGTTGACGAGCAGCGTGTGGTTCTGCTTGATGATGAAGGTCGGTGCGATCGCGACGTCCATGGTGTCGGTGTACTCAACGTCATTGAAGATTGCGGTCGCGGTGTAGGTCATGGTGCCCTCAGTCGCAAGACCCGGCTCCTGAGAGACAACGCCCTCGCCGATGACAGCATCCACAGTCTGGACATCGCCGCAGCCGCTGCAGGTGAATGCTGCGCTTGCGGAGGAAGCATCATTTTCCCATGTCCATGCCGGCTCGCCGTAAACATGCTCCTTCATCGGGATCGTATACGGCTCACGGAACATCACCTCACCGCATCCGGTGCAGTAAGTGACCATTTCATAGCTGCCTTCTTCAGTGCAGGTGGAATCATGGAAGTTCTCCCGAACTGCCTCGCCCGGGGTGTGATCCGTTGCCGGGGTAATGATTTCCTTGGTATCCTCATAGGTCACGCCGTTGAAGGTAACGGCTGCAGTATAAAGCACGGTACCCGCATTGGTGCAGGTCGCTTCGACCGTCACAACCGGCTCGCCGATCTCAGCGTCGAGCGTGAGGGTGCTGTCGTTCTGCTGGCAGGTAAAGACCGCCTCTGCATAAGAAGCATCGTTTGCCCAGTTCCACTCCGGCTCACCGTAGGTGTGCTCCGCTGCCGGAAGCACCTCTTCCTTCTCGTTGGTGTAGGTCACACCGTTGTAAACGGCAGTCGCTTTATAGGTGCGGATGCCGGTCTCGGTGCAGGTCGGTTCGGCCGTGATCTCGCTTGTGATCTCAACATCGGTGACTGTGACGTTCTCGGAGCAGTTCTCGCGTGCGCAGGAAAGCGTCAGCACTGCGCTGCTGTAGCCGTCCCATGCCCATGCCGGGACCGTGAACTGATGACCGAGCGCCGGGCTGATATCATTGACCGTCTTCTCTTCCTTCAGGCCGTTGCAGGCCGCGGTGTAAACTGCATATTCTGCTTGGGTGCAGGTCGCATCAAAATGCTCACAGCTGACGACCGCATCCGTGCGTCTCTCAGCATCGCATCTGCTGCAGACTTCAACAAGCTTTGCGGAGGACAAATCTTCCGCCCACTCGAAACCAGCTGCCTCAAACACATGGCCGAGTGCATCAACAGATTCCGTCAGCTTCTCGTCGTTGGTGTAGGTGACGTTCGGATCAACATCCGTGTTCGTCCACTTTGCGATGATGAGCTTTGTACCCTCGTCCGTGCAGGTCGGGACCGGATCGACAGAATACTCATAGAAGCACGGCAGGCCGTACTGCCAGACCCAGTTGTTCGGATCTTTCTCGGGATGTCTGCCTGTTGCATCATCTTTCAGTTTCTTGACATCGACGGTGCAGGTCTTGGCTTCCGTATCCCAGTGCCATGCGCCGGGTCTCCACTGATGCAGATCGGCGATCGCTGCAGCATAATCCAGATAACGCTGTCTCAGGCGCTGACGGATTTCCCCGATGTGCGGGCTGGTATTGTCTGCCAGCATCTCATCCAGGATATTGTCGATGTTGCCGATTCTGCTGCCCTGCTGGCTCTTGACATTCTCAACCAGATTGTAGAGATACTCACCGGTCAGGTTCAGATCCTCGATCTGATTGCAGCCTGCGATGGCCTTCTTGATGTGGTCGATCGAAACATGTTTGCTCCACTCTCTCATGCCGGCGTTGTCACCGGTCAGCATGGAAAGGTCGATCACCTTGATGGAGGAGCAGCCGTTAAACATGTTCTCGATGTAGTCAACGGTCGTGACGTTCGTGAGGCCGGAAAGATCAACGGTCTCCAGCTTGGTCAGACCTGCAAAGGTCCAGCCGAAGTCATACACATTGGAAGCATCGACGCTTTCCTGCACAACCAGAGACTCCAGATTGGTGAAGTTCTGGAACAGGTGATACCAGGACTTCGGAAGGGTCGCGCCGTCAGCGATCACGATATGCTTCACCTTGCTGTAGCTGATCGTGGAGAAGAAAGAGGTGTGAAGATCTCCGGTAATCTGATCCGGATGATCCTGTCCGACTGCGCCCTCTGCGTTGGTGATGCCCTTCTTGATCGTCAGGGTGCCGGTCGCGGCGTCCCATGCGATACCGCTGTGATTCCATGCATTGCTGCTGTTAATCGTTGCAGCCTCTGCCTCGATCGCAGCAGGTGCGGATGCGAATCTGAACTGTGCCGGGGCAATCAGATTGCCCGTGACAGTCAGAACTGCCAGAATGCCGGCCGCAGACCGGCGGATAGAATGCTTTTTGCTCATTCGTTCAACCTCCTGAAAAAAGTATACCTGATTACTTTTACACGCTGCAGAATGTTCCCACATAACCGCAGATCCCACATTTTCCGCAGTCAATCATTCACAGCCTGTTCATTATACCATGAAAGCCCAGCAGTGTCAATGATTTCACATAAACTATTTTGCAGTTTTTGATTTTCTGTGTTTTCGTCAATTTAGTTTAATCGCAGGGGGCATATTTAGCTATTTGCAATAAAACAAATCTCACGCAAATGCTTGATGTGCAGACAATAATCAGTTTAATCTTTTTCCGGAAGTGCATCAAACGGAGCGGATTTCTTTTTAACAAAAAGCAGACAGGCAGCCGTAGCTGCCTGCCTGCTTTCATTGTTCAGATCAAGTCAGGGCTCAGACGTCCTCCTCGGTCTCGTAGCTTTGGGTGATGACGTCCTCTGCATCAAATGCAACAACGGTCAGTTCCGGAGTCTGGTACTTCATGTGTTTTCACCTCTTTTCAAAGTGTTTCAGATATACTTGAAGCCATTATTCTGCGTCCAGACCGAAGTAATCTCTTGCAGCATGGCAGTACATCATCAGTGCGACCAGCGTGCTCTTGAGCGTCTCGTTGCTGCTCTTTTCCAGTCTGCTTGCGATGTAGCACTCAGGGCTGTAGATCGTAGTCAGGCTGATCTGCTCGTAGGAAGAACCGTTCTTTACGCAGACATAAGCCTCGTAAGCATCGGTCATGTCCGGAGCCTTGATGCCGACGATGTCAGCGATATAGCGGACAGTGCCGTCGGCTCTGACACTCTTGACGACCTTCGCATACTTGAAGCTGTCCTCAGTGCCAGCCACACGGTATGCAAGATATGCATTCGGCAGGACAGACACGTCATCCAGCGTCACGATATAGCGGAGGGTCGTTGCAGCGTCCAGAACAAGGGAGTGCGAGGTGACAGCTGCGGTTGCGTTTTCAACGCTACCCTCGATGATCTGCTCTGCGGCATTCGTATCCACGAAGCTCGTATCAACGGTAACAGCACCGTAGAGGCTTGCGACGTTTGCATCAGCAAGATTGTCGGTGTTCACATCAAAGTAACGCTGTGCGTATGCGCCGTAGGTTGCCATGTAAGCCGCCAGCGTTCTCATCTTCTCATCCTTGGACTTCTGCATTCTGCCGTCCAGATATGCCTGAACAGAGTAGGTAAACGGATCATCAGCAGAGGTGGAGACTTCTGCGCCGTTCAGCGTTGCTGCGTAAGTGCAGTAGATCGTGTCGGCCATTTCCGGTGCTGCGACCAGATATGTAAATCTGTAGCGGCCGTCCCACTCACCGTCATCGTTCAGGTTCTGTCTGCCGGTGATCTCGGTCTTGACCCACTCGCCGTCCTCCTGGGTATGCCATGCGGTCATGACCGGATTCTCAACGCCTTCTGCGAACTGCACGAGATAGTTGACGCCGATCTTGCCGTTGACGAGCAGCGTGTGGTTCTGCTTGATGATGAAGGTCGGTGCGATCGCAACATTCTTCTCATTGGTGTATGTAACACCGTCGAAGGTCACGGTCGCGGTATAGGTCATGGTGCCTGCAGTTGCAAGTCCCGGCTCCTGCGAAACAACGCCTTCGCCGACGACTGCGTTCACAGTCTTCTCGTCACCGCACTTGCTGCAGGTGAACTTTGCTGTTGCGGAAGAAGCATCATTTGCCCATTCCCATGCCGGTTCACCGTAAACGTGATCTGTCGTCTCGACGGAAACAACACCTGTTACGATTTCATAATTGTTGGTATCATCCGGCGTGAACTGATAATTCACGGTGCCTTCCTCGGATATTTCCTCCGAAGTAACTGCCAGCGTACCGGCGACGGATTCATCGGTGCGGGACAGAACGAGATCCGCAAATGTCTGGTTGCATGCAAGCGTTGCCGCCGAAACCGTGCCCAGATTCGGAGTTGCCTTTGCGATGGAGAAATCGCAGGATGCCTGATCTTCCTGAATCGTATAGTTCTCATTGGTGAGAGAAGCCGTCGCGGTATAGGAATCGCCGGCATTCACCTGTGCGCCGTCAACAATGACTTCGCAGGTGTCGCCCTCGATCAGACCGCTGAGGGTCGCCGTCGGTGCCTGCGCGCTGCCGGTGTAGGTCAGATCGGTGTCCGTCCATGTGATCTGTACCGTTGCCTTCGCGATCGTGAATGCCTGTGTTGCATTCTCAGGCAGCTTGTAGTTTGCGTTCGACAGTTCGGTTGCCGCTGCGACATACTCGCCTGCTGCGGTCTGTCCGCCCGTGACGGTCACGTCACAGCTGTCGCCTTCGACCAGATTGCTGACGGACGCCGTCGGTGCCTGCTCCTCGCCGTTGTAGGTCAGATCGGTATCCGTCCAGCTCAGCTGTGCCTCGCGCTGGGCGATCTCGACCGCTGCAGAACCGGTCACTTCGTTGAAGTTGTCCTTCGTCACCTTGTAGTACACAGTGTAGCTGCCTGCCTCGGTGTAGGTCGGATTTGCTTCGCTGTACTCGCCGTCAGCAGTTGCTGCATAGGTGATTGTTGCGCCTTCCGGTGCGCTCACG
>MSGZ01000042.1:0-66896 GCA_001940925.1 Ruminococcus sp. Phil11
TAACGCTTAAGTTGTTGGCATTGCTTAGGGGAATTTTCCCCTGACAAGCCGTATAAAGTTTACGATTTTCCATAATCGTAATACTTTATACCGTGCTTGTGCAAATTGATCGGGCGTTTCACGCCCTCAGTTGTATTTCGCCGTTTTACGGCGATTTTTCAAGCTCCTGCGTGATTGGAGCTATGCGACTTTCTCTCTGTTCCGCACGGCTCTGAGAGTATTTTACTGGGGGTCGGCGCAGTTATGATGCTGGGTGGGCGGCAGTCTGATGAAACTATTTTCTCGGCTCTCCCTGAGCCGATTTTGAATGTCGATATGCTTATCATTACATTCAAATTTTTACCCTGCCTGACCGCCCATGAAAATACCCTTCTACTTTACTACCGATGTTTTTGAGAAAATGCTCATGATTTTCCGAAAAGTTTACAGTTTGTTCATGACGATTCTCCCTCTTGCATAGTTTCAACATGGGATTTCTGTTGATGATGACGGTGAATTTAGAGGGTGGTTTTCTTGGGAATGGGATTGCATTTTCGGGGGTGGTGTGTTATAATTTAGGGGTGAGAGTGGGCGGTCGGCTTGCTTAAAAATCCTAAAAATGTGGTGTAATATGAACTATAAAGAATTTGGCAAGGATAATCCCAAAACGATAATACTTCTCCACGGCGGTGGACTGTCATGGTGGAATTACCGTGAGGAAGCAGAAGCTCTGAAAAATGAATACCATGTCGTTATCCCGATATTAGACGGTCACGCAGGGAGTGATAAGCATTTTACTACGATCGAGAATAATGCCTGCGACATTATTTCTTTCATACAGGAACACTTGGGCGGTCATGTTTTTCTGATCGGTGGATTATCCCTCGGCGGTCAGATCTTGCTCGAAATGCTGTCACAGCAAGGCGATATATGTAAGCACGCTATTATAGAAAGTGCAATGGCTGTTTCGTCAAAATTCACCCATGCTTTGATACGTCCGGCATTTGGGTGCAGTTATCCGCTTATCAGGCAGAAATGGTTTTCCAAACTGCAATTTCGGCAACTGCGTATGAAGCCTGAATTGTTTGACGATTACTACCGTGATACCTGTCTGATACAAAAGAATGATATGATTGCTTTTCTCAAAGCGAATACATCATATAGGTTAAAGGAGTCGGTCAAACGGTGTTCGGCAGATGTCCATATTTACTTTGGAGAAAAGGAAAATCAGGGTATCAAAAAATCTGCCCGTGTTATCCGTGAAGCATTTCCTGTTAGTTCGATAACGGGGCTGCCGGAAATGTATCACGGGGATTTTTCTATCAATCATTCCCATGATTACATTAACGCTATCATGGCAATTGCCAATGGAGCATAATGTTGTTTCGTAATTTAATTTCAACTGAATATCTCACTCCAATGCAGAGCAACACCAGCTCTGCTTTTTTTATGCCCGATTCAAAATTCCCCATAACATTTTCACGATAAGAAAAGTTTTATGGCGCACCCAAGTTCATGCGCACTGCGAATAGACTTTCACCCCGAAAGTGCGCTATAATTTTAGTATGGGCTGAGTAGTTCGGCTCGACTAAAATTTCAGAATGGTGGTGATGATATGGCTACGACTTCTATCGCTGACAAGCTGGCAAAGCTCGAAAAGAAGATCGCCAAGCGTGAGAAAACTATCGCTGACGAGACAAAGGAGCTTGACAAGGATAAGGCAGAGTGCAATAAGCTCTACATTATGTTCCTGTCCGACAAGTATAAGCTGAGTGGCAAGGAACTGTTCTCCGCTATCGAGCGTGAGCATGAACAGCTTGAAAAGCTCCGTGAGGGTGAGCAGTCCGATGATGATGCGGAAAGCACTTCCTCGGTCACAGATGATGCGGACAAGCAGGACGATTCTGCCGTCAAGCACAACAGTTTTCCCCATAGCTACTCAGGCGGTAATTGACGGAAAGGGGGACTTGAATGAGTGACTATGTTTTCCTCGTTGGTGACGATTATGAGAGCAACAACAAGGAATATGTTTCAATAGATACTGACAAGGGACAGCAGATAAGCATTGCCTTCGCCGCAAGCGGTATCCCGTTCAAAGGGCGGTTCGACAAAGCGCGTATGCTGTTCAATTATGACGGCATTTACAAGGAGTCCGTTGATGAGATCATTGCAAAATTCACCTCGGACGAGTATGCCGAACAGCGTAAGAAAATCACGGAGTATAAGGGCGATGACTGCCTTTATTTCCTGCCTGCCGTCGCAAAATTACTGCGTATGACAGAGGGTACGCTCCGCCGCAGACCTATGGATGTTCAGCTTGCCGTCTGCAAGCGATATGTCGATAACTGGTACTGCGATACTTACACGATCCAGCATGAGCTGAAAGATGCTATGATGCTGAAAACAAAACCTGAAATGACAGACAGCGAGAAAGAAAAAGCTGTCGGAAAGGACTAAAAATTTGAATACAACATCTGCCGTAGAGAAAAGAGAGAAGGCAGTTGACTATGTATCTGATGAGGGTATCAAAGTCAGGGTAACTTATCCTGACAATGTGAACGATACTATCAGACAGCAGAAGATCAACAAGATGTACGATATTTTCCTCGGTGCAATGCGCCGCAATGGAACAGAAGAAACAACTGAATGATCTGGCAATCTGCCGAAAAATGATTACAGTTACAAGAACGCTGTTGCAATTTTCGGACGGTTGCGCTATGATATAGATGTAAAACCAACCGTCCNNATTGCAAACGCAATTGGAGGTCAACAATGAGAAAATCAACGAAAACAAATGACGGTATCACGGCTATCTATGTACGCCGCTCCGTCAGCGACAAGGATAAGGGCAACAATTCGCTGTCCATTTCCGCACAGAAGGAGGAGTGTATCAGATTTGTGGGAGAATGCGATTATCGTATCTACTGCGATGACGGCAAGTCGGGCAAAGATGTGATGCACCGTCCTGCATTTATGCAGATGATGAGCGATGCCCGTGAGGGACTTATCAGCAGAATTATCGTGAAAAAGTATGACCGTTTCAGCAGAAACATGAGAGAGTATCTTAATATCACGGACGAACTTGACCGCTACGGTGTGACCGTCTATTCGCTCTCTGAGCCGTTCAATACGGAGACTAAGGAAGGGCGTATGATGAGGAACAATCTGCTGAATTTCGCAGAGTTTGAGCGTGAGACTATCGCTGCCCGTGTAGCCGATGCTTTCCAGACTAAGGCAAGAGAAACAGGCTTCTATCAGGGCGGTAAAGTTCAGTTCGGCTATACTCCCGAAAGAAGAACAATTAACGGCAAAACAGGTTCGGTGCTTGTTCCCTCGGAGAATGCCGAGGCGGTGCGTGTGGCGTATGACTTGTATCAGCACCCCGAAAATTCTCTGACCGATATTATCCGCTATATGACGGAGAACGGTATCAATGCTTCAAGACCGACACCACGCACAAAAACAGGCATTTCCAATCTTGACAGATCGCACCTGAGCCGTATTCTTGAAAATCCCATTTATGTGAGGGCTGACAAAGAGGTCTACCGCTATTTTCTTTCCAAAGGATATGAAATGCTTGATGAGATCGAAGCCTATGACGGCATTCACGGCTTGTTCGTTCACGCCGGGCTTGATGATACGCATTTCGTCAAGGTAGCCTACCATGAGGGGCTTGTGCCTGCGGAAACGTGGCTGAGAGTGCAGGACCGGAAGTCGCACCAGAGCAAGTTCCCGACAAACGGCAAGGCTATGAACTCTTGGCTTGTGGGTATGGTGAAATGTGCCTGCTGTGGCTATGCGATGCACTTCAATCACTGTGCCAACAGAAAAGGTGTGGTGTATCATCGCTTCATCGACTACGGAAAGTTTACGCTGAACGGCTGTCCCACTCCGCCCATTCAATTAAAGCCGAGACAGGTCGAGGACGCTGTGCTGAAAGAAATGCAGAAACGCATTGAACAGCTTAAAATCGCAAAGCGTGAGGAAAGCAAGCTCGATGCCGAAACGGAGAGTATCAAAACTGAGATCGTTCGCCTTGACAGCGAAATACAGAAACTTATGGAAAAGCTCGCTGATGCCGACAGCGTACTCTTTGACTACATTCAGAAGCGTGTGAGTGCCTTGCATGAGCAGAAGTCGGAGCTTGAAAAGAAAATGCAGACGATGAGCCGTAAGCGTAAGGCAATCGACACAAAGCCTTTGGAAGAACCTATGAAGCAGTGGGATAAACTGACGGTTCAGGAAAAGCACGATATAGCGGCAGCGATGATCGATGTCGTGCTTATATCCGATGAAACAGGTATTGAGGTAAAATTCAGCATTTGAAAAAGTGTGGGATTTCGGTATTTTTTAGTGTTGATAAGGTGATGCGTAGGGCGTGCCGACAGGTACATATATTGCTGACGGAGCCTTCCCGGTTCATACAAACATTATCCAAATCTGATATCCGCTAGGTGCAGTTCAAGGCCGGTGTCAGCGCGGCTGTTATTTCGGCATATCCAGCTGTAAATCATTCGCAGCACAGAAAGTCTGCATCCGCGAGTTTTTTTCATATTATGCTTATATAAGAGCCAGTGAAGAAAAAACATTCTTCACTGGCTCATCCTTTTCTGCGTGTTCAGTTTTCATTCAGGAGCGAAGCATATTACAGCTTCAACAGTGCGCGCTTTATTACGGAAAGATCGTCCGCGTCAAGCCGGTTATCTTCATTCATATCCCCCGCTTTCCAATTCGGAAGAACCGTATCCGGAACGGCAAGCAGCCATTTTTGCAGCAGAACCGCATCCGCAATACTGACACTGCCGTCTGCATTGACATCACCCGGGAGAGTTCCCGCCGGAACGAGCTTCAGTCTGTTGGTCGCGAGTGTATTCCTGTTGTCAAACCGGACGGTCGGATTTTTGCCGGCAGCAAGCGGATTGTCGCTGTCATACATTGCAAGACAGAGAACGGCGTTCTCATCCAAAGTGCCGTCATATTCAAACAGGAAGGACTTTTCCGTATCGTCACGGAAAGTGCCTTTTTCGATCCTGACAGGTCTGCCGAAGGATCTGAGCTTGTTGCCGTCTGCATCGGTGATCTCCGCACACAGATCAATATGGAAGAATGCCGGTGCAAGGCCGGTATTTTTGATTCGCACAACAAGCTTGTTTCCGTACCGGACGGCAGATGTTACGGTAAAATTGTACCCCATTTTGTTGCACATTTCATCTATCACAGCTTTTTGCTCCTGATAGAATTCATAGCTGCAATGACTGTCCTGATCGAGCGCAAAGACCGACATATGCGGGATTTTGATTGTATCGCGGAATCGCTGCGGCGTCCAGTTCACAAGGGAATACTCGTTTTCTCTGACCGTGTCCCGCATCCATGCATACGGCCAGTAATTCTCCCCGACGACCGGCATATTTGCTCTGTAGGCCGGCAGCAGGCTCCATTCAACATTCGGCATGGAGATCAGACCGTCGTCCCGTTTTGTGATCCCGACGGAAAGGGCATACCGGTAGATCTCGCCCCGTGCGTTGGAAGGCAGCACAAGCAGCGTCTTGTCAAAGGCCTCTGCATAATGATCCAGCATGTCTTTCTGAATCTCTAATGAGGGCATATATTTTTCGTCACCGACGGCAAACGAATTATGCCATTCCCCGTAATCGCCGAACGGTCTGACGTCTATCAGCTCCACTCTCGGGTCGCCGTCATATTTTTCCGCCAATGCCTTGACAAAATCCTTGTGCGCCTGCAAATAGACCGGATCATCCCATTTCGGAAATACAATATTTTCGCCGGGATGATCGCGGGATTCAGCTGTGTTTTTCTCTGCGCCTTTGTCATATACCCACTGCGGAACAAAGTCCTCCGCCAGATACGATGAATACGGCATGATGCGGATTTCGTAGGTCATTCCGTATTGCTCACAGGCATCCAGCATTTCGTCGATCTCGTCCCAATGATACACGCCCTCTGCCGGATTCAGGTCATTCCAGTGCGGCGAACCGCTGACAATGGTGACCACATCCCACGCATGATTATCCGCGGAACCGCCGATGCCGTACTCAAACGCATCGCTGAGCATATGCGGCGAATACGCGGTCATGACAAAACCCTTGTGCGGATTGGAAACCGCTTTGCCCGAAATTTCGGTTTCATAAACTGCTGTGGGAATCCCGAAGCTGTACTGTAGTCCGGGTTCTTCCGGTTCTGCATGGGGAAAAAGCTGCTCGCTGACCATTTCCGCCATTCTGTCAGCACCGCCTGCATTCAGATGCAGCCCGTCCGAAGCATAATACGCTTCCTGCTCGAAATAATGATTCTCGAGACAAAGCTCCAGCCACGGGCGGAACAGGTCGAGCACGCCGGTCTGTTCGGATTCTGCGATCTCGTCGATCACATCGCCGAACCACCTGGACACAGGGAGCGGATATTTGAACGGATCACTGCTTTCTCCGTGCTGCTTGACCAGATACACTGTCATGCCCTTTGCCTTTGCGCGGCGGATCAGCTCTGTCAGATTGGTCCTGTAATCGGAAGGGTCGGGGGTCGTTGTGTTCTGCTTGGTATAATCATTGATTCCGACAGCCAGCAGCAGGATATCCCCGCTTTTTCCGTAACGCTCGGCTGTGGCGAAGGAATACCCCAGCAGATCGGCTGATGTGATGCCGCTGACGGAGATGTTTCTCACATCATATTTTTCTGTATCAATATAATTGCAGAGATACTGTCCCCAGCCGTGCACGGCATCATCTGTGACATTGTAGCAGCTGGCTGCGGTCGAGTCGCCGCCGACCCAGATCGTCGGTTTTGTTTCCGTACCGGCCGAGATCTGTTCGATTTCCAGCGTACTGATCGAGAACTCCGTGCCGACGCCGGCCCCTGCATAAAGATTGAGCTGTCCGTCCGTTACAGGGATCGTAAAGGAATCTGCCGCATTGGAACCGGTCAGAAAGTAAAGCTGCGGCACCTCCTCTGCGGTGATTGTTGCTGACCTGACGTCTCCGGTCGTGACCGAGATCCTGTAAACGCCCTTCGGCAGATCCACATTGAATACATGATTTTGCACATCGGATCTGAAGCGTATCGCATCGGACAAAGCACCGGTACCGCTTGCAGGAACATCCTCGACCGCAGCGGTGTTTGCAAAGCCGTAGCCCTTTGCGGAATGATATCCGTCTGCAGCGGAGACACCGATATAGCCTTCCGCTGTACCGAGACCGCCGAAGTCAAACTTCACCGAAATCATCGCCCCGGCGTAAACATCTGTTTTCATCGGCACGGAGAGCACCGTCATTGCTCCGGCAAGAATGGCTGCAAATATTCGTTTCATCAGAATCATCTCCTCTCAATCATGAATCCTGTAAAGAACTCAATTATTTCTTCAGATACCGCATCTTCCGCCAAACCGCATCAGCTTCAGCAATCACTTCATCGGAACAGCCTGCATTTTTCAGCATCAGGCTGACGCTGTCCTTCGCGGTATATTCATACGTTGTCAGCACATGCTCCCATGCCAGTCCGTGCGCATCCATAAACCGGTGCAGCGCGGCATTCAGTTCCGGCGTTTCATAAATTTCTTTGATACTTGTATTCACGCCCCAGCTGTAAGGTGATTCCGCGTCACATCGCAGCGTAATGTCAGCCGTGTTCTGCCAGTCAATCGCATCCGGCGTTTCAACCGTTGCATTGAGGATATAAATGCCGTCCTCAAGCGTCCATGTGTGCAGATCGGAATCCCAGCTTTCAAACGCACGGCGGTCAACATGCATCCGCACGGTCACGGTCTGATGCGGTTCGGCAAACACCTTCCGGAACGCGCAGAGTTCACAGACCGGCTTTGTCAGCGCGGATACCGGATCATGTACATAGACCTGCACAACGGTCTTTCCGGCGACATCGCCGGTGTTTTCGACCTCTGCGAGCAAATCAAGCCCGTTTTCGATGCTGCCGCTTTCCACTCGCAGATCCCGCACCTCAAATGCAGAATAGGAAAGACCGTAGCCGAAAGCATACTCGGCAAACTGGTCGTCGATATTGAGATGATACCGTGTCGAATAGTACCGGTAACCGACAAATATCCCCTCACCGTATGTCGCGGTCATCCCGTCACCCGGAAAATTCAGATAGGTCGGCATATCATTTTCACTGTACGGGAATGAGACCGGCAGGCGTCCGGACGGATTGACCTTTCCGCAGAGGATATCCGCGAGCGCGGATGCGCCCTGCATACCCGGCAGCGAGACCCAGAACATCGCGTCCCAGAATGAGAGAGCCCAGCCGGTAACAGGTCCGGATGTATTGAAAAGCAGAACAGAGCGCATATTATGCCGGTTTGTGTAACCGTGAAGTTCACTGATCTTCTGCTGCTCTTCCTGTTTTACGCGGATTGTTTTGCGGTCATTGCCTTCCTGTCCGGGTACATTTAGCACATAGATCAGCGTGTCCGCTTCATCATACAGACCGATGCGGACATCTGCAAACCGCTTACGAAGTTCCGTCAGCAGATTTGTATTGCGGTCAGTCCAAACACAGGCACTGCCCCCGCCGCAGACCAGTAGTTCCCCGTTCTGCGTACCCAACAGTGCGATCTTTGCGGATGAAGGAAGCGGACAGCAGTTCCTTTCCTTCTCGCCTTTCTGCGGATAGTTTTTCAGCATGACAATGCCCTCTGCTGCTGCTTTATAGGCTGCGCGGTCTGTCATGTCACGGTCGATATGACCCGTCGGCGGCTGCACGTATTTTCGCGCAAGCATAACAGCGCGTTCTGCCGATTCAGCCAGCTTTTCCGGATCCAGTGAACCGTCTGCAAATGCGGCTTTCAGCGGCTCAGCGGATACCGGCCCCGGCATATTGACATCGCAGCCCGCATTGACAGCCGCAGCAGGATGATACACCGCATACCAGTCGCTCATGACAAGGCCGTCAAAGCCCCATTCATCGCGCAGAAGATCCGTCAGCAGCCAATTGTTTTCGGTACACGGTACGCCGTTGATCTGATTGTATGCCGCCATAACAGTCGCACAGCCGGCTTTCACGCAGGCTTCAAATCCCGGCAGATACAGCTCGCGCAGAGCACGTTCCGGAATGATCTCATTGATCCCCTGCCGGTTCGTTTCCTGATTATTTGCAGCAAAATGCTTGACGTTTGCAGCGACACCCTGCGACTGCACACCACGGACAAGTTCGGGCGCAAGCTGCGAGCTCAGGTACGGGTCTTCGGAATAGCCTTCAAACAGTCGTCCTGCCCGGAGGTCGCGGTGCAGATTGATGTTCGGCGTTCCGAGCAGCACATGAATGCCGTAGGCGCGTGCTTCATGACCGAGTGCCTGCCCGACTTCGTGCACAGTCTCCGGGTTCCATGTCGCACCGAGCATCATGCCGGGCGGATAGCAGCCGGGCGCGGTCATTTCAGGGATCAATGCGCGAAGCCGACCGCGCAGCCAGTCATAGAGTTCCCGTTCTTCCGTTGTTTCCAGCGAATCGGGCTGAAAAAAGTTGTTGAGCACATTCCGGAATGCGGCAGTCCCCTTTCCTGAATGATTCGCTTTTGTCAGCATATCCCCGAACAGCTGCTCGAAATTCAGACCTGTACCGCCGTCGAGCATCTGAATGCGCGGAATGTCCTTGTCCGGCAGTTCTCCCATACCGAAGAAGGACTGTCCGTTCACCATGTAGATCTGCTCATCCGGTGTCAGTTTCATTTTGATTCGCTCCTTAACAGTTCCCGCTTCATGCGGCACAGGTCGGTCGCATTCAGTTTATCGTTTCCGTCTATGTCACCGGAACGCCAGTCTTTCAGTTCCGTATCCGGTACGGCAAGCAGCCATTTCTGCATCAGAACAGCATCCGAAATGTTGAATGTGCCATCTGCATTGACATCCCCCTGTACCGTCCGGGGCTTCCATTCGGAAATTGCAGTCAATGACGGTATCCGTGCAGGCTTTGTTTCGTCGTTTTTCAGCGGAATGCAGGCGACAGAAATGATTGTTTCCTTCGTATCGGTCAGATGAATCGCAAGTTTTCTGTAATCGCTGTTGTCTGTCTGATTGGATACGGCACGGGATGTCGGCAATAATTCAGCGTTCATGACCGTGAATTGGCCGTCCTCACTGATGAGCCCGACCCACAGCTTCTCTGAACCGACAGTCACAACAGCACTTCTGCCGTCATCCGCAATTGCAATCTCGCCCTTTGTATGCGCAAACCAGCAGATATCACCGGGCGTATCCAGAGAGATCTCATCCTGAATGATGACGCATTCCCTGTCCTTGATCATTTTCAGCCCGCGGATAACACTTTTTGCTCCGCACGGCTCGTATGCAGCAGTCAGATCAGTGACGGCAAAGGCTTCGTTTCCGCCGCTGAAACCGGTGATCAGGCATTCTGCGCCCTCCTGCTGATCGAGCTCTTGTGACGGATTGATGACAAGTGTATTATGTCCCTCCGCCCGGATGCGGTAGGAATACTGCCGGTTTTCCAGTTCGTAATTCTCATTGCCGAGATCGGTAAAGAACCTTTCACCGTTGGATTCGAGATAGAACGAACCCAGATCGTAGTGACCGTGATACTTATAATTGTTGGTACCGGCATGAAGCGCAGCAACGATCCCGCTTTCCTCCCAGGTATTCCGGAAGCTGGCATTGGATGCGCCGACCTCGCCCCAGTCGGTCGGGCTGTCCGCCGATGAACCGGAAAGCCTGTCTTCATCAATCCAGAGCAGATCGAGATAGTTGAAGCTGTCATCCGGTATTTTCTTCATGCGGATCGCTGAAATATCACTGTCCTGAAAATAATCACCCAGCCACAGAAGAACGGCCCAGCCGGTATCGCGGCTGTCGCCGTCGTCACCGAAGCTGAAGGATCTGGAAGTATTCGAGCTCATATAGCGGATGAAATCGACTGATTTCCGGAGCCCGTCAAAATCCGCAAGTCCGTAATCCGTTCCTGCGGCACTTGTCAGCGCAGAGGAAAAGAGCCCGAGATAATAGGTCGCGTAATCCCAATAACCGAGACCCTCGCTGTAGGTACCGTCCTTTGCGCTGTATGCGCGGCGGACAAAGGAATATGCTTCCCTGTAAGCGTATGTGAGGATATCAGCTGCGATGTCGCCTGCATCTGCTTCATCACCGAATGCAAGTGCCGCCATGCTCATGCTGCCGGTACAGACCAGCTTCCAGTTATCGCCCGGATAATCCTGATACCACTTGTAGGTACGGGTGCGCGGTTTGTCCTCAAAATCCTCCACGACCTGCGTGAAGCCTTTTCCGATCATGTTCTGCCGGATGAATGTGCGCTGATCCTCGTTCATCCAGTGATAGAGCCAGTCATAACCGATCGCATAGCCCGTGCTCATTTCGGCGGTATCGAGAAAATGGCTCGGATTCCAGTCCTTGAAACCGCAGGCTGCTTCCAGCTCCGCATAGCATCTTCGCGCATATTTTTCATCGTCGAAAATGTTGTAAGCAAGTGCCAGTGCAGCAACGCGCCGCTGGATCCGTTTGGATGTTTCAAGCAGACGGATGCCGTCCGGAACTTCATATTCACATACGGGTCTGTCAAGAACTCTGTCTGCTTCACTGCGCAGCTTCTCAAGCAGAATCGCCGTGACGGAATCATCCCCGATATGTGCTTTCAGCTTTGCAAATTTCTCCTCCGACATGATGATGCGCGGATGTGCATACATTCCGTGTTTTTCGGTCATATCGCGGATGACATGTTCACCGTTGATGAAATCGCCGTAGTCCTCCGTCCGGTCTGCAGCGGTATTCTCCGCATACGCACTGAACGGCATCATACCGATCACCATGATCAGCACAAGCAGTATCCTGAACAGTTTTCTTTTCATAACGAGACCTCCCGCATCAGCTTTTCGTCGTTCCAGTATTTTATAGTATAACATACTGCCTGCTCCGCGTCAATATAAAATCCGATTTTGGTTTTCAGTCTGCGGTGAACCGTCCGGGCGAAAACAGCTGAAAAAGTCCGTGCGGCTGACTGTTCCCGCTTTCCGCGAAAGAAACTTTACTTGCATTCACTGCCAAAGTATGCTATACTATATGTAACATATCATTCTAAAAGGAGAAACCCTATGGTGATCTGGAATCCGTGGCACGGCTGCCGCAAAATCAGTCCCGGATGTGCGAATTGCTATGTGTACCGCCGGGACGCAAGCATCGGCAAGGATGCTTCCGTTGTCTCCATAACCGGCGACTACGATCTGCCGCTGAAAAAGAACCGTCAGGGGCAGTACAAGCTGACCGCTGACGACGGTATCGTTTTCACCTGCATGACATCCGATTTCTTTCTGGATACGGCGGATGAATGGCGGCAGGGATGCTGGGATATAATCCGTGCGCGGCAGGATCTGCGGTTTCATATCATCACAAAACGGATCGACCGCGCTGCAGCGTGTCTCCCGCCGGACTGGGGAGACGGCTGGGATCATGTGACGATCTGCAGCACCTGCGAGGATCAGGAGAGGACCGATCACAGGCTCCCGATCCTGCTGGAGCTCCCGGTCAGACACCGCGAAGTGAACTGTGAACCGCTGCTCGGTGAGATCGGCATGGAAAAATATCTGGCGACCGGCCTGATTGAAAAGGTCACCTGCGGCGGGGAATCCGGCGATTTTGCCCGCCCCTGTGATTTTCGCTGGATCCAGGAGATCCGCAGGGAATGCATCCGCAGCGGTGTGCCGTTTTATTTCAAGCAAACCGGTGCTGTATTCATCAAGGACGGCAAAGTCTATCATATCGAACGAAAGCTTCAGATGCCGCAGGCGAAAAAATCCGGATACAGCTATATTCCCGGAAACGGCTCGGCGGATGCGATCCGGTATCAGCTGCCGGAACGCAGCGACCTGTTCGGGAGGCTACGCAGATCCGATTTCAGAAGCCGGTTTCACCTGACAGAAACAGACAGAGCCTATGTCACGGAAAAAGGGATCACCGCGATCCGCAGCCATGCACAGGATCTGATTGCCAAGCGGCTATCCGCAGAAAACCCGGCAAATGACGGAAAGCAGACCCCGATGAAAGGACATCCCGTATTCATTGCCCAGCACGCTACTGCCTGCTGCTGCAGAGCGTGTCTTGAAAAATGGCACCGCATCCCTGCTGGGAAGATACTGACCGCAGACGAGCAGTCCTATATCGTCGATGTGCTGATGCAGTGGATCGAATCGGAAATGAACCGATAACAATCAATCTTTTCTGCGGTCCGGACCGATACCGGGGATCATCTTATTGCAGGCACAGCAAGTTTGTGCTATAATATCATTATCGGAAAAACCGACGAATCCGCTCTGTGAAAAGGGGGTAGTATGAAAATGATGCGCCTGAAAAAACACATTGCATGCTGCATCAGCGCGATGCTTGCCGTTTCAATGCTGTCAGCATATCCTGTCTGCGCCGGAAATGTGGAGGAAACGCCCGGTTATCAGCTCCAGACCCTGCTGATCGACAACGACGGCAAAAATCTCTGGACGACAGAAAGCTGGGGCGGCGCGAATATCCTGCCGAACACAAGCTGGACAACAACCGATGCCTCCGATTATTATTACAACGGCGTGCTGTCCTTTGAGGCGAAAAGCAATGCGTCCGAACCGCTGAACTTCTGGATCGGACTCAGCTCGCACTATCATGCCGATACGATCTCTCTTTACTGGACGGATCTTGCGCAGTATAAGGGAAAGCTGATCGCAGGCACGGACTGGACAAGCTATACGCTGCCGATCAGAGAGCTGCTCGATGCGAACCCCGACAGCGGCTTTGACCTTGCGAATCTCTGGAAAATCTGTGTATCTGCTGTGAAAAAAGGCGAAACTGTGTCCTTTCGCAATGTGAAGATCACCTCGCCGGATGATGAGCGGCAGTATCCGTTTATCAAGGTGAATCAGGTCGGCTACAGCACGCACGGCGCAAAAACCGCCCGCATCAGCTATTTTGCGAAATTCGGCTCGCTGGACGGCAAGACCTATGAGATCGTGGACAAATCGAGCGGCAAAACCATGCTGACCGGCACACTGTCCGCTGCGGAGCGGAACGAACATCTCTCCGGTGAGTCCGTGCATGTCATTCACTTTGACGAGCTGCAAACGCCGGGTACTTATTTCTTCCGTATCCCGGATGCCGGATTGTCTGCATCCGCCCGTTCTCCGCGGGATATTGAAAACGGACTGGAAACCGATACGCTGACCTCTTTCTCATTTCAGATCGGTGACCGCATCTATGACGGCCTGCTCAGCGATATGATGAAATACTACTATTTGCAGCGACAAGGACTGGATCTGGATGCGAAATATGCCGGGGATTTTGCACGGAAAAATCTGCATCCGAATGATGCACAGGTCAGGAAATGGTCTGACCGTGAAAACCCCGATGCAGAGACCTTTGACATCACGCAGGGCTGGTACGATGCCGGTGATTACGGCAAATACACCTCCCCCGCCGCGACCTCGGTCGAAAATCTGCTGCTGGCCTATGATCTGTTCCCGGATGTTTTCCGGAATATGACGCTGCAAATTCCGGAAACAGACAGATCCGATCCTGCTTATACCGATGCACCGGGTTATCTGAGCGAGATCAAATGGGAGATCGACATGCTCCTGAAGCTTGAACACGCCGACAAAGACGGCTCGTTCTATGTTGCTGCAAATTACAAGGACGGCACGATCTATCTCGAGGATACACTGTATCAGACCTCGGACTATAAGTCCGGCGCAGATGAAACCGACCTGCGCTCACATCTTGCAACCTCCGATACGGCGGCAATGCTGGCACACGCATACCTTATCTATAAGGATGTGCCTGCGTATAAAGATTTCGCGGAGACCTGTCTTGAAACATCTCTGCGGGCATGGAAATGGGTCAATGATCCGGCCAATCCGCAGCATCCTTCTATCGGTGCTGCAAACCGCACCTATACCTACACGCAGGAGGAGCTTGACCGCAGTATGTTCTGGGCGGCGGGTGCCGTTTACCGTGCGGCAAAGGCGGCCGGAAAAAGCTCCGCACCCTATGAAGCATATCTGCTGGAACACTGTGAGGAAACCAATGTGGTCAAGTGCTTTACGGGCGCATCGCTCGGTTATCACTCGCACGGACGCTCCTTCCTCGGCTTCTTCCATTATCTCTATCACAACGCGGATGCCGACGCAAAGATCAAAGAGGTCTTTCAGAAGTTTCCGGCATGGCGCAAGCGCACGCTCGGCTATGACAACTGGGGAACGGATCATCCCGACTGGGGCTACTGGTGGGGCTCCAATATGGTCATCGCACAGTGTTCGCTGAGTGTGCTGCTCGGCAGCATTCTGACGGAGGGCGAGGACAGTATCCCCGATGAGGTCATTCTCTCCAATGAGAGTGCATTCAATTATCTGCTTGGCGTGAATCCGGTCTCGTTCTGCTATGTGTCCGGCTTCGGCGAAAACTGCGTGCAGAATATCTACAGCGCGATCTATTCCCGGGACGCAAAGCTTGATCCGTACAGATGTCCGGCGGGCTATGTAACAGAGGGAACGAATCCGAACAACAACCGGCAGCTTTCCAAATTTGACGGCAAATGCTATATGGACAGCGATGCGGAATGGACGACCAACGAGAATACGATCTACGGCAATGCGGCGATGATCTTCCTGACGGCTGCGATTATGTCGAGGATCCGGCACGAGCAGGTCAGAGGCGATGTCAATGCGGACGGAACCTATGATGCTGCGGATATTGTGCTGCTGCAGAAATGGCTGCTTGCCGTACCGGATACGGAACTGAAAGACTGGAAAGCGGCGGACTTTTGCGCGGATAACAGGCTGGATGCGTCTGATCTCGCCCTGATGAAGCGCGAACTGCTGAACACGAAAGGAATGCAATAAAGCAAATGAAGCTGTATGCTGCCAGTGCAGCTATGGTTTTCCTGACAGCCTGCGGCCATCCGCAGGGGTTATCCGGCGATACATCCGGCAGCATCCACAGCCGAAACAGCTTGGGAGCACTATACGACGCCGGAGCAAATGGTCGTGCTGTCCAGCCTGTTCTGGCAGTACTATCCGAGAATGTTTGCACGGTTTGCCGATCTGTCCGGCACCGCGTCCGATGTGATCCATGCGATCGAAAATGACGGATATGCAGTCGCGGAGACTTCGGAGCTGCTGGAACGGTATCCTGTCCGTGATATAGTCAAATCACTTGAAAACAGCGGCGTATGAAATATACAGAAACCGGCTCAGCCCTGTCAGCAAGATTTTTTGCAGCTTCCCCATTGCATTTTTCCGCATAGTATGATATAATAGTATCGTTATGTCAAATCTGAATTACGGAGGAATCGAATTGCGCACAATGGAGGAAGAGATCCGGCGACGCAGGACCTTTGCGATCATCTCGCACCCGGACGCCGGTAAAACCACACTGACTGAAAAGCTGCTGCTCTACGGCGGCGCGATCGCAATGGCAGGTGCCGTCAAGGGCAAGAAGAATGCCCGTCATGCGGTCTCTGACTGGATGGAGATCGAAAAGCAGCGCGGAATTTCCGTGACTTCGTCGGTCATGCAGTTTGAATATGACGGCTGCTGCATCAATATTCTCGATACGCCCGGACACCAGGATTTTTCGGAGGATACCTACCGCACGCTGATGGCAGCAGATGCTGCGATCATGGTCATTGACGCGGCAAAGGGCGTCGAGGCACAGACCCGAAAGCTGTTCAAGGTCTGCGTCATGCGGCATATCCCGATCTTTACGTTCGTCAACAAAATGGACCGCGAGGCGCGGAATCCGTTTGACCTGCTCGAGGAGATCGAGCGGGAACTCGGCATCAAGACCTACGCGGTGAACTGGCCGATCGGCTCCGGCAAGGATTTCAAGGGTGTGTTTGATCTCGAAAGCAGACACATCCTCTCCTTTGAGGGCACCGGCGGTATGCATACGGTCTCAAAAACAGAGGTCGAACCGGATGATCCGTCGCTTGCAGAATTGATCGGCAAGGACAATCATGCGCAGCTTGCAGAGGATATCGAGCTTCTGGACGGTGCCTCTGAGGACTTCGATCAGGACGCGATCCAGTCCGGTGAGCTCTCCCCTGTTTTCTTCGGCTCCGCACTGACGAATTTCGGCGTGGAACCGTTCCTCAAGCGTTTTCTGGAACTGACGCCTCCCCCGCTCGCGCGTGTCGCAGACGGCGAAACCGTCTCCCCGTTTGACGAAAGCTTCTCTGCATTCGTATTCAAGATCCAGGCGAACATGAACAAGGCGCACCGCGACCGCGTGACCTTCCTGCGCATCTGTTCCGGAAAATTCACGCGCGATATGGAAGTCTATCACGTACAGGGTGACAAGAAAATGCGTCTCTCGCAGCCGCAGATGATGATGGCTGAGAACCGCGAGATCATTGATGAAGCCTTCGCCGGCGATATCATCGGCGTATTTGACCCGGGTCTGTTCTCAATCGGCGACACGATCTGCGCACCGAATAAGAAGATCTGCTTCGAGGGCATCCCGACCTTTGCACCGGAGCATTTCGCCCGCGTCCGGCATAAGGACACAATGAAGCGCAAGCAGTTCGTCAAGGGCGTCATGCAGATCGCACAGGAAGGTGCGATCCAGATCTTCCATGAGCCGGAAACCGGTATGGAGGAGGTCATCGTCGGCGTGGTCGGCGTGCTGCAGTTCGAGGTGTTCGAGCACAGAATGCGCACGGAATACAATGTCGAGATCATTCGCGAGCCGCTGAGCTATCAGTATATCCGCTGGATCGGCGGCATTCCGACCGACAAAAAGCCCGAGCTGATCATCAGCGAAGACACCAAACTCGTGCAGGATTTCCGCGACCAGTACCTGCTGCTGTTCACCAGCGAGTGGAATATCCGCTGGGCACTGGAGAAAAATGAAGGACTGGAACTCCGCGATTTCAGCAAGAACTGAATACAGAACAAGGCACCGATGCAGCGATCGGTGCCTTTGTTTATAATACAGATTCGTTTCGTGTTCAAATATCAGCCGACAGCAGAAAGCCGAGCAACCCCGCGCATCCTCTGCGTTGATCGCCTGATTTTCGTTCCAGTCACCTGCCAACAGACAGAGGTCTGTGCGCTCATTTCCGAGCAGCACCTGTTTCAGCAGTGAGAAGTCAACCGCATTTACGATGCCGTCACGGTTCAGGTCGCCGCGGATCAATGTTTCTGCGTCTTCCAATTCTTTTTCGGTAATCACATAGTCTTCGTTTGCGTCATAAGCTTTTGAAACTGCCTGTCTGTAAAGCACATCGGGATAATTCTGCTCATTGACCGCGGTACCGTCCTTCGTATACAGCTTTGCAACAGTATTGCCGAACTTTTCTCTGGCCCCGAATCTAAACCATCCGTTTTCTCCTTCTTCACTGTATGACTTAAAAAAGGTTATGCCTCTCCCGTTCCCATTCGTATCTAAATAAATATCACAGGTTTCTTTGATGCCGGTCTTGACAACGATCGAGAAATCTTGACCGTTTGCGACCTGACAGGCTGTATGCAGCGGATAGGTGTGATAGCCTTTGTACGGCTCCGTACCGCTGATCTGTGCAAGCAGCTCGCCTTCCCGCGGATTTTTATAATCCGCATTCAGTGCATAGATACTGATCTCATAGGTCTGATCCGGTTCATAAGTAAAGATGCCGGCAGCCGTCAGGTTTTCATCCTTTTTTGCAGTATAAACATTCGCGTAGATATAGCCAACATTTTTGCTCCGTATTCTGCCGACCGGAAGCCCGCACCACTGATAGATCTCGTCATAATTATCTGTCGGCTCCACGAAGAACTGCACACATTCATTCAAAGAGGACTCGTAGTAGGAAATATAGAAGTATCCTGAATTACCATACTGATCTCCCCAGCTGTTTTTGCAGAGCCATGCGCCGTCTCCGGGCGGTGTTTCAACAAAATTCTCCTTCGGAAACGTATCGTCCCAGCCGCAAAGGCAGACTGCATGAAATCCGCCGTCCAGTTCACTGATATTGCTGCCGTTATAAAGCGTTTCATAATAACCGCCCTGCTCAGACAGACGGTTCGGCGTGGAAATCGCGGTAAATCCGATCTGCATGGCACCGTATTTCATCAGATTTTTCTTGATCGTATCAGGATCCGACAGCGGATATTCCACCGCATTCTGCAAATGGGCAATGGATTCATAGCGGCGCGATTCGTCAACCGGCTGTTGTTTTTTGTTTTCCTCTCCCGTCTCGGATTCCGGCGCGACGCCCTTCCAGCTGGCCAGCACACCGGTAAAATTGATCGTCGTTGCCAGCGGCGTATATCCTTTTACACCCTGCTCCTGACCGTCACCGTAAAGCGGATCGTCCGGATCATCCGAGCTGCCCTTGCCGTAGGTGAACCACGAAAAATGCGACTCGGACAGATCAATCGTATTGTCTGCCATTCCGTTTTTGATCATAAAGGATTCGATCGCAGCCATGCCGGAATAGATGGTGCAGGTGCCGCCGTACTGCTGCTTGACAGAGGTCATGGCACCTTCGTCCCTGAGATCAAATTTTGCCGGCAATTCCGGTTCATCGTCCGCCGAAAACGCCGGAACTGTCATGCCGGAGCCGCAGAGCGTACAGCACAGCACACCCGCCGTAAACATGCGCAGAATAGATTTGTGTTTCATGTAGTTCCCTCCCCCGTTTTTGATAAGCTTTCCCCCTCAAAGCTGTACGGTGCATTTTTCTTCATTATAGCATAGGGAACACCGGAAATCAAGGACGGAACGTCACTATCAAAAAAATAACCGGAGCACGGCGGCTCCGGTTATTTTCATGTTAATCCTGTTTGCCGAGCACCTTGACCAGCACAGCCTTCTGCGCGTGCAGGCGGTTTTCTGCCTCGTCAAAGATCTCGTTTGCGTGCGCCTCAAAGACCTTCTCGGTGATCTCCTCGCCGCGGTGTGCGGGCAGGCAGTGCTGCACCATGACTTCCTCATGTGCCGCACCGATCACATCGTCATTGACCTGATAGCCGTCAAACGCGATGCGGCGCTTTTCCGCTTCGCTCTCCTGCCCCATAGACGCCCAGACATCGGTGAAGATGACGTCCGCATTGACTGCCGCCTCGACCGGGCTGGTCGTCATCGTGAACTTGCCGTTCTGCTTGGCAAAATCCAGCACGACCGGATCCGGCTGATAGTCGTTCGGGCAGGCCACGGAAACCTCCATGCCGACCTTCAGACCGCCGACGATCAGGGAGTTTGCCATGTTGTTGCCGTCGCCGATGTAGCACATTTTCAGCCCGTGGAAGCTGCCCTTGTACTCGCGGATCGTCATGAGATCGGCCAGCACCTGGCAGGGATGACAGAAATCCGTCAGGCCGTTGATGACCGGAATGCTGCCGTACTTGGCCAGATCCTCGACCTCCTGCTGTGCAAAGGTGCGGATCATGATACCGTCCAGATACCGGGACAGCACGCGTGCGGTATCCTGCACCGGCTCGCCGCGGCCGATCTGCAGATCGTTCGAGGACAGGAACAGCGGATAGCCGCCGAGCTGCGTCATGCCGGTTTCAAAGGAAACGCGGGTACGGGTCGATGCCTTCTGGAAGATCATGCCGAGCGTTTTTCCGGCAAGATGCGGATGCGGAATACCGTGCTTCCGCTCATATTTGAGCTGATCGGCAAGGTTCAGCAGGTCGATGATCTCCTCCGTCGAGAGATCGAGCATCTTCAGTAAATGCTTCATAGTCAGTCAATCCTTTCTTGTGTATTATGCAAGGACGCTCCGCAGAATTGCAAGACCTGCGTCCATTTCTTCCTTCGTGATCGTGAGCGGCGGCAGCAGACGCAGCTTCTCCTTTGCGGTCAGCACGAGCAGTCCTGCATCGTTTGCCGCGACCATAACATCATGTGCGTCCTTTGATTTCAGCGTCATGCCGATCATCATGCCGATACCGGAAAGACTTTCGATCTCCGGGATCTTTGCAAGTTCTGCCCGCAGATACGCAGCCTTTTCCTTAACAGAATCGAGGAAACCAGGTGCCGTGACCGCATCCAGCACCGCGACCGCACCTGCACAGACAACGGGATTTCCGCCGAAGGTCGAGCCGTGGGTTCCCGGCGTGATGACGTTCTCGCAGCGTTCATTGACAAGGCAGATGCCGATCGGCAGACCGCCGCCGATTGCCTTTGCCATTGTCGTCACATCCGCCTGCACACCGAACTGCTCCTGCGCGAGGAATGTGCCGGTACGGCCGCAGCCGGTCTGCACCTCATCAATGATCATGACGATATCCTGCTCATCACAGATTTTCCGGATTGCCTGCACATATTCCTTGTCCAGTGCGTAGACACCGCCCTCACCCTGAACGACCTCGATCATGATGCCCGCGACGGTGCCGTCCAGCTTGGATTTCAAATCGTCAAGGTCATTTGCCTTTGCAAAGACATGGCCGGTCGGGAACGGGTAAAAATACTGGTGGAACACATCCTGACCCGTTGCGGCCAGCGTTTCCATTGTTCTGCCGTGGAAGCTGTTGACCAGCGAGATGATCGTGCCGCGCTCCCTGCCGTATTTGTCGGAGCTGTACTTCCGCGCAACCTTGATCGCGCATTCATTGGCCTCTGCGCCGGAGTTCCCGAGGAACATCCGCTTATAACCGGTCGCCTTCGCCAGCTTTTCGACGAGCTCTGCCTGCGGCTGCGTGTAGTAGTAATTGCAAGCGTGCTGCAGCTTTTTCACCTGCGAGCAGACTGCATCGACCCACGCGTCATTGCACCAGCCGAGCACATTGCAGCCGATGCCGCTGCCGAAATCAATATAGGTTTTGCCGTTTTCATCGGTGCAGGTGCAGTTATGCCCCTGCGCTTCGACCAGCGGGATCCGGCCAAAGGCCTTCATCGTATACTGGTCTGTTGCCTGTATCGTATTCATTTTTTCTCTCCTCAATATACACTCAGGAACTGTGTGCCGACGCCCTCGTTGCTGCAGATCTCAACAAGAATGGAATGCGGCACTCTGCCGTCAATAATAACAGCCTTTTTGACGCCGCGGCGGATCGCCTCGACACAGCAGTCGATCTTCGGGATCATGCCGCCGGAAATGATGCCCTGCCGCTTCAGGTTCTGCACCTCGCTGATATTGACCGACGGGATCAGCGTGGACGGATCGTCCTTGTCACGCAGCAGACCCGCAATGTCCGTCATGAGGATCAGGTTCTCCGCGCCGAGTGCCGCAGCGATCGAAGCCGCTGCCGTATCGGCATTGACATTGTAGACCTGACCGTCCGGGCCGCAGGCGACCGTCGCAATGACCGGCACATAGCCGTTGTCCAGTGCAGTCAGGATCGGCTTGGTATTCACTGCGGTAATCTCACCAACCAGACCGAGGTCGGGCTTCGATTCCTTTTTCTTCGCCTGCAGCAGCGCGCCGTCAATACCGGACAGACCGATCGCCTGCCCCGAATGCCGCGTCAGATGCGCGACAAGCTCCTTGTTGACCTTGCCGGCCAGCACCATGCGGACGACGTCAGCCGTCTCAGCGTCTGTATAGCGCAGACCGCCGATGAATTTGCTTTCGATGTTCAGGCGGTGCAGCATATCGCTGATCTCCGGGCCGCCGCCGTGCACCAGCACGACACGGATGCCGACCAGCGAAAGCAGCACGATATCACTCATGACTGCTTCCTTCAGTGCCTCATTGGTCATTGCGTTTCCGCCGTATTTGACAACGATGATCTTCTGATTGTAGCGCTGGATATACGGCAGCGCGTCGATCAGAACCTGCGAGCGAATCTGTGTGGATATACTTTCCGGAATCTCCATTTTCTGCATGACAGCAAGTTCTCCTTTTCGTTCAGCTTCTGTAATCGCCGTTAATTTTGACGTAATCGTAGGTCAAATCGCAGCCCCATGCGACTGCGGAATAATCACCGCTGTTCAGCGAGATCAGCACATTGATCTCATCCTCAAGCAGGATCTTTTTTGCCTGTTCCTCTGAAAAAGGGACACCGAAGCCGTTTTTCGCGACTGTAATCCGTCCCTGCGAGGAAGCAAGATCAACATTGACCTTCGTAATATCAAAATCGCAGTCCGCATAGCCCATTGCACAGGCAATGCGTCCCCAGTTGGCATCCGCACCGAACATCGCAGCCTTAAAGAGGCTGGAGCAGATCACGCTCTTTGCGACGGTCTCCGCGACTTCCTCGCTCGGTGCATCGGAAACGACGCATTCGATCAGCTTGGTCGCGCCCTCGCCGTCTGCCGCACACATTCTTGCGAGATTCAGCATGACGGCATACAGCGCACCGCGGAATGCGGCATAATCCTTGCCCTCATCTTTGATCTCCGCATTATCCGCCATGCCGTTTGCCAGAATGCAGGCCATATCGTTCGTAGACTGGTCGCCGTCAACCGAAACGCGGTTCAGCGTCACGCGCACCACATCGGAAAGTGCCTGCTGCAGCATCGCCGGGGAGATCTTACAGTCTGTCGTCAGGAAGGTCAGCGTCGTTGCCATGTTCGGGTGGATCATGCCGCTGCCCTTGAGCATACCGCCCAACCGGCAGGTCGCCTTGCCGACTCTGAACGAGACGGCGACCTCCTTTTCGCGGGTATCGGTCGTCATGATCGCGTGGACGGCCTCCTCATTGCCGCCGTAGGACAGCCCTTCGGTCAGAGCCGGGATCGCTGCCGCGATCGGCTCAATCGGCAGGATCTGTCCGATGACGCCGGTCGATGCGACAATCACATCCTCAGGCGCAATATGCAGTGCATCAGCAGCAAGCTGACACATGGCCTCCGCCTTCTGAACGCCGTCCGCGTTGCAAGTATTCGCATTGACCGAGTTGACGATCACCGCGCGGGCACGGCCGTCCGCAAGATTCTTTTTGGTCACCTGGATCGGTGCGCCCTTGACCTTGTTCGAGGTATATACAGCCGCAGCTGCACATTCGGTATCCGAAACGATCATTGCAAGATCATTCTTCTTCGGTGCACCGTCATCCTCCGGCAATGCATTGTTCGCCGCGAGATTCTGCTCGGTTGCAGTATCTTCGGGCAGTGCATCATGCTTCAATCCGCAGCAGACGCCGTTTGCCTTGAATCCGGATGCCGCGCAGACACCGCCGTCAATAAATGTATAATCAGAAAAGCTTTGCAGTTTCATTTCGGTTCTCCTTTATTCCAGCCCGGTTTCTTCCGGTGCGCCGGTCATAATGTTGAAGCACTGCAGTGCCGCGCCCGATGCGCCCTTGCCGAGATTATCAAGACGCGCAGCCAGCAGAATGCGGTCGTCATTGCCGCAGACGAAGATCTCCAGCAGATTCGTGCCAGCAAGCGTATTCGCGGGCAGGAAGCCGTTTTCGAGTACATCCTCACCCTGCAGAGCTCTGACCTTGACAAAACGCTGTCCGGCATAGTGCGCCGCAAACATCTCATGGATCTGCTCAATCGAAGGCGTCCCGTTCAGGAAGCTTCTGTGCAGCGGCACGGAAACGACCATGCCGGCGTAGTAATCACAGACCAGCGGATTGAACACGGGCGGGAAATCAAGCCCGCAGACCTTCTGCATTTCCGGCAGATGCTTATGCTTTAACCCGAGCGCATACTGCCGCGGCGAACCGTAATCCGCCGGACGGTCATCGGATTCATACACAGCAATCGCGCCCTTTCCGGCACCGCTGTAGCCGGAAACAGCATGACAGGTCAGCGGATAATTCTTCGGGAGAAACCCGCTCTGCACCATCGGATATACCAGAGATGCAAAGCCCGATGCATAGCAGCCCGGCACCGCGACGCGCTTGGAGCTCACGATCTTCTCTCTGTGCGCGGCGGAAAGCTCCGGAAAACCGTAAGCCCAGTCCGGATTCGTTCTGTGAGCAGTCGATGCATCAATGATGCGGGTATCCGGATTCTGCACGAACGAAACAGCCTCGATCGAAGCAGCATCCGGCAGGCAGAGGAACGTCACATCCGATGCATTGATGAGGCGGGCGCGCTCTGCGTTGTCACGGTGCAGTGCCGGATCAATCGTCAGCAGCTCGATATCGCTGCGGTCCTTGATGCGGTCATAAAGCTTGAGGCCGGTGGTTCCCGCCTGTCCGTCAATATACACCTTTGTAGTTTTCATTTTCCTCATCCTCACGTTTTTTCTTTTCGGTGCGGTGGAAATGCACCAGATTCCAGATTGATGCCGCCGCCAGTACGGTAATGACCCAGACCCGCGAAGCCGTCAGCGATGATTCCGGAAAATCAAAGGTCAGGATCAGCTGACCGATCAGCCAGATCACAAATGCGATCAGCGAAACGACAAATATATACAGGATGCGCTTTTTCATACGGTCAGTGCCTCGATTGCAGCATTTGCAGCAGCAAGCTGTTCTTTCACGGCAGATGCAGACGGGCCGCCCTCGGAGATCCGGCCGTTCAGGCAGGTCTCCAGCGCGATCGCATCATAAACATCCTCTTCAAAGGAATCGCAGGATTCCTTGTATGCGGCAAGCGGCAGCGTTTCCAGCGTGCAGCCGTCTGCAATGCACTTCGCGACCAGCGTTCCGGTGATCTTGTACGCATCACGGAACGGCAGACCCTTCTTTACGAGATAGTCCGCGCAGTCGGTCGCGTTGATGAAGCCCTTTGCAGCGGCGGCGCGCATGTTTTCCTTGTTGACGCGCATCGTTGCAAGCATCGGATCAAAGGTTTTCAGGCAAAGCTTTGCCTGGTCGATCGCATCAAAAATCGCTTCCTTATCCTCCTGCATATCCTTATTATATGCAAGCGGAAGTCCTTTCAGCATCGAAAGCAGCGTGGTCAGATCACCGATCACTCTGCCGGTCTTGCCGCGGATCAGTTCCGTGACATCCGGATTCTTTTTTTGCGGCATGATCGAGGAACCGGTCGCGTAAGCGTCATCCAGCTCGATAAATTTAAATTCCCACGAGCACCAGAGGATGATCTCCTCGGAGAAGCGGGACAGATGCACCATCAGCAAAGACAGCGCATTTGCAAGCTCAACACAGAAATCTCTGTCAGAAACAGCATCCAGCGAGTTCGGCACGGGTGCGGTGAAGTCGAGCAGCGAAGCGGTCTGCTTCCGGTTGATCGGATAGGTCGTACCGGCCAGCGCGCCTGCACCGAGCGGGCAGTAGTTCATGCGCTTCGCAGTATCGACCAGTCGGCCGTCGTCCCGCAGCAGCATCCAAACGTATGCAAGAATGTGATGCGCCAGCGTGACCGGCTGTGCGCGCTGCAGATGCGTATAGCCCGGCATAATCGTTTCCGTGTGCTGCTCTGCGATCTTCACAAGCGTTTTCAGCAGTGCGTGCAGCAGCTTGCGGATCTCCGTGATCTCGTCGCGGAGGATCAGGCGGACATCCAGTGCGACCTGATCGTTTCTCGAACGTGCCGTATGCAGACGCTTGCCTGCATCGCCGATGCGCTTGGTCAGCTCCGCCTCCACAAACATGTGAATATCCTCTGCGGTCGGATCCATCAGCAGTGCACCGGATTCCAGATCGGCAAGAATACCGTTCAGACCGGCAATGATCTGTTCAGTATCCGCCTGCGGAATAATGCCGCAGTCCCCGAGCATCGTCGCGTGTGCGATGCTGCCGCGGATATCCTGCGCGTACATTCTGCCGTCAAAGGAGATCGAGGAATTGAACGCATTGACCGTTTCATCGACCTCTTTTGAAAATCTGCCTGCCCACATTTTTGCCATAGTGTTATCCTTTCGTTATCTGCCGTAAAATCCCCTGCAAATCGAGCGTTTCGCCGAAGAATCTGTTATTCAGCGTATTGATCCGCACGAAAACTGTCCATATAAGCCTGAAAACCGTCATGCCACTTCTGAAAATAAGCTTTTGATTCCGGTGCAGTGTTAAGATCCTCTTTCGTACAGAAAAGCAGTTTGATCAGATGCTTCTTCGGATCAAAGCCCGGTTCCTCAAAATGCGAAAAGGTTTCCTCGCTGATCTGATAATACACGCTGTACGGAGCCCATCCCATCGGACCGTCGGGAACCGTCTGCTCTGCAAGATACATCTGAAACAGCTTTGACCATCTTGCTGTGTAAGATCCGTTCTGTTTGCGCGCATTCTCAGCAACATTCATTATCCTTTACCTCTGCGCCACGCAGCACACTCCGGTTCGTGCCTGATATGAATTCACATCAGTGCCTTGCTAAAAAACAGAGCGGGCGACCTGCGAAAGCCGCCCATTCTGTCTGTTTGATTGTAAGATTACTTGCCGCGCTTCTGATTCAGCTTTGCGCGCACCTTAATCGGAAGGCCGTACAGGTTGATGAAGCCTGCGGAATCTGCCTGATTGTAAACATCATCCTCATCGAAGGTCGCGACCTCCTCATCATAGAGGGTATCCGGCGAGGTGATGCCTGCGGTGATGATATTGCCCTTGTACAGCTTTAGCTTGACCGTGCCGTTGACGTTCTGCTGGGTGCTGTCCACGAATGCATCGAGTGCCTCGCGCAGCGGGGTGAACCACTGGCCGTTGTAAACGAGGTCTGCATACTGCTGTGCGAGCTGCGCCTTGACTCTTGCGGTCTGCTTGTCAAGCGTGATCGTCTCCAGTGCAGCATGTGCATAGTAGAGGATCGTGCCGCCGGGAGTCTCATAAACGCCGCGGCTCTTCATGCCGACCAGACGGTTCTCGACGATATCGGTGATGCCGATGCCGTTTGCGCCGCCGAGTGCATTCAGCTTGCGGACAACATCGCTGCCCTTCATCTTCACGCCGTCCACAGCGACCGGAATGCCCTTCTCAAAGTCGATCGTGACATAGGTCGGCTGATCCGGAGCCTGCTCCGGGGAAACGCCGAGTTCCAAAAAGCCGGGCTTGTTGTACTGCGGCTCATTTGCCGGATCCTCAAGATCAAGACCCTCATGGGAGATGTGCCAGAGATTCTTGTCCTTGGAATAGTTCGTCTCACGGGAGATCTTCAGCGGAATGTTGTGAGCCTCCGCGTAGTCGATCTCCTCGTCACGGGACTTGATATCCCAGATTCTCCACGGTGCAATGATCTGCATATCCGGGCAGAATGCCTTGATCGTCAGCTCAAAACGAACCTGGTCGTTACCCTTTCCGGTGCAGCCGTGGCAGATCGCATCTGCGCCTTCCTTCACTGCGATTTCCGCAATGCGCTTTGCAATGATCGGACGCGCAAAGGATGTACCGAGCAGATACTTGCCCTCGTACACCGCACCCGCCTTGACGGTCGGGAAGACATAATCGTCGATGAATTCATCGGTGAGATCTTCGATGTAAAGCTTGGAGGCACCGGTCTTGATCGCCTTCTCCTCCAGTCCGTCAAGCTCGGTACCCTGTCCGACGTCGCCGGAAACGGCAATGACCTCGCAGCCCGGATAGGTTTCCTTGAGCCACGGAATGATGATCGAGGTATCGAGACCGCCGGAATAAGCCAGCACAATTTTCTTCGGGATCTTGTTTTCAGCCATGATGAGATATCTTCCTTTCCGGCAGGTCATGCTGCCTGCCTGTAAAATCCATTTCCTATTATACACCGAAATGAAAAAAAGTCAAGTGGTTTTGCGTGAAAAGTGCATATTTCAAGAATATTCATGAATAATATGCTGTTTATGCAAAATCAGAGTGAATAATATTCATTTCCACCCGCAATAAAAGTCCTGTGTTCCGTAATACGAATAAGCAGCGTTCTCATTATATGCAAAACCGATGCCGATCCGCTCATATTTGCTGCTCAGTAGATTGCTTCTGTGACCGGACTTGGAGTTGTACCAGCCGTTCACCGCGGAAAACGGATCCAGATAGCCGAAATCAATGTTTTCCGCGCACGCCTGCCAGTCTATGCCGAAGTTCAGCAGACGGTCGCCGAATTTGGTGCCGTCCAGACTGTTGTGGGAGCAGAAGTCATTGTCCGCCATTTCCCTGCTGTGCTGCAGTGCGGCCTTTGCAAGCTCCTCGTCCCAGATGTAGGGATCCAGACCGTTGACGCCGCGCACGCCGTTCGTCGCATAGTATGCCAGCTTGGAAAGCACCTGAAACTCGCTTTTGTCCTCAAGATGCGGAAACGCGATGCTTAGTCCTTCCTTCTGCACGAGCACGGCATAGAGCCGGTTCTGCTGATGATCGTCACGGAATTCCGCAGCGGTATAGCCCTCCGGAGCCTCATACGACGAGCAGATGATATAGTATCCGAAAATATCGTCGTTATGTGCGAACGCGATCATCGTCTGTTCCGGTTCCGCAGCGTAGATCGCAAAGATGATATTGCCTGCCTGATACTGCACGGTCAGCGTCTCATCCGGCTGCGCATCGCGGCTCAGTACGGAGACCGAAGCACCGAGCGGATACGCTTTCTGATCTGCGATCAGCACAGTTTCCGTCTGTTCCTGCGGCGGTACCGTCAGAATCGGCTCCGCAGTCGTGACAACCGGCTCTGTCGTCGTTTCCTCAGACACTGCCGTTGTTTCCGGCGGCACAGTCGTTTCCGGCACGGAATCCTTTGCATAGGGATTCTTCGGCATCGGGATCTGCCCGGCGATCATCCGCAGCACACAGACCGTGTCGGACGGATCGACATGCTGGTCACCGTCTGCATCCGCATTGGCAAGGCCCTCATCCGTGATGATGACCGTTACATCCTCCACACAGAATCTCGCAAGCAGTACGCCGTCGGAAACGTCGATCTTCCGGTCAACATTAACATCCCCCGGATATTTTTCAAAGCCTGCCGCATGAAGAACGGAGATGCTGAGCAGCACCATTGCTGCCGAGAGCAGGGCGGTCAGGCATTGTCGTGATTTCTCTTTCTTCTTTGAACACTTCCTTTTCATTGTGAGTACCTCTTTCAAGAACACACATCAGACGGTGCGGATTACTCCACAGCCTTGATCGAGCCTGCCATGTCGATCGCACGCAGCTTCCGGCGCAGCAGGAGATTGACCAGCAGCGTGAACACAAGCGTTACGGCCGCTGCCAGTACAAAGCAGTACCACGGAATATCCGGTGCAAACATTACGACATCGACCTCCGCCGTTTTCACGACATAGCGGCAGAGGAAGATTCCTGCGAACAGACCGGCGGCTATTCCCAGTACCGAAGAAAGGATGTTTTCACGAAGGACATAGGCATACACCTCTTTATCGTAGAAGCCGAGCACCTTGACGGTCGCCAGCTCCCTCTGACGCTCCAGAATGTTGATATAAGCGAGGTTATACAGAACCGCGAGTGCCAGCAGTCCTGCAAACACGATCACGACGGCCACAACATAGCCGAGTGCCTTGACCAGCTTCCGGAAGTTTTCTCCGCTTTCGGAAGTAAAGTCCAGCCGCAGCAGCGCGTCCGAGCGGAGCAGATGCTCTGCAAACGCGTCCTCATCGGTATCCGGCTGTTCATTGACGAACACACAGTTGCTTTCCATGCTGCCGAACAGCGATTCATAACAAGCCTTCGTCATCCAGACACGGTTCAGCGCGTAATTCTCCGCAATGCCCGTGACCGCTACAGGATGCGACGCATCCTCCAGCATGACATTATCCCCTGTTTTGATATTCAGCAGCGCGGCAAGCTTTTCGTTCAGAACGACGCCGCTGTCCTCAAGCGGACAGGGTTCTTTGGTCCTGCGGTCACGCAGTACGATGTAATCGCTGAGCGTTTCCGCATCCTCCGGAACTGTAACCGTGCCCTCGTAGCTTCTGCGCCCGGTCCGGACAGTGCACGATCTGACCGCACCGAACTGATAACCCGCGACCGCATCGGTATGCTCCAGCGTGTCGCGGAGTATCTCCTTGTTTTCCGTGCTGCCGTCATAAATACCAACAGCATCATAGACCAGTACCTCCTGATACTGCAGATCCACGATCGCCGCAATGGCATGATACAGCCCGAAGCCTGTCAGCAGCAGTGCCGTACAGCCGCAGATGCCGATCACGGACATCAACACTCTTGCACGGTACCGGAAGAAATTGCGGATCGTGACCTTTGTATGGAAGCTGAGCTTCCGCCAGAGCCATTTGCATTTTTCGAGCAGGACGCGCTTGCCGTTCTTCGGTGCCTTCGGGCGCATCAGCTGCGCGGGCATTTCCTGCACGACCGACGTACAGACTGCAGCCGCCGTCACGCCGGTGCAGATCAGTGCGGCCGTCAGACAGATCAGCGCATAGCCCCAGTGATACGGGCAGTGGATCTTTGGATAATGATACATCATCTGATAACATCGGAACAGCACCTTCGGGAACAGCTGGTCGCCGATCACCGTTCCGACTGCCGTTCCGAGCACACTGGCCAGCACCGTATACAGCAGATACTGCGCCGTGACCGACAGGCCGGAGTAGCCGAGTGCCTTGCAGGTTCCGATCTCGGTGCGCTGCTCCTCGACCATGCGCGTGACGGTCGTCAGGCAGACCAGCGAAGCAACAAGCAGGAAGAACACCGGGAAGATCCGTGCGATGCGGTCAACACGGTCGGCGTCGTCGCCGTAGCTGCTCCAGCCGGGATTTTCGCTGCGGTCAAACACATACCATTCGATCTGTGCTCCGACATCGTCCAGCGTTTCCAGAGCCTCCTGATATTCCTTCTCGCCCTGTTCCAGCGTTTCCTTTGCATCCTTCAGACGGATCCGCTCGACCTTCTCGGTCTTTTCCAGATCGGATTGTTTTCTGGAAAGCTCCAGCTTGGCATCTGTCAACTCCTTTTCCTTCTTGTTCAGTTCATCCTGATACTTGATGATATCCTGATTGCCCTTCACCAGCTTGTCCATCGCCGTTTTAAGCTGCTTGCGGCTGATCGTAAGCTGCTGCGCATTACTTTCGATATCAATGATCTCGTTCTGGACATCGACCTTGCAGTTGCTCAGGTACCAGTCGATCGTATCCTCATAGTTCATCTTTTCGAAGTTGTCATCGCTGTCAACCGGCGCTTTGAAAAAATTGAACATCGCCTGCGAAACATTAAATTCCTCAGAATCGTATTCTGCCATTTCGTTGATGAGATCCTGAAGCTCTGTCGGATACGGCGGAATGATCGTGGAATCTCTGTAGCTGTGGATCACACCGAGCACATAATCAAAGCGGTCAACCTTTTCGCGCAGCGCATCCAGCGTACCGTTTGCCTGCTTTTCCTGCGCGTCAATGGTTTTCTGCTGCTGATCGATCAGCGCGGCATTTTTTTCATAGTCCGCAGCCTTTTCCTTGTATTCCTTCCACTGCTTGTCGAGCTCCTCGCGGCCGGTTTTCAGATCATTTTCAGCCTTTTTCAGTTCAGTCTTGCCGTTTCTGACGGACTTTTCCAGTTCCTTCAGACCCTTCTCGTACTGCTCTTTGCCTTCGTCAAGTTCAGTGCGGACATCCGCAAGCTTCTGCTCGACCGTCTCGCGCATCTGTTCGGCGCGCGGCGCACAGAGCTTTTTCTGATCGGCAAGGATCGCATCGGCGCAGTCATTGACGACCGTCAGATACCGCTGCTCAAAGCTGCTGATCTCCGCAGCGTCTCTGAGCCGCAGCCAGACGTCCGTATAGACATCGGATTCAAATGCTTCCGGCGGCACAAGCAGAAAGCAGTCGATCCGGCCGTTGCCGATTGTTGTCGTTCCGCGCTCAAAATCCACGTACATCGACGAATCCGCTCTGCCAACAACGGTAAACTCCTTCTGCTTCAGAAGCGTCTCCGCGCTGTCGGGCGTAACAGCCTTTACCCTGTCGCCGATTCCGATCTCTGCGGGCGTATTCACCTCGATCAGACATTCATCGGCCTTTTCCGGCATTCTGCCTTCTGTCAGCACAGGCTGATTGATCTGCTGCCCTTCCTTTTTTCCGTCAGACGTCAGACTGTAGATCTTCACCGTCACATCTGCGGTATTATCTGAAACCGGCATGAACACCGTTTCCTGATATCCGCCGCAGACCTGCGCGACCTCCTTGCGTGCCGCAAGCAGATCCAGCTCCTCATCACAGAATCCGGCGGTCGAACGCAGATGCAGATCCGAGAGTCCCGTTTCCCGGTAATACCGGTCGGCAGACTGCTTCATATCGGTGCCCGTCACTTTCAGGCCGGAGAAAAATCCGGTGCTGATCGCAATAATGCCGAACAGCGACAAAAAGCGTTCCTTCGACCGAAATGCGCTCCGAAGCGTATTTCGGAATAGCTTTCGTTTGCCCATGCCGGTCACCAGTTGATCTCCGCAACCGGAACAGGATTCGGCTGCAGCTTCACGGATGCGACCTTGCCGCCGCGCAGCTCAATCACACGGTCTGCCATGGGCATCAGCGCACGGTTATGCGTAATAATGACAACGGTCATGCCGTCCTGACGGCAGCTTTCCTGCAAAAGCCGCAGAACGACCTTTCCGGTCTCGAAATCCAGCGCGCCGGTCGGCTCGTCACAAAGCAGGAGCTTCGGGGTCTTGCAGAGCGCACGCGCGATCGAAACACGCTGCTGCTCTCCGCCGGAAAGCTGTGCCGGAAAATGATCGGCGCGGTCGGCCATACCGACCTTCTGCAGCATCTCGGACGGAGAAGCCGCTTTTTTGCAGATCTCGGAAGCAAGCTCGATATTCTCGACAGCAGTCAGATTCTGCACCAGATTGTAGAACTGGAACACAAACCCGATATCCTCGCGGCGGTAGCGCGTCAGCTCGCGGCGGCTCAGGCCGTCCACGCGGCGGCCGTCCACAATGATCTCTCCGCTGTCGCAGCGGTCCATTCCGCCGAGCAGATTCAGAACCGTTGTCTTTCCTGCTCCGGAGGGCCCGACAATGATAACGAGCTCCCCCTTTTCGATATCAAAGCTGACATTGTTCGCGGCCCGGACGCTGATCTCCTCCGTTTTATAGTCCTTGCAGACATCTTTCAATGATACAAACGGCATCTGTCTTTCCTCTCGTCACTCTGCATCCGGATGATAGACCATAATATCCGGCAGCATACGGAATTCCTCATTATAATCCAGTCCCCACCCGACCACGAACAGATCGGGGATCGAAAAGCCGATATAATCGGGAATGACGGCTGTTTTCAGATGCTCATATCTGCGAGACGGCTTATCAAGCATCGTCGCAATGCGGATGCTGTTCGCGCCCTTGTCCGAGAAATTGCGCATCACGGTATCCATGGTCTGTCCGGTATCGACGATATCCTCGACGATCAGCACATCCCGCCCGCAGACGTCAATGCGCTCGCCGAGCTCAAAAATCGGCGAGCCGGCAGGCCGCGTTCCCGCATAGGACTGCACCTTCAGGAAGTTGATCTCACAGGGGATCGTCAGCCTGCGGATCAGATCGGCGGAAAAGAAGACGGCTCCGCGCAGCGTGCAGAGCACAAGCAGAGGATTGTCCTCCGGCGTTCCGGCATAATCCCTGCTGATCTCGGCAGCCATTTCCCGGATGCGTTCGCAGACCTCCGCATTTGTTTTCAACAGTGTAAAGCGTTCCTGCTCCATATTTCGTTATCCTTTCGCAAACAGTGCTTTTTCATTGCACCAATTATAGTTATTATACCATATTCAAAAAGGCATGTCAATGGATTTTATCTATTTTTATATATATTTATCCCAATATGAAGCCTGAAAAGACTTTTTCGCACTCCCCCATTGAAATTTCCGGTCTGTTGTGTTATAATAGTGCTAAAGCTGCTGCCGCAGCGGGAACCTAAATGTTTGAAAAGGAGAACCATTATGTCCATGTATATCACCTGTCTCGATCTCGAAGGCGTACTCGTTCCGGAAATCTGGATCGCTTTTTCCGAAGCCAGCGGAATCCCGGAGCTTCGCAGAACGACCCGCGATGAGCCCGATTACGACAAGCTGATGCAGTACCGCCTTGCGATCCTCAAGGAGCACGGTCTCGGCCTGAAGGAGATCCAGGCAACGATCGAGCAGATCGAACCGATGGAGGGCGCAAAGGAATTTCTGGATAAGCTGCGCGCGCTCGGTCAGGTCATCATCATCAGCGATACGTTTTCGCAGTTTGCCGCCCCGCTGATGCGAAAGCTCGGAATGCCGACGATCTTCTGCAATTCGCTGGAGGTCGCACCGGACGGCACGATCACCGGCTATAAGATGCGCTGCGAAAAGTCCAAGCTGACGACCGTCAAGGCACTGCAGTCGATCGGCTTTGAGACGATCGCAAGCGGAGACAGCTTCAATGACCTCGGCATGATCCTCGCGAGCAAGGCGGGCTTCCTGTTCCGCTCTACCGAGCAGATCAAGAAGGAATATCCGCAGCTGCCTGCGTTTGAAAGCTACGACGACCTGTTTGAAGCGATCAAGGAAGCAATGGCAGAGTAAACGCCTTTCAGGGAGGGCGAACGCATGAACCTGATCCACAGCAGCAGGATCCCGCTCGGATTCCCGACGCTGCAGCCGCTGCCCGCACTCGTGAACGGGACGATGCTGCCGCCGGATGTAAAGCAGATGATCCAGAATCAGACATACACGGTAATTGATGAACCCCGGCACAAGTCGTGTCTGTATGTCAGCCGCGAATATGCCGGCAGGACGGAATACTACATCATAGCACCGGCTGAACCGGATACCAAAATGGCTCCGGGCATGGCACTGGCAGATCTTTGCTGTGTCACGGTCTCGCCGCTCGAGGCACTGATCCTCGGTTCCGGATACGGCTGTGCTGCGTATACCTATCTCGGCCGGATCCGCAAAGGGGAAGATGCCGGGCTTGTCTGTGCCGACCCTACTGCACCGGAGCTCTGGAAGACGCCCGACTGCGATACCCGCGTGATGCTGACATGCTGCGGCTATTCCGTGCTCAGCTCATGCGGAACGGCTGTCCTTCTCTATCACAGACACAGGGGATGCAATGAACTCCGCGTCAGTGCGGAAAACGGCTCGTTCTGTCTGATGTCGCATCCACGCGGGTGTGTACCGAGCATGTCGAGTTATCCGTGGTCGTATGACGTCACGGCGGAGCAGGCGAAGCAGCTGCTGCATCCGGATGCGCTTCTGGATTTTTACCGGCGCGTGAGCAACTCATACAATTAGAATTCTTTTGACAGCCGAAGAGCCGTGTGTTCTCCGGCTGTTTGTATTATTGTATTCGGCAAATTGTTTTGCAAGGCGCATTTTTTCGCAGAAATTCGGCAAAACGCCTTGACACAACTGTCTTTTTGTGATATACTGATGTAAAATTGTAATATGAATATTCCCAACGGGAGGACGGATATGCGCATACTGAATCTGCACGGCTTTCTCGGTGCAGCCGATAATAAAAATTACAAGGCACTCTGCGGTCTGATCGCTCCGGAACGGATCGTTTCCCCGAAGCTTGATTATCTGCATACCGCACCGGACGATCTGCTCCGTCAGCTTGCGGAGACCGCTGCCGATCCGGACTTCATTTTTATCGGGCAGAGCCTCGGCGGACTGTACGCAGACCTTCTGAGCCGCCGCATGGACCGCCTCTGCATCCTGACGAATCCCTGCTACTTTCCGCACACGCTTTCGCTGATTGCGGATGAGGGGATGCCGGCGGAATATCTTGCGCGGTACAGGGAGCTTGCGCCATCCGGCATCAATCCGCTGAGCGTTGTGCTCTGCGGCGATGCCGATACGCTGATCACCGGGAACCTGGAGCGCAGCAGAACGCTGTCTGAACATGTGACCTCCGTTCCGGGCGGGCACAGCTCGATCGAAAATCTGGCCAATCATCTTGCGGAAGCACTGCGTACCCTGAAAACGATCACGGAGGATGAAACTCATGCATGATGCTCCGGTTTCAAAGTACAGAACGCAGATCATGGGGGTTGCCGCAGTTTTCGTTCTGCTGCATCATTACATTACCAGCCTGTACAAAGACATGTACCTCCCTGTCCTGACGGTGCTTGCCAAGCGTGCGAACATCGGGGTGGATATCTTTCTGTTTCTCTCCGGCATCGGACTTTACCGTTCCATGAGCAGAGACGGAAAGGCACTGCCGTTCTATCAAAGGCGCATCACCCGGGTGCTGATCCCTGTGCTGCTGATCTCACTGCCCTACTGGCTCGCAAGAGATTTCCTGTACAGGCGTGACGGCATCGGCATGTTTCTGCTCAACTGGACGACACTGTCCTTCTGGACGCACAACAACCGGACTGCCTGGTACATTTCGCTGCTTCTTGTACTGTACCCGCTTTATCCGCTGATCTTCCGGATGCAGAAAAAGCATACCGTCAGTATCGTGATCCTGACTGCCGCTGTATTTGCCGCAGTCGCGGCTGTGTTTCAGTTTGCACCGGAGATCTACGACAAGACTGAAATCGCGATCACGCGCATCCCTGTGTTTCTGATCGGTTCCCTGACCGGAGAGATCCTCTTTTCAGAGAAGCCGGAAGCAAAGCGGTTCAAACCCGCTGTTGTGATCTATACCGTTCTGACGGTGCTGATGTTTGCGTTTGCCTTAACACCGCTGAGAAAACACGGTGACACCGCTTCGCTGCTGTACCGTTTCGGCAGCGGCGGAGCCGGGATCCTGCTCACGCTGCTTACTGCCAAGCTGCTTGATCTGTGCAGCAGTTCCAAATTACACGGCTGTCTGAAAAAGCTCGGCGCACTTTCACTGGAACTGTACCTGATCCATATATTTATCATGAACACAATGAACGCACTTCGCATCGGCGAAAAAAGCAGCACCGGTGTCCGGCTGCTCCTGATTACGTGTGCGGTCACGGTTTCCGTTCTGATGACGCTCGGCGTCGGCATGATCGAAACAAAGCTCCGCAGCAGGCGTGCGGAACAGCAAAAAACAGCCTGACCTCTCCCCTGCCGGGACCGGCGGCCGGTTCTCCTTATCAATCACCCTACTTTACTGAATAGGAGCGGGAAATATGAAAAAAAGGCTTCTGATCGGTGTGATCGTCTGTGAGACAGAGCAGCTCATGCAGCGGCGTCTCATCAAAGGCATGATGGCACAGGCATTTTCTCTTGATATTGATATGGCAGTCTTTTCCTGCATTACGGATCTGCCGGAACTGACCTCACACCAGAAGGCTGAATTCAACATTTTTGAATATATGCATTATCCCTCTCTGGACGGCATTCTGTATCTCCGCGATTCGATCCGTTCTGAGGAGGAAAAGCTGAAGCTCGATGCGATCCTCACGGAGCAGAAGATCCCCGTCCTCGTTCTGGACAGCAATACAGGACCGTTCCCGTATCTCATCATGGACGACCGCAGCGGCTTCTATGCGATCACGGAGCATCTGATCAAGCAGCACGGCCTGACCGATCTGCTCTGCCTGACCGGACCGCAGGGACATTATACGTCCGAGCAGCGCTGGCAGGGCTTCTGCGATGCAATGGAAGCCGCGGGGGTTCCGGCCGGTACGGAGCGGCTGATCTACGGCGATTACTGGTATACTGCCGCAACAAAGCTTGCACAGGAATTCATCAAAGGCGAACGCAGACTGCCGCAGGGCATCGTCTGCGGCAATGATGCAATGGCAAAGGCGCTTTGTCATGAGCTGATCTGCAGCGGGATCCGCATTCCGGAGGATGTTATGGTCACCGGCTATGACGCCTCGCTTGCGGAATCGCACAGCCTGATCCCGCTGACAAGCTATGTCCGCCGGAATTTCCGTCTGGGCGCACAGGGCGTCGCAAAGCTGTATCAGATGATGACCGGTGAGACCTGCAAACTCACTGAGACTGATCAGATCGAGATCATCACCGGTGAGACCTGTTCCTGCGGTGTCGATTCCGACTTTCTGAAAACGCAGATCCGTTCGGCAGAACGGCAGGAGCAGTTCCAGCAGATGTACCGCACCAGCAACCTGAGTATGCGTATGACCTCGCAGGAAACACTGGAAGGTCTTATGGACGTGATCCGGCATCATGTGTATCTGATCCGCGATATCGCGGAATTTTACCTCTGCCTCTGTGAAGACTGGGAGGGCGGCGGTGCACTCGAAAACCCGGCGGAATACCGCAGAGAGGGTTTTCCGAAGCACATGCTGCTGAAATACATCGACGGCACGACCGGCTCACTTGTGACAAAGCCGTTCCCGGCCGCAAAAATGCTGCCCCGTCTGCATGACGACCGCAGCAAGCCGACCGCATTTTTCTTCACGCCGCTGCACCATGACGACCGGTTCTTCGGCATTGCTGCACTGAGCCTCGGCGATACGATGGATACCTATGATCCGATGTACTGCGACTGGCTGACCGTTGTCAATACGGCACTGGAATTTGTCCGGATGCAGACATACTTAAAGCGGTTCAATAACCGCATTTACCTGACCTCGATCCGCGATACGCTGACGGGTCTGTACAATTATGAGGGCTATCAGAAATTCTCCCGCGAATGCTTTGATGCTGCAAAGAACGAGCACCGCAGATTCCTGCTGCTGTTCGCAAGCTTCGATTCGCTCCGGCAGGTCAACGAGACCTACGGGCATTCCGAGGGCGACAGTGCCGTCACGGTGCTGGCCAATGCGATGAACAACAGCTGCACGACCTACGAACGCTGCGCCCGCATCGAGGATGCGGAGTTCGCGATCATCGGCTATCAGGATTATGAGGAGGACGCGTGCCAACGGCTCGTGTATGCGATCTCCGGCTATCTGGAGCACTACAACCAGAGCTCGCTGAAGCCCTACAAGATCACGGCAAGCTTCGGTTCCTTCTGCGACCACATCAGCCCGGAAATGACGCTGGAGCAGGTCACGGCGATCGCGGCGGAAAAGCTTGCAGAGAGCCGCGCATCCCGGCAGAACGAAAAAGCCTCGCCGTATTACCGTGAATTTGTCAATCTGCGGGAGCGCATCTACAGCAACCCGCAGGAGGACTGGAGCATCGACTCCATGTGCCGCGATCTGATCCTGAGCCGCGGCTACTTCCAGAAGCTGTATACGCGCTGCTTCGGCATCAGCTTCACGCAGGATGTCATCAACAGCCGCATCGAGCTCTCCAAGCGTCTGCTTGCAAGCACCGATTACAGCATCGCCTGCATCGCTGACCAGAGCGGCTACAGCAATTATGTGCATTTCATGCACCAGTTCAAGAAGATCGTCGGCATTACCCCGACAGAATACCGCAAGCGCAAGCGGCAGACGGAGGACTGAATCATGAGCAATATCAAAGATCATATTCTCAGCCTGATCGCAGGCGTTCCGTTCGCGGTCATCGCAGTGGTCGCCGTCGTGCTGATCCTGCACGCGATCCGAAAGATCAAGAGAAAGGCAATGGGTGCCGGAATGCTGATCGCAGGCATCTGCCTGTTCTGCCCGTCCCTCTTTATGACGCTCAAGCAGAGCAATACATTCCTGACCGGCGTGCTCTCCCCGAAAAAGAGCCTCAGCTATGCGGTCGAGCATCTCGATGCGAAAGCAGTCAAGGCACTGCTGGAAAACGGCACCGATCCCGATGCGGGCGGGTATTCCTTCTTCCGCGGCAATTACGAGGAGGATGCGGAGGAAGGCACCTCACCGGTCGCAGAGGCGATCGCGGCGCAATCGCCGGAAAAGCTGAAGCTGCTGCTCGATTACGGTGCATCGCTGAAGCCGGAATACTTAGCAGATGCGGTCAGAAATGCTGACCCGGAAGCACTGAAGGTCCTGCTGGACCGCGGTGCCGATCCGGATGCGAAATTTGAGCAGACCTCGGAAACCGTCCGCGAGCATATCAAAAAGCTGTATCAGCAGAAGATCGAGCAGAACAGTCTTTCCGAAAAGGAAAAGCAGATGCTGCAGATGCTCGGCATTGTGTGAGGTGCCGCGATGCAGGAATCTGTGCAGCACCCGTTCCCGCCGCTTTACGACAGCCGCTCGGAGATCCTGATCCTCGGGAGCTTTCCGTCGGTGAAATCGCGGGAGCAGCGGTTCTTCTACGGGCATCCGCAAAACCGGTTCTGGCGTGTGACGGCAGCGGTTTTCGGCTGCGAAGTTCCGCAGACGATCGAAGAAAAGCGCGCCTTTCTGCTTTCACATCATGTCGCGCTCTGGGATGTGATCGCGTCCTGTGAGATCACAGGCTCGTCCGACAGCAGCATCCGGAATGTGCAGCCGAATGATCTGACGCCGATCCTTGCAGCGGCAAATATCCGGCAGATCTATGTCAACGGCGGCACCGCGGCGAAATACTATGACAAATATCAGAAGCCGGTTCTTCTGCGCGAGGCAGTCCGCCTGCCCTCGACCTCTCCGGCGAATGCGGCATGGAGCCTTGACCGCCTGATCGCGGCATGGCAGGTCATCCGCGGTGAATAAACAGAAATCCGCCCGAAGCTTTACGGCTCCGGGCGGCTGCTTTGTGTTATTTCAGATCGGAGATATCGCGGGAAAGGAACCCGATCAGACCGGTCTTTTCGGTATCCGGCTCCTCATCGTCCTTCATTTTGCAGTCCTGCACGCATTCCAGAGAAAGCAGCTGCGAGAAGCCCTCCTCCGGTGCCTTCTGGTCAAATCCGAACATGCGGACAGAACGGTTCAGCAGCAGATTCAGCTCCTCATGCTTGCTGAGGTCGGTATCATCAAGGAACAGCAGGACGATCTGCTTCTGGATCATGGATGCACCGCGAAGCTGATTCGTGTACTTCTCATCTCCGATCCAGTCCTTGGAGATCAGGATGACAGCGGCGCGGCTCTCGGCCAGACGGGTCGCATCCGCCTTCTTCTTCGGATTCAGGCCGCGGTCATTTGTCCAGACACGGAAACGCTCCTGATTCAGCCGTTCAACGATCTGTTCGGCAGCATCGCGGTTCTGCTGTGCGTAGCAGAGCGCAAGAAAATCCGATTTACCCTTGTATACTTCCATGATGATACTCCTTCCTCCGGCGAAAACGCCCTGATAGGTTTATGATATGATTATTATAGCATAACAAAACAAAAAATGCAAGCGGTAAAGTGCGATCTGTGAAATAATATTGTAAAAAGATTGCGCCGGATAACGAACTGTGCTATAATGAAGCAGAGAAAGGGGCGTATTGCGATGAAACGAATCACAGCCGTATTGCTTGCCGCATTGCTGCTGCTCCCGCTGACGGTCTCGGCCGAAACGGCGCAGGCTTTCCCGCTGTTTGAATCAAGCTTTCTGCAGGGCTGGCTCTGCCGGGACTGGACAGCGGAACGCTTCAGACAGGAACTGGACGATATGAAAGCAGCCGGATTCCGTTCGGTGATTCTGCAGTCTTCCGTCGATCTGACGCATACGGAAACGGATGTGTATACGGCTGCACTGTATCCGTCATCGCTGGCAGCGGGCAGAGAGCAGTCTCATGCACTCGAATATGCGCTGCAGTCTGCCGCGGAAACTGGGATGCAGATCCGCATCGGGCTGGTCAGTGATGACCGCTGGTGGGATTACGGGTGGGACATGCCGGATGCAGGTTTCCGGAACTGGCTGGCGCAGAACACCGCGGATCAGTGCACGGTCATCCGTGAAATAGCGGAACAGTTCGGCGAACGCTATGCCATGCAGATCGCCGGTTTCTACTATCCGAATGAGATCTGGAATGTGACGCCGGACTGTGCGGATGCTTATGCGCCGCTTTATGCTGCGCAGCTGTCCGCCGTCCGGAATGCGCTTGCGGAATCGTTCCCGGAGCATTCGCTGATGCTGAGCCCGTTTTATAACAAAACGCTCGGAGAGCCGGAAGCATACAGCGCATTTCTGGCTGAGATCATACGCAGCGGCTCGCTCAGGCGCACGGATATCCTCGCACTGCAGGACGGCGCAGGCAGGGAATATGATGCCGGAACGCTCCGTCTATGGCAGGATACTGTTTATGCCGCCTGCGGAGACATGATAACTGTCTGGATCAACAATGAGACATTCACTTCTGACTACTCCCCGCTTTCCGCAGACCGTCTCTGTGCAGATTATCTCGCGACTTCTTCTGCCGGACGGCATATCCTGTTTTCGTGGAACCATTATTATCATTGGAAAGAACAGGAATCCGGCTTCGATCAGCTCCTGCAGAGCATGGCCGGAGATATCAATGCAGACGGCACATTTGATGCGGATGACGCTGCCTGTCTGGTACAGTGGCTCTGCGGGACCGGAAATGCGCCCGGCAACTGGAATGCCGGAGATGCCGACGGCAGCGGTGATCTGAACGCAGCCGATCTGACATTGCTGAAACGGCACCTGATGCCCGCCTGACCTGTACATCTTAATTTTTTCATAAGATTTTGAAATCGGGCGTGTCTGATATTGACATGATTGCTTTCATATGGTAAAATATCTTTGTTTCCGGCAAAAAAACCGAAAAAAGCGAAATACGGGAAAGGACCTGAAGTTTATGGCAACTGTGCAAAAATCAAAAAAGAAAAAAATCTCATGTATCATCATCGCCGTTGTTGTGATCGCGCTGATCGCAGTGCTGGTCAAGGCTGCGCTTTCCGCAGTCTCGTCGATCAGTCTGACAAATGACAGCTATCCCTACGGAGAAGCTGCCGTCAAGGATCTTTCAACCTACGTCAATATCAGCGGCAATGTATCGAGCAGCTCCACCGTCAATGTGACATCGGAGGTGCTCGCGAAGGTCGCGCAGCTCAATGTCAAGGTCGGCGACAGCGTCAAAAAGGACGATATCGTCTGTTTACTCGATGCGACCGAGCTGCAGGAGCAGTATGACAAGATCGCGGCAAGCGCGGATAAAGCGAAGGACGCTGAGAATTATAAAGACGCGATCCTGCGCAGAAATCTGAATGAAGCCCTTACGGCGCGCACGAATGCCGTAAACAAGGCACAGCAGGCTGCCAACGAGGCGGAAAACGCCCGCACGCAGGCTTATGAGCAGCAGAAAAAGCTGGTCGAGCAGTACAATGCATTGGTCGAACAGATCAATGCGGCAGATGCGGAAACACAGGGAACGCTTCAGCCGCAGCTCGATGCAATGAGTGAAGCACTGGAAACACTCAACGAAAAGCTCCCGCAGCTGGATGCTGCGGCCGATGCTGCACAGAAGGGCATCCAGTCCGCACAGGAGCTTGCGGATCAGGCCGTACAGGCTGCGCAGGATGCGATCGACTCCGCAAAGTATACGCTGACGGACGATTCCGCAGCCGAACAGCTCAAAAAGCTGCAGGAGCAGATCGACAGCTGCACCGTCAGAGCGACTGCGGACGGCGTCATCACCCAGCTCAACATCACTGAGGGCAGCATCCCCATGAACAAGAATCTCATGGTCATTGAAAACACCGATTCCCTGATCATCCGCGGAAAGGTCAGCGAGGCGGACGTTCTCCGCGTTGAAGAAGGCATGGATTGCGAGATCAAGACCAGCGCAACGGAGGATGAGATCATTGCAGGCAAGGTCAGCCGCATCGAGCGCATTATCTCCTCGAGTGAAAACGCTGCTGCTGACGGCGGCTATGCCGTTGAAGTCGCGATCGAGCAGAACAGCAAGCTGCTGATCGGCATGTCCGCAAGCTGCAAGATCGTGCTCAGCAAAAAGGAGAACACGCTTGGCGTTCCGTATGATGCAGTTTACGGCGGCGAGCAGGACGGCTATTATGTTTATGTCGGCGTGAACGGCGATACGCCGGGAACTGTCAAGGCTGTCCGGAAGGATGTCAAGATCGGTTTTGAAGGCGATTATTATATCGAGATCACCGAGGGCGATGTCAAGGAGGGCGATCTGATTCTGATGCAGCCCAATGCGTTCGACGTTCTGCCGCAGCTGGAAGACGGTACTGTCATCCCCGACCCGAGACGCGAATGAGAGGACACGGCATGGACAGAGGATTCAAGGACGGAGGTGCGGCAAATGTTCTTTCTTGAGAATATCCGTCTCGCATTCGGCTCGCTTATGACAAACAAAATGCGGTCGCTTCTGACGATGCTCGGCATTATCATCGGCATCAGCTCGGTCATCACGATCACGACGATCGGCAACTCCCTGCAGAAAACGCTTGCCAATACGTTTTCGATGTTCGGCGGAAATTCTTATACGGTTGAATACGAGTTCAAGGATTATGATGAGGAACAATTCAGCATCGACGAATTTTACACCATCAACGATTCCGATTATATCACCAGCGAAATGCTGGACAAGATGAATGAACGGTTTGGTGGCAAATATATCATCTCCATGCGCAACAGCCTCGGCAGGGGCACGATCCGGAACCGGAAGGGTCAGGATCTGAATGTGACGTTATGGGGCGGCACCGAGGGATACTATAAGCTGAACGAAAAAACCTGCAAGCTGCTCAAGGGCAGATATCTGAACGATACAGACAGTGACCGTTCCAAAAACGCGATCATGGTCAGCGATATTTTCGTGGAGCAGTATTTCAAGGCGGATGACGACCCGATCGGAAAAACGATCAGCGTGAATCTGAACAGCGGATTCAATGTGGAATTTGTCATTGTCGGTATTTTTTCGCCGTCAAAGGAAATGATGAAGATGCTCGATCAGGACAAGTCCAATATGGACAAACGGACGATCATGTTTGTTCCGTATCACACCGTTGAGCGTCTCAACGGTGTGCCGAAGCGGGAATTCGTATCGTATCCGGAGTTCATCTCCACGGAAGGCACGGACGACATCGAAGGCGATCTGAAAGAGCTACAGAGCTTCTTTGATGAGATGTACGCGTCCAACAAGCGGCTTTATCCGAAGATCAGCAGCAGTCTGGACATGATGGAGAAAGCAAACAAGATCCTCAATCTGGTGACGGTCGCGATCTCGGTCATTGCAGCGATCTCTTTGCTGGTCGGCGGTATCGGCGTCATGAACATCATGCTCGTCAGCATCACCGAACGCACCAGAGAGATCGGCGTGCGCAAGGCGATCGGTGCCAAGAGCTCAGTGATCCGCACGCAGTTCATCATTGAAGCTGTGATCCTCAGTCTGATCGGCGGCTTTATCGGCGTCATTCTGGGCATCGCAGGCGGCATCATGATCGGATATGCGGCCAAAAATTTCATTCTGACATCTGTTTCTTATGCCGATCTGGTTGAGATCAGCATTCAGCCGTCCATTGCAGCAATTCTGATCTCGCTCGGATTCTGTATGCTGATCGGCATTTTCTTCGGCAGCTATCCGGCATCCAAGGCTGCAAAGCTCGACCCGATCGAAGCACTGCGTTACGAATAAACAGCAAAAAAAGTATCCCGTTTTTGGCGGGATACTTTTTTTGCAAGAAAAAAGCGTCCCGGACAAACCGGAACGCCGTGGTCGGAGTGACAGGATTCGAACCTGCGGCATCCTGCTCCCAAAGCAGGCGCGCTACCAACTGCGCTACACCCCGAACGCATACTATTTTATCATGTTTTCTTGATTTTGTCAAGGGGCAAAACCGCATTCGGAGCAGCGGACGGGCGAAGCTTTCCGTCCCGCCGATATCCGGAAGCCGGCGGCAGATTTTACCGTTCCGACTGAACAAATTGCAATCCATGACAAATTATCGCAAGAAACTCTTGACGGCGCAGGATTTCTATGGTATAATCAAATCAGAAAATCCTGCTGTATGACCGTAAACGAACCGCAGAAAAATAACGCCCGGAGTACGCTCCGGAATAATACGCGAAAGGAATGATTCGCCGTGAAAATTGCACTGAACCGTTCGGATCCGAGATTCTGGCTGCTGTACTTCTTCTTTCATTTCAGCCTGCTTCTGTTCTCTCTGATTATTTTCAAATGGCTCTGGTCGGAGATCTGCAGCCATGCCTATGCGCTTGATCTCGGCGAAGCCTGCTTCATCGCCGTATGCTATGCGGTCATCCTCACAATCAGCAAGATCATTCTTTACCGCATCAGCAAAAAGCGATACGAGAAAAATCCCGTTGACAGACGGCGCAACAATCTGTTCCGCGAATAACGGCAAAGGAACCGGAGATAGGACTATGCTGATATAGAAGCATTGCGCCATAGTATTTCTGATGTGCGTCAGAAGTACTATGGCGTTTCTATTGACAATGCGCCATCGTTGTGCTATAATTGCTGCTAAGAGAAATCAGGTTTTGAAAGAGAAAAAAGTGATATGAAAAATATTGTTTCAGAGTGGTATGAAGAAAAAAAGAATGTTGATGAAATGCGGAATTGGAATTTGGCACTAAAAGAATGGGAACAGTCGGTTATCAGTTTTTTTCCTCCGGGTGCCAGAATATTGGATATTGGTTGTGGCTTAGGACGGGAAGCATTTGCATTATCCGATCTGGGATATGATGTGGTCGGAATTGATATTTCAAAAGAAGTCATATCACAGGTCAAACAGCTGTCTGCCGAAAAAGGATATCATATTTCATTTCAGGAATATGACGGGGAACATCTGAATTTCCCTGCAGGATCATTCGATGTCATAATTATTTGGGCACAAACATTTGGATTGTTATATGGAAACGAATTCAGGAAGAACTATTTGGCAGGATGTAAAAAAGTCCTTAAAAAAGGTGGACTATGCAGTTTTTCAACGCATGATCACAGGTTTCTGACGGAGCATTATCCAAATTGTCTGGATGGTCACAGGTTCTATCCTTTTGCCGATTCCGAAATATACTGGGAGACATTTGAAGTGGATGATCTGATACAGTTTGCTGAGCAGGCGGGCTTTGATGTTATCCTTTGCGAAAAAGGAAACATTTATAAGCCGGAAGACGGAACGATCCTGCATTGTCTATGCAGAAAATAGATCCGGCAGATTCTGATTTATCCAAGCAGCAGGTAATACAATGCCCCTGAGCACTCTGAAGCACTCAGGGGCATAACTTCTATATGGGTAGCTGCCTATTCTCCGGTTCCTTTTTTGGTATGCAAGGCTGTACTGTACGATCGGCGCAATATGCTGTGTGATTGTCATGTATTTCGCAAATACCGGCAGATTTCTGAAAATAATCCACCAAAACAGGACAAACCTCCATTTACTTTTGTATACATCTGTGCTATAATGAAAACAGTTCTGCGGACAACCGCGGAACAGTCAGATACATGTGCATGAGAAAAAACGGGGGTAACTATGAAAAATACAAAACGAATCTGTGCGGCCGGTGCTGCACTTGCGGTCTCGGTCTGTGCACTGAGCGCGCCTGCGCAGCTTCCTGTCAGCGCAGCCTACGGCTCGGGAAACAACATCGCGGAATACCTTGACCGCGGCATCACGGCGGTCAATACCGGAAACGGGATGCTCGTCAGCTGGCGGTTTCTCGCAAACGACAGCGACAGCACGGAATTTCAGCTTTTCCGCGGCGACGAGCTGATCTATACATCATCTGCGGGCAAGGCGACCTGCTATCTGGACAAAGGCGGCAGTGCATCTGCAAAATACCGCGTGGATACGCTTTCCGGAGGCAAAAAGGTCTCGTCCGATACCTGCACGATGATCTCAAACAATTCATATTTTGATATCCCGCTCGATATCCCGCGCGGCGGCACGACCGCTTCCGGCGAGAACTACAGCTACAGCGCAAATGACTGCTCCGTCGGTGATGTGGACGGCGACGGCGTTTACGAAATTTTCCTGAAATGGGATCCGTCCAATGCCAAGGATAATTCGCAGGCCGGCATCACCGGCAATGTACTGATCGACTGCTACCGGCTGAACGGCGAAAAGCTCTGGCGCATTGACCTCGGTCAGAATATCCGCGCCGGTGCGCACTATACGCAGTTCCTTGTTGCCGATTTTGACGGCGACGGTAAATGCGAGATGACCTGCAAGACCGCAGACGGCACAAGGGACGCTGCAGGTACAGTCATCGGTGACGGCTCCAGAGCATGGCGCAATTCCGACGGCTATATCCTCGACGGTCCGGAATACTACTCCCTGTTCGACGGCGCGACCGGTACGCTGCTTGATACCGTAGAGTATGCGTTCCCGCGCGGAACCGTCAGCCAGTGGGGCGATAAGTACGGCAACCGCGTTGACCGCTTCCTCGGCACAGTCGCGTATCTCGACGGCGTACATCCGAGTGCGGTGTCCATCCGCGGATACTATACCAGAATGACCGCTGTTGCATATGACGTCGTCAACAAGAAGCTTGTGAAGCGCTGGACTTATGATTCAGGCTGGAATCAGCAGGCAGGCACCGGCTGGGGCAACGGCAACCATAACTGTATGCCTGCGGACGTGGACGGCGACGGCAAAGACGAAGTCCTCTGCGGAGCTTTCACGCTCGACGATAACGGCAAAGCACTCTGGTGCACGGACAAGCTGCACGGCGACGCAATGCATGTCGGCGACCTTGACCCGAGCCATGCCGGTCAGGAGCTGTGGGTCTGCCATGAGGCTTCCCCTTACGGCGTATCGCTGATCGATGCAAGAACCGGTCAGATCCTCTGGCATGAGGACCGTGATAAGGATACCGGCAGAGCCTGTGCGGACAATGTCTGGGCAGGCAATCCAGGCGGCGAGTTCTGGGGTTCCCGTTCAACCAAGGTTGTCAACAGCAAGGGGCAGCAGGTGAACATTTCCTGTCCTGCCATGAACTTCCTGATCTGGTGGGACGGCGACCTCGAACGCGAACTGCTCGACGGCAATACCATTACAAAAGTCAATCAATCAGGCGGGATTGACACGCTGTTCACCGCAAACGGCTGCGATTCCTGCAACGGCACCAAGGCGACCCCGAACCTCTCCGCTGATATCTTCGGCGACTGGCGCGAGGAGCTGATCCTCCATACCTCCGACAGCAAGGTACTGCGCATTTTCTGCACGCCGTATGAAACAGATACCAGACTGACCACGCTGATGCATGATATGCAGTACAGAATGCAGGTCGCATCCGAGCAGAACTGCTATAACCAACCGCCGCACCCGAGCTTCTATCTCGGCTCCGATCAGCCGCTGCCGGACCGTCCGGCGGTGACGATCAACGGTGCCGCCGTGATCGAGGAAGGCCCCGCGGTCATCAATACCGAGCCGGTCTATCAGATCAAAAACCTCGGTAGCGGACTGTATCTCGCAGGCGAAAACGGCAAGGCTGTCCATAAGAGCGTCTCCCTCGCTGGCGAAATGCTCTGGAAATTTAGCGACCTCGGCGAGGGCAGATATGTCCTGCGCAACGGCAGGGACGAAACACTTGATTTTCCGGCGGGTCAGTGCACAGTGACCAAAGCGTTCCAGACCGGCGATCAGGCGATCACGCTCTGGCGCACAAAGGGCGGCTATAAAATTGACCCTGTCACGGACGGCAGCGACGAGAATATTCTCACCGCTACGACCGGCAGCAATCTGACACTGGCTGCGGATTCCGGCGATGATACGCAGGTCTGGGTGCTGGAGCAGGTCAGTGCGCATATCGGCAAGCCTGCGCGCGTCACCTTTGACGTCAACGGCGACGGAACCGTCACGGCTGCCGATCTCTCCGCATGCAAGGCTGCAATTCTCAGCGGAACAAAGAATTCTGCTGCCGATGTCAACGGCGACGGCGAGATCAGTGCAGATGACGCCAAAATGCTCCTTGAATTCCTGAGGGGAAAATATATCTGGCACGGCAACAGATTCAGCATCCGCTCGTATGCTGTCGATGCAAGCTGGGATGTCGGCATTGAGGAGACAACGAATGCCGGCTTTACGGGAACTGCATATCTGAATCTCGATAACCGTCAGGGCAGCTTTGCGGAGTTCACAGTCTATCTGCCGGAAGCAAGTCCTTATGTAATCAGCTTCCGCTATGCAAACGGCAGTTCCAACGGACGCGCAATGAAGATGTCGGTTGACGACAGCTACACAGCCACGCTGGATTTCAAGAGTACCGGTGAATGGACGAATTGGAGAGAAGAAAGCAGAGAATTTGAGCTTTCGCAGGGCTTCCATACCATCCGGCTGACCTCTGATACAGCCGAGGGCGGTCCGAATCTTGATTATATCCTGCTGGAACCGTTCGATATTGTGGCAAATTAACGAATCATCATCAGCCCGAAGGCAAGCTGCTTTCGGGCTGCGCTGCAATATTCAATTATATTGGAGAATTAAGGTATGTTTATTGCATTAAATATTGATAAAGCAACCGTCACTATTGATAATGCTATACAGGGGGTCCCATATTTTTGCCCAATATGTCAAAGTAAAGTTATCATAAAAGCAAAACAATCAGAAGTTGTTGCTGCACACTTTGCGCATAGAAAAAAAGATGAATGCGATTCTTTTTCTCATGATATGTCTGAATGGCATAAACAATGGCAAGCTGTTTTTCCAATAAGGAATCGTGAAGTTTCCTTACCATTCGAGAAGCCATGTCACCGTGCGGATATTCTGGCATATGGATATGTGATAGAGTTCCAGCATTCTCCTCTTTCCATGAGAGAATTTCATGAAAGAAATGAATTCTATACGTCTATTGGTAAAAAAGTCATCTGGGTTTTTGATGTTCACGATAAATACGAAAATGGATGTTTTACAAAGCGAACGCCAAACTATGTTTATAATGGCACAATAATTGATGCTAAAGGAAAGCAAAAGAAAAAATGGATAATTAACGAATTTAGAATCGGAACAACATTTGTTGCAATAGGTGCACCGCCTGACTTATTAACAAAAGATGATTGTATCGGATATACATACGGACGAAATGAAAAATCATCTCTTCATCAATTAACCGAATGGTACTGGGATCATCCGTTCAAAACGCTTGATCATTATAGCCCACAAATTTCAACTAATATTGCAGTATTCCTTGAATTTGAACCGAATTGTTTACAAAAAATAGTATGGTGCCAAGAATTAGTCGATGAATACCAAGTATGTATAATGTCTGAGAGGATGCACGATTGTGGAATTGAGTATTGTACTCCGTCAGTTACAAACTATAAAGAGTGCCGTGATTCATTTGTCATTAAATCCAACTATAAGTTCTTTACTTCATGTAAATACACAAAACGGGATTTCTTAATAGCAATAAAGGAACAGAAAATCTAATCTGACAAAACACAAATTGAAACGGAGGCAACCATGAAACGAAAATGCATCCTGCGGCTCTGCGGACTGCTCTGCGGGGTGGCACTGACCGTAATCGGCATCCTGCGCGGTGAGCCGGAGGTCATTCTCCAAAAGGCGGTGAAGATATGTCTCGAATGCATCGGGATCGGGTGAAGCGGCAGGGACGGTTCCGCCTGTGCGTACAGCTGATCGCGGCGGCATTCCTGAACGGCTATGCGGCAGGCTTTGCAAAGAAAAGCATCTTCACCGGAAAGACAAAGCTGTTCTGCGTCCCTGTACTGAACTGCTACGCCTGCCCCGGCGCGCTCGGTGCCTGCCCGATCGGTGCGATGCAGACGGTCACAGGCGGAAAAGGCCACAGCATCTCATTTTATGTACTCGGTCTGCTGATGCTTTCCGGCACGGTGTTCGGGCGGCTGCTCTGCGGATTTCTCTGTCCGTTCGGCCTTGTTCAGGATCTGCTGGCAAAGATCCCGCTGAAAAAGCTGACCGTACCGCGCAGAGCCGACCGCCTGCTCCGGTATCTCAAATACGCGGTGCTGCTTATAATGGTACTGCTGCTGCCTGCCGCCGTACAGAACGAACTCGGCAGCGGCGACCCGTGGTTCTGCAAGTATCTCTGCCCGGCCGGAACGCTGGAGGGCGGCATTCCGCTCGTCCTGCTGAATCCGACGCTGCGCGCACTGGCCGGCATACTGTTCACATGGAAAACGGCCGTGCTGCTCAGTATCCTGATCCTCTCCGTGAAGATCCCGCGCGTGTTCTGCCGGTATCTCTGCCCGCTCGGTGCGTTCTATGCGCTGTTCAACCGCTTCGCCTGCTATCAGATGCAGGTCGCGGAACACAAATGCATAGACTGCGGAAAATGCTCTGCTGTCTGCCCGATGCAGCTGGATGTTCCACAGGAGATCTGCTCCGGCGAATGCATCCGGTGCGGAAGATGTAAGGCGGCTTGTCCGGCGGATGCGATCCGGACGGATTTATCCGTTCTGCGTGAAAAACAGGAACATACAGCTTGACTGTACAGGCACCCGAAAGGGTGCCTTCATTTATTGCGATTTTGACCGCTGACAGGACATTTACCAGATATGTTCCTATAATCTTGCTGTCTTTTCGTTAAAGATGCACATACATTTCTTTGTTTTATCCAGTTATTCTGCAAATGTGGCATTGATTTGTATGGACAGCACTGCTATAATAGTATTATAGAATTCGTATATGCCGGGATAGAAAACGCAAAATTTGAGAAATGAAATTGGGAAACGGCATATACGGGAAAGGCAGGGGGAAACTATGAAATCAATCCGGCGACTCAGCGCGGCACTGCTGGCAGTTACTGTACTTGCTGCTGCAATGCCGACAGGCTGGATGTCCGTACAGGCGGCATCCGGCGTCGTATCACTCGGGCTGTCACCCGCCCGCAGATCCGATACGACAAAGCAGAAGTTCTCTCACAACGAGTGGACAGGCAAGAACGGCACGGAGGATGTCTTTGCCGTCAACCGCGAACCCGCAACGCTTTCGATCGTACCCTATCAGAATCAGGCGGCAGCGGCGAAGGCTTGCTTTGACTACGACGCGCGTGAGGACTCCACCTTTATGCAGATGCTCACAGGCGAGGGGCAGGACTGGCAGCTGACCGTTGTGCAGAATGCAGGCGACGCGCAGCCGCTGCTCAACGCAGGTGCCATGAAGCCCGGCTATGCACCGGGCGGCGAATGGAAAACGGTCACGCTGCCGGACAGCTGGACCTGTCAGGGCTTCGACTTCCCGATCTACACGAATGTCGGTCTGCCGTGGCAGAGTGCCTACGACGGGAATGTGCCGTGTCCGCAGGCTCCGACCAACTACAACCCGGTCGGTCTCTACAGAAAGACGTTTACTGTCTCCCCGGAGATGCTTGCGGATAACCGCCGCATCACCGTACACTTTGAGGGTGTCGAATCGGCATACTATGTTTATGTCAACGGCATGGAGGTCGGCTACAGCGAGGACTCGTTCAGCCCGCACCGCTTTGACATCACTGACTACCTGACCGAGGGCGAAAATCTGATCGCCGTCGAAGTACACAAGTTCTGCGACGGCACATGGTTCGAGGATCAGGATATGATCTACGACGGCGGCATCTTCCGCGACGTCTATCTGACGAGCCAGCCGCTGGTCAGCATCTCGGACTACACGGTCGTCACCGATCTGGATGACAATTATCAGAATGCTTCGATGAACCTCTCGGTCAATGTCACGAATCTGGCATCCAAGGGTGTCGGCGGCATGAGCATTGACGTTGCCGTCCTCGACGAAAGCGGCAACAATCTGACGCCCGGCACTTCAATCGCAGTCGATTCCGTCGGCTCCGGCGAAACCGTCACCGTCAAGACCTCCAAGCAGGTCATGAAACCGGCACTCTGGTCCGCAGAGTTTCCGAATCTTTACGCACTCGCGCTGACGCTGAAAAACAGCGACGGCGAGATTGAAACGGTTTCGCATCAGCTCGGCTTCCGTGAGATCGGCTTCACCCGCACCGAGGTAGACGGCTCCTACCGCGTGACCACGCAGCGCTGGCAGCCGATGACGATCAACGGCAAAATGCTCCGCTTCAAAGGCGTCAACCGCCACGACACCGACCCATTCCACGGCAAGGCTGTCCCGCGCGCGACCATTGAGGAAGACGTCCGTTTGATGAAAACGCACAACATCAACGCGATCCGCACCTCGCACTATTCCAATGACTCCTATCTGTACTGGCTCTGCAACCGCTACGGCCTCTATATGATGGGCGAAACGAATATGGAATGCCACGGCCTGATGTACGGCGACAACAATACGCAGACCGGCTGGTTCTACGAGCTCGGCCTGAACCGTACAGAGACCGCATACCAGCGTCTGAAGAACAATCCCGCGATCGTTGCATGGTCGATCGGCAACGAGATGAAGTACACCGGCGACCCCGGCTTCGCGAACGGTCTGTTCCGCGACATGATCTGGTATTTCAAGAATCACGACTTCACACGCCCGGTGCACAGTGAAGGTCAGGGCGGCGGCATGGGTACCGACATGGACAGCCAGATGTACCCCGGCTCCGACGGCATCCGCATGAAGGGCGGCAACGGCAAAATGCCCTATGTCATGTGCGAATATGACCACGCAATGGGCAATTCCGTCGGCGCACTGAAAGAATACTGGGATTCGATCCGCAGCGCAGACAATATGCTCGGCGGCTTTATCTGGGACTGGTGCGATCAGTCCAGAGCAGTCTCGCTCGGCGGATTTGCAGGCGGCGGCAAGGTCTATCAGATCACCGATAAGAAGGGCAAGACCGGTACGGTCACGGCCGGCAGCTCCGACTTCAACCGCAGCGCGGGCGAAGGCTCTCTGACAGGCGTTTCCTGCAAGGGCTATACACTCATGGACGGCGATATGTCCTATCTGCGTGCGCTTTCCGGCACCGGAAAATCCTTTACCTTTGAAGCAATTGTCAAACCCGCTTCGACGGCACAGAACAGCGTACTGCTCTCAATCGGAGACAATAACGCTGCGCTGAAAACGCAGAGCAGCGGCTCCGGTCTTGAATTCTTTGTATATTCCGGCGGATGGAAAGCGGTATCCGCGCCGTTCCCGTCTGACTGGGTCGGCAAATGGCATCAGGTTGCCGGCGTCTATGACAAGGGTCAGCTCTCGATCTACTGTGACGGCAAACTGCTTGGCTCTGAATCTGTTTCGGACAGCATCGACAGCGGCAATACACCGCTCGGCATCGGCTACGATGCATCGAACGGGAGACGCCTGTCCGGTGAAATTTCTCTTGCGCGTGTGTATAACAAAGCACTTTCCGCAGCGGAGATCAGCGCACAGAACAGTACATCTCCCGCAATCGGCCCCAGCGATTCCGCCGTACTCGTGTGGCTCGATTACAGCGCAGAAGTCACCGAAGCAACGGCTTTTGCCGGTTCTGCAATTGTCAACGGCAAGTGGGATTACTACGCCACTGAGGATGCACAGAAGAATCTCTACGCAGAACTCAGCCCGGGGCATTATTTCGGCTACGGCGGCGACTGGGGCGACCGTCCGAATGACGGCTCCTTCTGCGAAAACGGCCTGATCTGCCCGGACAGAACCCCGCAGCCGGAGCTTGCAGAAGTCAAGTATCAGTATCAGAACTTCTGGTTCTCTGCAGATTCTTCTATGATCGAGAACCGGAAAGTCAATGTGTTCAATGAGAACAGCTTTGCAAACCTCAATGATTTTGATGTCACATGGACGCTGCTCCGCAACGGCATCGCGGTCAGCACCGGTGCCTGCGAGGATATCGACGTCGCAGCAAAAGCAAGGGGCACGATCACTGCGCCGTTTGAAATGCCGCGTTCGATCTCCGCAGGCGACGAGTTCCTGCTGAACATCTCCGTCAATGTCAAAAACGGCAACAAGATCCTGCCGACCGGAACCGAGCTCTCCTATGCGCAGTTCGCAGTTCCGGCAGCATCCCCGAAGGTCGTCAAGCAGGCATCGTCCGGCAATACGACCGTCACGAAGAACGGCTCCGGCTATTCGGTCAAGGGCTCCGATTTCAGCTTTGAGATCGACGGCGGCGGCCGCATCAAGAATTACACCTACAAGGGCGAAGTGCTTCTCACCGAGGGCCCGGCACCGAATTTCTGGCGGGGCATGTTCGAGAACGACGGCGGCAGCCAGAATCAAAAGAAGTTTGACGGCGGCTGGCGTTTTGCCATGAACAATGCTTCCGTCACCGGCATGGATCTCTCCGAAGCGGACGGCGCGAAGATCGTCACCGTTTCCATGAAGCTCCAGAACGGCACTAATATCCAGATCCGCTACGGCATTGAGGATAACGGTGCTGTGGCAGTCGGCTTCCGTGTGGATGCACGCGGCACCGGCATGGGCAATTTTATCCGCGTCGGCTCGATGATGACGCTGCCCGGCGGCTTTGAGAATGTCACATGGTACGGCAACGGCCCGGTCGAGACACTTTCCGACCGCAAAACAAACGGCAGGCTCGGTGTCTGGACGAATACCGTATCCGGCATGTACTTCCCGTACATGAAGGCTGACGACTGCGGCACAATGACAGATACCAAGTGGATCGCGCTGCAGGGCAAGACGCACGATTACGGCCTGCTCGTCGCGGCGGAATCCTCTGTCGAAGCCTCCGCTCTGCACTTTACGCCGGAGGATTTCCAGAAGGCAAATCACACCTACGAGCTCCGTCCGAGCACGAACACCTACCTCAGCATGAACTACGGCTCCATGGGCACCGGCTCCGCGACCTGCGGTCAGGCAACGCTCGATCAGTATACGCTGACCTCGAACGCAGTCTACAGCTGGACGTACACGCTGATCCCGACCACAAAGAGCAGTACAGCAGCACAGCTTGCCGATCAGGCAAAGCCGTACCGCAATCTCGCCTCCTTCATTCAGGATCTCAGCAAGAACGCACTGGTCATTCCGGTCGGTTCGACTGCTGCCCTGAAAAAGTCCGGCGACAGTACCGTCATGCACGGCTCCGTGCAGGTACCGTCCTCCAAGCTGAACGGACTGGTTTCCGGCAATAAGTCCTTTACGATCGAAGTCAATGTCAAGCCGCTGTCCGATCCGGAATACAACATGTTTGCGGCAAACGGCGACCACGGCTTCGCGCTCCGCACCAGACCCGGCTCGCTCGACTTCTTCATCTATGCGGACGGCGACTGGCGCACCTGCTACTACTCCATGCCCGACAGCATGAAGGCCGGCTGGCTCGGCAAGGAGCATCAGGTCGCGGGTATCTATGATGCATCTGCGAACACGATCTCCGTCTACTGCGACGGCCAGATCCTCAAAACAGAACGGCTCTCGACCGGCGGCCCGAACGCCTCGACCCTTGATCTGACGATCGGCAACTGCCCCGAGACCCGCCGCGGCTCCGATGCTGACTTCTCGGTCTGCCGCCTGTATACGAAGGCACTGTCCGCAGCAGAGCTCGCATCGCAGAACACCGCAAGCCCGACTTACGATACACAGAACGATGCGGTCGCACTGTGGGTCGATTTCGGCGCAGAACCCGAAGTACCGGAGGAAGTCCATGAAGGTCTGACCGGCGACGTCACCTGCGACAACAAGGTCGATGTCAGCGATGCAGTCCTGCTCGCGAGATATCTCAACTCTGACAGGAATGCAGTTATCACCGATCAGGGACGCGCAAATGCGGAGGTTCGCAAGGACGGTAAGATCGACAGCGATGACCTGACGGATATTCTCCGCATCATCGCAAAACTGCTCGTTCTGTAAGCTGCCGCTTAGGGGGGAAATAGAAATGAAACAGATATATAAAAAAATAATCGCCTGCGTCTGCGCAGCGGTATTGGTTTCCGGTACCGCTGCCGGAATGCCGGCAGCAAAGAAAACAAATCTGACGGCATACGCCGCATCGGATGAAGACCTGATCCTGCACTACAAAACAAGTGCCGGCAACAATAACTCCGGCAATGCATGGGACAATGACGAGTCCTTCTACAGGGCACTTCCGCTCGGAAACGGGCGCATAGGTGCCATGGTTTACGGCAACTGCCCCTCTGAACGCTTCGACCTCAATGAGGCGACGTTCTGGAGCGGCGGCCCCGGCAACAATCACAAGACGGTCTCCAAAGATACAATGGATCGCTGCTGGAATCAGATGATGGCCGGCAATTACCGCGATGCGGACGGCACGATCGGCGCAGCCATGATCGGCGGCGGCGAGGCAAAATATCAGTCCGTCGGTACGCTGAATGTGGACTGCGGCGCACGCGATGCCGGCAATTATGAACGCTGGCTCGACATGAACACCGCTGTCGCAGGCTGTTCGTATACGATCAACGGCAAACGGTATACCCGCGAAAGCTTTGTCAGTCACCCGGATCAGGTGCTTGTGACGCGCATCACCTGCGACAGTCCGGGCAGCGTGTCGGTCTCCGCTTCGTATGACTGCTCCCTGACCGGGCAATATTCCCGCGAGACGGACGGCAGTGATACGATCGTCATGCACGGCCACGGCGACGACGAATACGGGATGCCCCATGCGGTGTATTTCTCGACCCGCACCAAGGTAATCCCGGACGGCGGCACGGTTTCGGCCGGTGACAATGCCGTGCGCGTATCCGGCGCAGATTCTGTCGTGCTCCTGACCTCTGTCCGCACCAATTTCATCAACTATGCGACCTGCAACGGCGATGAAAAGGGCAATGCGGCGAAGGATCTGACCGCGGCAGCCAAGAAGTCTTATGACGAGCTGCTGAGCGCGCATCTCGCGGATTATCAGGAGCTGTTCTCCCGCGTGGACGTTGACCTCGGCGGCGACAGCGCAGAGACCGCAAAAGCGATCCCCGACCGCATCGCGTCATTCGGCAGGAGCAATGACCCGAAGCTCGTCAAGGTGCTGTTCCAGTACGGACGGTACATGATGATCTCCGCGTCCCGCGATTCCGAGCCGATGAACCTGCAGGGCATCTGGAACAAATTCCGCGATCCTGCATGGGGCTGCAAGTACACGACCAATATCAACTACGAAATGAATTACTGGCCTGCGCTGACGACGAATCTGGAAGAATGCTTCCGGCCGTTCGTTGAGAAGGCAAAGGCACTGCAGAATAACGGCGCACAGACCGCCAAGGACGTTTACGGCGTTTCCGACGGCTGGGTGCTGCACCACAACACCGACCTCTGGTGCCGCACAGGCCCGATCGACGGCGCATGGGGCATGTGGCCGACCGGCGGCGCATGGGTCTCCGATATGCTCTACGATGCATACCGGTTCAATCAGAATGAGGAATATCTAAGCGAGGTCTATCCGGTCATCAAGGGCTCGGCAAACTTCCTGAGCGAGATCCTCCGTCAGGCAAAAATCGACGGAAATACGTACAATGTCGTATTCCCGAGCACCTCGCCCGAGGTCAATATGCCGGGCGGCAGCGGCGGTCAGGGTGCCGCCTGCGCCTACGGCATCGCAATGGACAATTCCCTGACGCGCAGCCTGTTCACCGATGTGATCGAGGCGACCGATGTGCTTGGTACAGACAAAACCTTCGCAGATACGCTGAAAAGCCGTCTATCTCTTGTTAAGCCGGATACGATCGGCAGCTGGGGACAGATCCAGGAATGGGCATACGACTGGGATGCGCAAAACGAGAAGAACCGTCATATCTCGCACATGTACAGCCTGTTCCCGGGACAGCTCATCACGAAGGATACCTCCCCTGCCCTCGCAGAGGCAGCAGCAGTCAGCCTGAACGCCCGCGGCGATGACGGAACCGGCTGGTCCGAGGCGTGGAAGCTGAACTGCTGGGCAAGACTCGAGGACGGCGCACACGCATACAATCTTGTGAAGCTGCTGGTCTCCCCGGTCAACAATTACGGCAGACTGTATGACAACCTCTGGGACGCACATCCGCCGTTCCAGATCGACGGCAACTTCGGCTTTACCTCCGGCGTCGCGGAAATGCTCCTGCAAAGCCACGACGACGAGATCAAGCTTCTGCCCGCACTGCCGGAGCAGTGGAATACCGGCCATGCAAACGGTCTCTGCGCACGCGGCGGCTTCACCGTCACGAAAATGGAATGGAAAAACGGTCAGCTGACCGGCGCGGACATCCTCTCGAAGTCCGGCAACCCCTGCACGGTTTCCTTCCAGGGCGAAACGATCACCTTTGAAACGGAAAAAGGCAAGACCTACCACATCAACGGCGCCATGGAGCTTGAGGACGGAACCGCATCCGATCTCCGCAATGTTGCATGGAACAAAAAGACCGCAGGCTCAGATGTTTCCGGCAGCAGCACGGACGCATGGGCAAAGGGTCCGGACGGCTGCAAGTGGCTGACGGTCGATCTCGGCAAGACCTATCCGGTTAGCCGCTGGAACGTCAAGCTGAACGGCGCAACCAATGCGAACACTGACTATCCGCGCGATTTCAGGCTTGAGATCAGCAAGGACGGCGAAACATGGACGGAAGCCGATTCGGTCTACAGCACCACACAGAGCAGCTTCGGCCGCAACATGCAGACTGCAGAAGCACGCTATGCGCGCGTTTCCATGTACACCGCCTCGACGAAAGCATCACCTGCCGCGATCGGCGGACTGGAGATCTGGGCGGAATCCGACGAACCGGAACCGACCCGCAATCCGTATGAAACGATCGAAGCGGAGACATTCGACCGGCAGTCCGGTATCCAGACTGAAGTGCTTGACGACGGCGGCATGGACGTCGGCTACATCGAAAACGGCGACTATATCGCATTCAAGAGCATGGACTTCGGAGCCGGCGCAGACAGCTTCACCGTTAAGGCCGGCAGCGACACCGAAGGCGGAAAGATCGCGCTGCATCTCGACTCCCCTACCGGCAAGCTGGTCGGTACCTGCACGGTGACCGGCACGGAAGGCTGGACGGAATGGAAGGAGTTTTCCTGTGACGTATCCGGCGCATCCGGCACACACACGCTTTACATGGTATTTAAGGGCGATGACGGATTCCTGATCAACATTGATTCGTTCAGCTTCAAAACCGGCAAGATCGCAGGCGACGTCAACGGAGACGGTGCAGCAACCGTCGCGGATGCAGTCGCACTGCAGAAGCATCTGCTGACGATCAAAGAGCTGACCGCTGCACAGTCAGCCGCAGCCGATCTCAACGGCGACGGCAAACTGACAGCCACAGACCTCGCGCTGCTCAAACGGCTTCTGCTGAAAGCAGCATAACACAAAAGACCCCGTGATTCTCAACGGATCACGGGGTCTTTGTTATTTCACAGCGTCAGCCATTTGCAGGAGGCGTTCCTTCAAAGCCAGCGTATCACGCAGGCCGAGTTCAAAATCATGCTTCTGCTTATCCGGATCGACTTTGATCGTACCGCTGACAAAGCTGCCGAGCGATTCCGACGGGATAATGTCGATATTGCGGTCATTGGAAAGCTTGTCCGGCTCCGGCTGATCGGTCAGCCAGACTGTGACCGTCTGCCGCCAGCCCTGCGCACGCAGCTTCATCCGCGGCGTATTATCAGAGATGCCGCCGTCCAGATAGCCCGCACCGTTGATGCGCGCACCAAACAGCCCTCTGTAGATCACCGGCAGCGCGGACGACGCAAGCACGATCTTCCGCCGGACATCCGGTGCATACTCCGCAAGATAGAACACCTCCGACAGCTTCGGCGAAGCAATATGCGAGCAGACCGCATACAGCGCGCGCTTACTCCTGCGGAAATCAATGTTCTTCTTCATGATCTCCTCAAGCCGCTTCTGCGAAAACACGCCGCCGAGCATGATCCCCCAGACTGTCGAACGGACAGCCTGAAAAGCGGGTCCGAGCAATAATGTAAAGAAAGCGGTCTGATCGACATAAAGCAGGTCGCTTTCCTTCAGATTCAGCCAGATATCCTTCGCTGTCTGCAGATCGCAGGTGTCAAATAACACAGCGTTCAGCGCACCGACCGACGACCCGATGATGCCGTCAATGCCGCAGGTCAGGCCGAGCTGTTCCAGTGCAGCCCACACGCCGACCTCGTAAGCACCCTTTGCACCGCCGCCGCTCAATACTAGTCCGATTTTTTTCTGTTTCACATTCTCCATATTCTGCACCTCTTTATTCTGAAATCGCGCCGGATATCCGGACAGCCACTGCATGATTCTATTATAACACAGGAAATGCAGCTTGTAAAGACTTTTTCCGAAAAGAATGCGGCAAGATACATATACCAAAACAACTATATACATTTTTCGTGCACTTGTTATGTTCAAACCTGCAAAAAATCCATGATTTCTGTGGATATTTTATTGTTTTGTACGTACATCTATGGTACAATAACAGTGGAATATTGTATGATTGGGAACATGCAGTATTCTGATGATTTACCGGTTTACCGGATGAAATGGGGGTCTATACATGACTAGAGAAAAAAAGAGCATGTTCCGAAGGCGACCCGGCATACGGACGGCGGCGGCTGTCTGTGCATTGCTGCTGGCAGCAGCACCCGCACAGCTTCCGTCAGGCATCAGTCTTGCGGCTGACGCTGCCGTTTTCGCTGAGCTGTACGTCTCACCCGACGGTGACGACAGCAATGCGGGTACGCTGGAAGCGCCTTTGCGAACGCTCGCCGGTGCGCGGGATGCCGTCAGAAAATTAAAAAACGGCATGACCGGCGATATTGTCGTGAATTTCCGCGGCGGTACCTACCGCATGACTGAAGCCGTCACGTTTGATACGCGGGACTCCGCGCCGGACGGCTGCCGCATCATTTATCAGGCATATCAGGATGAGAAGCCGGTTTTTTCCGGCGCACAGCAGGTCACAGGATGGAGCAAGTTCAACGACAAACTTTACGTTGCACCGCTCGACCGCGATTACAAGCTCAGAAACCTGTATGTCAACGACCACCGCGCCAACATGGGAAGCGTCGGCGCGGGCGCACAGGGCGGCTGGGGCGATTACGGCGTCTCCGCAGGACAGGCCGACTGGGCATGGGATTCCGGGCTGAAAAGCGACGGCATCAAGTACAACGCCGGCGACATTCCGAGGGTCACATCGAACCTCGATGATCTGGAGGTCGTCAACGGCACCACATGGAACGAGAACATCGTCTGCTCACGCGATGTGAAGTATGACGGAAACACCATGATCCTGCTGATGCAGCAGCCCTACGGCGCGATCGCGCAGACACCGGGCTGGGGTGCAGGCTTCTCCTGCAGCGGCTGGCATACGCTTTACAACGCGTTCAGCTTTGTTGATTCGCCCGGCGAGTTCTTCTTCGACAAGACCGAGCACAAGCTGTACTACTACCCCTTCGACTGGGAGGACATGTCCGCTGCGGATGTCGAAGCTCCGATTGCGGATCAGCTGCTCGTGATCGCCGGTGAAAACACTTCAAACCGCGTGAAAAACCTCACGTTCAGCGGCATCACCTTTGCACATACCGATTACATGCTGACAGATGTTGCCGGTTCCCACGGCAAAACGACCTGTCAGGCCGCTCAGACCTACACCGCATTCGCGGATACCAACTGGCACAGCAAAAAGTACGAAATGGTCGATACCCTGCCTGCCATGATCCATGTTACGAGCAGCGATTCGATCGACTTTACCGGAAACGTCATCAAGCACACCGGAGCGGACGGCATTTCCATGACGAACGACGTCATCAACAGCAACATTTCCGGCAACTACATCACCGACATTACCTCGTCCGGCATCACGATCGGACACCCGCAGCATGTATATATCGGCGACGGCGACGGCTCGAACCGCGAGAAATTCCCGCGCGGCGTCGAGGGCGTCTGCAAGAATGACACGATCTGCGACAACCTGCTCTACGATATCAGCGTGGTGCACGGCTTCGGCGGCTGCGCGGCCGTCACGGTTTACTTCGGCGATTCGGTCAAGGTGCTGCGCAATCAGGTCGAAAAGACCGCGTACAACGGTATTCACCTCGGCTGGGGCTGGTGCAATTTCAAGGATTCCGAGACCTGCCGCGACAACATGATCTGCTATAACCGCGTGATCAACTGCCTGAACCGTCTGCACGACAGCGGCGGCATTTACACGATCGGTCAGATGCCCGGCACGGTCATCAATGAGAACTACGTGCAGGGTATCCCGGCGGGCGGCCCCGGTGCACCGACCTACGGCCTGCATAACGACGAAGGCACCGCATGGATCGAGGAAAACGACAATGTCCTCGAGATCGACAAGAACGTCACCTACACGATCAACTGCGAGGAATACGGCGACAAGCATCACCTTACGATCAAGCGCACATACGCAAGCGTCAATAAAATGGGCAAAAATCCGCCAGACAGTGATATTGACACGCCGATCGTGGTTTCCGACAATGTCTGGCCGCAGCGTCAGTATGAGGTCTGCCTCAACTCCGGCCTGCAGGATTCGTTCAAGAGCATTATGCCGGAAGGTATGATGAAGGATGCGGACTATGTGTTCCCGGCAAGCTGCGCGACCAAGGGCGACGGCATTCTCCCGATCCGCAAGGCAGGCTCCGGCAAGACCGTCTGGATCGCGCCGGATAACACAACGACATTCAAGACCGGCGGCGATATGACTAAGGCCGCGGGTACGGCAGCCAAGATCAAGACCCCTGCGGAAGCAGGAACCTACCGCATTTATGTCACCGACAGCACCGGCAAGGTGCTCAGCAAGTCCGAGCATGTGCTCCGCATCAGCGGTACGTCCTCCGGCACCGAAGCTTCGTCTTACAGCGATCAGTCCGGTGTTGAGACCGAGAACTGCAGCGAAGGCGGTCTGGATGTTGCGTACATCGAAAACGGCGACTACATCGGCTTTAAGGATGTGGACTTCGGCAGCGGCGCAAATGCCATTGATATCCGTGTCGCAGCAAACTCCGGCGGCAGCTCGATCGAGCTGCATCTGGACGGCCCGACCGGCAAGCTGATTGGCACGATTGATGTGGAACCGACAGGCGGCTGGCAGGACTGGGCAACGCAGCGCACATCGCTGACGGAAACCAGCGGCAAGCATGACCTGTACATGGTATTCAAAGGCGGCGAGGGCTATCTGTTCAACGTCGCAGCATTCAAGCTGAATGTCCCGGGCGGTACATCAACAGCAAATGATTACATCCCCGGCGACCTTAACGACGACAAAAAGGTTGACGCAAAAGACCTGACGATCATGAAACAGGCTATCAAGGCAGGCTCGATCGACGAACTGGATCCTGCGGATCTGGACGGCGATCTCGAGCTGACGGCAGAGGACGCGAAATATCTCCGGGATTATCTGACCGGAAAGATCGCAAAGTTCCCTGTAAATGACTGAACAAGTCGCGATTCTCAAGTAACTGAAAAATCACCGGCGCGATCCCCTTCCGCACCGGTGATTTTTTATACGGCATACAAAAAGGATCCCCGTCCGGTTCGCGCCGATCGGGGATCCTTTCACTTACGCTTTGCGATTATGCCTTGAAAACATATCTGAAGAAGTTGTAGAAGAGCGGAGTGCCGACGCCTGCGTCATGACCAGCACCGGCAAATTCCTGCCAGATATTGGTCGTGCCATTCTTGTCAAACAGCTCATGATACTGCTTCGGGAACGTACCGACAACCTGGTCACTGGTACCGCCGCCGATCATCAGAATGTACGGCAGATCCTCGTCAGAGAACTTGAAATCGTTGTTCGTCATTCTCTGCTGGCTGTCGAGCTTCTTGCTGCCGAGGTGATTTGCGATGAAAGAGTCACTTGCCGGAACGATGCCGGGAGCCGGAGACGATGCGCAAACATAGCCGATCATATCCGGAAGCATCAGACCGAGATACAGGGACTCTCTGCCGCCCATGGAGAAGCCTGCCACAGCAGTATTCTCTCTGCCGGTCGCAACCGAATAATTCTCACAGATATACGGATAGAGGCTGTCTCTCACATCATAGACGAAATCGTCGTATGCATCCATGACATCCATGTTGATGCCCATCGGAGAACCGCTCTTGGCATCCGTATACATCTGCGGGAACACGATGATGAACGGAACAGCATCACCGCTGTTGATGAGGCTCGTTGCCATTTCCAGGACACCCCAGCCGCTCAGCATATTGTCCTCATTGCCCATAACGCCGTGGCTCATAAACATGACCGGATACTTGTTGCTCGGATCATACCCAGGAGGCGTCCATACGTTGCAGGACTTGTTGCGGTTCGCCTTCTTCGAGAAGTAGGTGACCTTCTTCGCTTTTTCGTAGCTTGCAGACTTGACGTTCTGCGGGACATTTCTCTGGAAATCAGCTGCAACGATCGCATTGTATTCCTTCGCGGAATGAGACACAGTGCCGGCACCGCCGGAAGTCTGCGGCGGATTCAGAATACGATCCTTCAATGCAGACAAGTCAGCAGATGTGATCTTGTTGTTGCCGTCAAAGTCAGCGCCCTTGGCATCGATCTCAGTAACCTTGCCAAGCAGGAAGCCCTGCAGCGTCGTTACATCGCTCTTATCGACTTTTCTGTCGCCATTGGCATCGCCCTTAATACCGGTGCTGGTCGAAGAACTCGAACTACCGGTCTCGCTGCCCGTCTGGCCGGTCTGAAGGCCGCCCTGTTCGCCGGTGAACTGGCTCCAGTCAGTACCGCCGGGCTGACCACCGGGCTGACCGCCGGGCTGACCGCCGGTGAACTGGCCCCAATCCATGCCGCCCATGCCGCCTGCG
>MSGZ01000042.1:66969-257042 GCA_001940925.1 Ruminococcus sp. Phil11
CCCATGCCGCCTGCGTCACCGCCGCCCATTTGACTCCAGTCCATGCCGCCCATCTGGCTCATGTCAAAGCCGCCTGCATCGTCCGCTGCCGCAGCCTGAAATGCGGAGCAGACCGAAAGTGCAAAACTCATGGAGAGAATTGCTGCTACTGTCCTTTTCATGAAAATCATCCTTTCAAAAAATGAATTTGAAACAGTTGATTTTCCCCGAAAACCATGATGTCCAATTTCTATTTTTCACAGCATCGGCACCCCTGACAGTACCGCTGCTGCTTCCCCCGTTGTTGGGTTACTGACCTTCGCGGAAGAACGAAGGCAGTATGTCGTAGACATAGTGGCGCACATTGCCCCACCAGTGATCGCGGCCGTCCGCGACCATATAATAGAAGTTATCCTTCGAGAGATCCCAGCCGTAAGAGAAGTGGCTGTCCTGCTTGAGCTCATCCATCTGCGGATTCATGTTCGGATACGCAATATCGGTAGAACCGGTCGCGCAGATGATGAAGTATTCGCCCTTCTTGAGGCCGAATCTGTCAACTGCCTCCGCGATCTTACCCATGCCGCCGTAGCTGTGGCCGGAGAGCGGCATGATGTATGCCACGATATCCATGCAGTTTTCCGCAACGCCCCACGTAGAGACAGAGCCCATGGAGAAGCCGCCGTATGCACGGTGCATTCTCGAAGCCTTGAGGCTTGCTTCGCTGGTATCCTTGCCTGCATAAGTGGAATACTTGCCTTCGACAAACGGAACAACGCTCTGACGGAATTCACCGTAGAACTTATCCGCACCGGACTTGTTCCATGTCGGGAACACAACGATCATCGGATCCACTTCACCGTTTTCGATCATGTGATCCATCATATTCTGAATCATCGTATCGTTCTGCCCGATCAGCGTGTTTTCATTTTCATTGCCGCCGTGCATCAGATAGAAGATGTTGTACTGCTTGTTTTCGTCATAGCCATACGGCAGATAGACGTTCAGCTTGTTGCCGCCGTTGATGCCGTTATAACTTTCGTTGATGACTCTGCCCTTTTTGCTGCCCTCATTGAAGTAGTAGCCGGGCGCCTCGTGGAATTTGATCTCCGGATACCGGAAATTGCTTGCAGGCTTCACAGTCGTGGTCGTCTGCTGAACAGTGGTCTGCGGCGGAGCCGTCGTGACCGGCGTCTGCTTTTCCGGATAGTCCTTCGTCTGACCGGTCAGGAACTTGACATACCACTGGAAATCGTCCTTTTCGATCTTGCCGTTGCTGTTGACATCGGCATTGCTCTTGAAGCCGTTTCCGGAATATGCCTCATAGACCTTCAGCTCCTGATGTGCAAGAGACAGATCCTTTGCGGTGATCTTTTCGTCATTGTCCAGATCGCCGAGGACGGAGCTGGTCGTATTTCCGTTCTGGGAAGAACCCGAAGAACTGTTCGCGCCCTTGAACTCCCACCAGTCAACATTAAAGAGGTAGCCGTCAGAACCGCTGAACACGAAGTAGACGTCGTGCTTGCCGGTTGCGCCGAGACAATTGCCGGAGATCTCAGTGAAATCCTGCCAGCCGCCGGTGACCGGGACTTTAGCAGTCGCAACGATCGGGCCGGTCTTGCTGTCGAGATGTACCTCGATCATACCGCCTTCGCCGTTGGAGCCTGCACTGACAACGAACTCTGTTGCGCCCTCATCGCCGAAGTCAACACCCTTGAGCATGGTGTAGTCGCCGTTCTCGATGAAGCCGAGTGCCTGCGAGCCGTTGCCCGCCGATTCAACCTTGACGCCCTCAGACCATGCCATGGTCTCGGCCTCAAGCTTGCGGAACGGATTGAACGATTCAATCTGATCCGGGCCTGTTCTGGTAGACTTCAGTGCCTGGATCGAACCGTCGGAACCGTATGTAAATTCTTCACATGCTGCGCTGCGGTTGAAGGAACCGCCGCCGGGCAGGCCGTTCATGTGATAGAAGGAATAGGAATGTCCCTTATAATCAATGATTCCGCCGTGCGTCGTAAAGCAGTTGGAACCCTCATGGATCGTACCGCGGAAAGTCCAGGGACCTGTCACGGACGGACCGGTGCAATACGAAATGCTCTCGCCGTTAAACGCATCAACAAACGAAGCGAAAACCAGATAGTAGAGGCTGTCGTGCTTATAGATCCACGGGCCCTCGCCGTATCTTGTCCCGCCGGGCAGCGAGAGATTGAACTTCTGGATCGGGCCGTCGAGCGTCACCATGTCCTCTTTCAGCTTGACATAGTAGCAGCTCGGGTTGCCGAACATCAGCCACGCCTGTCCGTCATCGTCAATGATGACAGTCGGGTCGATGTATTCCCAGTTCGGGCCGACAAGCTCCTTGCCGTTGACATCCTGGAACGGACCTGACGGAGAATCCGCGACGAACACGCCGATGACTCTGCCGCTGCCGGTGGAGCTTTCGCCTGTGATATAATAATAGTACTTGCCGTTGCGCTCGATGCACTGGGATGCCCATGCGGAATTCTGCTTGATCCACTTGATATCGGTGTCTTTCAGAATCACGCCGTGATTCGTCCAGTTCTGCATATCTGTCGTGGAAAAGCACTGGTAGCCTGTCATGTAGTAGTTGTCATTGTTTCCGTCTCTGTCCATACCGGTGTAAACATACAGTTCATCACCGAATACGACCGGTGCCGGATCCGGCGAGAAGCTGGTCTGGCAGATCGGATTGTTCGCAAATGACGTCAGAGACGCAGTCTGCATGAGTGTGCACAGGCTGATAGACGCAGCTACCGCGCACGTCAGCTGTTTTCTCATATTCTATTCCCCCTAAAAAATAAATATAATATAATTTCTCTTTGATATTATACCACAAGGATATAATATACTATTGTCATTATAAACAATCTATCGTCAAACTTCAACCTACAATTTACAGATTAAGTGGACAAAATGCAGATGTTTCGGTACAAGTGCTTAAATTTGTGCTAATTGTATTGCATTTTGCTTATATTGCATCAAATTTCCTGTTTTACTTGTACTGCATAATCGTCATCTGGCGTTGTCTCGATCGGAACAAAATCCGTACAACCTTTGCCGGTTATTACATACAACTATTCCTTTTCTTCAGATTATCCAGATCAACAGCACAAAACAGGACGCACGGATCAGTTAACCCCGTGCGTCCTGCATGTACAGCTTTTTCAGGCTCAATAATCCTCGACATCCTCCGGCTTGCTGACGACCAGCATATGGTGTCCCGGCTGAAATTTATATTCTGCGTGCGGCAGAATGATATCTCCGTTCTCATCCTTGACCGCGACGACGATCATCTTGTACTTTGCGCGGAAATTCAGTTCTTTCAGTGTTTTTCCGATCCAGCGCTTATGCGGCATCAGCTCATAGATCGCGTAATTGCCGCCCAGCTCGACCGCGTCGAAGATACGGTCATTGCTTTCTCTGGTCGCGATCCGCTCCGCGACCTCGTCCTCCGGATAGATGATCTGGTCTGCACCGTTTCGGAGCAGAAATTTGGCCTGAATCGCATTATCGGCTTTTGTAATGACCTTCTTCGCGCCCAGCTCCTTCAGCAGCGAGGAGATCTGCAGACTCGCCTGAAAATGTCCGCCGACGCATACAAAGCAGACGTCAAAATCCGGAATGCCGTAGGAACGGAGCACGGCCTCGCTGGTACAGTCGCCGCATTTCGCGCTGTCCACAACGGGAAGCAGATCATCCAGCTTGTTCGGGTCAATGTCCGCGATCATGATCTCGCATCTGGTCTTTGCAAGCTTCCTGCAAAGAATATGTCCGAAGGTATCCATTCCGATAATCAAAAACTGTTTCATACTGTTCCTTTCCTCATCCGACCAAAATATTTTCAGACGGCAGTGTCACGGGGATCTGCTGCCGTTTGGCGATCATGGCGAGCGCAAACGATACGCTGCCCACTCTGCCGAGATACATTAAAAAGATAATGATGACACGCGATAACGGCCCGAGTGCCCGCGTGATGCCTGTCGTCATGCCGACGGTGCTGACGGCGGAAATCGTCTCAAACAGCACATCCCGCATCGCAAGACCGTCCGCGGCACAAATAATTGCCGCACCGGTAAAAGCAAGACCGGCATTCATCGCAATGACCGTTACAGCGGGACGCAGTACAGTCATCGGAATCGTTCTGCCGAAGGCGGTCGCCTCCTCCTGATTCCGGATGCCGGCGATCACAAACAGCAGCAGCACTGCAACAGTCGTCATCTTCATGCCGCCCGCCGTCGAGCCGGAGCCGCCGCCGATAAACATCAGCAGATAGGTCAGCAGAATGGAGCTGTCGGATAGTGCCGCGGTGTCTGTCGTGTTGAATCCGGCAGTACGCGGCGTCACGGCATCGAACAGGGAGCAGAGCCATTTTTCATGCTCCGGCAGCCCTGCGAAGTTCCCGTTTTCCAGCAGACGGAACAGCAGCGTTCCGCCGATCACCAGAACAGCGGAAACCGCAAGCGTCAGTTTGGTATGCAGCGTGCAGCGGTGCAGCCTGCATTTGCGGTTCCAGAGGTCGTTCCAGACCCAGAAGCCCAGTGCGCCGAGCAAAATCAGACCGCAGACGGTCAGATTGACGAGCCAGTCTCCGGAGAACATCACCAGCGAGGAATACTCCCCGCTGACGCTTCCCATGAGGTCGAAGCCCGCGTTGCAGAAAGCCGTCACCGCATGAAAGATGCTGAAATAGATACCGCGCTTTACGCCCAGCAGCGGGATAAACCGGAACGCAAGCAGAACCGCCCCCACGCCCTCAATGCAAAAGGTACCGATCAGAATGCGCCGCAGAAACGGCATGATATCGCCGATCTGCGAATAGTTGATGCTGTCCACGAGGATCACGCGGAACCGGAGGCCGACCCTCCGCCGCATCAGCAGCAAAAACAGTGCCGAAACAGACATGAATCCAAGTCCGCCGATCTGAATGAGCACCAGCAGCACGATCTGCCCGAACAGCGACCAGTGCGTGCCGGTATCTGCCACGACCAGACCCGTCACGCAGGACGCCGATGCAGAGGTGAACAGGCAGTCGAAAAACGGCGTATGCGTATGCGATGCGGATGAAACCGGCAGCGAAAGCAAAACCGCGCCGACGAGAATCATCAGCAGAAATCCAAGCGCAATGACCTGCACAGAGGTCATTTTCGGTTTTTTCATATGCAAAGTCCTCCTTATGTCTGTATCATTATATCACAATCCTGCTGAAAATGCAATATTTGCAGGACACAATGCGCATCGTGCAGCATGTTTTTTGTACACGGATGCATTGCGATTTTCAGTTCCGTATGATATAATAAGCACACAGACCGCTTTCCCACGGGACGGCGGTCTGCTTTTTCAGATCATCTCCGTCAGACCTGTGACCGATCCCGTTTTTTGTCTATATAGTAAGTGAAGGGAGTGATGAAATGGACAGTCAGATCATTGCGATGCTGCAAAACCGCGATGAAAGGGCATTATCCGAGATCCGCAGGATCTACGGCGCACTCTGCGGAAAGCTTGCATACCGGATCCTCGGCAGTCAGCAGGACGCCGAAGAATGTGTCAGCGACATGCTTCTGGCCGTCTGGAACAGCCGGCAGCCGGTCAGCCCGCAGGAGCTGAAAGCTTATCTAGTATCACTCACCCGGCATTCCGCAATGGATAAGCTGAAAACCCGCACGAGACTGAAGCGCGGCGGCAAACAGTTCGCGCTGGCACTGGATGAACTCGCTGAAATTCTGCCCTCTGCCGAGCAGGTCGAGCAACTGGCAGAACAGCACGAGCTGACCGCCGCCCTGACCGATTGGCTCCGCAGTCAGCCGCAGCAGATCCGGCGTATTTTTCTGCAGCGGTATTATCTGTCCGCGTCCGTGCAGGAGATCGCTGCGCAGAACGGCATGAGCATCAGCGCGGTCAAAATGACGCTGCTGCGCGCAAGAAAAAAACTGAAAGCATATCTGGAAACGGAGGAATTGCTATGAAACCGATGGATATTATGGATGCGCTCGGAGATGTCCCGCGCGATCTGGTCAGTGAATGCTTCCGCAGTCCCGCGGAAAACACAGATTCAAACAAAAGCACCGAACCGGCGGACTTCGCAATGGCGGCGGTACAGCCGAAGCATACCGGCATTACAGTCCCCCGCTTTTTCACCGCGGCCGCACTGGCTGCCTGTATGCTGTTCGCAGCAGGCGTCGGGGTCTTTCTGATCCGCGGCAATCAAGAACATGAAGTTCTGCAAAGTATAGAGGACAGCACAGCGATGCCGGCCGAATCAAACAGCATACAAACGGAGCAGTCCGTGATTATAACTGAGCCCGCCGAAACGACTGCACCGCCTGCCGTTTATGCAGAGCTTGAACTGCATGAGCAGGAAAAGCGTATCTGCACATGGGAGGAATCGGATGCACTTCTGAATAAGGCGCGTGAACGCTATCAGCAGAACGGCGGTCCCCTGCTGATTGACACCGAAAAATATATTGCGAAGTATTTTGCGCCGGATTCTGACTGCGGCCTGAACACGCCGGAAGCCAAAAGCTATATCTACCACATGATGCTGAACAGCATTGACTATTTCAGCACTGCAGAGGGCGAAATGCTTTACGGAACCGGCAGCGGACAGATTGACATCCGTTTCCAGACGGACGATACAGCCCATAAATCCTACGAACGCGAACAAAGCTGCGAAGGCGCACATGAAACATATTTCATAGGTTTAGAGGACCCATTCACCAGTTTTCTGTACAATGTCAATCTGACCGAAAAGACCTTCACACAGAATTATTGCACCGTTGACAGCGGCAATGACTTCATCATGAGCGACAATGACCGGCGCATATATCAGCCGGACGGCACGGGGCTTGCATTCAACCGTATGGACGGCATGAACCTCGGAATCCCGAGCAGTTGCTGCCTGTTCCCGCAGAGCATTGCCATGTCCCGGCTGGACGATTTTGATCTCTGGCATATCACAGGAACCGAAACCGTCCTCGGACGAAACTGTGCTGCGATCGAAGGCATACACAGCGGCAATCCGATCTCTCTGCTTGTTGATGTCGGTACCGGTATTCTGATCAAATACGAGGAGCGAAATGCTGACGGCCTGCAGACCGATTACAGTGAAGTCACAGCATTGACGGTCGATGAGCCGATCAGCGTCAGGGAATTTGACCCAACAGGATTGACGCCGGAGGAACCGTTCGCTCCGCAGATCCCGGAAAACGAATAAGATTTACAGCACCCTGCACAAGATAAGCAGGGTGCTTTTGTGCATGTATACAAAACTGATTTTTCCGTGGGACATTTTCCCTTGTGGATTGTTTCATGTATAGAGGCGCAGATTTCCCGCTGCGCACTTTAATCCATTCTCCCCCGCCACTTTGTTTCACAACAGAAGGAGGAATGCTTTGACACAGTATCTGAATTCCGAGAGCGAACAGTCTCAGGGCATTGAGCAGTCTGCGCGTCCGATGTGGTTCCCGTCACAGGCAATGCTCTGAACATTCTCCCGTCAGGGAGCGTGAATCCCGTCCGTCCGCAATAAAAGCGGTGCAGACGGCTAAGCAGACGAATATCCGTGCCGCGATCCGAGCTTCCCGCATCGGAAAACGGCGAAACCCTGATACGGCAGACGGCTGACCGGATCCGGTCTCTCACCGGAAACGGGGACAAAACCGTCAGCAAAAACCGGCTTTCCCGATCCGGTTTCCGCTGACGCTGTGCACAGCCCGGTTCGGCAAAAGACTCCGGATCGGCAGGGTCACCGCCGCATCTGCCCGCTTTACACATGATAGTATGCCGTTGCGAAAGAACGGCATCGCATCATACTCCACAGCATACAAAAACGGAATCCGATCAGAGGGCGGTCGGGTTCCGTTTTTATTGTTTAACCTGTACAATCGGCACATCCGTTTTTTATTTACTGCTACAAATTTTTAGAAAATATGAGACTTTTCACGCATGAACCTGTAATACTGTATGAGAGGGCCGGGGACCTCCTCCGAAATGTACCGTGCCGATATACAATCAATCTATGTACCGATCAAAGGAGGAATCGTTATGAGATCATTAAAACTGAAGGCTTTTTGTGCAGCCTGCGCATCCGTACTGGCAGTCAGTGTCTGCCCGGTATTTCATGCTTCAGCTGTAACAAACAGCTTTCGCAGCATGGGCGATGCCGACGGAAACGGTGAGGTCAGCGTCGAGGACGCACAGACCGTTCTGATCGACTATGTGACCGCCCTGTCGAAGCGCGAAACAATCTCCGCGGAAACCGATCCCGCATCCGACACGAATTTCGACGGCATCATCGACATTGAGGATGCGTCCAACATTCTGCAGTATTACTGCAATACGCTGGCAGGCAACAAACCGCTGTGGTCGGATTACCGCAAGATCACCAGCGTCACCGGTCAGAAAGGCTTGAAATACGACTATGAGATCATTGATTATGTGATCGAGGACGGCATCACACTGCCAGTCGTCAAGGAAAAAGTGACAGAGGTATTCCGTGAATACGGCAAGAAGGGCAGCTTCCTTGAGATCGGCGGCGCGTCCGGCAAGCCCGGCGATTATGTTTCGGTTCCGATCTACGTCTCCGGTATGCCGCTGCTCGCAGGATTCCAGCTCTTCATCCACGAGGCAGGCGATGCGGAGCTGACCGGCATCCGCTGCAATATCAACGATATCATCAACGGCAGTATTCCGTCGCACGATGCCGTCGTGAATGCGGATCCGAACTGGGGTGCCATGGTATGGGCCGAGGCGCAGAACGCTGAAATTCCGGACGGTTCGATTCTCGGTGAATACATCTACAAGATTCCGGAGGACGCAAAGCCCGGTTCTGTTTATTCGCTCTCCCTTGACCGGACCGAAAGCAAGTTTATTACCTCCGGCTGGGAACTGAGCCCCGAGGAATATGAGGCAGCGATGTACGACTGCAACTTAACTGCATATCAGTATGTTGTTCTTGACGGCGCGATCGCTGTTGAGGCTCCCGAAGAAGCAGCCGAATAACCTGTTCCCGCAGGATAAGCAGACAAAACGTCCGCAGAGTTGATCCTCTGCGGACGTTCTTGTTATCGGATGATCTTCGCTATGATTTTCAGCATGACGGTCAGGTCAGACATGGTCAGTCCGGCTTCACCGTCCGTTTCCGCATTTTTCATTCCCTGATCGGTGATCACCGCTTCCCTGTCCTCTGCAAGAAATCTTGCCAGCAGCACGGCATCGGAAACATCCGTCTGCCCGTCGCAGTTCATGTCACCGCGTTTGACGGAAGCCTGCGTCGCGAACGGGTACTCCGCCGGCAGCAGCCGGTTCAGGTCATTGCTGCATGAGCCGACCAATCCCTGTTTCAGACCGTTCTCATTATAATCATAAATGATCCCGTAAAACGGGATGCAGTAATCCAGCGTGATGCTGCTGATATACAGGCAGGCATCGTCCTTCAGTTCATTCGGGCTGTTCGGATCCCAGATCAGTACCCTGCGGTCATATTTCCGGTCGTTCCAGACCCACGCCCCTTTTTCGAGGCCGTACCCGACGACCGCATGATTGCCGGATTTCATGTTCAGAGTGAGCAGCATCGGCAGTTCACCGCGCGGGATATTCTCCGCTGTTTCAAGCATATCCGCAAGTGTATCGTCATAATTGGAACCGGTTGTGACTGTCAGATTCTGCGCATACTGCATGTAATGATAAAAATTGATGACGGACTGCACCGTCTGATCCGGTTCCAGCTCTTTGAGATTCTTTGCGCCTGTATGCAGATCCGATGCTTTCAGCTTTCCGGCCTTTGCAAGGATCACCGTCAGCGACATGCCGTAGCAGGAGCCGTCAAAGGCTGCGTCAAGATCGGCAAGCTCTCCGTTGACGGTCTGCTTTGCGTATGCCCGCGCTTCATCGGTCATGTACCGTTCAGAGCCGAACACGCTGCCCGCATTCAGAAATTTCCATGTGTCCGTGCTGATGTTCAGCGTCATGTCGGGGCCGTCCGGCACGGGGTCAAATTCCGGCAGTTCGGAAAGCGGCTTCCATGTCAGATGCAGATTCTCTGCGATGCCCGGTGCCATGGAGCCGCTTTCCCCGTACACGACGGTTTCCCTGCACTGCGGGCCCAAAAGACTGCATTCAACGATTTCACAATGATTGCCGGTGATCAGCTCCGGATATTCTTTGTAAAAGGATGCCACCGTCTCCGTTATGGAATCCCACCTGTCAGACTCTAAATCATGCAGATAATAAGACCGTTCACATTTTTCCAGGCTGGACGGGATCCGGAGCGTTTTGAGCGCAGGGCAATTATGAAAGAAGCTGTACCCGACTGTTTTCAGCCCGTCATTCAGCCGGGCATCTTCCAGCGAGATGCAGTTTGCAAAAGCACTGTTTCCGATGCTCCGCACCGAATCAGGCAGCATGATGCGCCGCAGTTTTTCGCAGTTTGAGAATGCTTCAATGCCGATCGTTGTCACGCTGTTTCCGAAATGCACTTCGCGGAGATGACTGCAGTTTGCAAATGCGCGGTCGTTGATCTGCGTGACGGAATCCGGCAGATACAGATACCGCAGACGCGAGGCACCCTGAAATGCCTCCTTTGAGATCGTTTTCACGGTATCCGGAACTATGACTGTCACATCATTGCCGGTGTACTGGACAAGATTTCCTTCAAGGATCTCAAAGTCCCCGACATTCTCTGTATGCGTCATTGCGTAAGGCGTATTCATATAGACATTTTTTCCCATATTCCGAATACTGCCCTCATAGGTGACAGATTTCAGCTGTGTATTCGCAAATGCATACGAGCCGAGCGTCGAAACCGCTGCGGGGATCGTGATCTCTTTCAAACCGGTGCCCATAAACGATTTGTCCCCGATCCACTGCAGGGTTTCCGGGAATGAAACGGATTTCAGGCAGGTATTCATAAAAGCAGATTCGTCGATCTTAACGAGATTGTCCGGAAGGTGTACCGATTCCAGCTTTGAACCCGCAAAACAGTACCACGTTAAATATACAATATTGTCCGGCAATGTGACCGTTTTCAGATCGGTATACGCAAACGCATAGGGCGCGATCGTTTTCAGGCCGCTGCCGAAGCTGACGGACTGCAGTCCGCTGCCCTGAAAGGCATATTCCCCGAGCGTGTCAAGACTGTCCGGAAGTTCAGCAGATTCCAGATGCATCTGCATGTCCGCTTCCGTCAGACCGTATTCCGTATAATTCAATTCACAGTAATTAGAAAATGCGTGGGAATTGATTTTTTTCAAGCCCTCCTGAAAATGCACCTTTTTCAGAGACACACAGCTGTAAAAAGCACGTTCGTCAATCACCAGCAGGCTCTCCGGCAGATAGACCTCCTCCAGAACATCGTTATACGGAATTTTAAGTGACAGTTCCGGGCTATTGATATTCTGAACCGTTTTCGTCCGCACAAACGCCTGAAATCCGATCTCGGTCACGCCCTCCGGCACATGCACGACCGGGTCGTTTCCGGTGTATTCGAGCAGAACGCCGTTTTCGATCACGAAATCGGATCCGGCGGATTCCGCGGCCGCGGCAGGCATCTGCGGACAAACAGCAAGAAACAGCACCCCGGCTATCAGCAGCGATAAAAATTTATTCTGATGCATATCCTCCACTCCTTTCATGCACCCTCTTATTACAGAAACAAAGAAACGGACAAAATGTCCCGTGAACGTCTTATTTTTGTTATATATTACAAAATAATCGAAACCCGTTTATGCAAATCACCGATTGCCCGGCAGTAAAAAACGGCACCGGCCGAAAACACCGACCGATGCCATTCAAAGATATCATTTTGCTGCCCGTCAGATTTCCGCGGGGCAAGTCTGCTCTGCATGAACAATGTCATAGCCTGCCGCACGGATCAGCCGGTTATACACCGCAAGTCCGACGCCGTCGGTTCTCGGCGCGCGGACATACAGATGCGAAACACCAGCCGCATCGGCATCGCGCAGAGCAGCAAAAAAAGCAGCCGCTCTCGCTTCATCCGTGTCGCCGTAGGCTTTGCACGGGATCCCGTGCATCTGACAGGCGGGAACATCAGCATCAAACACCAGTGCAAGCACACCCGTCCCCGTGTGCTGTTCCATATAACGAAGAAAATCGTCCTGACCGCCCTGCACCAGCGTGACCTTTGCCTTCGGCGCATAATGCCGGTACTTCATACCCGGTGAGCGCACGACAGTCCCCTCTTTGACCTTTGCAAGCACGGCATCATCCACGATCACACGCTTTGCGATTGTGCCGAGCTGTTCCGGTGTTACAAATCCGGGCCGCAGCACACGGACGGTTTCCGCATCGTCCAGCGCAATGACGGTCGATTCGACGCCACAGAGACAGCTTCCGCCTTCGAGGATCGCCGGAATGCGCCCGTCCATATCTGCAAGCATGTGCGCAGAGGTCGTCGGGCTCGGACTGCCCGAACGGTTGCCGGACGGTGCCGCGATCGGCACGCCGGACGCTTTGATGAGAGCCTGTGCGACCGGATGCGCCGGGAACCGTACCCCGACGGAATCCAGTCCGCCTGCGGTCACGGAAGGGATCCGCTCCGTGCGCGGCAGAATGATCGTCAGCGGCCCCGGCCAGAAGCGTTCCGCAAGCTTCTGCGCCAGCGGCGGGATCTCCGTCACAAGCGGTGCCCAGTCCGCGATATCCGCGATATGCACGATCAGCGGATTGTCCGCGGGTCTGCCTTTGGCCGCAAAAACCTTCCGCACGGCATCGGGATTGCCGGCATCACAGGCAAGGCCGTAGACCGTTTCCGTCGGCATTCCGACCGGCTCGCCCTGCCGGATCAGCTCTGCGGCCAGCGCGATGCCGTCCTCGTGCAGCAGCTTTGTTTTCATGCCTCCGCCTCCTTCATGCCTGCCAGACGCTCCGCCTGCTCGGCGGTCAGCAAAGCTTCAAACACAGCATCCAGATCGCCGTTCATCACATCCTCCAGCTTATACAGCGAAAATCCGATGCGGTGATCGGTCAGGCGCGATTGCGGGAAATTATAGGTTCGTATCTTCTCGGAGCGGTCGCCGGAGCCGACCTGCGTTCTGCGCTCCGCCGCGACCTGCGCATCCTGTTCTGCCTGTGCTTTTGCATAGAGCCGCGCACGCAGAACTGCCAGTGCCTTGTCCTTATTCTGGAACTGGCTGCGCTCGTTCTGGCACTCCACGACCATGCCGGTCGGGATATGCGTCACGCGGATCGCGGACGAAGTTTTGTTGATATGCTGGCCGCCCGCGCCGCTGGAACGGAATACGTCGATCCGCAGGTCGTTCGGATTCAGCTCCAGTTCGACATCTTCGACCTCCTGCAGCACTGCGACCGTCACCGTTGAGGTATGCACGCGCCCCTGCGACTCGGTCTCCGGTACACGCTGAACGCGGTGCACGCCGCTCTCGAATTTCATCTTCTGATAGACGCGGTCGCCCGAAAGTGAAAATGTTACTTCTTTCGTGCCGCCCAGTTCCGTCTCATTCAAGTTCATGACCGTCTGCTTCCAGCCCTGCCGGTCTGCGTACATCGAATACATCCGGTGCAGTGAATGCGCAAAGAGCGCAGCCTCCTCACCGCCCGCACCGCTGCGGATCTCGACGATCACATCGCGGGTATCGGCTTCATTTTCCGGCATCAGCAGGCGGCTGATCTCCGTCTCCAGTCCGGCAAGGCGCGCGGTCTCGGTCTGCCGCTCCTCCTGCGCCATTGCGCGGAGCTCCGCGTCCGTTTCCGGATCAGCCAACAGCAGGTCAAGTTCCTCCAGTGATTTTTTGCAGCCGGTATAGCTGCGGTACGCCTCCACGACCGGGGTCAGCTGCTTGTATTCCTTCATGAGTGCCGCGAGCTTTGCCGGGTCAGCCGCAATGCTGCCGTCCTGCAGACGCTCTGTCAGCTCATCGTATTTCTGCTCCGCCTTGCGAAGCCTGTCCTCCGTAAGCATGGAAATCTTCCTTTCTCCGTCTGTACATACTTTATTATTATACTGCTTTTCCCGGAAAATAGCAAGCCCCCGCACCGGATTTTGCTGCGATTCTTACAGAAATTGTCCGGAAACCGGAAGCTTTTCCCCCGCGCATCTGAAAAATTAGGGAGAAAATGTTGCATTTCGGACGAATTTGTGGTATAATAAATTTGTATGTTTATATTTGGAAGAAGGGAGTGGTTCGTTGAAGACGCGATCACGCCGGTTCACGGCATGTATTCTCGCATTGATCCTGACCGTACTGTATCTGTCTGCGGCTGACCGCTCCGGATCCCGCAGCAGGCTCCGCGCATCTGCCGCGGTCGAGATTCCCGGCATCGACATCTCCAAATATCAGGAGGAGATCGACTGGGATGAGGTTGCAAAAAGCGGCGTCAAATTCGCGATCTTGCGCTGCTGCAAGGTCATCCGTGCCTACGATGACTGGGAGCTCGATTCGACCTTTGAAACGAATTACGAGGGCGCAAAGGCTGCCGGCGTCGCTGTCGGCTGCTATCTGTTCACTGACGCTGCGACCGAGGACGAATTTCTCGAGGATGTCGGCTATATGCTCGGCTTTCTGAAGGACAAGTCCTTTGAGTTTCCGGTCTTTCTCGATCTCGAATCCCCGATCCGGCAGGAGCATCTGCCTTCGGAGGTCTTTATGCCGGCATTGCTCGCAGGACTGGAAAAGATCGAGGATGCGGGACATACGGCGGGTGTTTATTCCAGCAGCGCGTTTTACAGCGAATGCATCGACCGGCAGACGCTTCTCGACGCGAAGTATCCGATCTGGGAAGCCAATTACTTCAACACGACAAACGGCCTTGTCAGTCCGGTCGGCTACGACCTCTCCGGCGAGGCGACGATCTGGCAGTATTCCGGCTGCGGCAGATGCCCCGGCATCCGCACGACCGTTGACCGCAACATCTGCTATACATACCAGTTCTTCAATCATCAGGCTGTCATTGCAAATTCCGTGCTGCCCGGCGGTACGCTGAAGGCGGGCTCCAATTTTACGCTTGCAGGCACCGTCAGCTCGGACAATGTGCTCCGAACGATCACGGGAACGATCACGCGGAAGGGTGCAAACGAGGCGATCCAGTCCGTGACCGTCTATCCGCACGCAAAGGAATACAAGCTGACCGGCTTCTTCACGAAAAAGCTGATCTTTTCCACACTGACAGAGGGCGAATACGATCTCTGCATCAAGGCCGTTGATTCCGCCGGTGTTGAGATCGAGGTCGTCAAGGCACCGTTCTCGGTCGGCCCGGACGAGATCCCGCCGCAGACCGATCCAAATTCCGCCGAGATCGTCAGCAGTCATTCTCTGCCGGAATTTCACTTTGCCGAACAGGGACACCGCCGCGAAGCATCCGCTGCGATCCGGAAGCCCGCCGGCTCTCTGCCGCTGCGGATCACGGCATGGCTCTACCGCCGCTGGGGTTTGCCCGGTGCCATGCGGACTGCGACCAAAATCGGCTGCAAATGCGGCCTTGAACGCACGCCGCTGTTCCGCATCGTATCCAAAACCTTTTTCAGGCTGGAATCCGGCGGCCTTGCACTGAACCTGATGCAATACTGTTCTCCTGTGCCGCAAAATGCGGACGCGGAACCGGCCGGATAATAAACCGCTGTATTTCCGTTTACGGACTGCAGCGGTTTTATTTTTATGAGAAAAAGGCTTGCATCGCAATAAATTCTGTGCTATAATATAAAGTACAGGACTGCGGCAGTCTGATGCCGCAGCACTCCGCCGTTCATCAGGCGGCGCGGAGCGAAAGAATCAGCCTGAACAGAAAGGAAGACTGTCATGAAAAAGTACATCGCAGAGTTTATCGGTACCTTCACCCTTGTGCTGATCGGATGCGGCACGGCCATGCTGGTCGGATGTGACGCAGTATACGGCTGCGGCTACATCCTCACCGCACTCGCATTCGGCCTGACGATCGTCGGCATGGCCTACTGCGTCGGCAACATCTCCGGATGTCACATCAATCCGGCTGTTTCGCTCGGTGTGCTGATGTCCGGCGGCATGAGCAGCGCGGACTTCATCGGCTATGTGATCGCGCAGTGCCTCGGCGCATTTGCGGGCTCCGGCGTGCTTGCGCTGATCTGGAACCTCGGCGGCGTCAAGGACATGACCGGCGGCTACGGCTCGAACGGACTGGCAGGCGTGAACGGCAGCGGCATTGCCGGACTGCTCGTTGAGATCCTGCTGACCTTCATCTTCGTCCTGACGATTCTCGGCGTAACCTCGAAAAAGGCGAATCACGGCTCCTTCGGCGGCATCGTCATCGGCTTTACGCTGGTGCTCGTGCACATCCTCGGCATCGGCCTGACCGGCACCTCGGTCAACCCGGCAAGAAGCTTCGGTCCGGCACTGGTCGCGCTGTTCAGCGGCAATACCGCCCCGATTGCAGACCTCTGGGTCTTTATCGTCGGCCCGTTCGCCGGTGCGGCACTTGCAGCCGTCTGCTACAAGTATCTCGAAGCACCGGATACCGCAAAGAAATAAGCACAGAAATACAGCAGCCGCCCTGCTCCGGAAACGGAACAGGGCGGCGTTTTTTATTGCTTTCTGAGATACCAGAGACCTGCCGCAAACAGCAGATCCAGCACGATGATCCATACGATCTCCGCGGCAAGGTTCGTTTTCAGACGCTTGGCATCCGATTCCGGCGCAAAGGCCTGCTTCGCATAGCCCGTTAAGCGCGCACGTTCCAGATTTCGGCTTCCCGCTGCGATCAGTGCGATCAGCACAAGCACGGCAACCGTCACAATTGTAACGATCAGTGCAGTGCGGTCGGGAATCTGTACGGCAAACCGTCCGCGCAGGAACCGCATCACCAGTCCGGAGAGCACATATCCGCCGAATGCCGCAGTCAGTGCCCAGAACAGTTTTCTCATAGCAGCAACACCTCTGTTATATTTTCATTAACGGTTGGCAAACCCGCTTCCCGAGCAGCCTGCCCGTTCAACGGATGAATGCCTTTTGAAAAGCAGGATGCGGCGAATGCGATCGACAAAATCCTCTTTATATGTTTGGAATGCAAGATATCACTTCAATCTGATTGATTTGTTTTGAACACGCAGTCCGTAAAATGAACACCGGGACTTGTTGTATCAATATCAGTGTTCGTAAACGTACACCCGATAAACTCGACTGAATCAAATACACAGTCATCAAAGCGGCAAACTTCAAATGTGCAGTTCCTGAAAACCGTTTTTGAAAAGTAACCGTCTTCCTGCCCGTCTTTATGTATAGGTTCAAAAGAACATCTTGCAAATTCTGAGTTTTTTACTTCACAGTCTTCCATTATGATACGAAAGAAACATACTCTCACCGCCTCAAGGGAAACGATAGAACAATGCATCATTTTTATATCATTCCAATCGGCTTTCAGAATATAATTCTCACTGAAGGTGCAGCTGCGAAAGACGCTGCCGCAAAAATTGGTATCTGTAAGTCTGGTCGTGTGGAATGTGCAGGAATCAAATTGATTATCCATAAACCATGTTGAGCCGAGATAATAGGATGAAAAGTCCATATCGCTGATGATTTCGCCTGTAACTGTTAAGTCAGACATTGTTTCATTTTGCGTATATTCCTCAAGCAGACGTATGAATTCTGATCTTTCCATTGCTTACTCCCTTTCTGATTCCGGCGGATAACATTCACGGAAGCGTCCCGCTTGTTACCGTTCCTCACGGAAATACGGCAGACCGAGATGCGCAGGCGGCTGTGCCTCGCGCTTGCGGCGCATACTGATAACCACCAGGAACAGGATCGTCACGGCATAGGGCAGCATCTTGAAAAGCTCCTGTCCGCTGACATCCAGCCCCGGGATATAGTTGTGGACAATATACAGTCCGCCGAACAGGATGGAGCCGAAAATGCTGATATTCGGCCGCCAGACGGCGAAAATGACCAGCGCGATCGCAAGCCAGCCGCGGTCGCCGAAGCCGTCGTTCGACCAGACACCGTTTGCGTAATCCATGACGTAGTACAACCCGCCGAGGCCGGCGATCACACTGCCGATGCAGGTCGCAAAATACTTGTACCGGCCGACATTGATGCCCGCTGCATCCGCAGTCGCGGGATTTTCACCGACTGCACGCAGATGCAGGCCGACACGGGTATGCGAGAGGATCAGTGCCGTCACAGCCGCGATAATGACCGCGGTGTAAGCAAGAAAGCTGTGCGACAGGAACACCTGCCCGAACCAGCCGCAGGAATCCGCAAACGGCAGCTTTGTCCGGAAGCAGTTGCTCGTTGCGGTCAGGGAGATCGACGCAACGTCGCTGCCTGCCAGCTTCGAGAGCGAGCCGCCGAAGAAATTGCCGAAGCCGACGCCGAAGGTCGTCAGCGCAAGACCTGTCACGTTCTGATTTGCCCGCAGCGAGACCGTCAGAAAGCTGTAGATCAGCCCCATGACAAGAGAGCCCGCGACCGAGCAAAGCAGCGGGATCAGCACCGCGAGCACGGGATTCAGTGCTGCGGCATTCTGCTCGTAGAGAAACGCGCCGATGACGCCGCTGATGCCGCCGACATACATGATGCCCGGAATGCCGAGGTTCAGGTTGCCCGATTTCTCGGTGATGATCTCACCGGTCGAGCCGTACAGCAGCGGAATGCCCTGCATGATCGCACGCTGCAAAAATCCTGCCCAGATCATTTCGCCGCCTCCTTTTCACGCATTTTCACGGTATACTGAATGAAGAATTCACAGCCGATGATAAAGAAAATGATGATGCCGGTGATAATCTCCGAGAACGATTCGTTCAGTCCGAATTCGGTCGAGACCTCGGTCGCGCCCTTTTCAAGAAATGCGATCAGGAATGAGGTCAGCACCATGAAGATCGGGTTGAATTTCGCGAGCCATGAGACCATGATCGCGGTGAAGCCTCTGCCTGCCGCGGTATCGCGGGAGATCGTATGGTCTGTGCCGGAAACCAGCAGCATACCGGCCAGACCGCAGATCGCGCCGGAGATCAGCATGGTGCGGATGATGACCTTTTTTACCGGAATGCCGATATACCGCGCAGTGTTCTCGCTCTCACCGACGACCGCGATCTCATAGCCCTGCTTGCTGTATTTCAGGTAGATATACATGAACAGGGTAATGACCGCAACGATCAGAATATTCAGCAGATAGTCGTATTTTCCGATGACCGGCATCCAGCCGGCGTGGGTCGCACGGTTGATGACGCCGACCTGTCCGGAGCCCTTCGGCACCGACCATTTGTATACGAAGAACGAGACAAGCTGGATCGCGATATAGTTCATCATCAGGGTGAACAGTGTCTCATTGGTCAGCCATTTTGCGCGGAATACGGCAGGGATCACTGCCCAGACCGCACCGGCAAGCAAGCTCGCTGCAAGGATCACGATGAGCAGCACGGCGTTCGGCAGCTTATCGCCGAGCAAAATCATGCAGGCGGCCGAGGCCAGTCCGCCGATCAGCACCTGCCCTTCTGCGCCGATATTCCAGAAGCGCATTTTGAATGCGGGCGTCACGGCAACGGATACGCAGAGCAGCATTGCAAGATTCTGCAGCATACCCCAGATCCTGCGCTGTGTCCCGAAGGCACCGCCCAGCATGGTCGCGTAGATATGCAGCGGGTTTTCGCCTGTCAGCAGATAAGACACGATCCCGCTGAAGATCAGCGCAATGATGATCGCAGCGGCACGGATGCACCATGCCTTCCACCAAACGATCGTATCACGCTTCGCGATGCGGAACAGCGGTTCCCTGACCTTATGCGGTTGCTGTGTCATCTGCTGCACCTCCCTCCTGCGCCGTATTCTTTGTCATGAGCAGACCAATCTGCTCCTTGGTCGCTGTGCGCGCATCGACCGTCCCGGCAATGCGTCCCGAGCTGATGACCATGATGCGGTCGGAAAGCTCCAGCAGAACGTCCAGGTCCTCGCCGACGAAGATCACAGCAACGCCGTTTTCCTTCTGCTGATTCAGCAGCCTGTAGATCGTGAATGATGCGTTGATATCAAGTCCGCGCACCGGATAAGCAGCCATGAGCACGGTCGGCGATGCCGCGATCTCGCGGCCGACCAGAACCTTCTGCACATTGCCGCCGGAAAGCCGCCGCACCGGCGTATTCGCGCCCGGCGTCACGACCTCAAGATCCTTGATGATCTTTTCCGCAAGGGAACGCGGCTTTTTGCGTTCAAGGAAGATGCCCTTTCCCTTTTTGTAGCTGCGGAGCATGATATTATCCACAATGTCCATATTGCCGACCAGACCCATGCCGAGACGATCCTCCGGCACAAAGGAAAGCCGCACGCCGAGCTCACGGATCTGCAGCGGCGTTTTATCGCGCAGATCTTCCGTTTTGCCGGTTTTCGGATCATTGTAGAGTATTTTGCCGTTCACATGCTGCAGTCCTGCGATCGCTTCCAGCAGCTCGCGCTGACCGCTGCCTGCAATGCCGGCAATGCCGAGGATCTCGCCTGCTCTTGCGGTAAAGCTGATATCATGCAGCAGCTCGGCACCCTCGCGGCTTTTACAGGTGATCCCCTCCACGACCAGACGGTCAACCGGATCCTTCGGCTCGGAGCGCGCAATGTTCAGCGAAATTTTCTTGCCGACCATCATCTCGGTCAGCTCGCTCTCATTCGTTTTTGCGGTCTCGACGGTGCCGATATACTTGCCCTTGCAGAGCACCGCAACCCGGTCGGATAGCGACAGCACCTCATGGAGCTTGTGCGTGATAATGATGATCGCCTTGCCGCTGTCGCGCATTTTCCGGAGCACCGTAAAGAGCTTTTCGGTCTCCTGCGGCGTCAGCACGGCGGTGGGCTCGTCCAGAATGAGAATATCCGCGCCGCGGTACAGCACCTTGAGGATCTCAACGGTCTGCTTTTCGGAGACGCTCATCTCATAGATCTTCTTGTCCGGATCAATTTCAAAACCGAACTGCTGACTGATCTCCGTGATCTTCTTCGCGGACTGCTTGAGGCTGAATTTCTCCTCGTCATCCAGACCCAGCACGATATTTTCTGTCGCAGAGAATACATCGACCAGCTTGAAATGCTGATGAATCATGCCGATCCCGCAATTGAATGCATCCCTGGGAGAACGGATCACGACTTCCTCGCCGTCCACAAAAATCTGTCCGTGATCCGGAAAATAAATTCCTGCGATCATATTCATCAGCGTGGTCTTGCCGCTGCCGTTTTCGCCGAGGATCGAGAGGATCTGCCCGTGATCCACGGAGAGCGACACATTGTCGTTCGCAACGACCTGCCCGAACCGCTTGGTGATATTCTGCAGCCGGATCGCCGGTGCAGTTTCTGACTGTTTGACTGCTTTGCTCATGACGGATTCCTTTCACGGCACTTCCTGCCGGTTTGGGATTCGGATTGCCAAAAAACGCAGGCGGGACAGATGTACTGCCCCGCCTGATGTTCATACGAGATCAGAACATGGTGTTGAGCTGCTCGATGCCGTCGATCTGCACATCGAAATACGGAGCCGAACGGTATTCGGACTCGTGGAAATAGCCGTCCTTGATGACCTCGGTATCGGGCTGATATTCCGGATCGGTGTCCACATCCGCAAGATAGGTCGTCAGCATCTTGCCGTCCACGGTAAATGCCGCGGTATCAAACACATGCAGCGTGCCGTCTTTCAGCTGTGCAGCGGCCTCGTCGATCGCGGCCTGTGTGCCCGGAGCGGCTGCCTGCTCGTTGACCTCCGTCAGAACGACGGAGCCGGTGCTCAGGTCGCCGACCCAGTCCGTCTTGATCTGCTGGCCGTTCAGCACGCAGTTGATCGCGTACACATAATACGGCTTCCAGTCGATGCGGGACGACACGATAAAGGTATTCGGGCAGGCGTCCTTTGTGGAGCCGTTGTAGGAGATATTCGGAACACCGGCGTTTTCGCAGGCGGTCGGTGCACCCATGGAGTCCGCGTGCTGCGAGATCAGCACGCATTTCTGGCTGAGCAGCTTGGTCGCAGCTTCCTTTTCCGCGGTCTCGTCATACCACGAACCGGTGAACTGCACCTTCATCGTCGTGCTCGGGCAGACCGACTTCGCACCGAGATAGAACGAGGTATAACCGGAAATGACCTCTGCGTAGGTAAATGCGCCGACATAGCCCATGACGGCTTCCTCCGGCTTGATCTTGCCTTCGTCGATCATCTGATTAAGTTTCAGACCGGCTGCGATACCGGCAAGATATCTGCCCTGATAGATCGAAGCGAATGCATCGTGGAAATTGTCCTTGTTCTCGGTATGTGCCATCGTACCGGTCGCGTGGCAGAACTGCACATCCGGATAGGCCTCGGCAGCCTCCAGCATGTACGGCTCATGACCGAAGGAATCCGCGAAGATGATGCTGCAGCCGCGGTCCGCAAGATCGGCAGCAGCCTCCTTGCATTCATTCGTTTCCGGAATATTCTTCTTGATGATGATCTGATTGTCGGAAAGACCCAGTTCCTTCTTGGCCTCCTCCATTGCGTTCAGGAAGTTGAGGTCATACGTGGAGTTTTCGTCGTGCAGGCAGATCAGGCCGACCTTGATCGCATCCTTGCCCGTCTTTCCGTCTCCGCCGGTACCCGGCTCTCCGCAGCCGGAAAGTCCCATGCACAGGGAACCCGCAAGCACGGCAGACAGTAAACGAATCAGATTCTTTTTCATAGTCCTTCTCCTTTGCATTTTCAGCAGTTATTCTGATACCCGGCTGACACCGGATACGATTCAGCAATCCCGGAACACGATCCCGTTTTCATCCATGCTGTCAATGATCGCGAGCGATTCCACGCGCAGGCCGTCCGCACGCAGCTTTTCGCCGCCTTCCTGGAATCCCTTTTCGATCACAATGCCCGCGCCGACGACCTTTGCCCCCGCCTGAGAAGCAAGGTCCAGCAGTCCCTCGACCGCCTTGCCGTTCGCAAGGAAATCGTCGATGATCAGCACGCGGTCGTCCGCTTTCAGATACTCGCGCTCGACAACAACCGTATAGTCCGTGCCGTGCGTATACGAATGCACGAGCGTCTGATACAGCATTCCGGACACATTGCTTGTGCGGTGCTTTTTGGCAAACAGCACCGGGACATGCAGTGCCGCACCGGCTGCGACCGCGATCGCGATGCCGGAGGATTCGATCGTCAGGATCTTCGTTGCGCCGTCATCCCGGAAACGCTCCGCAAGCGCTCTACCGAGCTCCATGATAAAATCCGAATCCATCTGATGATTCAGAAAGGACGAGACCTTCAATACGGGTCCGGGCAGGATCTTTCCCTCTGCCCGTATCTTGTCTTCCAGTGCCTTCACGGGATCACGCTCCTTTGCGGCAAAATAAAAAAGCAGACAATTGAAAACAAGTGCTCAATGGTCTGATTCCGGTTCTAACTACAATTCAATTATATTCCAATTCGCACGAAATTGCAAGACGGCATTTCAGCGAATTTGCTTGCTTCTCGCAGGCTGTTTTAGGCACCCTGCACAAATTTGAGAGGGACGATTGATTCCGGGGCGTCAGCTTTGCGGCGGATATGCGTTTTTTAGGGAAACGCTTGCATTTTGCGGCGAAATCTGATATAATGATACCGTTCCGCTTGCTGCGGGATTTTTTATGTGTATTATCAGAAGGGAGAATGCTGCTCTATGCTGCAAACGGTACTTGACCGGATCAGCGCGGTCAACGATGTCCTGAACGGGATTGTCTGGGGCTGGCCGGTCATCATCCTGATCCTCGGCACGGGCATTTTGCTGTCCGTCCGGACGGGATTCCTGCAGGTCACGCATTTTAAGGAATCGCTGAACACCACGATCATTCCGGCACTGAAAAGCCTCGGGAAAGGGAAAAAGGCCGCTGACCCGAATCTGAAATCCGTCTCGCAGTTTGAGGCGTTTTCCACTGCGATCTCCGGCACGGTCGGCACCGGCAACATCATCGGCGTTGTCTCCGCGATCCTGACCGGCGGACCGGGTGCGGTGTTCTGGATGTGGATCTCCGCATTTTTCGGCATGGTGACGAACTATTCCGAAAACGTCCTCGGCCTGTATTTCCGCAAAAAGGACGATCACGGCAATCTTTCCGGCGGCTCGTTCTACTACATCGCCAACGGCATGAAGCAGAAATGGCTCGGTCTCTGCGCCGCGGTATTCTGCGTGTTTGCGGCTGTCGGCATGAGCGGTGTCCAGACCAACAAGATCTCCGGCACGCTCAGTGAGGCGGCTGCCAAACTGACCGGGATTCATGATACAACTTCGCTCCGGCTTGTCATCGGCATTGCCGTCGCTGCGATCACTGCGCTGATCATCATCGGCGGCATTCAGCGCATCGGCAAGGTCGCTTCGATGCTTGTGCCGTTTATGTCGCTGCTGTTCATCATCATGTCTCTGCTGACGCTCGGCAGACATGTCACCGCGATCCCCCGCGCCTTCGGCCTGATCTTCGGCAATGCGTTCAACTTCCGTGCAGCGGGCGGCGGCGTCCTCGGCTATTCCTTCGCGACTGTCATCAAAAAAGGCATGGCGCGCGGCGTCTTTTCCAATGAAGCCGGTCTCGGCTCGTCCGTCATCGCACATTCTGCGTCAGAGACCAGAGAGCCGGTCAAGCAGGGACTCTGGGGCGTGTTTGAGGTATTCTTCGATACGTTCATCATCTGCACGCTGACCTCGCTGACCTTCCTGACGACCTTTGACACCGCATCTCTCAGCTCCGATATGGAGGATACGGCGATGTCCATGTCGCTGTTCTCAACCAATTTCGGCAGCTTCGGTACGGCGGTCTTTTCGGTCATTCTGCCGCTGTTTGCATTTACGACGATCCTCGCATGGTCGTACTACGGAGAAAAGGCTGTGGAATTTCTGTTCGGATTTCTCCCGGAAAGCAAGCGGAGCATGACCGTCAGGATATTCAAGATCGTTTACGTCATTCTGATTGCGGCATCCGCAGCGATCCACAGCGAACTCATCTGGGCGGTCGACGATACGTTCAACGGGCTGATGGCAGTACCGAACCTGATCTGTCTGGTCGCGATGAGCGGTCTGGTCGCGAAGATCACGAAAAACTACTTTGACCGCAAAAAGGGCGCGGATATTGAGCCGATGCTCTCGGCGTATCCCGAGCTGAACGAAGCGTTCAAGCAGGATATCCGTTCCGAAAATCAGGAAATGCATTAAAAAGAAGCCCGGAAGCGTTCCGAACGCCTCCGGGCTTTTGTTAATTCTGCGGCCTGTCCTGCATTTGAGCAGGGTCAATGCCGTTATGCTTCAACACGAGCTTCAGGAACAGCGGCTTCAGAATGAAAATCAGCACATAGCCGATCACCAGCGAGATCAGCAGCGAGCTGAGAAACATTGCGCCGAACGAAGCCGAACCGCCTGCTTTTACCATTTGCTTATAAGCCAGCACGGTCGCAGCCAGCGTGATGAGCGTCGTATAGATCAGGTCGGAAAGCAGTGCCGTGACTGCGTTGCCCTTCACGGAACGCTGCTCGATATTCAATTTCCCGCAGACAGCGGCCTCAAGCTTCGGCATCGGCACCAGAAAGCCGATCACCAGACTGACGATCAGGCTGACCAGAAAGCTGACCAGAAAGGCAGGAACCGAAAAATGTCCCGAATGCAGTGTTCCGAACAGCGACAGGCAAAAGCTCAGTGCAGTACCCATCAGAATGCTCATCTGTAATCCGATCTTTTTCATGACAGTTCCTCCTTATTCCTTGTCCTGACCGAGGATGTGCCGCGCAACATACACACCCGATGCCGATGCATGGGACAGCGAATGCGTCACGCCGGAGCAGTCCCCGATCACATACAGTCCCTCGTACTTTGTCTGCAGATCGCTGTCGATCTCGACCTCCATATTGTAGAATTTGACCTCCACGCCGTAAAGCAGCGTATCGTCATTTGCGGTGCCCGGCGCGATCTTGTCAAGCGCGTAGATCATCTCAATGATGCCGTCGAGAATGCGCTTCGGGATCACAAGGCTGAGATCGCCGGGCTGTGCGGCAAGCGTCGGCACGACAAAGCTCTCCGCAATGCGCTGCGCATTGCTGCGGCGGCCGCGGATCAGATCGCCGAACCGCTGTACCATGACACCGCCGCCGAGCATGTTCGACAGGCGGGCGATGCTCTCGCCGTAGCCGTTGCTGTCGCGGAACGGCTCGGAAAAATGCTTGCTGACAAGCAGCGCAAAATTCGTATTGTCCGTATGCAGTGCCGGATCCTCATAGCTGTGGCCGTTGACCGTCACGATGCCGTTCGTGTTCTCATTGACGACAACGCCGTGCGGGTTCATGCAGAAAGTACGCACCAGATCCTCAAACTGCTTCGTGCGGTAGACGATCTTGCTCTCGTAGAGCTCGTCGGTCAGGTGCGAGAACACTGCCGCCGGAAGCTCCACGCGCACGCCGATATCCACGCGGTTCGAGCGCGTCGGGATATCCAGTGCCGCACAGACCGTCTCCATCCATTTGCTGCCGCTCCGTCCGACGGAGATGACACAGCGTTTGCCTGTGAACCGCTGCTCCCCTGCCGTGACCGCGTAGCCGGTTTCTGTCCGCTCCACGGAGCCGACCTCCGTCCGGAAGTAGAAATCGACCTTGTCCTTCATCGCCTCATAGAGATTCTCAAGGACGATGTAATTCTTGTCTGTTCCCAAATGCCGCACCTGTGCATCCAGCAGATGCAGGTCGTTCTCAAAGCACTTTTTCTTGATCGCGGTATTCGCGGTGGAGTAAAGCTTTGTGCCCTCTCCCCCGTGTACCAGATTGATCTGATCGACATAGCGCATCAGCGAAAGCGCCTCCTGCTTGCCGATGTATTCATACAGCGTGCCGCCGAACTGATTGGTGATGTTGTATTTGCCGTCCGAGAAGGCACCCGCACCGCCAAAGCCGTTCATGATCGCACAGGTCTTACAGTTGATGCAGCTTTTGACCTTTTTGCCGTCGATCGGACATTTGCGCGCGGAAAGCGGATTGCCGCACTCAAAGACTGCGATCTTCAGCCCGCGGTTTGCCTGACACAGCTCATAGGCCGTGAAGATGCCGCCGGGTCCCGCGCCGACGATCAGCACATCAAAATCCGTATTGTTTTGTTCCCGTATCATACTATCTGCCCCTTTTTTTCTGATCCATTCGTTTACGATCCGCCGGAACCGCAAACGAATTTATTTCATTATATCATATTCAGCAGAAAAAAGCAATGGTCTTTAACTACAAAAAATCAACATCTTTCATATCAAAACAAACAAAAGACCGTATATCCGCAGTCGCGGCGGGCATCCTGTCAGCGGAGGTGATAAAGTATGAAACAGAACCCAAAACCGAACAGAGGCGCACATGCGATCCGGCAGCCGCTGCCCGCAGAGGAGATTCAGCGGAATGCGCCGCACGGCAAAACTGCGGACGATCTGCCGGAAACCGGCGAGCTGCCGACAAAGATCCTTGCAAAGGACATTCCCGCGACTGACGTTCACGATATGTGAACAGATGCCGTTCACACGGGAACGCAGAGAGACACAAAACGGAATCCTGCTGTTGACATTTGGCGAAAATACCGATATCCGGCCAAAAAGCTTGACGCAGGGTCCGTTTTGTGTTATTCTGTTGCTATTCTCCCATACCGTACCGGCAGACGCTTCGGGGGACGCCCCGCATCCTGTATACAGAAAGAAGGAAAAAGAATGTCATCCATGATCGAGATCAAAAACGTGACGAAGGAATTTAAGGTACTCAACCGCCGTGAGGGTCTGAAGGGCAGCCTGAAAGACCTGTTCTCGCGTGACTATAAAACCGTGCGCGCCGTGGACAATATCTCCATGACCGTGGAGCAGGGCGAGATCGTCGGTTATCTCGGGCCGAACGGCGCAGGCAAATCGACAACGATCAAAATGATGACCGGCGTTCTGGAACCGACCTCCGGCGAGATCCTTGTCGCGGGGAATGTGCCGTATAAGAACCGCACGCAGAATGCACAGCATATCGGCGTCGTGTTCGGACAGCGGACGCAGCTCTGGTGGGCACTCCCGCTGGTCGAATCGTTCCGCATCCTCAAGGATATCTACCGCATCAGCGATGCGGATTACGACGGGATGCTGAAGCTGTATCAGTCGCTCGTCGATATTGAGCCGCTGCTGCATAAGCCGGTGCGCCAGATGTCACTCGGCCAGCGGACGCTGAGCGATATCCTCGCCGCTTTTTTACATAATCCGAAAATCGTTTTTCTTGATGAGCCGACGATCGGTCTGGACGTTTCCATGAAAGCGAAGATCCGGACGCTGATCCATGCGCTCAACGAGCAGAAACAGACGACTGTCATCCTGACGACGCACGACATGGGCGACGTGGACGCGCTCTGCCGCAGGATCGTCATCATCGACAAGGGCAAAATGCTCTATGACAACGACACGGAGCACCTGAAAAGCTTTTTCGGCGCATACCGCACACTGAAGATCCGCGTCGGCGGCGACCTGAAGGAGCAGGCGGAACAGATCGGAAAGCATCTCCCGGACTGTGCCGTCTCTGCGGATGACGAATGGATCTCCGTGCTGGTCAACGAGGAAAAGCAGCGCGTCATGGACGTCCTGACGCAGCTCCAGAAGGAATACCGCATCCGCGACATGCAGCTGGAGGAGATCTCGACGGAGGACGTCATCAAGAAGATCTACGAGGAGGGTGTGAATTGAACCTGAAAAAGTATCTCACCCTCACACGCGCCGGCATCATTGAAGCGCTGCAGTTCCGGCTGTCGGCTTTTGTCATGTTCGCCGGCAATATCCTGTATCTGATCGTCGTCTATTTTCTCTGGAAGGCGATCTATGCCTCGGCCGGAACCGATGTTGTCAACGGCATGACCTTTTCCGATACGCTGATCTATTTGGTACTGGCGACCGCGCTGTACAGCTTCACGGAAATGTACACGGTCTGGGAAATGGGCAGAGCAATCCAGTCCGGCAAGATCGTGCTTGATCTGCTGAAGCCGATGGAATACCGCAGCTATCTGTTCTGGTCATATTCCGGCAGCTTTGTGACCAACTTCTGCACGACCTTCCTGCCGACTTTTATTGCGGTCTGCATCGTCACGCACGGCGCGGTGCCGCTCGGCATCAATCTGCTGTATTTTGCGGTATCGGTCGTTATGGCGATCGTCATCAATTACAGCATTGATTATTTAGTCGGAACGATCTGCCTGTTCACGGAGTCGATCTGGGGCATCAATATCATGAAGCAGGTCGTCGTGCTGCTGCTTTCCGGTGCCACGATCCCGCTGGCATTCTTCCCGGATACGCTGCGGCGGGTCGCATACTTCCTGCCGTTCCAGTCGATCTACAACGCACCGCTGACCATTCTGCTGGACCGCAGTGCGCGTCCGGAAACAGTCCTGCCGGTCCTCGGCCTGCAGCTGTTCTGGTGCGTCTTTATGGTGCTGCTCAGCAAGCTGTTCTGGAAGGCATCACTGCGGCAGATCACCGTGAACGGAGGCTGACCATGCTGACCGGAAAAGATATCCATGCATTTCTGCGTGAAAACGGTATCAAGCCCGATGACAAGATCACCGTACACGCCGCGCTCCGGGCTGTCGGCAAAATCGAAAACGGCGCGGACGGGCTGATCGACGGGCTCCGCTCGTATCTCACGGACGGCCTGCTCATCATCCCGACGCATACATGGGACACCGTCGTGCGGGAACACCCGTACTACGACGTCCGGACAACCGAACCGTGCATCGGCACACTCGCAAAGGTCGCGGCCTTCCGGAAAGACGGCGTCCGCTCGCTGCACCCGACGCATTCCGTTGCGGCATTCGGAAACGGTGCCGCGGAATATGTCAGAGGGGAAGAACGATGTTCCTCGCCCGCACCGGCCGGCTGCTGTCTCGGCAGATTATATGAGGAGCACGGCAAGGTGCTGCTGATCGGCGTCGGGCATGAACGGAACACCTATCTGCATTCGGTCGATGAACGGTTAGGCATCCCCGACCGTCTGAAACAGGAGACATTCGTCATCACGATCAAGGACTATGACGGCAATGAGATCCTGTCCCCGCCGTTCCATACGCATTTTACCGCAGCATCCGATACCTGTGTATCGGAGTATTATCCGAATTACAAAGAAGCGTTTGAATATACGGGGGCAGTTTCATACGGACAGCTCGGTCAGGCACTTGTATATGTCTGCGATGCCGTCAGAATGACCGATACGGTCAGGATGCTCTGGGAAAAAACAGACCACGACCTCTGCATCCGCAGCGCACCCGTACCGCGCGAATACTATCTCGGCACGAAAGGAGGACGCTATGGACGCTATGAAACATAACGGCCTGCGCTTTTACCTGCGCATTTACCGCAAGATCCTTGCACAGGACTTAAAAAGCAAAATGAGCTACCGCGCCGACTTCATCATCTCGACGATCGGCATGATCTGCACGAACATTGCGGGCTTTGTCAGCTTCTGGATCCTGTTCCGGAATTTCCCGTCGATCAACGGCTGGAGCTATCACGAAATGCTGTTTCTTTACGGCTTTTCGCTGATCTCGCTGACGCCGGTGCAGTGCCTCTTTGACAACAACTGGAGCCTCCGGATGTACGTTTACTCCGGCGACTTCATCAAATACTGCTTCCGCCCGATTAACCTGTTTTTCTATTATCAGTCTGAGGTATTCGACATCAAAGGACTCGGACAGCTTGCATTCGGGATCGGCACACTCGCCTATGCATGGGCAAAGCTGGGACTTGCGCTCACGCCGCTTGCACTGCTGAAAACACTGGTCTTTCTCGTGACCGCATCGCTCATTATGATCGCGCTGCAGAATGCGGCAGCGGCTTCCTGCTTCTGGATCCAGAACTCGTTTTATGTGCTCGATCTCGCGTTCAAATTCAGGGATTATGCAAAATATCCGATCACGATCTTCAGCCCGGTGTTCAAATTTATCTTCACATTCATCATGCCGATTGCATTCATCGCATACTATCCGAGCCTTGTGCTGCTCCGTCCGGATGCGGTGCCGCTGCTCTCATGGCTCTCTCCGCTGATCGGCTGCCTGTTCTTCTTCCTCAGCTATAAGCTGTGGATGTACGGTGCGCTGAAATACAGCGGAACAGGATCGTGACAATCAGTTTGAAATACAAACAAATATCAAGTGAAACCGACATTTTTGCAGCCCTCCAGGGCTGCTTTTTTCTGAAATGAAATACAAGTTTCTGATTCTGCCGAAAAATGTACGCACAGATTTTTTGGACAAATACAAGTCATACTGTGAAAATGCACAGAAACAGTCTATTCAGATTGTATAATACATCCAAAATCTTACTGATTGTATTGACAGATTGCGCCGGAAGTTGTAAAATGAAGCTATAGAAGTCTACCCGAACTTCTAAAAAGGAAGATTTATTATCTGAAGGAGGAAATCACTTATGAACGCAACAGCAAAAAAGCTCGTAGCAGGCCTCATGGCTCTGGCAATGGGCGCATCTCTCGCAGCCTGCGGCACTGACGCAGCACCCGCCAGCACCGCCCCGACACAGGAATCCAACAATGAAGCCCCGGCAGACAACAAGGGCGGCGAAAAGACCGTCGGTATCGCTATGCCGACCAAGTCTCTCGAGCGCTGGAACAGAGACGGCGAATACCTGAAGCAGCAGTTTGAAGATGCCGGCTACAAGGTTGAGCTCAAGTATTCCGATAACAAGACCGACCAGCAGAACAACGATATTCAGGGCATGATCGCTGACGGCGTCAGCCTCCTGCTGATCGCTGCAATCGACGGCAGCACGCTCTCCCAGACGCTGGATGATGCAAAGGCACAGAACATCCCGGTCATCGCTTACGACCGTCTCATCATGAACACCGATGCGGTCAGCTACTACGTTTCCTTCGATAACTACACCGTCGGCAAGCTTCAGGGCGAGTTCGTCAAGAAGGAACTCGATCTTGACAACGCTGACGGCCCGTTCAATATTGAATTCACTGCCGGTGACCCTGCCGACAACAATGCAGGTTACTTCTTTAACGGTGCTTATGACGCACTGAAGTCCTACATCGACGCAGGCAAGCTTGTTATTCCGTCAGGCAAAAAGACCTTTGAACAGGTCGCGACACCGAGCTGGTCCACTGATACTGCTTTTGAAAACATGCAGAATACGCTCGCTTCCTTCTATGCAAACGGCGAAGTGCTGGATGTAGCACTCTGCTCCAATGACTCTACTGCGCTCGGCGTTGCTAAGGCTATCACCACAGACTATGCAGGCGGCAACAGCCCGATCGTCACCGGTCAGGACGGCGATATCGCAAACCTCCGCAACATTGTGGACGGTATCCAGACCATGACTGTCTATAAGAATGTCAATGACGAAGCAGCCGCAACACTGGCTGTCGCAAAGTCGATCCTCGCAGGCGAGACGCCGGACGCAGGTCTGGTCAGCTCTCTCGAAGCAGAGGCCACTTATGATGTTGAGTCCTATAACAACGGCGTGAAGGTCGTTCCGTCCTATCTGCTCGTTCCGTATGTCATCACCAAGAACGATCTCCAGAAGCTTGTCGATACCGGCCTCTACAAATGGGACAGCGATAACAAGTACCTCGAATCCACTGCATCCACGACCTGATCTGTCAAATATACAGTATCATCTCAGCAGGGCGGGCCATGCCCGCCCTGCTTGTGTATGCAGAAAGCCGGTATGAACCGGCGAATTTCAAAGACAGGGAGGGATATCCTTGGCGGATCTCATTCTTGAAATGAAAAATATCACAAAGGAATTTCCCGGCGTCAAGGCACTTGACAACGTCAATCTCAAGGTCGAGCGCGGTGAGATCCATGCGCTCGTCGGAGAGAACGGCGCGGGAAAATCCACGCTGATGAATGTACTCAGCGGCACCTACCCATACGGCACCTATACCGGCGATATTGTCTACAACGGCAAGGTCTGTCAGTTCCGCACGCTGCACGACAGCGAAACGGAAGGGATTGTCATCATTCATCAGGAGCTTGCCCTGATTCCGGAGCTTTCAATCGGGGAAAATATGTTCCTCGGCAATGAGCGCAAGGGCAAATTCGGCATCGACTGGGACCGCACCTATCATGAGGCGGAAACGCACATGCGGCAGGTCGGTCTGAAGGAAGAGGCTACGACCCTCATCAAGGATATCGGCACCGGCAAGCAGCAGCTTGTCGAGATCGCAAAGGCACTGAGCAAACAGGTCAAGCTGCTGATCCTTGATGAACCGACATCGTCCCTGAATGAGGAGGATGCAAAAATGCTCCTGGATCTCCTGCTGCACTTCAAGCAGGAGGGCATGACCTCGATCATCATTTCACACAAGCTGAATGAGATTTCCTATGTCGCCGATAAAATCACCGTCATCCGTGACGGTGCAACGATCGAAACGATTGACAACAGTGAGCGGAACATCAACGAGGACCGCATCATTCAGGGCATGGTCGGCCGTGAATTAAGTGACCGCTACCCTTCCCGCGAGCACAAAATCAGCGATCAGATCGGCATGGAGGTGCGCAACTGGACCGTGCATCATCCGCTTTATACCGAGAAAAAGGTCGTGGACGGCGTATCGTTCAATGTGCACCGAGGTGAGATCGTCGGCTTCTCCGGCCTGCAGGGCGCAGGCAGAACCGAACTTGCCATGTCGATCTTCGGCCGCTCCTACGGCACAGACATCAGCGGCGAGGTGCTGATCGACGGCAAGCCGCGAACGCTGAAAACCGCCCGCGAGGCGATCGAAGCAGGTCTTGCATATGTCACGGAGGACAGAAAAGGCAACGGCCTCATCCTGACGGAGAGCATCGCGAAAAACACCACGATGGCGCGTCTGGAAAAGGTCTGCAATAATGGCATCATTGATGTGGACAAGGAAAACGCCGTCGCAGACGAATACAAGGACAAGCTGCGAACAAAGACTCCGTCCGTGCAGCAGAATGTCGGCAATCTGTCCGGCGGCAACCAGCAGAAGGTGCTGCTTTCCAAATGGATGTTTGCGGATCCCGAGGTGCTGATCCTCGATGAGCCGACCCGCGGTATTGATGTCGGTGCAAAATACGAGATCTACTGCATCATGAACGATCTGGTCGCGCAGGGAAAATCCGTTGTGATGATCTCCTCCGAAATGCCCGAGCTGCTCGGCATGTGCGACCGCATCTATGTCATGAACGAGGGCAGGCTTGTCGCGGAAATGCCCGCTGCCGAAGCGACACAGGAAAAGATCATGGCAGCGATCCTCCAGTCCGATAAAAAATAAGCGAGGGAATGCAACATGAAAACAAAGGCTTTTATCAAGAAGTATACTATGGTCATCGCCTTGTGCGTGGTCTTTATCCTCTTTGCAGTGCTGACGGGCGGCCGTCTGCTTTATCCGCAGAATCTCTCGAACCTGCTGCTGCAGAATGCTTACGTGCTGGTCATGGCCTGCGGCATGCTGCTCTGTATTCTGACGGGCGGCAACATCGACCTTTCAGTCGGCTCGACAGTCTGTCTGGTCGGTGCGATCGCGGCCCAGCTCCTGGCCACTGACAGGATGAGCCCGATCCTGGTCATTCTGATCTGCCTACTGCTCTCCGTTATCATCGGCGTCTGGCAGGGCTTCTGGATCGGCAACGTGCATATCCCGCCGTTTATCTGTACGCTGGCCGGTATGTTCCTGTTCCGCGGTCTGGGCAGAGCGATCCTCGGCTCCAAGACTGTCGCAATCAGCAACAAGTCCTTCCTCAACATCTTCGCATCGTATATTGCTGTACCGGGTCTGGACGACGGCGAAAAGAAATGGTCCGCATTCATTGCCGGCATTATCATCGCAGCCCTGCTGCTGTTCAACACGGTCAGAAGCCGTGCACACAAGGCAAAGAAGGGCTATAAGCAGGTTTCTGCCGCTTCTGAGTTCGGCAAGATCATCGTCATCGACGCGCTGGTGCTGTACTACACATGGAAGCTGGCGAACTATAAGGGCATTCCGGTCATGGCACTGTGGGTTCTGGCTGTTGTTCTGATCTATGCATTCATTACCTCCAAGACTGCATTCGGCCGATACTTCTATGCAGTCGGCGGAAATGAGAAGGCAACCAAGCTTTCCGGCATCAACACGAACTTTGTCTACTTCATGGCATATACTTCGATGTCTCTGCTGGCGGGTCTTTCCGGTCTGCTGATGGCAGCCCGTATCGGCTCCGTCAACGGCGACACCGGCAACTCCTTTGAAATGGACGCGATCGGCTCCTGCTTCATCGGCGGTGCTTCGGCATACGGCGGAAGCGGTACAGTCCCCGGCATCATGGTCGGCGCGATCCTGCTCGGCGTCATCAACCAGGGCATGTCGATCATCGGTCTGGACAACAACTGGCAGTATGTCGTCAAGGGCGCGGTGCTTCTCGTCGCGGTTATCTTTGATGTCGTCTCCAATCACAAGACCGGCAAGGCGGGCTGATAACCCGGAACACGAACTCCGGTATCCACAGCAAAAGCGGATACCGGAGTTTATCTTATACGGAAGGAGACCGGAATGAACGGCCAGAACAAAGCTGCAACAGCCGCAATCCTGCGGGCAGTTGTTGCAGGCTATATATTCTTTCTCGGCTGGAAGATCGCGACCGGCGAAAGCGACAACATGTCAGCCCTGACCGCAAGGCTGATCGGCGGCGCATTTATGCTGGCGGCCGTCGGCTTCGGCGTATATATCTTCAAACGCTGGCAGATTGACAGCGCAGCGCAGGATACAGAACATACAGAGGAAAAGGAGAACAGCCATGCCGACAGCAGCGATCCGGAAGATCTATGACAGCTATTTTGAAAAGGCACTTGCCGCGGAACAGAACCGCAAGCCGACGGACGGCATGTTCAGCATCGGGAAGAAGCCCGGCGACGACCCCTGTCATGCGGAATTTACCGCGGAGCTCGAAGCTGCGCTGAAAGCATACAGGGAGGAATCCCCTGCCTCACCGGAGATCCGGGAGCTGCTGGATTTCATGTATCAGCTTCCGAAATCACATGAGGAACCGAAAAGCATCTACTGGATGCTGATCGCCGTACACGGGCTGACCGCGATCCTGATCCCGCTGCTGGAAAAAGAGGACGCCGCCGCGCTCCGAAAAAGCTATGCCGCAGCCTATAAACGCTGGGAGCGTCTGCCGGTGCAGCAGCAGATCCTGCGCGCACTGGAACAGGCCGCATCGAACGGACGGTGATCGTATGCTGCAGTATTATTTCGGCAAAGGCAAGGGCAAGACCTCTGCAGCGGTCGGCGCATGTCTGCGTGCTGCCGGAAACGGCATCTCCTGCGCCGTCATACAGTTTTTCAAGAACGGTACCAGCGGCGAGACCGAACCGCTCCGGCAGCTCGGCATTCCCGTGCTTGCCTGCGATTTTCAGGGCACGCGCTTTTTCCGCGACATGAACGCAGAGGAACAGGCTGCTGTCATCCGCTGCCACAATGAGAATCTCCGCAAAGTGCTCGCAGAGAATTACCGCTTTCTCGTGCTCGATGAGCTCGGCGATGCGGTCAGCCGGAATGCGGTCGATCCCGGTCTGGTCGCGGAGCTGCTCAGCCGCAGGGACTGCGAACTGATCGTGACCGGCCATGCGGAAACGCCGCTTTTTTCAGAGCGTGCGGATTATATCACGGAATTCCGCTGCATCCGGCACCCGTATCAGAACGGCGTCAAAGCCCGAAAAGGCATCGAATACTGAAACAGCCCCGTATCCGCCGATACGGGGCTGTTGTTATTCTGTTCAGAGCGCGGCTTTCAGTGCAGCGTTCATCTTCTCATAGGAACCGAGCACCTCGTCGCTCAGCGAAATATCCGTATAGCTCCGGATATAATCGCGGATCATCCGGATCAGCTGGGACGGCGGCAGCAGATTGAACTTCTGCATCTCTGCGCCCGAGGTCGCGGACAGCGAATAGGTCGTTACGTTCTTGACCTTTTCCTCAGCATACTGCCGCAGCTTCATCGTTTCAAGGATCATCTGCGCGTGCTTCTTCCGGTCGGAGACATTCTCCATGTAATTAGAGAGATGCGCCGTCGTGACGAATCCGCCGACCTTCATCGGATGCGGCTTGGTGTGATAGATATACGTCTCACTGAATTTGCCGGTCATCTGCGCCATGACAAGCTTGTTTTCGTCCCACTTGCGGGAGCCGTAGATCATGTACTGCGTCAGATCGGAATTGAACTGCTTGCGGATCACCGCGAGGAACACCTCGACCAGCAGCGCGGGAACGGCACGGAAGAAACCGGTGCAGTCGTCGCGGTCTGCGAGCTGCTCGAGCCGCAGGAAATAATCGGTCACAGGTGCAGCGCCGGCCGTCAGATCGTTCTGACCGAGCTCACGGAATTTCTGCAGAGCGGCAGTCCATCTGCCGCTGCTGCGGAGAACGGCTGCATCAAGCAAAGCGGTAAACTGCGGCGAAAGCGGCTGCTCCGTATTCTGCGCGAGCAACTGTGCAGCGCGGTATTCCTGTGCGTCGATCAGCGCACAGAGCTGCTTTTTCTGCTCATCTGCGATCAGTGCTGCGGTATCAACCGCGGGGACCTCCGGCGCGGCAGGCTCTGCCGCTGCATCCGCTGCGGGTTCTTCCGCAGATGCGTCGTCCGCATCAGCGGCGGGTTCTTCTTCAGATTCTTCGGCAGTATCAACGCCGGCTTCTTCGGCAGGTTCAGCAGATTCTTCCTCTGCAGGAGCCTCAGCAGGCTCTGCAGCAATGATCTCATCTTCCGGCGCAATCGGCGGCTCCGAAGCAGCCTTTTCAGCAGATTCGAGTATTTCAAGCTCCTCCTCGATCTCCTCGGCTTCTTCGTCCGGGACATGGACAGGCTCCTCGTCGTCGCCGTCAAAGCCCTCAAAGAATGCAGAAGGATCGTCCTCATCATCCGGAACGGCGATATCGTCCGCCTCTGCGGGGACGTCATCCTCATCGCTGCCGCCCATTTCGTCGGCCAGCTGCTTGAATGCCTCCCGCATCGCATCGGTACCAGAAAATACATTCACGATCAGTGCGGCATCATCCGGTGCCTCGTTCCGGATATCCGTCAGTATGGCGCGGAAATCCTCCTTCAGGAACGCTGTATCTGCATCGTCCGTCACATCCAGACGCAGAATGACCTGCACCTCCGGCTGCGGAACAAGCTGCTCCAGCGCATTATGGAACCGGCGGTCCTCCTGCTCAAGTCTGGGAGCATCGCCGGAAAAATACAGATACACCTTATCCGGCTTCTCCTGGCGGCAGATCTGCAGCAGCGGACCCTCATGCACACCGGTCACCGCATTGGTCGCGGGATCGCGTTCCTCATAATAAGGGTCATTCGCTCCGACAGGGGAAAACAAAATTTTCATCAGAAAGCGCACCTCGATTCTGTAAAATGATGATTCTATTATAATTCATTTTACCCGAAATGTCAAGATACTGCGGGAAATCTTCATCTCTTTTCAGGAATGCTTGACGTTTCGCCGGATCTGTGATACAATAGTTCCAGCAAGAAAAACAGGAGCGTGAAAGCATGGAGAAAATCCGCAGACATTTCATCTTTTCCGGCGATGTGCAGGGTGTCGGGTTCCGGTACAAGGCCAGCACCGCTGCAAGATATTTCGGCGTGACCGGCTGGGTGCGCAACCTCTGGGACGGCTCCGTCGAAATGGAGGCCGAGGGCACCGCCCGTGACATCGACGATCTGCTGCGTGCATTGGAGCGCGACACATGGGCAGAGATCACCGATATCCGCAGCGAGAATGTGCCGGTACACAATGACCACTCGTTTGAGATCAGATACTGAAAAAGAGCATGGCCGCACGGTCATGCTCTTTTTTGTTCTGATGATATACAGCCTGCCGTCTGGGATTCAGTCCGTCAGCCTTGAAATGCGCTTTGCCGTATCCGCAAGGATCTCCGCAGGCGAAACGCCGATATAATATTCCCCGTTTTCATAGAGGATCTTTCCGGCGCACATCGTCAGCTTCACATTTGCGCGGTCGCCGCTCAGCACAAGGCTTTCCGGAATGTGATGCGGCGGCTGCAGATTCGCCGCAGTCAGGTCGATCATGATGAGGTCAGCCTGCTTGCCCTCTGCAAGGATATCGCAGTCATGGAGCCCCATGGCTCTTGCACCGCCGACGGTCGCTGCTTTGAGCATCTCAGCTGCCGGAAGTGCCGCCGCATCGTTATGCCGGAGCTTCTGCAGCACTGCACCGAGATACATCTCGCGGAAAGGGTCAAGTGCGTTATTGGACGCAGGGCCGTCCGTGCCGAGTGCCAGCTGCACGCCCTCCTCACAAGCTTCCTTCAAAGGCGCAATACCGCTTGCAAGCTTTGCATTGGACGCAGGGCAGGATACGAACCACAGGCCGTTCCGCTTGTAGACGGCGCGGTCTGCCTCGTCAAACCAGACGCAGTGGAACCCGCCGCCGCCGTATTCCCAGAGCCCCAGAGATTCAAAATACTGCGCAGGCGATGCGCCGTGCCGTTCGATGCACTCGTCATGCTCGTGCTTTGTCTCGCTGATATGTGTATAGACCGGTTCATGCTCTGCCTGTGCAAGCCTTGCGACCTCGCGGTGCAGGCTCTCGTCGCTGGTGTATTCCGCATGAAATCCGAGACGGTATTTCACAAGCGGATGCATGTTCCGGAACTGCTGAAACTGACTGTTCAACCGCTCGACATCCTTCGCGGTGCCGTTGATGCTGCCGCAGAATACCAGCCGCATTCCGGCTTCCGTAAAGGCCGCGGCACTGCTCTCCGGATAAAAATACATATCGAATGCCGCCGTTGTACCGGCTGCCAGATATTCAAGGATCGCCAGCCGGTCAAAGGCATAGACATCCTCCGGCGTCAGTCTGTCTTCATACGGGAACACCTTTTCAAACAGCCATGTCTGCAGCGGAACATCCTCCGCGAACGAGCGCAGGAAGGTCATCGCGGAATGCGTGTGCGCATTTTTGAAGCTTGGCATCAGCAGATTGCCGCAGACGTCGATCTCCCGCTCAAATGCGGGCAGCTCCGCCGGTGTTTCACCGATATAACTGATACGGTCACCGTCCGTCCACAGCTCCCCTGCCGTAATGCCGCAGCCGTCAGCCATGGTCATGATCTTTGCATTGTAAAAACGAATCATATATGCTCCTTTAATCCTCCGCCCCGCGGGTCTGCCGCAGCGCATCCTGCATGGCCTGCACCGCGACCGCAATGCTGCCGATCTCATCTGCCGTCTCCGGGAACACGGCCTGCCCCTGCACGGCCAGATACGTGCCGTAGTATTCGAGCAGCATTTTGCCGCGTGCCAGAATATGCGCGATCGTCCGGATGCCTGCCTCGCGGTAGCTCTCATTCATGATGCGGTCATACTGAAAAAAACTGACCGTATGCAGAAACTGTGCCATGATCGCATAGAACACCTGCTCCATTTTTTCGTAGAGGCTGTCCTCGCGGAATTGCTTTTCCAGACGGCTCCGCATATCGTGACGCTCATGAAACACCGTGATCATTTTGCAGGCCTCCGTGATCCAGCTTCTGACCGTCTCACCGTATGGGCCGAGATCAAACGCACGCGCGGAATCGGAGAGATAGGTGAATTCCTTTGTAATCAGATACTTCCGGTATTCGGAGTCAAGACCGTTGTTTTTCAGCAGATCAACGGTCAGGCCGTAATTGACCTTGGTGCGGCTGCGGAGATGTTTTTTCTCCCAGTGCATGATCTGTTTCAGAACCTTTTCTTCCTTCGGATATTTCTGCATTCAGCCGCCTCCTTTCCGGAAAGAATTTGCTTATAATACGCTGTGGATCTCAGAGATCGACTGCCGCACGAGCTGCTCAAACTGCGGAGCTGCCTTGTCGGCAGCCTCCTTGACCTCCTCATGCGAGAGCGGATGCGGCGAGATGCCCGCAGCCAGATTGCTGATGCAGCTGATGCCGCAGATCTCCATGCCGCAGTGCCGTGCAGCGATCGCTTCGATTGCCGTACTCATGCCGACGGCATCCGCGCCGAGCAGCCGGAACATTCTGATCTCTGCCGGTGATTCGTAGGCAGGCCCCGCCGTCTGGACGTAAACGCCCTCTTTAAGCGGGATATCCGCATTGACCGCGACCTTCCGGATGATCTTCTGCAGCCGCTTGCTGTAGATCTCGCTCATATCCGGGAACCGGACACCGAGCGAATCGACATTCTCTCCCCGGAGCGGTGAGGGCACAAAGCTGGAAATCTGGTCGGTGATGAGCATGAACTCGCCGGCCTTCATGCCGTGCTGAATGCCGCCCGCTGCATTCGTCAGGAACAGCACCTTTGCACCGAGCTGATGCAGCAGTCTGACCGGCAGGACAGCCTCCTGCGGCGTATAGCCCTCATACATGTGAACTCTGCCCTGCATGACCGCGACCGGTACGCCGTCGCAGTACCCGAACACGAACCGTCCGGCATGTCCCCAGACCGTCGAGACCGGGAAATTCGGGATATCCTTATAATCCAGCGTCTGCTTTACGTCGATCTTCTCCGCAAATCCGCCGAGACCGGAACCGAGGATCAATGCGATCTCCGGCTTAAAATCAATGCGCTCCGATACGAATGCGCAGCAGGCGTCGAGCTGTTCTTTGACTGTCATCTGATGATCTCCTCCGTTTCGTTTCCGTTGTAAATGACTGCATCAGGCTTTTCAAAAACTGCGATATCCGGATTGATGAACACGCCCTCCGGATTTTCGGGCTCTGCGTCCATGGATTCCGGCGTGACGTCAACCGTTTCCGGATCAGCGTCGAGCGTTTCGGGTACTGCCTCCGGATTCTCCGGCACAGCCTCCGCCTCCTCAATGACCGCATCCGGGTTCTCGATCATATCCTGACTGTTCAGCACCTCGCCGTAGAGATGCGTAAACGCAAGGGAGAGCTTCTTCGAGAGCGCGTCGGCGCTGTCCTGCTCCAGCTGCATATCCGCCTCCATGAGCGCGTTCAGCCGGTTCATCTCATCCATGAGATTCCGCTCAATCATGACGCTGTGATGCCCGACCAGCTCGATGCAGCGGTCAACGGAATCCTGTAAGTCCTCCGCGCAGCCGGTGAGTGCATTCATCAGTTCGGTGTTCGTCACATCCGGCGCAAGATGCGCTGCGACCTGCTTTTCCATGACATCGACCTGCCTGCCCATTTTCGTCAGGCTTTCCGTCAGCAGCTTCAGCTGTGCCTCCTGCATATTGCAGAGCGTGTCAACAGAATCGTTCAGCTTCTTGACGGTGAATGCAGAGTAGCGTTCGAGCTTTGCGTCAAGCTCCTTCTGCTGCTCCCCGAGCCGGTTCAGCTTCTGATCCATGTCCGTCAGCATCTTCGCAAGGATATTTGCCTGTTCACTCATGGATGATCCCTCCTTTTCATTCTCGTAAAAAATTGCTGTATATCCGTTTCCGGTTTTATTCCGCGCCGCCGTAGAGATACTGTCTCTGCTCCGGCGTCAGCGTGTCGATCTCGATATCCATGCTCTGCAGCTTGCGGCGGGCAACAGCCTCATCCACCGCGCGCGGCACATTGTTGAGGGCAGATGTGACCGTATCGCGGTTTTCGATCAGCCATTTTGCGCTGAGTGCCTGGATCGCAAAGCTCATGTCCATGATCTCCGCCGGATGCCCGTCGCCGGCAGCCAGATTGACCAGTCTGCCCTCCGCAATCACATAAATCGTCACACCGTTCGGCAGCGTATAACCCATGATGTTGTTCCTCGCCGGGAAGGATTTGACAGCCAGCGCACGGAGTCCGGCCATATCGACCTCAACGTCAAAATGTCCGGCGTTGCAGAGGATCGCGCCTTCATGCATATTGAGAAAGCTGTTTTCGGTGATGACATGGCTGCAGCCCGTCACCGTAACGAAGAAATCGCCGACCTTAGCGGCCTCCTCCATTTTCATGACGGTGAAGCCGTCCATGACCGCTTCGATCGCCTTGACCGGATCGACCTCGGTGACAATGACCTTTGCGCCGAGCCCTTTTGCGCGCATCGCGGCACCCTTGCCGCACCAGCCGTAGCCAGCAATGACAACGGTCTTGCCCGCGACGATCAGGTTCGTCGTGCGGTTGATGCCGTCCCAGACGGACTGTCCGGTGCCGTAGCGGTTGTCAAAGAGATGCTTGCAATCCGCATCATTGACGAGCATCATCGGGAATTTCAGCGTCCCTGCTGCGGCCATAGCCTTTAACCGCAGGATGCCGGTCGTCGTTTCCTCGCAGCCGCCGATCACATTCTCCAGCAGCTCCGGATATTCATTGTGGATGAGTGTGACAAGGTCGCCGCCGTCATCAATGATGAAATGCGGCTTTGCCTCGATCACGCGGCGGGTGTGCGCGTCGTACTCCTCCGGGGTAACGCCGTGCCATGCGTAGACGTTCAGTCCGCCGTGCACGAGTGCCGCCGCAATATCGTCCTGTGTGGACAGCGGGTTCGAGCCGGTGATGAACATCTCCGCACCGCCCGCAGCCAGCACGCGGCAAAGATAGGCGGTCTTTGCCTCCAGATGAATGGACAGCGCGATGCGCTTGCCGAGAAACGGCTTTGTCTCAGCAAATTCAGCCTCGATCCCGCGCAGCAAAGGCATATTGCCTTTGACCCATGCAATTTTCTGCTCGCCGGATTCCCAGAGATTCGGGTCACGGATTTCGCTCATGATACATACCTCCGATCAGTTTTCATATTCTATATTTTACCATATTTATGCCGAAAATGCAAGAGATATCGCCTGATTTTCTCTGTAACCGCTCCGAAATCCCGCAAGGCACTTGACGAAAGTCAGTTTTTGTAGTAAAATGTATAAGGATATCTGTGCGCAGGTCTGCAGACCGGCACGGATCATGAAATGAAAAGAGGGTACACAGCATGAACACTGCAGCGAATACGCAGCCCGGACTGTTTGCCGCGCGCAACCTGACGATGCTCGTGGATTTTTACGAGCTGACCATGGCGAACGGCTTTCTGGAAAACGGGCTCGGAAACGTCACCGCCTGCTTTGATCTGTTCTTCCGGAAGGTACCGGATCAGGGCGGCTATGCGATCATGGCAGGTCTGGAGCAGGCGATCGACTATCTGAAAAACCTGCGCTTCACCGAAGCCGATATCCAGTATCTGCGGGAAAAGGGCATTTTCTCGGAAGCCTTCCTGCAGTACCTTGCAGATTTTGAATTTTCCTGCGACGTCTGGGCGATCCCCGAGGGCACCCCGATCTTCCCGCACGAGCCGCTCGTGACCGTCCGCGGTCCGGCCATGCAGGCACAGTTCGTCGAAACGATGCTGCTGCTGACGGTCAATCACCAGTCGCTGATCGCGACAAAGGCAAACCGCATCGTCCGTGCGGCGGACGGCAGGCCCGTCATGGAGTTCGGCTCCCGCAGGGCACAGGGCAGCGACGGTGCACTCTACGGCGCAAGAGCCGCGTATATCGCGGGTGCGGCAGGTACCGCCTGCGCGATCTGCGACAGAGAGTTCGGCGTTCCGGCACTCGGCACCATGGCGCACAGCTGGGTTCAGATGTTCCCGACCGAGCTTGACGCATTCCGTGCCTATGCAAAGGTCTATCCGGATGCCTGCACGCTGCTGGTCGATACCTACCATGTGCTGAAATCCGGCGTCCCGAACGCGATCACCGTGTTCAAAGAGCTGAAGGCTGCCGGACATGTCCCGCAGGGCATCCGCATTGACAGCGGCGATATCGCCTATCTCTCTAAAAAATCCCGCATCATGCTCGACGAAGCCGGCCTCCCCGAGGTCAAGATCGTCGCATCCAATTCGCTTGACGAATACATCATCCGCGATCTGCTCGTTCAGGGCGCACAGATCGACAGCTTCGGCGTCGGCGAACGGCTGGTCACATCCCGCTCCGAGCCGGTATTCGGCGGCGTATACAAGCTTGCCGCAGCAGGCACCGCGGAGCATCCCGATACGCTGATCCCGAAGATCAAGATCTCCGAAAATGCCGCTAAGATCACGAACCCGGGCTTCAAGGCTCCGTGGAGACTGTTCGACGGCGAGACCGGCATGGCGATCGCAGACGTCATCGCGCTGGCCGATGAAGTGATCGACGACACGCAGCCCTATACGATTTTCGATCCGGAATTCACCTATAAGCGCAAGACGCTGACGAATTTCCGGGCTGTCAGACTGCAGGTGCCTGTCTTTGAAAAGGGCAGATGCGTCTACGAATCCCCGTCGATCGAGGAGATGCGCAGCTACTGCAAAGTGCAGCTCTGCACGATCTGGGACGAGGTCATGCGCTTTGAGAATCCGCACGCATATTACGTCGATCTCTCCGAGCCGCTCTGGAAATTGAAGCGCGAAATGCTCGACAAATACTTCTCTGAATAAACGAACCGAAAGGACGGTTTGATGGATCTGCCCCTGACCCGCATTCACCGCGGCCCCGCCCGTACCGCAATGGATCTGACGGACGGCAGTGAGCGCGGTGAATATGTCTCACAGGATTATATCCTGAAAACGCTCGGCAGACCGATGCGGTCTGTCAATCTGATGTACTGCTACTATCCGCTGGACAAGACCTTCCCGGTCCGGGCAAGACATGCCTTTGCAGACCGCTCGGTCGCGTTCCAGTGGGATTATCCCTACGATGACTATTTTCCGTATACCGGCGGCCTGAACGGTACCAGAAACGGCGAGGTGTTCCGGCAGATGCAGGATATCCGCCGCCACGGACAGGACGTCACGCTGACACTGACCTGCGACCCGCATGTCCCGGACGAGCATCTCATCGCGATCGCGGAGGACTTAAAGCCCTACGGCAGACTGATGCTCCGCCTGAATCACGAGGCGACCGGAAGGTGGTTCTCGTTCAACAAGCGCGCATCCTACCAAGAGGTCGCGGACTTCTTTGTCCATGCGTCCGAGGTGATCCGCGCCCATGCACCGAACGTAAAGACAGTGATCTGCATCGGCGGCATTGAGGATCCCGGGAGCAAGGAAATGGTCTGCGAGCAGGAATTTGCCGGCACGATCCCCGCTGCCGATCTCTGGTCGGTGGACAAATACATGGCACTCCACTGGGGCTGGCCGTATGATATCGCAAAGCACGGCGGACGCTCCTTCCGGCGCGACACCGTACAGAATGTCTACGACCTGACCAAGCGTTCCTACCGCAGATTCACCGAGCTGAACGGCGGAAATCCGAAGCCGATGCTCATGAGCGAATTCAACGCGGATGGCGACGTCACGGGGCCTTATGAGCAGTGCGATATGGTTGACGGCTTCTTCCGGATGCTGAAAGCCGACCCCGAAAACTGGCTCAGCGGCATCAATTTTTACCAGTTCCGCGACCGCGGCAGACTCGGCCTTGAAACTGAGGATCCGTCCGACCCGGAAAACGGATTCCCGCAGCCCGTCATGCAGACATTCAAAAAATGGCTCTCCGATGACATGTTCCTGCCGCAGATCACGGCGGGAGCGGAAGTCACCCTGCCGGTGAAGCTCCGCTGGGGCGGCGCAGAGGATGCCGAAGGACTTGCGGTCACGCTGCATTTCGAGGGTAATCCGCATTTCTGCGAGCTGCATTTCTCCGACGACGGCAACTACATGATCGAGCTGAACGGCCGCTGGTTCTATAAGGCACCGCAGACAAGATCGGTCGATATGATGCCGGCATTCTTTGAAAATCCGGTCAAGAAACCGTGCGATCTGCAGCTGCGGCTGTTCGCACCGCCTGCATCCGGCCGGAACGAGACCGGTCAGGACGGCGATCTGCTGAACTGCTATGCAGTGATCAAAAAGCTGCCGGAGATCCGCATTGAATATGCACCTGTGGAGGCAAGCCGTGACTGATACGCTTTTTGTAACCGATCTGGACGGCACGCTGCTGCAGCCGGATGTATCCGTATCCGAAAAGACGCGCAGCATCCTGACAAAGCTGCTCCGTGAGGGTCTGCAGCTGACCGTCGCGACCGCACGGACGTCCTTTACCGTCATGCCGCTTCTTGACGGCATCCCGTTCACGCTGCCGCTGATCCTGCAGAACGGCTCCGTCCTGCACGATCCGGTCCGGAATAAAATTGTCGATGCGGCAGGCATCCCGCCGGATGCTTACCTCGAAGTCTGTGCGCTGTATCAGCGGTACGGCTTCAACGGCTTTGTGTTCTGCGTCCCGAAGGACGAGCTCCGCTGCTGCTATACAGAACTTTCCACGCCGCACATGCAGCGGTATTATCAGGCGCGGCATGACCGCTTCGGCAAGCCGTTCTATCAGGTAGGCAGCATGGAGGCACTTGCCGCGGAATGCCCGGTCTATATGTCGCTCAATGCTCCGAAACCGGTGCTTGACCCCCTCAGAGAGGAACTCCGGGGCATCGAGGGCATTACCGTTGCATATTATCAGGATGTATACGAGCCGGAGATCTGGTATCTCGAGATCTCCGCGCCGGACGCATCGAAATTCCACGGTGTTCAGAAGGTTCAGCAAATGACCGGTGCCCGTACCGTCACCGGCTTCGGCGACAACCGCAACGATTTCCCGCTGTTTGATGCCTGCGACACGAAGATCGCGGTCGGGAACGCTGCGGATGTGCTGAAAGCCCGTTCCGATCTCATCATCGGCAGCAACACGGAGGACGCCGTCGCAGCATATCTGCAAACAGTATTTCACGGAGGTGTGATATGAAAAAGACAGTTCTGACGGCCCTTGCGCTGACCGCGCTGCTGGTCTGCCTGACCGGCTGCGGCAAGCAGGGACCGACCCCCAAGCCGGACGACTCCGTGCGCGGTGCCGTTCAGGTCAATATCCCGGACGATCCGGTCTCCGAGCTTCCTTCGGATGATCCGGTCACCGCTGCGGATCCCGCGGGACAGCCCGCAGCCGAGGATCCGGATGCTTATGCGCAGACGCAGGCCTGCACTGTTTCCGGAAACTTCACTGCAACTGTCCGGAAGCTGATTCCTGATTATGTTGCAGATGCGGAAACGCCGCGTGCAGCGGTTGTCACGCTGTTCCAGGACGGCCCGTTCGTCATTCAGCTTGACGAGCATCTCTGCACAAAGCTGCAGGAGGACAAGACCTATACGTTTATTGTCGGAAAGCAGGATGCAGAGCTTTGTCAGTGGGAATACACCAACGGCGGATTTGTTCAGCAGATCGCTCTGATCGAACAGAAGATCAGAGTCACGGATGTCCGTGAAGCAACCGAAGATGAGTACGGTCTGGAATGCTGGCGCGTGGAATGCGGGCCGAAAACGTAAATCAACAGTCCGCACCGGACTGAAAAAAGGAGAATACACATGAAAAAACTGATGCTTGGCAATGAAGCATTCGCAAGAGGTCTTTATGAGGCAGGCTGCCGGTTCGCGTCCAGCTATCCGGGCACCCCGTCCACGGAGATCACCGAAACGATCGCAAAGTACGACGAAGTCTATGCAGAATGGGCACCGAACGAAAAGGTCGCTGTTGAATCTGCGCTCGGCGCAAGCTTTGCAGGCGCAAGAGCCTTTGCGGCGATGAAGCATGTCGGCCTGAATGTCGCGGCTGACCCGCTCTACACCGCATCCTATACCGGCGTGAACGGCGGTCTGGTCATCGCGGTTGCGGATGATCCGGGGATGCATTCCTCGCAGAACGAGCAGGATTCCCGTCATCATGCGATCGCATCGAAAGTTCCGATGCTCGAGCCGTCCGATTCCCAGGAGTGCAAGGATTTCGCAATGCTCGGCTATGAACTCTCAGAGGAATTTGATACACCGGTGCTGATCCGCACCGCAACGAGAGTTGCACACTCCCAGAGTGCCGTGGAGCAGCTCCCCCGTCAGGAAAAAGAACTGAAGCCCTATGTCAAGACCCCGCAGAAGTATGTCATGGTGCCGGCAAACGCAAAGAACCGCCACGTTGTCGTGGAGGAGCGCACCAGAAAGCTGATTGCATACGCAGAGACCGCCCCGATCAACAAGGTCGAGGACAACGGCTCCGAGATCGGCGTCATCACCTGCGGTGCTGCATATCAGTATGCAAAGGATGCACTCGGCAATAAAGTCAACTATCTGAAGCTCGGTATGACAAACCCGCTGCCCTGCAAGCTCTTCCTTGATTTTGCCGCAAAGTGCAAGACTGTTTACATTATTGAGGAGCTTGACGGCATTCTCGAAGCGCATGCAAAGGCACTCGGCATCGCATGCAAGGGCAAGGAGATTTTCGGCAACATCGGTGAGCTGAATCAGGTTATCATCGCAGAGAAGCTGCTCGGTCAGACCCCCGAGGTCACTGCGTATCCGGAGCAGCTCCCGATCCGTCCGCCGGTCATGTGCGCCGGATGTCCGCACCGCGGCGTATTCTATACACTGGCAAAGCATAAGATCACCGTTTCCGGCGACATCGGCTGCTATACGCTCGGTGCCGCAAAGCCGCTCGAATCCATTGACTGGACGATCTGCATGGGCTCCTCTGTCTCCTGTCTGCACGGCTTTAACAAGGTGCTCGGCGAACAGTCCCAGAACAAGACCGTCGCAGTCATTGGCGACTCAACATTCATGCACACCGGCCTGAACAGCCTTGTCAATGTTGCGTATAACGCATCCAATTCGACTGTCATTATTCTCGATAACTCGATCACCGGCATGACCGGTCATCAGCAGAACCCGACCACGGGCAAGAATCTGAAAGGTGATCCGGCGGCCGCCGTCGATCTTGTGGCACTCTGCCATGCGATCGGCATCAAGCGCGTCAGAGTTGCCGACCCGTACAAGCTCTCCGAAATGGAGCAGGCGATCACCGAGGAGCTCGCCGTCAATGAGCCGTCGGTCATCATCAGCCGCCGTCCGTGCGCGCTGCTGAAATATGTGAAGCACAATCCCCCGCTCCATGTTGATACCGAAAAATGCAAGAGCTGCAAGATGTGCTTAAAGCTCGGCTGCCCTGCAATCTCCATGAAGGACGGCAAGGCCTGCATTGACCATACCCAGTGCGTCGGCTGCGGCATCTGCGAGGAGCTCTGCAAATTCGGCGCGATCGGCAAATAAGACAATGCGTGCCCGAAATGCGGCAGGATTGCAATATTCCGCATTCACAAAAAGTGATCATCACGAACGAAAAGGAGTTCTGTAAATGGAAACGAAATCTGTTATGATCGTCGGCGTCGGCGGACAGGGATCCCTGCTCGCCAGCCGCATCCTCGGCAATGTGCTTCTGCAGCAGGGCTTTGCCGTCAAGGTCAGTGAAGTCCACGGCATGAGCCAGCGCGGCGGCTCCGTCGTCACGTATGTGAAATACGGCGATGCCGTCTATTCCCCGACCGTCGAAAAGGGCGAGGCGGATGTCATCATCTCCTTTGAGCTGCTCGAAGCAGCCCGCTGGGCAGGCTATCTGAAAAAGGGCGGCAAGATCGTCACCTCGACGCAGACGCTTGACCCGATGCCGGTCATCACCGGCGCGGCGACCTATCCGACCGGCATCATCGAGAACCTCAAGGGCATGGGCATTGACGTCACTGCTGTCGATGCGCTCTCCCTCGCGGAGCAGGCAGGCAGCGCAAAGGCCTCGAATGTTGTACTCATGGGCGTTGTCAGCAAGAAAATGGACTTTGATGAAGCGATCTGGCAGGAAGCACTGAACCAGTGCGTGCCGGAAAAGTTTATCGACATGAACCGCAAGGCGTTCGCGCTCGGAAGAGCTGCAGAATAAACCGGAATGATCCGCGAAACGTAAGGATTTGGCGAACGGTGAAACAAAAAACTGCATCAATCCATTTTTTGAAAGGAATGAAACCCAATGGAAAAGTATTGGCAGGCGGACATTGAAACAATGTCACGCGAGGACATGAAACAACTGCAGAGCGAACGGCTCGTCAAGCAGGTGCGGCATGTCTACGAAAACGTCCCCTACTACAGAGATCTGATGGACAAAAAGGGCGTCACGCCGGACGATATCCAGTCGGTTGACGACCTGCACAAGCTGCCGTTTCTATCCAAGGCAGACCTGCGCGACGCATACCCGACCGGAATGCTCGCAGTTCCGATGAAGGACTGCGTCCGCATCCACTCCACCAGCGGAACCACCGGCAGACGCGTCGTCGCATTTTATACGCAGCATGACGTCGATCTCTGGGAGGACTGCTGCGCCAGAGCCATTACCGCGGCAGGCGGCACGGCGGACGATGTCTGTCAGGTTGCCTACGGTTACGGCCTGTTCACCGGCGGCTTCGGCCTGAACGGCGGCTCGCACAAGGTCGGCTGCCTGACGCTGCCGATGTCCTCCGGCAACACCGAACGCCAGATCCAGTTCATGCGCGATCTCGGCGCAACGATCCTCTGCTGCACGCCGTCCTACGCCGCATACATCGGCGAGACGCTGCACGACATGGGTCTGACCCCCGACGATATCAAGCTGAAAGCCGGTATCTTCGGTGCGGAGCCGTGGACTGAGGAAATGCGCCGCACAATTGAAGCTTCGCTCGGCATCAAGGCTTATGATATCTACGGACTGACCGAGAGCTCCGGCCCCGGCGTCGCATTTGAATGCTGCGAGCAGTCAGGTATGCATATCAATGAAGATCATTTCATTCCGGAAATCATTGACCCGGAGACCGGCGAGGTGCTCCCGGAGGGTACCGTCGGCGAGCTGGTCTTTACGAGCATCACGAAGGAAGCATTCCCGCTGCTGCGCTACCGCACGCGTGACCTCTGCGTCCTTTCGAGAAAGAAGTGCTCCTGCGGCAGAACGCTCATCAAAATGGCGAAGCCCATGGGCAGAAGCGACGATATGATGATCATCCGCGGCGTCAACGTGTTCCCGTCGCAGATCGAGACCGTGCTGATCGAGCAGGGCTACTCCCCGAACTACCTGATCGAGGTAGACAGAAAGAACAACTCCGATACGCTGGATATCAGCGTGGAGATGAACCCGGAGCAGTTCTCCGACAAGGTCAAGGATTTGCAGGAAAAGGAGCGCAGCCTTGCATCGGCGATCAAGACAATGCTCGGCATCAGCCCGAAGGTGCATCTGGTCGCACCGAAGTCCATCACCAGAAGCGAAGGCAAGGCAGTCCGCGTCATCGACAAACGCAAGCTGCATGACTGATATCACTGACATTGAAACTGAAACAAAAGGAGCATACCCGAATTGAAAAAGCATTTTCTGACAATCATGACCGCAGTCACGGCAGCAGCGATGCTGACCGGCTGCGGCACCGGAACGACAGCCAAGAACGGCACATATATCTCCGTCAACGGCATCAGAAATCAGGCTGATGCATACCGCACCGATCCCGATGCTGCGCTGGATGCAGTGCTGGCAGAGGAGATCGAATCCGAAGCCGCTGTGACGCTGAATCAGAATCAAACACTTTCTATTCTGCGGCATTACGCTGCAAACAATGCGGTCACATGGAACGGCACATACATTACAGAGGGATCGAAGCTGATCTTCAACTATACCGGCGCAGAGGTCAGCGGCAGTGATCCAGAGCGTTTTACTGCAAAGATCGCTGAGCTGAACAACACCGGTGCTTATCCGGATCCCCTGATACCGCGCATCTATCTGCTCAGTGCAGCATACACCTCTTCCAAGCTGCCGATCGGAATTCTGCGCAGCGTGGATACGGAAGCACCGTCCGCAGCAGAGCTGCACGGAGATTTCATCTGTACGCCGATGTTCGGCATGACCGCTGACGGCAAGTATGAAGCCGGCAAGGATTTCGCACTGAATTACGTCCCGGCGGATACGCTGAAAAACGATCCGTATTCCACAGCGTATTACAACGTGCAGGACAAAACCTATTTACAGGAGCTTAATGAGGAAAAACTGGACCTAGAGCTCAGCCTCCTCGCAAACCGCTACGGCTTGGAGAACAGCGATAACATGCAGTTCCGCGTGAACTTCTCCGGCGGCAAATGGGAGATGACTGCGGCAGACGGCAGTGCATTCAGCCACGGTGCGTATGCGGAGAGCAAAAAACACCCCGGGTTCATCAGTATGTATGAAGAGCCGGACGATCCGCAGACTGCGGCGAGGCTCGGGTCGTTCTACCCGCTGTTCCTGTATATCGACGGTGACGGCGTTTATTATCCGGGACTTGTCAGAAAACCGTAACCCCCGAAAAAGGAGGATTTTACTATGGACACGATCAAGCAGTTTTCTATCTTCGTTGAAAACAAGCAGGGCAAAATGGCAGAACTCACCCGCCTGATCGCGGATGCAGGCATCGACCTGCGCACGCTGAGCCTTGCGGATACCCGCGATTTCGGCATCCTGCGCATCATCGTCAACAAGCCGGAAGAGACCGAAGCACTCCTGCGCGAGAACGGCTGGACCTTCAAAGCGACCTCCGTGATCGGCGTCAAGGTGCCGGACTGCCCTGGCGGCGTCGCGACGGTGCTGGAAGCGCTCAATGAGGCGGGCGTCAACGTCGAATATATGTATGCATTCGTCAACCGCACGCCCGGCAGAGCCGATACGGTCATCTGCGTGGACAACGAGCAGGCGGCGCTCGATATCCTGAAATCGAAGAAAATCGACATTCTCACCGCCGAGGAAGCTTATGATATCTGACTGCGGATCCGCCTGCCGATTCGGTTCTCATATAACAAAAATCAGCAGGGCTATTGACTTTTCCGCGCAAACAATGTATAATAAGATTACAGATCATTCGCGGGCCGGTTCTGAGCAGTCCGCAAAAATCAGTCGCCGCCGCAGGTTTGTGAAGGACTGCGGTGCGGAATGGAGTGTGTATCATGAGCATCTTTGACAAGGTCAGTGACATGAGCAGAGGCCTCAGCGAGAAGGCTTCCAATGTCTCTGAGGTCAGTAACCTCAAGCGCAAGATCCTCTATGAGGAGGAGCGCATCGTTGAGATTTTCGCGGATCTCGGCAAGAAATACTACAAGAACCCGGATGAGGATCCGGCAGTTTTCCGTGCACTGTGCGACGACATTGATGCACGCCGCCGCCGCATCAAGAAAATGAAGTTCGAGCTGAACACGCTCCGCGGCTACAAGATGTGCCCGAAGTGCGATGCAGAAAACAGCGAGAAAAACATCTTCTGCGGTGTTTGCGGTGCCCGCCTGCCCGACCCGGACGACGAGGATTTCACCTCTCTGGAGGAGAACGATTACTACACCGAGACCAGCAATCAGTTCTTCAACGCTGACAGCACCGGCAACGTCGGCATTTAACAAATTGACAGACCGTCCGCACTGAGCAGGCGGTCTGTTTTGCAAAAGGAGAAAAGCTATGGTACCAACTAGCTCAATTGCGGTCATGATCGGAGGCATTGTATTTATTTTTGTTCTTGTCATCGGCCTCATGCTGTTTTATAAGATCAGATATCGCACGAAAATTTCAACCTTCCTGATCGGTGCAGCGACCTTTATTCTGTTTGCACTGGTGCTGGAACAGATCATGCATGTGATCGTGCTCAAAACACCGATCGGTGAGACCATCCAGAACAATGTCTGGCTTTTGGCACTCTACGGCGGACTGGCTGCCGGTATCTTTGAGGAAACCGGACGTCTGCTCGCCATGAAATTTCTGCTGAAAAAGGATCATGACAAGCCGCACACCGCACTGATGTACGGTACCGGACACGGCGGTATCGAGGCGATCCTGCTCGGGGCACTCGGTATGGCAGGAAATCTGGTCTATTCGTTCATGATCAACGCCGGACAGGAGCAGATGCTGCTCAGTCAGGTACCGGCAGAGCAGCAGGAAGCACTGCAAACCGCGTTCACACAACTGAAAGAATTTTCGCCTGCAATGTTTGCGGCTGCACCGGTTGAACGGCTTTCTGCCGTCACACTGCATATTGCGCTGTCGGTGCTGGTCTGGACAGCCGTCGTGAAGAAAAAGCCCTCGCTGTTCTTCCTTGCGATCCTGCTGCACACTGCCGTAGATGCATTGGCCGTAATCCTGAAAGATCGGGTTTCTATTCCCGTACTGGAGCTGATTGTCATGGCATTCTCCGTCATGACGGTGTTCATTGCGTTTGCAGTCTGGAAAAGATATCTGAAATCCGTGCAGGGCGATATCCCGGAAACGGAAGAAACACCCGCATAACATATATGAAAACGTCTGTACGCCGGTACAGGCGTTTTTTTGTTCTACGCAGACACAGACAGGCATAGGATGTACCAAGACAAATGAAAGGCGGTGCGTCCATTGACAGTACACAGCAGCTTTCAATATATCCTTCCCTATCTGCCGCCTGAACTGCAGCAGCCGCTCATGAAGCTGCAGGAGCCGGACACCGTACAGGAGATCCGCCTGCGGAAAGGCCGCACCATGCAGATTATCCGTCAGGGACAGGCATACAGCATCACACGATCAGGCAGTCTCACCGCACCGGAACAGGACTGCATTCCGGTCACGGGACAGGTTCTGGATACGGTATTCCGGAACCTCTGTGCGCAGTCCGTGCACAGCTTTCAGGACGCGATCCGGCAGGGCTATCTGCCGCTTGCAGGCGGAAACCGCGCAGGGCTCTGCGGGACTGCCGTGCTGCGCGGCGGCGAGACAGAGTCTGTCCGCGATATCAGCAGCATCAATCTCCGGATCGCATCGGAGCGTACCGGCTGTGCAGCAGCACTGGCATCAGAGATCGGCGACCCGCGGCGGTCCGGCGGCATCCTGATCGCAGGGCCGCCCGCATCGGGCAAGACGACCGTTCTGCGCGATCTTGCGCGGATATTCGGCGGCAGAATGCGCGTCTGCATCCCGGATGAGCGCGGCGAGCTGGCAGCAGTCCGAAACGGTGTCCCGCAGTTTCAGGTCGGTGCACAGACCGACGTTTTCGACGGCTATCCGAAAGCGGAAGCGATCGCGGCGGCAATACGGGTCATGAGCCCGGAGCTGCTGATCTGCGACGAGCTCGGCGGAGAACATGAAGCGGATACGCTGCTATCTTCGGTGCACAGCGGCGTCACGCTGATCGCATCCGCCCATGCCGCCGACCTGCGGACATTGCAGCTCCGGCCGCAAATCCGCCGCCTGATTGATGCAGGCATGTTCCGGCTCGGCTTTCTGCTCGGGACCGGCGAACGCTGCGGACAGATCACCGAAAAAACCGTGTTCGGGAGGGATAACGAATGAAGTGCGCAGGGGCTTTTCTGCTGCTCGGTGCCTGTTTGTTATGCGGCATACGCGCGGCAAAGCAGCTTGACCGGAACGCCGCACAGATACGGCTTCTGCGGCAGCTTGTGACCGATCTTATGAACGAGCTTCGGTATACGCTGGCACCGGTCGGGCAGCTGCTTCAGACACTCGCCGGACATGCAGCCTACCGGGAGCTTGCCTTTCTGCAGAATGCCGCCGCAAACGCAGATGCCTTTCCGCAGAGCTGGCAGGCAGCCGTGCAGTCGGACAGGCAGCTGATGCCGGAAGCCGCCGCAGTACTGGAAACGGTCGGGCAGACGCTCGGCAGCACGGCACTGGACGGTCAGCTTTCCGCGCTGGAGCTCTGCTGCGAACGGCTCAGCAGCCTGCAGGCGGCGGCAGAGCAGTCCGCGCTGAAAAAAGGTGCGCTGTACCGCAGTCTCGGGCTGTTCGGCGGACTGTTCTGCGTGATTTTACTTCTGTAACGGAACGGAGCGTTGTTATGGATATCGACCTGATATTCAAGGTCGCGGGCATCGGCATCATCGTCGCGGTACTGAATCTGGTGCTCAAACGGGCCGAGCGCGAGGAGCAGGCCATGCTGACGACCCTCGCCGGACTGATCGTCGTTCTGATGCTGATCATCAACGAGATATCGGATCTGTTTGATACCGTGAAAACGGTGTTCGGCCTATGGTAACGGCAATGCAGGCCGCGGGCATCGCGCTGACGGCAGTCATGCTCGCAAAAATGCTGGAACGCTATGCGAAGGAGCAGGCCATGCTGCTGACGCTGCTGACCGGTGCGCTGCTGACCGCCGCAGCCGTCACGATGATGACGCCGGTCACGGAACAGATCGACGCATTGCTCGCGGACGCCGGACTCGAACCGCAGCAGATCGCCTGCATCACGAAAGCGATCGGCATTTGCTGTGTGACGCAGCTCGCGTCGGACGTCTGCAAAGATGCGGGAGAATCAGCCATGGCATCCGCGGTCATGATCGCTGGCAAGACCGCGCTGCTGGTGCTCACCCTGCCGCTGATTCGTCCGCTCCGGCAGCTTTTGGAGGAGGTGCTCTCATGCGCGGCATCCTTCAGATAAGCACGGTTCTGCTGCTGATCTCGGTCTGCTTTTTTATGATGCGGCTCCCCTGCGCTGCCGATACGGACGACCCGCTGCAGGCCATGCAGGACAGGCTTTACGCGCTCGATATCCCGCAGGATGCGGATGATGCGCTGCGCGATCTTGATGTCGATCCGGCCGACCCCGCAGGCATTACCGCGCTTTCGCCGGAATCGGTCTGGCAGCGGCTCCGTCAGACGATCGCAGAAGAAGCCGCCGCCCCGCTGCGGCTCAGCGGGATGCTGCTCTCGCTGACCGTCCTGACCGCGCTGCTCGGCGGGTTCAGCGATGCCGCTGCGGGTGACACGCTCCGGCCGCAGTACGACACAGTCTGCACGCTGATCTGTGTCTGCACAGCGGTAAAGCCGGTCTGTACCTGCCTGCTCCGGACGGCGGATGCGCTCTCGGACGGACAGGTCTTTATGGCGGGATTCGTCCCGGTATTCGCGGCATTTCTGGCGGCAGGCGGCTCCGTAGCAGGCAGCAGCACCTATCAGATCTTTGTTCTGTTCCTGACGGAAGGCTTCATGCAGCTGACGAACGCGGTACTGTTCCCGCTGCTGCAAATGGGAACGGCCGCCGGCATCGCGGATGCGATCGCACCGAAAATGAAGCTCGGGCGGCTTGCCGACGGCTTCCGGACGGCCGTCACTTGGCTGCTCGGGACAGTGACCGCGCTGTTTTCGGCAATGCTCTCCGTGCGGAGCTTTGTCGCGTCGGCGGCGGATACGCTCGCATCAAAATCCGTCCGGCTGCTGACCGCCGGTATCCCGATCGTGGGCAGCGCAGTATCGGAGGCATACAGCACGGTGCAGGGCAGCATCCGTCTGCTGCGGAACGGCACCGGCGCAGTCGGCGTTCTGGTCATCCTCTGGTTGACGCTCCCGCCGCTGCTGTCATTGCTGATCTACCGCGCGGTATTCTGGCTGATGCAGCTGTTCTCCGAACTCGCCGGCGCAGAATCGCTGACAAAGCTGTATAAGAATATGCAGACGGTGCTGTCGGCGGCATTTGCCATGCTGATCTGCGATGCCGTCATGCTGACCGTTTCCGGCGCGCTGATGATCTTGCTGACCGGCGCGCAGTAAGGAGGAACCATGCAGGAACTGCAATCATCCGTGCTGCTCATCTGCCTGACGGCACTCGGCCTGACGCTCGCGGAGGGACTGCTCCCCGATCAACGGTTTGAGAAGCAGATCAGGCTGATGTTCGCCGCGCTGCTGCTGACCGTCATGCTGAAACCGCTTGCCGGAATGCGGTTCGGCGGGTTCGGCTCCTCGCTCCGCGAATCGGAGGCAGAGACAGCGGAACTGACAGCACTCGCGGAACAGGCTGAAAATCATGCCGTCTGTGAAAGCATCCGCAGTGCACTGAACCGGGAGCTCGCCCTGCGGGATATCCCCTGTGAGGTGACTGCGGTCGATGCGCATATTTCAGAGGACGGCGGCATAGTTATCAGTGAGGTACAGCTGAACGGCAATCTGCTGACAGGCAGTATCTGCCTGAAAGAATGGCTCGGTCCGGATATCCGGGTCACGGAAGGGGGCGTCTGATATGCAGCCGTTGCTCACCGGACTGCGGGAACGGCTCCGGATGCTGCAGCGTCCGCGCCTGCTGCTGATCGCGGGGCTCTGCGGCGCGGCACTGCTGATCCTGCCGGGGATCAGAACGGAATCGCGTGCGCAGTCCCCGCCGCCCACAGACGGCACCGCGCAGGCAGAGCAGTACCGCGAAGCACTCGAAAAACGCCTGACCGATCTGCTGAACGGCATGGAAGGCGTCGGGCAGGTACGGGTCATGGTCACGGTCAGCGGCACCGCGGAGCAGGTATACGCAGAGGAGGTGAAGGCCTCGCAGAACGAGCGCGGGCGGCAGCAGGAGGCGCAGGTCGTCATCACAAGGAGCAGCGGCGCGGAAGCCCCGATCGTTGCAAAGACGGTCTGCCCCTCGGTGCTCGGTGCCGCGATTCTCTGCAGCGGCGGCGATCATGCAGCCGTGCAGGAGCGCGTCCGGAAGGCGGCGTCCGCGGTGCTCGGCATCCCGCAGGGACAGATCTTCGTCGGCAAATCAGCAACATCATCCAAATATTGAGAGGAGTCCGTATCATGAAAAAGCCTACAGTTATCATCGGAAAAAAGCAGATCCTGTTAAGCGCACTGACGCTGCTGCTCGGCGGCGCAGTTTATCTGAATTATGTGCTTGCAGACGGAAACGGTCTGCTTGATCCGACGCTTCTGCGTACCGATCCGGACGCAGTTACAGCAGCCGAAGCAGACGATCTCGCCAATTACGGCACGGCGGAAATGGTCAGCGCGGCCGCATCAAAATCGGATTATTTTGCGCAGGCAAGACTTGACCGCCAGAGCAGCCGCGACTACGCCGTACAGACGCTCCAGAGCATCTTAGGCGGCGGCGATCTCAGCAAGGACGAAATGGTCACAAATGCGATCGACGCGGTCAATCTCTCAAAGCAGAGCGAAAAAGAAAGCGTGATCGAAAACCTGATTCTCTCGCAGGGCTTCTCGGACTGCGTCGTCTATCTGGACGGACAAACCGCGAAGATCGTCGTGGAGAGCAGCGGTCTGAAACCGGAGCAGGCCGCTGCAATTAAGGAGATCGTGCTCTCGGAGTCGGATGTTGCGGCGGAGGGCATCCGCATTTTCGAGGTCGCATCCGGCGAACAGCCCGAAAATATGCCCGCTCCATAAAAATATTTGCAAAATATACGGCTTTTTTTCAAAAAAAGGTTGTACGAACGGAGAAAATCTGCTATAATATAAGATGTATTCATGCAGGCTGACGGCAGGAGGCTTCCTGCTGTCCGCCTGATTCATGCAGCAGAACCGAGGAGGTAGAAACAATGAGCAATGCATATCCGAAGAAAGCCGTAACAGCCGGCGATGTCCGCATTTCCGAAAACGTCATCCGCTCGATCGCAGGTGTCGCAGCGAAGGAGATCGAAGGCGTGGCCGAGCTTGCAGAGGGCAAGGGCTCGCTGCTGATGCCCGCACCCGCTCCCGTCACCGTCAGCATCGTCAATGACATGGTCGAGATCACCGTCCGCCTTGTGCTGATGAACGGCGTCCGTCTGACGACCGTCGCGGAGCAGGTTCAGCAGAATATCAAGGAGAATGTTCAGAGCATGACCGGCGTGGTCGTGTCCAAGGTACATGTGATTGCCTCGGACATCGCATTTGACGACTGAACGAGGAAAGGATCCAGGACATGTCCAAAATTACCAGACGCGAAATCCGTGACAGCGCAATGAAGCTGCTGTTTGAAATGACCCTGCGCGACGATCCCGTGGAAGTGCTCTACGAGATCGCGGAGGAGATCGACGAGATCATTGTCGATGACGATGTCCGTGCCCTTGTGGACGGTACGCTTGCGCATCAGGACGAGATCGACGCCCTGATCCAGAAGTACAGCCCGAAGCGCAGCATCAACCGCATTGCAAAGCTCTCGCTTGCGATCCTGCGGCTTGCGGTGTACGAGATCCTCTACGACGATCTGACGCCGACGAACGCCGCGATCAGCGAAGCCGTGCTGCTCGCGGAAAACTACTCCTACAATGAGGAGGATGTCCGCTTCATCAACGGACTGCTCGGCGCATTCGCAAGAGCACAGAGCAAGGAACAGCCGGACGGCAGCGCATCATGAAGCTGCTCGGCATAGACACCAGCAATTATACGACATCCTGCGCGTGGTACGATCCCGATGCGCAGACGATGCTGCAGCGCAAGCAGCTCCTGCCCGTTCCGGCAGGACAGGCAGGGCTCCGGCAGAGTGACGCTGTCTTTCACCACACCCGTCAGCTCCCCGCGCTGATCGAGCGGCTTGCTGAAGATGCAGGCGGCGCGCTGATGCCGCAGGCGGTCGGCGTATCCGTGTCCCCGCGCTCCGCGGAGGGCTCCTATATGCCATGCTTTTTAGCCGGTGCCGGTTCCGCAAGGATCCTTGCGGCGGCAGCGCATATCCCGCTGCACCAGACCTCGCACCAGATGGGGCATATCCTTGCCGCGCTGTATTCGGCAGGCTGTCTTTCGTGGTTAAAGCCCGATGCCGCACCGTTTCTCGCATTCCATGTCAGCGGCGGCACGACCGACTGCGTGAAATGTACGCCGGATGCGGAGAATGTGCTGCTGATCGAGCCGGTCTCCGAATCGCTTGATCTGAAAGCGGGACAGGCTGTTGACCGCGTCGGGCTGATGCTCGGACTGCAGTTTCCCTGCGGTGCTGCACTCGAACAGCTTGCGATGCAGAGCAGCAGCACCGCAAAGATGCAGGTGCATCTGAAGGACGGCTGCTGTTCGCTTTCGGGGCTGCAGAATCAGTGCGAACAGATGCTGAAAAAGCAGGTCCCCGCCGCCAATATCGCAAGATACTGCCTGAACTCGATCGCCGCCGTGCTGGCTGCGATGACAAAGGATGCCGCAAAGCAGAACGGCGATCCGGCCGTGCTGTATGCAGGCGGCGTGCTGTCTGATAAGCTGATTCAGGATGCGCTTGCGAAGCTGCCGCTGCAAACCGCATTTGCAGAGCCTGCATTTTCCTGCGACAATGCAGCAGGCATCGCGGTTTACGCCGCACGGAAGGAGCTGCCGTCATGTCTATTCTGACCGTCAGCCAGCTGAACCGCTACGTCGCGTTCCGCCTGCAGGAGGACGCGAAGCTCCGCGGCATTCTGCTGCGCGGCGAGATCGCCAATTTTACAAGAAATTTCCGTTCCGGCCACTGTTATTTCAGCGTCCGGGACGAAGAAGCTTCGGTCAAGGCCGTGATGTTCCGCTCAAATGCGGACAGGCTCCGCTTTGAACCGGAAAACGGGATGCATGTGATCTTACAGGGCACGGTGACGCTCTATGAGCGGGACGGTGCCTATCAGATCAATGTGACCGATATTCAGCCGGACGGCGTCGGTGCGCAGGCGCTTGCTTTGCAGCAGCGGCGCGAAAAGCTTGCAAAGCTTGGCTATTTTGCTGCGGAGCGCAAGCGTCCGGTACCGCCGCTGCCGAAGAAGATCGGCATTGTGACCTCACGCAGCGGCGCGGCACTGCATGATATGCTGCAGATTCTGGAACGGCGGTTCCCGATCAGCAGCGTCTGCATTTATCCGGCACTCGTGCAGGGCGACGATGCCCCTGCTTCGATCGCGGAGGCACTTCGCACAGCCGGGTCGGACGGCTGCGATGTGATCCTCATGGGACGCGGCGGCGGATCGAATGAGGATCTTTCCGCATTCCAGTCCGAGGAGGTCGCGGATGCGGTGTTCCGCTCGCCGGTACCGGTCATCAGTGCGGTCGGACATGAGACCGACCACTGCATCGCCGACGAGGTCGCTGACCTGCGCGCCCCGACGCCCTCTGCGGCGGCGGAGCTGGCTGTCCCTGACAAAAGCGTCCTGACCGCCGCGATCCGCGCACAGGCCGAACGCGCTGAACGCGCCCTGACTGCCCTGACCGATGCAAAAGCCGCGGCACTCCGCGAACTTCAGAACCGGTTAAAGCAGCAGGATCCGACCTTCGCGATCACAAGGCAGCAGGACAGGCTCTCTGCCCTCCGCGTCCGTCTTGACCATGCCGCGGAGAAAAAGCTTGCTGCCGATACACAGGCACTTGCGCTGCTGCTGAACCGCATCGAGGCGGTCAGTCCGGTCGCGGTGCTGCAGCGCGGCTATGCGCTGGTCTATCACGATGAAAAGCTTGTGCGAGATGCCGCTTCGCTCCATGCGGGCGACCCGCTGGAGATCCGGCTCGCAAACGGAACCGTCACCGCATCGGTCACGGGTATCCGGAAGGGAGATACATCAGATGAACTTTGAAGAAGGAATGCGGCAGCTTGCTGAGATCGCGGAAAAGCTCGAAGCAGGCGGCCTGCCGCTGGAGGAAGCCGTGCGGCTATACGGCGAGGGCGCAAAGCTCGCCGAAAGCTGCCAGAAGGAGCTTGAACAGGCAAAGCTGACGGTTTCCGAATACACAAAGCCTGCCGCAGAACCGGCAAATACCTGAAACGCAGCGGCATACCCCGTGTATGCCGGACGGAGAAGAAAATGAACAGAGAACGTCTAATCACGGCGACGCCCGTTCCTGAGCTTCGGAACATGAAGCTGCCGGACGATCTGCAGAAGCTGACGCTCCCCCAATGCGAAGCACTGTGCGAAAAGATCCGCAAGCTGCTGATCGACACAGTGCTGCAGACAGGCGGACATCTGTCCTCCAATCTGGGCGTGGTGGAGCTGACGCTCGCGCTGCACCGGCACTTTCATTCCCCGCAGGACAGGCTCGTCTGGGATGTCGGGCATCAGGCCTATGTCCACAAGATCCTGACCGGACGCGCCGGAAGACTTCCGGAGCTCAGACAGGAGAACGGCCTTGCCGGCTTCCCGAAGCCCTCGGAATCCGTGCATGATACTTTTATCACCGGCCACAGCAGCACTGCTGTCTCCGCGGCCTTCGGCATGGCGGAAGCAATGCGGATGTCCGGCGATACAACGCATTATGCGGTCGCGGTCGTCGGCGACGGTGCGATGACCGGCGGCATGGTATACGAGGGACTCAACAATGCCGGCAAAACGAAAACGAACCTGATCGTCATTCTCAATGACAACAATCAGGCGATCTCGAAAAACACCGGCGCGATCGCAAAATATCTGACAAGGATCCGCAGCAGCTCCGACTATGTCCGCGCGAAGTGGAAGGTCGAGAGCGTCATCCGCAAGACGCCGGCGATCGGCGATATGCTTGCGGTCAAGCTGAAAAATACAAAGGACAGAATGCGCCACAACCTCGTGCAGTCCACGATTTTCGAGGATCTCGGCTTTGTGTATCTGGGACCCGTGGACGGCCACGATATGGAGGCACTGGACGATGTGCTCGAAGTCGCGAAAAGCTACCGCAGACCCGTTCTCGTCCATGTCAACACGGTCAAGGGCAAGGGCTATAAACCCGCGGAGGACAACCCCGGCGAGTATCACGGCGTCCCCCGCTGCGAGCATATCCATGCAGATATCGCGCGCGTCGATCTCGACGCGAAGGATCCGGAGCTCTCGATCGACGAATGCTTCTCGACCGTATTCGGACGGCATCTGACGGAGCTCGCCAGACAAGATGACCGGATCTGCGCCGTGACCGCCGCGATGAAATACGGCACCGGCCTGCAGTTCTTTGCTGCGGAGCATCCGGAGCGGTTCTATGACGTCGGCATTGCGGAACAGCACGCCGTCACCTTCTGCGCCGCGCTCGCGTCCATGAAAAAGCTCCCGGTTTTTGCTGTATATTCGACATTTTTGCAGCGCAGCTTCGACCAGCTCCTGCATGATGCCGCGATCGCAGGCTATCATCTTGTGTTAGGCGTGGACCGCGCCGGACTGGTCGGCGAGGACGGCGAAACGCATCAGGGCATCTTCGATATCCCGATGCTGACCGCGATCCCCGGCTGCACGGTCTACTCCCCTGCCAATTACGCGGAACTGAAGCTCTGTCTCGGCCGCGCACTTTATGAGGACAAGGGTCTGGTCGCCGTCCGCTATCCGCGCGGCAAGGAGAAGGAGCATTCCGCGCTGAAGCCCGCGCCCGTCCTGACGCATGATGCAGGCAGCGAAACGCTCATCGTGACCTACGGCAGACTGTCCGAGCAGGTCACGGAGGCAGCGGCAGAGCTCCGGCGCGAGGGCATCCCCTGCGGCGTGCTGCGGCTGACGAGAGTCTTTCCGCTGCCGGATGAGACCCTGAATATCGCAAAGCAGTATCAGAATATCTGCGTCTTTGAGGAGGGCAGCACCTCGGGCGGCATCGGCGAAAAGCTGGCTGCCATGCTGCTGATGAACGGCTGGAACGGCACGTTCCGATGTCATGCGATCAGCGGATTCGTGCAGCAGGCGTCCGTCAACGCCTGCCTTGCGAATGTCGGCCTGACAGAGCCCGATATCTGCGCTGCGGTCAGGGAGATGCACAATGGCTGAACGGCTCGATACCGCACTGACGGCAAAGGGGCTCTGCAGCAGCCGGAACCGTGCCCAGACGCTCATCAGCGAGGGGCATGTCACGGTCAACGGCGTTGTCTGCATGAAGGCCTCGCAGAAGGTCGCAGACACGGATAAGATCGCCGTCACGGAGGCACTTCCGTTTGTCGGGCGCGGCGGCTATAAGCTGCGGTACGCGCTCGCGGAATTTGCGATCCGTGTTGACGGCCTGCGCTGTCTGGATATCGGTGCATCGACCGGAGGCTTTACCGACTGTATGCTGCAGCACGGCGCTGCGCATGTGCTCGCTGTTGACGTCGGACACGACCAGCTTGCACAGGAGCTCCGGGCGGATCCCCGCGTGACCGTTATGGAGGGCACCGACCTGCGGATGCTTCCCGCCGATGCCGAGGGTCTCCCCGCGGATTTCGCATCCTGCGACGTTTCGTTCATCTCGCTCCGGCAGATCATCCCGCATTTGCCGCGGCTCCTGACGGAAACCGGAACCGCCGTGCTGCTCGTCAAGCCGCAGTTTGAAGCCGGAAGACGTGCACTGAACAAGCACGGCGTCGTGAAAGACGACAGGCTCCGTCAGCAGGTAATGCGCGATATCATGGACTGCTGTGCCGCAAACGGCCTGATACCGTCAGGAACCTGTGAATCCCCGATCAAGGGCGGCAGCGGCAATACGGAATATTTGCTTTATGTGAAAAGGGTACCGCAATGATTTGTGTGATTGATCCGAATCTTACCAAAGCGGCAGCGATCGAAACTGCTGTATGCGTATGCGAACGGCTGACGCTGCTCGGCGCGGAGGTACGCATGGCAGAGAGCACCCGGCCGCAGATGCCGGATACGGCAGACGTTCGCTTTCTTCCTGCGGATACGGTCCTTGACGGTGCCGATTTTGTCATTGCGATCGGCGGCGACGGCACGATCCTGCGCGCCGCAGGCTGGATCCTCGATGACGCGGTAAAGCACGGCACACCGCCGGTCAGACTGGTCGGCATCAACACCGGCACGCTCGGATTTCTGGCCGCATTCGAGGCATCGGAGCTTGACATGCTTGACCGGCTGAAAACCGGTCAGTATGCGATCTCGCACCGCATCATGCTGAAAGCCGCGATCTGCGGCGGTGAGCAGGACGGAGCGGAGATCCATGTGCTCAATGATATTTACGCATCGCGCCTAAACGGCAGGATCTGCGATTTTGCGGTCTCCGTCGATGACCGGCAGATCGGTGTATACCGCGCAGACGGCATCATTTTTTCAACGCCGACCGGCTCCTCTGCATATGCGCTGTCGGCAGGCGGCCCGGTCATGGAGCCCGATCTCGCGCTCATTGAAATGAACCTGATCTGCCCGCATTCGCTCTTTGCGCGGCCGATGCTGTTCGCGCCGCAGAGAAGCATCCGCGTCACCTACCGCGGTGCCGGAGACGGCGGGCTCAATGTCCATGCGGACGGTGCCCATGCGGCGGTGCTCCACAATGCGCAGTCCTTCACGGTGACCTGCTCGGAGCGTTACATGCCGTTTGTGGACTGCAAGGGCTCCGCATTTTACGACGCGCTGAACGGCAAGCTCATGCGCCCGCTCAAGGGAATGCCGGAATAAACAGGACAGGCAAACGTCAGTCATAACCGACAATCAAAGGGAGGCAGATTTATGCACAATGCCAGACAGGAACTGATTTTACAGCTGATCGCATCCCATGAGGTCAGCACACAGGAAAAGCTGCGCGGCCTGCTTGAGGAACACGGCTATTATGTCACGCAGGCAACGATCTCGCGTGATATCCGCCAGCTCAAGCTGCGGAAAAAGCGCACGGCATCCGGACAGAACTGCTATGCCAAGGCACCGGCTGCGCCGGCAGCGCCGAACGGTCTGCTGCTGGATGTCATCGTCAGGATCGACTATGCAATGAATACCGTCGTCGTGACCTGCCATGCAGGCTCTGCGCAGGCTGCCTGTGCGGTGATCGACCGGCTGCAGCTGCCGGAGATCGTCGGAACGATCGCCGGCGACGACACGATCTTCATTCTGACGCGCTCTGAAAACAATGCGAAGCAGCTTATCCATATACTCGAAACCCATATCTGGGGGTAAACCATGTTAAAGGAACTTGCGATCGAAAACCTCGCAGTCATTGCCGCCGCGGAGATCCCGCTGGAACAGGGCTTCAATGCCTTTACCGGCGAGACCGGCGCGGGAAAATCCATTCTGATCCACGGCATACAGGCGGTACTCGGTCAGCGCACAAGCAAGGACTTGGTACGGACAGGCTGCAAAAAGGCGGTCATCAGCGCACTGTTCTCGCCGCTGCCGGAGGAGACAAAGGCGATCCTTGCCGGATACGGCTATGATCCTTCGGACAACGAGCTGCTCCTGACGAGAGAGATCTCCTCGGACGGCGGCAGCAGCGGCAGGATCAACGGAAAGACCGCCCCCGCTTCCATGCTCCGGGAACTCGGCGAAACGCTTGTCACGATCCACGGGCAGCATGACAATCAGATCCTGCTGCATCCGGAACGGCATTTAGAGGTGCTCGACCGCTTCGGCGGCGATCCCGCACTGCTGAATGAATATCAGCAGGCCTTTCACGATCTGCAGGCCTGTGCAAGAACGCTCAATCAGCTGAAAAAGACCGAGCAGGAAAAAATGATCCGCCTGAAAACGCTGCAGGAAACGATCGGCGAGATCGGGGAGCTCGATCCCCAGCCGCAGGAGGACCGTCTGCTGGACGAGCAGTACCGTGCCGCCGCCAGAGCGGAGGATACCGCGGAGCTGGCTGCCGGCATCGGCAGAATGCTGACCGACGGCGAAGAAAACATCTCCGATGCGCTGGCGGCTGCCTGTGAGCAGCTCCGGAATCTCGCAGACGCGGAGCCGGAAGCCGAAGCACTCTGCGAACGGCTGAAGGCACTGAACATTGAACTGCGCGATATCGCGGACGAGGTCAGCGACTATGCAGGCGGACAGCTCTCCCCTGCCGAATTTCAGAAATTATCCGACCGCCGCAATGCCGTCAACAGCATGGCGGTGCATTATCATACCGACGCAGACGGTCTGCGGCAGATCTATGCGGATGCGCTGAAAGAGATCGAAGCGATCGAAACGGATTCCGACCGGCTCCGCAGGCTGACCGAGGAACGCACGGAGCGTCTCCGCAATGTGACGGCACTCGCAAAAAAGCTGACCGCGCAGCGGCAGAAGCTCGCAGAGGTATTTGTGCGCCGCGTCGGAGAGGAGCTTGCTTATCTGAATATGCCGCGCGTGCAGCTTTGCGTCGATCTGACGCAGGGCAAGCTGACGCCGACCGGCATGGACCGCGCGGAATTTCTGATCTCCGCGAACCCCGGCGAGCCGCCCAAGCCGATCGCGCAGATCGCGTCCGGCGGTGAGCTCTCCCGCATGATGCTCGCGCTGAAATCCGTCCTTGCGGAGCGCGACGCGATCCCGACGCTGATCTTTGACGAGATCGACACGGGCGTCAGCGGCAAGGCGGCACAGAAGATCGGCTTAAAGCTGCGCGCACTTTCGCAGCATCATCAGGTGATCTGCGTCACCCACCTTGCACAGCTTGCGACGCAGGCAAATCATCATCTTCTGATCGAAAAGCACAGCACCGATACGGCCACGAACACCGAGGTCACCGTACTGGAACGCAGCGGACGCATCGCGGAGATCGCCCGTATCATGGGCGGAGACGACAGCTCCGATCTGCTGCTCCGGACGGCAGAAGCCGCACTGGATGCGGCCGGTTCGCATGAAGGAGGAAGCGCATGAATCCGGAGCCTGAATACGCAGCCCCGCCCCGCAGCGCGGACCGCCCCGCCCCGAAAAAGGTGCGCTATGCCGGCATTGACATCATCAAGATCCTTGCGCTGATCTTCGTCGTGACGGTGCATTCCTTTCTTCACACCGGCTTTTACAGCACGCCGATGACGGTTGATTTCGGCTTGTTTCAGACATTTTTCCGCTGGGCAGCATTCTGCTGCGTCCCGCTGTTCATGACCGTCACCGGCTATCTGATGAGCCGGAAAAAGCTGGAGCGCGGCTTTTACAAAGGAATGCTCCGCGTGCTGGCTGTTTATGTCATTGTCAGCATCATCTGCGTGATCTTTAACATTTTCTATCACAAATACGTCTATACGCCGTGGGCATTTATCCGCGGCCTGTTTATGTTCACCGATGCGCAGTACGGCTGGTACGTGGAGTATTACCTCAGCCTGTATCTGCTGATCCCGTTCATCAATCAGGCATACCACGGAATGCGCACGCGGCGGAACAAGCGCATCATGCTGATGACCGTATGCTTTCTGCTCCTGTTTGCGCAGTCCTTTTTCATCGGGACAGAGCTTGCAACGCAGATCAAACCGTTCCCGAACTTCTTTACGCGCGGCTATCCCTTTGCATATTATCTGATCGGCGCGTATCTGCGCGATTTTCCGCCGAAGCCGAAACGGAACCGCAAGCTCCGGTATTTTGCAGTATATTGCGCTACGCTGACATGGACATCGCTTGTCACATTTTATCAGTGCAGAAAGAATACCGAAACCGGCGGCACATGGCGTCCGTGGCATAACGATGACTATGCTGCATGGCCCGTCGCGCTGATGACCGTCATGCTGTTCCTGATGCTGTTTGATATCAGGATCCGCAGCAAAACGGCCTGTGCCGTGCTGAAACGGCTCAGCAATGCGACCTTCGCCGCATATCTCATATCCTATATTTTTGACTGCATCACATACCGCAGACTGAACGAAACATATCAGGCTGTTCCGGAGAGATTCCGGCATGTTCCGTTTGCGGTTGCCAAAAACGTATTCTGGTCGATGCTCTGCGGCCTTGTGATTCAGGGCGGCTATGATCTCGCCGTGCTGCTGATCCGGAAACGGAAGGTGCAGAAATCCGCCTGCAGAGCCGAAAATCAATCTTGACCCGCATTCTTTGCCCGCCGGCAGGATGCGGGTTTTCTTTGACATATTTTACATATCAATCCAGCGGAATTTGTCTATCATTTGTGCAGTTTCCCGGTTACACCAAGAAAAAAAAAATTATTCGTATAGTATGCGAATTGAAACATCTTGCGCGAAGTGGTAAGATGAATATCAGAGGGCAACCCACCTTTTACGCAATCACTATGTTTTTTGATCAGACAAGGAGGAACGCGCATGAAACACAAAAAAATATTATCCGCCGTGCTTGCAGCCTGCATGTTAGCGGGCAGCAGCATCGCAAGTCTTCCGGCATCGGCTGAGAACGGCGACACCGGAATTCTCCCTTACGAATCCTACCGCGAATACGGTGACGTCAATCTCGATCTGAGCGTCGATGTCGCAGACGCAGTCGTGATTGCCAGATTCTATGCAATGGATTATACCCTTCAGATCACCGATCTGGGCAAGCAGCTTGGCGACGTCAATCTGGACGGCAATCTGGACGACGACGATCTGAAACAGGTGCTCGAATTCATTGCGCACAAGCGTACCCAACTCGGTGTTGCTGACAAACCGGTCGAGCATCTTTATCAGGCGGTCAACCTCACAGAGCAGACAGAATCCGGCACGGCCACAGGCAAGGAAGCGGACGAAGCCTTCATCAGCAGCCAGATGAAGCTGACCGTCGGTCTGTTCAAGGGCTCGGCGGCTGACAGACAGTCCGAAGGACAGAATGTGCTGATCTCGCCGCTGTCCATTTCGCAGGCACTGGCGATGACCGCAAACGGCGCGAACGGCGAAACGAGAACCGAAATGGAAAAGCTCCTCGGCGATACGATCAAAATGGATGAGCTGAACCAGTATTACTACGACTACACGGCAGACCTCACCGGCAGCGAAGATGCCGCGCTGCATCTTGCCAATTCGATCTGGATCAATAACAAAAGCGAAACCCTGCAGGTTCGCACCCCGTTCCTGCAGACCGCCAAGGACTACTACCGTTCCGAGGTGTTCGCTGCCCCGTTCGATGACAGCACCCTCAATGACGTCAACAGCTGGGTGAACACCAACACGCATGAGATGATCCCGAAGCTGCTTGACAGGCTCGACCCGCAAACACAAATGATCCTCATCAATGCACTGGCCTTTGAAGCGGAATGGTACAACCCCTACCGCGCAGACCGTGAATATGACAGAACCTTCCATGCGGATACCGGTGACATGACCGCGACGCTGATGTACTCCGATGAAAGAACCTATCTGGAGGACGAAAAAGCGACCGGCTTCATCAAGCCGTACGAGGGCGGCCGTTACAGCTTTGCGGCGCTCCTGCCGAACGAGGATGTTTCTCTCAGCGAGTACATCGAAGGCATGACGCCGGAATCGCTGCAGGCATTCCTGAACAGCAAACGGTCTGAAGAAGTTGTTGCAGCGATCCCGAAGTTCGAGGACGACTATTCGATCACCCTGGACGATGTGCTGAAAAAGCTCAGCATGGAAAGCGCGTTCACGGACGGCGCAGACTTCTCTGAGCTGAATGCAAAAAAAGACTCGAAGATCGACACTGTGCTCCACAAGACCTTTGTGAAGGTCGATGAGCGCGGAACGAAGGCCGGCGCAGTCACGGCGGTCATGATTGCACCGACCAGTGCAATCCCGGAAGATACGCCTCAGCCGAAGTACGTGATCCTTGACCGTCCGTTCATCTATATGATCCTTGACAACAAAACGAATCTTCCTGCCTTTATCGGCTATGTCCTGCACCCGACAGCCGTTGAAGCAGCAGAAACCGAATGACCCATGATCCAAAGGAGGGTAACATCATGAAATTCAGAAAAGCTTTATCCGCACTGCTTGCAGTTTGTACGCTGGCAGGCAGCTGCATCACACCGGCGGCCGTTTCTGCCGATCTCGCAGAGCCCCGCGAAATCGTCTACGGCGACGTCAACCTCGATGAAAAGGTCGATGTTTCGGATGCGGTCATGATCGCAAGATTCTATGTCATGGACTGGGGTCTGGAGATCACCGATACCGGCAAAAAGCAGGGTGACGTCAATCTGGACGGCAATCTGGACGACGACGATATGCTCGCAGTCCTGCAGTATATCGCCCGCAAGCGCACACAGCTCGGCGTAAAGGAAGAACGGCAGGAGCAGCAATACAATTCCGTCAACCTGACGGAAGCGGTCGCAGCCGGAGAGGCTTCCGGCAAGGAGGCAGATGAAGCCTTCATCAGCAGCCAGATGAAGCTGACCGTTGATCTGTTCCGGGAAGCCGCCGCCGATCAGCAGTCCGAGGGCAAAGATGTCCTGATCTCGCCGCTGTCCGTTTCGCAGGCACTCGCGATGACCGCGAACGGCGCAGACGGCGAAACGAAAACCGAAATGGAAAAGCTGCTCGGCGATACGATCGATATCGACACGCTGAACCAGTATTATTACGACTACACGGAAAGGCTTACCGGCGGTGAGGACCCGGCACTGCATCTTGCAAACTCCCTCTGGGTGAACAAGGACGAAAACCGCATCAAGGTGCCGCAGACCTTCCTGCAGACCACGAAGGATTACTACCATGCGGAAGCATTCTCCACGCCGTTCGATGACAGCACCGTCAAGGACGTCAACAACTGGGTGAATTTCCACACGCATGAGATGATCCCGAAGCTGCTTGAGAAGTGCAATCCGGATTGGGTCATGATGCTGGTCAATGCGCTGGCATTTGAGGCGGAATGGTCGGAGCCCTACGAACGCATGAACATCCGCAACAACACCTTCCATGCCTATGACGGTGACATGACCGTCGAGATGATGAGTTCAGAGGAAGGCCGCTACATCTCCGATGAAAACGCAGTCGGCTTCATCAAGCCGTACAAGGGCGGCCAGTACAGCTTCGCGGCAGTCCTGCCGAATGAGAACATGACCGTTTCGCAGTATGTTGACGCCATGACGCCGGAATCCCTGCAGAAGCTGCTCAGCAGTGCAACCAATGATACGGTCTACGCAAGGCTGCCGAAGTTCACGTATGACTACGATCTCATCATGAACGACGTCCTGCAGGATCTCGGTATGAAAAAAGCATTCGGCGATGCAGATTTCTCGCGGCTCACTTCCGTCGGCTGCCCAAATATCGACATGGTGCTGCACAAGACCTTCATTCAGGTCGATGAGCGCGGAACGAAGGCCGGTGCGGTCACAGCCGTCATGTTGGCAGAGTGCGTCGCGGAGGATCCGCCGCAGCCGAAGTACGTCTATCTTGACCGTCCGTTCATCTACATGATCCTGGACAACAAGACGAATCTGCCGGTGTTCATCGGCTATGTCCTGCACCCGACAGCTGTTGAAGCTGAATAACACACACCCGACCGGACATCTGTTCAAGGAGGAATCATTATGAAGATCCGGAGAGCTTTATCTGCACTGCTGGCCGTCGGCGTACTGGCAGGCAGCTGCATCACACCGCTGGCCGTCTCAGCCGACAATGACGAACCCCGTCAGATCCTGTACGGCGACTTCAATCAGGACGAAAAGATCGACGTCACGGACGCGGTCATGATCGCAAGATTCTATGTCATGGACTATGATCTCGTCGTGACCGATCAGGGCAAGCTGCAGGCTGACGTCAATCAGGACGGCAACATCGACGACACCGATCTGATTCAGGTACTGGAGTACATCGCACGCAAGCGCACCGTCCTCGGATATGAGGAGGAGAAAAAGGTGGAATACAAGGCAAAGAACCTGATGAGCGGCATTGAGGCTAAGACCCCTGCTGCTAAGGCCGCTGACGAGACTTTCATCGACAGCCAGCTGAAGCTGACCGTCGATCTGCTGAAGGGCGCAGCCGCCGACGAACAGTCAAAGGACAAGGATCTGCTGATCTCGCCGCTGTCCGTCTCGCAGGCGATCGCCATGGCAACAAACGGCGCAAAGGGCGATACGAAAACCGAAATGGAAAAGCTGCTCGGCGATACGCTGGACATTGACGCGCTGAACCAGTATTACTATGACTACACGACGAAGCTGACCAAAGCGGATAACGCAAAGCTCAGCCTTGCCAATTCGCTGTGGATCAAGGATGACCCCGAGGCAATTCAGGTGCCGCAGACATTCCTGCAGACGACCAGAGATTACTACGGCGCAGACGCATTCATGGCACCGTTTGATCAAACGACCGTCAAGGACGTCAACAACTGGGTGAATCTGAACACGCATGAGATGATCCCGAAGGTCATTGAAAAAATGGATCCGAACTGGATCATGCTGCTGATCAATGCGCTGGCCTTTGAAGCGGAATGGGCAAAGCCTTACTATAAAGAGGATGTGCAGGAAACGACCTTCCACGCCTATGACGGCGACATGAAGGCTGACATGATGTACTCCCACGAGTATTGCTATCTGCATGATGACAAGGCATCCGGCTTCATGAAGCACTATAAGGGCGGCGATTACAGCTTCGCAGCGATCCTGCCGGACGAAGGCATTTCGGTCAATGAATACATCGAAGGCATGACCGCCGATTCGATCAAAAAGATCCTGAACAGCAAGAGCAATGAGCTCGTGTATACGAGGCTTCCGAAGTTCAAGTATGACTACTCGATCACGATGAACGATATGCTGCAGGCACTCGGCATGAAGCTGGCCTTTGAAAGAGGCACAGCAGATTTCAAGGGCCTGAACACCATTGAGCAGACCTACATTGACCTTGTCGTGCACAAGACCTTCATTCAGGTCGATGAGCGCGGCACGAAGGCCGGCGCGGTCACGATGATCGCAATGGATGGCAACGCCGTCATGCCGGAGCCGAAGTATGTGTATCTTGACCGTCCGTTCATCTACATGATCGTGGACAACAGCACGAATCTGCCGGTATTCATCGGCTATGTCCTGCATCCGGTCGCAGGAAAATGATCCTGCTCCCTGAAAAGGAGGAAACAGCATGAAAATCCGAAAAGCTCTGACAGCATCGCTTGCATCCGTCATTCTTGCAGGCAGCTGCATCACACCGGCGGCTGTTTATGCAAACGACCCGCCGCTTTACGGCGACGTCAATCTGGACAGTTCCGTTGACGTTTCGGATGCCGTAATGGTCGCAAGGTTCTGCGTCATGGATGCAGGGCTTCAGATCACGGATTACGGCAAAGCCTGCGGTGATGTCAACGCAGACAGCAAGCTGGACGACAAAGACCTGATGAAGCTCCTGCGGTTCATTGCAAAGCAGGTCACACGCAGCGAGCTCGGAATGCCCGATACAGACGAACCCCGTCAGCAGCGGTCTGTCAGTCTCATGGAGGGGATCGAACCGCAGCTGGCAAATGAAAAGGCTCCCGACCGTCAGTTCATCGCAAGCCAGATGAAGCTGACCGCCGACCTGCTGAAGGCCGCGGCCAATGACCCGCAGTCCGCAGGCAAAAACCTGATGATCTCGCCGCTGTCCGTTTCGCAGGCACTCGCCATGACCGCGAACGGCGCAAACGGCAACACGAAAGCGGAAATGGAACAGCTGCTCGGCGATACGATTGATCTCGAAACGCTGAACCGATATTATGCCGGCTACACGGCAAAGCTTTCCCGCTCGGAAAAGGTGAAGCTGAATCTTGCCAATGCGATCTGGATCAAGGATGACAGCAGGCTGATTCAGGTGCCGGAGGCATTCCTGCAGACAACCGCCGACTATTATCATGCGGACGCCTACAAGGCACCGTTCAATGATACAACGGCTGCGGATATCAACGGCTGGGTCTATGAAAACACCTTCGGAATGATCCCGGAGCTGGTGGATGATATCAACCCGGACACGGTCATGATGCTGGTCAATGCTGTCGCCTTTGACGGAGAATGGGCAAGTCCGTTCACCCTGATCGAGGAGGACGAACCGCAGCTGTTCCACGCTTATGACGGCGACATGTCCGCCGATATGATGCGCGGCAGCGGAACCTGCTATCTGCAGGATGAACACGCGACCGGCTTCATCAAGCGGTATGCAGGCGGCTACAGCTTTGCAGGCATCCTGCCGGATGAAGATGTTACGGTCTCCGATTATCTGGACAGCATGACCGGCGAATCCCTGCAGGCAATGCTTGACAGCAAAGATTATGCCGATGTGATCGTCACGATGCCGAAGTTCAGCGATTCCTACGATATCCTGATGAACGATATGCTGATGACACTCGGCATGAAGGACGCATTCGACCCTGCCGCCGCTGACCTCACCGGACTGAACGCACTCGGCAACACCTGCATTGACTTCGTCCTGCACAAGACCTTTATCGAGGTCAACGAAAAAGGCACAAAAGCAGCAGCCGTGACCGGAAACGGTACGGTCGCCGGTGCAATCAGGACGACGCCGCAGTATATCACGCTCGACCGCCCGTTCCTCTACATGATCCTTGACAACAACACGAATCTGCCGGTGTTCATCGGCTATGTCCTGCATCCGGTCGCAGGAAAATGATCCTGCTCCCTGAAAAGGAGGAAACAGCATGAAAATCCGAAAAGCTCTGACAGCATCGCTTGCATCCGTCATTCTTGCAGGCAGCTGCATCACATCGGCGGCCGCACTGACGCCGGTCATCACCTACGGCGACGTCAACCTTGACACCGTTGTCGATGTCTCAGACGCCGTCATGATCGCAAGATTCTACGTGCAGGATTTCAGCCTGCAGATCACCGACGTCGGCAAAATGCAGGCGGACGTCAATCTGGACAGAAACATTGACATTGACGACATGACATGCGTGCTCGAATACATCGCGCACAAGCGGACAGCACTCGGCATCCCGGAGCAGAAGATCGAGCCGAAGTATCAGGCAGAAAACCTGACCGACGGCGTAACGGCGGACAATACCTCTGCAAAGGCATCAGACGAAGCCTTCATCGCATCGCAGATGAAGCTGACCGCAGGACTGTTCAGCGGCGCGGCGCTCGACCCGCTGACGACGGACAATATGCTGATCTCGCCGCTGTCCATTTCGCAGGCACTTGCCATGACCGCGAACGGCGCAGAGGAGAACACGAAAACCGAAATGGAAAAGCTGCTCGGCGATACGATCGACATTGAAACGCTGAACCAGTATTATCTTGGCTATACCGAGAGACTGACCGCCACCGACGAGCTCCACCTTGCCAATTCGCTCTGGATCCGCGACAATGAACACCGCATCACCGTGCCGGAAGCATTCCTGCAGACCGCGTCGGGCTACTACAAGGCAGACGCGTTCAAGGCACCGTTTGACGGCAGCACCGTCACGGACGTCAACAACTGGGTCGGTGCCAACACCCACGGCATGATCAACAAGCTGATCGACAGAATTGACCCGAACTGGATCATGCTGCTGATCAACGCACTGGCGTTTGAAGCGGATTGGGAAACGCCTTATCCGGCAAGCAGCATCCACAACGGCACATTCCATGCCTACGACGGCGACATGACCGCCGAGATGATGTACGGCGAAGTAAGCAGCTACATTGAGGACGAATACGCGACCGGCTTCATCAAGGCATACAAGGGCGGAAAGTACAGCTTCGCGGCCGTGCTCCCGAAGCAGGAAGCATCCGTGACCGTTTCCGATTACGCCGGCATGATGACCGGTGAATCCCTGCAGAAGCTGCTCAGCAGCAAGCAGGATGCATCTGTCCGGACGATGCTGCCGAAGTTCAAGTACGACTACACGATCACCCTGAATGACACGCTGAAAGCACTCGGCATGAAGGACGCCTTCGTTTATCCGATCGCGCGCTTCGGGAAACTGAACAGTGCCAATCCGCTGACCTTTGTGGATCTGGTGCTGCACAAGACCTTCATTCAGGTCGATGACCGCGGAACGAAGGCCGGAGCCGTGACAATGGTCGCCATGGCAGACAGAGCGATCGACCCGCGTGAGGTCAAAACGGTTTATCTTGACCGCCCGTTCATTTACATGATCCTTGACAATGAGACAAACCTGCCTGTATTCATCGGCACTGTCATGCACCCGACAGCCGCCGAGGTAACGGAAGACTGAAACAAACGCAACCGAGCCTGCCCGGGGATCCGGACGGGCTCGGCTCCGTGAACTGATAACCGAAAAGGAGGAACCATCATGAAATTCCAGAAATTCATCGCAGCAATCATGTCCCTTTGCATCCTGACGGGAGGCTGCTTTACGCCTTCCGCATTTGCAGCAGATACGCCGGCTTCCGGAGAAGTCACCGTCACAAAGTACGGCGATGCGACCGTTGACGGCACGGTCGATGTCTCCGACGCGGTGCTGGTCGCGAGATTTGCCGCATCCGACAGAACCGCGGTCATCACCGACACCGGCAGACTGAATGCGGACGTCAATCTGGACGGCAACACCGACGGCGAGGACGTCACGCAGATCCTTGAGTTTATCGCGAAAAAGCGCACCTATCTCGGCAAGGAGGAATCAGGCAGCGCGCAGGGCTATCACCGGTACAGCCTGACCGAGAACCTCACCGCGCATGAAGTCCCGGACAAACCCGTTGACGATGCATTCGTCAAGAGCCAGTATGACATGACCGCCAAGCTGATGAAGCAGATCTCGTTCGATGATACAGAGGCCGAGAATATCCTGCTCTCACCGCTGTCGATCGCATCCGCACTGGCGCTTGCCGTCAACGGCGCAAACGGCGAAACTCTGACAGAGCTCCGGAATTTCCTTGTCGGCGAGGACATCGACACGGAATCCGTCAACGAGTATTACCGCAATTATATTTCCAATCTCCCGAGCAGCGACAAAGCAAAGCTGCATCTTGCCAATTCGGTCTGGAACAGCAATGAGCTGACGCTCCGCGAGGACTATCTGAAAACGATCGTCAATTACTACGATCATACGGATATTTTCAATGCTCCGTTCACCGACGATACGCTGAAGGACATCAACAGCTGGATCTACGACAATACGGACGGCAAGATCAAGGATATGCTGAAATACATGGACGGAAACGCCGTGACCTATCTCATCAATGCACTGGCCTTTGATGCGGAATGGGAGAACGAATGGAACACGACACTGAAGGGTGTATTTGCCGACTACAACGAAGCCGGGCAGACCGTTGATATGATGATGGGTACCGAAAAATACTACATCTCCGACCAGTATGCTGAGGGCTTTGTCAAGCAGTATTCCGGCGGCACCTACAGCTTTGTCGGTATCCTGCCGAGAGAATCGCTGTCAGTCACCCTCTCCGATTACATCGGAATGATGGACGGAAAGACGCTGCAGAAGCTGCTTGACAGCCGCAAGGAGGAAGCCGTCAGCGTCACAATGCCGAAGTTCAAGTTCGATTACGAGACCGGAGACACACTGCTCACGCAGGCGCTGCAGAAGCTCGGCGTCAAGCAGGCATTCGAGTGCGGACAGGCAAATTTCGGCCGGATGTATGTGGATTCTGACGGCAGCAACGACCCCTATATCAGCAGAGTGATCCACAATACCTGCATCGACGTCAACGAAAAAGGCACCGAAGCTGCCGCGGCCACGATCATTGAGATGACCCAGAAGGGCGGCGGCCCGTCTGTCCCGTCCCTGAACTTCAACCGCCCGTTCCTTTTCATGATCCTTGACGAACGCACCAAGCTGCCGGTCTTTATCGGAAGCGTGAAGAACCCGCAGAGTGAGACGGAAGAACCGCAGCAGCAGCAGAATGATCTGCAGCCGGGAAAAGTCCGCTTCACGGTCGTCGATGACAAGACCGGTGAGCCGATCGAGCTTCCTTCGCAGGGAACCCCGCTCGGCATCGAAACCAATATCGAATACGATACACCGAACGGCCGCGTCAGTACCGGCCCGATCATCGCCATTTCTTCCAATCCACATATCGAAGATAATTTCGCCGGCTTCTTCAATGCGGATTACTTCGGAATGCGCATTGAAGAATACACCGTTCCGGCTGCTTACCGCGTACCGGACAACGCGCTCACATGGGTGAAGCATGACAACGGCTCCTACGACGTCACAGTGAAGCTGCAGTATCTCGGCGAGCTGAAAGAGAATGAGGTTCGCTTCACGGTCGTTGACCTGTACACCCGTGAGCTGATCCCGCTTTCGGAACAGAATATGATGATCGTCGAATCCGGACCCAAAGAATTTGACCCGGAGAATGCCGTGATCGGCAGCCCGGTGTTCGGCCTGAAGGAAAACCCGGCGGTTGACAAATCCGGCGCATTTGCAAGGCTCTGCAGCTCCGATTCCGTCGAGCTGACCGTGCACAATACCCTGATCCCGGAAGGCTATGAGCTGCCGGAGGCTTATCTCTACAAAATCAAACACGGCAACGGCTCCTACGATGTCGTGATTCAGCTGAAACCGATCATAATGGTGCCGTAAAACACCCGCACAGACAAAGAAGCTGCCGCCCCGCAGAGGGACGGCAGCTTTTTGCGCTTTCATCAGTTGATTTTGGAATCATTCCTGCCATTCCGGCTTCATCACATAGCCGATGAACAGCGGAAGCTCCGTTTTGTTATCAACGATCATATAGATAAACGGATGATCGAGGATGACATCCTTTGTCTGGATCATAGCACCGCCGCCCAAGCCGATCCCGGTCGCGGCAGCTGCTCTGGTACCGGCCTCATCGACCTCGATGCGGGTCTTTTGCAGTACCTTGTTGATCCACGTCGGCGGAAGCTCATTCAGTCCGGTGAAATCAGACAAGTTCGCGTCAAAGGCAGCCTTCACGCCGAGTGCCTTCATCACAGGAATCAGATCGACGCTGTAATCCGAGCTGAACTTCGGGATTGCAGCAGTCACTGCACATTCTTCCTTGTTCGCGAACAGTTCCTTCAGGGACTCCCCTGTCATGCCCGCGATGCATTCCTGTACGGAGCTGTTCTCCTTCGGCAGCAGACCGACAAAGCTGTAGCCCTCACCGGCATACGGCCGCATGAAGCCGGTCATACTGTCATTTTCGAGATAAATGCTTTCCTGACTGGACATCAGCTTTGCACGCACGACCCGTTCGTTATCCGGCTCTGCAGTTTCGGAACCACGCAGCTCCGCAACATCCGTCCCGAACGGCACTTCATATTGCCAGCCGCCGGCGAACGGATTAGCATCAGACGGGTACGGACCGATCTCCTCATAAGCGGCGTCATAATCTGCGCCCTCGCAGAGATAGAACCAGCGTTCCTGCACCTGATAATCCTCGTATGGCGTTTTCCACTCCGCATCAAAATAAAGCGCATTCACAAGCATCATGACCGACGACGGATCAAGACTTTCAATGATCTCCGGTATCATGCCGTTTGTCTTTTCTTTCACCCAGCCGTTGATATCATCTGTCGTCTGTTGATTGAACGGTGAACGGAACACATCGGAGTCAAAATAATCCTTTGTCGTCTGCAGATAATTCTGCGGCACTTTGATTTTATTGTCATCATCAATGAACCAGATCGCATTCGCAATGTCAAGCTTGGCCTTTTCGCTCTGCGGCAGATTCGCAGCATAACCGCTGTAATACTGATTCAGGTCATCCATGCTCAGATCGCCGCCCAGCAGCTTTGTGAGCTCATCCTGCGTATTGCCCTTTGCGCCGTTCGCTGCCATGGAAAGTGCCTGCGAGAACGAAAACGGCGAGATCATGACATTATTGCCCGGCTCCTCTTTTTTGCTGATCTCTTTCAGAAGGCTTGCCGTCAGATCATACTGGCTTACCCGGAACGCATTGTCCGCCTGCTTTCCGCTCTGCGCCGAGCGTGTCAGGCCGTCCATGAGGTTCACGGTTTTCGTCAGCTTTTCCGCGGGCTGCTGCTGCGTCATGACGGAAAACTCTATGCGCTTTTTGGCAATATACTCCAAAATCTCCTGCATATCCGCAGAATCCAGGTTTCTGTCACCGTTGACGTCGGCGTTTGCCCTTCCGGTATCGGTGATGGTTGCCAAAGCATCCTCCGCACAGAATCTTGCGACCAGCACCGCATCCGCCACATCAACTTTCCCGCTGCAGTCCGCATCGCCCCACGGCAGACAGCCCGGAAGCTGATCCGCAAGTACGGAAAACGGTGCCATGCAGCTTGCCGCCAGCATACAAGCTGCCAGCAGAATCCCGTGTTGTTTGGTATGTTTCATATGATTCCTCCTTTTTTTGCGAACAAAATCCCCACTTATATTATAGAAAAATAGGAAGTTCCTGTCAATCGGCAAAGATAACAAGAACTTCCTGAAATTGTATATAATATACTACGCATCAAGCAGGATGCCGCGCATGAGCGTCCGTTCAAGAATGCCGGTGCAGGCGGCAAGCGTCACGCCGTAATTCGTGAACGGCACCCCCTGCGAAAGCGCGGTGCGCATCCGCCACTGCAGCTCCCGCTCCGTGCGCATACATCCGCCGCAGTGGATCACGAGCGAGAACCCGGAGAGATCCTCGGGGAACGTCCCGCCGGAGCAATACGCAAGCTCGAACTGCTTTCCGGTCAGCTTCCGGATCGCGTTCGGCAGCTTGACCGTGCCGATATCATTGCACTGACGGTGATGCGTGCAGCCCTCCGCAATGAGGATGCGGGCACCGTCCGGCAGCTTTTGTAGTGCCTGCACACCGGCGACCGCGGTCTGCAAAAAGCCCTTGTAGCGCGCCATCAGAATCGAGAACGAGGTCAGCGGCACGGATTCCGGAACGGTCTTTGCGACGGCAGCAAACGCCTGACTGTCGGTCACGACCATGCGCGGCGGCCGGTTCAGGGAGCAGAGCAGTCCGCCGAGCTGCTCCGTCTGCACGAGCAGCGCATTTGCATGGGCATCGAGCACCTCGCGGAGTGTCTGCTGCTGCGGCAGGATGAGCCGTCCCTTCGGCGCAGATTCGTCGATCGGCGTCACGAGAATGACCAGATCATCCTCTGCGATCAAGTCGCGGATGATGAACCGCTCTGCATCGGAATCCTTTGCCAGCGCGCCGAGCATCTCTTTGAGCTGCGTGACGCCCTCGCCGGTTTTCGCACTGACGAGCACCGCATTATCCGTCAGCTTCTCCGGCAGCGTTTCCAGCGTATCGGATTTGCTCAGTGCCAGCAGATACGGCGTATGCTCCTGCTGAAACAGCGCGATCAGCTCTTTCTCGGTATCGGAGAGCGGCTTTGCGGCATCCGCGACCAGCACCGCGATATCCGTCCGGTAGAGCTCACGCTTTGTCTTTTCGACGCGCAGCGCGCCGAGTGCCGCGTCATCATCGTCATAGCCTGCCGTATCGGTGATCATGACCGCGCCGAGCGGCAGCAGCTCCATGCTCTTGCGGACGGCATCGGTCGTGGTACCGGCCACATCGGAGACGATCGAGACCTCCTGCCCGGTCAGCGCATTGACAAGGCTGGATTTGCCCGCATTCCGCGCCCCGAAAAATCCGATATGGATGCGCTCTGAGGCAGGGACCTGTTCAAGTGCCTGATTCATCGTATTCCTCCCAAACAATGCAGGCGGCAGAAAATTGCCGCCTGCTGTTGCTGTATTTCAGTTTTCGCCGGGTGCGTTCACCGCAACAGTGTGCTTTATCAAACAGCCGTCCCTAACAACTCGATTTTCGCGATATGCCGCAGGATCGCTGTGATATCATCCGGATCAAGATTGCCGTTCCGGTTAGCATCCGCATTGATTCTGCCTTTGTCAGTAATGACTGCTGTCTGATCCTCCGTAATCACACGCGCAAGCAGCACCGCATCGGACACATCCACCATATAGCTGCAGTCGGTATCGCCGTATATAATCTGTAAAACACCGGTTTCCTGTTTTGTTGTCGTCACGGCCTCTTTGGTGGTCGTAACAGGCTCGGTCACTGTCGTGACGGGCTCCGTCACGGTCGTCACCGGCTCCGTCACGGTCGTTTCGGGTGCAGCCGTCGTCGTGACAGGCGGCTCCGTCGTGATCTTCGGTGTCGTGCTGTGACCGCCGCCGTAGTATTCACTCAGCGACTGACCGTTCACGCCGATCGGTCTCTGGTGGTCAAGGCTGATGAACACGCCGTTCTCATCCTGCCAGAGTGCCGGCTTCACGAACGCATACTTCTCATCGTCCCATTTCTGGAAGTTATCGTACATCAGACCGCCGGTATCGGACGAGTTTTCGTTGAAGCACCAGAATGTGTGATGAATATGCATGTCGATCATGTAATCACGGAGCAGCTTCAGCCATTGCGTATTTGCACCGGACGGATCGTTTTCCTTGTCGATGAATCCGCCCCATTCGCCCATCAGCAGCGGTGCGGTGTTGTCCTCGACCAGATATGCCCATGTATCGCGCCAGTATTCGTCCAGCAGAGATTGACGGTCAAACTGATAGCTTGTCCAGTTCGGCTTTGTGCCTGTCAGGTGGAACCAGCTCTGCTCATATACGAACGGGCCGTAATCATGCGGCGAATAAACGAGCTGACTCTGATGCTCACCGAGATTGACCGGAAAATCCTTTACGCCCCGGAGATTTGCGCCCCACCATGCGCCGTAATACGGCTCGTAATCCGGATCACCGTAGTGCGCGTAGTCAGTAGACGGTGAATTCCAGTCAAAGCCCTTTTCAAATTTCGGATATACTTCGATGCCCTCTACCATGATCAGCAGATTCGGATTCTGATCGAGACACGCCTTCGCGCCCTTTTCAGCGCCGTAACGCCAGTTATTCGCATCCGAAGAACCGTCCCATTTCGCAAAGCTGCCCTCGTCCCTTTTGCCGTGCGGCTCGTTCTTCAGGTCAATCGCGATAATGGTATCATCGTCCTTGTAGTAGTCTGCGAACCATGCAAGTGCATCGAGCCAGTCCTTCTCACTATAGGTGCTGTCGTACCAGAGCGGAAAATTATGACCTGCGGAATTGGTAGTCGCGCAGTGAATATCCATCATGATCTTGATGCCCTTTTCCTTGCACCATTTGACGACCTGATTCCAGATATCAAAGCTGTACATCGGGGTACCGCCCTCGACGCCTTCCAGTGTCAGCTCCGGGTTTTTGTACTCGTTGAGCTTGATAATCGGATCCGGCCCGCCCTTTTTCCACTGAAGCAAAATCTGCGTAGACATCGGTACACGGAGCAGATTGAAGCCGTGATCCGCGATCAGGTCCAGACAATCGTGGACATTGGCCGACCATGCGCCGTCAAAAATCTGCGAGCCGACGTTGTAGCCGAACCAGTTGACACCGGTCATCCAGACCTCTTTGCCGTTCATGTCAACAACCTTGCCGTTTTCGACATGAAGCCAGTCGTCGTGACAGTCGTCAGGGGCTGCCGCTGCCGTCGGTGCGGGAAGTGAGATCCCCTGCATCGAGAGCATCACGGCTGCCGTCAGGACTGCCGCCAGTTTTTTCATCCTTTTCATTCGCAAAACCCCTCTTTTTTGCATGTTTATTGAATCAGTATCCGTACTGCTGATCCCGTTTCTGTCTGATGAACGAACGGATCGTGAGCACGAGCATGAGGATCGCTGCGGCCGCGCAGCCGATGCCCGCATAAAGCACCCACGAGAAGCGGTCGAATTTGGAATACCTGATCACAATATTCTGTTCGACCGCATTCGGTTCGTTAAAGCCCTCGCCGTACCACTCACGAAAAATGTTCCGAAGATCGGATGACATGTTCTCGACCTCGCCGGTAAAATCGAGCGTGGTCGTAGGCTGATGGATCTGCGAGAAATCGGCATTCTCGCCCGCATCCTCTGCAAGCATCTGATATTCCGTGTAATATGCCTCTGTCTCATCCGCCATTTTGTCGAGCGTATTGATCTGTCCCGAATTGCCGGTCTGGTACACCACATAAAAGTCATTGCAGGTATAGCACGCATAATACTGTGCGGAAGTACGCTTGGAGGTCGGAATGCCGAACGTGGTATTGGTCTCCTCCATTTCGGCAAAGCATCCGTCCGTAATGTCGATCGTGCCCTGCACGAGGTCGCCTTTTTTCAGCTCACCGTAAGCGACCGAGCTGAAATCCTTGATATCGCCGTTCTTATATTTGATGACCTTCGGTGTTTCCGAAAGGAACAGCACGGCGGCACATCCGAGAATGATCGTCAGCGTTCCGAAAATTTTGGAGCCCTTCATAAGCAAATCCTTTCTTTTTTTAGGCGCAGCCTCAGTCCTTCATGGAAGAAACGCGGAGGCGATTCAGAGCACGCTGAAGCTTCATCTCCGCAAATTTGAGATCCTGCTGATTCTTGCTGTTTTCGACGCGGCGGCGTGCGTCCTCCTCCGAACGCTTCGCCCAGTCCACATCAATATCCTCCGCCCATTCAACGGCATTGGCAAGGAGCGCGGTATGATCCGGAGAGACCTTGACCGCACCGCCCGAGAGCGCAGCGATCCGCTCGGTCCCGTCAGAAAGGATTACCTTCACAGGTCCGGACGGGAGTGCGGCGACATACCGCTCATGCTTGGCGAGAATGCCGACGTCGCCCTCCGTGGTGCGGACGATCACGCGCTGCACCTCGCCCTCAAAGAAGATCTTTTCCGGCGTAATGATCTGCAGCGTGAACGTACTCATTCCGCATCCTCCTCCATAGCCTTCGCCTTCTCGATCACATCGTCGATCGTGCCGGCGAACAGGAAGGCGGATTCCGGCAGGTCATCGTGCTCGCCGTCAATGATCTCGCGGAAGCCGCGGATCGTCTCGGCAATCGGAACATATTTGCCCTCCATGCCGGTGAACTGCTCCGCGACAAAGAACGGCTGGCTGAGGAAACGCTGCACCTTTCTGGCGCGGCTGACCGTCAGCTTATCCTCGTCGGAAAGCTCATCCATACCCATGATCGCAATGATATCCTGCAGCTCGGTATACCGCTGCAGAATGGTCTGCACCTGACGGGCAACGCGGTAATGCTCCTGTCCGACGATCTCCGGCGACAGGATGCGCGAGCTCGATTCCAGCGGATCGACTGCCGGATAGATACCGAGCGAAGCGATTTGACGGGAAAGGACCGTCGTTGCATCCAGATGCGCGAAGGTCGTAGCCGGAGCCGGGTCGGTCAGGTCATCCGCCGGGACGTAAACCGCCTGAACGGAAGTGATCGAGCCCTTGCCGGTCGAGGTGATGCGCTCCTGCAAAGCACCCATTTCCGTAGCCAGCGTCGGCTGATAACCGACGGCGGACGGCATACGTCCGAGCAGCGCGGAAACCTCCGAGCCTGCCTGCGTGAAACGGAAAATATTGTCGATAAAGAGCAGAACGTCCTGCCCCTCGGTATCGCGGAAATATTCCGCCATAGTCAGGCCGGAAAGCGCAACGCGCATTCTCGCCCCGGGCGGCTCGTTCATCTGACCGTAAACAAGGCAGGTCTTTTCGAGAACTCCGCTGTCCTTCATTTCGTGGTAGAGGTCGTTGCCCTCACGGGTACGCTCGCCGACACCGGTAAAGACCGAGATGCCGCCGTGCTGGTTCGCGACGTTGTTGATCAGCTCCTGAATCAGAACTGTCTTACCGACGCCTGCTCCGCCGAACAGGCCGATCTTGCCGCCCTTCAGGTACGGCGCGATCAGGTCAATGACCTTGATGCCGGTTTCCAGCACCTCAGAGCTTGCCGCCTGCTCCTCATAGGACGGCGCATCGCGGTGGATCGGCCAGCGTTCCTGTGTTTGGGGTGCAGGCTGCTCATCGACCGGTTCACCAAGCAGATTAAACACGCGCCCGAGTGTTTCTCTGCCGACCGGCACACGAATCGGGCTGCCGGTATCGACCGCATCCAGACCGCGCACCAGACCGTCCGTGCTGCTCATCGCGATGCAGCGGACGATATCGTCACCGATATGCTGTGCGACCTCGAGCACGAGACGCTGCCCGTTGTTGTTGCATTCGATCGCGTTCAGCAGTCTGGGCAGCTCATGCTTTTTGAAGCGCACATCGACGACTGCACCGATGATCTGCACGATCTTGCCGGTGCCGCCGCGCTTGATTTCTTCGTTTGCCATTTCGGTAGCTCACTACTTTCTGTTATAGATGTATCCGCAGCAATGTTTATCCCTGCGCATTCGCACCGGAGACGATCTCCGTCAGCTCCTGCGTAATGGACGCCTGCCGCGCACGGTTATATTTCAGCGAGAGATCGTCGATCATCTCCTGTGCATTGTCTGTCGCGTTCTCCATTGCCATGCGCCGTGCCGCCTGCTCGGAAGCATAGGTATCAACCACGGAGCAGTAGAGAATGCCCGCGAGATACTGCGGGATCAGCGAGTCAAACACCGCTTCGGGGCTCGGCTCGTAATCGGTCAGGCTCTGCACGCCGGGATTCCGTTCGAGATTCGGCACCGGGATCACCTGCATCTGTCTGGGCTCCTGCGAAAGTGGGGAGACCATGTTCGTGAAGAACACCTCGACCATAGCAAGATGCCCCTGCTCGCACAGATGCACGATATGGTTCGCCATGTGGAGCGCGGTATAGGTCGTGATCGTCTCACCGACGTTATCGAAGGTACCGAGAATGCGGTTCGAGGTCTTGGCATAGTGCTCGGACGCCTTTTTGCCGACAGTCATCAGAATGACCTCTCTGCCCTGCTGCTCCAGCTCCCGGATGCGCGCATCCGCAAGACGGAACACATTGAGGTTGAAGCCGCCCGCAAGACCGCGGTCGCCCGCCATGACGACGAGCAGTGCTGCACCGTCCTCCCGCAGCTCGGTATAAGCCGAGTGGAAGCCGACGGCCTCGGATGCGACCTCACTCATGGTCTGATAAAGCAGATTGAAAAACGGCACCGCCTGTTCGGCGCGTTCCTTCGCCTTGCGCAGCTTGGACGAGGAGACAAGCTCCATTGCCTTGGTGATCTGCATGGTGCTCTCGACGCTCTTGATCCGGCGTTTGATCGCCTTCATATTGGAAGCTGCCATGATTCAGCCCTCCGATCAGACAAAGCGCAGCACGAAATCCTCGATCGCGCTTTTGAGCTGTTTTTCGTTATCGGGCAGCAGCTTTCCGGTCTCCGCAATGGAATCGGTGATCTCGCTGTGCGTTTCGCGGATCTCGGTCAGGAGTGCCTCCTCAAATTCCGCAATACGATTGACCGGCACATCCTTCAGCAGGTTGTTCGTGACTGCGTAAAGGATCACGACCTGATCCGGCGCGGAAAGCGGCTGACTCTTGCCCTGCTTCAGCACCTCGACGACGCGCTCGCCCTTTGCCAGACGCTCCTTCGTGTCCTTGTCAAGGTCGGAGCCGAACTGCGAGAATGCCTGCAGCTCGCGGTACTGCGAATAGGTCAGCTTCAGCGAGCCGGAAACCTTCTTCATGGCCGGGATCTGCGCCGCGGAGCCGACACGGGAAACCGAAATACCCGGGTTGACCGCCGGACGGACGCCTGCATTAAAGAGGTCTGTCTCAAGGAAGATCTGACCGTCCGTAATGGAGATGACGTTCGTCGGGATGTACGCGGAAACGTCGCCGGCCTGCGTCTCGATGATCGGCAGTGCGGTCAGAGAGCCGCCGCCGTAGTTCTCGTTCAGGCAGCAGGCGCGCTCCAGCAGTCTCGAATGCAGATAGAACACATCGCCGGGATAAGCCTCACGCCCCGGGGGACGCTTCAGCAGCAGCGAGAGCGTTCTGTAAGCGACCGCGTGCTTGGAAAGATCATCGTAGATGATGAGCGCATCCTTGCCCTGATCGGTGAAGTATTCGCCCATCGTGCAGCCGGTATACGGCGCGATGTACTGCAGCGGTGCCAGCTCCGAAGCCGTCGCGGAAACAACAATGGTATAGGACATGGCATCCGCCCTGGTCAGCGTCTCCACAACATTTGCAACGGTCGAACGCTTCTGACCGATCGCGACATAAATGCAGATGACGCCCTTGCCCTTCTGGTTCATGATCGTGTCCAGCGCGATCGTGGTCTTGCCGGTCTGGCGGTCGCCTATGATGAGTTCACGCTGACCTCTGCCGATCGGGATCATCGAGTCGATCGCCTTGATGCCGGTCTGCAGCGGCTCATGCACGGATTTTCTCGTGATGATGCCGGGCGCGATCTTTTCGATCGGCATGACCTTTTCCGTCAGGATCGGGCCCTTGCCGTCGATCGGCTCACCGAGTGCATTGACGACTCTGCCGAGCAGCTCGTCGCCGACCGGAACAGACACGATCTGCTTGGTGCGGCGGACAGCGGTGCCCTCCTTGATATTGTGATCCGAGCCGAGCAGCACGGCACCGACAAAGTCATGCTCCAGATTCAGAGCCATGCCCGAAACGCCGCCCTCAAATTCGAGCAGCTCACCGGACATGCATTGCTCCAGACCGTGCACATTTGCGATACCGTCGCCGACGGTGATCACCGTACCGACATCGGCAAGGTTCAGCTTCGCTTCGTAGTTCCGGAGCTGCTCCTTGATAATGCCGGTAATTTCATCTGGTCTCAAATTCATTCTTATAACCTCGTTCAATCAGAATGCGCGGTTCCGCAGACAAATCCGCAGAACCGATATCCCGTTCAGGAAAGCTGCTCTTTCAGCGCATCCAGACGGTATTTGACGCTGTTGTCGATGCGTGTGTCGCCGTACTGCACAATGACGCCGCCCAAGATGCCGCGGTCGATATGCTCCGTGATCCGGATAACCTTCCGGAGCTTTGCCGACAGCGCGGAACGCAGACGCTCCTTCTGATCGTGCGTCAGTGCGACCGCCGTCGTGACCTTCACATCCTCGGTGTTCTGATAATCGAGCATCCGCCTGTCAAAGTCGTCGGCGATCTCGCCGATGAACGGCACGCGGTCATGCCCGATCAGCAGAAACAGCAGCTTTGCAGCAAGCCCCTGCTCACCGAAGATCTTTTTCGCAATGCCGATGCGTTCCTCAACGGAAAGCGTCGGAAGCGAGAGCAGTCTTGTCAGATCCGGATTCAGCGAGAACAGCACGGCTGTCTGCCGCAGGTCGGAACGGGTCTCCTGCATGACAGCGTCGCCCTGCTCATTGGCCAGCGAGAACAGCGCATTTGCGTAGACCGAAGAAACCTCCGAGCTCACTGTACATCACCCACCGAATCAATAAATTCGTCGATCAGTCTTGCGTGATCTGCCTGATTGATCTCACGCCCGACGACCTTTTCCGCGACCATGACCGCCAGCCCGGAAACATCCGAGCGAAGCTGGCTTTCGGCTCTGCGCTTTTCGCGCTCAAGCTCATCGCGGTTCTGCTGCAGGATGCCCGCAGCCTCCGCCTTTGCGCCCGCAACGATCTCCTCGGAACGCTGCTGCGCCTTTCTGGCCGCATTGCGGAGCATCTCCGCAGATTCCTCTTTTGCCTTCGTCAGCTTTTCCGTATACTCCGTTTCAGCAGCCTCCGCGCGCGCGCGCGCATCCTCGGCGTCCTTCAGCGTCTGATCGACAGCCGCCTGCCGCTCGGACAGGATCTTCTGAACGGGCTTGAACAGAAAATGCTTCAAAGCAAAAAAGAGGATCATCAGGTTGATCCAGGAAAAGAGGATCGTCCCGATATCAATGGATAAAAATCCAAGCTTCATTCCGTATCAGCCTCTCTTATCGTATTTGCTGCTTCTGCCGGTCAGGTGAACGGCTTGAGGAAGATCAGCAGCAGTGCGATAATCAGACCGTAGATACCGGTAGACTCTGCGACCGCGCAGCCGACGAACATCGTTCTCGTGACGGCACCGGACGCCTCGGGCTGTCTTGCGATTGCCTCACAGGCCTTGCCGACAGCATAGCCTTCACCGATACCGGGGCCGATACCGGCGATCATTGCAAGACCCGCGCCGATCGCGGAGCCTGCCAGAATAATTGCTTCACCCATGTCCATAATAGAAAACCTCCGTATATAAATGATTTTTGGTTACCGAAAAATGATTACGCAGCCGCCTCATCCTCGGCAGGACCTGCGTTGCTGACAAAGACCATTGTCAGCATAATAAAGATGAATGCCTGCATGAAGTCCGAAAACAGGTCAAAGTACAGCGAGAGCACCGCGGGGATACCGATCGTCAGGAACGGTATCTGCATGTGCAGCATGTGACTCAGACTTGTCAGGCCGAAGTAGATCAGACCCATGATAATGGAACCGCCGGCGATATTGCCGAAGTGACGCAGTGCCATTGCGGTCGGGGTCGCGACCTCGCTCAGGATATTGATCGGGAGCATGACCGGGATCGGGTCTGCAAAGCCTTTCAGATATCCGCCGACGCCGCCGTACTTGATCTTGGTCGCGGTGATCAGGATAAAGGTCATCAGTGCCCATGTCAGCAGCACGGAAAAATCAGAGGTCACGGCGCGCACGCCGAACAGACTGATCAGACTGCCGAAGATCGAGAACAGGAAAACCGTCGCGATGTACGGGGTGAACGCCAGCCAGCGTTTTCCCATGGTATCTCGCACGAGATTCGTGATCGCCTCCACAGCCATTTCCGCGATCACCTGCCGTTTAGAAACAGCCTTGACCTTCAGGCCGCGCGTCAGGAAGATGCACAGCCCAATGATGACCGCCATGACGATCCATTCCAGCACGACTGTTTCCGTGAAGTTGATGTCCAGCCCGAAAATATGAAAGGTCTTGATGACCTTCGGACCCGTGACGCTCAGCTCCTCGGAGCCGCGCAGGAACTCAGGCAGAGCCATAGCCAGAATAGCCATATATGTTGATTCTCACCTCTTTTTTATGCGGGAGTCTTTGCCGGAGCGGGCAAACAGTGCCCCGGCGGTATAGATCAGGCGCGGATACAGCATCGGCAGACAGACGGCAGCCGGCGAGATCCGTGTGCGGAACACCAGCGCCAATGCAAACGCCGCTGCGAATACAAGCAGCCTGAGCGCATAGAACAGCAGATGCCGCCGCTGACTGGTCACGCCGTAACGCCTGGCGTCGTCCTCCATGCGGAGCACGCTCAGCCGGATCAGAAGCAGCGTACAGAGCAGCACGGCTGTCCCGAGCAGCAGTCCCAGTGCGAAGCGCAGGGTCGCGCCTACAAAGATGATGCTGATCAGATATGCTGCGATATTCAGAAAAACGGCACGCTTCATGAGCATGAAAATCTCCTGCCGCATCGGTTCGGACGGCATCGAAACGCCCCTTTCCTGCATATTCACTCACAGTATACCATAAATCGGGGAAAAAAGCAATGGGCAAACGCAAAGAATCATCCGGAAACCGGACAAAACGCGCCCCGTGCCTAAAACACGCCGTACATAAAAACAGCCCTATCAGACGAACTGATAAGGCGCCTCTCTGCATCCTGACACAGTATACCATATAATGCGGATTTTGTCAAGCATCAGAAATGCGGTGTTTTTCCGGTCCCGGTCAGATATTGCGGATTCCCGCACATTGACAAAACAGCGGTTTTCCGATATAATAGAGTCGGAAAATAACAAGAGCGGGCGGTTTTCCGCCTGCTGACAGGAGTGTATTATGCAAAAACGTGTGGGGGCACTGTGCATCGCTGCTGTGATTCTGTTTTCTCTGACCGGCTGCGGCAGAACTGCGGACGGTCAGCAGGAGATCCGGTTTTCGTGGTGGGGCGGGGATTCCCGTCATCAGGCGACAATTACGGCCGCAGAGCGTTTTTCTGCGTCGCATCCCGGCGTCGAGGTGCGCACCGAATACGGCGCGTGGAGCGGCTGGGAGGAAGCGGCAGCGGCAGCACTCTATGCCGGGACCGAAGCAGATGTCATGCAGGTCAACCGGAACTGGCTGTTCGATTACAGCTCGGATACGTCCGGCTTCCTTGATCTGCGGGATTACAGCAATATCATTGATCTGACACAGTATGACGACGATGTGCTCGATATGTGCACAGTGGACGGAAAGCTGCTTGCCGTGCCGGTCAGCCGGACGGGCAGGGTCTTTCTGTGGAACGAAACGACCTTTGAAAAGGCGGGGCTCTCAGTCCCCGGAAGCTTCTCGGAGCTCTGCGAAGCGGGCAGAATCTTTGCGGAAACGCTCGGCGCGGATTATTATCCGCTGGCGCTCGGCTGGTATGACCGGATGCTGTTTCTCGTATATCTGCTGCAGTGCGAATACGGCAGAGAATGGGTCAGGGACGGCAGTCTGCAGTATTCGCAGGCGGAGATCGAAAAAGGGCTCGAAACGATCTGCAAAATGGAACAGGATCATGTCATACCGCCGCTGAAACAGATCGCGGGCGGCGGCGCGGACAGCTTTGACAAGGACGAAAACTATATCACGGGCAGATATGCCGGAATCTACGAATGGGATTCCTCGGCCGGCAAATTCGTCAGCGCATTAAGCGAGGGGCAGACGCTCACCGTCGGCGATTACTTCACCGATCTCGGTGATTATCACGGCGGCTTTTCCAAGATCTCACTCGGCTTTGCAATCTCGAAGCATACAAAATATCCGGAGACCTGCGCGAAGCTGATCGCCGCTCTGGTCAGCGAGCCCGAAACCGTGAAAGTCCTCGGCACAGAGCGGGGAATCCCGCTCAACAAAAAAGGATACGAAATATGCAGTTCCGCGGGGCTGTTGGGGGACATCTCCGCGGAGGCGAACCGCCGCATGACAGCGTGGATCAGATTCCCGATCGACCCGGGATTCGAGCACGCGTCCCTCAAGGGGGTCAGCGGCGTATACGAGGATGTGTTTTCCGGGCTGAGCTACGGCGATTATCCGGTTTCCGTGGCGGCAGAACGGCTGATTGCCGGAATCCAGGCTGTCGTCAGCGGAGAATCGTCATGACGGATTCATTCTTTCAGCAATATCTTGCGTCTTACCGTCCTTATAAGCCCTACTGGAATTATGAGGACGGCTGCGTGCTGCTAGGATGCGAGGATATGTATCATGCATCCGGCGATGCGCGGTACGCAGATTTCATTCTGGAATACCTGTCCTGCCGCATCGGTCAGGACGGAACGATCGCGGATTATCCGGCGTCGAGATACAGCCTTGACAGCTTCAACAGCTGCAAGCTGCTGTTCTTTGCGTGGGCGCAAACGAAAGAGGAACGCTACCGCCTTGCGATCGGCAGTCAGATCGAGCAGCTGCGGCAGCATCCGCGGACGGACAGCGGCCTTTGCTGGCACAAGGGCATTTATCCGCATCAGGTCTGGCTGGACGGCTGCTTTATGGGAGCACCGTTCTTCACGGCCTACGCGGACATGACCGGCAGCGCGGCACTGTTCCGCGAGGTGCAGCACTGCTTCCGGTATATCCGGGCGCACCTGCGGGACAGCGAAACCGGGCTTTACCGGCACGGTCTGGACGAATCGCGGGAGCAGGCTTGGGCGGACAAGGAGACCGGCTGTTCCGCGGCATTCTGGCTGCGCGGTATGAGCTGGCTGCTCGCCGCGCTGACCGACACCGCCGTTCTGCTGCCGGAAAAGCAGGCGGATATGAAAAAGGAATTATCGGATATGTTAAACGAAGCCGTCACCGCACTGCTGCGGTATCAGGCAGAGGACGGACTGTTTTATCAGGTCATCGACCGCCCCGATGCCGCCGGCAATTATACCGAAACATCCGGCAGTCTCATGGCCGCATACAGCATGATGCGCGGTGCCGGAGCGGGACTTCTGGACGCGCCGTTCTATGAGATCGGACGTTCGATACTGGAAAATGTAAAGTCGCAGAAAATCTGGGAGACCGAGGAGGGCATCCGCCTGACCGATATCTGCGTCTCCGCGGGGCTCGGCGGGGAGCCCTACCGCGACGGCAGCTGCACATATTATCTCTCGGAGCCGGTCACCGAAAACGACCCAAAGGGCGTCGGCTTCCTGATGCGCGCGGAGGCCGCGGCGCGCATATACCGAAACGGGGCGCGCCGATGAAGCGTCCTGCAAAAAAGCATCTGAACCGGCTGTATCTTTTGCCGTGGCTGCTCGGATTTCTGCTGTTTCAGGCTGCGCCGATGCTGTACTCGCTGTTCTGCGGGTTCACCGATCTGCACCTGTTCCGCGGCATCTCGCAGACCGGTCTGATGAATTATGTCCGCATTTTCACGGAGAGCGAATCGCTCAGGGCGATCGGCATGACGCTGAAATTCGCGGTGCTCTCCGTCCCGCTGAAGATCGCGGCGGCTCTGCTGACGGCCGTTCTGCTGACAAAGCCGCTCCGCGGGCTGCGGCTGTTCCGGACGCTCTGTTATCTGCCCTCGATCCTCGGCGGATCGGTCGCGGCGGCGGTGCTCTGGAAGGCGATGTTCCGCGATCACGGCGTCATCAACGGCATCCTGACCGCGATGCATCTGCCCGCCGTGACATGGCTCTCCGGGCAGGAAACGGCACTGTGGGTCATCATCCTGCTGCGCGTCTGGGAATTCGGGATGCCGATGCTGATGTTTCTCGCAGCCCTGCAGGATATCCCGCAGGAGCTGACCGATGCCGCAACTCTGGACGGCGCGGGCAGTATCACGCGGTTTTTCCGCATTACGCTGCCGATGATCTCGCCGGTTCTCTTTTATAATGTGATCCTTGCATTCTGCATGGCGTTACAGGAATTTCATGCGCCGTTCGTTATCACGGAGGGCGGCCCGCGCGGCGGCACGACGCTGCTCTCGCTGCTCCTCTACCGGAGCGCATTCACGGCCAATGAAATGGGCTATGCCTGTGCGCTGGCATGGGTGCTGTTTCTGGTCTGCGCGGCGTTCAGCGCGATGCTGCTCCCGCTGCGCCGGAAATTGGTCTATTTTGCGGACGAGGAGGGCACGGTATGAAGCAAGCCAGCCGCAAAGCCCGTCAGCAAATGCTGCGCTTCCTGCTGCTGACTGCCGTGGCTTTCCTCATGATCTATCCCTTGCTCTGGCTCGCCGGTTCGACGCTGCGGGACAATCCGGAGCTGTTTGCCTCTGCGGGGATCCTGCCGCTGCACCCGACGCTCGACGGCTGGCGCAGGGCATTTGACGCATACGGCGGGCAGATCGGTCTGCTCCGCGCCATGTGCAATACCTATCTGATCGCGCTGCCGAAGGTACTGCTGACGCTTGTCTCCGTCACGATGACCGCATACGGCTTTGCGCGGTTCCGGTTCCGCGGCAGGCATCTGCTGATGCTGATGCTGTTTTCTACGCTGTTTCTGCCGCAGACCGTGCTTTATGTGCCGCAGTTCATGCTGTTTCACAAACTCGGCTGGATCGACTCCCCGGCGTATCTGCCGCTGATCGTTCCGGCGGCCTGCGCCTGCGATACCGTGCTGATCATCGCGCTGATGCAGTTTTTCCGCGGCATCCCGAAGTCCTACGACGAGGCCGCTGCACTGGACGGCTGCAACTCCTTCCAGACGCTCCTGCATGTGCTGATCCCGCAGCTGCGTCCCGTGCTGATCTCGGTCGGCGTGCTGCAGCTGCTCTGGTCGGTCAACGACTACATGGGGCCGCTGCTCTACGTGAATACGCCGTCGCGCTATCCGGTTTCGTTGTTCGTCAAGCTCTCTATGGACGCGGACAGCGGCTTTGCTTGGAACCGCGTGCTCGCGGTCTGCCTGACGGCGATGCTCCCGCAGATCATTGTTTATTTTGCGGCACAGAGATACTTCATCCCGGAACCGGCAGGAATAAAAGGATAAAGGCTGATTACTATGAATCCACGCGAATTTCTTGACATTCTGCATACCGCAGAAAAGCTGAAGGACACCCTGCGGCACTGTACCACATCAAACCGCAGACCCGAAAGCGTCGCGGAGCACAGCTGGCGCACCGCGCTTATGGCAATGCTGCTGCGCGGCGAATTTCCCGATGCCGATACCGGCAAGATCATCCGGATGTGCCTGATCCACGATCTCGGCGAATGCTTCACGGGCGATATCCCGACATTTGCCAAGACCGACGCCGACCGTGCCGCCGAGGATACGCTGCTGGAACAGTGGGTCACTTCTCTGCCGCAGGATACCGCAGCAGAGTTCTCCGCGCTCTTTGCGGAGATGCAGGCGCAGCAAACGCAGGAGGCCAAGATCTTCCGTGCGCTCGATAAGCTGGAGGCACTCATTCAGCATAACGAATCGCCGCTTGATACATGGTCGGAAAATGAGTATGCACTGAACAAAACATACGCATTTGATGCAGCCGCGTTCTCGGAATGGCTGACCGCGCTCCGGCAGGAGATCCTGCGGGATACGCTGGATAAAACGAAGGGATCATCAGCGGAGGCACTTTCCGGAAAGGAACCGCGCCCAAAGCCAGAGAAGGCCTGATCTGTACAGACGTTTAACATATTCAATTATCAAAGTACCAAAGCGCATCCTGTCTTCGGCGTTCCCGGTGCGTTCGACCCCAATGACGACGTCCGGTCTGCTCACATGCCGCAATGCTGCGATTCCGGAAAACCGAATACCGCAGACATCCGTATCGCTCTCTGCTAAGGGCGCAGAAATAAGGAAAAGTTGCACGTTTCGGTGCAACTTTTTTGATTCCGGCGACAATGACACAGCATTTTGGAGATGATCCGACAGAACCGCACGTTCAGATCGTCATGATCTGCGGAGAATTATCGTCCGGCAAAATATTGACATTTATCAAAAAATATGCTATACTATACGCGGCATAGTGTGTGCTGAAACAGATACGCACAGCGGTCTGATCGACGCGATCCGCATACTGTGCTGCCCGGAAGTGTCCGTGCTTGTACGATATCCCCGCAGCGGGAATTAAAACAGGAGGAGGCATTTTTATGTCAAATGAATCTACCGCAAAGTTCAATGTCCGTACAATTGTCGGCATGGGTGTGCTGACCGCGCTCGTCATCGTCCTGCAGGCGATCGGCAGCGTCATCCGCTTCGGCACATTCAGCATCACGCTTGTGCTCGTCCCGATCATCGTCGGTGCCGCGCTCTACGGCTGGAAGGCCGGCGCATGGCTCGGATTCGTGTTCGGAATCATGGTACTCGCGACCGACGCAGGCGCGTTCCTCGCGATCAGCGTCCCCGGCACCGTCATCACCTGCCTGCTGAAAGGTATTCTGGCCGGCGCAGCAGCAGGCATTGTTTACCGGCTGCTCGAAAGCAAAACGAAGCTCGGTGCCGTCATCGGCGCGGGCATTGTCTGTCCGGTCGTTAATACCGGTGTGTTCCTGCTCGGCTGCCTCGTATTTTTCCTCGATACTGTCAAGGAATGGGGTGCAGGCGTTGGCTATGAAAGCGTCGGCGCATATTTCCTGTTCGGCTTTGTCGGACTGAATTTCGTTATTGAGCTTGCGATCAATCTCGTACTTGCGACTGTAATTGTCCGCATTCTGAATATTATCCAAAAGCCGGCTTTGGCTGCATAATGAAAGGCACAACCATGAAAATTATAACCGTCGATATCGGTAACTCCAATATCTGCATCGGCTGCGTGAACGATCATAAGGTTGAGTTCGTCGAGCGGATGCACACCGACCGCAACAAGACCGATCTGGAATACGCCGTGCTCGTCAGAATGGTGCTTGAGCTGCACAAAATCGACATCAAAGAGCTGCACGGCGGCATCATATCGTCCGTTGTGCCGCCGGTGACCGAGCTGCTGGCAAACGCGCTCGAAAAGCTGACCGGCATCCGCCCGCTGATCGTCGGGCCGGGCATGAAAACCGGCATCAATATTCTGCCGCAGGGCGTCGGTGCCGATCTGGTCGTCGGCGCAGTCGCCGCGATCGAGGACTACGGCGCGCCGTGCATCATCATCGACATGGGCACCGCCACGACCATGACCGTCGTGGACGACAAAAAGCACTTTATCGGCGGCATCATCTTCCCGGGCGTCGCGATCGCGCTGGAATCGCTCGAATCCGGCACCGCGCAGCTCCCGCACATCCAGCTGAAAGCCCCGCAGAAGGTCATCAACATGGACACGATCCCCTCGATGCAGGCGGGCGTCGTCTACGGCAACGCTGGCGCAATGGACGCGCTGATCGACCGCATGACCGACGAGCTCGGTTATCCCGCGACCGTCATCGCGTGCGGCGGACTTGCACCGCTGATCGTCCCGCACTGCCGGCATGAGATCATCATTGACGATGAGCTGCTGCTCAAGGGACTGGATACTTTGTATTATAAGAATTGCAAAGCAAATTAAGACAAATAACCCGCACGGTTCGCAGCCGCGCGGGTTTCGTTTTTATTGCTCACTGGGTAACTGCCTGATACAGCACACGCTTGGGATAGCCGGTCTCGGCAGCAAGCGAACGGCACACATCCGAGGCGCGCTCCCCTGCTTCGATCCGCTCCCGCGCGATCGCAATGACCGCATCCAGCGGGGGCTGACCGTCGGCATCATCCGGCTTTGCACCGGCGATAACCAGCACAAATTCGCCGCGCGGAATGTTCGCTTCGTAGTAGGCTACAGCCTCGGAAAGCGTGGTTTTGCGTACTTCCTCGTGGATCTTCGTCAGCTCCCGGCAGATCGAAACGGAACGGTCGCCGAATGCGTCCAGCATATCCTTCAGCGTATTGAGCAGCTTGTGCGGAGCCTCGTAAAAGACCATGGTACGCTGCTCTTTTTTGAGTGCTTCGAGATGCGAATACCGCTGCTTTTTTGTCACGGAGAGAAAGCCCTCAAAGCAGAATCTTGTGGTATCTTGCCCTGATATCGCAAGCGCAGAAACGACTGCGCTCGGCCCCGGCACGACCTGAATCGCAATATTCTCCTCAATGCACCGCTGCACCAGAATCGCGCCCGGATCGGAGATACAGGGCATTCCGGCGTCCGTGACGCAGGCGCAGTTCTCCCCCGCGAGCAGCCGCTCGACGATCTGGCTGATGACCGATTCCGGGCTGTGCTCGTGATAGCTGACGAGCGTGGTGTGCAGGTCAAAATGCGCAAGCAGCTTGCGCGTGACGCGGGTATCCTCGGCTGCGATAAACGACACAGAATCGAGGATTTCGAGCTGCCGCTCGGTGATATCCCGCAGGTTGCCGATCGGCGTGCCGACCAGATAGAGCGTTCCGCTCATCAGTATCCCTCCCCAAAATGACAGATCTGCGCGGCCTCGGCGGTCATGCCTGCGCCGGAGCGCACAAACAGTGTCGGCTCGATCTGCAGGAACGGTTTTGCAAATTTCTTGCCCTCCAGCAAAAAGAGCCACGGCGGACTTTCCGGCGTCTTGCAGACCAGCCGCAGCCGCTTCGGTTCGATGTCATGCGCACGCATCGCGCACATCACATCGGCTAATCGCTCCGGGCGGCAGCAAACGCAAAATCGTCCATGAAATTTCAGCAGCTTTGACGCTGCCGCACAAATATCTCCGATATCGCCGGCAATCTCATGCCTTGCGATCTGCTTCTGCGGGTCGTCCGAGAGGATACCCGCATTCGTCGCTTTATACGGCGGGTTGCAGGTGACAAGGTCCAGCTGATGCAGCGGTGCGCCTTCCCATAAATCACGTAAATCCGCGCATATCGGTATGACTGCAGGATTCCCCTCAGACCGTTCCAGCCCCGTTTTCAGTTGGCTGATCGCGTCCGGCTGAATGTCCACCGCGAAGATCTCCCGCGGCGGACGGTCGCGCTGCATGAGCATCGGAATGATGCCGCAGCCCGTCCCGAGGTCGCAGACCCGGTCCTTCTGCCGATAGCAAGAAAATCCAGTCAGCAAAAAGGCATCCGTTCCGAAGCTGTGCGTTTCACTGCGGCAGACATACAGTCCAGCCTTCAATTCTTCAAATTCCACCGCATTCCTCCGTAATAAGGTATCGCTACGCGATGATTTCGAATTGGGCTCCGCCCCATACCCCGCTTAAGGGACACTGTCCCTTAAGAATCCCATTATGAAATTGGGATAAATCATCGTTTATTCAGTATTTCGTGAATCTCCAATTCAATAACCATTTCATCTCAAATTCGGGAGTCCGGAGGGATAGTATCCCTTTGGCAGGGCTCAACATGAAGAAACAAGTTTCATCATGTTTAGGCGGAGCCCCATTTCAAATGCATCGCAGATACATCTTATACTTCCCCGCGGAGCTCCTTGGAGGCCATTGCATTCAGCGATTCGTCCGCAGTGATGCCTGCAAGATAGTTATAGTATCCCTGTGCCGCGATCATTGCGGCATTGTCGCCGCAAAGTGCAAGCGGCGGCATATACAGCGTAAAGCCGTTCTGCTGACAGGCGCGTTCCAGCGCATTCCGTACACCGGAATTTGCAGACACGCCGCCCGACAGTGCAATGCTCGTATAGCCAAGCTCCTTCGCGGCGGCGATCGTTTTTTCCGTGACCGTCTCTGCAATATCATGCTGCAAAGCGGCAGCAAGATCATCACAATTCAGCTGCTTGCCGACCTGCTCGGCATGGTGCAGCAGATTAACGATGTACGTTTTCAGACCCGAAAAGCTGAAGTCATACGGATTGCCGTCCATTTTGGTTTTCGGCAGTCTGAACGCCTTTGCGTCGCCGCGCTGCGCTGCCTTGTCAACATGCACGCCGCCCGGATACGGAAAGCCCATTGCGCGGGCGCACTTATCAAAGCACTCGCCTGCCGCGTCGTCGCGGGTTTTTCCGACCGTGCGAAACGTCGTATAATCGAGGATTTCCGCAATGCGCGTATGGCCGCCGCTGACGATAATGCCCAGATACGGCGGTTTCAGATCAGGATGCACCAGATAATTTGCAGCCGCATGTCCCTCCGTATGATGCACCGGGATCAGCGGCTTTCCGCTCATCATGGCGAGTCCCTTTGCAAAGCTGACGCCGACCAGCAGCGCACCGATCAGTCCCGGCGCGTAGGTCACGGCGATGCCGTCAACCTCGTCAAGCGTCATATCTGCGTCGGCAAGAGCCTGCCGGACGACGGGCAATATATTCTCACAATGACGGCGCGAGGCCAGCTCCGGTACAACTCCGCCGTACTGTTTATGCTCGTCTGCCTGCGACGCGATCACATTGGAAAGTACCGTTCTGCCGTCCTCGACGATCGCGGCAGCCGTCTCGTCGCAGGAACTTTCAATTCCCAAGATCCGCATACTGACCCTCCTTCAGACGCCGTGCGATCTCCTGCTCCAGCATGTGGAACCGCTCCGCCTTGCCGTTTGTTTCCGGGTTGTCCATCGCAAGATCGCGTACATAGGTCTTGCCGCCCCAGCCGTCCACATTCGCTCTCCGCATCGCGCCGAATACCCGCGTTTTGAAACCGGGATTCTGCTTTTCCTGCTCACGGATAAAGGTTTTCATCGTCTCGCGCATGGTGTGGCCGTCCACGGGACAGCGCGATTTCACGATCTCCGGAACATTCAGCTTTGCCGCATGGACGATATCCCGCTCCGGTGCAAAGCTCAAAGGCCGGATCAGCGTCAGATCCTTGCGGGACAGATACGATTTCGGCGCGTAGCAGCCGATCCGCCCCTCGATAAACAGGTTCATGAGGAAGGTCTCGATCGCGTCGTCATTGTGGTGGCCGAGCGCCAGCTTGTTGCAGCCGAACGCCTTGGCCTGATCGTGCAGCGCGCCGCGGCGCATCTTCGCGCAGAGGCTACACGGGCTCGATTCCTTCCGGACGTCAATGACAATATGCCCGATCTGCGTCGGGATCAGGTGATATTCGACGCCGAGCTGCTCACAGAATGCCGCAGCCGCGGAATAATCCGTCGGGATGCCGCCGAACTGCGGGTCGAGCGTGATGCCGACCAGCGAATAATCCAGCAGGCCGAATTTCTGGAAATCCCGCAGCGCCGCAAGCAGCACAAGGCTGTCCTTGCCGCCGGAGATCCCGACCGCGATCCGGTCGCCGTTCTGGATCAGGTCAAATTCCTGCACCGCACGGCGCAGGTAGCCAAGAATTTTCTGCATATTGCCAAATCAACCCTTTTCGCAAAAATCCGTTTTTACATAGAAAAACGGGATGACCGGACGCCATCCCGTTTCTGTCAAATCAGCATTACTTATCGAACAGATCCTCTGCTGCGTCCTTGATGTCGTCCGCAACACCCTCTGCCTTATCCTTGATGCTGTCTGCGGCATCCTCGATCGCGTCAGCAACATCCTCAGCGACGTCCTCAGCAGCCTCGGCAGCATCCTCTGCGGCTTCCTTCACTTCGTCCGGGACTTCGATCTCGTCGCCGCACACACCGCAGTCTTCGCAGAAGCAATCATCATCATCGTCAAATTCATCTGCATCATAGCGGCAGCAAGCTTCGTCCTGACGACGCTTTGCGATCATAACCGCAACAGCGGCACCGGCGGCGGCAGCGGCAAACAGTGCAAGAGCAGTCATTGTTTTCATAGTCATTCCTCTTTCTCCGCAAGGTGCATTTCAATTTGAGCGGCACAGCCGACCGATCGCCGCCCATGCGGATGCAGCGATCCTCATAGTTGTATTATACCACAGTTTCGCAAGGATTTCAAGCATTTTTTTTGATTTTAAGAAAAACTTATGATAATGATATGAAATGCTCGTGTTTGCGATGTTTTGTGCAGTCCAGCAGATAAGTTCCGGCACCGGTCTTTTCCATGCCGATCTCCGAATAGAAGTCCGCGACCATTTTATTCTTCGCGGTCGGGAGATATTCGGCGGCCAGGTACCGGAAACCGGCGTCCAGTGTCATCTGTACGATCGCATCAAACAGGCAGCCCTCGACGCCGCGCCGCAGCACACGGCAGCTCATCAGCCATGTGTCGATGAACAGCGTCTGTTCGTCCTGCTTGCGGCAGATCACGACTGAAATCAGGCCGTGCTCGCCGTAGCGGTCGGAGAGCGTCATATAGCGCGTCAGATAATCCGGGTCGGCTGCGATCGCCGCAATGTCCGCTTCGGAATAGCGCACCGTGCGCAGATTGAACTGATTGGAACGCTGCGTCAGCTGCGCGATGCGCGGGAAGTGGAACGAATCAAACGGCTTGATCTCGCCCTGCATGTCAAGTGCCTGCAGATATTCGTCGTAGCTGGCGAATTTTGCCTGCGCAGCCGCTCTGCCCGCCTCTGCCTGATACTGCGCGGTACGGGCGGCGTCCTCCTCGGAGAAGCTGACCGCCTCAAACAAATGCAGCGATTCCAGAAACGCGGGGACTGCGGAAGGATCCTCCGGCAGCTCCGGCACCGTGACCTCCGGGATCATCTCCCGGACAAGATTGCGCTCAAACGGGTTATCGTCAAGGAATACAAAGCTGTCCATGCCGATGTTCAGCGTCTGTTGGATCTGCCGGATGTTCTGCGCCTTGTTCTCCCAGTTTGCGACAAATGCGGCAAAATCCTCAAGCCGCAGCACCGATTCCGGATGCTTTTCAAACGGCTCTCTGGCCGTGTCATCGTTATTTTTGCTGCACACCGCCAGCAGCAGACCGCGCCGCTTCAATTCGAGCAGCCAGTGCTGCAGCGCGGCAAATGCAGGGCCGTCGCCGAGCTCGCCGAGCTGGATGCCGTCGATGCCGTCGTCGCCGATGACGCCGCCCCAGAGCGTATTGTCAAGGTCGGTGACGATGCACTTTTTCACCTTGCCCGCCAATGCCGTGACCGTATCCAGAATGCGTGCAGCAACTGCGGGCAGCGCATCCGTGCGGACGGCCATTTTTGCGAGATACCAGGTTCTGTCCTCGAAGAAGGCTTCTCTGCCGAGCATGATCTGCACGGCACCGAGCGCGATCGGATACACCGCCGGATAATCGGCTGCCATGACCTCGCTCATGCGGAAATTGAGCTTCCGCACCTGATAGGCAAAGGAGACCGGCGTCCGCAGCGCATAGCTGCCGAACACCGCATCGGGCTCCTCCGGAAAATCAAACATCAGGATGCGCGCCTTACAGTGCGACTGGATCGCCTGCCACAGTCCGCAGAATCGTTCGAGCTCCCGCTCGGCAAAATCCGCACGCTCCGCCGGGACGGTATCGTAAAACCGCTTTTTCAGCTTCTCTGCCGATGCAAACAGCAGGATATAATCCGGCGCAAAACGGTAGACCTCCGAATTCGGGTCAAGCAGCTGCGCTTCCAGCTGGTCGTAATCCGCATCGAGGACATCGAGCTGATGCCCGCGCCGGACAGATTCGCCGCGGATCGCCTCCGCGAGCTGCTGGGTCGCGCAGTCGCCGAGCAGTGCCAGCTTCTGCTTCGGCGCGTCAAGCTGCTTTGCAAGCCGTTTCAGATCTTTGTAGCGTATCGTTTCCATTGTTCCTGTTCCTTTGTCTTTCTGATTTCTTATGCCGGTTCTTTCGTATCGAAGCACGGCACGCCGTTCTCGGTATAAATGCCTCTGTCCGAGACCATTTCCATGAATGCGCCTGCGATCGCATCGGCGTAGTCATTGAACTTCGTATCAAAATTGCTGTTGTCGATCTCCGAGGTCATGAAGCCCATTTCGACCAGACAGCTCGGCATATTCGTATAACGGTTGATGTAGAAATTCTCGCTTTCGGCATCGACGGACGAATTGCGCAGGCCCTTCTTGATGCCGCGGTTGTTCGAGATACCGGCCTGTTCCAGCCATTCCATGATGTATTCGGCCAGCATCTTGTCCATGGTGATATCACCCATTGAATCATTGTTGATCCAGATCTCGACGCCCTTGCCGCTCGTCGCGGAATTGCGGTGCAGCGAAATAAAGAAATCCGCATTCGCATTGTTAGCAACATCGCAGCGTTCCTGCAGCTCGACAAATACATCCGTCTGACGGGTCATGATGACCTGCACATGCGGATGCGTATTGAGCCGTTCCTCGACCGCAAGTGCCAGCCGCAGATTATCGTCCTTCTCAAAGCGTGTTTCCGTCTGATTGACTGCGCCGTCATCGTTCCCGCCGTGCCCCGCATCAATGACCACGACCAGATCGCGGTACGGTGCCTCTACCGGAACAGCCTCCGAATCCTGACCGGACTCCTCGGTCACCATGGATTCGACGGTTCCCGGATCGGTCGGGCTTTCCTCATCGCCGTGGTGACACTTCACACACAGCAGAATGATGAGCAGCAGAATCGGGCCGAACACCAGCAAAACGCGGTCCCAGCGGATCCTTCTCCTTCTTGCCATACGTAATCTCCTATATCTGTTATTTTTTCTGTCTCATCACACAATATACAGATTTATTATAGCACATAATCGCCAAAAAAGCAAGGATTTCAATACAAAAAATCAATTCCGGCCGCTTTTATCCCGGCGGGAAATCCCGGAAAAACTGCCGTCCGGAGCCGCTTTCCGCAAGATATGCTGCGGTGCCGAAAGGGAAACTTCCGTTTTTTATATAAATTTCACAGGAAACGCTTGCAAAAACGACGAAAATATGCTATACTAGATATGATGCCTCTGCATCTGATATCACAGCAGCAAAGGAGTGTCATGCGATGCTGGAATCAGCCCTGCCTTCCCCGTGTTACCTGATGGATCAGACGAAACTGAAGCAGAATCTGCAAACGCTGGATGCATTGCGGCAGCGCTCCGGATGCAGGATCCTGTTTGCCCAGAAAGCTTTTTCGTCCTTTCCGTTTTATTCCATGATCTCACGCTATCTGGACGGCGCATCCGCAACCTCGGCATACGAAGCTCAGCTTGCACATCTGTATTTTCACGGCGAGAACCATGTCTGCCAGACGGCCTATCTGCCCGAGGAAATGGACGAGCTGCTGAAGATCTGTGACCATATCACGTTCAATTCGCCGTCGCAGCTGGAACGCTACGCCGGCACGGCACACGACCACGGCGTTTCCGTCGGCCTGCGCGTCAACCCGGAATACCTCTCCCAGCAGATTGACGAATTTGACCCTTGCGCACCGTATTCGCGCCTCGGCACGACGGTCGCGCAGTTCCCGATGAAGCTCCGCAGGCAGATCAACGGCCTGCATGTCCATGCGCTGTTTGAGCAGAATTCCGATGCGCTCTACAATCTCGTCAACGCGCTGCTTGCCAAATTCGGCGCGCTGCTCCCGGAAATGGAATGGCTCAATCTCGGCGGCGGTCATCACATCACCAGAGAGGGCTATCAGATGGAGCGTCTTGAGGAGATCATCTCGATCCTGCAAAGCCGCTTCGGCTTGAAGATCTATCTCGAACCCGGCGAGGCGATCGTCTGGGAGGCCGGATATTTCATCACAACGGTCGTCGATCTGACCGAAAACGGAATGCCCATTGCGATCCTTGACGCTTCGGCGGTCTGTCATGCCTCGGATATCACCGAGGTGCGCTATCACCCGCCGCTGATCGGCGCGGACAAGCCGAATGTCCTGCCGTATACCTACCGGCTGGGCGGCAGGAGCTGTCTGCCGGAGGATGTGTTCGGCGACTACTCCTTCGATCACCCGCTGGAGATCGGCGAACGGCTCGTATTCAAGGATATGGCGATCAATACGCTGACAAAAGCCCGCATGTATACCGGAATGCCGATGCCGGCTGTCGCGCTCCGCGAAACAGACGGCAACTGCAAGATCATGCGCACATTCAATTTCAGCGACTATAAAAACCGGTTCTGACACCGAAATGCACGCCCCTTCATAAGCTGATAACAACAAGCTTATGAAGGGGTGTTTTGTTTGGAGATACAAACCCTGGCGGAGCTGCCTGCCGGATGCCGTGCCGTCATCCGGGAGCTCCGCACCGACCCGGCGGAAACGCAGCATCTTGCGGAGCTGGGGCTGATCCCGGGCGCAGAGGTCGTATGCAGGCTGCGCGGCGCGGGCGGCTCGCCGATCGCGTTTTCCGTGCACGGTGTCACGCTCGCGCTCCGCAAAGAGACCTGCGAACGCATACTTGCTGCGGAGATCAGCCGCCCGCCGGTCTGGCTGCTCGCGGGGAACCCGAATGTCGGGAAAAGCACCGTGTTCAATGCGCTGACCGGCCTGAAGCAGCATACCGGCAACTGGTGCGGCAAGACCATCGCCGGAGCAGAGGGCGTCCTGCGGTACGGCAAAACGCGCGTCCGGCTGATCGACACGCCCGGTACCTATTCGATCCGCTCCGAGACCGCCGAGGAGGCCGTCACCGGAGAAATGCTCCGGCAGACGCCGCATGACTGCGTGATCTGCGTGATCGACGCGACCTGTCCGGTGCGGGGGCTAGTCCTGCTGCTGGAGCTCGCGGAGCAGGAGCCCTGCCTGCTGCTCTGCTGCAATCTCATGGACGAGGCGCGGCGCGCCGGCATCCGCATTGACCTGCAGAAGCTCTCCGCAAGGCTCGGCATCCCGGTGCTCGGCATCACCGCGCAGAAGCGTTCGGCAGTCCGTGCAATTCCGGCTGCCGCCGCACAGGCCGCGCAGTCTCCCCGCCCCTGCCGGGAAAAGCAGCCGCGGACAGCACTCTACCGGGAAGCGCATGACATCGTGCGGGAATGCTTCACGATGCCGCCGGTGCCGCATCCGAAAACGCAGGCCGCTGACCGTCTGCTGACGGGGCGCATGTTCCGCATTCCGCTGATGCTTTTGCTGCTGCTCGTGATCTTCTGGCTGACGCTGGCCGGTGCCAATTACCCCTCTGCGCTGCTCGACAGGCTTTTTTCCTGCGGCTGTGACCGTCTGATGCGGTGCGCGGGCGGTGTACTGCCGGCATGGCTCTCCGGCGCGGTGATCGACGGGATGCTGCGCGGTACCTGCCGGGTGATCTCGGTCATGCTGCCGCCGATGGCGATCTTTTTTCCGCTGTTTACGCTGCTGGAGGACGTCGGCATCCTGCCGCGGATCGCGTTCAGCTGCGACCGCCGCTGTGCAAAATGCGGTGCCTGCGGCAAACAGGCTCTGACGACTGCCATGGGCTTTGGCTGCAATGCCGTCGGCGTAACCGAATGCCGCATCATCGAAAACCAGCGGGAGCGCCTGATCGCGATCCTGACCAATTCCTTCGTCCCGTGCAACGGCAGATTCCCGTCGCTGCTTGCGGTCGTGACCGTGTTTTTCGCCGGAAGCGGTACATTCAGCTCGCTGCGGGCTGCCTGCATCATGACCGGACTGATTTTGCTCAGCCTTGCGGCAAGCTTCGGCTGGTCTGCAATCCTCAGCAAAACGGTGCTCCGCGGGAAAGCCTCGTCTTTCATTCTGGAACTGCCGCCCTACCGCCGCCCGAAGATCGGCACGATCCTTGTGCGCTCTGTCCTTGACCGCACCGTCTTTGTGCTCGGACGCGCCGCAGCAGTCGCGGCCCCGATGAACCTGCTGATCTGGCTGCTCGCCAATCTCCGCATCGGGGAACAGAACCTCCTGCAGCTGACGGCCGCGGTGCTAGACCCGTTCGGCATTCTGCTGGGGCTGGACGGCGTCCTGCTGCTGGCGTTCATCCTCGGGCTGCCCGCAAATGAGATCGTTCTGCCGGTCGCGCTGACGGCCTATCTCGGCACGCATACACTGACGGAACAAGGCTCTCTGACCGCGCTGCACGGCATCCTGACCGCAAACGGCTGGACGTCTCTGACGGCTGTCTGTTTTCTCGTATTTACGCTGTTTCACGCGCCCTGCGCGACCACGCTGCTGACGGTATATAAAGAAACTCACAGCCGGAAATGGACCTTCGCCGCGTGGCTCCTGCCGACGCTGACCGGCATCCTGCTCTGCGCAGGGATCGCTTTCCTCTGCCGGATATGAAAACAGCCGCATATCCGGAAACGGTATGCGGCTGTTTCAAAAAGGAACGATCATTCAGAAAAAAAGCTGGAAATCTTCGTTGAGGATGAATCTATTTTATATGTGCACGATGCACCGGGTTCTGCCGTATAAAGCCGGAACATGCAGGAATCGCTCCGCCAGTATGTTCCGTCCGGCTTGTGGATTATAAAAAAGATTTTGATTCGCGAACCGTCCCTGGAATAATCCGGAATCAGCGAGATTTTGTGCGTATTATCACTCCCGGCATCCTTCGAGGTGAACCTGTATGACTTGACGGATTCTCCGGTTTCCGGGTCGGTGATATCCAGCACCTCACCGTACTGCTCCGCGACGACCCGGTATTCACAGCCGGGAAGTAAATCCTCCTCACACTCAGGGATCAGCGTCAGCTCCACAGGCGTCCCCTCAGGCTGGTAGATATTCGGCACCTGATATGCACTATTGTAGATAGCCGGTGCACCGTCGAACATATCAGTATGACTGTTAATCAGCCTGCAATCCTGATACAAAACTGTATAATCGGCATTGCCGGAATATGACGCAACCAGATTTCCGTTTTCGTCAAATTCGGCATAGTAACTGCCGCTGCTTGCACCGTTATGCGACAGATCAATCCGGACGCCGTCTTCCTCTGAAAATGCCGGCTCCTCTGAATGCTGCCCCGAAATCTGTGCACCCGGCTGCACGGTCATGACGTCGTTCCTGTTCGACAGCACAGAGCCTGCAAACGCGCCGATGCTGACCAGTGCGACGGCTGCTGCGATTCCGCCGAGCACTCGGAAGATCCGGTTCCCGCTGCCGCGATCCACGGGCAGAGACGGTTCTGCAGTGCGTTCAGCCGGAATCCCCGAAGCTGCTTCGCTTTGCGCTGCGGAAGCCGTACCGAGCAGATCAGTGAAATCCGGTGCCTTTGCTTTCGTTTGGTATTCAGCGATCCTGCGGCTTGCAGCTCTCGCCTCTCTGTCTGTATGCTTTGCAAAAATCTGCTGGATCTCATTCTCCGCAGCCCTCTGTTCATCCGTTGCTGACGATTGTTCCGCGGCACGGTCCGCAAGCAGATCGGCTTCCTGTAACCATGCAGGATCAATATCACGAAACGCATCAAACAGTTCCTGTGCGTTCATATCCATTCCTCCTGTTCAAGATGTTTTTTCAATTGCCTGCGGGCGCGGGAAAGCATCATTTTGACCTTGCTCTCCGTAAAGCCGTACATGTCCGCGATTTCCTTGACGGACAGTCCGCGGACATAGCGCTGCACAACGACCGCGCGCGCTTCCGGCTGCATCTGACCGAGATACCGGTTCAGTGCTTCGACCAGTGCCCGCTGCTCGGTGTGCTGCTCCACATCCTGACCGGACGGGATACATTCCGCGAGCTCGTCAAAAATTGCCTGATTCCGGACCGCTCCGCCGCGTTTTTCAGCATGATCCTTCCGCACCCTGCTGATCGACAGGCGTTTCGTGACCGCTGCCGCAAACGAAAACAGATTCTCAGGATGCATCGGCGGCACCGCATTCCAGATATGCAGCATCGTATCGTTGACGACCTCCTCTGCATCAAGGCGGTTCCCGAGGATATTATAGGCGATCGTCTGGCAGCTTTTGCTGAATTTCTGACGCATTTCACTGATCGCACGCTCATCGCGGAGCTCCAGCAGCGTAATGATCTGGCTGTCGTCTGTCATAAGCAGCCTCCTTTCTGAAAGGGCCTTTCATTCTATAAGACGCAAAAGAACCCGGTCAGGTCACATCCAAAACAGAAAAAACGCCTGAGCAGATCACTCAGGCGTTTTTCGGTGCGTTACTGTCTGACGGCTGCCACGACAAAGCCGTTGATGTTATCGCCGGAGATCATCGGGGTGATGCCGTCTTCATCAGACGGATACTGGATATCTGTCGTCGCCTCGGTCTCGGATGCCGCGACATAGTACATCTCGTAGGTCGTATCGCCGACGGTCGCGGTCAGATGCTGGCTGTTCCACGGATGCGTCACGATCAGGTCGAGGTACTCCTCAAGGCACAGATTGTTTTCATACATATACTTTGCATGGGGTGCGCCGACATAACGGAAATGCCATGTGACGCCGTCGTGGCCGGTCTTTTCGGCCTTGTCCGCCGGATAACGGACAATGAAGCCGTAATCGGCAGCGTGCTCGGTCAGCCATGCGTAATTGCCGTCCGGCGTATACGGTGCGTGGCTCTTTGCGGCCTCGTTCAGGATCGCGAAATCAAGCGTCAGACCGCTGCTGCGCTCCGGAATGGAGAGCGAATACGGCGGATATGCCGGCTGATCGGTCGTATTATAGACCATGACATTGCCGATGCCGGTCGCCGCATAGAAGTCATTGAACATGTTTTTGATCGGTGCGGAAAGCTGTGCATCGACCTTCTGCGAGGTGCTGACCAGACGCAGATGCTGGAACGGGAAGTCTGCAAAGGTGATCAGGTTCGGCGTGAACGCCTGCTGATGATCGCCGTCGATCAGTGCGAGGCAGCCGCTGCGCTTTGCTTCGCTCGGGACAACCAGCGTCGAGGTCGGACGGTTATCCAGGAAGGTCGTGCCGGTCGTGCCGCCGGAGAGATCGGTCGCGCTCGTTGCGGTCGTGGTCTCGCTGGTGATCTCAATGGTCACTCTGGCCGGAGCCGCAACAGCTGTTGTTCCTTCGGCCGGTGCCGTGGTGCCCTCTGCCATGGATTCCACATGCGAGGATTCCTGGCTCTGGATCGAGATCGTGCCCTGCGAGCTGCGCCAGTCGTTAATCAGTCTGCGGCCGAAGTCGATCGCAAAAATGCCGAGGATCACAAAGGTCAGGATCAGCGCGATCTTGCCGAGATCGACATGACGCTCGTCATCGTACTCCTCATCGTCGTACTCCTCATCGTCCATGTCATCGTAATCCTGATCGTCCTCGTCGTATTCGTCATCATCGTAATAATCGTCATCGCGCTTCTTAAAGGGATTCTTGAGGGAGAGACCGCCGAGCAGACCGCCCTTTGCGCCCTCGCCGGAATCGTCCGCTGCATCGTCCTCCGGTGCATCCTCCGGCAGCTCCTCGTCTGCGCCGCGCTTCTTTTTGAACGGATTGCGGAGCTTGAACGGCAGCGATGCGCCGGCCGCATCCTCCATCATTGCCTGACGGATATCCTCATCCACATCGTAATCGTCATCGGCTTCATCCGCGATGCGGTCTGCTGCATCCTCAGCAGCATCCCCGGCATCGTCAACGATGTCCTCGATCTCGTCTGCGGCATCCTCTGCCTTTTCCGCAAGCTTTTCCTTCTTGGATCTGACCTTATCGGAAACTGCATCCGCGCTCTTTTCGACACCGCTGATGATCTCCTCAAGCTCACCGGTCACAGAGGAAACCGTTTCCTCCGCATCCCGGACAATATCGTTTTCCGCCTCGTTTTCAGCGGGATTCTCATGAAGATTCTTACTCATTTTCTGTTCTCTCTCCTCTGATTTTCTGTTCGTTTCGTTCTCACGCTTCCCGGCCGATTTCCACGGCTTCAGGGTCTCCGGTTCTTCGTCCGCCGGAATGACGGGCACGGGCTTTGCAGCCTCCGGCCTGCGGGATGCAGGCTTTTCGGCCAGCACCTTCGTTTTCTCAAGCTCGTCGTCAAACGGCTCGGATGCTCTCGCAGTCACCTGCTTCGCCGCAAGCGGTCTGGCCGCTGCAGGTTTTCTGCGTTCCGGTGCCGCTGCCTTCTGTCCATCCGGCTGATCCGGCGGGCTCTGCTTCTGCGGCGGCTTTTTCCGGCTCACCGGACGCTGCTCCGGATCAACGGAGCGCGCTGTGCTTTCTTTGTTCTCTGTCCGTTTCGCAGCGGATTCCGGCTCCGCCTCCCCGTCCGGACCGAAATCCGGAAGTGCAGGCATCGCACGCTCTGCCGCGAGTGCTTTTTCATTCTGCTCCAGCAGCGCGGAAACATGCTCTGTCATATCCTTCCGCACCTGCTTCAGTATGGCAGGCTCCGGATCGGCAGCCGTGGTTTTCGGGATATCGAACGGCTTGCCGTAGCTGATGCGGATCTTGCTGCGGAAATGCAGCTCGTCGTCAAATGAGATCGCGACCGGCACGACCGGCACGCCGGTCTGCGAGGCAATCAGTGCGGCACCGGTCTTGAAGTGACCGAGCTTGCCGTCCTTTGATCTTGTTCCCTCCGGGAAGATCAGCGCGTTCTGGCCGTTCTGCAGCCGGAACTCGATCTCCTCGAGTGCGGTCAGATCACCCGCTCCGCGGTCAACCGCGACGGCTCCGAGCTTCCGGAGCAGCCAGCCGATCAGACCGTCGGAAAACAGCTCCTGCTTTGCGAGAAAGCAGAACTGCGTTTCGGGATTCTGAACGCCGATCAGAATCGGATCTGCATTGCTGCGGTGATTGCTGACAAACAGGTACCCGCTGCCCTCCGGGACATTTTCGAGCCCCTCGGTCTCCAGCTTGTACCACAGCGGCATCACGAATCGCAGCACGCTGATCGCAAACTTATAAAACCCGTTCATAGCCTGAGTTTCTCCTTACATACATCGAGCAGCATCTGCTCGGACTGAGCAAGATCGGCATCCGTGGTATCCACGAGCACGGCGTCCTCCGCCTGCTTCAGCGGTGCGATCGCACGGTTCATATCCTGCTCGTCTCTGCGGATCACATCCGCAAGCACATCCTCATAGGACTGTACGCCGGGCTGCTTTTCCTCCAGCTCCAGATAGCGGCGCCATGCACGCTTTTCCGGCGTTGCAGTCAGAAAGATCTTGACATCTGCATCGGGGAGCACGACAGTTCCGATATCTCTGCCGTCCATCACGACCGAATGCTCTCTTGCAAGCCGCTGCTGCAATTCAAACAGAAACTGCCGCACTGCCGGAATCGCAGAAACACGGGACGCGCCCATGGAGACCTCCGGCGTCCGGATCAGGCCGGACACATCCTCGCCGTTGACCAGAACGTGCTGTACGCCGTCCTGATAATCAATGGCGATATCCAGTTCGGGAAGCCTCTCTGCAATATCCTGTTCGGATTCGGCATGGTGCTGCAGCATATCATACGCAATCGCACGGTACAGTGCACCGGTATCAACATAAATATAGCCAAGACGTTCTGCAAGACGGCGGGCAAGCGTACTTTTGCCTGCGCCGGACGGACCGTCCACGGCGATATTGACGTTTTTCATTGCGAACCTCCAAGATGATGACATTGATATTCCTATATAGTATAGCATATTTCGACTTATTTTGCAAGTGCTTTCTGCTCAAAATCAGAAAAACTTTTCAAAAAAGGACAAATCGCGTAAAATTCACACGGAACCGCGCGGACTTCCGTGCAAAATCATGATAATCCGTAAAAAAGAACGGGGCACCGCAGCACGGCACCCCGGAAATATTTACCTTTTTATCCCTTCGCGATCTTCAGGATCTCATACAAATCGGAAAGCGTAATCTGTCCGTCACCGTCAAGATCGGCAGCCTCCGCAGCCTGACCCGGCAGCATCATGCCGCCGCCCTCTGCAAGCCAGCGGCTGAGCGTCTGGCCGTCATCGTCATTGACAAGACCGTCTCCGGTCAGATCTCCGCGCACGGAGCAGTCCGGATCAAGTGCCGAGAAGCAGTAGCCGTTCTCATCGCAGAATGCCTCAACAGCACCGCCGGGCGTCCCGTAGATCGTGACCGTTCCGACAAAAAAATCCCGGCCGTGCCATGTCAGCATCCCGAACAGCTCATAAAATTGCGCGGTAATGCCGGTCTCCGGGTCGGTCACCGTTTCCGGCAGTATATAACCGCACTGATCCGGCGGGAGCGAGATCACAGAAAACGTGCCGTCCGTATCGGTCTGGAAGCCGTAGCCGTTCTGCTCAAAGCAGATGACCGGCACCTTTTCCGTAATCCGGACTGACGCATCCTTCTTCGGTTCAATATCCGCTTCCGGCCAGTTCATCAGGGAGACAAACCGGATCGTTTCGCCCTTTTTCATCGGGAAGCAGATCCTGCCCGCGGAAACCGTCTTTTTGTCAGACGCATACCGCAGCAGCGTGCAGCAGTATTTGTCGTAATTGCTCATATCCAGATAATACGTCCCGTCAGCCGGTGCCGTAAAGCTGAGCTGATTCCGGCTGCCGGGAACATCGGGCTTGAGCGGCACATCCTGCCCGAGCGTCATAGCGACGGCGGTTTCATCATCATACACCATGTTCAGCGGCGGTGCGACATAATACTCATAAAGCACCTCGCCGGCGTAATCGCCGCAGCCGCGGAGATACAGGATATTATATCCGAACTGTGCCGGTGAATCGCTGACCAGCATCGTATAATCATAGCCTGCCGTCAGCTCGGTGGCACCGTCAAACACATGAATCTCCGGCAGTTCCCCGCGGCCGTCCCATTGCAGGAGCTTCTCTCCCGTGATTTTGCAGGACGACAGCGCGGTCATGCCCTCCGCAACCGAGAAACGGACGGTGCCGGTCTCCTGCGGTGCCGCCAGCGATGCCGCGACATAATACTGTTCACCGGCCTGAACCGGGAACACGGTGCTCTGTCTGCCGATGCCGGTCACTTTGCCGACCGTGAAACCTCTGCTGTCCAGCAGCCTGACGGCCGCATCCGGGACGGACTCCTTCAGAATGCAGCAGCTTCTGCCGGACGGCACCCAGCTGTACAGAACCGTATCGCCCGGCACGGCAATGTCGGCATCCGTCGTACCCGGCGTGATATCGGTGAGCAGTACGGGCTCCGGCATCACGATCGTACAGCAGGCGGTCAGCGTACCGGTGAATTCCCCGAGACCGGTCAGCTGCAGGTAATACTCCCCGCAATCGCGGCAATCGCCGTTCATGCGCATTTCGTAATCGGCATTTTCCGTGAGCACCCGCCCCTGATAAGTGACGCGGAAGGTCGGACGCTGCGGCTTTCCGGTATAATCCAAAGTCACCGGCTCCGCTTCGGCATCCGCAATCAGAAGCTTCTTCCCCGCCGATCTCAGGCGGTAGCTGTGCGGCTTGCCGTCCGCCGGCCTGATCCCGATATACACTTCCTGATACCGCTGAAGTTTCCGCGCATAGCGGTAAGAAAGGCGCATCCCGCACGCCCCGTTCGTATCCTTGTCAAAATAATACGCACATTCAAACGCGGAGCCGTCCTCGGAAACGATCTCCGGCACAGGCTCGCTGCCCTGCTGCACATACCGGAACACCGCGGCATTGCCGCCGCAGGTAAACGGTTCATCGGCCCTGATATCCGCGGCATTGTTAAAATCATAATGCAGTCTCTGCGTCAGGATCTTACAGCCGGCGCAGTTTCCCTTTCCGTTCAGCAGCCAGCGGACATCACCCGGCAGCAAAGCGTCCGGACGCACCCATTCGTAATCCTCCCCTGCCGTAAGGACAACCGGCTCCGGCAGAACATAATCCGGATCGTTGTCGGCTCCGTTCAGGTCAAGGTCAGGCGTATAACACAGCACCTCCGGCGGGCAGTCCGGCTCTGCACCGGTGAAATCCGCTTCTTCCGCCCGGAAAACCGCATAGCCGAGATAATTCCGGTCACCGAGCGGCTCTGCGTTCAGCACATAGCTGCGGCCGCTGTTTTCCCGGATATACAGCATCAGATAGACCGGCTCCCCTGCCGTAAACTGACAGAGATACTGCTCTGTGATGCTGAGTGTATTGTCTGCTTCCATGCGATTCAGATTTCTGTCCCAGATCAGCAGATCGACATTCATCGTTTCGGTCGTCATGGGCTCCGGGAGCCTGTCCGGCTCGCCCGGCGTCAGACTGATGACATATTTTCCGCTCTGCGCCGGATCCAGACGGAACAGCCGCGAGCTGAAGCCCTCCGCAGTCAGCCGCACGGGGGTCCCTTCGGAAAACGACTCCGCATCCCATGCGCTTTGATACAGAATACCGGCGTACATGCCGATGCCGACTGCATAGATCTCCGTGATGCCCGGCTTCTCCGCAAAACGGTAACGAAGCACATAATCCGTTCCCTGCTGCAGAACAGTACCCTGATCCTTCACGGTCACGGCGGGCGGCTCCTGATCCGGCTGATAGTCCCGGATCGCAAGTCCCGTTTCGAGCAGAGCATCCGCGAGCGTGCGCTTCGGGTATAATTCCGTCACAAGCACCGCATTCGCTGCGCGTGAACCGAGATCGCGGAGCGACATTGTGACCGTTTCTCCGGCGGTCAGCCGCACATGCATGAGCTGATCCGGTGCCGCGCCGCTGCCTGTCTGCACAAAGGCTGCTCCGAATGCCGGCTTGACCGTCAGCTCTGCCGCGGGATTCACCGCATAGCAGATATAGTCGCCGTCATGCGGTGCCTTGAACGTGAATCCGGTGCTGAGCTGTACGGCCGCATCGCCCGTTTCCTCCGGCGGTGCCTGCTCGCTCCAGATCACCAGAACGGGATCGTCCGTCTTTGTGATCTCCGTATTTCGGACAAAGCTGCTGCGGTTCGCCGTGCATTCGCGGGTTTTCAGCAGCCTTCCGTTTTCCCAGAGCATCGCCTTCCAGCTGCTCAGAAGTCCCTCCGCCTGAAACGGATCAAGATCGGCAAAAAGCTGTCCCGCACCCTCCGCAGGCGGTACGGCTGCGCCGTCATCCTGCTGCCAAGATGCCTGAAGCCCGATACCGAGCGGTACGGCTGTCAGCACGGTCTGCTCATTCTGCAGGATGCCGGGCTTATCCTCCGGCAGGAACAGATCCGGTGTTTCCCGGAACGGATAGCTCTGCCGCCCGCAGAATTTTGCCGCATCGGAATATGCCGGTGCCGCAATGACCGCATAGCCGGCCGTATCGCCGAGGGCATCCTTGTCGATATCCGTCCGGCTGCTGCCGAAGATCAGACAGCAGGATTCGGGGTCCTTCGGGCTGACCGCATCCGGGCAGATCATCTCTGCGCAGTCCAGCCGGAGCACCTCCGTCCGGATGCCGCTAAAAGTATCGGACAGCACCCGTTTCAGCTGCGGGAACGCCATACCCCTGCAGCGCACGCCGCGGAATGCGCCCTTGTCAAGCTCCGTCAGTGCGGAGAATATGAGCTGTCCGCCGGCTGCCTTGTTCAAATCGGAAAACGCAAAGGCAGATTCGCCGATCACGGTGAGCTTTTCAAACGGCAGCTCCAGCCGCAGCGTCTCCTGATCTCCGGATTCCGAGGCCAGTGCATAGGCACCGACCTCTGTGATGCCGGGTGCGGTCAGCGAAAGCTTCGCCGTGTTCCGGCAAAGGCCGTCCGGGAGCTTTGTAATCCGTTCCGGCAGGATCAGGTCAAGGCTGTTCAGCTCGGCAAAGGCATATCTGCCGAGCGTTTCCAGTGCGGGCAGATCAAACGTATCACTGCAGCCGCTGCCGGCAAATGCATACGCACCGACCGCGCGAAGCTTATTCAGGTCAAGCCCGCAGCTGCGCAGTGCCTTGCAGCCGGAAAACGCATAGGCCGGAAGCTCCGTCACGGCACCGAGCTCCGCGGATTCCAGACTGCTGCATCCGGCGAACACACTTCTGCCGAGCGTCACGGTGCCCTTTGCCGTCACCGTTTTCAGGTTGCTGCAGTTCTCAAATGCGGACGCACCGATCGACGTCACGGTGTCCGGCAGCATGACTGCGTTCAGACTGCTGCAGTCGGCGAAAACACCGTCCGCAACAGCCGTGATCTTTTTCTGACCGGCAAGCTTTGCAAGGTCAAGCGTGCTGCCCGTCAGATAACAGCCGGTCAGGACATCGCCGTCATACCGCAGAAGCCGCTCCCTGTGCGCACCGCCGATCTCATAAGCCGCCCAGAGCGGTTCGCTCTGCATCTCTCCGATCACGGCAGCTGCGCCGAGCAGCGTTGTTTCGTCAAACGTGATCTTTTCGCCCCCGTAACGCTTTGCCGTTGCAGGATCGGGATACGAGCCGTCCAGCGTATAATAGATATCCGCAGGGACCGCCGTACGCAGTTCGATACTGACTGCATCGTCATACACGCCCGGCTTGACCGACACCTCCGGCACCGGGCAATCCAGCACATAATCGCATACCGTGACCGCACTGCATCCCGGTTCGCTCACGGCGACCGCCTTCAGCGTCATCGTCCGCGTGATCTCCACAGGCGTTCCGTCATAGCGGATCCCGTTTTCCGGTCCCGGTGTGCTGCCGTCAGTCGTATAGTAAATTTCGGCCATCGGCTCATGACAGGAAAGCGTCACCGGCGTCACGGCAGTCAGGTGACCGCTTTTCAAGGATACCGCAGGCTTTTCAAGAAAGCTGTCCGCAAAGACAAAATCCTTCATGCAGACCATTCCGTTCCCGAACACCGGATCAAAGCCCTGCGAACCGAGGTCCGCTGCATTCAGAATAAGCAGCTGGTAAATCTGCTCCGGCGTCAGTGCGGGATTATAGTCCAGCAGATTCGCATAACAGGATGTGACAAATGGGGCCGCCATGCTTGTGCCGCTGTCCGTGGAAAGCCCGTCCTTCGTATTGTAATACGCACTGGTAATATGATCGCCGGGTGCGGCGAAATCAATTCCTTTGCCCCTGTTGCTGAAATCGGAAAGATCATATCGGGATTCCGGCGGCATGGCAGGATCATTCCGGTTCAGCAGCCGGACAGATGCAACCGCTGTCACGCCGTCAATATTTGCCGGATTGTCATACATGACATCCCGGTGCTCGTTCCCGGCAGCCGCAATGCAGGAAATCCCCTGTGCTTTCAGCATCGCAGTGCTCTCCTGCAAAAGCAAAGAATTTCCCATGCCGGAAAGGCTCATGTTGATGACATCGGCACCAAGCTCGGCCGCATAAAGCATTCCGCAGTAAACCTGAACCGAGGTACCGTAGCCGGTGCGGTCCAGCACCTTGAGCGGCAGGATCTTCACATTGTCTCGCGTGCAGTGCGCGATGATGCCCGCGCAGAATGTGCCGTGCCGGTTGTCGTCGGTATTGTCCGTGACACCCGGAACAAATGAGCATCCGCCCGGCGCGATCCTGCCGCAGAACCAGCTGTGTTCCGCGCTGATGCCCGTATCGAGCACCGCGACACAGAGCGGATTCTGCGGATTCTCAGCACTGTCCAGCCGCTGCATGAACTGATCGCAGCCGACGGCTTCATAGCCCCAGCAGCCTTCTTCCAGCTCCTGACTGAAATCCGTCCCGATGTCCGTATCGCAGGCGCGGTAAATGATCTCCGGCTCCGCAAGCGTGATCCTGTCATCCGCACGGAACGCGTTATATGCATGGTAGGCATCGGCGGCGGTCGGATACTGCAGCACATGCAGATCCTCATAACCGCATGCTTTATCTATGCCGCCGTGCGGATCAAATGTGCTCTCCGAACGGACGATCAGCGTCCCGGACTGGAACGGTGCGCTGACAACAGTCTCCCCGTCCTCTGCCGTATAGGTACAGCCGATCTTTTCTGCGGCCTCCGAAAGCGTGACCGTGCCGGAAGCATCCGCGCCGCTGTCGATTTCAGCCTGTGTCAGGACCGCGGCACGCTGCACCGCGATCTCTCCGTTTTCGGCGGAAAATCCTGCATAGCTTTCCCCCGCCGGGATGCCGTCACGCATCAGCTGACCGGTTCCGGCATCAAAGGAAAGCTGCGCAAAGGGCTGCTCCGGCAGGGCATGTTCCGCGGCGAGCAGCTGTTTTGCAAACGCATAGACCGATCCCTTCCGCACCGCCTGAACCGGTACGGGGACGGAAGCAGCAGAACCGTTCAGCAGCAGAACGGCAGCAGTCAGTACGGCAAATTGTTTTTGCAATATTGTCATAGTGATCCTCCTCCGATCGGATAATCTTCTGTCTGAATTATATCATATCAGCAAAAAAAATGCAATGGGAACATGAGAAAAAGCGAGAATTACCTGAATGTAAATACAAAAAACACGCGCCGTCCGCAAAGACAGCGCGTGCTTATCATATTTATCCGGCAGCAGAATCCGCAGCAGCCTCCTGTGTGCCGTCATCGGGTCTGCCGGGGTCGATGCAGACAGTCTCATAACCTGCACCGCAGAGCGTTTCGATCAGATGCGTGATCTCGGCATCCGTTCTTTCGCCGGCCGGGATCACCGGGATCAGCTGACGGCCGCCGGCCGCGGCTTTGGCAGCAGATGCGAGCAGCAGGATCTTGTCATCGCCGGAAAGCGAAGCGGGATCGTAATTCTGGCCGCCGAGCGTGAACGCCTGCGGCAGATCCTGCGGGTCAAGACGGACATAGACCTGCTTTGCGTCGAGCAGCTCCGGCACGAATGCCTCCTCATGGCCGAGCACCAGCTCCGAGAGCGATATATAGCTGCCCGCAGAGGGTGCCGCCGCGGAGATCTGATTCAGCACGAAGGCCAGTGCCTTTTTGCGCTGCTCGTTATCCTGAATGCGGTTGCCGAGCAGCTCCGCATCCGAGCGGAAGAAATGCGGGAATACCGCGTCCGTGCACAGGATGTGCTGAAAGCCGCTGCGCTCGATCTCCGCCGCAAGATCCGCCAGATAACTGCCGGATGCCGGATCAAACGGATTGAGCCACGGCTTGCCGCCGGACTCCGGCTTGTTGTCCAACCAGCGCGTGGAACCGTTGAACGTATATGCACCGTCCATGTATACATTCGGATAGACATGATCCTCCAGCGTGCTGAACAGCGCGGAGCAGGTCAGGTGATAACGGTCTGCGGCATTCGTGATCTCACGGAGCGTCAGCATGTTCGAAGTCGATGCACCGCAGGTCTTGGCGCGGTCATTGCCGGACGCATACTGCAGCATGCCGCCCTTTAATTTCAGCGACAGAACGACCGCCGTATAGCCCTGCTTTGCAGCATCTGCCGCATAGCGGTCAAGCGTGTTCAGGTCGCGGAGCGCATCCTCCGGCAGGATATAATCGACCTCGGCACCGTCCGGGAACCGCGTCATGACCGGCTCCGTCGTCGTTGTAACAGTCGTCGTGACGGAGAGCGTGGTCGCTTTGGTTTTCGCGGTCGTCTGCTTTGCGGACTGCTCCGGCTGACTGCCTGATTCCGGTTTATCCGGATTATCCGGTTTATCAAACGCATCGGAGGATGCGCTGAAAAACGGGTCAGGCGTGGTGGTCGGGTGCTCCGCCTCGAGATTCACCCGCGTGACGATCGGGCCGATCACGTTATAGCCGACGATCACACAGAATGCGAGCAGTGCCAGCAGAACCGCCGTGCCGAATGCCGAGCGCATCGGGTGGTTCCGGTTGAATACCCGTCTGTTTTTGGTGCGGTATGTATAGATTCTTCTTCCTTTTTTTCTGTGCTTCACGAATACGGTCTCCTTTCCGTTCAAGCAGTCGGAAACAGGCAGGCACCTGCCATCGAAAGCAGGGCACAGTATAAAAACAGGCCGCGCCAGCCGCGTACCGCAGCAGGCATTTTTTTGCCGCAGATCGTCGGGATCGCGAGCCGCAGCAGGATGCACGCGAGCAGATAGCCGCAGCCCATGCGGAAGCCGTACCGCAGGGCAATTCCGAATTCATGCGTATAATCCGTGCTGTAGAGGATCGCGGCCAGCACCGCGGACGAGCAGGCCGCCGCATGGAGCTGCGGGGCGATCGCTTCGGTCATTTTCTTGGAGATCAGCCTGAAAAGCAGCATCAGCAGGATATCCATGACTCCGCAGACGGCTGCGATACAGAGCGGAAAAAACAGCTTTTCCGTCCGGACGGACAGCAGGTTCCGGAGCAGCGCGGTAAAGCCTGCGCCGAATGTGCAAAAGAACAGCGTAAAGATACCGGCGCGCAGCAGACCCCTGCCCCGCCGCCCCGCATCCGCGACGGACGGGATGCCGAGGAACTCCGAAAAGAGCAGGTTCTGCCCGAGCAGCACCAGAAAATCAGCCAGCAGCACGGTCTTCCGCCTCCCTTCTGATCCGCTTCGGCAGATACACACGCGCGATGCACAGGCAGCAGAGCAGCAGCATCCCGCCTGCCGGTGTGAGGATAAACGGCAGCGGCGGCGTCAGGACCGCTCTGCCGGAAAGCGTCCCGGTCCCGAGCAGCTCGCGCACGGCACCGAACACCGTCATCAGCAGCGAGACCGTCAGCACCGTCCGCAGCAGATTGCGGAACATGCCCTTTCCGCCGAAATAGCGGTCGCGGCATACCGTCACGGCCGGCATCAGCGCGATCACGGGCAGCCAGATCCCGCCGGAGACCGTCGGGAATAAGGTCGCCGCAAAGAGTGCCGCAGGGATATACACCAAAGCGCAGACGGCAGAATAAAATAGGATGCGCACCGAAAGCGGCAGCTTGCGCGGAACGAGTGCCGTCAGCGGGACGGCGATCAGCATGACGACCGCAAGCACAAATGCACCGGCCAGTCCGTGCGCAAAACTCTCACAGAACACCGCCAGCGGTGCCGCGAGCAGGCCGTCAGTCAGTACCGGGTCCCGGTACGGCAGACGCTTCGTTTCGTTCTGCACCGTCAGCACCTCCATTCTGCGGCTGATATCTGCGCATCAGTTCGCACAGCTTCAAAACTGCCGGTGAGAGAAGCACCGCCAGCATCACGGGCGCATCCGTGATAAACAGCACGCGCGTCAGGATCACCGACGCACCGGCCAGCGCAACGCCGTACAGCGAGCCCGCCAGATCGGGCGGGGAAAAAGCGGGATCCGCGTGCAGGAAGATCAACGAAAACAAAAACTGATTTGTCAGGCAAAGCCCGATGATCTGCACGGCAGGCTGCCGCATAAACCCAAGCAGTACGCTGCAGAACGCGGAAAATGCAACAGCAGGCAGAAGCACCCAGCCGTTTGCAGCTTTCCGCAGCACCAGCACCGCAGCAACAACTGCGAGCAGCACGATTGAGCCTGTCCCGAGCGGCTGGTTCGGAAGGCCGGTCAGCCAGTCAACCGCATGACCCGAAAGGCCTCTGCCGCGGTTGAACGTGTCCGATATACCGTTCACGAGCGCACCGGCATCCGCACCCGCAAGCGGGATCGCGCCGAAGCGTTTGGGAAACATTGTCACCGCAGCGCGCTGATTCAGCATCGCAAAGCAAAAGCCCGCCGCCGCAGGATGCACGACCGGATTTTCCCTGCCGCCGAGGAGCTGTCTGCCGAAAATAATTGCAAAAATACAGGACATGATAAGCAAAGAGAACGGAACGGATGCCGGCAGCATCAGCAGCAAAATCACGCCGCAGAGCCCTGCATCCAGATTCGCCCGTGTAAACGGCCTTTTCCGCAGATACAGGCAGCACCATTCCGTCAGCATGGAAACGATCAGCGCAGCTGCCGCCAGCAGCCAGACCCGAAAGCCGTAGCTGTAAGAAGCAGCGGCAAGGATTGCCAGCAGCGCACAGCCGCGGTCAAACATCTGCCTGCCCTCTATTTTGTTCTGCAACCGGTTCACCCCCCAATGCTCACCGCCGGGATCTCCGGCAGAAAGGATATCCAATGACCGTACAGCAGCTCTCCGCACAGTCCGTCAAGGTGCAGCTCACAGCGGATGAGCTGACCGTCTTTTTATATGATCCGGATGCACCGCCGGATTCGCCGCAGGTGCTCCGTCTGATCTCGTTTATGCTCTCGAAAGCAGAGCTCGCGACCGGCATTCCGTTCACGGCGCATCCGGTCACGGTCGAGCTGCTGACCGCAAGGGACGGCAGCCTCTCCGCATATTTTACGGTACAGTCCGCGCCCGCCGAAAAGCCGAAGCAGGCAAAGACCGTCCGCCTTGCGGCAAGGTTCCCCGACCGCAGCACGCTCAAAAGCTGCTGCAGGCTGCTCCGCGAGAAGCAGGATGCGATCATCAGCAGCAGGCTCTATGAATACCGCTGCCAGTTCATCCTGACCTTAAAACTCCGGCGCGCAGGTGCCGCGACCGTTCAGCACCTGCTGTCGGAATACGGCAGACCGTTCCGGCTGTCCCCGCTGAACCGCGCAAGGCTCTCGGAATACGGCAGCTGCCTCTGCGAGCAGGATGCCGTCAGAGTATTCTGATTCAGAGCGGCGTTTTCAGCGAGCGCACCGCTTCTGCCGGGTCATCCGAGCAGAGCACATAGGAGCCCGCGACCAGATAATCCGCGCCTGCTTTCCGGCAGCGCGCGCCGGTCTCCGCGTTGATGCCGCCGTCCACTTCGATATGGAGCGGCATCTGAAGTGCCTCGATGCAGCTGCGGAGATGCGCGATCTTTTTCAGCACCTCCGGCATGAACTGTTGTCCGCCGAGACCCGGACGGACCGTCATCATCAGGATAAAATCCTCCGGCTGCATCTTCTCAAGCAGCGGAAAGACCGTTTCCTCCGGCGTATCCGGGGAAACGGCAATGCCCGCCGGAATGCCGAAGCTGTGGATCGCGTTCAGCGTCTCCCCTGCATCGGAGCGGCTTTCGATATGAAACGAGAGCAGATCCGCGCCGGCCTTCACGAAGCGTTCGGCAAAATGCAGCGGATCCTCGATCATCAGATGTACATCGACCGGGAGCGTGACCAGCGGCTTTAAGCAGCTCAGAACCGGCAGCCCGAAGGAAAGATTGTCCACAAAGCTGCCGTCCATGACATCAAAATGCAGCATATCCGCACGCGCATCTCCGATCACGGCGGCAACATCCGCCAGACGTGCAAGATCGCCGTTGAGTATTGAAACCGATACCAAAGCCATACTGTCCTCCAATCACCGGAATGCGAAATCATCCATGCTATATTATATCGCAAAATCGTTATTTCGTCAAGCATTCCGGTCATTCCGGCGGAACCGGTGCCGTTTTTGGAGAGTTTCCCAAAACTTCCCGTACATCCCGCCGCAATCCTGTTGAAATCATGTATAATGCTTCACCCGGCTCCCCTGCACACGATCTCCGGCGGCAGGTCGCCGGGCTTTGGCTCCGGCTTCGGCTCCGGCTGCTCCGGACGCTGCTTCGGGATATCATTCCCGCCGCCCTGATACCGCGGCACATAGATCTTGATATCGGATTCACGCTGTTCCATATGGCTGCTCCTTTCGCATATCGCATCATCGGATGCTCCGACAGGAACAGTATGCCGCAAACCGGGCGGAATACACAGAGGAAAAATGAAGCAGTCAGAAAAAGCTTCCTCACATAAAATGTCCGCTGCTGCATAACCTGAAAACGCGGACATGTTCCGCAGGAAAGGATGACAGCATGAAACGGGCAAAGTATCTGTTTCCGGTGCTGGCGGCGGTCTCCCTGCTGACAGGGATGCAGGTCTCTGCGGAGGGCTACGGTCAGGGCAGAGAACGCGATGCGATGAACCGTCCGGCCGGTGCCGTCACATTTCAGGCGCAGTACGCCGCTTCCGGCGCGTTTGCGCTCTCGGATGACCCGCAGCGGATCGTCCTGACATTCGATCAGGGCTACGAGAACGGCTATACCGCGAAGATCCTTGACACGCTGAAGGAAAAGCATGTGACTGCGATCTTTTTCCTGACCGGCGACTACGCACGGAAGGAGCCCGCGCTCATCAAACGGATGATCGCGGAGGGACACACGCTCGGCAATCACGGCATGACACACGCCTGCATTGCGGGCATGAACAGTGCCGCAATCGAGGAGGAGCTGATGACGCTGCACAGCTTCGTGCAGCAGCAGTACGGCTATGACATGCAGTATTTCCGGCCGCCCTGCGGGGAATACGACGCGTTTGCGCTGGAAAAGGTCAAATCGCTCGGCTACCGGACACTGTTCTGGAGCGCGGCATACGAGGACTGGAAAACCGACGATCAGCCGGAACCTGCCGCCGCCCTCGGTAAGCTGACCGATATGGCACACGGCGGCGCGGTCTATCTGCTGCATTCGGTCTCTGAGACAAATGCGGCGATCCTCGGGGAGCTGATCGACAGTCTTCGGGATAAGGGATATACGGTATAAAAATTTTTTCGTGAATAGTGAATGACGAATAGTGAAAAGTGAAAAGCGGCGATATATTTTGATATGTGCCCGCAGAGCACACCGCCGTTATTCGTTATTCGCTGTTCGCGCTTCACTATTCACGCATTTTTTCTCCGCTCCCATTGAAATTCAACGTAAAATGTGTTATAATAAAGATGTATCCATTTTACGGAAAGGCAGGAGACCTGCTATGAAAAACGAATGCTTTGAAAACCGCGAGCTTTCATGGCTCCGCTTCAACGCGCGCGTACTGGAGGAGGCACGGGCGGAGAGCAATCCGCTGCTGGAACGCCTCTGCTTTACCGCGATCTTCCAGAGCAACCTCGATGAATTTTTCCGTGTCCGCGTCGGCAACCTGATCCGCAAGCATGCGGAGGAACCCGACAAGCCGGATTCGATCAGCGGCATGAAGCCCAAAGCCCAGCTGAAAGCGGTCTATGAGCAGGTGCGCGCACTGCTGCCCGCCCGCGATTCCGCTTACCATGAGATCATGGGCGCGCTGCGCAGCGAGGGGCTCGAACAGGTCAGCGTTGCCTCTGCGACATCCGCGGAACAGGTGCTCCTTGCGGACTGGTTCCGCCGAGAGATCCGGCCGCTTTCCATGCCGGTCATCGTCGATAAGGGCAAGCCGTTCCCGTTCCTGCGCGACCGCGCACTGTACATCGTCCTGCGGCTCGAATCCAAGTCCGGCATCCGCATGGGCATTCTCCCGGTATCCGATCAGTGTCAGCGCATGGTGCGGCTCGGCGGCGGCGGCAGATTCGTGCTCGCGGAGGACGTCATTCTCGCTTATGCGCATACCGTGTTCGGCAACTCCCGCGTCATTGACCGCACCATTCTCCGCGTGACGCGCTCTGCAAGCATCTCGCCGGAGGACATCGGCGACATGCGCACCGGCGATACCAGAGCAGACATGGAGCTGATGCTGCAGGAGCGCAAGCGGCTCCCGGTCGTCCGGCTGGAGCTCTCCGAGACCTTCTATCAGCCCGCGCTCGACTATCTCTGCAAAAAGCTCGATATCACCGATGAGCAGGTGTTCTACGCCAAGGCACCGATCGACCTCTCCTTTGCCTATGAGTGCAAGAATCTCGTGCAGGACCCGAAGCTGCAGTATGTGCGCATGGTGCCGCAGAAATCCGCAATGGTCGCGGAGCACGGCTCCATGTTCCCGCAGATCCGGAAGCATGATATCCTGCTGAGCTATCCTTATGAGAGCATCCGGCCGTTCCTGCGGCTGCTGGACGAGGCTGCGGATGACCCCGCCGTTCTGAGCATTCAGATCACGCTTTACCGCATGGCAAGAGACAGCCGCGTCATTGCCGCACTCTGCGAGGCGGCAGGCAGAGGCAAGGAGGTCACTGCACTGACCGAGCTCCGCGCCCGCTTCGATGAGGAGGGCAATATCAAATGGTCGAAGGCACTTGAACGGGCAGGCGTCCGCGTGATCTACGGCCCGGAGAATTACAAGGTGCATTCCAAGCTGCTGCTGATCACCCGCAAAAACCGCGGCAAGATCGAAGCGTTCACGCAGATCGGCACCGGCAACTATAACGAAAAAACAGCCGCGATGTATACCGACTACTGCCTGATGACGGCGGATAAGCAGATCGCACAGGATGCCGCAAACATCTTCGATGCCCTGCGTGAAAACAAGCTCCCCGACCCGCAGACAGAGCTGCTCGCTGCACCCTTCGGTCTGCTGGAGCCCGTGCTCGGCATGATCGACGATGAGATTGCATTCGCCAAGCGCGGCGAGGATGCCTACATCGGACTGCGCATGAACGGCCTCTGTGACAAGACCGTCATGAAAAAGCTGATCGAGGCCTCCTGCGCGGGCGTGAAGATCGAGCTGCTCGTCCGCGGCATCTGCTGCCTGATTCCCCGCATCCCCGACTGCACCGAGAATATCGAGGTGCGCAGCATTGTCGGGCGGTACCTCGAACACGGCAGAGTCTATTTCTTCGGTACGCCGGAGCGGATGCGCGTCTATCTCGGCTCTGCGGACTTCATGCCGCGCAATACCGTCAAGCGCGTGGAAATCTGTGCGCCGGTCAAGGATGCGGCACTCCGTAAGCGGCTTTACAGCGAATTCCGGCTGCAGTTTGACGATCCCGTCAAAGCCCGTTTCCGTACATCCGACGGCGACTATCATCTCCCCGAGGGCGGCAATCCTGCCGAGAACTCGCAGGAGGCGCTGCACCGCGCCGCCTATGCACGCGCACACGAAATGGAACACAGTGCCAAGTCATCGGAATCCAAAAAAAATGACGCATAACGAAAGGGAATCTCATGGATCATGAACGCCGTCCGCGGCTCAAATCTTCATATATGCTCGTGACCTACGGCATTCTGCTGTATCTCGGGCTCACGCATTTTTCCTCTATCAAAAGCGCATTCGTCTGGCTGTTCGCGATCATCCGGCCTGTCGCATACGGCATCTGCATCGCGTTCGTCATCAATCTGATTCTCAATCTGTTCAAAAACAAGATATTCCGCGGCATGGCTGCGTCAAAGCATCCGGTTGAGCGAAAGATTGCACCGGTCCTGAGTGCGGTCTGCACGGTGCTGCTCGGCCTGATCCTGCTCGCCATGATCGTCCTGCTCATTATCCCGCAGGTCACGAACGCGGTCAACATGCTGATCGAGAAAATGCCGCGCAGTCAGGATCAGCTCTGGGAAATCTGCGAAAAACAGCTCCTTGCATGGAATACACCGGAGTTCATTGTGAAAAAGCTCCGCGAAATTGACGTTGACTGGGACACTGCATACAACTACGTCACCAATTTCCTCGACGGCAAGGTCGAGATTACCTCGGTGCTCGGCACGGCGTTTTCCGCGACAGCCTCCGTGCTGTCCACGGTCACGAATCTCCTGCTCGGGCTCATCATTGCGATCTACCTGCTGATACAGAAGGAGCGCGTGCTCTACGTGTTCCATAAGTTTGTGCAGCTTATTTCGCCGAAGCGGTATCAGGAACAGATTTTCCGCATCCTGCACCTTGCAAACACCTCGTTCGCGAATTTCCTGACGGGACAGATCATTGAGGCGGTCATCATCGGCTCGCTCTGTACGCTGGGGCTGTATATCTTCCGGTTTCCCTATGCCGCGACGATCGGCATTCTGACCGGCATCACGGCACTGCTCCCGATCATCGGCGCATGGATCGGCGGCGGCGTCGGTGCGCTGCTGATCCTCGTTGAGGCACCCGAGCGGGTGATCTGGTTCCTTGTGTTTATCCTCGCGCTGCAGCAGATCGAGGGACAGTTCATCTATCCGCGTGTCGTCGGCAATTCGATCGGCCTGCCGGGACTGCTCGTGCTGGTCGCAGTCATTCTGGGCGGCGGTTTCGCGGGCATCATGGGCATTATCTTTGCCGTGCCGCTGTTCGCGATCCTTTATCAGCTGCTGAAAGAGGCGATCCATAACATGGAGGAGGCCGAACGGCTCGCCGTGCCGGAGCCCGAACCCGAAACGGGTCTGCGCGTTGTGGACAGGCCGCTGAACGGCCCGACCATGGAGGCGATCCAGCATCCGGCGATCGAACCGGAGCCTTTACAGGAGCCGGAAGTACCGGAAAAAGAACCGGAGCCGCCGGCAGAACCGCCGGTAGAACCGGAACCGCCGGTAGAACCGGAGCCTTTACAGGAGCCGGGATCTCCTGTCAATGCATCACAGGAGCGAAAGCCGCTCACGCAGCAGCAAAAGAGCTGCCCGCAGAAAAAGCATAACAGCAAAAAGAAAAGGCGGTAAGAGCGGACATTGTCCGCAGCCCCCGTTATACGGATATGAAAAGGACGCTGACAGCGATCAGCGTCCTTTTACTATTGATTATACTTCCGCCGTGCTTCAGCATTGGGAGAAGCAGCCTTTCAGAAGCCGCGATCAGCGGCGTGCAGAAATGAATATTGGGAGAGTCCGGCCGCCGGCTCCCGGAGGAAATCGCCAGCGGGGGCTCCCCGCCGCGCTTCAGCATTGGGAGATGCAGCCTTTCAGAAGCCGCGATCAGCGGCGTGCAGAAAAGAATGTTGGGAGTGTCCGGCCGCCAGTTTCCATAGGGAATCGCCGGCGCGGGCTCCGCGCACCGCTTATTCGGCCATGACTTCCGGCCATGTCGGCTTCAGACCAGCGATCGACTTGGTGTAATACCGCAGAATGTAGGTCGTATCCGCAAGGGTCGCGCCTTCCACGCCGTCCACATCCGTGACGAACTTCTGCACATCGTTCAGAAGCTCCTCCTTTTTGCCCGCGACCCCGTTCACATAATGCTTGAGCGCGAGCATCGCGTCCTCGACCTCGACCTTGCCATTTAAGTCTGCGTCGCCGCGCAGATACACCGGAACCGTGCAGCCGATGCCGTGCGTGCTGAAATAGCTCTGGATATCCCGGTCGCCGCCGCGGTACTTGAACGTCACCGCATTGCCGGATGCAGGCGTCATATTCGTATAGCAGTCATTCGTGATATCGACTTCCTTCGTCTGACCGTTTTCGGATATGACCGCGATCAGCGTGAAATCACGCATCTGATACGAACCCTCGTCCGCGAGCCAGACGTTCCGCTTCGGAGATGCCGAGACTGCAATGCAGCTCCGGACGACCTGCGGCGCATTCTGCTGGAACACCACGGAGACCGTATGGTTCGCGTTCAGGTCGCGGATCGTGAGCGAGCCGTTCTGGGAAACGGATTCGCCGTCCAGCAGCACCGCCGCAATGCGGTAGCCGTTGTTTGCCCGGAAGCTGACCGTCGTGCTGCTGCCTGCCGCCGCGCGGATCTCGCCTTTCGGCGTGACAGTGCCGCCTTCATTCGCCGTGACCGTGATCACATAGCTCGTCAGCTTCGGGATCTCCTGCGTGCGGGTCTTGCCGCAGCGGGCGCATTTGCTTTCCTCAACGCCCTCGTTGTCGATCGTCGGCTGACGGGTCGTTTTCCATTCGCCCCATTCGTGGCCGAGTGCCCAGAGATCGCGCTGTTCGGTCTTGCCGCAGCGGGCGCATTTGCGCTCCTCGATCCCGGCCGTCTCACAGCCGGCAGGCGTTTTGACCGTCCATTCCCCGAAGCTGTGGCCGGTCGCGGTGACGGTGCGCTGCTCGGTCTTGCCGCAGTTTGCGCATACACGCTCCTCAATGCCGTCGTTCTCGCAGCCGACCGGGGTCTTGCCCATCCATTCGCCGAAGCTGTGGCCGGTCTGTTCCGTCAGTCTGAGCTCCGTCTCGCCGCAGTTTTTACAGGTACGGCTCTCTCTGCCGTCGGATTCGCAGCCGGCAGGGACATCGACCGTCCAGTCCGACCAGCTGTGTCCCTTTGCGGGAATGTCCTCGTTACGGGTCTGCGCGCTGAATGCCGGATTCTCAAATTTTGCCGTATAAACAGCCTTGCCCTTTTTCGTGCAGGTCGCGTCCGGATTTGCGGAATAAACCGCATCCACGGTCTCGGATTCGGTCTTGCCGGAGTTTGCCTCTTTACGGGTCGCGGTACAGCGTCTGCCGTCTGCCGACCATGTGTATTCCGGCGTGCTCCATCTGGAATCCACGGCCGGGATCTCGACCTTCACGGTCTGCTTTGCAAACGCACTGTTCTGAAATGTGACCGTATACACGCACTCACCCGGAACGCCGACACCTGCCTGCTTCGTCACGGAATAGCTGCTCTTTTTGGTTTCCTGCTCGGTCTCTCTGCAGTACGCGCAGGTTCGCGAGGCCGTGCACTGCGCATGATCGTCAGACCACGCATACTGCGGTGTGCCCCAGCTGTGGCCTGTCGCGGGGACTGACGCAGTCTCCTCCTTGCCGCAGCGGGAGCAGGTGCGGCAATTGACGCCGTTTTCGGTACAGGTCGGGTCACTGCTGACCATCCACGGGCCGTAGTTGTGGCCGAGCCTGTCGATCTTCTGTGTTTCGGTCTCGCCGCAGCTGCAGGTGCGGATCTGCTCGCCGTCCGTTTCACAGGTCGCGGCGGTTTTGACTGTCCACGCAGACCAGCTGTGCGTATGATTTTGTTCGGAGCCGTCCGAGTTCTTGAACGGCAGATTCGCTTTATTCGCGTAGGTTTCCGCAGCGGATCCCGGCTTGCCGATGATCGTGACGCGCTTCGTCGCACCGCTCGTTCTGCCTGTGAAGGAATCGCCGTTCGCGACAACAGTATCATAGCAGACGCCGAATGCGTCCGTCGCGACCTTCGATGCATCGCTGACCGAATCCGGGAATACAACGGACGGGAAGCAGCAGAGCGCGAACGCTTTGGTGCCGATCGTCGTCACGGATCTTCCGATCGACAGCGTCTTGATGTTCGTGCCCATAAACGCCGAAGCACCGATGGTCGTAACGCCGTCCGGCAGCTCTGCGGAAGTCAGCGCAAGATTGCCGTAAAATGCCTTGTTTCCGATCGTTTTCAGTGCGGTCGGCAGCGTCAGCGTACTGAGCTTGCTGCAGTTTTCAAATGCGCTGTTCGGGATGATCTCCAGATTCGCGGAAAGCATGACCTCCTTCAGTGCAGTACATCCGCTGCAGAATAACGCGCCGACCGATGTGACCGAATCCGCCATCCGGACGCTTTCCAGGGTCTGATATGCGAGAAAAGACTGCGCGGGCATGGAGGTGATGCCGTCCCCGATCACGACCTTTTTGACCGTGCCCTTGCAGTATGACCACGCTGCGCGGCTGACGGCACCGGTGCCGCTGATCGTCAGCGTGTCGCCGGAATAATCCCATGACGCGGAGCTGCCGCAGCTGCCGCCGACTGCATATGCCTGCTGCGGCAGCGTCACGAAAACGCCCGCCGAAAGCACGGCAGCGGTCAGGACGCCGGCCGCCCGCATAATGATGTTTTTGAATTTACCCATAAAAATAACTTCCTCTCATTCCGATGTAAAGTGCTGCTGAGGTATGATTTATTATACCATTTATATGTGTTATTGTCAATGAGATGCGGCGAATTTATGCATTATCCATAAAACATTTGCGCGGATTCCGCACACCTGCACAAATCAGGCCTTTACAAAATGTACACGGTATGTTATAATATAAAGGAGTGTAAAATCCCCGGCGAAAATGCCGGAAAGAAATCAGAGGGCAGCGGATACTATATGAAAAGACTCGGACTGGATATCGGTTCCACAACCATTAAGTGCGTCGTGCTCGGGGAGCAGGATGAGATCCTGTTCTCGTCCTACGAGCGGCACATGTCCCGCATTGCAGAAATGACAGCGGTCTATCTCCGGCGGATCGCGGAGCAGACCGGACAAGAGAATATGCATATTACGATCTCCGGCTCCGCGGGCATGGGTCTTGCGGAGACGCTGGAGATCCCATTTGCGCAGGAGGTCTATTCGACGCGCGCGGCGGTAACGAAGCTGAACCCCGGCACGGACGTCGTCATTGAGCTGGGCGGCGAGGACGCCAAGATCCTGTTCCTGACCGGCGGCTTCGAGGCGCGCATGAACGGCAGCTGCGCGGGCGGCACCGGCGCGTTCATCGACCAGATGGCCACGCTGATCGGCGTGACGCCGGACGACATGAACCTGCTCGCACGGAAGGCCGACAAGATCTATACGATCGCCTCACGCTGCGGCGTGTTCGCCAAATCGGATATCCAGCCGCTGCTCAATCAGGGGGCGGGGTTCCCGAATATCGCCGCCAGCATCCTGAAAGCGGTCGTCAACCAGACCGTCGGCGGGCTTGCGCAGGGACGCCCGATCGAAGGGAATGTGCTCTATCTCGGCGGGCCTCTCACCTACCTTGACATGCTGCGCAAAAGCTTTGACGAGACGCTGCACCTGACCGGCACCTGTCCCGAGCACGCGCTCTATTATGTCGCCTACGGTGCGGCGATGCAGTGCGATGACCGGGCATTCTCCCTGACCGCGCTCGCGGAAAAGGCGGAGGCCTACACCGCGTCCGGCTGCTATAAGACGACACAGCCGCTCTTTGCCTCGCAGGAGGAATACGACGCATTCTGTGCGCGGCATAAGGCAAATTCCGCGCATATCCGGTACATTGACAAACCGTCGGGCGATATGTTCCTCGGCATTGACGCCGGCTCCACGACGGTCAAGGCGGCCGTCACCGACGCGGACGGCGGCATCCTCGATACGATCTATCAGTCCAACAAGGGCAATCCCGTCCCCGTGATCCGGGACTATCTGCTGCATCTCTATGAAGCATATCCCGGGATGCACATTGCGGGCGCGGCCGTCACCGGCTACGGCGAGGACATCATCCGCGAGGCGTTCGGCGTCGATTTCGGCATTGTCGAGACGATCGCGCATTATACCGCGGCACAGAAATTCAAGCCGGACGTCGATTTCATCATCGACATCGGCGGGCAGGATATCAAATGCTTCCGCATCCACAACCGCGCGATCGACAGCATTTTCCTGAACGAAGCCTGCTCCTCGGGCTGCGGCTCCTTTTTGCAGACCTTCGCCGAAGCGATGCACTATTCCATTGCGGATTTTGCGAAATTAGGGCTCTTTGCGGAACAGCCGGTCGATCTCGGCTCCCGCTGCACGGTGTTCATGAACAGCTCCGTCAAACAGGCGCAGAAGGACGGCGCATCCGTGGAGAATATCTCCGCAGGACTCTCCGTCAGCGTGGTCAAGAACGCGCTCTATAAGGTCATCCGCTGCGCGAATGCATCCGAGCTCGGAAAGCATATCGTCGTGCAGGGCGGCACGTTCCTCAATGACGCGGTGCTCCGCGCCTTTGAGCTCGAACTGAAGCAGGCGGTCGTCCGGCCGGAGATCTCCGGCATCATGGGGGCTTACGGTGCCGCACTCTATGCGGTGCAGCGCAGCACCGGCACAAGCACGCTGCTCACCGCAGAGCAGCTCCGCAATTTTACGCATACCGTCAAAACGGTCACCTGCAAGGGGTGCAGCAACAACTGCTCGCTGACCGTCAATTCCTTCGGCGGGGCACATACCTATATCGCGGGCAACCGCTGCGACCGTCCGCTCAAGCTGAAAGAGCAGCCGACCGTCTGCAACCTCTACGAGGAAAAGCGGCAGCTGCTGATGAAATACCGCAAAAACGAACGCAGAGAGGGACAGCCGGTCGTCGGCATCCCGCTTGCGCTGAATCTCTACGAGCTGCTCCCGTTCTGGCATACGCTGCTGACGGCACTCGGGTTCAGCGTCATCGTCTCGCCGGATTCCACGAGAAAGCTCTTTCTCTCCGGGCAGCACACGATCCCCTCGGATACGATCTGCTTCCCGGCAAAGCTCCTGCACGGGCATATTGAAGCCCTGCTCGCGGAAAACCCCGACATGATCTTCTATCCCTGCATGAGCTACAATGTCGATGAGGGCGCGGGCGACAACCATTATAACTGCCCGGTCGTCGCGTATTACCCGGAGGTCGCGAACATCAATATCAAGGCATTGAAGGACGTCCGGTTCCTGCACGATTTTGTCGGCATCCACAACCGGAAAAGCTTTCCCGCGAAGTTCCGCGCGATCATGCAGAAATACGGCTATTCCTTCACCGCAAAGCAGATGAAGGCCGCTGCGGATGCCGCATACCGCGAATATGAATGCTACATGAACGCCGTGCGCAACAAGGCCGAGGAATTTCTCGCGATCGCGAAAGCAAAGCAGATGCCGGTCATCGTGCTGGCGGGCAGACCCTACCACATCGACCCCGAGGTCAATCACGGGCTGGACAAGCTGATCTGCGGGCTGGGGGCTGTCGTCATCACCGAGGACAGCATCGCCTGCCGCGTCGATCCGTTCCGGACGACGGTTCTCAATCAATGGACGTACCATGCGCGGCTGTATCTGGCCGCAAGATATGTTGCGGACGCGCTGCCCGAGGAGCGGATCAATCTGGTGCAGTTCGTGTCCTTCGGCTGCGGCGTGGACGCCGTCACGACCGACGAGGTGCGCGCGATCCTCGAAGGCTCCGGCAAGATCTATACGCAGCTGAAGATCGACGAGGTCACGAACGCCGGTGCCGCAAAGATCCGACTGCGGAGCCTGTTTGCCGCGGCCGGCTATGATGTCCGCAAAAAGGAGAGTTAATATTTGGCAACCAATGAGCTGTATCCGGAATTTACGCCGGAGATGAAAAAAACGCATACCATTCTGATCCCGAACGCGCTGCCGGTGCACTTTTCCCTGATGGGCTCGGTGTTCCGCGATGCAGGCTATAAAATCGCGCTGCTCGATTACGACGGGCAGAAGGTCATTGACACGGGACTGAAATATGTCCACAATGACGCCTGCTATCCGGCGATCGTTGTCATCGGACAGCTGATCTATGCGCTGGAATCGGGCGATTACGACCCGAAAACATCCGCGCTGATGCTCTATCAGACCGGCGGCGGGTGCAGAGCGTCGAACTATGTGCACATGCTGCGCAAGGCACTGAAAAAGGCCGGGCTCGAATATGTGCCGGTCGTCTCGGTCAACTTCGGCGGCATTGAGAAAAACAGCGGCTTCGATATCACACCGCTGATGTTCCTGAAAGGGCTCATCACATGGCTCTACGGCGATTTTGTCATGCTGCTGCGCAATCAGGTCGTGCCCTATGAGAACAACAAGGGCGATGCCGCGGCCGTCATGGAAAAATGGCGCGTGAAGCTCACTGACCAGATCCGGGAGAACAAGGGGCTGACCATGCGCACGATCAAACAGAATTTCCGCGCCATTGCGGACGATTTTGCCGCGGTGCCGGTCACGAAAACGAAAAAGCCGCGGGTCGGCATCGTCGGGGAGCTGTACGTCAAGTACGCGGACTTCGGCAACGATCACCTGCCGGATTTCCTTGTCTCGCAGGGCGCAGAGGTCATGGTGCCGGGCATCCTCGGCTTTGCAATGTACAGCCTCAACATTGTGCGGGAGAATCACAGGCTTTACGGCGACCGCAAGGGCGTGATGTTCAGCCGTGCTTCGGTCTGGTATGTCGAGCGGCTGGAAAAGGCCATGCTCGGCGTACTGAAGGATTACCCGCAGTTTGAAAAGCCCATTCCGTTCCCGAAGCTGAAGGCACTCGGCGAGGAGACGATCAGCAGCGGCGTCTGCATGGGCGAGGGCTGGCTCCTGACTGCGGAAATGTCCGAGCTGATCGAAAAGGGCTACAGCAATATCGTCTGCGTACAGCCGTTCGGCTGCCTGCCGAATCATATCGTCGGCAAGGGCATGATCCGCGGCATGACCGAGAAATACAGGAACGCCAATATCTGCGCGATCGACTACGACCCCGGCGCGACACGCGTCAACCAGCAGAACCGCATCAAGCTGATGCTTTCGATCGCAAAAGAGCGGGTATAACCCGCAGCCGATTCCCTCCGGGCGGGGAGCCCCCGCCGGCATTTCCCTCCGGGCGGGCAGTGCCCGCAGCCGATTCCCTCCGGGGACGGTGAGCGGAGAACTCCCAGTCAGCAAAGCACACGCCGCTAAAGCGGCTTTTGAAAGGTCACTGCTCCCAATGCTGAAGTGCGCCGAAGGCAGAAGCATACCGAAGGCAGAAGCATACGAAAAAATCCGGAAACCATACAAAAGGACGCTGACATGGTTCGGCGTCTTTTTTTCATCTCCCCGTTTTTTTGTACGCAGAGCGGAAAACAGGACGTTTACTTTTTAACATTTTCTCGCATTCTGTTCAATATAAAAACAGAGAAATCCGGAATTGCCGCTAAATGATATTAGTAAAATTGCGTTTAACAATTATGTTTGCTGCAAGGTTTTATCATGTTGTGATTTATTTGTAGATAGTGCCGAAATCGCACATTTACAGTTGACAAACAGCAGCTTTTGATATATAATAGCCGCGGCCGAAAGGTCAAAATACTACATTTCAGAATAAGGAGTAGAAAACATGAAAACATTAACCAAAAAGATTGTCTCAGTGATGATGGCAGCCACCTGCCTCGGTGCAGCACCGGTCGTTCTGCCGGAAGCCCTCAAGCCCGCGGCAATCACCGCAAGTGCATACAGACCGCCGTATGCTGACTACAGAGTCCCGGTTTACGGCTACAACTACGGCTGGTACCCCCACACCGGAAACAACAGCTCTTATGACCGTGAGTGCATCAAGTTCATTCAGGCATGGTACAATGAAATTGCGCCGTCACAGGGCTGGCCGCTGATCGCTGTGGACGGCTACTACGGCTACAATACCACACAGGCTGTCCTGAGATGGCAGAACTCGTATAATAACAACCCGGAGACAGGCTGGCTCAATCCGGACGGCATTTTCGGGCCGAATACCTATAGTGCGCTAATGGGCGGTATGATCCCGTACAGCGGCCAACTGTACAGAAATATCAGATGGTAATCACTCCATCGCTGAATACATAATCAGCAAACAGCAAAAACATGAAGAAAACGGACTCGCTGCGCAATTGCAGTGAGCCCGTTTTTGTTATACGCGGTGCAGATATTCACTTTTCGCTCTTGTGCACAACGACCTGCGGGAACGGGATCTCGACGCCCGCTTTGTCAAGGGTATTCTTCACAAGCTCCCGGAGCTCCGGCTGTGCGGTGAAGTAATCGTACTTCGCGACCCACGCATTGAGCATCAGCTCCATGCCGCTTTCCCCGAGCGCATTGACCGTGACGGTCGGCTCCGGCTCGCGGATGACGTATTTCTGCTTTTTGGCCGCAGTCAGCAGCGCGCTCCTCGCCGCAGCGATATCGGTGCTGTACGAAACGGAAACGGGGATGCTGATGCGCAGCTTGCCCTTGCGGGAGAGATTGACAACAGCCCCCGCCGCGACCCTGCTGTTCGGCAGATTAACGGTGCGGTTATCGCGGGTCGTCAGCCGCGTATAGAGGATCGTCACCGCCTCGACATAGCCTTCCTCGCCGTCCGCGCAGATATAGTCCCCTGCCTGAAACGGTTTCGCGAGCATCAGCTGAAAGCCGCCCGCCAGATTCGACAGGCTGTTCTGCAGCGCCAGACCGACGGTCACACCGGCGGCGCCCAGCAGCGTCACGACGGATGCGGCCGGTACCCCGAGCAGCGACAGGCAGATCACGATGAGCGTCACGTACAGCACGATGCGTGCAAACGACTGCCCGAAGCTGATCGCGGCTGCATTGACCTTTGCCCGCTTCATCGTATGCCGGAGCAGCCAGATCAGGAATCTTGCGATCAGCACGCCGATCAGGAACACGACCAGCGCACACAGCAGCGTCGGCATGAAGTTGACGACCTTTTCCCCGAGCTTCGTCAGGACGCCCGCGGTCTGTTCGATCGCCTCCTGTCCGGCTTCGAGTTGATTATACATCGGATTCCTCCTCCGGCAGCAGTTCGGGTTCTGCGGTGACGGACGGGTCATAGGCTGCGCCGGGTGCCTTGCCCTGCGTATCCCGCAGCGGATAGATGCCGTCAAACACCGCGTAATACTTGACCGGCACATAGCGGTTCAGATGACATTTGCCGAAGTACCACTGCTGAAATGTACAGATCTGCGTCAGATCCTCGAAAAAGGCGTGCACCTCGAGCCGCTGCATCATATCGACGCGCAGGCAGTCCTTCAATGAAGCGGGCGGCTCATGCGTGATGATGTAATCAACAGTATTGTCATGCGCCTTGAGGTTCTCTGCCGCGTGGAGGATCTCCTCGTAGGTCGGCTGTTCGCGCTCCCACCAGTTCTCGGCGGTGCGGTATTCAAAATCCTGCGAGTGTCCGCCGCCGAAGGTAAAGAACCGCTTGCCGCAGATCGTATAGATCTCGCCGCGCAGCAGATGCACGAGGTTCGGCGCGATCACGCGTGCGTTCCCGCCGTTCCACTCCCCGACCGGATAGGCTTCCAGCATATCGTAGTTCTCGTGGCAGCCGTCCACGAATGCGACCGTATATTTCAGGTCGGTGAGCTTTTCGCGGAGCTTCTGCTCCTTTTTGGAATCGTCCCAGAAAAAGCCGAAGTCCCCGCAGACGATGACGATATCGTTCGCATCCGCCTTTTTGAGCAGCGGGTGCTTGAAGCGGGAAAAATCGCCGTGCGTGTCGCCGGTCACATATACCATAGTGTTCTCCTTTATTCAATCAGTTCTCTGATCTGTTCAATCAGAACAGGCAGTTCCTCAAACACGACTTCTGCAATAATATTCCAGTTCGTGCCGTCATAATCGTGAACCAGCCTGTGCCTCGGTGAGATAGTTCATCAGTTTGACAGCATTATCGTATATTTTCTGTATTCTTTGTTCGTCTTGATACTTCATGCCACCTTGACCCTCTCTTTCATGATCGTTTCATAGAAGGAACTGTCGCGGTTGACTTCATGGATCTCAAAAACATCTATTTCTTTCTGTATTATCATGCGCAGTTCTTCGGCAAAGGCAAAAACAGAGGTAAGTTTGAAGTCCTTGCCACCAAACACAAGAAAGTCAATGTCACTGGAGGGAGTCGCTTCATTTCTCGCATAGGAGCCGAAAATATACACCTCGCTGATATGATATTTTTCCGCAAGCGGCTTCACGACCCGCTGAATATCGCTGAAAGACAAAATGTTCTCTGACATTTTTTCATCTCCTTACGAAACAGGCTTTTTGCTTCTCCGCATTTTCCGTTTACATATCCAGATCCGCCTGCGAGACGCCCTTCATGGTCAGGCTGATGCGCTTGCGCTTGGCATCGACCTCGAGCACGCGGACACGGACGATCTGCCCGACCTTGACGATATCGAGCGGATGCTTAACGAATTTGTTTGCCAGCTGCGACACATGGACAAGGCCGTCCTCATGCACGCCGATATCCACAAATGCGCCGAAATCAATGATATTGCGCACCGTGCCGACCAGCTCCATGCCGGGCTTTAAATCCTCTGCAGTCATGATATCGCCGCTGCGCATCAGCGGTTTCGGGAGCTCGTCGCGGGGGTCGCGGCCGGGCTTCTGCAGCTCCTTGACGATATCGCGGAGCGTCGGCTCACCGATGCCCAGCTTTGCCGCCATATTTGCGCAGCCTGCCTTTGTGACTGCCTCGTTCAGCTTCGAGAGGTCGCCGCCGACATCGGCAAGCGTATAGCCGCATTCGTTCAGCAAAGCCTCTGCCGCCGCATAGCTTTCCGGATGCACGCCGGTGTTGTCCAGCGGGTTCTTTCCGTTCCGCACCCGCAGGAAGCCCGCGCAGAGCTCATAGGCCTTTGCACCGAGCTTCGGCACCTTCATCAGTGCCTTTCTGGACGTAAATGCGCCGTTTTCCTCGCGGTATGCAACAATGTTGTGCGCAATGCCGCTGTGAATGCCCGAAATATACGAGAGCAGCGAGCCGGATGCCGTATTGAGATCAACGCCGACCGCGTTCACGCAGTCCTCGACCACGCCGGTCAGGGATTCGTTCAGTCTTGCGGGCGGCATATCATGCTGATATTCGCCGACGCCGATCGCCTTCGGCTCGATTTTGACAAGCTCGGCCAGCGGGTCCTGCAGTCTTCTCGCAATGGAGACCGCAGAGCGCAGCGCGACGTCATAATCCGGAAATTCCTCTGCCGCCAGCTTGGACGCAGAATACACCGACGCGCCCGCCTCGCTGACGACCATATACGCGGCTTTGCACTCCGGCAGCTCGTGCAGGATCTCCGCGACGATCTGCTCCGATTCGCGGGAGGCCGTGCCGTTGCCGATCGCGATCGCCTCGACATGATGCTGCGTAATCAGCCGTTTCAGTTTCAGTTTATCGCGCTCGATCGCCTGCTTGGAATTCGCCGTGATATGCACGACGTCGGTCGCGATGACCTTGCCGGTCGGATCGACGATCGCAACCTTGCAGCCTGTCCGGAAGCCGGGGTCAAGTCCGAGCGTAATCATGCCCTTCATCGGGGGCTGCAGCAGTAACTGCCGCAGGTTCGAGGAAAACACCGTGATCGCCTGCTCCGCAGCGGCCTCGGTCAGAGAGGCGCGCACCTCGCGCTGTACCGCGGGGAGCAGCGATTTTTTGTATGCTTCGAGCGCGGCGGTCTCGACAAGCTGACCCGCCGGTGCCTGATTCTTCACATAAGCCTTGGTGACGATCTGCTCGCCGAGCCCCTCCGGCATCGTGACGGCAACCTTCAGATAGCCCTCTTTTTCGCCGCGGTTGATCGCAAGGATACGGTGCTTTGCGGCCTTCTCGACAAGCTCCGCATAATCATAATAGTTGCGGTACACACTGTCCTCGTCGGGGTCGGTCGCCTTGACGGTCAGGCTGCCGCGCAGTCCGAGCACATTGCGCAGACGCTTCCGGAGCTCCGCGTCATCGGAGACGGTCTCCGCAATAATGTCAAGAGCACCGGCAAGCGCGGCTTCAACGTCCGGGACTTCCTTTTCCGCATCGACAAAGGCAGCGGCTTCCTGCGCAGGATCCGTGTTCATTTTCTGCTCCATGATCAGCAAGGCAAGCGGTTCCAGGCCGCGTGCCTTTGCAACGGACGCCTTGGTCTTGCGCTTCTGCTTATAGGGGCGGTAGAGGTCCTCGGCCTCAACGAGCGTTTTTGCCGCGGAGATCGCCTCGGCGAGCTCGGGCGTCATTTTTTCGAGCGCGGTGATCGCGTCGGTGATCTCCTGCTTGCGTTCCTCGAGCTTGCGCAGATAATTGAGGCGGTCGCTCAGCGCATGAAGCGTCTGGTCGTCAAGGGAGCCGGTAACCTCCTTGCGGTAACGTGCGATAAAGGGAACTGTTTTGCCCTCGTCCAGCAGCGCGACGGCGTTGGTCACCTGCTCGGGGCGGAGCTTGAGTTCCTCTGCAATTTGTTTCAGAATATCCATGTTATACCTCCGTAAGAAATGCTGTCTATTATTATAGCATATTATCCGGGGAATTTCAATGGGAGAAAAATAAAAAAGTGAAGAATGAAGAGTGAATAACGAAGAATGAATAACGGCGGTATCGCCTGCGGCGATTGATTTTGATATGCCCGAAGTGCACACCGCTGTTATTCACTCTTCACTATTCGTCATTCACTATTCACTAAAAAATTATGATCGGTACGCTTCCGGCGCGCTTCAGCATTGGGAGAAGCGACCTTACAGAAGCCGCGATCAGCGGCGTGTGCTTGGCTGATTGGGAGCGTATCGCCTGCCGCCCCCGGATGGAATCGCCCGCGGGGGCTGCCCCGCCGCAATTCCTGAGAGGAAACCACAAGAGAGGTGAGAGAGTGCTCCTTCGTCGCTTATTCTCTCCCCTCCCTTAAGGTTTCCTCTCAGACTCTCTTTCCTTATTCCTCCCCTCTCTTGCGTCGCTGCGCATACCTTTGTCTGTATGGCTGTTTTCAGTTCTGCGTTTCGTTTCGCTTCTCGCTGTAATAGGGGCATCTCCCGAAAATACTATTCACCATGCACTATTCACTGAAATCAGGATTACCGGTATGCTGTCGGCGGGCTTCAGCATTGGGAGCAGTTATTCCAAAGCAGCCGCCCTGCGGTGCTGGCTCCGTGTACCCCTCCACCGCTTCGCGGTTCCCCTCCCCTTTCAGGGGAGGCTTGGGGAAAGCTTCAGCGTTGGGAGCAGTTACGCCAAAGAAGCCGCGATCAGCGGCGTGTACTTGGCAAATTGGGGGAGCATCGCCAACCGTCTCCGGAGGAAATCGCCCGCGCAGGCTCTGCGCCCCTTTCAGGGGAGGCTCGCGGCGGGCTTCAGCGTTGGGAGAAGTTACGCCAAAGAAGCCGCGTTTAGCGGCGTGTACTTGGCAAATTGGGGGAGCATCGCCAACCGTCTCCGGAGGAAATCGCCCGCGGGGGCTCCCCGCTTTGGGCAAAAAAACGGGAAGTTTCCCCGTGAGAGTGCGGTTCCGAAAAGTTTTTCAAAAAAAATCTGTGATTTTGCAAAAAAACACTTGCTTTTTTTTGTGAAGTATGCTAAAATAGGAATGTACGAAAAATCGGCGCGGATCGCATCAGTTCTGCGTGTTCACGCACTTTTTTCGTGATATCAGCGTTTTTCATTGGTTTCTGCGCGGACGCATCAGAATTATGCACAAATGGCAAAATGCCCAAAAGAACGAAAGAATCCAACATCAGACGCATGAACGCAACATCTTGAAAGGGGCGCAAGGCAATGGCAAAACTCCGGCTGCTGATCCTGTTCGGCGGCGCATCCAATGAATATGAGACCTCATGCAGAACGGCTGCAGCGATCCTTCACACACTGGAGGACGACCGGTTCGAGATCGTGCCGGTCGGCATCAGCAAAAAAGGCAGATGGCTCTATTTTCCCGGCGAGACCGAGGAGATCGGCAGCGGCAAGTGGATCGAGAATCCCGACTGCTCCCCCGCGATCCTCTCCCCGGACCCCGCACACCGCGGCATCCTCATCATGGAGGACGGCAGCTATACGCTCAAGCGCATCGACGTCGTGTTCTCCGTGCTCATGGGCAAATACGGCGAGGACGGTGCCGTGCAGGGTCTCTGCGAGCTCTCGCATATCCCGTATGTCGGGAACAGCATTCTCGGTTCGGCGATCTGCCGCAGCAAGGCAGTCACGCATTCCGTGCTGAGTGCCGCACACATCCCGATGCCGCACTGGACGACCGTCGCACAGCGCAACATGAGCCGTCTGGAACATGAATACGACCGCATTGAGGAGCTGCTGGAATATCCGGTCTATGTCAAGCCGTCCGGCTGCAATTCCGCCGTCGCGTCCGGCATTGCCGCGAACCGTGCAGAGCTGGCCGCGCATGTCAAGCGCGCCTTTACGCAGGACAGCACCGTCCTTGTGGAGGAGCTCGTCCGCGGCAGAGAATTCCGCATCGGCGTGTTCGGCTACGATCTGCCGTTTGCATCGTTTGTCGGGGAGCTGAAGGACGGTACCCTGACCGTTCCGGCCGACCTTGACGACACCACTTCCCAGACAATCCGCGAGCTCGCGATCACCGCCTATCAGGCACTGGAATGCCGGTCGCTGGCACTGTTCGATCTCTTTTATACCGAGCGCGGCGATATCCTGTTCGGTGAGGTCAATACCCTGCCGGAGCTGACCGAGCAGGCGATCTATCCTGCGCTGATGGGCGACCTCGGTATGCGGTTCCGCTATCTGCTCGAAAAGCTCATTGAGCAGGCGATCGAGCACGCAGACCGCTGAGCAAATCCCACGGAGGTCAGAATATTGGCAAGAAAAAAACACGAACGCAATGAAAACGCCGTCGTCCGCATCACGAGCATCCAGACCGCGGAGGGCGAAACGGATCAGTCCGAGCTGAACACCACCGCGTCCTACCGGATCACGCCGGAGGCTGCGGAGATCACATACACCGAGCTGGATGAGACCGGCGACGTCAGCGGCGAAACAATCGTCACCGTGCTGCATGACGGGCTGGTCACGATCCGCAAGACCGGCTTTGCCGATGCGCTCATGATCCTTGAACGCGGCAAGACGCACCCGGTCAAATACAGCACGATGCTCGGCACAATGGAAATGCTGCTCTGCGCACTTGATATCCGCGCGGAGCTCGACGAGGAAGGCGGCAGCCTGCACCTCAGATATCTCATTGATATCGGGGAGGCCTATTCCGCTCAGAACACGATTGATCTGCGGGTCAGCCTGCGCAGCAGCTGATCCCGCTGGTTCATAGAAATTCACGCTATGAAAGGAGTGCTGCACTTGAATCACATTTCCGCTTCCGCAACGGAAGCAAAAAATCTGATCATGGAGGCAATGGGGCGTCTGGTCGCCGAAGGGGTCTTCCCTGCGGAGCCGCTGCCTGCCTTCAATATTGAAATCCCCGCAGACCGTGCACACGGCGACTTCGCAGCAAACGTCGCAATGGTCTCCGCAAAGGCACTGCACATGGCACCGCGGAAAATCGCCGAGGCGATCGAAGGTGCACTGGTACTGGAGGGCTCGTCCTTTGACAAGGTCGAGATCGCAGGACCCGGCTTCATGAACTTCTATCTCGCACAGAAATGGTATTCCGGCGTGGTGAAGAACATCACAAAGGAGGGCGCGGATTACGGCAGATCCGATACCGGCAAGGGTCAGCGCGTGCTCGTGGAATTCGTTTCCGCAAACCCGACCGGCCCGATGCATGTCGGCAATGCCCGCGGCGGTGCGATCGGCGACAGCTTAGCTTCCGTTTTACAGGCGGCAGGCTATGAGACCGAGCGCGAATTCTACATCAACGACGCCGGCAATCAGATCGAGAAATTCGGCAAGTCGCTCGACCTGCGGTATATGCAGCTCTGCTCGGACAAGGGACAGGCTGTGATGCAGCAGACCGGCAGCACCGAGGAGCTCTGCAAGGCGGTCTACGGCGAAAACGGCAATACCGCGGATTTCCCGATGCCCGAGGACGTCTATCTCGGTCAGGACATCATCGCACACGCAAAGGGCTACTACGACCTGAACGGCAGCGCACTCTCTGCGCAGCCCGAGGCCGACCGCCGCAAGGCACTCGTCGCGTATGCGCTCCCGAAGAACATTCAGGGATTAAAGGACGATCTTGCGCAGTACCGCATCCACTATGACACATGGTTCGCGGAGAGCACGCTGCATGAAAACGGCAGCGTCGCGGGGATCATTCAGCAGCTCAAAGACAGCGGCTACACCTACGAGCAGGACGGCGCACTCTGGTTCAAGGCCGAAGCACTCGGCGCAGACAAGGATTTCGTCATCGTCCGCTCGAACGGCATCCCGACCTATGTCGTGCCGGATATCGCATACCATTACAATAAGCTTGTGACCAGAGGCTTTGACCGCGCGATCGATATTCTCGGCGCGGATCATCACGGCTATGTCCCCCGCCTGAAGGCAGCACTGAAAGCCCTCGGCGTCGATGCCGACCGGCTGACCGTCGTGCTGATGCAGATGGTCGCGGTGATGCGGGACGGTCACCCCGTCAAGCAGTCCAAGCGCAGCGGCAAGGCTCTGACGCTCGTCACGCTGCTGGAGGATATCCCGGTCGATGCGGCAAGATTCTTCTTCAATCTGCGGGAGGCAAATTCCCACTTTGAATTTGACCTTGACCTCGCAGTCGAGAAGTCCTCGTCGAACCCGGTATACTATGTACAGTATGCGCACGCAAGAATCTGCAGCCTGATCCGCAATCTCGCGGAGGCCGGCGTTCCGGTCCCTGCCGCGGAAAGCGCGGAGCTCGACCTGCTCGCTGCCCCGGCAGAGCGTGAGCTGATCCGTCAGCTGGCACTGATGCCCGCGGAGATCGAGACGGCGGCAAAGGCACTTGACCCGTCCAGACTGACGAAGTATTCGGTCGATCTTGCGGCGCAGTTCCACAAGTTCTACGACGCCTGCAAGGTGCGCGATGCGGAGACCCCGCAGCTGCGCGATGCAAGACTCCTGCTCTGCTCCGCAACCTGTCAGGTGCTCGGCAATGCGCTCGGGCTCCTCAAGGTATCTGCGCCGGAGAAAATGTAACCGGATTGTAATAATTCGGAGCGTGCAAATCCGGTTTTTCATCCTGTGATTCGGTATTTTTCACAATGAAAACGTCGAAAAAAGACCGAAATCACGGAATATTAACACTTTGTTCACACTTTGGTAACAATTGAGCGAGGGAAATGTGTTACAATTTGTAATAGTTTCAGATCGGGATCATCTTCTTGAAGTGAAACCTGCAAAAACAGGCATTTCCTTTTCGCTTTGTATCATGGCACTCCCCACTCTGAAAAAATCATGAAGAAAGCGAAGGGATCGAGATTATGTCTAACAGACCGTTTCAGGGACTTGTCGTGCAGATGCATGACACCATCCATGCGACCATCGGCGTTGTCGATGAGACCGCTACCATCATCGCGTGCAGCGACCCCAACAAGGTCGGCACCACCAACGAGTTCGTATCGAACGATATGAACGAATCCGGCGACCTGTTCATCCGCGACGGCTTCACCTATAAGCCGTTCGGCGTCCGGACCACACCCGACTACGCGGTGTTCGTCGAAGGAACAGACGAGAATGCTGCCAGATATGCGGATATTCTTGCGATCGCAATGTCCAGCATCAAGCAGTATTACGATGAAAAGTATGACCGCAACAACTTCATCAAGAACGTCGTCCTCGACAATGTTCTCCCCGGTGATATTGTGGTCAAGGCGCGTGAGCTCCACTTCAATGCGGAGATCAGCCGCGTCGTATTCCTGATCCGTATCGTTTCTGCAAATGATATCTCCGCTTATGATGTCATTCAGAATCTGTTTCCGGATAAGAGCAAGGATTTCGTCTTCAACATCACGGAGACCGATATCGTGCTCGTCAAGGAAATCAAGTCCACGGTCGAAAGCAAGGATCTCGAAAAGCTTGCCCGTTCTATTGCGGATACCCTTTCGAGCGAGTTTTATACCCGCGTCAATGTCGGCATCGGCACCAGCGTCATCGGCGTCAAGGAGCTTGCACGCTCGTTCAAGGAAGCGCAGATGGCTCTGGAGGTCGGAAAGGTCTTTGATACCGACAAGGTCATCGTCAGCTACGATAACCTCGGCATCGCCCGCCTGATCTATCACCTGCCGACCACCCTCTGCGAGACCTTCCTGCATGAGGTGTTCAAGCGCGGCAGCATCGAAAGCCTCGATCATGAAACACTCTTTACCATTCAGCGCTTCTTCGAGAACAACCTGAACGTCTCCGAGACCTCGCGCAAGCTGTTCGTGCACAGAAATACGCTTGTGTACCGCCTCGAGAAGATCAAGAAACTGACCGGTCTCGATCTGCGTGAATTCGATCACGCGATCGTGTTCAAGATCGCGCTGATGGTCAAGAAGTACCTGTCTGCAAGTCCTGTAAAATTCTGATTTTACTGCAAAAATGGTTGCTGGGGAGTGCCGAACGAATCTGATTCGTTTGGCATTTTCCATGTTCAAACAATTGATTTTCGGCCTTAGTACGATGTCCGGGGAACTGCACATCCTCTCGTAAAATCATGTGCTGTTCCGCAAAACGTCCAAAAGGAGGATTCTTCTTGGTAGAACTCAAAAATGTTTCCGTTACCTATGAGAGTACCGGTGTCGAGGCACTGTCCGACGTCAGCCTGAAGGTTGAGGACGGCGAGTTTGCATTTGTGATCGGCCGCTCCGGTTCCGGAAAAAGTACGCTGATCAAGCTGCTGATGAAGGAGCTTGACGCGAACAAGGGCGAGGTCTATGTCAACGGCTATGACCTCATCAAGCTGAAAAAACGGAAGATCCCGGAATTCCGCCGCACGATCGGCGTTGTGTTCCAGGATTACCGCCTCATCGAAAACCTGACCGTCTACGAGAATATTGCATTCGTGCTGCGCGTGATCGACGCGCCGAAAAAGCAGATTCGCAAGCGTGTGCCCTATGTGATGTCGCTGGTCGGACTGCAGGATAAGGCGGACTGTTATCCGAGCGAGCTTTCCGGCGGCGAGCAGCAGAGATGCGCGCTGGCGCGTGCACTGGTCAATGACCCTGCCTTGCTGATTGCCGACGAGCCGACCGGAAATGTCGATCCGGAGCTTGCCTACGAGCTGGTCGAGCTGCTGCAGGGCATCAATGCCTGCGGTACGACCATTCTCATGGTCACGCACGCACATGAAATGGTGCGGCATTTCGGCGGCAGAATCATCAATATCAGCGAGGGCGAGGTCGTATTTGACGAAGTGATTGGAGGCGCAGAAGTTGAAGCTCAGTAGTTTTCGGTATCTCGTGAGACAGGGCTTCGACAACGTGTGGAAGAACCGCGTCATGGCGTTTGCTTCCTTCTGCGTGCTGCTGGTCAGCCTGCTGCTGGTCGGCATCTCCGTCCTGTTTTATATCAATATCAATGCAATCATCGGCGGCATCGAGGATAAGAATGAGGCAGTTGTATTTCTGCTGGATGACACCTCCGATGCCCGTGTGGAGGAGATCGGCGAGACCCTCCGCAATATGGAGAATGTCAGTTCCGTATCCCTGTATACCGGTGAAGAGGCACTCGAAAACCTCAAGATCAATATGCAGGATTATACCGAGGTCTTTGATTCCTACGAGGATGAGCAGATTCTGCCGGATGCCTACCGCATCCGTGTCGCGGACATCACCAAGATGGATCAGACCGTCAAAGCTGTCAGAGAGCTCCCGGATGTCGATTCGGTCAGCTCCCCTGATTCCTTCGTGGAGCTGCTGACGGAAGCACGCCGCATCGTCACGATCGTGGCCTCTGCAATCATCATTGCACTGCTGATCGTTTCCGTCGTGATTATCTCGAATACCACACGCGCCAGCGTGTTCTCCCGCCGCCGCGAGATCAGCATCATGCAGAGCGTCGGCGCAACAAAGGGCTTTATCCGGTTCCCGTTCTTTATTGAGGGCATGATCACGGGCTTCCTTGCAGGATGCTTTGCCACACTGATGACATGGTTCTCCTACGACAGTCTGGTCGATCTGCTCGGCAGATTCGATGTCCTCAGCGCGATCGGTCTCGGCAATGTCATTCCGTACAGCAAGATCAGTGCGGTCGTCACGCTTGCTTACGTCATCGCCGGTTCCGTGATCGGCGCGGTCGGCTCTGTGCTCTCCACCAGAGTACATCTCAAATACCGCGCTGCCAATATGTAAGGAGCAAATTCTATGGATATCAGGATCAAACGGACACTCGCGCTGCTGTTCGCGGTGACCACCGCTACTGCTTCATTCTCCGCCTGGCAGAATGTGCCCGCTCCCGCAGAAGCGAAAACGCTTGAGGAGATCGAAAAGGAGAAGAAGGAAAAGCAGGAGCAGATCAATAAGAAAAAAGAACAGCTTGCCACACTCGCGGACGATCTCAGCAAAAAGGCGCAGTATGAGCAGACGCTCAAGGAGCAGATCGAGCTCATCAACGGCAAAATGCTGCTGATCGACACGCAGCTCCAGAATCTCCATGTCGATATGGAAGATACCGAGACGCAGATCGCGGCACTCGAGGAGCAGATCGACGAGCAGAAGAAACAGGTCGAAAAGGACCGTGAGCTGTTCAAAAAGCGCATCCGCGCGATGTATGTGCACGGCAACGACGGCATTCTGTCCGCGCTGGTCGGCGCAAGCAGCTTTTATGATGTGCTCTCCCGCATTGATATCGTCAAGCGCATCTCCAAGCACGACAACGAGATCATCGACCGTCTGCGCAAGGAGATCCGCGAGCTGCAGAAGTCCGAGCAGGATCTCACATCCAATCTGCAGTCGCTCAATATTCAGGAAACCGAAATGGGCGTGCTCTACGGCGAATTCAAGTCCTCGCAGGACGAACTGAGTGCGGCCTCTGCACAGAACGGCACCGAAATGCAGATCATCATGGACCGGCAGGAGGATGTCAAGGTGCAGATCGCGGCCGACCAGAAATCAATGGATGAGCTCGCCGAGGAAGAAGAAAAGATCATCGCGGAGGCGATCGCAAAGGCCGAGGCGGAGCGCAAGGCGAAGGAAGAAGCCGAGCGCAAGGCCAAGGAGGAAAAGGAACGCAAAGAGCGCGAAGAAAAGGAACGCAAGGCCAAAGAGGAAGCCGAGAAAAAGGCAAAGCAGGAGGCCGAGCGCAAAGCCAAGGAAGAAGCCGAACGGAAGACAAAGGAAGAAGCTGACCGCAAGGCAAAGGAGGAAGCCGAGCGCAAGGCCGCAGAGGAAGCTGCCAAGAAGAACGCCGTCACCGCGGCACCGCAGCAGCAGACGCCGACGACCGTGACCACGGCGGCTCCCGCGCCGGCACCGGTTGTCACGCAGGCACCTGCAACGACAAAGGCGCCCGCCACGACGAAGGCTCCGGCCGTCACGCAGGCTCCGGCCACACAGCCGACGCAGACCAATCCGACGCCCGACTATCAGGGCGGCAAGCTCTCATGGCCGGCTCCGGGCTATTACCGCATTTCCAGCGGCTTCGGCCCGCGCTGGGGCACACATCACAGCGGCATTGATATCATCGGCTCCACATCCGCGATCAACGGTGCGGCAGCCTGTGCGGCAGCATCCGGAACCGTGATCCTCGTCAAGGGCGGCTGCGGCCATAACTTCGGCAAAAACTATAACTGCGGCTGCAACGGCGGCTACGGCAATTATGTTATCATCAGCCACGGCAACGGCATGTATACGCTCTACGCGCATCTTGCCAGGGCGACTGTTTCGCAGGGTCAGTCCGTGACGGTCGGTCAGCAGATCGGCGTCATCGGCTCGACCGGCCACTCCACCGGCCCGCATCTGCATTTTGAGGTGCGCATCGGCGGCAACAGCACCGGCAACCGTGTAGACCCGGAGGCCTATCTGTTCTGATCTCCGGTCACGCAGACACACCCGCGCACATATCATAGGGTGAAGCCGTCTGCATCAGGAAAGGAAGCCTGACATGAACAGAACCGTAAAACGAACCCTCGCGCTGCTCTGCGCTTTGACCGCAGCAGTCTCTCCCCTCTCCGCATGGATACCCGCATCGGCCGAGACCCGGACGATCGAGCAGATCAACAGGGAGAAAAAGGAAAAGCAGGAGCAGATCAACAAGAAAAAAGAACAGCTTGCCGCGCTCGCGGACGATCTCAGCAAAAAGGCGCAGTATGAGCAGACGCTCAATGAGCAGATCGGGCTCATCAGCGACAAGCTGACGCTCATTGATTCCCAGCTGCAGGATCTCCATGTCGATATGGAGAACACCGAGGATAAGATCTCCGCGCTGGAGGATCAGATCGAAGATCAGAAGGTACAGGTCGCAAAGGACATGGAGCTGTTCAAAAAGCGCATCCGTGCGCTGTATGTCCACGGCAATGACGGCATTCTGTCCGCACTTGTCGGCGCGACCAGCTTCTACGACATCCTCTCCCGCATTGATATCATCAAGCGCATCACCAAGCATGACAATGATATCATCGAACGGCTGCGCGACGAGATCCGGGAGCTGAACAAAAGCGAGCAGGATCTGACCGCGAATCTGCAGGCACTCAATATTCAGGAGACTGAAATGAATGTGCTCTGCGACGAATTCCGCGCCTCGCAGGATGAACTGCATCTTGCAGCGGAACAGAACAGCTCCGATATGCAGACGATCCGCGGGCAGCAGGATACCGTCAAAAAGGAGATCGCCGGCTACGAGGAAATGATCGAGGAGCTGGATACCGAGGAGGATAAGCTCATCGCAGAGGCGATTGCCAAGGCAGAGGCCGAGCGCAAAGCCAAAGAAGAAGCAGCGCGCAAAGCCAAAGAGGAGGCAGAAAAAAAGGCCAAAGCCGAGGCAGATCGTAAGGCAAAGGAAGAAGCCGACCGTCTTGCAAAGGAGAAGGCTGCCGCACAGCAGCAGGCTGCGGTCACGCAGGCACCTGTCAATCAGCAGCAGAACCCTGTGACGGCGACAACGGCAAAGCCCGCGGCTCCGGTCACGGCGGCTCCGGTCGTCACATCGCCCCCGCAGCAGCAGAGCAGCAGCAAGCTGCAGTGGCCTGCACCGGGACATTATCATGTCAGCAGTTATTTCGGCTGGCGTACCCTGCACAATCAGCAGAATTATCACGGCGGCATTGATATCAGCGACGGCAGCATCAACGGCGCGGCTGCCTGTGCTGCCGCATCCGGCACCGTTCTGATGCACGGCGCAAAATTCTGCCCCCATAATTACAAGAAAAATTCCAGCTGCGGATGCAACGACGGCTACGGCAATTATGTCGTCATCAGCCACGGCAACGGCATCTATACGCTTTACGCACATCTTGCTTCTATTTCGGTTGCAGACGGACAGTCCGTGACCGTCGGGCAGCAGGTCGGCGTCATCGGTTCAACGGGACATTCCACGGGACCGCATCTGCACTTTGAGGTGCGTGTCGGAGGGAACTCGACCAAGAACCGCGTGAACCCGCTTGATTACCTGCCCTGATACCGGAACGGGTCAGTCAAACAGAGATAGAACAAAAAGAAAGCAAAATCGCAAAAATCCGGTCAAACGGCAGGAGACGGACAGGTCTCTTGCCGTTTCCGGCGTTTCATTCGGAAGGAGCATCCGGCATTGAAAAAGCAGATATCGCCCGGCACCGTCCTCAGCCTGATGGCACTGACCGCGGCGGCGACCTTTACAGTTACGCTCTCCATGAGCAGAAAAGCGTTCAATGAAAAGGTCACGGAGGTAGACCGGCTGGCCGACAAATACGACCGGCTCGATGAGCTGGATGCAGTCGTGCGCGAGAACTTTTACCGCGAAGTGCCGGAGGAGGACGTCCTCGACGGCATTCTGGCAGGTTATGTGGTCGGGCTCGGCGACCGCTACAGCGTCTACCGCAGTGCAAGAGAACTGACAGATTATGAGGACACCACTGCCGGCGTCTATACCGGCATCGGCATCACCGTCATGAAAAATGACAGCGGTGACGTCGAGATCGTCGATATCGCACCGGGCGGCTCCGCAGAGCAGGCCGGCATCAAAAAAGGTGATCTTCTGATCGAGGTCGAGGGCATTTCCGCGAAAGAGAACTATTCCGAAGCGATCGACAGGATCAGCGGTGAGGTCGGGACATCGGTCTCGCTGCGCATTCAGGAAAAGGGCTCCGACAGACAGAAAAAGCTCTCGGTCAAGCGCGTTCACATCGACGAGGTCACGATCCTTGCAGACATGCTCGACAACAAGATCGGATTTATCCGCATTGACAAATTCCGCAGCAACACTGCGGCGCAGTTTGAGGAAGCCCGGCAGAAGCTTCTGAAGGAGGGCGCAAAGGGCTTTATCTTTGACGTCCGGCAGAACGGCGGCGGCGTGCTCGGCGCACTCGAACAGCTGGCCGATCCCCTGCTGCCGGAGGGCGCGCTCGCCTTCTCGACGACAAAGGACGGCACGCGCGAAACGATCATCACCTCTGACGCAAACTATACCGACATGCCCTATGCGGTGCTCGTGGACGGCGGCACGGCAAGCGCATCGGAGCTGTTTGCCTGCCTGCTGCGCGATTACTCAGGCGCGATCCTTGTCGGGGAAAAGACCTTCGGCAAGGGCATCATGCAGGCGACCATTCCGCTTTCCAGCGGCGGCGTCACACTGACCACCGCGACCTATGAAACCGGCATTACCCCCTGCTATCACGAGATCGGCCTTGAGCCCGATGTGCTCAGCGTGTACGATCCCGAGGCAGAAACCGACACCCAGCTCGAAGCAGCGCAGAAAGCACTGCTCAGCCGGATGAACCAGAAGAAGGCGGCATAAGCCGCAGACTGCCTGAAAGGAGGCGGAGGCTTCTTGAACCGGAATGCCGTCCGGGACGGTGTCGCACACCGGATCACCGGATGAACAAGCAAAACGGCGTCAGCGGATTCTCCCGCTGGCTGCTTGTGATATTCTCCGTCGCACTCGTATCCTGCACCTTCCTGTTTGCACCGATCGGCAATGAGCCTTCCCGCAGCACCCGGAATCTCTATGAGCAGTACCTTGCCGGTACTGCGAACGGCGCGGAACGCCCGAATGCCGACGAGCTGCCCCCCGACCGCAGGATGCTCTCCGTGCCGGAGATCAGCCAGACGCCCGTTTCCATGACGATCGAGGCGGAAACGCTCAAGGTCCGGAACCCGCTCACCGTGCAGTGTGAGCGTCCCGGCTATACCGGGGAGGGCTATATCGGTACGCTGCCGAAGGACACCGAGGCAGCGGTGACCGTCCCGCTGCATATCAGAGCGACCCAGCATTATGATATCACGCTCTGCGCGGCGGCAAAAAAAGACTGCGAAAACGCGATCTGCATCAACGGGAGCATGGTCTCGCAGTTTTCGCTCGAAGGCAATGACACCTTCACGAAGATCACTTTCTACGGCATTTTTCTCGAGGCCGGCGACAATACGCTCACGATCGACGGTATGGACGGCGGGCTCGATCTTGATTATATCATGCTGCGGAACGACACGACCGATTACCGGCCGGATTTCGCCCTGACCGAATCGCTCTGCAATCCGAATGCGGATGCGGAAGCGCAGAAGCTCTACGCATTTCTGCGGGAGCAGTGGGGCAAGACCGTCCTGACCGGACAGTATGCGTCCGACGGCAGCAACCCGGAGCTGAACCTGATCTATCAGATCACCGGACAGCTCCCCGCGATCCGCTTTTCGACGCTCGGCACCGGCGACGACCGCGCACAGACCGACGCCGCGATCGACTGGAGCGTCTATACGCACGGCATTGTCGGGCTGATGTGGCAGTGGAATGCCCCCGGCACGGATTCCGTCTACGCCGACGAGACCGATTTCCGGCTCTATCCCGCACTGCAGCGAAAGGATCCGGTATCCGTTGCGAAGCTGACCCCGAAGCAGGCGGAGCAGGCCGTCGAATGCGGCGCGCTCTCAAAAGAGGCGCAGATGCTGCTTGCCGATATCGACAGCGTTGCGGTGAGCCTCAAAAAGCTCGATAACATGAACATTCCGGTGCTGTGGCGTCCTTTGCACGAGGCCGGCGGCGGCTGGTACTGGTGGGGCGCATCCGGCCGAGAAGCCTATCAGAAGCTCTGGTCACTGGTCTGGCACCGCCTGACCGATTACCACAAGCTCAATAACCTGATCTGGGTCTGGAACGGGCAGAGTGCCGCGTATCTGGTTCCGGAGCAGAGCTATGACATCGCCTCGCTGGACGTCTATCTCCAGCCGAGAATGCAGTTCGGCAGCCGCTATGAGCAGTTCATCTCGCTGGCGCGCATCACGAACGGCAGAAAGCTGCTTGCACTCAGCGAATGCAGTACGCTCCCCGACCCCGAAATGATGAAGCTGGACGAATCCGTCTGGTCGTTCTTCGGGCTCTGGTACGGCGATTATCTGATGAATCCCGACGGCAGTCTCAACGATACCAATTATTCAAGCAGTGATTTGTATAACCTGTACAACTCTGAATTAGCTTTATCGCTGAATGATTTTCTGTCGCTTTCCGAATGATGCATTGCAATCCGGCGTCTTTCATGCTATAATAAAAGCAGAGCCGCGGCAATGCGGCGGAAAGGCGGGCACATCATGAATGGAAAGATCATCGGCGGGACTTCGCTCCCGCATATCCCGTGGCAGGATAAGCCGGCAGGCTGCCGGGACGTCCTCTGGCGGTATACGGAAAACCCGGTCATCCGGAGAGACGCAGTCCCCTGCGCGAACAGCATCTTCAACAGTGCGGCCGTTCCGTTCGGTGACGGCTTTGCAGGCGTGTTCCGCGTCGATGACAGAGCGCGCAATATGCAGCTTCATGCGGGTTTCTCAAAGGACGGCATTCACTGGGACATTCAGCCGGAGCGCATCGAATTTGTCCGGAACGATCCGGAGATCCAGCCGTTCCAGTACGGCTATGACCCGCGTGTCTGCTTCATTGAAGACAGATATTATGTAACATGGTGCAACGCCCTCGACTGGAAGCCGACGATCGGCATGGCGTACACCTTCGATTTCAGGACGTTTTATCAGACTGAAAACGCATTTCTGCCGTTCAACCGCAACGGCGTCATGTTCCCGCGGAAGATCAACGGCATGTATATGATGCTCAGCCGCCCCTCGGACAGCGGGCATACCCCGTTCGGGGATATTTTCCTGTCGCAGTCGCCCGACCTCACCTTCTGGGGAAAGCACCGCCATGTGATGTCCCCGCAGGCACCGTGGGAATCGACTAAGATCGGCGCGGGGCCTGTCCCGATCGAGACGGAGCGCGGCTGGCTGCTTTTTTATCACGGTGTTCTGACCTCATGCAACGGCTTTGTGTACAGCTTCTCGGCGGTGCTGCTTGACCGCGATGAACCGTGGAAGGTGCTCCGCCGCGGCAGAGAATATCTGCTCAGTCCGCAGAGGGATTACGAATGCGTCGGGGATGTGCCGAATGTGGTGTTCCCCTGCGCGGCACTGACCGATGCCGATACCGGCAGGATCGCGCTCTATTACGGCTGCGCGGATACCTGCACATCGCTCTGCTTCACGACCGTGGACGACGTCCTCGCATGGCTGGATGATTGCGGTATCGCTCCGCGATGATTTGAAATGGGGCTCCGCCAAACATGAAGAAACTTGTTTCTTCATGTTGAACCCTGCCAAAGGGACACTGTCCCTTTGGAATCCCATTATGTATTACGGAACGGGTGCTGACAGATTCAGTCGGCACCTGTTTCTGTTTATGCAAAATAATTTTTCATCCCCTGTCATATCTTCCGGGAAACGGGTACTAATATACAGAATCCGAACATCATGCAGAAAAGAGGTGCTTGCCGATGGAGGACTTCGAGGAGATCTACCGGAACTATCAGCCGGAGGTGTTCCGCTTTCTCCTGCGCATAACCGGCTTTGAGCCGCAGACCGCCGAGGAGCTCACGCAGGAGACATTTTATCAGGCGTTTCTCTCCTTCGGCAGGTTCCGCGGCGAATGCAGTATGCGGACATGGCTGTTTCAGATCGCAAAAAATGTCTACGCCAAATTTGTCCGGAAGGAATCCCGCCAGCGCGCTGCCGTCAGGAGCGAGGAACCCATGACCGCTCCCCCGCCCGCCGCAGCGCTCGAACAGCTGGAAATGCTCACGCTTCTGCGCAAAGAGATCGCCGCCCTTGCGGAACCGGCGAGATCCATTGTCGAATACCGGCTGTATGCAGAGGCGGGCTATCCCGAGATCGCGGAGCTCCTGCACATCAAGCCGAATACGGCGGCGGTCATTTACCGGAGAACGGTCGCAGCACTGCGCAAATGTATGAAAGAGAGGTACGGCTATGAAATATCAGCATGAAGTCGTGCGGGATCTGATGCCGCTGTGCATCGACGGCATCGCATCCCCGCAGAGCGAGCAGCTTGTCCGGGCGCATATCGCGGAATGCCCGGAATGCGCCGCGGAATGGGCACAGATGCAGCCCGGCAGCATCCCGCAGTCCCCTGCCGAACGCCCCGCAGAGGTTCTCCGGTACGCAGAGACCGCAAAGCGCGTGCGGCGGCATAACCGGCTGATGCGTCTGCTGACGGCAGGCATCGTGCTGGTGCTGTTCGGCGGTCTGTATGCCAGAGGGCTGTATACCAGCGGCGCGCATCTCACCATGCGCGGCGTCATGGACGATCTGGTGCAGAAAGACATCGCGGATCATGTCTTTTCCGAGGAATACGGCCAGACCCCCGACCCGCATAATCTGCCGCATCTGGAATACGAGTATCTCGGCGAGGTCAAAAATCCGAAGGGTTATGCGGCTTCTGCCTATGCGTTTGTCAGGCATCCGTATAAGGAGCTTTACAGCTTTACGGAGTGCTACGGCAGCAGAAAGGATGCCTACCACTTCAATCTGCTGTATGAGTGCGCCGGCGGCGGCTGGAGCTTTCAGCCGATGAAAACCGGCATCTATATGCAGGACGGCGGTTTCTCGCAGACATCGTCAACGGAAAAGAAATCGGCGGAGATCCGCTGTGCAGCATTTTACGTCACCGACCCGCGCGTCAGAACGCTGACCGTCACGGACGGCAATACCGAACGCACGCTGACCCCCGATGAAAACGGTTTCTGCTCCATGCTGCGGCAGTCCGACGACGAGATCACCTGCGGCACCGCTTACGGCGAAAACGGCAACGTGCTCTATACGGTTCAGCAGGTTGAGCATACGAATGAAAACGGTGAGCTTTACGGCGAACCGGAATGGGTACAGGCTGAAGGATAAAAAACGCTCCCGCATCCGACAAAAGAATGTGGGAGCGTTCTGTTTCGCAGCAGCATACAGCAGTTTTTCTCTGTTCCCTTGACAAAACAACAATATTGCGATATAATCAAGAAAGGACACATGGATGTTCACAGTGTAAAGGGAGGATAGCTATGAAATTATTGCGAAAAATGGCATTTATGAGCGCAGGTGCGCTGTCTCTGATGAATCTGACCGCGGTAATGCCTGCGGTGCTTTCCGTATCTGCGGTGGAGAAGGGTACATGGAGCTTTGACGAAGCAACCGGTACGCTGACGATCTCCGGCGAGTGGCCGGATTTTTACAACGATTACGATCATCTCAGCGATTATTCCCGCCCCTGGGAGAATCTGAAGAACAACGCAGAAACGCCGGTCAAATCTGTTGTATTCGGTGAAAACACGGCCGTCATTCCGAGAAATGTCCTAAACGGATTCAGAACCGTAACATCGGTCTCCGTTCCGGAGGGTACAGAATATATTGAAGATTTTGCGTTTGCCGGCTGCAGTGCGCTGAAGCAGATCACGCTGCCGGACAGTCTGATCGAGATCGGGTATTCCGCATTCCATAGATGCACGGACCTTGAATCGGTTGTCGTTCCGGAAAATGTCACGCTGATCGGGAGCGAGGCGTTTGAGGAATGCACCAAATTGAAGGAGATCACACTCCCTGAAAATCTGACCGAACTCGGTGTCGGGGTATTTCGTGATACACCGTGGCTGTCCGACCGGCGCAAAGATGATCCGCTTGTGGTCGTCAACGGCGTTGTGATCGACGGAAAGAACTGCAATGGCGTTGTACAGATCCCGGACGGCGTCAGGATCATCGGCCATTCTGCGTTCCAAAAAAACAGTGAGATCACGGAAGTCATCCTGCCGGAGAGCGTGACAAAGCTTGGTTCCTATTCCTTCGGTGAGTGTCCGGCACTCGAAAAAGCCGTGATTCCGAAGCAGATCAAGTGCGTGTCAGACTATGCATTCTTCAACTGTGACAACCTGAAAAGCGTCGTCATAGAGGAAGGCGTCACCGAGCTCGGAAACGGTGCGTTTGCAAACTGTGATCAGCTGGAGGAGATCACGATCCCGAAATCCGTGAACAGCATCGAAACGTATGCACTCTCAAATACGCTGTGGATGAAGAACCGGCAAAAGGAAAACCCGCTTGTGATCGTCAACAATATCCTGATAAGCGGCACAGCCTGCAAGGGAAATGTCGTTATCCCGGAGGAGGTCACGGCCATTGCACCCTATGCGTTTGAGCAGAGTGAGCTGGCTTCCGTTGTCATTCCGGAAGGCATCCGTGAGATCCCGTTCATGGCATTCGGCACCTGCGAAGAACTGACATCGGTCACGATTCCGGATTCGGTCACGTTCATCGACGACAGTGCGTTTTCCTCCTGCAGCAAGCTGAAGGAGATCACGATCCCGCCGACTGTCCGGGAGCTGGATTACCAGGTGTTCTGTGATACGGATGTGACGATCAAGGGATACACCGGCTCCCCCGCAGAAGCATACGCAAAACAGTATGAGATCCCGTTTGTGTCGATCGGCAGCGTTTCCGATCAAACCTCGGAGCTCTGCGGCGACGTCAATGCGGACGGCGCATTTGATGTGTCCGATGCGGTTCTGGCATCAAGATACATCATCGAGGATAAATCTGCGTTTATCAGCGATGCAGGCAAGCGGAATGCGGATGTGACCGGTGACGGCGAACTCACCCAGGATGATGTGACCGCAATGCTGCAGCGCATTGCAAAGAAGATCCCGCAATTCCCCGCAGAGGAAAAGAAATAAGCCCATTCACATACAAAAGCTCCCGCATTCACAAACGGAATGCGGGAGCTTTCTGCAATCGGATGATGCGTAAAACAAAACAACGCCTGACAGTTTCCTGTCAGGCGCTTTGGTTGGGGTGGAAGGATTTGAACCCTCGAAATAACGGAGTCAGAGTCCGCTGCCTTACCGCTTGGCGACACCCCAGTTTTTTCGTCGTCTCGCTGACGACTTGTATATTATAGCATAAAACAGATGATTTGTAAAGCCTTTTTTTCGATTTTTCTGAATTTTTTGGGTTTTCACAAAAAACGCTTGCATTTTTCGTACAAATTTGCTATAATGTCATTATGGGGTATTGTAAACGCCCCATGATGAGAACGGGGATGTCTCCTGCGGCAGCGGCGGGTCTGCGTGAGACCCGGATGCGGTCTGCCGTGCATCCCGAAATCGGCATAAAGGAAATGAGAGAATGAAGAAGCTGTATTTTATCACCAATCTCCGCTCCGGAAAAAATGCCATGCGCGGAAAGCTTGCTGCGGTCATTGATATCTTTACGGCAGCAGGCTACGAGGTCACGGTGCGCACAACGCAGGGCAGGCGCGATGCCACCGCTGCGGCGGAATATGCATGTCTCGTCGGACATTACGATCTGATCGTCTGCTCCGGCGGCGACGGGACGCTCAATGAGGTCGTGCAGGGACTGATGCACAGCCAGAGACCGCTCCCGATCGGCTATATCCCGTGCGGCTCCACCAATGACTTCGGCAGGTCCCTCAAAATCCCGACAGATATTGAGGAGGCCGCCCGTCAGATCGTGAACGGTCATCCGTTCCGCTGCGATATCGGGCGGTTCAACGCGAGCTATTTCCTTTATGTTGCAGCCTTCGGCGCATTTACCGAGGCAGTTTATGAAACGCCGCAGAATGTCAAGAATGTCATCGGGCACATGGCGTATCTGCTGCACGGACTGACGCTGATCCCGTCCATCCACGCGCTGCATATGAAAATTGAGTACGACGGCAAGGTCGCTGAGGACGACTATCTGTTCGGCATGGTCAGCAACACCGCATCTGTCGGAGGAATGCTGAAGCTCAACAATTTCCGTCTGGATGACGGCATGTTTGAGGTCATGCTGATCCGCAAGCCGCCGAATGTCATTCAGCTCAACAAGATCATTACGCAGCTCATGGATATCAACATGGATATCGACGAGGAATATGTCTCCTATTTCCGCGCCAGTCACCTGCGGTTCATCTCCAATGAGGAGATCCCGTGGACGCTGGACGGCGAATACGGAGGCGCCACTTGCGATTCGGAGATCGGGATCTGTCACCATGCCGTGACATTCTGGGTCAGCGACGATGCGCCGTATAATGACGATGAGATCAGAAGGCTGTTCAGGGAGGAGCAGGAGGAGGCGCCTCATTTTGAAAAGGAGGAATGAGCCCTCTCGGAAAGCGGCTCATCAACACTATGCGACTGTTTCTGATTGATTACGAAAATGTCAACTCGGCGGGTCTGCACGGGATCGGGCAGGCAGAGCCGGATGACCGGTTCATCCTGTTCTACAGCCGGGAGGCGAACACGCTGTCGTTCGAGATCATGGACGAGATGATCGGCGCGAACATCATGCCGGAGCGCGTCTGTCTCGAACACAGCGGCAAAAACGCACTGGATTTCCAGCTCGTGACATTTCTCGGATATCTGATCGCGAAGGAAAAGGCTGATACGTATTACATCATCAGCCGGGATTCGGGCTTCCAGTCCGCGATCCTGTTCTGCCAGTCCTATCTGGGCGTCAGGGTGCACCTGAAGCCCTCGATCAAGGCAGCGATCGGAGCCTCTCCGAAGAAAGCAAAGAAAAAGGACCTGCCGCAGGAGTCTGCGGTAACGCTGAAAAAAGCCGCCAAGGCACAGCCTGTCCTGAAAAAGGCGAAGAAGGCTGACGAAAAGGCGGAGAAGAAAAAGGGCAAGGCTGCCTCTGTCAGCCTGCGGAAAAAGGCGACGGTGATCCAGGTGCAGCCTGTCAGCGGACCGGTCTATACCGTGCCGCAGGAGGATGCGGTGCCGATCGACCTTGAGACTGTTCTCACGCTGGTACAGCCCGCGGTCAATGTCGATACCGCAACGGAAATTCTGCACTGCCTGCAGAAAAGCCACAGCAAAACGGAGTTCCATAATGCGCTGCAGCAGCATTTTGACAATGACAATGTCAAGCAGTATTATCACTGCATGAAACCCTGTTTCGTTACATTTGTGGAATGACCCCCGCCGCCGCGCACAGTCCGGCGCGGCAGGCTCAGAGCCCGCGCGGGCGATATTCTGAAGCACACCGCGCGATTTGTGCAGACAAAAGAACCTGCTGTGATATGAACATATCACAGCAGGTTCTCTTTTTATGTCCCCGTTTGAAAGGGGAATCTCTGATTTCATGCAACCGGATAGAACATTCTGTCTCCGAACCGGAAGGCCGCGACCTCGTTCACATCAATAAAGCCGCACCAGTCCTCAGGGCTGTCAAGCTGAATGCTGCCGACGACGCTTTCGCTGCCGATCACATCATGGGTCGGGACGGCAAATTCGCCCCATGTAATGTCAGTTCTGCCGCTTCCGCCGCTGCCGTCCGCAATCCCGGTGTTAGCTGATGCGATGATAGGTCACGCCGTCCGTTTCGATTGCGGTAACTTCGCTGACGTTGAGAAAATCAAAGCCAAGTACGGAATAGAAGTAGGTATCCGAGTCATTTCCGTTTTCGTCCTTGAGGAATTGACCGCCGCCGCCCTGCGGATTCAGCTCGACACTGCTGCCGTCCTTGAAGAACAGTTTTTTGGGTGCAGTGCTCCGAGGCGGTGACGTATAATGATCGTCAGCATGGGGATAATTCTCATAGCTCACCAGTTCAAAACATGAAAGCTGCATATGGAAGCCGTCAATCGTTTCAAAATCGGCAAGCTCGGTATTGACCTCGCTGTGAACCGCAATGCGGATGTCTCTCAGCGGATTGTTTTCACTGTCTTTTCCTTCGCCGAACATCCCAAAGCACATATATGACGGCTGACCTGCGATATCCTCATGCATCACAAACTCCGCCAGATTTGAACGGGAACCCTCCCAGCAGAATCCGCCGCGGCCGTTCTCGCCGACCATCAAATCGTCTTCTCCCACATACATCGGATAATACCCTGTTTCGTCATTCATCAGGGCAAACGGCGTACCGTCTGGATTTTCAGCAGTCAGCAGCATAAAGTGATTCACGCCGTCGTCGATCTCGGTTTCCACGGTCAGGCGCACACGCCCGTTCTCGTATACAACCGGTTCAGGCAGCCCCGCCTCCGAAACAGAGTTCTCGCCGTTTGCACCGAACCAGTCATTCAGCAGCTCCGTATTGCGCCCGATATACGCCGAGACACCCGCTGTCATAACCGCAACCGCTGCCGCCGCCGCAATCAGCGCAGGCGCCATTCTTCTCTTTTCGGTATGGTGAATCACCGGCAGCTCCGCCTCATTGAGGTATTTCACATCCAGATGATTCATCCATTCCAGCATATCCGTGCTTTTCATTCTGCATCCTCCTTTTCAAGATACGTTTTCAGCTTCCGACGCGTGCGCGTCAGGGACACACGCACCTTGCTCTCCGACATGCGGTACATCTCCGCGATCTCCCTTGTGCTGTTCACATACCAGTACCGCCGCACAAAGATTTTGCGGGCATCCGGTTTCAGGGTATCGAGGAACCGTTCCAGCCGCCGGAGAAAGCTGCGTTCATCGTAAGCCGCTTCGACTGTTTCCGCGGCGGGGATACAGTCGGCAAGCTCATCGAGGACTGCGGGGACCGTACCGCCGCCCCGCCGCAGACGGCTGTTTTCCTTCCGCCTGTTGAGTGCCAGATTCCGCGTGATGACATGCAGATACGCAGCAAGACTGTCCGGCTGCTGCGGCGGAATCGTGCTCCATGCTTTCATCAGCGCATCACTGAAGCATTCCTCCGCATCTTCGTCCGAGCCGAGAATGCGTGCCGCAAGACGTCTGCATTCCCTGCCGTATTTCTGCTCCGTTTCCGCGATCGCGCGCTCGCTTCTTGCTGCAAATAATTGCAGGATCTCGCTGTCATGCACCGGAAACCGCCTCCTTTCATCGTCCTCTGTCCCTTATGACAACATTTGAATGCGGAATGTTACACGTTTCATTTTTCGTTCTGTTTGACACAAGCGCAGTCACCGTGTTATAATAGACAAAACACCCGCTCCCCTGCTGACCGAAAAAATTTTTTTCGGAAACGCGTTACCTTTCCGGTTCGTTTCCTGTCAAACATTGCAGGGACGGCAAACAGCACAGTTCAGTAAAGGAGGTGTCCGCAATGATACCGGCAATCGAACAGCACGATTCCGAAGGCCGCACGAAAAAGGCCAAACCGATCCAAAAGCACATTTCGGATGAAGCGATCATCCGCATGTTCACCGAACGCCGGGAAGCGGCACTGCAGGAAACCGAAGCGCGGTACGGACAGATGAGCCGCAGGCTTGCATTCCGCATTCTGGGCGATCGACAGGATGCAGAGGAATGCACGAACGATATGCTGATGCAGCTCTGGGACTCCATTCCGCCGACGATCCCGCATTCACTTCCTGCGTTCATTTCCGCATTGACCCGGAACATCGCGCTCAACCGCTACGAGGAGCGCAAGACCGCCAAACGCGGCGGCGGGCAGTATGCGGCTGCACTGGACGAGATTTCCCCGTTTCTTGCCGATCCCGGTCAGAATGTTGAGGACAGCTTCACGGAGATCGCCCTGCGCGATGCACTGACCGCATTTCTCGGGACGCTGACGGCCGAAAACCGCCTGATCTTTCTGGCGCGGTTCTGGTCATTCCAGCCAATCGCCGAGATCGCGGCAGACCATAACATCAGCGTCGGCGCCGTGAAAATGTCACTCAGACGAACCAAGAACAAGCTCAGAAAATATCTCATGAAGGAGGGGCTGATATGAAGCGCAGAGAAACCGTTTTTCTGAAAGCACTCGGCGATATCCCGCAGCCGTACATTGACGAGCTGACGCGGTTTCAGCAGGAGCAAGCCCCTGCATCCGCGGCAAAACCGAAGGCAGCCGCAGGGGATCATGCTGAGCCGCTGAATCAGAAGGAGCGATTTGGAATGAAGCATACAGTACAGCAGTCAGCAGACAAGAACAGAGAAGCCGGGATCAATGTCAGAAAACTAAGACCTGTCACGATCGGCATTCTCGCGTCGCTTACCGCCTGCGCGGTGATCGCGGCAGGCTTCGGGACCGGCCTTTTCGGAAATGCGCCCGACCGTCTGCCGGGCTTCTCGCCGGAGCAGTCCGGTGCTGAGGTTCAGGCAGAAGAAGATGAGAACGCGCATACCGATGTGACCGAAGTGCCGGAAACGGATGAAGCATACGGCGATCCGGAAGGCGATCCGGAGGCCGGCGAAGTCAATGTTCAGGAGGAGCTGTTCTTCCCGGCGTTCTCCTGCTACGGCGACAACACGGAGACCGGCGGCATTCCGGAGATCCCGGAAAACGGCGCGACGCTCTTTACCTCAATGGACGATCTCCGTCCGCTGCTCGAACGCGCAGTCAATACCGACCTGCCGGTCAAGGGCGTTCAGCACACGGAAGGCCTCTTTGAGGACGGCGGCAGAGTTCTGGTCATCAAGGGCGCATGGGACCGGAAAAGCATTGACCACGAACTCCGTTCGATGTATCTCACCGCAGACGGTTATCTCCATGCAGACGTCGCGGCCTATCTCAATCTGAACTATGATGCCGGTATGCCGGATCACCTTACAAATTATTATATTCTCCTCGGTGTTCCGGCAAGCGTGGGGCAGATCAGCGGTGTATCCGTGCAGGAGACGCTGTTTGTCTCCGAAGGGACAGCCGAAGCGGATCCGATCGAAGCCGAATTCCGTCAGGGCTATGATTACGCCTATTCGATGAAGCGTCTTGCAAACAATGATGCGGATTACATCTTCCCGGAGACGACCTACGAGTTCTATTCCGCGGAGGATCTTGACAGCAACAGCGCATGGAATATCGGCAGCATGTGGGTAATGATGCCCGATGCAGGCAGCGGTCTGCCGCAGTTCCTCTCCGATCAGACAGACAGCATCGTGCAGGAACAGCTTGCTGCAGGCGGCAATGCGGTCATCGGCACGAACAGCGTGCAGAACGGCACGGCTCCGTTCATCGCAGTCTATAACAGCATGACCGACAGCAGCGATCCGCGCCGCCTCGTGTACCCGGAGCAGCATTATGCTGAGGTGATGACCTCCGGCACCCGCCTGACAATCCTGTGTTCATCCGAACTGTCAAAGGATGCACAGATGACCGCGCCGCCCGAGGACATCATAAACCCCGACAGCAATCTGCCGCATACCGAAGGTCACGGCTCGATGCTCGCGATCGTCAACGGCCGGTGATACACATAGATAATGTGGTATCTGCGATGCATCCAAAATGGGGACTCCGTCCCCAAGCCCCTGCCGGGGATATTATCCCCGGACCCCATGATAAATCATCGCGCAGCGATACCTTTTTCGACAAACAGAGAGACCGGCTTCGCGCCGGTCTCTGTTTTTATGCTTCGGGTTGTGCGGTCAGATAACGGAGAAGCTGACGGGCGTCCTCCGCCTTCCGTTCGCCGTCGCCGTTCCAGTCAGCGGCAGGCAGACAGAGGTCATCGCGTTCGCTGCCGGACAAGACCTGTTTCAGCAGCGACAGGTCAGCCGCATTGACGAAGCCGTCGCGGTTCAGGTCGCCGGGGATGTAAGCTTCTGATTCGCCCTCATACGCCGTATACACATGAATGCAGACATCGCCGTATCCCTTGTCAAAGCAGTCCTTCCACTCCCGCATTTTTGTTTCACCGTAAACTGCATAGAAAGAAACGCCCTTCTTCCAGCATGCAGAATCCTTATATACATAATACTGCTTTCCGATCGGCAGCCGGATGATCACAGAATACAGCTGCCCTGCCCCTGCCGCAAAGTGCTGCGGCAGGCTGACCGTATGGAAACCGGCGTATTCCGCGCACCAGTCAAACTGTTCGATCAATGTTCCGTCCTGAGGATCCGTAAAATCAGCATCCAGCGCATAAACGGAGATCTGACAGAATTCAGACGGCAGATTCGTAAAGAATCCGACTGCAGTGATCGTTTCTTCTTTTTCTGCCTGAAACACATTCGCCATGTACATTCCGTTTTGCTCATTGGACGCAAAAAGCGTGCTTAAATCAGAACAATTATAATGATACACATTCGCGTAATTCGTCACGGGCTCAAAATCCAGGTGATAGAACATCTGGATCGAAGGCTCATAATAGCTCATATAAAAATATTCGTTTCCGTTTTTGATACGCGCCGACTGGCTGTCACGGATGATCCATGCGCCGTCACCGAGCGGCTGATCATTGAAATTCTCTTTGGCAAAGCTGTCGTCCCATCCGACGACAACAACATCATGCAGCATTCCGTTCAGGGTATCCTGTTCCTTGCATTCTGCGTAATCTGCATTGTAATAACCGTGCTGTGCTGAGATCGGATCATCATGCGAATTATAATACATCAGGACGATCGGCCCTTTTTCAGCGATCTTGGCCTTGACTGTCTGCGGCTCATCCAGAGGATAGCTTTCTGTATTCTGAAGATGCGCAATCGACTGATAACGCATCGACTCATCCAGCGGCTGCATATCCGCATGGGATGCAGCATCGCTTTCCGGTATCACGCCCTGCCATGCAGCGAGTGCGGTAACTGCAGCTTTCACCGAACCGGTATCACGATAGCCTTCGATGCCCTCATTGTGTCCGCCGCCGTAACGAGGATCATCCGGGTCGGTCGGGGAGCCCTGACATTCCGTAAACCAGATCAGATGTGATTCCGAAAGGTCAATGCTGCAGTCCGCAATTTCTTTTTTGATCAGATTTGCTTCCGCGCAGGTGATCGTCGAATACGCCCAGCAGGTGTTGCCGATCTGCGCCTTGACCGGTGTTATGATCTCCGGTGCTTCCTCGCGCCAGTCAAAATGCGCGGGCAGTTCTGTTTCCTCTGCGGCAAACGTCTGCGCGGTCAGTCCGGCGCCGCAGAGCGTACAGCACAGCAAGGCAGCTGTCAATCTGCATAACCTTGTTTTGTGTTCCAAATCGGCACCTCCTAACCTGTTTCATCCCTTTGAAGCAAAAAGCTGAGCAAGCCTCTTGCATCCTCTGCATTGATCGCCTGATCTCCGTTCCAGTCTCCGGCGATCTGGCAAAGGTCTGTGCGTTCGCTGCCGAGCAGCACCTGTTTCAGCAGAGAGAGGTCAACCGCATTCACTTTGCCGTCACGGTTCAGGTCGCCGCGGATCAATGTTTCTGCGTCTGCTAATTCTTTTTCGGTGATGACATAATCCCCGTTTTTGTCGTAAGCATCCGCAGCAGCTTTCCGGTAAAGCGCATCGGGATAATTCTGCTCATTGACCGCAGTGCCGTCCTTCGTGAACGCTTTTGCCACGAGATTTCCGTAGTTATTGATTGACGAAACCAACGACCACCTTGTCTGCGATGTCTCGCCGTATTCCATGAAATAGGTTTTGACCGGGCCGCTGCCGTTCATGTCAAACCACAGATGCGATTCTTCCTTGATGCCGGTTTTCACCGCGACGGAGAATTGCTGTCCGGCTGCGACCTGACATACTGTGTGCAGCGGATAGGTGTGATAGCCCTCATACGGTTCTGTGCCGCTGATCTGTGCCAGCAGTTCGCCGTCCAGCGGATTCTGATAATTCTCCTTCAGCGCGAAAATGCTGATCTCATAAGGCAGGTCGGGATCACTTGTATAAATCGCTGCAGCGGTGATATTCTCATCCTTTTTAGCGGTGTAGACATTGGCATAGACATATCCCTTGTTCTGACGCGTCCGGACACCGTGCGGAAACCCGCAGCACTGATAGATACCGTCATAATTATCGACCGGCTCCACATCATACTGAACAACACCGCCGAGAGAAGACTCGTAATAGGAGATGTAGAAGAATCCCTCCTTCATGGAAACGGTCGTATCGCCCCAGCTGTTTTTGCAGAGCCATGCGCCGTCTCCGGGCGGCGTTACGCTGAAGTTTTCTTTCGGGAAATTGTCATCCCAGCCGCAGAGACAGACCGCGTGCCATGCGGCGTCCAGTTCCTTGACATTGCTGCCGTCATAGAGCGTTTCGTAATATGCGTGATGTTCAGAATACAGTTCTGCCTGATGCACATTCAGATACGTGATCTGCATCGCGCCTTTTTCCATAAGATTTTTCTTGATTATATCCGGTTCGGAAAGAGGGTATTCCGACGAATCCTGCAGATGCGCGATCGACGCATAACGCTGCGATTCATCAAACGGAAGCTTCGCTTTGTTTTCCTGTGTTTCGGATTCCTGCACCACGCCCTTCCAGCAGGCAAGCGAACCGGCGAAATATACTCTCGTTGCGAGTTGTGTATATCCGCTTACGCCGAGTTCCTTTCCGTCGCCGTAAAGCGGGTCGTCCGGATCGTCCGGACTGCCCTTGCAGAAGGTGAACCACGAAAAATGGGATTCGGAAAGATCAAGCGTATTGTCTGCCATGCCCTTTTTAATCATATTGGATTCGATCGCAGCCATGCCGGAATAGATGCCGCAGGTGCCGCCGTACTGCTGCTTGACAGAGGTCACGGCACCTTCGTCCCTGAGATCAAATTTTGCTGGCAGTTCTTCTGTTTCTTCAATTGAAAATGCCGGCTCCGTCAGGCCGGAGCAGCAGAGCGTGCAGGCCAGCATCGCTGCCGTGAGCCTTGATAAAATTGCTGTGTGTTTCATAAACGGATTCCCCTCCCCTTTTCAGATCATGCGGAATATACGTGAGAAAACTGCGCTCCATTGAAAAATTATAGCATAAGAAAATCAACAGGTCAATAAAATCCGACAGAACGCCGTATTTCACGACGAAATCCCGCTTTTTGAGGACGAAATCCCGTTTTCGGCAGACGAACGGGATGTGCATTTCATCTGCGACGAAATGCAAAGGCTTTTCCGCTTGACTTTTCGGCGGAAATGTGGTAGAATCTTGTAGTACGAGAAACCGGCATTCTCCGGACAGCTGTCCGGCGGATGCACACATAAAGGAGCATGACCATGAAACGACTGATCCCGCTTTTTCTTGCATCGGCACTGCTGCTGACCGGCTGCCCCGGCAGTGACAAGCAGACCGATTCCGATACCCCTGCCGAGACGACCGCGGCCGTCACCGAAGCACCCTCCGAACCGGCGGAGACCGAATCCGCAGAGCAGACCGATGCGCCGAAGCAGACCAAAGCCAAGGAAAAAAAGGATGCCGATACCAAGGAGACGACCGCCGCAGGAACGACTGCAAAGCAGTCTGACGGAAACGCTGCGCCCGCCGCGCCCGAACAGGACGAGCTGCCGGTCATCGGCGGTGAGAGCGCAGACCCCGCACCCGCCCCGCAGACCCCTGCGGATTCCGACCCCGACGACGAGATCGCCTTCAATGAGGACGGCGTCATCGAGCTGCCGATCATCCCCATAAGGTAAATGCGGTATCGCTCCGCGCGGGCAGTGCCCGCAGCCGTTTTCCTCCGGGGACGGTGAGCGAACCGCTCCCAGCTTTCGCAATGCACGCCGCTAAAGCGGCTTCTGAAAGGTTACTGCTCCCAATGCTGAAGCCCGCCGCAAATAACACAAAAAAATCAGAATCAAAAAATGGACGCCGATCATAATATCCGCGTCCATTTCTTTATACACATAATGGGGTCTGGGGACAATGTCCCCAGCGGGGCTCAACTTGAAGAAACAAGTTTCTTCATGTTTAGGCGGAGCCCCATTTTGAATGCATCGCAGATACCGCTTACTGTTCCAGCATCTCCCGTGCCTTGTCCATGAGATAGTCGCGGCCTTCGTCAAACAGCGCGCGGATCGCTTCTCCGTCAAACGGAATGATCTCCACGCCGTCCCCGTCGCCGCTCTGGCGGTCAATACCCGAGTCGATCGCAATATCGCCGTTTTCGTCAAGCACGACGCAGTTCGAGAACGAGACCGTTCCGCATTCTCCAGCCTTCATGCCGACTGCCTGCGACGAGCCGTTCGGCTCCGTGAAGCCGATCACGGTCACATTCTCAAGGCCTTCCATTTCCTTTGTCATGATGTCTCCCGCGCTGACCGTCGCGGAATCGACCAGCACGATGATGCGCCCGTCCCCGAGCAGCTGCTCCCCCTGATACACGATATCATTGCCCTTGACATACCGGCCGGACGCGTCCTTTGCCCAGCAGTGGTTCTGCTCGTCCCAGACACAGTTCGTCAGGCAATAATGCTCCCCCTTCGGCGCGAACATTGCCGTCACGCCGTTGACCATGTGCGGAGAGCCGCCCTCATTGCCGCGCAGGTCAATGATGACGTCCTTGACCCCGTCCTGCTGATATTCGAGGATCTGCTGCCGGATCTCGTTTTTCATCTCGTCATAGGCGTCATCGTCCGCGGAGTTGTAGGACTTCATGTCAAAGCTCATGCCCTTGATGCGCAGGCAGGCTGTTGTCCTGCTGATGCGCTTCCACATCAGATTGCCTGTTTCCACGCTCTGACCGACCGTTTTCACCGTACCGGTCAGGCGGTCGAGATAATCGCCGCACTGCGGAAGGACGGCGGTCTGCTCCGCGCCGTTCTCATCGAGATAGGTCACGGTCACGCTGTCCCCGCCGACGCCCGCACAGAGCACGCCGCTCCAGAAGATCTCGTTGTCAATGTCGGGATAACTGCCCATGATGAGCGTCAGTTCTTCCTTTTCTTCATCGTATACGAAGAAATTGACGTCATAGAGCGGTGCGGTCCTGCTCACTTCATCAGGCGATCTGCCGTCCCATGCCGTAATGACGGTACCGTTGCGGATGCCGTACTCTGCAAGGCTTTCGTCGGTATTCACCGCAGCAAAACTGCCGTCTGAGCAGCGCATCAGCGAAAGACCGTAATCATGGCCGAGTGCCTCGCGGATCGCCTGATTGGCAGGAGCCATGTCCTCTTTGATGCTGTAGGTATAGCCGACATGACCGTCGTGGAACTCACCGCAGAATGCGCCCCATGTCAGCAGATTGGCTCCTGCGTCCTGTGTGCGGTCGATCTCCGCGAATTTCGGCTGATACTTCGCATAAAGCGCGTCCCAGTCAATGCCCTTGTGATCGGTCAGCACATAATGCTCCCGCATACAGGCGGAGAGTTTCTCAAAGTCGCCGAGATAATCCTTTGCACGGTACCGCGGATTCAGCAGGCAGACCGGCACACTCAGCAACATACAGGCCGCGCCCGCTGCCGCCAGTCTGCGGCGGATGCCGGATAATTCCGTGAAGAATCCGAGTGCCGCGATCACTGCGCCGAGATACAGCGGCAGCAGCGAGACGGTCAGGCCGTGCTTGGAAACACCGATCGCAAGCAGCGGCACGATCAGCCAAAATATTTTCCATTTTGTGCTTTTGACGCGGTCTGCATAGCCTGCCAGCCAGAACAGTCCCCCGCAGGCGGCAGCACAGACGCCTACCGCGATGATATCCATCATCTTCATTTCTGCCGCCTCCTTTCACGCCATATCATCCACATGGAAAAAGTGATAGCCGATCAGCAGATACACCGCCGTCATGATGACCGCGCAGACGATGATCGGCCAGACCGTCGATGCAGGCAGCGCGGGGTCGTAAGTGAAATACTGATTCAGGCTCAGGTCGTAGGTATACCAGCTGTCAAATTTGCCGAGACGTCCGAGCCCTGAAGGCGCCAACAGGAACGGATGCGCCGACAGCTTTTCGATCACCGGCACGGATGATTCCGCGACCTGTGCAAGCGCAAACGCCGGCATCACCAGCGTAGAAAACGAAATCGAAGCTGTTGGATTTTTCAGGATGAAAACGGTCATCAGACAGAACGCCGTCATCCGGATGTTCGGGAACAGCATCAGCAGAAAACGTCGGACGACTTCAGACACCGGCACAACATCCCCGACGCCGAACAGTGCGCCGTAAAGCAGCAGCGGTAAAGCGGTCACGGCCAGCGCAATCAGCGGACCCGCGATCAGCACAGGGATCGCGCGCCCGAAAAACGACGCCGCACGGCTTCTGCCGGAGGTCAGCTCATGATTGATCGTCTTGTCCGTGAAATCGGCACCGCTGACCATGCCGACCGTCAGGCCGGCGGAAATTGACGCAAAGCCCGCAAACACCGGAAGCGAACCTGCAATGTATTCCGTCACCGGCTTTACTCTTTCACCGGTGCCGCCGCTGTCCAGAAACATCATGAGAAAGAATACGGCTGCGAGCGAAAGATTGCAAAGATGCAGCGTCCTTGCATGCAGAAAAATGCGGATCTGTCCGCGTATAATATCAAGCATGACAGCACCCCCTTACGGAATATCTTTTTTGCGGAACAGCGCGAATCCGCCGAACAGCCAGAACAGCCCGAAGCCGAGGCTGGTGCAGAGCATCCGCAACGCGGTTTTGCCGGACAGCGCAACCTTATAAATGAGGTAGTCCTTTCCGTCCGCATAGCCGCTTGTCGTGTTGGAAAAATCGAGCAGCGTCATGATATCGGAGAAGGTCGTCTGCCATGACAGATGAATGTCCGCAGCACCGAGCAGAAACACACATAATGCGACGCACATGGTTCCGATCAGCGCGACAGACAGCGGCACAATGTCGTTCCCGCAGAGGAAAGTCAGCGCGGTAAAGAAGCAAACGCAGCGGAAGATCATCACAATCAGCAGCCCGAAGATCGCCCATGCGGTCTGCACGGGGATCGCCGCGCCCCAGCCGTTTTTCGCCGTAAGGAACAGCACGGGGATCAGGACGACTGCCGCGATCACACTGACCGTTACGATCAGCGCGGCAAAAAATCTGCCGAAATAGACCGCTGAACGGTGCTTGCCGAAAAGGATCTCATAATTGGCGGTCTTATCGCGGAGATCGCAGCCGCAGATCCTGCTGGTGAATGCCCCGACTACGACCGTCGTCATGATCAGCAGCGTATTCGCTATGATACCGGAAACTGTGCTGCCGTGCGTATTCCAGTCCGCACCGTTCTGTACCAGCATCTCTCCTGCCATGAGCAGAAAATAAAACAGACCGATCAGCAGGAGCTTGTCACGCTTTGTCTGCCGCAGCATCGCTTTCAGAATATTCAGCATTGTCATCACCTACCAGTTTCATGTAATACGATTCCAAATCAGCCTCGTGAATATGAAGCGTCACCGGAACAAGCCCGTTTTCGTACAGCGTTTTTGAGATCAGCGGCAGTTCGTCAAGCCGCTCAAACAACCGGAGACTGCCGTCCTTCAGCACATCACAGTTCTCAATGCCGAGCTTGTTTTGCAGGACGGCGAGCGCAACAGAATCGTTATCGGTATGGATGTGGTAATATTCCCCGCAGATTTTGTGCAGCTCCTCAGCCGATGAAAACGCACGGATCGTGCCCTTGCGGATAAACATGTAGTCCGTGCAAAGCTGTGAAAGCTCCGCCAGAATATGCGAGGAAATCAGAATCGTGATGTTCTCCTCCTCATTGAACCGCCGCAGCATCTCACGAATCTCTATGATGCCTTCGGGGTCAAGACCGTTGACCGGCTCGTCCAGCACCATGATCTCCGGTTTCGAGAGCATCGCACCCGCAAGCCCGAGCCGCTGCCGCATTCCGAGCGAGAATTTGCGCACCTGCTTTTTGCCGGTATCTGCAAGCCCGACCAGCTCCAGCACCTCATCCACGCGCTTCGGGTTCGGGATGCCCTTTTGCAGACGCAGCTTTTCGAGATTCTCCCGCGCAGACATTTCCTCTTTTGCATAGGGCGTTTCGATCATGAAGCTCATGCGGGAACGCGCATGACAGAGCGCCTCCTCCGTGCTGCCGCCGAACAGCGAGAAGCTGCCGCCGGTCGGGAGCACCAGTCCGCCGAGCATTTTCATGATCGTGGTCTTGCCGGCGCCGTTCGGCCCGACCAGTCCGCAGATCATGCCCTTTCTGATCTGAAAGCTGACGCTGTCAACCGCCTTTTGCTTTTTATACTGCTTCGTCAGCTCTTTTGCTTCGATCACGATTTCTGACATATCAGTTCCTCCTTTGTATGCCGGATTGGTTCCTGCTGATTTCATGATAAAGGAAAAGTATAAAGAATCCTTTAAGATTCCGTAAGTTTACAATTTGTTCACATTTTGCAGAGGATATTGCTTCGTTTTGGTATGAAAAAGGGATCCCCCGGCGTGCTGTCCGCCTGCAGGAATCCCCTGTTATTCCGGTCAATACACCGCATCCGCAAGCGGGAACTGCATCTGCAGCGTCAGGACGTTTCCTTCCGCGGACGCGCTGACCTGCGCGTTCTGTTTTTCCGCGAGCAGCCGCACGATAAACAGTCCGAGCCCCGCGCCGCCGCCGCTGCGGGACGCATCCGCACGGTAACTTCGCTGGAACATCCGCTCCGGGTCGGGCATCTGCTCCGCCGGAACCGTGTTCGAGAACGAAACCGTACAGCACGCGCCCTCCTGCTTCGCTTCCAGCCGGAACGTATCCTTTGCATACTTTAAGATATTGTTCAGCACATTGCCGAGCATCCTGAGAAGCATCTGCTCGTCTGCGCGGATGCTGACGGTCTTTTCCGGCAGAACGATCTCCGGTTCCAGACCGTGCAGCCGGATCGCGGCTTCGCTGTCCGCAAGGAACTGCATCAGCACCTTTGTCAGATTGACCGTGCGAATCTCTGCGGCGGCATCGTCGCTTTCCAGCACGGAAAGCTCAAAGAACGCATCCGCCATGTCTTTCAGCACATCCGCCTTTTCGCAGCAGATCGCCAGATGCTCTTTTCCGTTCGGCGAGAGCTGTTCCTCCTGCGTCAGAAGCTGCAGATTGCCCTTGATGACCGTCATCGGCGTGCGAAGGTCATGTGCAATGTCTGAGACGGACTGCTTCAGATCATTCTCCGCACGCACGGCATCCCGCTTCAGCCGCCGCTGATAGTCCAGCGAGCGGTTGATCTCTGCGGCAAGGCTGTTCAGTCCGCGGTCAAGCAGTGTGATTGTGATCTGCCGGTTGTATTCCGGGTCGAGATTGTGGTTCAGTGTCTCTTTCAGCAGACGGATCTCATGCCGGATGATGACCAGCCGGATCAGCAGCACGATGCAGATAACCAGCAGTACGCCAGCAATGATATAGCCTGTCATGCGTCCCCCTTCATCCGGTAGCCGATGCCCCAGACCGTCTCGATCAGATCGCGTCCGGACGCCTTTTTCAGCTTCGCGCGCAGATTGCTGACATGCACGCTGACCGTGTTGTCCTCGCAGAAATATTCCTCGTTCCAGACGGATTCGTACAGATTCGCCTTGCTGTACACCTTCTGCGGATGCTCCATAAACAGCAGCAGAAGCTGAAATTCCTTTGCCGTCAGCGAAAGCGGCGTTTCCTCCCAGCAGACGCGGTTTTCCGCCGGGTAAAGGGTCAGGCTGCCGACGCGGAGTATCTCCGGGAGCTTTTCCCGTCCCGCCCGCCGGAGCACGACCTCCATGCGGACAAGCACTTCGTTCAGGTCAAACGGCTTTAAGATATAGTCATCCGCACCGAGGCGCAGCACCGCAAGACGCGTTTCCAGCATGGATTTTGCCGAGATCACAATGACCGGCGTATCCGATTCCCGCCGAAGCGACGCGATCAGCTGCTCCCCGCTGATGCCGGGCAGCATCAGATCCATTAAGATCAGGTCAAAGGATCCCTCCGCGAGCAGCTTTTCCGCCGCGTGACCGTCTGCCGCCTCGCTGACCGTGCAGCCCTTGCCTTCCAGAAAGCTGCGCAGCATCTTCCGGATATCCGGTTCGTCCTCGACCAGTGCGATTTTTGCGTTCATGTTTTCACCTGCTTTTTGTAATCTGTTGTCATTATAGCACAAATTTTCCTGCGCGTCAATCCGGCATTCTGTAGCCCTGTCGGTGCACATCCATATTTTTTGCGCCGATTCCCGCCGAAGCTCTTGATTTCTTGCAAAAAAAATGGTATAATGGGAAAAGCGGTGTCCGATCCGGTCAGTGCTCCGGCGAACCGGCCGCCGAAATCAATTTTTCTCGCTTTATGCCAGAAAGGAGTATTTGAATGATCTATTCGCACGAAGTAGAAACAATGTGTCCGATCGCACAGGGCGTTGCACACGGCGCAGCTCCGATCCCGGAGGAAGCCAAGTGGGTCAAGGCCAAGGAGATCAAGGATATTTCCGGCTTTACGCACGGTGTGGGCTGGTGTGCTCCGCAGCAGGGTACCTGCAAGCTGACCCTGAATGTGAAGGAAGGCGTGATTCAGGAGTGTCTGGTCGAGACGATCGGCTGCTCCGGCATGACGCATTCCGCTGCCATGGCTTCTGAAATCCTGCCGGGCAGAACCATTCTCGAAGCACTGAATACAGACCTCGTCTGTGACGCAATCAATACTGCAATGAGAGAGCTGTTCCTCCAGATCGTCTACGGCCGTTCCCAGTCCGCATTCTCTGAGGGCGGTCTGGTCGTCGGCGCAGGTCTTGAGGACCTCGGCAAGGGCCTCCGTTCCCAGGTCGGTACCATGTACGGCACGCTGGCAAAGGGTCCGCGCTACCTCGAAATGACCGACGGCTACGTGACCGGTCTTGCTCTGAACGAGTACGATGAAATCATCGGCTACAAGTTCGTCAACTTCGGCAAGATGATGGACTTCATCAAGGCAGGCGATGATGCCAATACCGCATTTGAGAAGGCACAGGGTCAGTACGGCCGTGTCGCCGATGCAGTGAAGATCGTGGATCCGCGCAAGGAATAAGGAGGTTTGTTCAATGGCATTATTTGAATCTTATGAGAGACGCGAGAAGCAGATCCTCGCTGTGATCAAGGAATACGGCATCAACTCGATCGAGGAGTGCGCAGATGTCTGCAAGGCAAAGGGTCTGGATATCTACAAGCTGGTCGAGGGCATTCAGCCGATCTGCTTCGAGAACGCAAAGTGGGCTTATACCGTCGGCTGCGCAATCGCAATCAAGAAGGGCTGCACCAGAGCTGCTGACGCTGCTGCCGCAATCGGCGAGGGTCTGCAGGCATTCTGCATCCCGGGCTCCGTTGCTGACCAGAGAAAGGTCGGCCTCGGCCACGGCAACCTCGGCAAGATGCTCCTCGAGGAGGAGACCGAGTGCTTCGCATTCCTCGCAGGCCACGAGTCCTTCGCGGCTGCTGAGGGCGCGATCGGTATTGCTGAAAAAGCAAACAAGGTCCGCAAGAAGCCGCTCCGTGTTATCCTGAACGGCCTCGGCAAGGACGCTGCACAGATCATTGCAAGAATCAACGGCTTTACTTATGTTGAGACCGAGATGAACTATCAGACCGGCGAGGTCAAGGAAGTCTTCCGCAAGGCTTACTCCGACGGCCTGCGCGCAAAGGTCAACTGCTACGGCGCAAACGATGTCGTCGAGGGCGTCGCGATCATGTGGAAGGAAAACGTCGATGTTTCGATCACCGGCAACTCCACCAATCCGACCCGCTTCCAGCATCCGGTCGCAGGTACCTATAAAAAGGAGCGCACCGATGCCGGCAAAAAGTATTTCTCCGTTGCTTCCGGCGGCGGCACCGGCCGTACCCTGCACCCGGACAACATGGCAGCCGGCCCTGCTTCCTACGGCATGACTGATACCATGGGCAGAATGCACTCCGATGCACAGTTCGCAGGTTCCTCTTCCGTTCCGGCTCACGTTGAGATGATGGGCCTGATTGGCATGGGCAACAACCCCATGGTTGGTGCTACTGTTGCTTGCGCAGTTGCTGTTGAAGAGGCTATGAAGGGCTAAAATACGTGGTTTTCTGAATTTCAGAAATTTAACAAAATTTGCCAAATAGTTCAAAAATGCGATTTGTCACCCATTTGTCACCCTGAATTCTAAGTGGATGACAAGACGGATGACAAAATCGGATGACAAGAAAACATAAAACGCCGTTCAGGTTCGTCCTGAGCGGCGTTTTTTTCATTCGTTGAAGTACAGTGCTTTTCCGTCAATGAGTGTGAATCCCTCATCACCCTCAAAATCAAATCCTCCCGTGCAGACAAAGCCCACACCCGACACGGTGATACCCTTGATGCTGTCAAGCTGTTCCTTTTCCTGACGGCATTCTTCAAGCGTCATGGGGCGGTCGAAGTATTTGCATTCGTAGAAATCATACTGCTCTCCACGCCGTATCACGCAGTCAAACTCGCCGTTGGTCTTGGTGGCAGGATCATCGTACCAATAGCTGCCGAAATCGTCGATATCAGGGTATTTGCCCAGCATAGCAGCTCTGTGGAAGTATTGCAGGGCGATGCCTTCAAGCCGTCTGCTGACGAATTGCTCCAGTACAGCGTCAATATTTCGATTGAAGAACTGCTCCTCACCAATACGGGCGATCGTTCCCGCCTTGCCGAAAATGAACGTGAAATAGAACCGCATCAGGTTATCCACGATCTCATAGAACTGCTTTTTCTTATCGTTTCGGCGGTTGATGGGTTCGGTCTTTTGGATGGTCTCCATGTCGAGCAAAATCTTCAACTGCTTATCAAGCAGACCTGTCTCGCTGTTCGCTATTCTGTCCCGTATCTCGCTGTAACGCTTCTTGCCGTTGCCGAGAATTTCCAGAATCCGTGCGTCAAAAGTCTTCTGTATCTCTTTGAGCATGACATTCTCGATGTGCGACCGCACCAGACCCGTTTCGGGCAGCAGAAGGCGTTCGATGTTCTCACGAATGGTCAGGCTTGTATCCAGATTTTCCAGAACATAGGGGCTTCCGCCGAACACGGCATAGAAAGCGACTTTGTAACGAAGGTCAAGCTCCGGATAGAATTTTGCTGCGTCAAGGTAGTCAAAGTCACGGATATGCTGTATCAGCGAGAACCGTCCGAACAGTGGGTTGCCCTCCTTCAGCAGTTCCTTCATCACTGTGATATACGAGCCGCAAAGCACCAGCTTGACATTTTCGGGCAGCCTGTCGATGACCGCCTGCATATAGGAATCGACCTCGTTCTTCTTTTTGGTCTGCTTGAGGTAGGGGTATTCGTCGATGATGAGCAGTATCTTTTTGTCCAGAGTTTTCAGGTAGTCCATCATCTCAAAGAGAGAGCCGAATCGGATATTGGGCAGTCCAAGCCCCTCCGAAACGCTCCGGTAGATCAGCTCCATATTGCCCTCAAAGGTGCTTGTCACGCACATATGATTGATGACGACACCCTCAAAACTCTTTGCAGCTTCGCTCAAAAGCGTGGATTTTCCAACTCTGCGTTTGCCGTAGACCAGCACCGCTGTTTTGCGTTTCCATGAGGAAAGCTCGGCATTCAACTGCCTGAGTTCTTTTTCTCTGCCGATAAACATAGCATCACTTCTTTTCTGAAAATATTTTCTCTGAATGATTTTTCAGTATAATGATATTATACCACAGCGCTTTGCCATTGTCAAGTTTCTGAATAAAAATTCAGTGAAAAACTATTCAGAAAACAATTTCTCTAATCTAATGACTGTTATTGATAGTATGCCACAGGTAAGCGATACTATCATTCACGTTATTATGCACCGGGGAAAGTGTCGGTATTGCTGCGCTCTGCACAAGAATTGTTACAGATTTGCCGCAGAGCTGGACTCTTGTTGCCTTATCAGCTATAATGGAGTCACAATAAAACTTATGGAGGTCAAAGCTATGTTGAGAACACCTGAATTGGCAATGCCGAGGTCACGCAAGGTCACTACTGTCTGCAACGGAAAGCGTGAGGTCTGGACAGACTATGAGGAAGCAAAGGCATATTTCCTTGAACTTATGATGTCTACTGACGGCGAGGAGCATGAACGAGCAGAGTGCGTTTATATTCAGCTTATGCACGGGCTTGATGAGTGTAGCGACGAGGACGAATAAGCAAAAGAGCGAGTTGTCGAAAAATGGCAATTCGCTCTTTTATATTATACGTGTACTGGTAGATATCAAAACAATTGAGATATTTCCTATGACAGCACCTTTATGCAGCAATGAGCAGCATTACTGTTCGGTCGTTGATTCACTTTCACCGAAGAAACAACTGTAGGAATGGCTGTCGTAGTTGGCATTCAGCTTGTCTCATAACCGGAATAGTCCGTAAAAAAATCTATGTGCGTCAATTCCTTTCAAGACATAAAAAGTCACATCCATTTAGAAATACTACTCATAATATGACTCTATAATCTCAATCAATGGAGAGACATCGTCAATGATGTGATTGGCATAAGGGATTTTGACTGTAATTGTCTTTTGAGATTCAATCTTCTTTTTCGTTTTTCTATTTCCAATATCAATTGCTTCTTGAATATTAACGTAATAAAAACCTGTTCCGGACAATGATATGTATATCAGTATTACAGGTATATTTGACTGAAAAGCGTACCTGGCATTTGATGTCGAAATAGTACAAGACACATCATCTGTTCTTTTATTCTTTTTGATGCTGTCTTGGGTTGATTTCAATTGAACTAACGCTATTTTTCCACAGGGATAATCACCTGCAAACAGTTCAATTATTCCATCAATACCGTAATCTCTACCAGTTAATTCTCTAAATAATGCCGAGTCATGCTTATCAATTATTGTTCTTGCTTTATCACAGGATCTTGTTTCTGCCTTATGTGTCGGAATTCGAGATGCCATAATAACGCCTCCTTTTAGTGTAATTATAACATTAATGTAGAATCATGTCAATTCACAGCAGTCCCTCAATTAGGCGTGGCTTCTTTTTTGAGATGTCATAGTTTGCGCAGTAATCTTTGAGTCCTATATATACACCTGTATGTTGTTACTTTTGTAGTAAAAACTCTGAGCCTCAAGGTGCTGCGGATTATAGTTGTACTCCTCTGCAATGCGGTTGAATATCTTCTTCGTGATGTTTTTATTGCGGTGAACTTTTTTCTTACGTTGTCTACATAATACCTCTAAACGGGAATTATATCGTCTCGCTAAAAAACTACAGAGGAATCGTGAAAAACAACCGTTAGAATCGTATATTTGACATCCTAAAATTTCATAGTATAGAATTTATACGTATAAACTCTTGACAATGAATCGAAAATGTGTTATAATGCTCTTGGAGGTGAGATTATGAAGACTGACAAAGAAACTATCGAGAAGCTACGACGTGATCTTCCTACAATTCGCAATCTTGCAGGATGGTCAGCAGCAAGATTGGCAGATCTTCTCGGGGTAACAAGGGCTACCATTGTCACAATAGAAAATACTGAATACAAAATGTCTGTAATCCAGTATCTTGCGATTCGGAAACTACTTGATGAGGAAATCAAGGACAGTTCTAATCAGAAACTTGCTGCAGCAATTGATATTCTCGTTGACAGTGAGGACGTTTCTGAATCTGACAAATGCAAATTGCGTGATGAGACTGAACGCATTGCCAAAAGGGTCGGAAGAAAAGCCGGAAGCAAAGCTTTGAGCGAATGCTTATTGAGCGAAATCCCACCTGAATCCATCCAACGTGGAAGGGAAGCCATAGATCACTTACTCTCCAAACAAATCCCACTTGAATCTTTGAAGGAGGATAAAAATGAATAACTATGATGATTATGATAACATCCGGGAACTGAGCGTGGAGGAATCCAACGCATATGACGATCGCACAGGACAACCATGTATCGATTCGGCTGCAATTGCAGATGCAGGTGCGAAGGCTTTAAACGGACCGAACGGAAAAGATGTATGCAAGACAGTTAGATTCATTGCTTGTATAGCAGGAATATTTGGGTTAGCATGGCTTTATGAAGGCGGTAATAAAGCATAATCACAGCACTAACATATTGCTGCTGTCATAAATGCTTCCACTCGTGTCGTGTACACATTGAATCACTCGGTAGAGCACCGTGATAGCAGCCACAGATCCATCTATTTTTCCTTGCAAAGTTTGACGTTGGGTTAAAAGAATGATCAGATGAATAGAATTGAAAATCCGCATATTCGAAAGGAGTATGCGGATTTTTACTGTTATCTTGACTTCCATTCAGACTCATTTGTTGAAATGCGTGAAATAATTGCGTTTTCTCGTTGCAAAACTCGTAAAAATGTGATATAATTAGATATGTATAGGCAGTTGCCAATTCAAGAAATAAAACTTTTTGAAAGAGAGAGTTATAATGGCGAAAAAAATCGTTCAATCGGTTTCAAGCGAAGAAACAACCAGCCAGCAATTGTTTTCACATCTGTTTGAAGCCTGTAATATTCTGAGAGGACCGATCAATCAGGATGAATATAAAAGCTACGTTACACCGATATTGTTCTTCAAGCGCATCTCCGATGTATATGATGAGGAAACGCAGATCGCACTTGACGAGTCCGGCGGCGATGAGGAATATGCGGCATTCCCGGAGAACCACAGCTTTGATATTCCGCAGGGCTGCCACTGGAACGACGTCCGTGAAGCACATGAGAATATCGGTGTCGCTATTGTAAAAGCCATGACCGGCATTGAGAGAGCAAATCCGGATACCCTCAGTGGTGTCTTTTCCAGCTTCGATGATGCAAACTGGACGGATAAGGGCAAGCTCTCTGACGAGCGCCTGAAAAACCTTGTCGAGCATATGTCCAAGATCAAGCTCGGCAACCAGAACTACTCCGATGACATCATGGGAGATAGCTACGAATACCTGATCAAGAAATTCGCTGACCTCTCAAAAAAGAACGCTGGAGAATTCTATACACCTCGTCCTATCGTCAAGCTGATGGTGCAGCTTCTTGCCCCGAAAGCCGGAGACTATGTATATGACGGAGCCTGCGGCACAGGGGGTATGCTGCTGGAGGCAATTCGCTACATCGGCAATGATCAACTTACATACGGTAAGATCTTCGGTCAGGAGAAAAATCTGGCTACCTCTGCGATTGCAAGAATGAACCTGTTTTTGCATGGTGCAAAAGATGTTCAGATCGTGCAGGGCGATACTCTTCGTTCGCCTGCGTTCTTGGAAGCCGGACAGCTCCGTACATTCGACTGCGTTATCGCAAATCCGCCGTTCTCCCTCAAGAATTGGGGCGCAGATCAATTCTCCTCCGATATATACGGCAGAAATATGTGGGGATCTCCGACGGATTCCAATGCCGATTTTGCATGGCTGCAGCACATGATCTGCTCTATGGATAAGAAAAAAGGGCGCTGCGCTATCGTCCTTCCGCAAGGCGTACTGTTCCGCAGCGGTAAAGAGGGCAATATCCGAAAGCAGCTTGTTGATTCGGATAAGCTGGAGTGCATCATCACGCTGGTCGGAGGCGTATTCTACAGCACGGGCGTGTCTGCCTGCATCCTTGTTATGAATAATAATAAGCCCAGCAACCATATCGGCAGAGTGTGCATGATCGATGCTTCCAACATCTATACACCGCAGCGGGCGCAGAACATCATGACAGAAGATGATATTCAGAAGGTCTTCACGCTGTATACCAATTATGAAGATGTCATCGAGCAGGTTAAAATCGTGACGCTGGACGATATTCGCCAGAAGGATTATACTCTCGCTATCAATAATTACATCGAAAAGAAAGAAGCAGAAACTGTGCCGCCGGAAGAAGTGCGCCGACAGTATTTCGCCGCATTACAGGAAGTCAAGGATGCGGAGAAAGCTATGAAGCGTCTGCTTGTGGAAGGAGGCTATATCAGTGAGTAATCGAATCACAATAGAGGAGCTGCAATCCTACCTCTGGAACTCCGCCGTCCTGCTCCGCACGAGCATTGATGCCGGAGCCTACAAGCAGTACATCTTCCCGCTGTTGTTTTTCAAGCGCATCTGCGATGTGTATGACGAAGAGTGCGTTCAGATCTTAGAGGAGTACGACGGTGATGAGGAAGCTCTCGAATGGGAGGAGAACCACCGCTTCAATGTCCCGAAGGGCGCACACTGGAAGGATGTCCGTTCCGTTTCTGAGAATATCGGCTCCGCTATCGTCAAGGCGTTCCGTGCGATCGAGAATGCCAACTCTGACAAACTGCAAGGTGTATTTGGCGATGGTGCGTGGACAAACAAGAACCGTCTGCCTGACCGCCTGCTGAAAGACCTGATCGAGCATTTCAGCTCGAAAACGCTGTCTATTGAGAACTGCCCAGAGGACGAGCTTGGTCAGGGGTACGAATATCTCATCAAGAAGTTCGCTGATGACAGCGGTCATACAGCGCAGGAATTCTACACGAACCGCACGGTCGTACATCTTATGACCGAGATGCTGAAACCGGAGTCCGGCGAATCCATCTACGATCCCACTTGCGGCAGTGCCGGTATGCTCATTTCCGCTATCGCATACCTGAAAGAGCAGGGAAAGGAATGGCGAAACGTCGCTGTATACGGGCAGGAGATCAATGCTCTGACCTCTGCGATCGGCAGAATGAATCTGTTTCTGCATGGTGTTAAGGACTTCACTATCGTCAACGATGACACTCTGAAAAACCCTGCATTCATCCAAAATGGTCAGCTCCAGACCTTCGATCTGGTGCTTGCCAATCCGCCGTACTCCATCAGTCAATGGGATAGAGCCGCTTTTGAAAGCGACAAGTACGGTAGAAATTTCCTCGGTGTTCCTAATCAGATTCGTGCTGATTTTGCATTCATTCAGCATATATTGAAAAGTCTTGATAGTAAGACAGGACGATGCGCCATCTTGCTTCCTCACGGAATACTGAATCGCTATGAAGAGCAGGAGATGCGAAAAAAGATGGTAGAGCTTGACTTGGTTGAGTGTGTTATTGCTGTGGGACGCAATCTGTTTTATAACTCGCCGATGGAAGCCTGCATTCTTATATGTAGGACTCAAAAGCAAGGGAAGCGTATCGGAAATGTTCTGTTTATAAACGCTGTCAAGCACGTTCAAAAGAATGGAACCGAGAGTTTGCTTACCGAGGAACACATAAAGGAAATATCTCAGGCTTACTTTGATTTTGAATCTATTGACGGATTCTGTTCAGTTGTATCAGATGAAGAGATAATCAAAAACAACGCTTCTCTTAGTATTTCTATGTATGTCTCAAGTAGTATTGCCGATGAAGAAGATACAATGACCTCAGAAGAGGCCATAGATACATGGATTGAAAAATCAGCATCCATGCATGGTGAATTTGATAAACTAAACAGATTATTGGATGCGGAGGAACAAGCATGATTGTAAAACTTAATGATGTGGTTGATAGAATCAAAGGAAATGTCGATAGGTTCAATACCGACCTGATTTATTATGTTGGTGGAGAACACTACGAGTCTTCTCGCATCGCTATATATACTCCCGGCTTGTTGGATAGTGAAAAGGGCGCTACTCTTGGTTTTAAGTTCCATTTCCCTTTTCAAAAAGGCGATGTTTTGTTTATGGCAAGAAACCCTCACTTGCGTAAAGCAGGTATGGTAATGTTTGATGGAATCTGCTCGGATGCAAGTTATATTTTGCGAACAAAAGATTCGTCTGTACTTTTGCAGGAATACCTTGCATTAGTTGTTCAGTGCGATCGCTTTTGGGCTTTTTTCGAGGCGAACAAGAGTGGCTCTGTCAACTACCTGATGAACTGGAAAGAACTTCAAAATTATGAGTTTGACCTGCCCAGTATAGAAGAACAGCGTAAAATCGCAGATTTGGCTTGGGCTATCGAACGTACAAGAGTAGCATACGAGGGGCTGATTCGGGCGACAGACGAGCTGGTGAAATCTCAATTTATCGAGATGTTT
>MSGZ01000043.1:0-9176 GCA_001940925.1 Ruminococcus sp. Phil11
AAAGCCCGTCGCGACGACGGCGGCGAAGACCACCGCAAAGCCCGCCGTGACAACAACGGATAACACCCCCGCCTATCTCTATGAGATCAAGGACGGAAAAGCGGTCATCACGAAATGGAACAGCAGCGCACCGGAGGCAGTTCTGCCGGAGACGCTGGAAGGCTGCCCGGTCACGGCCATTGAAGCAGGCGCATTTCTGAATGTCAGAGATACGCTGAAAGCAGTTGTGCTGCCGGATACGGTTCAGGAGATCCCGAAGGAGCTGTTCAGCTACTGCACGGTGCTGGAAAGTGTGAAGCTGCCTGCTCTGCTTGCAGCGATCTCCGAAAGCGCATTCCGCGAATGCCGTGCGCTGACTTCACTGGAACTGCCGGATACGCTGGTTTATATCGGAGATTACGCGTTCAGCTACTGCAAGAAGCTGGAAAGCGTCAAGGCTTCTCATGCGCGGTTTGCGATCGGCAAATCGGCGTTCTGCAACTGCACCGCACTCAAATCCGTGACGCTCGGCGACGGTGCCGCGGAGGGTCTGAGCTTCAGCATCGGCGACAGCGCATTCTCGGGCTGCACCGCGCTGGAGACTGTTCAGCTTCCGCCCTGCTATGCGGCGGTCGGGAACAATGCGTTCAGCTCCTGCAATGCGCTGGAATCAGTGACGCTGCCCGACGGCATCCAGTCGGTCGGCAGCAGTGCCTTCCAGAACTGCGGATCGCTGAAAACGGTCACCTTCGGTCAGGATCTTGCTGCGATCAGCGGCAGTACATTTGAAAACTGCCGGTCGCTTGAGAAAGTGACCTTCCCCGCATCGCTTGCGGTGATCCCGGAAAAAGCATTCAACGGCTGCGTCGGGCTGAAAACCGTATCGGCGGAGGGCGCGGGTGTCATCGGGACAAATGCGTTCTTCGGGTGCGCTGCGCTCGAGACCGTGAAGCTTGCGGCGGAGCTCGAATCCGTCGCGGACAGTGCATTCGCAAACTGCACATCCATGAAGACAACACCGGATCTGAACGGGGTCAAGGGCTTCGGCAAGGGCGTGTTCCAGGGCTGTACCGCTCTGGAAAGCGCGGTCATTCCGGACAGCCTCTCCGTGCTCTCCGAGCGTACCTTCAGCGGCTGCACGAGCCTGAAAACCGCTGCGCTGCCGGATACGCTTGCGGTGATCGGACCGAGTGCCTTCGCGGGATGCAGATCGCTGCAGACAGAGCAGCTCCCGGCGGAGCTGGTCCAGATCGGTTCCTCCGCATTCAATCAGTGCACATCTATGCGGCTGAATGCGCTGCCGGAAAAGCTGACGGAGATCGGCAGCTCGGCCTTTACCGGCATCCGTTCGATCCGGAAGCTGACGCTTTCCAAGGATATCCAATACGGATCCGGTGCGTTCAGCGGCGTGGATTCCATTCATCAGCTGTATATCTCCTCGGAGATCCGGCTCTCCGAATCCATGTTCCGCGACTGCGGGAATCTGGTGTATGTCTGCATGACGGACAGCATGGAAAAGTATGCACTGCCGGATTATATGTTCGCAAACTGCGGCAGACTGAGCCGCTTTGACTGGCACGGCACCTGGAAGACCGTTCCGAAGGGATTTTTCATCGGCTGTTCTTCTCTGCAGCTGACGCTCCCGGCGGAAATGACGGAGATTGGCGAGCGCGCCTTCTCCTCCTGCCGGAAGCTCGGTCCGGAGCTGACGGTCCCGGCTGACTGCCTGCTCGATAAGGAAGCGTTTTACGGCTGCACGGGGATCGAGACCGTCCGTTATGCCGGCAAGGCGACACTCAATGACGGCTGCTTCCGGAGCTCCGGTGTCACGGCGGTCAGTATGCCTGACAATGCATCGGCGATCCCGGCGTATACCTTTGAGGGCTGCAAGGCACTGAAAGAGATCACGATCCCCGCACAGATCCGCTCGCTCGGTCAGTATGCTTTTTCCGGCTGCGGCGCGGAATCGCTGGAGCTCCCTGCAACGGTGCTCTCCGTTGACAAAAACGTGTTTAGCGGCTGCTCTGAACTGAAAAAGGCGGTCATCTCGGATCAGACTGCACTGACCTCGATCCCGGGCGGCACGTTCGCAAGCTGTTCCGAACTGACGGAAATCGAGCTGCCGGATCAGATCACCGAACTCGAAAACAATGCTTTTTCCCGCTGCCTGTCTCTGACGGAGATCCGTCTGCCGAAGAAGCTGACAACGGTCGGCGATTCGGTGTTCAGCAACTGCAAAAAGCTGGAATCGGCGGTGTTCCCGGATACGGTCAGATCACTCGGCAATCTCTGTCTGTCGGAATGCACGGCACTCGAAAACGTCACGCTCCCTGCGCATATCAGCGAGCTGCCGAATGACCTGTTCGCCGGCTGTGTTTCCCTGAAAACCGTCAAGCTGCCGCAGACGCTCCACGCGATCGGGATGCGCTCGTTTTCCGGATGCACGGCACTGGAACAGATCACGATCCCCGGCGGTGTGACGATGATCGGCCGCGGCGCGTTCAGATCCTGCAAAAGCCTGACTGCTCTGACGCTGCCCGCATCGCTTACGGCTGTTCCGGATGAGCTCTGCAGCGGCTGCACCGCCCTGACGAAGATCAGCATTCCGGCACGCGTGACCTCAATCGGATACAATGCGTTCTCCGGGACAAATCCGGAAACCGTGACGCTGCCCGATGCGCTCACAAAGATCGGAAACGGTGCATTTGCCGGCACGCCGCTGAAGGAGATCACGCTTCCCACGCAGCTGACCGTGCTGGGATCCGGCGTATTCAGCAGCTGCGTGAACCTGACCGGCGTCAGCATTCCGGATTCTGTGGAGAAATTCAGTCTGACCGCGTTTGCGGGCTGCCCGGAGATCAAAACGATCCGTTTGCCGTCGAATATTACCGCGCTTGAGGATTCATACGGCAATACCGGGATCGAATATGAGGCGCAGGCAGGCTCCGTGACGGCGCAGACGGCTGCGCGTCTCAATATCACGCTGAAGCTCGTTGAGCCGGCTGTCACAACGACCGTCGTGACGACCACGGCAGGCACCGATGTGACGACCGGTACGGTGACGACACCGGCCTACATCATTGACAGAGAAAACGGCCTGAAGTATGAGCAGATCGGTGATTTGCTTTATGTTGCGGGCTGCGATACCGAGGCGAAGGACATTACCGTTCCCGGCGAATTTGACGGAAAGCAGATCGGCGGTCTGCGGAACTGCCCGTTTGCGGGCTGCAGGGCGGAGAAGATCACATTGCCGGATTCGCTCACTTATTTTTCGGGCGGAGAATTCAGAAACGCGGAAAACCTGAAGGAAATCTCGTTCAGCGAAAGCCTGACCTATATCCCGGATTGCTGCTTCGAGGGCTGCGTCGCTTTGACAAAGCTCCCGACTGAAAACATCACCAGCATCAGCACGGCGGCATTCCGCGGCTGTTCTGCGCTCGATCTCGGCGAATGGACGAAGGCAACTTATATCAGCGAATCTGCGTTTGAGAACTGCACTTCCCTTTCCTCGTTCACCGCGTCCGAGGAGCTGCGCTATGTTTCGCAGTCGGCCTTCCGCGGCTGTTCATCCCTGAAAACGGTCAAGCTGCCCGAAAGCCTCGACTATATTTACGATTATGCGTTTGAGGGCTGCTCGTCACTGGAAGCGTTTACGTTCCCGGAACGGTGCACCAGCATCGGGCAGGCGGCGTTCAGCGGCTGTACCGCACTGAAGGCTGTCGTGCTCCCGGCACAGCTGAACTATATGAAAGAAGGCGCATTTGCAGGCTGTACGTCCCTGAAATCCGCAGAGCTGCCGGAGCAGCTGACTTCGGTATACACCCGGACATTTGCAGACTGTACTGCGCTGGAGACCGTGACGATGCGCAGCAGGCAGTCGGTCACGCTCTCCAATGAGGCGTTCATCAACTGCCCGAACCTGAAAACGATCGAATACAGCACGGACTATTTCTCGTTCAACTCCTATTCGGTCGGCTATATGCGCGATGCTGCGGGCGTTTATACGAAAAACGAAACACCTGTCTGCTTTAAGGGCATATTCTGCTACAATTTCCGCGAACCGCTCAGTGCGGGCGTCATCAGCTTTATCCCGACGAACCTGACCTATCATGTGATCCCGGAGACCGATACGGTCTGCATCGACTATATTGAGCTCCCGGAGCAGCGCAGCAGCAATACCTGCTACATTCCGCCGGCCATTGACGGAAAGCCCGTTGCCGTGCTCGGAAACGGCGCGCCCTGCGTGTCCGCGGATACTGTCGGGTATGTGTACATTCCGGACAGCGTTGAGGAGATCGGCGATTACGCATTCCTCAATTGCAGGAGTATTGAAGGTGTCAGCTATTACATGGATGAATGCAATGTGAAGAAGATCGGCCAGCAGGCGTTCTACGGTACGGCGTATCAGGAAAAGACCAGGGCGGCGGGCGGCTGCATCTCGATCGGCTCACTGCTCTACAGATGCTTTGCCGAAACGGAGACGTTTGAGGTCTCTGAATTCTATACCGCGATCTCCGCGGATGCCTTTGCACACAACCGCACCTGTCAGGAGATCATCCTGCCGGACAGCATCACGGAGATCGGCGACGGCGCATTCTATGACTGCCGCGCACTGAAAACCGTCGTGATCCCGGATTCCGTCACGAAGCTCGGCAGCGGCGTGTTTGTGAACTGCAAGGCACTCGAAAGCGTCACGCTCGGCAGCGGTCTGACCGATGTCGGCAGCGACCTGTTCGCCGGCTGTGATGCACTGAAAGAGATCCCCGCTGTGAAGCTGTAACGGCGGAATGACCGGGGCTGATCCGCAAAACCATTTCTGATTGCAAACGGACGCTGATGTCATGATCGGCGTCCGTTTTTTTCGTGTGGTGTGCAAACCGCAGGAAAAATCTTGATATTTTGGGCGGAATATGCTATACTTTTAGCGGGGAGTGAAACGCATGAACAGACTCTTTGAAAAATGTGCGGTGCTGACGGTCTGCGTGCTCGGGTTTGCCGCTTCGGATGACCTGATGATCCCGGTCGCTGCACTGCTGCTGACGGTCGCCGCTTCCGCTGCCGTACAGATCTTTTCCGGCAAAACGGCGGCTGCCGTCATCCTTGCGGGATGCGCGCTGCTCTGCGGCTTTGTCCCGACCATGATCTGCGCCGTTCCGCTGATCCTCTATGACGCGCTCTGCGAACGGAAATGGTGGCTGATCCTGCCTGCGGCTTCCGCGGCGGCGGGATTTGTCCCGCTCCGGCAGAACCAGCTTCTGACCGTCGGTGCGGGCGTGCTGATCGCGGTGATCCTCTATTTCCGCGTGACGCATCTTGAGGAGGCGGTCGGCAGACTGACCGCGCTGCGCGACGATATCGCGGAGAAAAATATTCAGCTGACCGAGCAGAACCGCCGTCTGGCGGCTGCACAGGATAACGAAATTCACCTTGCGACGCTCAAGGAACGCAACCGCATCGCCCGCGAGATCCACGACAATGTCGGGCATATGCTGACGCGCTCGATTTTGCAGACGGCTGCGCTGCAGATCGTGACAAAGGATGACGCGCTCCGTGAGCCGCTCGGCGAACTGAAAACGACGCTGGACAGTGCCATGACCAGCATCCGGGAAAGCGTGCACGATCTGCACGACGATTCCATTGACCTGAAAAAAACACTGACGGAGCTCGTCACGACAGACCGCTTTCAGTCGGAGCTGCATTACGATGCCGGTGAGCATATCCCCGGCGAGGTCAAGCTCTGCATTGCGGCGATCGTCCGGGAGGGCGTTTCCAATGCCGTGCGGCATTCCGACGGCGATAAGCTCACGGTCATTTTCCGCGAGCATCCCGCGTTTTATCAGCTGCTGATCGAGGACAACGGAAAACATGCAGAGATCCGGCGAGGCGGGATCGGGCTGCGGAACATGGAGGACCGTGCGGCCGATCTCGGCGGACGGATCACGTTTACCGCCTCGGAGCAGGGCTTCCGCATTTTTATGACAGTACCCAAGGAGCAGGAATATGGAGATCATTGTAATTGATGACGACAGGCTTGCGGCCGTCTCGCTGAAAACGATCCTCGAAAGCACGGGGGGCATCACGGTGCAGGCACTCGGCGGCAGCGGTGCGGAGGCGGTCTCGCTGTACCGGCAGCATCAGCCGGATGTGATGCTTATGGATATCCGCATGGAGGGCATGACCGGCATTGAAGCGGGCAGAGAGATCCTGCGGGAATTTCCGGACGCCCGCATCCTCTACCTGACGACCTTTTCCGATGACGAGTATATCATCGACGCGGTCAGAATGGGCGCGAAGGGCTATATCCTGAAGCAGGATTTTGCGGTGATCGCACCGGCACTGGAAGCGGTCATGCGCGGGCAGACCGTGTTCGGGGACAAGATCATCGGCAAGCTGCCCGACCTGATGAAGCCGCACGGGACCTTCGATTTTGCGGCGCACGGCATCACGGAAAAGGAACGCGCCATTCTGGAGCAGGTCGCTGCGGGACTGTCCAATAAGGAGATCGCGGCAAAGCTGTATCTCGGAGAGGGCACCGTGCGCAATTATATCAGCACGCTTCTTGACAAGCTTGATCTGCGCGACCGGACACAGCTTGCGGTGTTTTATTATACAGAGGTCAAAGGCTAACCAAAGAACCGCAAAACGAAAAACTGAAAGCAGATATGCCGGCAGCGGGACAGTCCGCGCACGGCCGGCGGAGGTAATTATGGGATTCAACGGATCGGAATACTGCGGGCTGACCGGCCTGCAGTATGACAGCAAACTGAAAACATATTTCGGCATCATGCAGGGCGGGTATCCGGTGTTTGTGCAGCTTGTGCCGCGCCGCGATACCTTTCTGTTCCGGCTGGTCGCAAAGCTGCCTGCGGACAAAACGAAGGAGCAGCTTGCCGAAGCACTCGAACAGTGGCGCATGGAACATGCAGGCGTCGGCGCGCTGAAATATCAGGACCGTTCGCTTTCTGCGGCGGTTTCCTGCGCAGGCAGCGATACCGCACGGGCGGCGGCGTCCGTCACGGCGGAGCTGACTGCACTGGCGGCAGACCTCGGGCTGATCCCGTGCTGCATGTCCTGCGGAACGGCAGAGGGCTTTTCGCAGTATCTGCTGGACGGCACCGGCATCACGGTCTGCGGGGAATGCAAAACGCATCTGGAATCGAATATGCAGGCGGATCAGCAGAAGAATGAGGAGCAAAAGCCGAATTTCTCCGGGCTGATCTTCGGCGCGGTGACCGGCGCGGTCATCGTATTTCTGCTGACATTCTTTGTACTGAAGCTTGGCAATCTCAGCATTCTGACTGCTTATGCGGGTCTGGCTGCGGGCTTTCTGCTGATGAAAAAGCTCGGCAAAAAGATCACCCGTCCTGCGGTGATCCTCTGCGCGGTGCTCTGCATGATCGCGGGCGCGGGCGCATCCGTGCTGCATCTCAGCGGCGAGATCGCGCAGAGCAACCGGGAGAACTATCAGCAGGCCTCGGAGATCAAGGCCGCGGCGCAGGACATTGTCCTGATGCTGGACGGCATGACCGAGGAGCAGCGCGAGGCCGCAAAGGATGTCTTTGACGATTCCTTCTATGACGATGCAAAGCGGAATCTGGAGACTGCGTCGCTGATCCTCGATCATCAGACGACCGGCGCATGTCTGCGGGCGTTCCCGCGATTCTTAAAGCATGAGATGTACCGCAGTGAGCTGCTCGGCAAGCTGGCGGGCTATCTGCTCTGCATCCTGATCTCGCTGGTGATCGGAACAGTCATCACCGCACCGAATATGCTGCGGGCCGACAGCGGAGCGCATCAGCTCCTGCCCCTGACAAGCGCATGAGCGGGCGGGTGATCGTCGTCGGCGGCGGTGCTGCGGGACTTTCCGCGGCGATCGCTGCGGCGGAAAACGGAAACGCCGTCACGATTCTGGAACGGCTGCCGCGTGTTGGCAAAAAGCTGCTGCTGACCGGCAACGGCAGGTGCAATCTGGGACATGAGGGCTTTGATTTTTCACATTATCACGGCAGCGTGAAGCAGGCCGAGCGCATTCTCGCGGATTTTGATGCGAAGGCATACTTCCGGCGGTTCGGGCTCCTGACCCGCACCGACAGCGAGGGCAGGATCTATCCGATGAGCGGTACGGCGGCGTCCGTGCTGGATGCGCTCCGGTTTGCAGCGGAGCAGCGCGGCGTACAGACGCTCTGCGAAAAGCAGGTGACGGGGCTCTCCCCGAAAAATAACAGGTGGACGGTGTTCTGCGGGGACGAGCGTTTTTCCGCGGATGCCGTGATCCTCGCGGCGGGCGGTGCTGCCGCGCCGAACTGCGGTACGGACGGCAGCCTCTATCCGATCCTGCGGAAAATGGGGTATCCGATCGTGCCGCCGGTGCCTGCGCTCTGTCCGGTGCCGACTGACCCGGCGCGGGTGCGGGCACTGAAGGGTATGCGTGTGCGGGCGGCAGTCTCCGCGGTATGCGGGAACAAGGTGCTCAAACAGGAGACCGGCGAGGTGCAGTTCACGGACACTGCGCTTTCGGGTATATGCCTGTTCAATCTGTCGCGGCTTGCGGCGGAATACGGCAGCCGCATGGAGATCGCGCTCGATCTGCTGCCGGAGATCCCTGTGCAGGAGACCGCGCCGCTGCTGGACGGAATGCTGAATCAGCGGGGTGATCTGTCGGCGGGTGATCTGCTGACGGGTCTGCTGCCGAAGCGCATCGCGGAGACCTGCATCAAGCAGTGCGGCGGCAATTGCGGCGAATCGGCATCGGCACTTTCCGCGGAGACGGTCAGCAGGCTGACGGCATTGCTGCGGGACTGGCGTTTCCCGGTGACCGGCACGGCGAAGTTTGCGCAGGCGCAGGTCACGGCGGGCGGCGTCGCGGGGGAATGCGTGACGGATACGCTGGAATCGCGGCTGCATAAGGGGCTGTTTTTCTGCGGCGAGCTGCTTGATCTCGACGGCGACTGCGGCGGCTATAACCTGACATGGGCATGGGCTTCTGCGTCGGCAGTGCCGACAGCCGGTTTCCTTCGGGGACGGTGAGCGAAGCTCTCCCATGCAGCGAAGTATACGCCGCTAAACGCGGCTTCTGAAAGGTTACTTCTCCCAGCACTGAAGCCCGCCTGAAAAAACTGAAAAGCATAAAACAACGCTGCCGGTCGGGCGGTGGGCTAACCGTTTGCAGTCTCACAAAAGTTTTGATCAAACTTTTT
>MSGZ01000043.1:9215-87319 GCA_001940925.1 Ruminococcus sp. Phil11
TCGCCGTCCGCAGACGGCGAAATTCCCCAGCGTCAGGCGCACTGCAGGGGTGAATCCTAAAAACGCTCTGGGGGAGCGTTTTTAGGAGAGGGGGGCGCTGTAAGAGAGCGCCCCCCTAGGCGGATTGCAGCGCAATCCGCGACGCCTGTTCCGCATAGGAGCGGCATAGGCCGCGACGAGTGGAACAGGCAGGTTTCCAAAGGGCGGGAGCCCTTTGAATCGGGACGGCGTCTGAAAAGCAGCTTCTCCCAATGTTTATATAGTGAAGCGTGAATGATGAAGAACGAAGAGTGAAGAACGGAGCGGGGGAGATGACTGCATTTACCGCGCAGCAACAATTTTCCTGAAAGGGTTTTTCTATGAATAACAGAACAAACTATGAAAATTGGTATGCGGGTGATGCATACTACTGGGGCACGGAGCCGGGGACATTCCTTGATGAACTGATCCGGCTTTGTCCGCCCTCACCGGGTAAAAAAGTGCTCGATATCGGCTGCGGCGAGGGCAAGGATGCTGTTTATATGGCAGAACAGGGCTATGCCGTGACCGCCTTCGACCTCTCCGAAAACGGCATCCGCAAGACGCTCCGGCTGGCGCGGGAGAAAAACGTCACAGTCCATGCATATACTGACGATATCAACACGTTTGCGGTCAGCGGGCAGTTTGATATCGTGTATTCCACGGGCACCGTTCAGTATCTGTTCGAGGAAAACAAGAAAGCGTTTTTTGACAAGCTCAGCCGCATCACCAAAACGGGCGGCATCGTGTATCTCAATGTGTTTGTGGAGAAGCCCTTTCTTGCGCTGCCGCCGGACTGGGATATCGAAGAAAAAATGTGGCGGACAGGGGAGCTGTTCACATTCTTTGCTGACTGGAAGATCGAACGGATCGACGAGGTGATTTTTGAGGATACGAGCGGCGGCATACCGCATTTTCACTGCATGGATACGGTCGTATGCAGGAAGGTCGATATTCCGGCTCAAACGTGAGCGGTGCCGCATTAACTCTATGCACAATGTAAACAGACAGTTGCTTGACCGGGCGGGTGCGTTGTGGTATAATCAGAAGCAAGGAGGGATGCATTATGCAGACAAAAGAGATCCTTTATGAACTTCGTACCAAAAGCGGCCTTTCGCAGGACGCGCTTGCCGAGAAAATCTTTGTGACGCGGCAGGCCGTTTCCCGCTGGGAGAACGGCGAGACCGTCCCGAACACCGAGACCCTGAAGCTGCTTTCCGATCTGTTCGGCGTGTCGATCAATACGCTGCTCGGCTCCCCGCAGAAGCTGATCTGTCAGTGCTGCGGAATGCCGCTGGAAGATGCGCTCATCAGCCGCGAAAAGGACGGCTCCATGAACGAGCATTACTGCAAATGGTGCTACGCGGACGGGCAGCATATGTACAGCGACATGGACGACCTGATCGAGGTCTGCGTCAGGAACATGGCAAGCGACGAGCACCCCGCGGATGCCGTGCGTGCCTATCTGAAAGAGATGCTGCCGCAGCTTGATTACTGGAAGAATCAGGCGGAGCTCGGAGACGGCGGCGCGTTTGAGGCGTTCAAGGCGCAGCTGATCGGCGAGATCAATGCGCTGGAGATTCCGGGAATGCCGGAGGTCACACATCTGAATGCGCTGGTCGGCAGCTTTGTCAATCTTGCGTATCCGCTGCCGAACGGCTCTGAAGCAAGCTTTCTGGATGACAACACGACCTATCTCGGCACGCAGCTTGCGGGCGCGGAGGACGGCAGATGCTTCGGCGTCCTTGCAAATGCGGATTTCATTCTGATCTGCACCTACGGCGAACATGCTGCGGATCCCGAGCTGCTGCTTTATAAGAAACGATGATATGCAGAACAAAGGCACCGGTCATTCAGCCGGTGCCTTGTTTTGTCGGAAAAAAGTGTTTTTTTAGGGGACGCCCTCTATCGCAGGGCGCCCCCTCTTGCGGAGTTCTTTGCACGCTGGGGGATTTCGCCCGCTGCGGCGGGCGACCAGAGGCTCTGCCTCTGGACTCCGCAAGCCTTTGAAAAGGCTTGACCGAAACTTTAATTTTCGCGCACCGCCGGGCTGGCGAAGGATTAAGGCACCGGTTTTTTGCCGGTGCCTTTCATAATCTTATTTGTTGTAAGCTGCGAATGCGTTTTCAACGGTTTCCTTCTCGCAGGGCTTGGTGAACATCGAGATCACCGGCACCAGCACGATCGACAGGATCATGAGGAGCGCGCCTGCATTGATCGGGGAGGCGAGGTTCAGCGGCAGGCTTGCAGCCCACTTGATAAATCCGCCGAAGCTGTCCTTGAAGAACGTGAAGATGCACATATGCGCGACCGTCGAGATGACACCGAACGCGAAGCTGACCCAGACTGCTGCCTTGGTCGTCTTCTTGCTGAACAGACCCCAGAGGAACGGTCCGAGGAAAGAGCCGGAGAGCGCGCCCCACGAATAGCTCATCAGCGTGGTGATTGCAGCGTTCTTGTTCATTGCAATGATAACAGAGAGCAGCAGGAAGAACAGAATCAGCACGCGCATGGTGATAAATTCCTTCTTGTCGTCCATTTTGCCCTTGGATGCCGGACGGATCAGGTCATGCGTCAGCGTGGTGGAGGAGGTCAGAACCAGTGCAGAGAGCGTCGAGAGCGAGGCACTCAGCACCAGCACGACGACCAGACCGATCAGCAGCGGCGGCAGTGCCGTCTGGAGCATGTTCGGGACCATTGCGTCAAATTCCAGCTTGCCGTTCGAGAGCTTCTGGATCATGTTCGTGCCGAGACCCTCTCCGGCTTCCGTCGTGTTGAACAGCCGCGTGAAACCGCCGAGCAGATAGCAGCCGCCGGAAACAATCAGGCAGAAGATCGTCGAAATGATCAGGCCGCGCTTGATATCCTTTTCGTCGCGGATCGCATAGAACTTGTGCGTCATCTGCGGCAGTCCCCATGTACCCAGAGAGGTCAGCACGACAACGCCGAACAGATTGATCGGGTCCGGGCCGAAGGTCGATGCAAGCTTGCCGTCCGGAACAGCGGTGATCGTTTTCAGCATGTCAACGGATGCGGAGAAGCCGCCGTTGTAATTCAGGATGCAGATGACGACTGCCGAGATGCCAACCAGCATGATCATGCCCTGAATGAAGTCGTTGACCGCTGTTGCGGAATAGCCGCCGAGCACGACATAGATCGCGCTCAGGACTGCCATTGCGATCATGACATACTGATAAGCATTCGGAGAGGTCAGGTTGAACGCCATGGCAAACAGTCTGGATAGTCCGTTGTAGACCGAAGCGGTATACGGGATCATGAACAGGAACACGATGACCGCCGCTGCTGTCTTGAGCGGAGAGCTGCCGTAGCGCTTCATAAAGAAGTCCGGCATGGTCTTGGCGTCAAGATGCTTGGTCATCAGACGAGTGCGGCGTCCGAGCACCGCCCATGCGAGCGTCGCGCCGATCAGCGCATTGCCCACGCCGATCCATGCGGCCGAGATGCCGTAGCCCCAGCCGAACTGGCCTGCGTAACCGATGAACACGACAGCAGAGAAATACGCTGTGCCGAATGCAAACGCGGTCATCCACGGACCGATCTTGTTGCCGCCGAACACGAAGTCATTGACGCTTTTGGTTTTCTTTGAGGTGATCACGCCGATCGAGACCATGACCGCGGCGTAAACCACGACAACGATCAGTGTGATGATCTGTGATGCCGACATATAAATGCCTCCCGAATATATATAGTATAGCAGGGGAATTGCCGCGTGCTTTACTGCTTTATAGCTTTTAGATGCTACAGCTTTAACGCGACAAAGTAATTATAGCATATTTCCCCCGGCTTGTCAAGCAGTTGCAAAGATTCGGAAAGAGGCACAAAAAATCGGCGAAATACGCCGATTTCTGTGCGGAATTGACAATCGGCGAAAACATCCTGTATTATTCCGGAATGATTCTACGTTCAATTATTGCGATTGCATCCGAAAATGTCCGGCCGGGAGCGCAAAAACTACCCCACCGGAATTTGGCAGTTATTCACAAAAAACGGCGGGCGGTTTATACAGTTCTGCCAAAGTTTCAAAAACCCCTTTACAAGAAATCAACTTTGTATTATAATGTAAGCAGTGAGAAATTGCGCAATGCATCGCGGAATTTCTCAGATGGAATTTACAGACTGTATAAACGCGGTGATGCACCGGATTCTTCCCGGCCCGTCTTCCTCGCTGCACGGGGGCAGCAAGGCGGAACCGGAAAAGGAACGGCGCAGTTGCCGTGCTCTGCACTCTGTAAACTGCGCGGTCTCCGGAAGCCAGTACCGCATCCGGGGGCACACCAAATAAAAACGGGAGGGTTTTTTTAATGCACAAGAGTTCAAAACGCATCCTTGCGGCTCTGCTTGCAATCGCAACGGTCGCACCGATGGCCGCTCAGATGGTGCCGATGGCTGCATCTGCTGCCGATCTGGACCCGGGCGAAATCTGCGGCGAGACCTCGTTCACCAACAAGGCGCTGCCGTGGCACACCTGTGAGTCCAGCCCTGCAAAGCAGGACTTCAAGATCGAGGACGGCACATTCCATGTCAAGATCATCACCGCGAAGGGTGTTGACAACCAGTGGGATCTGCAGTTCCGTCACAGAAAGCTCGACTTCAAGGCCGGTCACACCTACAAGGTCAGCTTCAAGGCAAAGGCCAGCAGAAACGGTCTGAAGATCAACTCCAAGATCGGTGATACCGGTGAACCGTACCATGAGTACTGCGACCTGAAGAAGGATGGCTTCGTCAACGGTCCGCACATGGGCAACAGCGGAACCGGCTGGGGCGAGCCTGTTGAGCTGAGCACCGAGTGGAAGACCTTTGAGGGTACCTTCGAGTGCACTGAGGATCTGAAGGCAAAAGAGTGGGCATTCCACTATGCTTACGGTGAAAAGGGCAACGCAGAGGACGGCGACGAGATCTGGTTCGATGAAATGCACATCATCGATTCGGCCGGGGACGGCGTGGATCCGGATCTGCCTTACGGCGCAACCAACCGTTACTACAGCAAACTGGAGAACAACTTCATCTCTGTCAACCAGATCGGTTACTATACCAACCGCGAGAAGATCGCAACGCTGGGTGACAACCAGGGCGATATCATCTATCATTCTGACAAGGAATGCGAGAAGATCAACCTGAGCGGCTCCTATGACTTTGAGCTTGTTTCGACCTCCGGCGATGTCAAGTACACCGGAAAGACCAGCTCTGCGAAGGCTGACCCGGATTCCAAGGACAGTGTCTGTATCCTTGACTTCACCGAGTTCAACACGCCGGGCAGATACTATCTGCGCATTAAGGGCAAGGACTGGAGATCCTTTGAGTTCAACATCGGTGACGACATCTATTCCGATGATTCGCACGATATGCTGACCAACGCAATCAACTACTTCTATCAGAACCGTTCCGGTCTCGATATCAAGGGCGATTACATCACCTCCGGTGATAAGAAGATGCTGGCGCACGAGGGCGGCCACAAGACCGATACGGCTGCTGTCCAGAAGAAGTGGCAGAACGAGTATTCCAGCAAGGAAGAGGCTGCCAACGGTTCTTCCACGATCACCGCAAACGGCGGCTGGTACGATGCCGGTGACCACGGTAAGTACGTCGTCAACGGCGGTATCGCTGTATGGACGCTGCTGAACATGTATGAGCGCGCAATTCAGACCGATGCGGGCAAGGCAAAGTTCAAGGATGGCTCCGGCACCGTCGTGGTTCCGGAAACCGGCAACGATATCCCGGACATCATCGACGAGTGCATGTACGAGATCGACTTCATGAGCCAGATGGTCGTTGACTCCAGCGAACCGACATGGGGCAAGTATGCAGGCATGGTTTACCACAAGCTGCATGACCACAAGTGGACCGGCCTTGCAACCAAGCCGTGGGACTACGAGAAAGAGTGGGAAACCACCCGTATCGTCAAACCGCCTACATTCGCGGCAACGCTGAACTATGCAGCATGCGCTGCACAGGCAGCCCGTCTGCTCGAGCCGTACAACTCTTCCAAGGCAAAGACCTACCTCGAAGAGGCAAAGAAGGCATTTAAGGCAGCCAAGGATAACTACTATGAAGCTGATCATTCCAAGACCACGCACCCGACGCTGAAGTGCGAATGTGAGAAAGAGGAAATCAACGAGAAGTCGCTGTATGCCCCGATGTGGCAGGCAAAGGGCGGCGGACCTTACGGCGATAACGAGGTCAAGGATGACTTCTACTGGGCAGCATGCGAGCTGTTCATCACCGCAAAGGAAATGGGCGATTCCTCCGCTGACACCTACCTGAGCGAGCTTTCTGATTACAAGGATGCTTTCAAGGTCACCACCAGAATCACCGGCGGTGAGAACGCTTCCGGCGAAGGCTCCTTCACCACATTCAACTGGGGCAACACTGCTTCCGCAGGTTCCCTCGCACTGGCACTCCACAAGGATCTGCTGACTGCTGACCAGAAGTCTACGCTGGAAAAGTCGATCCTCGATGCATCTGCTGAGTACCTCGCAGAAGAGGAAAAGCAGGGCTACGGTATCCCGTACAAGTATGACGGCCCGGGCTACAATGACCCGAACAACCTCGATCCGAGCATTATCATCAAGGGCTATGAGTGGGGCTCCAACTCCATGGTCATCAACAACCTGATCGTGATGGCGTATGCTTATGATCAGACCGCCGAAAGCAAGTACATGGACGGCGTTCTGGTCGGTATGGACTATCTGCTCGGCCGCAACCCGCTCTCCTTCTCCTACATCACCGGTTACGGTTCCTACAAGGAAACGAACCCGCACCACAGATACTGGTCGCATGAGCTGGATGAGGAGAACTTCCCGCTTGCTCCGGACGGCGTTCTGTCCGGCGGCCCGAATGCAGGCCTCCAGGATCCGTATGTCCGTGCACTGGGCTTCGTTCCGGGTGCATCCGATAACCCGTCTCAGAGATGCTTCGTTGACTCCATCGAGGCATGGTCTACCAACGAGGTTACCATCAACTGGAATGCTCCGCTCGCATGGATCGCTTCGTTCCTCCAGGATGAGGCTGCAAAGGAAAAGACACCGATTACCACTACAACGGCACCTGTTGTAACCACCACCAAGCAGGAGACCACGGGCGGCAGCACCAAAGATGCCACGTGGGGCGATGCCGACTGCTCCGGTAAAGTGGATGTTTCCGATGCTGTTCTGCTTGCTAAGTATCTTAACCAGGATGCTACGGGCAACATTACGGAACAGGGCAAGGTGAATGCAAATGTCATCAGCGGCAGCCTGGATGCTGACGACCTGTCTGCAATCCTCATGCTGATCGCGAAGATCGTCACTGCTGATCAGTGCCCGCTGAGCGCACTGCCGAGAGCATAATCTCTGCGCAGAAGCGTTCCGAACACGCAATACGAAAAGCCGGTCTCCCAAGCGGAGACCGGCTTTTTTGCTATGCAGCGGCGGTTGTTTCCTCGGTCGGGGCGGGTTCTGCCGTGCCGGTCACTTCCGCAGTCCCGGTGACCTCCGGCGCAATGACCGTGTAGCTGCTGAACCGCAGCGTGAACGGCTGCGCAGGCATCTCCACGGAGCGCGGTTCGCCGTCTGCGGAGAAGGTCACGGTGCAGGTCCCGGCTTCGCTCTCGCCCGCATAGCTCCATGTGCCGTCGCTCTGCTCTGTGCAGGGGAGCGGGACTGTCTCTGCCGCACGGTCAAGCGCATCGGTCGCGAGCACCAGCATGTTTTTCGCGGGCAGCGCGGACTTCGGCACCGAGAACTGCAGCCCCTTATAGCTGGCGGTCACGGCATTGCCGTCAAACTGCAGCACGACGCCTTCCAGCGAGGCCGGCGCGGTAAACGCCGCCTCCCACTGCGCCTTTCCGTATCGCGTGACGTTCACAGAGGCGGTCTGTCCGCCTCCGTATTCGAGCTCCGCCTCCGCGGTGTAGGCACCGTCCAGCTTCGGCTCGAAATCGGCGGTTTTTTGCCCCGCTGTACAGCCGCACAGTAAAAAGCAAGCAGGTACAGAAAAAATCAGGGCACTCCCCAGAATATACATCGGTCTCATATCAGCAGCCTCCGGTTCAAGATTTTGCTTTCAACGACCTTTGTATCTTCAGGGGAATGCCCTGTTCCTGTTTATTCGTATTCTCCGAACAGCAGCGGAAGCTGCCGGATGATGTCGCTCGGCAGCATGGCACGGCGCGAAAATTCCGCCGCGGCGCAGTCGCCTGCAAGCCCGTGCAGATATACGCCGATCTTTGCCGCGTCCTCCGGCGGGATGTGCTGCGCGGCCAGTCCCGCGATGATGCCCGCGAGGACATCGCCGCTGCCGCCCTTGCTCATGCCGGAGTTGCCCGTCGTGTTGACGGACGCGTGCTCCGCCGTCGCGATGACCGTGCCGGAGCCCTTCAGGACGACGACTGTATTCGGGAAGCGCGCCGCGAGCTTCTTTGCGGCGGTGATGCGGTCCTTCTGGATATCCGAAACGGAGCAGCGCATCAGGCGCGACATTTCGCCGGGATGCGGCGTCAGAATGACGGGTGCCTTTGCCTTGCGTAATATATCTATGTTCGGGGCGACCGCATTTAGACCGTCTGCGTCCAGAATGACCGGACAGGTCAGCTGCGTCAGCAATTCGGTGACGAGCTTGCGGGTGCCGTCGGTCAGCCCGAGACCGCAGCCGATCAGCACGGCACTTGCGGTTTTTGCGTTCTCAAGGATCGCCGGAACGGCCTGCGCGGTCAGCTTGCCTGCGTTGTCCGTCGGCAGCGGGAGCATGATGGATTCCGGCGACTGGCTCACCAGCATCCGGCAGACGCCTTCCTCTGAAGCCAGACAGCTCAGTCCGACGCCCGTCCGGAGCGCGGCCTGTACGGCGAGCATCGCGGCACCCGGCATATTGCGGCAGCCGGCAACCGTCAGCAGCGTCCCGAACATGCCCTTATGCGCGTTCATCGGGCGGGCCGGCAGCAGTGCGCGGATATCCGCATCGGCCAGATGCATGACCGGATACGAAAGCTGTGCGAATGCGTCTGCCGGAATGCCGATCTCAACGAGATAGACCGCACCGCAGTATTCCGAAAGCGGCGGGATAAACATGCCGGTTTTCGCCGCGCCGAAGGTGACGGTCATCTTGCAGTGCAGCGTACCCTCCGCGACGGTGCCGCTCAGGCCGCTGCCGCCGCTCGGGATATCGACCGCGATGCAGAGCTTGTCCGGTGCTTCGGCGATGATGGCGGACAGCTCCCGGATAAACGGCGGAAGCTCCCCGCGGAAGCCGATGCCGAATACACCGTCCACGATGACGGATGCATTGCGCACCGCCTCGCGGATCGTATCCTGTGCATTGATAATGGGAATGTTTTTGAGCTGGCGGTATTTCGTATACGCTGTGCGGGTCTTGGGGATGCCTGCGGTCATGCAGACCGTGACATTGAACTGCTTTGCGAGCTTTGCCGCCGCGACAAAGCAGTCGCCGGCATTGTTGCCGTTTCCGCAGAGGAACACGATGCTGTTTTTGCCCTGCTCCAGTGCTGCGCGGGCGATGTGCACGGCGAGCCCGCTGCCCGCCTGATCCATCATGGAATCATAGCTGACGCCGGACTGATTCGTGAGATCCTCCAGCTTCATCATTTCGAGTGGAGTTACTAGCCGCATAAGAATGAAACCTCCGGATAACAGATGTGCTTATTCGTTTGTATCACTGTTCTGCTGCGCCTCCCAGCGGAAGCCGAGATTGCGCGGAAGCTGTTTGGTCAGATAAAGCAGGATGTCATCGTTCGGGGTCCAGATCAGCCGGGTCTGCCCGTACTGATCGTGGTCAAAGTCTGCGCAGAAGGCGGTGTCGTCCTGTGCGGTGCAGGCGAGCACGATCGTCTGACCGGCAGAAGCCGGCTCCGCGTCACGCATCTGTCTGAAGGCGGTGAACTTTCTGACGGAGACGGTCAGCATCGGCTTGCGCTTGCTCTCGCCGAGGATCTTGGTCACGCTCAGTTCATCGCCGGAGATGATATATTCGTATTCGATCCGGTTGAGGAAGTGCAGATACCATGTGCCGAAGCCGAGTGCCGCCGCCGGAATGAGCAGCAGCGGACGACCTGTCACGAGTGCAAAGACCGCGCAGGCGCCCGTCAGAACGGCACCGCCGATCAGGATCGCGGCGCGCTGCAGCATGTTATCATTTTTGGGAACGATCAGTTCTCTGTAATCGGATCCGAGCATAGCAGTTTTCCTTTTCTGTGTGATTATTCGCCGGTCGCAGCTTCAGCCTCCGCTGCCTGCTGTTCCCGTGCGTGGAGTGCTTTTTTGCGGGTGTACATGATCTGGTCGGCGCGGTCAAACAGCGTGACGGAATTTTCCGTGCCGTCGAACTGCGCGCTGCCGTAGCTGAATGTAACGGACTGCGGCATAAAGTCAAAGCTCATCGCCGAAAATGCCCGGAGTGCTTTTTTCATGGTTTTTTCGGCGAGCTTGCTGTCACAGTGGAAAATGACGGCAAATTCCTCACCGCCGTAGCGGAACACTTCGCCGTAGATGCCGCATTGCTCCTGCATGATTCTGGCGAGCGCAATGAGGATGATATCGCCGTTTGCATGGCCGTAGGTATCGTTGACCTTTTTGAAGCTGTCGATATCGGCAATGGAGACGGTCAGCGGCTTGTGTGTCTGATTCGATTCCGCCATGGAATCCTCCAGCATCGGATAGAAGGTCGCGTGATTGAGCAGACCTGTCATCGCGTCGCGGTTGAGTCTTGCGCGGATCTCGGTGATGTCGTCGAAGGTCAGGATCTTGCCGTGCTGTCCCTCGCTGTTTGTCCATTCGGTGATCTTGCGCTGGTAGGTCTTGCCGCCGGACTGGATCGTTGCGTATTCCTCCTGACAGAGCAGCTCCATGTCCGTTTCCTGCGCACGCAGCAGCTTGGAGCCGATCGCCGGGATGATCTGCGAGGCCTTGCGGTTCGCATAGATCAGACGAAAATCGCTGTCGAGGAAGATCAGGCCCGTCGCCATGTTCTGCAGCATCTCCTCTTTATTGAGCAGGCCGTACCGCAGCACGGAGAAGGTGATGAGCATGGCACCGATCATGACGCCGATCGAGGTGACGTCATAGGCCTGCGTCCAGCCGGAAAGATAGACCATCAGCGAAAAGAACGGGATGATGCAGGAGAGCAGCAGAATCGTATTGTTGGTCTTTGCTCTGCCGCGCAGTCCCGGCCGCTCATAGAGGCAGACGCCCAGAAACGTCATGGAAACGACGGTATTATATGCCATGTAGATATAATAGAATACACCCGGTACGATATGGAGCAGACCGTTCGGCATCATGTTGATCTGTTTGTAGTACAGCTCGTGGCTTTCACAGGTAAAGACCAGAAGCAGTGTGACGAACGGAATGACATACAGCAGAAGCTGCCAAATTTTTGCCAGCTTGACCTCGTAATACCGAACGGCGAGCATCAGCAGCACAGGATTAACGAATACTCTGCCGATGTAGCCGAATTTCACAGAGTCGATCTTTGCGGCAATTCCCGGCGTATTCAGCTCAACGTAATAGGAGAGCATCATCAGCGTGGAACAGAACAGACCGAGCACCGCAAATTCACGCAGCGTGGTCTCATGCGGATCCAGCAGGATCAGGATCACCGAAGCGCTTGTAATAGTCAGTCCGACGATCAGAATGCCGGACATCAGCGCAGTCGTCACAGCTTAGCCCCCTTTCCCGGAAAATCTTGTCAAAAGTGTGTTTTATATATTGCATACCAATTATATCATACCACAAAATGAGCGAAAAGTCAACGAAAAACCTGTGAAATGCATCCCGGCGTTTTTGAATTTTCTGTGAACGATATTGCAGCTTCGGATTGGTGACAATGCATCATACAGAAAGCGGAAAAAATGATTGTATTTTGCGGTGTTCTGCGTTATAATGGAAATAATCGGAGCCGTGTATGCGGCCGAAGAAACGCAGAAAGAAAAAGGGGAAATCAGTATGAAGAAAAGAATGAGAAGGGCAGCCGCCGCAGTCAGTGCGGCCGTGCTGCTGTTTGGCTATGCCGCTGCCGTGCCGCAGCCGGACAGCGTCATGCTCCCGGCGGTGACGGTCAGTGCCGCGGAGGAGGATTATCCGTGGTCGGATTACCTGAAAAAATCGGCGGACTGGTTCGGCTCGCAGGAGGCACTCACGGTCGCGGACAACTGCATCCAGAGACAGGTACAGGGCGAGGGCGGCTGGCAGAAGGGCATGATGACCGACCATACCGGCGACTGGGCGCATTCGACGATCGACAATGATGCGACGACCTCGCAGATCCGTTTCCTGATGCGTTCGTATCAGCAGACGCATCAGCAGAAGTATCTTGACTGCGCGATGCGCGGCGTGGACTGTCTGTTCAAGATGCAGTACAGCAACGGCGGCTGGATGCAGGTGCTGAATACGCCCGGCACCTATCATGCGCATATCACGCTGAATGACGGCGCGTATGTCCATGTGCTGAGCATCATGAAGGAAATGAGCAAAAAGACCGGCGACTTCACGGCGGTCAGCGATGAATACGCGCAGAAGGCCGCGGCCTCGCTGGAAAAGGGCATCCAGTGCCTGCTCGATATGCAGATCGTGAACAACGGCGTGAAAACGGCGTGGTGCCAGCAGCATGACGAGAATAATCTGAAGCCCGCGGGTGCCCGCGCCTATGAGCTGCCCTCGACCTGCACGAGTGAGAGCGCAGGCGTGATCCAGTTTCTCTATAAAGAGGCGCAGGAGACCGGCCGCGCAGACCTCGCGGAGAGCGTCAATGCGGCGATCAAATGGTTCCGGAAGGTGCAGCTGAACGGCATCGCATTCGTCAAGCAGGGCGATGACAAGGTCGTCGTGCAGGACGCGAATGCCTCGCCGCTCTGGGCAAGATTCTATGAGCTCGGCACCGACAGGCCGCTCTTTTCCGACCGCGACAGCTCCGTGCATTATGATGTGGCGGAGATCAGCAAAGAGCGCAGAACGGGCTATGCGTGGTACGGCAACTGGGGCAAGAATGTCGTGAACCTCGCCCTGCTCGATCCGGGGCAGGTCGTCATCACGCAGCCGGAGACCGAGCCGGAATACACCGGAAAGCTGATCGGAAAGCTGCTCGTGCACGATACGAAAAACGGCGCAAACTGGAGCATTCAGCAGGATCTGCAGAACGGCAGCGCAATCTTCGGCGACAGAGCCTATACCGCGGCGAATCTGCCGTCAACGCTTGCGGGTGCGGAGTACATCCGCACGGCCTGCGATTCCAAATCCTACGGCAGCGCGCTTGCGGAGCTGACCGCCGCAGCGGACATCACGCTTTACGTGATGCCGGATGTCCGCACCGTCAATTATGTCGCGCAGCAGGGCATTTCCCCGAATTGGCTCGATGACTACACGCGGATGCGGACGCAGGTGTTCAGCTCGAACGGCGAGGAATTCGCGGTGTATATCCGGGAAGTGAAGGCCGGCGAGACCGTGACGCTCGGCAGCAATTTTACGTCGCAGAACTGTGTCTGCTACTTCGCTGCTGCGGTAAAGCGCGAAGCGGAAACGACCGCACCCGTCACGACGACGACCGAAACCGTGACCACGACGACCGCGGTCACAACAACTGAGACCGTCACGACCGAGACAACGACCGCCACCGAAACGACGGCGGCTCCGGTGCAGAGAAAACCCGGCGACGCGGACTGCAGCGGCAAGGTCGATATCTCCGATGCGGTGCTGATCGCCAGATTTGCCGCGGAGGACAAGGACGCGGTCATCACCGATCAGGGCATGGTGAATGCGGACTGCGACGGTATCAAAGGCGTGGACGGCGGCGATACGACGATGGTGCTGCGGTATATTGCGAGAATCATCACGGAATTTCCTGCATGATGTTGTGCAGAATCACGAAAAAGAAGAACAGTGCTTGACTTTTCCGCCGAAATCCTGTAATATATTGTATGGATTGCAAGCGGAACATGCTGTTCTCACCGCCAGCGAAAGCGAAACGGTAATCTGATTCACGAGAATGATACGCGCAGAGCGTAGATTTGTTCATGAGCAGAGAGTACGGCGGACGCTGCACTCTCTGCTATTTTGTTTTTTGAGATCAATGAATGGAGGTGCTTGGCGATTAGCAAGCAGGAACTGCAGATCAATGAGGAGATCCGTGACCGTGAGGTGCTCGTGATCGACGCGGACGGTGAGAAAAAAGGCGTTATGTCCGCAAGAGACGCACAGAAGCTCGCGTATGACCAGAATCTGGATCTGGTGAAGATCGCGCCGCAGGCAACACCGCCTGTCTGCCGTGTCATGGACTACGGCAAGTATTGCTTTGAGCAGCAGAAGCGCGAAAAGGAAGCACGGAAGAATCAGCGTATTGTCGAGATCAAGGAGATCAGAATGTTCTCCGCCATTGATACGCATGACTTTGAAACGAAGGTCGCACAGGGCAAGAAATTCCTGCAGGGCGGCGACAAGGTCAAGGTCTCTGTCCGGTTCCGCAAGCGCGCCATTGCGCACCCGCATCTGGGCGAAGAACTGCTGGATCGCTACCGCGATGAGATCGGCGACGTCGCCGTCGTGGATAAGCCGCCGAAAATGGAGGGCAGAGCGATCGTAATGTTCATGTCCCCGAAGCAGAACAAGCCCGAAAAGGCCGATAAGGCACAGAAGAAGCAGAAGCCGCAGGAGGCTCCCGCAAAGGAAGCTCCGGCTGAGGAAACGGCGGAAGCATAAAGCAAAGGATATGCAGCGTCTTGCAAAAGCAGCGGCGGCACCGCCGTTTGACGTTATCATATACAACGATTATTCAAGGAGGACGAATTCATGGCAGCCGTTAAGGTGAAGAAGATCAAAGTGAAGACCCATTCCGGTGCGAAAAAGCGCTTTCAGGTGACCGGCAGCGGAAAGGTGAAGTTCCAGCACGCTTATAAGCGTCATCGCCTTGTCTCCAAGGACAAGAAGGTCAAGCGCATCGCGCGCAACGCAGGCGTCGCAAGCACGGCAAATGCACCGACGATCCGCGAGATGGTTCCTTACAAGTAAGAAACCGCTGAACGCGAACGGAACGAAAGCCGCGGCGAAACGCGGCGGACTGATTGATTACGGAGGAGAAAGAACATGGCTCGTATTAAGGGCGCAATGATGACGCGCAAAAGAAGAAACAAGGTCCTGAAGCTCGCAAAGGGCTACTGGGGCAGCAAATCCAAGCACTTCAAGATGGCGAAGCAGGCCGTCATGAAGTCCGGCCAGTATGCATACATCGGCAGAAAGCAGAACAAGCGCTTCTTCCGCAGACTGTGGATCACCCGTATTTCTGCTGCCTGCAAGCTGAACGGCATGAACTATTCCACATTCATGAACGGCTGCACCAAGGCCGGCATCACGCTGAACCGCAAGATGCTTTCCGAGATTGCGATCCACGACCCTGCCGGCTTTACCGCGATCGTCGAAAAGGCGAAGGCAGCCCTGTAATGTAAGATACCGAACACGCTCTCTCGGATACGTCAGAGCGTGTTTTGTGTTTGTTATGAGACTGTGAAGGGAGCTGTGCCGTATGCCGCAGAACGGTGAGATTCTGCAAGCAGGTACTGGAAATCAGGCCGTGAAGCTGTTTGCCGGACTGAACCGCAGCCGCGCGATCCGCGAGAAAAACCGTGCCTTTGCACTGGAAGGCAGCCGCCTCGTTTTCGATGCGCTGCAGACCGGCGTGAAGCTGCGTGCGGTGCTGCTGACGGAAAAGGCACGGCTCCAGCATTTTGATGCGCTGAAGCAGGCTGTGCCGGATACAAAAATGCTGCTGATCTCCGACCGGCAGGCAAAGGAGATCGCGGATACCGAGACTGCACAGGGCGTTTTTGCCGTGGCGGAAATGCTCCCGGAACGGGAAATGCTGCCGAAAGCAGGCGACCGCGCCATGCTGCTGCACTGCCTGCAGGATCCGTCCAATCTGGGGGCAATCCTGCGGACGGCGGAGGCACTCGGCACGGACGGGCTGTATCTGTTTCAGTGCTGCGATCTGTATAATCCCAAGGTGATCCGCGGGAGCATGGGCGCGATCTTCCGCGCTCCGCTCTGCCGCATCAAAGATGCAGAAAGCTTCCTTGCCCGCTGTAAGGAGGCCGGCGTTCCGACCTGCGCTGCTGTCGTGGACCGGGATGCAAAGCTTTTGGGACAGTATGATTTCAGCGGCGGTGCCGTCGTGCTGATCGGCAATGAGGGCAACGGACTGCCGCCTGAAGTCAGCGCACTTTGTACAGAAAAACTGACGATCCCGATGTCGCCGGAATCCAATTCGCTGAATGCGGCCATGGCGGCGGGATTGTTTCTCTGGGAAATGGCAAAATAGACGGAGGTGCTGACGATGGCAGAGCAGAAAGATGAATCCATGCTCCGCTACTGGGTATGGCTGTCGCTGGTGTTCGGCGCGGGCAGCGTGAAGCTGCTTTCGTATCTGCAGCGGCTCGGTTCCCCGGCGGAGGTCTATGACGCAATGCAGACCGGTATGCTGCGCGATCTGCACCCGAATGTGCAGAAGGCCATGACCGCGCACAAGATCGGGGAAGCGGACAGCATTGTCTATTTCTGCAAAACGCACGGCATTGAACTGATCCCGATCGACAGCGAGGATTATCCACCGCTGCTGCGCGAGATCGGGGCACCGCCGGTGCTGCTGACCGCGCAGGGCAATCTGGAGCTGCTGAAAAAGCCGCTCAGCCTGTCGGTCGTCGGGACCCGTCACCCTTCGCCCTATACGGAGCGCGTGACGAATGCAATGATCTCCGCGTTGTGCAGTCAGAACGATTTTGTGATCGTCAGCGGCTTTGCAAAGGGCGTGGATGCGTGTGCGCATACCGCCGCACTCGATGCGGGCGGTTCGACGGTCGCGGTGCTCGGCTGCGGCCTGAACGTCAATTATCCGCGGGAAAATCAGCAGCTCAGGGAGCGCATCCTGACCGGCGGACACGGCCTGATGATCTCGGAATATATGCCGGGGACACAGCCGTTTCCGGCGAATTTCCCGAAGCGGAACCGCATTCTGAGCGGTCTCGGCTATGCGACTGCCGTTATGGAGGCGGCTGCGCGGAGCGGCTCGCTGGTGACGGCGCAGTGTGCGGCCGATCAGGGACGGTACCTCTACTGCGTGCCGCCTGCCGATCTGTTTGATCCGCGCTATGCCGGCGTGATGCCGCTGCTGCGGGACGGCGCGTTCCCGCTGATGAGCCATGAGGATATCCTCATGTCATATTACAGCCATTATCCGCAGTATCTTGTGATGCAGGAAACCGGCGTGAAGCCCTCGGAACGGCTTGTCTTTTCCGAGGAAAACATGTCCGCGGAATCACCGGATGCCGCGTCACTGATCCGGCCGACCGGCTCATTCCGCGAGGAGGTGCAGCGTGCTGCATACGAATATCTCGAGGAGACAAAGCAGCCGGAGCCGCAGTCCGCTGACGATGCCTGTCCGCTGCCGGAGGATGCAGAGGCTGCCGCTGTCGTTAAGTATCTGCGGGCGCACGGCGATACCTATGCTGACGATATCGCTGCGGCACTGGATATGGATCTCTCTGCGCTGCTCAGTACACTGACGGAGCTTGAACTGGACGGATTCGTCGAATCGCTGTTCGGCAAGCAGTACCGCGCGGTCTGATGCGCAGAAATAACTTTGAGAAGCAATCGGGCAAAGGCCCGCAGGAAGGATTGGAAACATGTCAGAACTCGTGATCGTTGAGTCGCCTGCAAAGGCAAAAACCATTCAGAAATATCTCGGCAGCGGCTTTGAGGTCGTTGCCTCGATGGGGCATGTGCGCGATTTGCCGAAATCCCGGCTCAGCGTGGATATTGAGCATGATTTTACCCCGACCTATATCGAGATGAAGGGCAAGGAAGATGTCATCAAGGATCTGAAATCGCGGGCGAAAAAGAGCTCCCGCGTCTGGCTCGCAACGGACCCGGACCGTGAGGGCGAGGCGATCTCCTGGCATCTGGCACAGCTCCTCGGGCTGGATACCGAGCAGGATAACCGCGTGGAATTTAACGAGATCACAAAGAGCGGCGTGCAGACCGGCATGTCGCATCCGCATAAAATTGATTTGGATCTGGTCAATGCGCAGCAGGCACGCCGGATTCTTGACCGCATCGTCGGCTATCAGCTCAGCCCGTTCCTCTGGCGGAAAATCCGCAGAGGCCTTTCTGCGGGCAGAGTGCAGTCTGTTGCGGTGCGTCTGGTCGTGGACCGGGAAAATGAGATCCGCGCATTCCAGCCGCGGGAATACTGGTCGATCGACGCCAAGCTGACCGCGAAATCCTCGCGGAAGGTCTTTGCCGCGCATCTCGCGGAGGTGGACGGCAAAAAGGCGGAGCTCGCAACCGGAGACGAGGCAAACGCAATCCTCAAATCGCTGGATCATGCGGAGTTTATCGTAAAATCCGTGAAAAAGCGCGTCACGAGCCGTCAGCCGGCACCGCCGTTCATCACCTCGACGCTGCAGCAGGAGGCATCCCGCCGTATGGGATTTCAGGCGCGCCGGACGATGAAGGCTGCACAGGAGCTTTACGAAGGTGTGGAGATTCCGGAGATGGGCGCAGTCGGTCTGATTACCTATATGCGTACCGACAGCCTGCGCATTTCTGATGAAGCAAAGGCAGCCGCTGCGGAATATATCAAGGGTGCTTACGGCAAGCAGTATCTGCCGGCAGCACCGCGCAGCTTCAAAACCAAGAAGGGCGCGCAGGATGCGCATGAAGCGATCCGTCCGTCCATGCCGAATCTGACGCCGGATCAGGTGAAGGACAGCCTGACCGCCGATCAGTACAAGCTGTATAAGCTGATCTGGGAGCGGTTCATCGCAAGCCAGATGGCAAACTGCCAGCTTGATACCGTTTCCGCAGAGATCACCGCGAACAACTGTCTGTTCCGCGCATCGGGCTACAGCGTCAAATTCGACGGCTTTACGAAGCTTTACGAGGAAGCCAAGGACGGCGCGCAGAATGACGAGGACAATAAGGAGCTGCCGCCGCTGACCGAGGGCGATCCGCTGAAGGTCAAGGCACTGGACGGCAACCAGCATTTCACGCAGCCGCCCTCCCGCTATACCGAAGCGACGCTCATCAAGGCACTGGAGGAAAACGGCATCGGCAGACCGAGCACCTACGCGGCAACGGTCGGCACGATCCTTTCCCGCATGTATGTCGAGCGCGACGGCAAGCAGTTAAAGCCGACCTCGCTCGGTGAGGTCACGACCGAGCTGATGAAGGATCAGTTCAAGCAGATCGTTGATGTCAAGTTCACTGCCGAAATGGAAAGTGATCTGGACGGCGTGGAGCAGGGCAAGACCGACTGGGTCGAATCGCTGCGGAAGTTCTACGATAATTTTGAAAAGACGCTCGAAAACGCCGAGAAGGCTATGGACGGCAAGCGGATGCGCGTCCCGGATGAGGAGACCGACGAGGTCTGCGAGGTCTGCGGCAAGCCCATGGTCATCAAGATCGGCAGATTCGGAAAATTCCTTGCGTGCTCCGGCTTCCCGGACTGCCGCAACACGAAGAAGATCGTTACGCCGACCAAGGGCTTCTGCCCGCTGTGCGGCAAGAAGATCATTCTGAAAAAATCTAAGAAGGGCCGCAGCTTCTACGGCTGCGAGGGCTATCCGGAGTGCAGCTTCATGACATGGAGCACGCCGGTCGAGGACCGCTGCCCGAAGTGTAAGAATACGCTGTTCAAGAAGGGCGGCAGAGCCGGCAAGCTTGTCTGTGAGAAGCCGGACTGCGGCTATGAGCGTCCGCTGTGAGTGCGGTAACGGTCGTCGGCGCGGGTATGGCCGGCTGCGAGGCTGCATGGGCAATCGCAGAAGCCGGCATTCCCGTGACGCTTTATGAGATGAAGCCGGTGAAATTTTCACCGGCGCATCATTCGGAAAATTTCGCCGAGCTGGTCTGCTCCAATTCGCTGAAGGCCTCGCGGATTGATTCCGCTGCCGGACTGCTCAAGGAGGAGATGCGGAGACTCGGTTCGCTGCTGGTACCCTGTGCGGAGGCATGTGCAGTTGAGGCAGGCGGTGCGCTTGCCGTGGACAGGGAACGGTTTTCGCAGCTTGTGACGGAGAAAATCCGCTCGCATCCGCATATCACGGTCATCAACGAGGAGATCACCGCGATCCCGGACGGCAATGTCATCATTGCGACGGGGCCGCTGACCTCTGATGCGCTCCATGAACCGATCGCGGCACTGACCGGCAAATCGCTGTATTTTTATGATGCAGCCGCACCGATCGTCACGGGGGAGAGCGTATCTATGGAGCGCGCGTTCTATGCGTCGCGCTACGGCAAGGGGACTGCGGATTATCTCAACTGCCCGATGACAAAGGAGGAATACCTCGCGTTCTACGAGGCACTGATCCATGCGGAATCCGCGCCGCTGCATGATTTCGAGCAGGAAACGCTGCGCGTCTATGAGGGCTGTATGCCGGTCGAGGTGCTGGCGAAGCGCGGTGAGGATGCGATCCGCTACGGCATGATGAAGCCGGTCGGCCTGACCGACCCGCATACCGGAAAGCGGCCTTATGCTGTTGTGCAGCTCCGGAAGGAAAACCGCGAGGGGACGCTGTGGAATCTGGTCGGCTTTCAGACGAATCTCAAATGGGGCGAGCAGAAGCGCGTCTTTTCGATGATTCCCGGCCTGGAACATGCGGAGTTTGTGCGCTACGGCGTCATGCACCGCAACAGCTTTCTCGATTCACCGAGACTGCTCGATCAGACCTATGCGCTCCGGAAGGAGCCGCGCATCCGCTTTGCCGGACAGATGACCGGCGTTGAAGGGTATATGGAATCTGCGGGGAGCGGGATCCTTGCAGGACTGAATACCGTGCGCGCGCTGAACGGGGAGCAGCCGCTCATTCTGCCGCGGGAGACGATGCTCGGTGCACTGACCGCGTATATCACCGATCCTTATCAGGAGAATTTGCAGCCGATGGGGGCGAATATGGGGATTCTGCCCATGCCGGAAGGCAAATTCCGCGGCAAGGACGGCAAGCAGCGTAAGTATCAGGCCTATGCCGAACGTGCGCTGGCGGCACTGGATCAGACGATTACAGATAAAAAATGAAGTATCTTACGGAAAGAAACATACAGGATGCAGGCGGATGAATGCCGGATGTGGGAACCCGGCGTTCAGGAGCAAACCGCCTGTCGGATTTGTTTGGGTTTTAGGAGAATTGCGATGAAAAAAACAGTTTTGATCCTTTGGGTGGTCTGGACGGTTCTGACCGTTGTCTGCGTATGCTTTGCGGTCATGTACCGCGGCCGGATGTACACCGCTGCTGCGTTCGTGGCTCTGCTGCAGGAGCTGATCTTCTGCGGAATCTACTGCGCAGCCGTGAAGCGGGAGCTTTCCCGGAAGCAGTAACGGGATGCAGGAATCTTCTCCCGCGGATCAAATAATAATGGAGAATGCAGATCAATGTATTTGAAATCGCTGGAGCTTCAGGGCTTCAAATCGTTTCCGGATAAAATTACGCTGACCTTTGACGAGGGTCTGACCGCAGTTGTCGGCCCGAACGGCAGCGGAAAAAGCAATATCGGCGATGCGGTGCGCTGGGTGCTCGGCGAGCAGTCCACCAAGGAGCTGCGCGGCAAGAGCATGGAGGATGTTATTTTCTCCGGTACTAAGGCCAGAAAGCCTATGGGCTTCGCGGCCGTGACGCTGACCATTGACAACAGTGACCATGCGCTCTCCGATCCGGAACCGGAGGTTGCGGTCACGCGAAGGCTCTACCGCTCCGGCGACAGTGAGTACCTCATCAACGGCAAAAACGTCCGCCTGAAGGACGTCAATGAGCTGTTCATGGATACCGGCCTCGGACGGGACGGCTATGCGATCATCGGACAGGGACGCATTGCGGAGATCGTCGGTGCAAAATCCGGGGAACGCCGCGATATTTTTGAGGAGGCAGCGGGCGTATCGAAGTTCCGCTACCGCAAGCAGGAGGCCGAGCGCAGGCTCTCGCAGGCAGAGGATAATCTGCTGCGCCTGACGGATATCACCGCAGAGCTGGAAAGCCGGATCGGTCCGCTGAAAACACAGGCGGAAAAGGCGGAAAAATATCTGGTTCTGGCGGCGGAAAGAAGAAAGCTCGAGGTTTCCTTCTGGGTCTACCGTCTGGGACGTCAGACGGCGCAGCTTCAGACGCTCTCTGACAGCTATCTGCAACTGACCGCGGAATACGAGAATTTACAGAGTGATCTGCAGCGCAGCGAGGAAAAGCTGCAGCTTGCCTTTCAGGATATGCAGCAGGCGACGGTCGATATCGAGCAGCTGCAGAATAAGATCGTTGCGTCCGAGCAGGAAAATGCCGGCGTGACTGCGTCGATCGCGGTCTGCAACAATGAAATCTCGCACAGCACCGATAAGATCACGGAGCTGGAGCAGCAGCGCGAAACGCTCAATGACTCCGGCGATACATGGGAAAAGCGCATCGCGGAGCAGGACGCCTATCTCGGTACGCTGACCGACCGGCAGAATGTACTCGCGCAGGAGATCGCGGCGCAGGAGCAGGCACTCGCGGAGGCGGAGCAGCAGGGGACGGAGCAGAACGGCAATGTCAATGCACAGGATGCCGTGCTCCGGCAGCTGTATCTGCAGCAGAGCGAGAAGCGCGTGCGGCTGCAGGGTCTTGCGCATGACCGCGAAGAAACAGAGGATACAGTCAGACGCGCGGAGGCGGACGGTTCGTCTGTCGCGGAGCGTCTGCGGGAATACGAGAAGGATGCGCAGAAGCTGCAGAAGCAGGCGGATGCCGTTTCGCAGAAGATCGCGGAGCAGCAGAACCGTCTTGCGGGCTTTAAGCAGCTGACCGGCATCCGTGAGCAGAAATATCAGCAGGCACTGGACAAACTGAACCAGTGCAGCAGCGAATGCGAGCAGGTGAACCAGAAGCTCCGCATTCTGCGCGACCTCGAACAGAATATGGAGGGCTATGCCGGGAGTGTCCGGCAGATCCTCAAGGTCGCGGGCAGCGGCCGCATCGGCGGCGTGCACGGGACCGTTGCGCAGCGCATCACGGTCGCGCCGGAATACGGCACCGCGATCGAAACAGCCCTCGGCGGTGCGCTGCAGAATCTGATCGTGGAAAATGAGGAGACCGCAAAGCGCTGCATCCGCTATCTGAAAGAGGTGCGCGGCGGCAGAGCGACCTTCCTGCCGCTGACGACGATCAAGGGCGGCAGACTGCGTGAGCAGCTTGACGGCTCAGAGGGCTTTGTCGCACTGGCCTGTGACCTCGTGAAATATGATGCGGTCTACCGCAATGTCATGGAAAATCTGCTCGGCAGAATTGCTGTTGCAGAGGACATTGATTCCGCGACGAATCTCGCGCGGAAATTCGGCTACCGCTTCCGCATTGTCACGCTGGACGGTCAGGTGATCCATTCGGGCGGTTCGTTTACGGGCGGCTCGGCGGCGCGTTCGGCGGGCGTCATCACCCGCACACATGAGCTTGAGGAAGCGGCGGAGAAGCTGAAAAATCTGGCATCAGAGCAGGAATCTCTGCGGGCGGATGCCGCAAAGCGCAAGGCGGAATGGGCAAAGCTTCTGACCGATACCGAGGGTGCACAGGCACTCATCAACGAGTATCAGGCGGAGCAGAACGATGTGCAGCAGCAGATCGCGGCACTGCAGGTGCGGGCGGCATCCGACCGCGCATGGCAGGAGAATGAAGCGGAGCAGCGTGCGCGTCTGAATGAGAAGATCGCGCAGCTCCGTACTGCGGAGGCTGATGCAGAAGCAGAGCTTTCCGCACTGGAAGAAACGATCACGACGGCAGAAACACAGCTCCGGCTGGATTCCGAAACGGCTGCCAAGCTCCACAGTGAGCAGGAGCAGCTCACGCAGCAGATTGCCGCGCAGAAGATCCGGCAGGCAGAGCTTGCAAAGGACATCGAAAACGAACGCCACAAGCGGATCGTCATGGCGCAGTCCATGGAGCAGGCGGCCGATCAGATCGCCGCACTGGAGGAGAGCATCCGGCAGGAAAAGGCAAATATCACCGCCAAGCAGCAGGAGATCGCGCTGCTGACCGCGGGGCAGGAGGCGCGCCGCACGGCGATCACCGAAATGCAGAACGAGATCGTCAAGCTGCGGAAGATCCACGAGGAAAAGGAACGCCATACCCGCGAGATCCAGGACGGCATCGGGGCATTGAGAGATGCGCGCGAAAAGCAGTCCGCGGAGCGCACCAGAGTCGAGGAGCGGCAGAACAATGTGCAGCATGAGATCGACGATCTCGTGTTCCGGCTGCAGGATTCCTACGAGCTGACGCGCACAGAAGCAGAAGCTGAGGCAGAGCCGATCGAGAATGTGAAGGAAGCCGAAACGCAGCTCAGTTCGCTGAAAAACCGCATCCGCGCACTCGGTACGGTCAATGTCGCGGCGGTCGATGAGTACAAGGAGGTCTCCGAGCGTTACACGTTCATGACGGGACAGATCAAGGATATCGAGACGGCGAAAACCGAGCTCGAACAGCTCATTGCACAGCTGACCTCTGACATGTGCGTGATCTTCCAGGAGAGCTTCAACAAGATCAACAAGTATTTCGGTGAGATCTTCACCGATCTGTTCGGCGGCGGCAGTGCCTCTCTGGAGCTGACCGACCCGGACAATATCCTTGAATCCGGCATTGAGATCAAGGTCGCGCCGCCCGGCAAGGTCATCAAGAACCTGATTGCGCTGTCCGGCGGTGAGCAGTCCTTTGTTGCGATCTGCATTTATTTTGCGATCCTGCGGCTGCGTCCGGCACCGTTCTGTATTCTGGACGAGATCGACGCGGCACTGGACGAGGTCAATGTGCGCAAATACGCGCAGTATCTCAGACATTTCTTCGGGCAGGTGCAGTTTGTCGTCGTCACGCACAGACGCTCCGCGATGGATGAAGCCAATGTCCTCTACGGCGTCACCATGCAGGAGGACGGTATTTCGAGGCTCTTGCGGCTTGACCAGAACGGTTCTGCGATTACGGATTAAGGTGTCTCCGACGGATTGAAAATGGGGTGCTGCCCCAAACCCCGCTTAAGGGACAGGTCCCTTAAGAATCCCGTTTTTGAAACCAATCATATCTGATCGGACAGCAGAAAGAGGAATTGTTTATGAAAGAATCGAAGCTTCTCAATTTATTCTTCACGTTGATCGCCCTGCTGTATCTGCTTTGCTGCATCGGTGCCGCACTGCTCCGGATCGGCGGCGTCAGTAACGGGAAAATGCTCCGTTGTATGGCCGCTGCCGGGATCGCCGGCACGGTGCTGGGTGCGCTGTATCTGCTGCTCTATCTGCTGCTGTTCCGGCGCATCAAGCTGAGAACGGGTGTCCGCTTCAACATCCTCGGCGTGATCGTACTGATGCCGGTTCTGGTGCTGTTTACCAAGAGCTATGTGCTCGATTTTTTGAAGGGCAGCGCGGAAATACAGACACAGATTTATAAACTGCCGGTCGGCGGATGGCAGACGGACCCGGAGGGCGAACCGGTCTGCATTGAGCCGTCCTGTCCGGGATACGGCTTTTTGAAGCTGCCGGTCACTGAGGAAATGTACGATGATCTGACAGCAAACAATCCGCTTGACAAGACTGTGCAGGTCTATGACGAGGCGTTCGGAGAAAATGTGTATCCGCATGTGCATCCGGTCAGCATCCGGTTTTATGAGCGCACCGGCGTGATCGAGCATATTCAGATTTTGTATGAACAGTAAGAAAACACTGACATTTTCTGTCATTATACCGGCGCACAACGAGGAAAAATACATCGCAAGATGCATCCGTTCCGTGCGGCGCGCCGTGAAGGAATCCGGCCGTGACGCGGAGATCATCGTCGTCTGCAACCGCTGCACCGACCGCACCGAACAGATCGCGCAATCGCTCGGTGCCGTGACGCTCCGGGATGAGACCCGCTGCATCGCGGCGGTGCGGAATGCAGGCATCCGTGCGGCAAAGGGCAGATACATCGTCACGATCGACAGCGACAACCGCATGACAAAGGGCACGCTTGCCGAAATATACCGGCTGATGCAGACCGGCCGCTATATCGGCGGCGGCGCACCGATCCGGTTTGAGCGGTATTCGGTGCCGCTTTATCTGAACGATCTGCTGTGCCGTGCAGGCTTTGCACTGACCGGGCTGTACAGCGGCATCTTCTGGGCGGAGCGGAAAACCTTTCTGTCGATCGGCGGCTTTGCGGATAAGCGCGCCATGGAGGATGTGTATACCGCAAAGGCACTGAAGCGGTACGGAAAAGCACGCGGAAAGGCGTATACCTGCCTGAAAGAGAATGTGCTCATCAATTCCGTGCGCAAATACGACGATCTTGGCGACTGGCTGTATTTCAGGCTGATCGCGCAGAATTTCGGCGCACTGGTCAGGGCGGCGTTCGGAGACCGCTCCGGCACGGACCGCCTGATCGACGAGCTGTTTTACGATTATAACGGATGATGCAGCAACGGCTGCCCGTATCATCAGGAAGGAAGTGACAGCATGGCAAAATATGTTCTGGAATTCAGCCCGGAGTATTTTGCGACGAGTCTCTGGAGCAGGAACGAAGCCGCAGATGATGCATTCGGATGGGGTCCTGTCGACTATGACAAGCTCCCGCTTTCTGCCGAACTTGTCAGACAGCTGAAAAAGTTTGACGATCACTGCGTGGGGATCATCGACTGGTCAGACCCCGGCAAAGGCGATATCCGCCCGCAGAGCGAGGCCGAGGAATATTATCTGACCGGCGTAAAGCTCATGGAAATGGTGCGCGCAGAACTCGGCGATGAATTTGAGATCACAGACGGGCTTAACTGGATCAAGCCCGAAAGTCTGGGCGGTGAACCCGAACCCGATACAGAATACAATCCCGGAGGATAAGGAGAAACAGCATGGGTATCTTTCAAAAAATCCGTGACGGCCTGAAAAAGACGCGCGACAGCCTGATGAAGGGAATGCGCCGGATGCTCGGTTCGTTCACGAAGATCGACGAGGATCTGTTCGAGCAGCTCGAGGAAACGATGATCATGGGCGACATGGGCGCGGAGACCGCTGTGCAGATCTGCGACCGCCTGCGCGGCATGGTCAAGGAGCGCGGCATCACCGACCCGAAGGATATCATGGGGCTGATCCAGGAGATCACCGCAGACATGATGGGCGAGGACGAGGGGCTTGACCTCTCCACCAAGCCGTCCGTGATCCTTGTCATCGGCGTCAACGGCGCGGGCAAGACCACGACGATCGGAAAGATGTGCCACCAGTTCAAAAATGAGGGCAAGCGCGTGCTGGTCGCGGCGGCGGATACCTTCCGTGCGGCGGCGATCGACCAGCTTGCAGTCTGGACGGACAGAGCCGGTGCGGAGCTTGTCCGCCACGCAGAGGGCAGCGATCCGGCAGCGGTCGTGTTCGATGCGATCACGGCGGCGAAGGCGCGCGGCTGCGATGTGGTCGTCTGCGATACCGCGGGCAGACTGCACAACAAGAAGAATCTGATGCAGGAGCTGGCAAAGATCAACCGCATCATCGACCGCGAGGCCGAGGGCTGCGCGAAGGAATGCCTGCTCGTGCTGGATGCGACGACGGGACAGAATGCGGTCAGTCAGGCGAGACTGTTCCAGGAGGTCGCGCCGATCACCGGCATTGTGCTGACAAAGCTGGACGGCACCGCAAAGGGCGGCATCGTCATTTCGATCCGCAATGAGCTGGGCATTCCGGTCAAGCTGATCGGCGTCGGTGAGGGCATTGACGATCTGCAGCCGTTTGACGCTAAGAGCTTCATTGACGCGCTGTTCGACCGTGAGAATGAGGATACGCCGGAGCCTGTGAACACATTGGCTGCGGATACCGAAGAAGCAGCGGATGAACAGGCGGCAGAGGCTGAGACAGCGGCAGACGATACCGCAGAGGAGATCCCGGCGGAGACTAAAGAAGTGATCAAAGAACCTGCTGCTGGCATTCCGGAGCAGATCACAGAGATGATCCCGGAGACAGTGACTGAGACGGTTCCGGAGGAACTCCCGCAGATCGCGGCGGAAATTCCGGAGACGGCTGCGGAGACTGTCAGTGCGGCTGCGGAAGCGGCGGAGGATGTCGCAGAGACGGCCGAAGAAACCGCAGAGACAGCTGCGGCGGAGATCACCGAACCCGCAGAGGATGCAGAAGCATCCGCAGCAGAGACAGAGGAAGAACCGGCAGAGAAACCCGAAGAAGAAGCCCCGAAGAAGAAGGGATTTTTCAGCTTCTTCCGGAGAAAAAAATAAGCTGAGGTGTGCGGCATGACAAAGCTGATCCTTGCAACGAATAACCAAAACAAGCTGCGCGAGATCCACGAAATGCTCGCAGGCACGGGGATCCACGCGCTCTCGCTCGGCGAGGCGGGCATCTCCGCGGAGATCGAGGAGACCGGCACGACCTTTGCCGAGAACGCCGCGATCAAGGCGAAGGCGATCTATGATATCATGCTGGAGCGCGGCGAGCGGTGCTATGTCCTTGCCGACGACAGCGGCCTTTCGGTCGATGCGCTGGACGGCGCACCGGGCGTATATTCTGCGCGCTGGGCAGGGGATGGCGCATCCGACGCCGACCTGATCGCGAAGCTGCTCGATGCGATGAAAGATGTCCCGGACGGACAGCGCGGTGCGCATTTTGCCTGCGTGATGTGCCTCATCAAGCCGGACGGCACGCAGCATTTCTTCACCGGCAAGGTCGAGGGCACGATCCTGCGGAAGGCGCGCGGCAAAAACGGCTTCGGCTATGACCCGGTCTTTGCGTATCAGGGCTGCAGCTTTGCGGAGATCCCTGCCGCGAAAAAGAACGCCGTCTCGCACCGGCACCACGCGCTGATGCAGGTCGAGGACTTTTTCACCGGCGAGCACGGCGAGTCACGGGAGAAAACAACATTATGATGTACAGAAGGATCTGCCCGAAATGCGGCAGCAATGATATTGTGATCGTGGACGGCTATTCTGCTGCTTACGGTGCCGGAAACAACATTCAGCTCGGCGGACTGCGCGAGCCGGTCCTCATTGACAGATATATCTGCGTGAGCTGCGGCTATTCCGAGGAATGGCTGCGCAGCAACGAGCTCAATAAGCTGGCAAAATCGAAAAAATGGCACCGCTGATGCGAAAGGAAATGAGAAAATGCTGACAAGTAAACAGCGTGCACAGCTCAGAGGCATGGCCTCGACTATGGAGAGTATCCTCACCGTCGGAAAGGGCGGCATGAGCGAGCAGCTTATCAAGCAGGCTTCCGATGCGCTTTTAAAGCGTGAGCTCATCAAGGGCAATGTGCTGGAAACCTGTGAATATTCCGCAAGAGAGGCAGCCGAGCTGATCGCCGGAGAGACCGGCGCGGAGGTCGTCTGCTCGATCGGCAACCGCTTTGTGCTGTATAAAAAGCACCCGAAAAAGCCGGTGATCCAGCTGGTCGGCGACAAGAAAAAAAGATGAAGCCGCAGATCGGCCTGTTCGGCGGCAGCTTCAACCCGATCCATAACGGGCATCTGCATCTTGTCCGCTCGGTGAAGAAGGCACTGAAGCTCGACCGCGTGATCCTGATGCCGGCGGGAGAGGCACCGCATAAAAGTTCGGCGGAATATGCTCCGGCGGCGGATCGGCTCGAAATGTGCCGCCTTGCCGCAAAAAAATACCGCTGGCTGACCGTTTCCGATTATGAAACGCGCAAAAGCGGGAAAAGCTATACCGTGGAAACGCTGCGTGCGCTCCGTGCGGAATATCCGGAATCGGAATGGACGCTGATGATCGGCAGCGATATGCTGCTTTCGTTTGAAACATGGAAGGAATGGCAGGAGATCCTGCGGATCGCAAGGCTCTGTGCCGTTTCCAGAGAGACCGGCGATCTGCCGGCACTGAACGAAAAGGCGGATGCGCTGAAAGCCGAATGTCCCCATGCGGAAATCGTTGTGCTCTCCGTACAGGCTGTTCCCGTATCTTCTACGGAAATCCGGCAGAATCTGCAAAAGAATGCGGATTGCTCTTGCCTTTTGCCGGAAAATGTAGTACAATATATAGGAAACAGGCATCTTTACGGAAAAGAACCGGATCAGACATGGGGTGAGCGCATTGAACAAGGAAAGTCAGAATGAGCAGGTCCGTACCCTGACGGCACTGCTGAAAGCAAGGCTCTCCAAAAAGCGTTTTGTGCATTCTGTGAATGTCGCACGGGCGGCGTTCGCGCTGGCGGAACGCTGGGGTGCCGATCCGCAGCGTGCCTATCTGGCAGGTCTGCTGCATGACTGCTGCAAGGAGCTCCCGTTCGAGGAGCAGAAAGCTCTGATGCAGCAGGGACCCTTTGTGGTCAGCGATACCGAGTGGCTCTGCAAGCCGGTATGGCACGGCGTTGCAGCGGCTTCCTATATGTACACGGAGCTCGGCATCGAGGATGCGGAGGTGCTCAGTGCGGCCCGCTGGCATACCGTGGGCCATGCGAACATGACAAAGCTTGAGGAGATCGTCTATATGGCTGATCTGATCTCCGCAGACCGGAGCTACCGCGATGTGGAACGCTTCCGGAAAATGGCGCAGAACGATCTGGAGAAGGCGATGCTCGCAGCCCTTGAATTCGCGATCGACAGCGTAATGAAAAAGCAGACACCGCTTCCGGTCTCGACCGTGGAAGCTTACAATTACTATCTGAACCGCATTGCCGCCCGGACGGAGGACAAGTCAAAGCCTGCCGACCGCCGGAAAAATGCGTGACAGAGAAAAAGGAGTTTTCTTTTCGCATGAGCAGGCGAGAATCTGATGATCCGCGCAGCAGCAGAGCCGTTCACGAGACGGAGCAGGTGCGTGCGCACAGCAGCAATAAGCATAAAAAGAAGAAACGCCGCCGCATGAACGGCAAGGAACGTGTCGGCATCGTGTTCGCGATCGCCGCGGCACTGTTCCTCTGCATCATGATGGTGCTGAATATGAAGCTGATCCCGGTGACCGAATACGACCAGTTCGGCAGAGTGATCGAACCGGCGCGCCGCATTTCGGTCATGGAGAAATTCCGCGCGTGGCAGCCGTTCCTTGAGATCGACGGCGAGCTGGAATCGAAGGAGTATTCCTTCGCGCCGACGCAGGAGGTCATCCAGACGCCGAAGGGCATGTTCGACGACGGCCTTGACCTCGATCAGATTCAGGAGGGACAGTTCGCGGTACTGTTTCTCGGTACGGACGAATCCCGCTCGAACACGGACGTCATCATGCTGGCGATGTTCGATATCCGCAACAACCAGATCCACATTCTGCAGATCCCGCGCGATACCTTTGTACCGGGTTATACCTCTTTTGAGGCGTGTAAATTAAACAGCGTGTATACGCAGGGCACGCCGGAAAAGGCACCGGTGCAGCGCGTTGTGGACTGCCTTGAAATGACCTTCCGCATCCCGATCGACCGCTATGTGACGACAAGCTGCTCGGATATCGGCAAGATCGTCGATATCATCGGCGGCGTCCCGATCGACATGCCGTATGATATCCTGTACGAAGCGGACAAGGAGATCAAGAAGGGCAAGCAGGTGCTGAACGGTCAGCAGGCCGAGTGGATGGTGCGTTTCCGTCACGATTATTCCGAGGGCGATATCGGCAGAATGAAGGCACAGCGCATCTTCATGGCCGCAGCCATGAAAAAGGTCTGCGATATCAACTCGATCGAAATGTTCAGCTATATCAACAAGATCGTGGACAAGAAGCTGATCGGCTCCAACCTGACCGTTGACGAGATCAGCAAGCTTTCGGATTTCGCATCGAGCATCGGCATGGACAGGATCACGATGCATATGCTGCCGGGCGAGGGCTATGACTACTATCCGCCGAACCCGCAGAACGGCATCGAAAAGTATTCGGTCTGGATGATGCACAAGCAGCCGGTGATCCGGATGCTGAACGATTATTTCCGCCCGTATTTTGAGGATGAAAAGGAGCTCCCGATCGCCGATATGCTCGGGCCGGGACGGTATCTCAATACGGCCTACGACGAAGATATGGCGGACTTTGCGTCCATTGATAACGGCAGCAATACGTTTGACGGCAAATAGCCGCAGGAAAGCAAGCTAAAAGGAGGATGTCATGACGACACAGGAAAAGCTCGAAAAAATCGTAAAAATTCTGGACAGCAAAAAAGCCGAGGATATTCAGGTCATCGGCATCACGAATCTGACGATTATCGCAGATTATTTTGTCATTGCCACCGGTACCAGCACGACACAGGTCAAGTCGCTGGCGGATGAGGTCGATTTCCAGCTCGGCGAGCTGGGCGTTGAGGCACGCGGCATCGAGGGCGTGCGTGCGGCAAGCTGGATCGTGCTGGATTACGGCGATATCGTCGTGCATGTGTTCTACCGCGACACCAGAGCGGAGTATCAGCTTGAACGGCTCTGGGCAGACGGCGATCAGGTCGATATCTCGAACCTGCTGATCGACGAGAGCGGCGCGGACAAGTGAGATCAGGTAAATCAAGCATCAGAAAGTGAGGGTTTCTTGTATGCAGGAATACAACTTTTTAGCAGTTGAGAAGAAGTGGCAGGATTACTGGGATGCGCACAATACCTTCCGCGCAGAGAACGGCTCCTCCAAGCCGAAGTTCTACGCGCTGGTCGAGTTCCCGTATCCGTCCGGCCACGGTATGCATGTGGGCCATATCAAGGCTTACTCCGGTCTGGAGGTCGTCAGCAGAAAGCGGAGACTGCAGGGCTACAATGTCCTGTTCCCGATCGGCTTTGACGCCTACGGTCTGCCGACGGAGAACACCGCCGTCAAGACCGGCGTGCATCCGCGCGTCGTCACCGACCAGAACATCAAGAAGTTCACGGGTCAGTTAAAGCGTGTCGGCTTCTCGTTTGATTGGTCGCGCGTGGTCGATACCACCGAGGAGGGCTACTACAAGTGGACACAGTGGATCTTCCTCAAGATGTTCGAGCACGGGCTCGTGTTCCGCGACAAGACGCTGGTCAACTACTGCCCGTCCTGCAAGGTCGTTCTGTCCAATGAGGATTCCCAGGGCGGCAAGTGCGATATCTGCCACAGCGAGATCGTCCAGAAGACCAAGGAGGTCTGGTATCTGCGCATTACGCAGTATGCGGACAAGCTGCTGGAAGGTCTGGAGACCGTTGACTATCTGCCGAACATCAAGCTCCAGCAGGAGAACTGGATCGGCAAGTCCACCGGTGCATTTGTCAATTTCAAGATCAAAGAGCAGGATGAGCAGCTCCGTATTTATACGACCCGTCCGGATACGCTCTACGGCGTGACGTTCATGGTCATGGCACCGGAGCATCCGCTGATCGAGAAGTACCGCGATCAGATCCGCAACATCGAGGAGCTCGATGCCTATAAGGCAGAATGCGCCAAAAAGACCGAATTCGAGCGTACACAGCTTGTCAAGGACAAGACCGGCGTGAAAATCGACGGTCTGACCGCGATCAACCCGCTGACCGGCAAGGAAATCCCGATTTACATCTCGGACTATGTCATGATGGGCTACGGTACCGGCGCGATCATGGCGGTGCCTGCACACGATACCCGTGACTACGAGTTTGCAAAGAAATTCGGCATTGATATCATCGAGGTCATCAAGGGCGGCGATATTGAGAAGGAAGCCTATACCGGCGACGGCGAAATGGTCAATTCCGATGTGCTGAACGGCATCACGAACAAGAAGGACGCGATCGCGAAGGTGCTGACCGTTCTCGAAGCAAAGGGCTGCGGCGAAGCAGGCGTGCAGTACAAGATGAAGGACTGGGCGTTCAACCGCCAGAGATACTGGGGCGAGCCGATTCCGCTGGTGCACTGCCCGCAGTGCGGCATTGTTGCGGTGCCATACGAGGAGCTGCCGCTGAGACTGCCGCCGCTCGAGAACTTCGAGCCCGGTACCGACGGCGAATCCCCGCTGGCAAAGCTCGATTCCTTCGTCAACTGCAAGTGCCCGAAGTGCGGCGGCGCAGCAAAGCGCGAGACCGATACCATGCCGCAGTGGGCGGGTTCCTCGTGGTACTTCCTGCGCTACTGCGACCCGGCAAACGACAAGTGCCTCGCGGATATGGACGCGCTGAAATACTGGATGCCGGTTGACTGGTACAACGGCGGCATGGAGCACGTTACGCGCCACATGATCTATTCCCGCTTCTGGCATAAGTTCCTGTATGACATCGGCGCAGTTCCGACCCCGGAGCCCTATGCAAAGCGTACCGCACAGGGTCTGATCCTCGGCTCGGACGGCGTGAAGATGTCCAAATCCCGCGGCAATGTCATTGACCCGAACGATGTTGTCGATCAGTACGGTGCAGACGTCCTGCGTGTTTATGTGCTGTTTATGGGTGCCTATGAGCTGGCGGCTCCGTGGAGCGATGACAGCGTCAAGGGCTGCAAGCGGTTCCTCGACCGTATCTGGGCAATGCAGGATATGGTCACGGACGGCGACGGCTACAGCGATGTACTGCGTTCTGCAATGCATAAGACGATTCGCAAGGTCAGCGAGGATATTGAGTCCATGGGCTTCAATACCGCAATCGCTGCTATGATGAAGCTGGTCAACCAGATCTATGCGAACGGCAGCATCACGCGCGGCGAATACCGCACACTGCTGATCCTGCTGAATCCGTTTGCGCCGCATATCACGGAGGAGCTGTTCGAGAAGCTGAATTTCGGCGTGCTCAATGAGCAGACATGGCCGGAGTATGACCCGGCACTCTGTGTGGACGAGCAGGTGGAGATCGTGGTGCAGCTCTGCGGCAAGATCAAATCCAAGCTGATGATCCCGACCGGTGCCGATGAAGCGACCGCTGTTGCGATGGCTCTGGCGGATGAAAAGGTGCAGGAGGCTCTTGCCGGAAAAACAATCAGGAAGCAGATTTATGTACAAAATAAGCTGGTGAATTTTGTAGCAAATTAACGAATTATCAGCGGAATCACACTCTCATGCAAAAACTGCTTGACAAAACGTATAAACTATGATACAATATACGTGTATTCAAATTTAGCTTATAAGGAGTATCTGCTGACAGATACCTCTTTATAGATAGCCTCTGTCGTAGGACAAAGGGAGGGAAAAATTCGTGGCAGAAGTACGCGTTGGTAAGAACGAGTCCTTGGACACTGCTCTCAAGCGTTTCAAGCGTTCCTGCGCAAAAGACGGCGTGATCGCTGAGGTTCGCAAGCGCGAGCATTACGAGAAGCCTTCCGTCAAGCGCAAGAAGAAGTCTGAAGCAGCTCGTAAGCGCAAGTTCTGATCTCGTCGGGAGTCGTTCGCCGTGCAGCTGCGCACTGCGCTTCGTGCAGGAGCGAAAATCCGTTTGTCCTGTTTGACATGACGGGAATCTGACGAAACAAGAAAGAGTACAGCATCGCCTCGGCGGTGCTGTATTTTTGTGCGGGGCAGCCCGCGCTGGCATTTTCCTCCGGGTCGGCAGGGCCGACAGCCGTTTTCCTCCGGGTCGGCAGGGCCGACAGCCGTTTTCCTTCGGGGGCGGGTAGTGAAGCACTCCCAATTACCTAAGCACACGCCGCGTGGCGGCTTCTTTGGCGTAACTGCTCCCAATAACTAAAGTCCGCCGCATATACAGCGGAAACCTTTTAATGCTCCCCACGGGCTTTAGGAATTGCCAGCGCGGGCTCCGCGCCACGCCGCGGGGAGCCCCCGTGTGTTTTATCCCATTGACTTTTTCTGCCTGCTTGTGGTATAATTCCGGTAACGGGAATGCAAGCGGCTTTTTCGTATCAACCAAACCTGAAGGGAGACTCTGCCATGTTTGAAGGATTTGACTTTACGGATTTCTGGGAAGAAAGTGCGTATTCCACTGAAAAATATGTCAGTGAACCGCCGACAAACGAACTCATCGCAGAGATCGAGCAAGAGCTGGGGTACAAGCTCCCGGAATCGTATATATGGCTGATGAAACAGCACAACGGCGGTGTCTTGAACTGGAACAGGGACGGCTGCAAGATCGACTGGAGTGAAGGTTATACGGAATGGACAAACAATGTTGTCAAAGTCTCCGGAATCATGAGCATCGGCAGAGAAAAGACATGGTCAATTTGCGGCACAGACGTTCAGTGTCGTCCGGATATCGGTGTTGCGATTGCAACAACCTGGGATGGCGCAGATGTGATCATTCTTGATTATCGTGAATGCGGAAAAGACGGCGAACCAGCCGTTGTCTGTGTCGATCCGAATGCGCGCCTCCGGATCACAAAGATTGCTGACAGCTTTGAAAGCTTTATCCGCAGCCTTCGCAATTGGGATGAACTCGCTGCGGAACAGGAAGCGGCGAAGAACGATCATCTCCGCTGACAGATCACCGCACCGAATGAAAGTATAACTGAATACAATAACATAAGGACGCCGATGCATTATCAGCGTCCTTTTCGTATCTATAATGGGGTCTGGGGGTACGCCTCCAGCGGGGTTCAACATGAAGAAACAAGTTTCTTCATGTTTAGGCAGCGCCCCATTTTCAATCCGTCGGAGACACCTCTAAAATCCCCAGAGACTGCTTCCATGCGAGGATGCGCAGGACAGAAGCATCGAGCTGTTTTTCGTCAATCTCTCCCGCTCTGACGGCCTCTGTGATCGCCGCGACTGACGGTGCAAACTCTCCGTAGCACAGCATATCATTGCCCGCCTTCACTGCTGCGACCGCCGGATTCTGTCCGTTCGTGAACTGGGTGATCGCGTTCATCGCAAGATCGTCCGAGATAATGACGCCGCGGAAGCCGAGCTCCTCGCGGAGAATGCGGTGCACCTCCGGCGAGAGCGATGCCGGATAATCCGCATCCATGCAGGCGACAATGTTATGGCTGACCATAACGGCATCCGCGCCTGCTGCGATGCCCGCCTTGAACGGCAGAAAATCGCGCTCCGCAAAAACGTCATATCCGCGGTCGTCGTAGGCCATGTTCTTGTGTGTATCGGCACTGCCGCCGTAGCCCGGAAAATGCTTGAGCGTCGAGCCGAGCCCGCTGTCCTTCATGATACCGACAACGTCCCGGATGTAATCCGCGGTCTCCGCGGCGTCTGTGCTGAAGCAGCGCGGATAAATGAAATCACCCTCGGTAAGCGGCACATCGCAGACCGGCGCCAGATTGACATTGATGCCGAGATCAAGCAGGAACGCGGCTTTTTCTTTGGTATCGGATTCGATCAACTCCATGCCGCCCTGATTGAACAGATAGCGCGGGCTGAAAAAGATGCTGTTCCGGAGCTGCGGGTTCAGGCTGACGCGGTTGACCGTTCCGCCTTCCTCATCGACCGAGAGCAGCAGCGGGATCTTCGCCGCTGCCTGAAAGCCTGCGGTCATGTCCCTGACCTGCTCCGCAGATTTATAATCAAACGGCTGCGCAAACAGGCAGAGCCCGCCCGCGCCGCTGCTGCAGAACTCCCTGCCGACGTTCTCGTCGGTGCAGCCTGCAAGGATCATCTGTGCGGCCTTTTCCTCGACGGTCATCGTCCTGACCGCTTCAACGAGTGCAGGATCGTCCGGCGGCGTATAGGCATCGGTTGTGGTTGTCGTCGTCATTTCGGTCGTGGTGAACGCTCCTTCGGGGTATTCGATCACGCGCGAATCGTCCTCGGCGTGATACGGTGTGATCGGTTCACTCATGGCACATCCGCAGAGCAGAACGGCAGCCGCAGCCGTTATGACCGGTGCGGCATATTTCCAGAACGGGTGCATCCTGCACCTCCTTTTCCGCGATGCGGCATTAGTTTTTCAGGCTCTGCATCGGTGCGGGGATGCGTCCGCCGCGCGCGATGAATTTCTCGGCACTTTCGTTTCTGACCGGCATGACGGGACCTGCACCGAACAGTCCGCCGAAGTCGAGCATCTCGCCTTCCTGTTTGCCGATCGCGGGGATCACGCGAACGGCGGTCGTCTTGCTGTTGACCATGCCGATCGCGGCTTCATCCGCGATGATCGCGGAAATGGTCGAGGCAGGCGTATCGCCGGGAATGACGATCATGTCCAGACCGACCGAGCAGACGGCGGTCATTGCTTCGAGCTTTTCGATCGAGAGCACGCCGGAAACTGCCGCGTCGATCATGCCTGCGTCCTCGGATACCGGGATGAATGCGCCGGACAGTCCGCCGACGCTGGACGACGCCATAACGCCGCCCTTCTTGACCGCGTCATTCAAAAGCGCAAGTGCGGCGGTCGTGCCGTGCATACCGCAGACGGAAAGTCCCATGCCTTCGAGGATATGTGCAACGGAGTCACCGACAGCAGGGGTCGGGGCAAGGGAGAGATCGACGATGCCGAACGGGACGCCGAGCATCTCGGACGCGCGCGTGCCGACCAGCTGACCCATGCGCGTGATCTTGAACGCGGTGCGCTTGATGATATTCGCGAGCTCATCAATGGACGCGTCGGGGTATTTTTCGATCGCGGCGCGGACAACGCCGGGGCCGGAGACGCCGACATGCACCTCGCAGTCCGGTTCGCCGACGCCGTGGAATGCGCCCGCCATAAAGGGATTATCCTCCGGGGCATTGCAGAGCACGACGAGCTTTGCAGGGCCGAAGCACTGCTGATCGGCGGTCAGGACGGCAGCCTCGCGGACGATCTCGCCCATGAGCCGCACGGCGTCCATGTTGATGCCGGCCTTTGTGGAACCGACATTGACCGATGCGCAGAGATTCGAGGTCTCGGCGAGTGCCTGCGGAATCGCGCGGATGAGTGCTTCGTCACCGGCAGAAAAGCCCTTGTGTACGAGCGCAGAGAATCCGCCGATAAAGTTGACGCCGGTCGTTTCGGCGGCGCGCTGCAGGGTTCTTGCAAGCCTGACCGGGTCGCCGCCGCGGGTCGCGGAGACGAGCATCGCTGCCGGTGTAATGGAAATGCGCTTGTTAATGATCGGGATGCCGTATTCGGTTTCGATCTGCTGCCCCGTCGCGACGAGCTTTTCGGCCTTGCGTGTGATCTTTTCATATACGCGGTCACAGACCGTGTCCATATCCTCCGCACAGCAATCCAGCAGCGAGATGCCCATGGTGATCGTGCGGATATCAAGGCACTCGTCCTGAATCATGCGGATTGTTTCCAGAATATCAGAGGTATTGAGCATGGCGGCCTCCAATCAAATGCGGTGCATGGAGTTGAAGATGTCCTCATGCATGACATGAATGGACAGTCCGAGCTCCTTGCCGAGTTCGGTGAGCGCAGCGGAGAGTTCCGAGAATTCGCAGCTCAGACTGCGGATATCCACGAGCATGAACATGGCAAACAGATCCTGCAGAACGCTCTGCGTGACCTCGATGACATTTGCATTCCGCTCTGCGCAGATGCCGCTGACCTTGTGCAGGATGCCGACGGTATCGTGGCCGATCACGGTGATAACAGCTTTCATAACGGGTGCCTCCTTATTGAACCGGTAATTGTTTTTGTACGGATGTACACTGTACTATATTATAGCACATTATCCGGAAAAGTGCAATGGGCGTGCATACAAAAATTATACTGTTTCACTTCATGGGAGCGATCACGGCGGCGGGCACTGCCCGCTTATAGCATATTAACCCGGATTTTTCAACCCTCGCCGCGAAATTGCGATGTTATCAGTCGATTTCATCGGTCAGGTCTGCTGATTTGGTCAACAACCGGTCAACTTTTATGTTTCTGAACGATGTAGAAAGATAGAATTATCGCAGCTTTTTGTATTCTGTCAGTCAGCTTCACGCTTCGGCATTTTCGGCATTTTCGGCATTGCTTTCGTCACAGCCTCGCAGCAGTGCAGATCATTCTTTTTCAGCGCGTGAGAGTAAATCCTTAGGGTGACATCCGGTCTGGCGTGTCCTGCTCGCTTGGCAGCATCCGCAATGCTGATCCCTGCCTGAAGCTGAAGGCTAACCGATGTGTGCCGGAACATATGGGGATGGATTTTTTGCAGCCCGTGCGTCTTGGTAAAACTGTTCAGAAACGCCCGCACAGTATCCGGATTGATACAGCCGCCGTATCGTTTTTCGGCGTAGAATAGGGCATTTTCCCCGTTATTCCACTTGCTGCCGTAACTTTCTGCCTTTTTGAGATAGTAGACACGATACTCGTGGAGCATATCCATAATGCCGTCATCAAGCGTCAGCCACCGATCTCCGGCATTCGTCTTGCAGCCGTCCACAATCTGTGAGCCGGATTTACCGCAAACAAAGTGTCGGCAGATATGAATGCGGTTGCTCTCAAAATCAATACTGTCCCATGTCAATGCACAAATCTCCCCAATGCGGCATCCTGTGGCAAGCATCACGCTGAACAGCACCTGATACATATAGTGCTTGCTGTCGGCATAAAGCGCCGTGAAGAATGCATTGATTTCTTTCTCGCTGAGTGCCTGCACTTCTTTCGCATCACGCTTCGGCGGCATCGCTGCACTTGCGTAGTTGCGGGGAATCAGATTCTCTTTGAATGCCATTGCAAGCATCGAATGGATGAAAAGGTGATACTGATAGACCGTCGCCTTTGACACGCCCGCATTGAGCATATCCGAATACGCCTTATTGATCGCCGCAGGCGTGAGTTGCTTGAGCTGGATATGCCCGATGTAGGGCGCTACTCGCTTTCGGCAGCCGGTGTAGCTGTAGATTGTCGAAGGCGAAAGTCCTGCCTGCTCCTTCATGCCGATTGCGTATTCGCAGTAGCTGTCAAAGGTGATATGCGAATCGCTAATCGTATGCTCCTCAATTTGCTTTTCAAAGATCGCGCCTTGCTTTTCAGCATTCTTTCGGTTCCATACTTCGGACTTGCTGGTATCATACTTGATTGATAGTGTCCTGAAAATCTGCCTGTAAGTCTGCGTATCACGGTGATCGAACACACGAATGCGATACGAGGTGATCTTCCCGTCCTTGTTTCTGCGTTCCTGAATATTCATCTGACCGCCGCCTTTCTTGTCATAGCGGTTCTTACTGTCTTAAACATATAACCTCCGTTTCCGACAGCGAACATATCACCATCATTATAGCACTTTCGCAATTTAAAGTCAACTATATTTATCTGATCCCCAGATTGATCTGTTTTCCGCAGCGGCGGGTGTTCGACCTCTGCCAACTCTTTCATATCAAAAGTGTCCTTACTCTTCTTGACCTGCTTGTACTTTCTCATTTTTCTTCCTTCACTCAGAAAAATGCGGCTTCAGGCTGAGTCTGGAAAATGAAGTGAGATTGTTCAGGGCGGCGGGTTCCCTGAACTGAGATTTTTGAGGGGTATGTGCTCAAAAATCTCTGAAAGTGGAAAGAATGCACCACTTTCTGTGCTTGCTATTCCTACAAAAACAAAAGAATACGGATACTCCGATTTTGCCCGTTTTTCTCCTGATTCGCATACCCCTAATCAATATCTGTGAATGTAACTTTCTTACAGTTGTGCTTTCTGCTGCTCAAATATGAAATGTGATAATCGTTCAGCAGCTGTTCGGCGTTGCGGTTCAGTTATTAGAGAATGATGCGGCGACATCAATTTGCAATCATTCCGCACCGCCCAGATAATCAAGCAACGACTGCTTACTGATGAGGATTTTGCCGCGCTTGCCCTCACCGGTACGGATGTAGCGAACGCGCCCCTGCGCGACCAGTTTGCGGACGGTATGCTCGAAAATGCCCCTGACCGCTTCAGTGCATTCCTTGATCGTGAACATTTCCATTGGCGGTGTCTTTGCCTGCGGATTGGCAGGCGCGTCATCAACGAGTTCGGTCAGAAGATCGAGGATGCGGTCAATGACTTCTTGCTGGTTTCGTTTCATTTTGGTTACCTCCCTGAATATTGATTGATTTGAGAGAACCGCCCTCTCATACAGCCCTACAGAAACGCGGAAAAATAATAGTCTGTTCCTGAAGCTTTGTCTGACTGCACAAAACGGTCGGCAACATTCTGTGCATTATGGAGAAAAGTTTGTATAGTTGTACGATGAAGCGTTTATCTATCGCGCTCGAATTGCTCGTTTTGTATATAAACGTTTCTTATCATAATCCAGCGCAAAAAAGCCCTGCCCACTGATCGAACAGCAAGCAAGGCATCATAATATGAGAATAAATAATTCATTTTTCGAGGAATATATCCGGCAGAATAATCGCATATTCCTGTCCGGCGGTATCATCTTGACTCCGCCATGCGACCACAAACCGCACTCGTGCAGACTGGACGCGATACCCCTTTGCCAGCAAGCCGTTCAGTGTACCCTGTGCCGCTTTGGACAGCATTGCGACAGAATAAGTTTTTCCTCCTATCTGAGCATACAATTCCTTCCCCTGCAATGTCAGTGTCGTACCGCTGTGTAAAGCAAAAACCAACTTCTTTCTTGGGATAAAATAGTTCAATACCACATCTTTGTGTGTCAGCTGCAATGTAATTTGCTCCGGCTCCGGATATATGACCGGATCATCCGTGATTTCATCGGATAAACCGTCAAAAGCATGGTTGTTATAGTGCAGATACAGTTCCGATTTTGCTCTCGTCATACCGACATACAGCACACGCCGTTTCTCGTTGTTACTGAGATCCACACGATTCAGCATCAGATACACACAGTCAAATTCATGTCCCTTTGCCTTATGAATGGTCGACACAACGACTTCGCTGTCATTGGGAAAACAGAAGTCTGCAAACTGCGATTCGCGGATGAAGGCTTCCAGATCTGAGCGATATTTCTTCTCATTGACCGACGCAAACCGTTCCAGCAGGCTCAGCACAAGGTCAAGGCATTGACTGCTTTCATATTTTTCTTTCAGATCAGCAATTGCTTTTATCCACTGTTCATCGGATATGATTGGGTGATTCTCTTTTCCGGTATACTTCAAGAACATCCGCAGTTCTGCTAGATCATAGAGAGAGAACCCGTCTGAACTCTGAATCAGCCGCGACGGAATCTGCATCTGCCGCAGCAGACCGTTCACACGCAGGGCTTCATCATTCGTGGAAGTAAGAACGCAAATCGTCTTACCCTGTGCGCGATTACTGATGATGTTCTGCACAATCGGGTATTCTAAGTTATTACTTCTATGCCGAATCAGCCGCACAATGCCGGTATCCTTGCGAACAGCGCAGATCGGTTCGTTTTTCATTCTATCCAGAATCGTCTCAGCGAACCGATTTGCCAAATCGACAATTTCAGGAGTGCTGCGGTAATTATCCGGCAGATCATATTGCTTTGCACCGTGATTCGTAATAAATGAGCGCATAAAACGGGAATCCGAGCCGCGGAATGCATAGATGTTCTGATCGTCATCACCGACCGCTATCACTCGCATATTGTCATTACGTTCCATCAGCGCACAGATCAGGTCAAATTCATGTGTATCCATGTCCTGTGCTTCGTCGATTACAACGATTGTCTTGGTAATGCGGATTTGTTCGACCTCTCCGGCACGAATCATCGCTACCGCACGCGGCACGATGTTCTCAGACTGTTCCAGAGAGCCGATTTTGCCGAGCAGGTCAAAGCAGTACGAATGGAATGTCTTGATTTCGACGAATTTCGCCGCATTGCCGATCAGAGCCAGCAGACGCGCCTTGAATTCCGTTGCGGCGGCGCGAGAGAAGGTCAGCATCAGCAGCTGTTCATACTTCACATCATCGAGCATGACGAGCGCTGCCAGCTTATGTACCAGCAGCATCGTTTTTCCGCTGCCGGGACCGGCTGCAACCACGATATACTGCGATGAAGCATCGTCGATGATCTCACGCTGCCGGACTGACAGTTTACCCATGAGTTCATTGTATTTCTGCGGTGTGATATTACGATTGATTTCGCCCATGCGATTGCCCTTGAAATACTTGGACAGAAACGCCTTATAGTCCATCTGAAAGTAATCACTGACGAATTGAAGTGCATCATCATAGTTCTGCACCATCATGTTCGCATATTCGCCGACAATGTGAATCATCTGGATTTTTTGCTTGTAAAACTCGTTGAGCTGTCGGTAATCATCCTGCTTGTACTGAATACGGTTGTCCATTTCCAGTCTGCGGATGTGCATAGTCTGATACAGCACCAGAAAACCGCCTTCCAGCGTCAGCGCTTCGATCTTCGTGAGATAGAGCAGCGCATCTTGAACAGCATCAGCTGTAACTGGAGTAACTGTTGTGAGCTGTGCGTTATATGCTTCCTGCAATTCCAGTACAGAGAACAGCACCTGCGTTTCGCCCTTCTGATTTGCAGGTAAACCTGCGGCTCTGTCATACAAGAAACCGACAATGAACTTTGCAAGCGCAATTCGGCTGATGAACAGATCTGTCAGCTTGATCATCTCAATCTTCGGGATGATCTCCCGCGCCTTTTCCGTTTGGGAATTGGTTTTCTGAATAAATCCGCGGATTGTCCAGTAAAACAGAACGGTTTTCAGGGATTTGACAGATGTCCCTTTGATTCCCTGCTGCTCTGCCTGTTCATTGATCTCTTTCAGATTAAGCGTCAGCGGTTCATCGGTCATAAGATTCAGCAGCATCTGTTCAAGTTGCGCATACCGTTCCAGTATCTTCATTGACTTATTTTCAGAATCCGAGCGCTTGATATAGGCGCTCATATCCTGTGAATCTGCAAGAAGTTTTTCCTGCCGCAGCCGGTTGACCGCTTCGATCACGCTTTCGCGGGACAGACCAAGTGTATCGGCAAGGTAGTCGATACGACTTTCGCCCTCATCTTTCTTTCCGGCTGTCGTTTTTTTCGTGAACAGCTCGTTCATGATGCGCAGCGCATTTGTCTCTGACTGCTCATCAAAGAATTCAGAGGAACGGATGCGCTCAGATGCTTCTGCCATTGTATCAACCATGATACTGGTTGCATACACATGCGGGATATTCTGACCGCGCTCGATATATCCGGCGTTTTCCAGCGCGGCAATCGCCGTTTTCACCTGTGTTTCCAGTTCCGGACGGTGTTCATCATCCCAGCCCGCTTCTCTTGCGATCTCCAATGCAGAGCGGCTGAATGACTGCCGGTTGCCGGAGAGCTTTTTGATAGCGCGCCAGACCTGTTGAATCTCACTAAGGCTGAGCTTTGTTTGATTCAGCCGGATAAAATGCTTGTCAAGGTCGCCTTCATTGAAAAGAACATAGCAGTCTGCATTCAGATTCGGATCGCGTCCCGCTCTGCCTGCTTCCTGCACATAGTTTTCCAGCGAATCGGAAATGTCATAGTGAATCACCAGACCGACATCCTTTTTGTCCACGCCCATGCCAAAGGCAGAGGTCGCAACAATGATCTGCACCTCTCCGGCAATAAATGCCTCCTGATTCTCGACTTTTTCGCTGCTGTCCATTTTGCCGTGAAACGGTCTTGCTTCGTAGCCGTCATCTGTCAGCTTCTGCGCGATCTGCACAGTGCGCTTGGTACGGGACACATAGATGATCGTCGGGCAGTTCTTCTGCTCGATCAGTCTGCGCAGCGTATCATATTTTTCGTTATCATCTGCCTGATACAGCACCTCATACCGGAGATTGCTGCGGGCGGCAGATGTAGCATACAGTTCCAGATCAAGCCCCAGCTTCACCTTGAAATAGTCGCGGATATCCTCAATGACCTTCTGTTTTGCGGTTGCAGTAAAGCAGGATACCGGAATCGAATAGCAGATATTCTTCTTTTCCTGAAGATGACGAATAAAATCACCGATATAGAGATAGTCCACGCGGAAATCCTGTCCCCACGCAGAGAAGCAGTGTGCTTCATCTATGACAAACCGCACGACATTCCGCGAGAGAAGCAGCTTCTCAATTGTGCGGGACCGCAGCGATTCCGGCGAGATGTAGAGCAAAGATGCAATGCCGTTCTGTACGCGCTCGATCGCTTCAGCACGCTCCACAGCATTCAGCAGACCGTTGATTGTGACTGCATCGGTAATGCCGCGTTCTGCCAGATTATCCACCTGGTCTTTCATCAGTGATTGCAGCGGCGAAATGATTACGGTCAGACCTTTGGCGTTCTCGCCAGCCATGAGCGCCGGGAGCTGAAATGTGATCGACTTACCGCCGCCGGTCGGAAAGATCGCAAGCAGCGATTTATTGTGAACAGCAGCATCGGCAGCGCGTTCCTGTAACGGTTCGCCTTCGTATGTACGGAAGGACGGGTAGCCGAATATCTCAGTCAGTTTGCGTTTGACATCCAGCTTTTGCGCACAGTAAGGGCATCCCTTTTCACAGGGATGATTGCGCAGCACACGCATATAGTTGTCCACCAGCGGGTAATTGATCTGAACCCACGGCGGCGTGATCGAATGCCGGTCATCAGCAGAGATCAGCGCAAGGCAGTAGGCAAGCTCGCGCGGATGATTCAGAACCATAAAAGGCAGCGGCGCATTGGCACAGATTTTGCCGTCAAAATATACCGCAATCAGCTTGACGGCATCGTTATCCGCAGCAAAATCTAGATATGCGAAGAAACCGGAGAACTCCGGCAGTTGATGCAGCAGAAGATACCAGATCTGTTTCAGCGTATCGTCCAGCTCGTCAAATGCCGTGACTTCATCGCAGAACAGCTCAAATGATTTCACAGCATCATCCAGTGGATTGCTGAGAGAATCTGTCTGGAGCTTATCATCTTTCAGAAGCCGGTGATACGGTTTTGCAGGAAACAAAAGCGGCGACAGGCAGAGCGTGTCAACATACTGCGCTGACGCACTCTGCGGTATCGCCGCTTCAAGATAATTCAGGTCAAAGGCAAGAATATTGTGACCGCCGATGAAGTCGTATTCCTTGACAAACGCAGTGAATTCCCCCACAGGTGCAGCGTGAAACTGACGCCCGTCAGAATCGACTGCGCCAATATCCAGTATCTGCCCGTTTTCGGGATTGATCTCTGCGTCAAAGAATACGATTGATTTCATTAGTTCACCTATTATGATTGATCTCTATTTACGTTTTGCTTTCGTCTTTTTGAATCTGCACCAAGGATTTATTACAGACTTATATCATCTGATCATTCAGAATGTGGTTCCTCTCTATGTTTTTCAGCCATTCACGCATGGCAAGATATATTTCATATGGACTCTTATAATCTCTTATGGGATAATCGTTCATTTCTTCGGCACCATTATTATCCCAATCCATTGATAGGTATATAGTCATTTCTCCACTGCGCTCCATAGAGTCAATCGACATTTGATAACCATTAGGAAGAATAAAATAGATAATTCCATCGGTTACAGTCCATGGATAGTCTTTGCTGAATTCTTTTAAGATACGAATCCTATACGTTCTCAGTTTTTTTCGCAGTTTCAATTCTTCTTGTATTTGTTGACAGTAAATCACATAGCTCCTTTTAGCTTCCTCTGGTGCATCATCATTAATCACTCGGGCTCCATTTTCAGTAAAATGAAACCATTCTTCATTAGTTAGCCAAAAGTACTCATATTTTCGCATGTTTATCACCGCCGTTCGTCAGCATCGACTGCGCCAATATCCAGTATCTGCCCGTTTTCAGGGTTGATCTCTGCATCAAAGAATAGGATTGGTTTCATTTCTCTGCTTCTCTTTCACGTATAAATGCAATGAGTGTTTCCATGTTATCAAAAATGAATTGCTGCGCGTTCTTGTCATACACGTTATATTGCGTCGGAACACCTTGTTCATTGATAAAGCTTGTTTCCTTCATTCCAAGCATTTCCCCGTTTTGCGTCGGAATCTTTCTTTTTCTTCCGGCGGCGCTTTCTACTTCTTGTAGCAGGCCTACAGAGAGAAGCCAACCGGCTATATCCGTTCCTTTTAGTTTCTTCATATGTTCATCATCAATTAATTCATTTGCAATACCTGCGACTTTTGTAGCAGACAGCGCTGTATTTTGAGGTTGCAGCAACACGATCTGCTCATGTGTAAGGAAGAACGGTTCCTTTACCGGTTTGGGCGGTTTTGGTTTCTTCTTTCTTTGTATCTCTCCGCCGTTGTCGATCACCTTTTGCAGTACGCCGGAAACATAAAACAGGCATCGCGAAACCCGTACCTGATTGACTACATCATCGTCCCGAACAGGCTGTCCGGAAAGCGGGTTATATCCGTTTGCAAGCGCATCAATATATTGCTTTGCGCGCTGCATGATTTCCAGTTCAGTCATCATGTGTCACCCCCAACATATAATCTGATTCTTCGTCATTTTGCCGCGTGTGCTCCTTCTCAACGAGATTTGAGATCCCCTTGCGCTTGATTTGATTTTCGCATTGTGATTCTCCTGCCTTTGTGTTTTGAAAGCTCGTCCTGCAATGCATGGTTGCAGGGGTATCGTTTTAGCCTCAGCAATATCAATGATGTAAAGCGATCAAGAGCATTTCATCAACTAAGTTCCAGCTGCCTATCACGCTGAAATTCCCCATCAATCTGCGACGCAACCGTTTCAGATTCCTCGGTGAGATTTCCGTCTTCTGTCAGCAGCGGCGTATCCAGTACCGCTTTGATACTGCTGACAGCGGATGCGCAGGCAGCAATCGCTTTCTTTGATTCTGGCTTATATGCCCGATAATCCTCGCCCTCATTTGCGACAATATCTTCCATGCGGTATACGAGCGGCAGGAAATATGCATCCAGCCTTGCAAGCAGAGTATAGAACATATAGCAGCGTCTGCGGATTGCTTCACAGACAAGCGCATTCTGATGCAGTTCCTCGCAGATCACCTGAGACTGTGCCTGATTCGCTTTGGCATTTTCCAGATCTTTTTTCGCTCTTGCATCAGTGATTAAGCCCATTACGCATAGAGCCGGACCGGCGACCAGTCCGCCGAGTACTGCGGTTCCGCCTGCCATACCAAGTCCGCCGGCAGCAAGAGAGCCGCCGCCGAAAAATGCAAGTGTCGCATTGGTTGCAGCTGCACCGCTCAGCGTCGCGATTGCTGTGCCGGTTGAAGCAGCAGCAAATGTAGATGCGGCACTATATGCGCCGATTGCTGTCAGAGCGCCGCCCATCGTGCCGACAGTCGCGCCCTTTGCAATATTCATTGCGAAATTGCCCATTTCCTTCAATTCTTCAAACTCTTTATGATCCAGCGGCATCTTGTTGAGCTCGTCCAGGCCTTCGGATGCCTGAAAGTCAATGTTTTTGATCTGCTGGAATGTCTGAATAAAGCTCTGCACACTTGAATTAAGGATAAACAGTTTCTCTTTACCTAAATTCTCCAATGATTCCCGGCAGAGATCGCGCTGCGTTTCAAGTGCTTCTTTGGCATCATCTATGCTGGCATTCGCATCCTGATTGATTGTTTTTGCTTCGCGTGTATTTGCAACAGCCTTGACGGACTTTCCGACACCGATCGTACCGGTTGCAGCTGCGATTCCGATAAATAACAAAGGTAACGGCATGGTGTTACTCCTTTCATGCAATCAATGCGGCGATGCTTTTCCGGATGATCTGCTGACGTTCTTCCAGTTCCTTTACCATCTTTTCAATCACGGCATAGGGACGATCAGTTGTTTTCAGCCATTCCATTTCAGCATCGAGCATTTGCAGCGTCTGGATCGTTTGCTCCATTTCCAGAAATACGCTTTTATCAATGTCAAGTTTGCGTGCGGTGAATTTCAGGAATTTACGCTCAATTTCTGCATACTCACGATCACTTTGCGCAATTACAAGCAGATTCCACAGCAACAGCTTCGGCGTGATCTCCGAGAATTTGGAGCGTGGGATATGCGTCAGCGCATAATCAGCGCCCTCCTGAATGACATCATAGTAATCTTCCGGATCAATCGCCTTATCCATCTGCTTTTTGCACTCGCTGATAAATGTCTGTTTCATGTGCGGATACATGGAATCAATCGCCATACCCATTTCATCAAACTGCTTCATTTCGTCTTCTGAAACTTCACCGTCAAGTGCAATCAGATAGTACATCATCATGATCGCTGCTTTTGGGGAGATATTACCTTCCGTAAATGATGGCCGGATAATCTCATGCTCTGATTTTTTCATCGGCTTTACAAGGTCATGAACCTTTCCGAGTGCAGTACCGGCTTTATCGGCAACGCCGCTTGCCATTTCCTTGATAGTTGCCATGATCCTTTTCTCCTTTCACAGCTTAAACGCTTCATCTGAATCCATGAACGCGTCGAATTCATCCATATTATGAAACTGCTGCTGATATCCGAGCATCTCCTGAAGCATCGTATTTCCCTGAATGAAGCCATCAATATCGTCATGCAGAATCGCGCGGTCGATCGCAGCCAATCCTGCTTCTATGGTTTCATAATGCTCTTTGAAATACTGTTCTGTCAACTGGCGCATTTCTTCTCTTGCCTGCATCATTTCGGCAAGCATTTCAGCACACTGCTGTTCGATCAGAACACGCTCACGCGTTGCCTCACGCGCTTCTTTCAGCGAATCGGCTACCTCATTGACCACATATTCAAAGGCTTCATAGCAAAATGTTGCGCCGGTTGCGTCAAGAAGTTTGGTGAGGGGTGCCGGAACATGACTCGGGATATCAATGACGCTCAGCGCATGCTTGATTGCATTGTTTATTTCTTCAAAGCCGCGGTCAAAGAGCGCTTCCACGCATTCTTCCTGTGATAGTGATCCGCTGAAAAAGCTGTGCAGCGTCGTTCCGATATCCTGTGCAGCACCGACCAGATCCCTTGTGAAATCTGTTCCGGCAAGTGCATTCAGGAAGCCGGACTCAGATCTTGTCATAACGCCTTGTATCTTTTCAACAACAGTATCTGATGTAATGCTGATTTCTGCCAGCGCGTCCATTACAGTTTTTCGTTTAGAAGCAACATCGCGTACCAGTCGGATCATCCCGACAGCCTGCTGCAGCTTTTCTGCGTATTCGTCAGATAACAAATCGAATACGATAGGCGGTATTGAAAGTTCAGGCACTACATCCTTTTCTGATAAATCTTTATTCATATTCTTCTATTATTCGGTATCCTGCACCGAATCCTCCTCGTTAGGTAATGAAAACGCATCCTCAAAGTTTAGTATTGTTCTTTCAACTATCTGTAGGGCATTTTTTCCGCAATGCGGACAAAACCTGGAGTCATCGCCGCCAAATACAGTTGTTTCCCAGTTGTATCCGCAAGCTTCACATTTGAATCTTGTTTTGATTGGCGGACCATAAGCATATTGAACAAACTCCAATTCATCAAACGGTTCAAATGCACCATCGCCCCGTTTTGTTCCGCAGTACCGACAGAACAGATCACTTTTTATCATGTAGGCATGACAGTTTCCGCATCGGCTCTCATAGTCTGAAGTCTTCATTCTGCACCTCCGGCAATATCCAGACCGCTTATTTGTTTCTCATATATGAATCCTCAAAATGGTATAACAATATGTTTTATTATACCACTTTTGCGTATTAATGTCAACAAAATTAGTGAATATCTATAATATAGTGGAAAGAATTGTTCTGTGCTTTCAAAAATATCATTCTCAAATACAAAAACGGCACACAGTTTTGTCCTGTGCACCGTTTACGATATATTCGCTTGTCTTGTTGTAGTATGGGCAACTTTTGGTCAACTAATTGGCTGAAAACCACATTAAATCCGGATATACTGATTTGCCTATCCGAACTGATTTTGGCAATATAGCGTGCTTTTCTGCTGACGCTGGCTTGCCGCGATATGCAGTTCTCATAATAGCACATTACGCGGTAAAAAGCAAGATGAGAACGCTGTATTTTCTGCTGATGCAGATGCTCCGCCGAACGATGGATCAATGCCCGCGGGTGCTTCCCGCTTGACATGGGAGATCATTGCTGATATAATAAGAAAAAAGGCGAAAGGCGGCGAAACCGCATGGAAACACGCAAACCGAAATACCGGAAAATCCTGCTGACCCTGCTGCTGCTCAGCGCGGTCGGCAATCTTGCAGGCTGTATCCCGGCATTCTGCGACTGGTACACCGATCACATCTATTGCCTGATCGAGGGCGGCATCAGCCGTCTGACCGCGCCGGTGCCGGTCGCCGTCGGGGAGCTGCTGATGTATCTCGGCGTGCTGCTGGTGCTGCTTGCGGTGCTGTTCCTGATCCTGCTGCTGTTCCTGCGGAAAAAGGCGGGCTACCGCCGTTTCTGCCGCGGTTATTACAAAACCTTCCTGATGACGCTGATCTGCGTCGTGTTCGTGTATACCTTCTTCTGGGTGATCCCGTTCCGCGGTACGGTGCTGGGGCAGGGGAATCCCGGCAAACGGACATCGTTCACCTTTGAGGAGATCCGCGCCCTGACGGTCTATGCGGCAAACGGCGTCAATGCCGCTGCGGAGGAAATTGAGATCACGGCGGACGGCAAGGTCGATTTCCCGACCGAATCCGGGATCATGCCGAAGATCGCGGCCGCGATGCAGGGGCTCTCCGGAGACTTCCCGCGGCTGAACGGCTATTATCCGCCGGTCAAGACCGCGCTCTGTTCCGATATCCTCGAACGCATGGGCATCGGCGGCTATAATTACATCTATACCATGGAGCCGACGCGGAACAAGTATCTCACGCCGACCTATCTGCCGATTCTGGATGCGCATGAGCTTTCGCATCACAAGGGCTATTACAAGGAGAATGAGGCGAATTTTCTCAGCGAGCTGGCACTTTCGCAGTCGGATGACCCGTTCCTGCGGTTCAGCGGCTTCTGGGATATGTATCAGTATGTGTTTGACGGCTATCTGACAGCGCAGGACGAGCTGCTGACGAACATGGAGGCCGAGGGCAGGCTGCAGCTGCCGGCGTTCCGGGACGGCATGACAAAAGAGGAATACATGGCGACTGCAATGGAGCGTTACCGCATTCTGGTTGAGATCTGCGGGGAGGAGCCGCAGCTGAGCGAACGTGCCGGACAGATCATGGACAGTGCCTATCAGATCGAGCGCGAGGTCTATAACGAAGATCCCCACCCGATCGACGAGATGCCCGCCGTGCAGGAGGTCATTCAGGAAACGGCCGATACCGGCTGGGAAACGCAGGGCAATATCCTGCAGGAAAATTCCTACGACGGCGTGACGCTCCTGCTTTTACAGTATTTTGACGGAAAGCTCTACGGCACTGACCCGTAAAAATTTAGTGCTTTTATGCGTTAAAGGGTTGACATTCCGGAGAAAATGCGGTATAATAAGTGACAGCGACGGCAGAGGACGCGACGAAGATTGTATTTTTACGGGTAAAGGAGCCTGAAATATTATGATGAATATGGAATTTGAACGCAAGCTGACCATTCCGAAGGATACGAAGGAGATGTATCCGGTCACGAAGGAAATGGAGAAGATCGTCGCTGACCGGGCGGAGGAGATCCGGAAGATCTTTGCCGGGGAGGAGGATAAGCTGATCCTCATCATCGGCCCGTGCTCTGCGGATAACCCGGACGCGGTGCTGGATTACATCAGCCGTCTGCGCAAAGTGCAGGAGGAGGTCAGGGACGAGATCTTCATCATCCCGCGCATTTACACGAACAAGCCGCGCACGACCGGCGCAGGCTATAAGGGACTGCTGCATCAGCCCGACCCGAACGCGAAGCCCGATGTGTTCAAGGGCATCATCGCGACCCGTGAGCTGCACATGCGCGCACTGAAGGAGACCGGTTTCTCCTGCGCGGATGAGATGCTCTATCCGGAGAATCACCGCTATCTGGACGACCTGCTGGCGTATGTCGCAGTCGGTGCGCGCTCCGTGGAGAATCAGGAGCACCGGCTCGTTTCCAGCGGCCTGCCGATCCCGGTCGGCATGAAGAACCCGACCTCGGGCGATCTCTCCGTCATGATGAATGCGATCACCGCGGCACAGCAGGGACACAGCTTCATCTACCGCGGCTGGGCGGTGCATTCGACCGGCAATCCGCTCGCACACGCGATCCTGCGCGGTTATATGAACAAGCACGGGCAGTCTCTGCCGAATTATCACTATGAGGATCTGGTGCATCTTGCGGAGCTTTATGCAGCAGGCAGCTTTGCGAATCCGGCGGTCATCATTGACACGAACCATGCGAATTCCGGCAAGAATCCGCTGGAGCAGCCCCGCATCTGCAAGGAGGTGCTCAGCGCCCGCCGCTATAATAACAGCATCAAGAAGCTGGTCAAGGGCTTCATGATCGAAAGCTACATCGAGGACGGCGCACAGAAGGTGGACGGCGGCTGCTACGGCAAGTCGATCACCGACCCGTGCCTCGGCTGGGAAAAGTCCGAGCGGCTGATCCTTGAACTCGCAGAGATGTTATGAGCCCGGAGCCCGGGCTGGCGTTTCCCTCCGGGTCGGCAGGGCCGACAGCCGTTTCCCTACGGGCGCGGTAAGCGAAGCTCTCCCATTTACGTTACTGCACGCCGCTGATCGCGGCTTCTTTGGCGTAACTGCTCCCAATTACTAAAGTCCGCCGCATATACAGCGGAAACCTTTTAATGCTCCCCACGGGCTTTAGGAATTGCCAGCGCGGGCTCCGCGCCACGCCGGAAGTCTCTCCAAAAGCATAATCAGTAAAATAAAGCTGCTGCATTAGAATTATCTTGACATTCCGGACTATTCGTGTTATACTGTAAGCATATTGCGGTCAGCGTGATGCTGACGCATACTGCAGGCAAGGCGCATGTCGCTCCCGGCGGGCGGCATGTGCTTTTCAATTATGCACAAAAAGGAGAATTATGGATGAACAAACAAACGAAGAAATGGATGAAAACTGCAGCTGCTGCCATGTTCGGCGCGGCGGTCTGCTGCGCTGGCGCATCGCTCTCGGCCAGTGCGGATGCTTCGCTGGACGAGGAGACCGGTACGCTGACACTGAGCGGCACGGTTGCCTTTGACGAAGTACACACTTATGCAGAGGACACCCGCGTGACGAAGGTCGTCTGTGAGAGCGGTGCCGTTCTGCCGGAGGATTGTTCGGGACTGTTTACTTATTTCTGCGCGGAAAGCATTGACCTTTCCAAAGCAGATTCCTCCGGCGTGAAGAACATAAACAGTATGTTTGCATACGACGGTGCGCTGACTTCACTGAATCTTACCACATTTGACACGAGCGAAGTCACCGATATGACGAATATGTTTACCTGCTGTGATAATCTGACAGTGCTTGATCTTACCAGCTTTGATACGTCAAATGTGACTGCGGCGGTACACACGTTTTACGGCTGCACCCGTCTGAAAACGATCAGCGTTTCCGAGCTGTGGAATACGGATTCCCTGACGCTTTCTGATAACATGTTCTTAAAATGCACCGCACTGACCGGCGGAAAAGGTACTGTTTACGACGCTGAAAAGACGGACAAGACCCTTGCCTGCATCGACGCAGCGGGGCAGGCCGGATACCTCACCGCGCCGTTCACGGGCGTTTCCGTTGACCTGACGTATGATCTTGCACTGAAATTCTATGTCAGCATGACGGACGCGGGCAGCTTTGATAACGTCAAGGTCGTTTTCTCCGGCAAATGCGAGGAGGACGGGAAGGAGATCCGGTGCTACGTCAAGCCGGAGGGCTCCTTCGCAAGAGCCAATCTGACCGCGGCTCACATGGATGAACCGATCAAAGCCGACCTTTACAGAAAGATCAGCGGCGAATGGCATCACATGGATACGGTCACGTATTCCGTCAACGATTATCTGGACAATGCGCAGCCGGAGGATGACTGGAGCACGGCAAAGAAAGCCGCATTTGAGAAGCTGGTCGGAACGGTGCGCATTTACGGTCAGGCTGCAAAGGCCTATTTCGGAAACGGCGATATGAGCGGCATTGCTGTGCCGGTGCACACGATCGGCGAGCTGCAGTTGAAGCAGGAGGAGGAGAACAAGACCCTTGAGCCGAACTTCTCGTCGTCGGATGCAACGATCTCTATGGTGCTCGGTTCCAGAATGACCCTCCGCCTTTATATCAGCGGTCTGCAGGTCGGTGACAAGTCGTCCAGCGGCAAGCGCGCGATCGCGGGCAAGGACGGCAGACCCTGCTTTGAGGTCACGACCTACGCTCCGCTGAATCTGGACGGCCCGCCTGTTCTGAAATACAATGATGTTTCCTATATGTGCAGCCCGCTTTCGTGGTGCTGGCGCGCACTGGCGAACGACGGCGGCAGCCCGAAAAATACTGCAATGGCGTGTGCTCTTTATGAATACTGGCTGGATGCACAGGCGTTTGCGTATGCACCGAATACCTGAAGGAGGATCAAGGAATGAAGGAAATCTATACGGCTCCTGAAATGGAGATCATCGTGTTTGCGGCAGAGGATGTCATCACCGACAGCATTCCGGAGATCGACGATCTTTGATGCGCTGATACAGCAAAGCCTCCCTTTGTCCGCAAGGGGAGGCTTGTGTTTTTGCGTGTGCATGAAAAGGGCAGAACAAGAAGCTTGCTCTGCCCTTTTGTGCATGTTCACGGAACAGGGATCAGTTCCAGAAGTTGTAGTATGCGTAATCGGTCCGACCGGCGTATGCCTTTATGCTGGCTTTGGCCGTATCATTGTACTTGGTGTCGCTGGCCTTTTTGCCTTTTGCGTTTTTCACGCTTGCATAAGACCAGTTATAAGACCAGTCCTGGTACTGCGAGTAAACTTTTCCGCCGCCGAAAAGGCCTGTTGTGCCGTGAGACCAAAGGCCGTGATCCAGGATATCCAGCTGTGCCAGTGCGGTTGTTGCGGAAAGGGCAACTGCTGCCAGTGCGCTGATTGCGAGGATTCTTTTTGCTTTCATGATAGGTCAACTCCTTTTCATCTTCTTCGTACAGGTAAATTACGGGTATATGCATCAAGAAATATGAGATTGTTGCGCAACAATTATTATATACCACATTTGAATTAAAATGTCAATATATCACATTAAATTCCGGCTGACTGCACAAACAGCAAGAATATATGTTGACAATAAAATCTTATATCAATAAATATTATTCAGACGATCAAGGATGAAGATGTTTCGGCCTGCTCTTTTTTTATCATATTGCTGCAAAACCTCCCCGTGTGCGCACAGGGAGGCTTTTGTGATTCTTCATCTTATACTGCTTTTCCGAAGCTGATCCGCTTGAACAGCAGCTGATCGGTTTTGACGGGGCCGAACATGCGGCTGTCCAGGCTGACCTTGGTATTATCGCCCAGCACAAAGATCTCATCCGGCGCGATCGTGTATTCCTGATCCTCACCGTCATATTCATAGTTGCTGTAGGCGATCCGGTTCACATAGACCTGATTGTTTTTCAGGGTGACCGTATCGCCGCCGACAGCGATCACGCGCTTCACGCACTGCTTGTCCTCATAGCGGAAAATGACGATGTCATTCTGCTGCAGATGCGAGGTGTGCGTCGTTGTGAACAATAGCTGACCGTCGGCAAGCGTCGGTTCCATGGAGCTGCCGCTGACCTTCACGATCCGGAAATTCAGGATGAACAGGACGGTTGCCGCCGTGATCAGGATGCAGAACAGAATATCACGTTTGTTTACAGCCGGATGACTCTTTTCGCGCATTTTGTGACCTCTTTGTCATGTGTTACGATCAACACGGTTTTTCCGCTTTCATTGATGTTTTGGAAGATCTCCATGACCTTCTCGCGGTTCATCGGATCAAGACTGCCTGTCGGCTCATCAGCCAGAATGATCTTGTGCTTTTTCAGATACAGTCTGGCGAGTGCGCAGCGCTGCTGTTCGCCGCCGCTCAGGGTATAGACCTTCTTGTTCATGAATTCCGGGCCGAGGCCGACCTTGATCAGCGCATTTTCCAGGATCTCATTGTTTTTGTGCTCCATGAAGTACGCTGCGACCGAAAGATTATACTTGACCGTCTTGTCCTCCACCAGACCGTAATTCTGGAACACGTAAAACATACTGTCCTGGATCAGCCTGCGTCCGGCGCGGCTGTTGAGCTTCGGGTTTTCGACGCCGTCAATGATGAGCGTGCCGGAATCAGCCGGCTCCAGCATTCCGATGATGTTCAGGAGTGTGGTCTTTCCCTTTCCGCTTTCGCCGGTAATGCAGACAAAATCGCCCTCCGGGATCTCAAGGCTGAAATCCTTGAGGATCTGATGGTCGCCGAATTTTTTGCTGATGTTTTTTAATTCTATCACGTTGCCCATGCTGTTCTTATTCTCCTTTCAGGATTGTAACTGTATTTCTGCCGATCCTCTTTTTCATGCAGATCACATAGATCACGAGCTCCGACAGAACACAGAGGAGCGCGACCGGCAGGCTGACACCCGGCATGATCACCAGGACCGGAAGTATGATCATCTTCAATACGATCCGGATGATAAAGATATCGAGGAAGGAATATCCGGTCACGCATTTGATCGAATAATCCTTTGCATAGATCCGGTAGTCAAGCTCTGCTGCATAGATCACGATCACGATGAATGCAAACAGGACGACGATCAGCTTCACAACGGAAATGATCAGGCTGTTGCTGTAGTATTTCAGATCCTGACTGAACTGCTGTATGACAGCCGGTGTCGAAATGAGGATCTTTTCCATGCCGGTTTCTTTGATGATCGGCATGATCTGATACAGCGGATCCTGATCGGACGCCGTATCATAGGTAAAAAATCCGGCGGTGGAATAATAGCTGCTCAGCATGGCAGTTGATGTTCTGGCTGATTCGCGCTGATAGAACAGCTCCGGGTCAAAGACCTCAGCAATGATCCGGGAACCGCCGACATATCCGTTCGGGACCTGATTGGAGAAGGTGAAGAATTTGCTGGATTCCGAATAGCGGATGAAATGGAAATCCTCCTCGGCATATTGGCCGCTGGATGTGTACATCTTCAGCATTTCAGAAGGGTTGTAATGCTCGGGGATCAGATAGTTGTATTTTCCTTTGACGAGGGCATCGGAACGGATCTGCTTTCCGTCTGTTCCGCAGAGCGTATCGACGGTATCCAGATAATTGTCGTTCACCGTGACTCTGTAATTGACGGCAGTTGCTTTCTCGTTATGCAGGTCATACAGGATGTCGTTGAAGGACGCAATGATGAAATTATGATCGTCGTGCATGGCGCGGTAGAAATCAAGCAGGATCGGTGCATATTTCTCATACTGCTGCATCGGGTCTTCCAGACGGGCATTCATAGTGGTCGTCGCATAGCCTTCAACAAGGTCAGCGGTTTTTTTGGTGGCATGATACATGGTATAGACTTTGCCTGCACTCTGGATCAGCGTAGTCAGGGATGTGCTGAGCAGAATGATCACCACGGTCTTGAATACGACCGTGAATGCGAACAGCTGCTTGTTGAACGATTTACCCTTGCTGCTGCTGATGCTGCACTGGGTACTGACCAGATAAATGAACACAAGAAACAGCAGGAATGTACCGCCGAGATAAAGCAAAATCCGGAGCAGATTCTTTTTCAGGAAGTAGAGCGTCGATGCGGCACCGGAGAGCGCAGAGAACACGATAAATGCCGTGAGCAGAAGAACGGCCGTGATGAGAAGCAGCAGGGAGAAGTTTTCTTTGATCTCCGCTGCTGCAATGTTCATGTCGCTGAAGCCCATTGTCTTTTTGACGATCATATCCTTGGAACGGGAAAAAGCGTAGAACACGACCGAAACGGCAAGGAAGAAGGCGAGTGCGGCCAGAATGCGGTACAGAAAACCGAAATCACCGGCAATGCTGATGCCCTTTTCCGTGCTGAGCTCCAGCCCCTTTGCGGTGACTGCCTGTGAAAACGCATTCAGCTTATCCGTGGAAACGAGGAACTGCTGAATGGAAAGGTCTATGTCCTTTCCCTTTAAGCTTTTGAGCGGCGCGATCTGAAAATCACTGTCCGATAAAAAGAAAAAGCCGCGGATCTTCTGTTCACCGTTCTGCGGATCCGTCGCATAGGTCTGACCGGGGTAAAGCCCTTCCAGCGCAATAAAGCCGGGATCGTTTTCCGTCCGGTAATACTGCAGCAGGTCGTTGTCCGCCAGATTTCTGACCATCAGATCGCCGGATATTTCGTCGGCAATGTCATACAGCATATCAATATATGCGTCGTTTTCCAGCTTCTGCGTCCATTTGACCGTGACGATCGTTTTGTCTTCCTCCACTGTTTTTAAGGGGAACATGCAGAATTCCAGCATGGAACACACCAGAAATACGATGATGTTGACTGCGTAGATCGCCAGCATGATTGCTTTTTTACTCATAGAATGCTCCTAAAATGATAATGTGATCACGCGAAGCTGCGGTACAGGAAACGCATGAGAAAGGGCAGAACAAGAAGTCTGCCCTGCCCTTTGCTATGAATTTTCAATCGCCGTGTAAATGTGATCTTGTTGCGTAACAATTTTCTTATACCATATAAATGCAAAAAAATCAATATAAAACATTAAATTTCGTCGAATACCACATAAAGCATCGTGAATAGAATACATAAATGTACATATGCACGAAGATTGACCGGTTAGTTAGTTTGCTTTTAGCAATTTTACTGCAAATCCGGGCTCATGATGCAGCAGAAACGGGCACCGGCTATTTTTTATGCCGGTGCCCGCTTTACTCAGAAAGCTGCATTATTCCTTATGCTTCCGTTCCTTGATGACCAGTGCCGTATGCGCGGCAAATGTGACGATGCCGCCTGCGATCAATACCAGATAATAGGTAAGACCTCTGCTGAGCAGCAGCGCAGGCCGGACGAGATCCTCGCCGAAGATGCCTGTGAAGCTCAGCAGGAAGCAGCCCTCCGTGATGCCCGCAGCACCCGGCAGCGGCAGCATCTCCGCCGCAACTGCGATCATGATCTGCAGCGCGAGGATATCAATAAAGCGGATGCTGTTCAGTCCGTAGGCGCGATACACGACCCATGTGACCGCAAACTGACAGAGCCGCTGAACGGTCGTCAGAAGGAAGATACGCAGGATGACATGCGGGTTCTGCCGGATATATTTCGCGCCTGCCGTGTAGGTATCGCAGATGCGGTTGATCTTGGCGGTCAGGCGATCCGTCGTTTTCTGCTTCATCAGCCTGTGTGATGAGAGCCACAGAATGATTTTCAGGCCGATCTTCCGCACCCATTTCGGCCGGATGACCAGCAGCACCAGCAGTGCGATGAACGCGATATTCAGCACAAAGCCGAGCACCAGCAGCCAGATCATGCGGCTCGCATAGAGCGCGACGGTCTCCCGCCGCAGGATCAGGAACAGCCCGCCCAGAATGACGAGCACCGCCTTGTACACGATCGTGATCAGCATCATGATCAGCGCGGAGTGCCCGTACCGGATGCCGTCCTTTTTCATATAGACCATCTGCATCGGCTGTCCGCCGGATGCGGACGGTGTGATATCCGAGAAGAAAAAGCCGATGAACGAATATTTCAGGCAGCGGAGAAACGGCGTTTTCTGTTCCAGCTTCCGCAGCATATAATGAATGACGGAGGCTTCTCCTGCCACATGGAGGAACACCAGCAGCACGCCGGCTCCGATCCAGACAGGGCTTGCCGTTTTCAGATCCGCGATGATCTCAGGGATCTCCTGCCCGGAAAAGACCAGCCGGAATGTCAGCCCGAGGATCAGCGCGACGAACAGGAGATTCAGCACATATTTCAGTGTCCTTTTCTCCATGCAGGCCCTCCCTTCCCCAAGCAGATTCGGCGCGGAAAACAACACCGAATCTTATTATACCTTGAATTGTACACTTTGTCAATGACTTCATAAAAATATAAGGAAATAATCGAGATTCAGACGGGCATCGGAAGTCATCTGCTCAGCGGAACATCAACGCCGCGTGAAAATTTGTGACGCAAAACCGAAAATTAGCACTCTTCCCTTGACGGTGCTAATGCGCCGTGGTATAATACAGGCAGAACGAGGGAACAATATCCCGGACGGGAAAGCTCCCGGCGTTCTGATGATACTGTCAACTGTTTGAAAGGAGTTTTGCGTTATGTTCGCACCGAGTGTATTCAGAAGAAATGTGTTTGACGATCTGTTTGAGTATCCGTTTGGCGGCGGGCGGAATGCGGCCCAGCTGATGAAAACAGATGTGATGGAATCCGATCAGGATTACACCCTGCTGATCGACCTGCCCGGCATTCAGAAGGAAAATGTCACCGCCGATCTCAAGGACGGCTATCTCAATATCACTGCGTCATCCGCGCAGCAGAATGACGAACAGGATGAAAACGGCAGATACCTCCGCCGTGAGCGGTTCTCCGGCACGTATTCCAGAAGCTTTTACGTGGGCGAGGCTGTTACCGAGGAGGATATCGCGGCACGCTTTGAGAACGGTGTCCTGAAGCTGACGATCCCGAAGAAGGAGCCGCAGGCACCGCCGAAGCGCATGATCCGGATCGAGGGATAACACAGAACAGCGAAACGGCCGGGAGCAGATGCTTCCGGCCGTTTTGCCGTTTCTCCCGCTGAAATACTGCATATCCGAAGGGTTCAGCGGGCAGTATTGCGCGCCGGTTGATTTTTCGTGCCGAAAACATTGCATTTTACCGGACAATATGGTATAATAACAGTTATGAGTATGAACAGAAATGATCGGGAGGTAGTGCCGATGAAGGCAAAACGCGGAGGAAAGCTGAAAGCGGCAGGACTGATCCTGCTGACCCTGCTGCCGGTGATCCTGCTGGCTGCCGGGCTTCTGATCGTCCGCGCGGTCAATAACAGGAAAATCATGAACGCACTGATCGACGAGGGCGTGCGGTCTGCTGCGATGCGGTATGATCTCACCCAGCAGGATACCGGCGGATATGCGGAGATGCATATCGGCAGGATGACAAAGGTCCGGACTGCGCAGTACCGTGCGGCGGGGTTCGGCAATCTTTCTGTTGCGGTCAGGGACAGCGGCCTGCGGCAGACGGTCACGTTCACGTTCACGCCGCTTGAGAAGAATATGCCGCTCTGCAGGCTGGAGCAGAGCTATTTCATGTGGACCAGAGAAACCGCTGCGGAATTTTACGATCTTGTCGGGGACACGGCTTCGCCGGATTATCAGCGCGTGACGGGATCGCTCCGGAACGCCGCGCAGTTTTTCTCGGGGGAGCCGGATGCCGGTGCGGAGCCGCACTGGTATGACAGCTATCTCAGTGCTTCGGTATACAAAAAGCTGAAAAGCAAGGATGAGGAGCGCAGCCGTGAAATGTTCCTCAGTATGCTGGAGGTGTATCTTGAGGAGTCTGTGAGACAGGAGAAAAGCAAGCCGGAGGAGGCAGCAAGACAGCTGGAGATCACGCAGAATTTTGCAGAGAGCCTGCTTGAAAAGGGCAGCCCCTCTGCCGATCTGCTCAGGGAAGCACTCGGCGAGGCGAGGACCCGCGATTTCTTCCGGCGCGTGCTGTTCGGCACGGATGCATGTCAGCCTGATGCGCAGCAAACAAACACATAAAAAAATAAGAAGGGCGTCGGCTTGCAGGCCGGCGCCCTTTTATATCACGCTTTGTTTGCAGACGCCCTGCAGTCCCGTAATGCCTGCAGGCGCATCCCGCTCAAAGCTTGATTTGCTTTGCGATCGCGCGGAGCATCATGGTCAGGTCATCTGTATCGACATTGCCGCTGCCGTTTACGTCAGCGTTTCTGATGCCGTTGTCGTAAACGACCAGCTCCTTGTCCTCTGCGATATACCGCGCAGTCATGACCGCATCGGAAACATCCAGTTTGCCGTCCGCGTTCATGTCGCCGCGGGTGACGAATCTGTCATTGCGCACGGCATATTCCGGAACATTCGGCAGCATGTACGAGAACTCCGGGTGCTCGCCGGTCACCTTAAAGAGGTCGGCGGCGAGTGCGAACAATTCCGCATCGCTGATCTTTTCCTTCGGCGTGACCTTGATATAGGCTTCGCCGTCGGAGAGTGCCGTGTCGGTCACGACCTCTGCGGTATAGCCCGGGCGGTTTGCTTCCAGCCAGTTTTGCATGGCCTGCAGCACCTCACCGCCGTTGTACATCCGGTCTGCGTTATAGAGCAGTGCATCTCTGCTTGCAAGGCCGTAATGCCGAACCGCGGCGACATCGCCGGGGCGGAAGAATGCGCTGATCAGGCCGTCCTTTGTCAGTGCGTTGAAGATCGACTGCACCTCCTCCTCCGGCAGCGTGAGGCAGTTGCGTGCATAATCCTGGATCAGGATCAGGCCGCTGGGTTGGATGCTGACTCTGAAGTAAGACGGAACACGCGCCTGGATCAGCCGTTCAAGCGTTTCATTTGTACAGTTGAGTGCGGCGGAATAGCATCCGACCGTGAGGCAAAGCGGATCGAACACAGTCATGGTCGCGCTGTCCTCAAACGTGTAGATATAGGTTTCTGCGCTGCCGAACATGCCCTTGGCATCAAACTTGGTATGATCGCTCCAGCCCGGTTCAAAGCCGTTTTCTCCGATGTATGTGCTCAGCCATTCGCAGGGCTCGCCCTTGCCTGCTTCGGCGGCAGGCGGATAGCTGCTGTTCCGGAATGCATAGACCGGATCGTTTGTCATGATTTGATCCGTTTCCGGCCATAAACCGGTCAGGCGGTACAGGTCACAGGCCAGATCCATCAACTGCTGCTCTGTCATCTCTGTTTTGGACTTGACTTGGAAATAGGTGGAATCTGTTCTGCCGTAATGCATCGAGGTATCAATCACGCCTGTTTCATAGGTGCAGTCCGGGCGGTAGACTGCCAGCCATTCCTTGATCGTTTCGATCTCCGGCTGGACAATTCCGGTGCCCGCTTCGTGATAGCTCAGCGTTTTTTTATCGGGTAAGAAGCTGATATTGACCGATGCGACATTGCCGGGGTCATAGAATGCAGCGAGCTTTCCGGTTTCCGCAAGTGCATTTTTGAATGCAAGGATATCTGCTTCCTTGACAGCGGCCGCCGAAAACTGGATGACGCACAGGCGGTCTCCGATCCAGTGTTCATAGGCGGAATCCAGATACTGATCGCAGAGTGCGTTCACATCCGGATTACGAGCCTCGAACGGATTGGAACGGAACGGGCTCTCAGTCAGCCGGAACGCAAGATTGCCCGGATAGGTCATGAACGAATAAAGGTAGCTGCCGCTTGTGTAGGTTTCGGACGGATAGTACTCCCGCGGATAGGGTTCTGTCTGATTGCCTTCGCTGGCCGTGAAGAACTTGTAATTCGTGTAAGAATCCGCACCGTCTTCGGATGCGCTCCAGTCGCAGCGGCGCACGCCTGCATTGATCGCCTTTTTCAGGTCGGTGCCGAGGCCGTGGCTGCAGCCGTCCTCGATTGCCAGCGAATCCGGCCAGTAACCGAGTGCCTCAAAGACCTTTGCATAGACCGCTGCAGGCTTATCCGCGTTCGCTGCTGTCTTGCTGACGATCTGCATGGTTGTCTGTGCTTCGTCAACTGCAAGCCGGAAATCCGGTGCTTTCTCCGCCAGATATTGTTCGATTGCGGCTGCCTGTGCGGCGTTATATGTATAGCCGCCCGGAAGAACGCCGTTGACCCAGCCGAACTCCGGATAATACATGCAGTCCGTGACGGTGCTGCCGCCTGCGGCAAGCTCGCGGTACATTTTTTCCGCGGTTTCCTGCAGACCCTTGCGCATCTTCGGAATGGTGATCTCATAAGTACATGCGGAGATGACCGGATCAATCGTGCTGATGCCGTCAGCCATCATGTAAATCGGTTTGCTGTCGATCTTGCAGCCGGCACCGAAGAACTGTGTGGCAAGTGCTGTGACATGTCCTGCCTGCTCGCCCGGATCGCCTTTGGCCTCTGCTGCGAGTGTCAGACTCATGCCCGGATTTCCTGCGTGCGAAATCTCAACCATTTTGCCGGATTCTTCATCGTAATAATACTGCTTGTCCGGCGAGAGTGCCGTACCCTTTGCCGCATAATAATCATGCAGGCCGCTGATTCGCTTCCATGTGCCGATCTGATCCGGCGTGCTGGCCGGATAGACTTTTTCTGCACGGATCGTGAAATCCGCTGTACCGTACTGTTTGATATAAGCGATCAGTCTTGCTGCTGCGTCTTTGATGCCCTTATTCATCGAATTGAGCTGCACTTTGTAGATATAGCCGCTGCCGCCGGTTGCTTCCCAGCGCTCCGGATTTGCAAGGATCTTCGCAGCAAAGCCGGTGTTCAGTGCCTCTGCGACAAGGCTGCTGTCAAGCGGCTGTCCCTCTGCGGGAGCCGGCACGCCGATCTTTTCCGCGAGTGCCTTGAGCGCAGCGTCTGTCAGGTTAAGCTCGAACGATGCGCAGTAATCCGGCACCTGATATGCAGACCGGACCTCTTGCACCGCTGCATCCGAAATTTCACCGGCTTTCTTTGCTGCGGAATACCATCCGGCGGTAGAAAACGGGGTGTATGCGCAGGTTCTTGCACCGCCCGGCCAGATGCCGAATTTTTCGGCAAGCTCCGGATAATACCGGTTATCCTCATAGCTGTTTTCGCCGTTCTTTCTGACAACTTTGGTATTGTCCTCGCTCAGTGAGAGCGCACTGTCAATGCTTTGCAGATATGCATTCACCTGAGCGACCGTTTCTGCACCGAGATCCGAGTATCCGCCCCAGCCGCCCGGTTCAAAATTATTGGCAATGCCGTATTCCGCAGAATAGGCAAAACCGTTGATTTCAAATCCGAGCTGCGGCAGATAATCGTACAGGTCGGCAATGATGCCGTAGAAATCATCGTCGCGGTTCGGGTCGTAAATACCGAAATAGAAATTCGTCTTGGTATTATTCACGGTTCCATGCAAGTCCTGTTTCTTGTATTCGTATTCCGGGTGACCGGCGCGTTCCGTTACGATCTGCCCGAGGCGTTCTGCCGCGGTATCAACTGTCCATGCGTTCGGCAGGGAAAGATGAAATTCAGCATAAGTGGAGCAGCTCCGCGGGTAATCGTGGTCTTCCAGAACCGTGTAGTAGTGCTGGCCGTCGCTTCCCGTGCGGTAATAGAAGTATTCGCCGCCTTCTTCGATGTTTTCGATCAGCTTTTCGCCGCCGATCACCTTTCGCGGCTTTCCGCGGACAAAATCCTCTGCTCCCGCAGACAGCGGCATGACGGATGCCATGCTGAGTGCTGCGGCACCGCTTGTCAGCAGCGCAAGGATTCTGCGCCCTGTGTGTTTCATGTTACAATCCTCCTTTTATCTGTAATGTGTGCATGTGGCCTGCGGTTCAGATCTTCTTTGCGATCTTCATCAGGATGCGGGTGATGTCGTCCGTGGTGACCTGTGTGCTGCCGTCCGCGGATGCATTGCGGATGCCCTGCTCACAGACTGCGGCCTCACTGTCGCTGTTGATGTATCTGGCGAGCAGCACGGCGTCTGCAACGTCCACGCTGCAGTCAAGGTTGACGTCGCAGGGCTTTGCAAGGGCGTTTTCGCCGATCACAAGCTCTCCTGCATCCCAGCCAAACTGCGGATATGACCCCCAGATGTCTGAAGCATCCGGAAATGCATCATAAAGATCGATCTGCACGGTCAGCAGCTCCGTATCGGTATATGTGCCGTCATGAACCAGCATTGTCCTGACATACGGGATCCCGTCAATGAATTCATTATTTTCGTTAAAGTAACAGGTTGTCGAGTCGAATGTCTCGATCCGCCAGCCCGGATGCTGCTGATCCAGAAATGCCTGAACCGGCGTCAGATCGCGGAGCGTTCCGGTGTGCGTGCTGTCGTCATATTCTGCATAGGCGTCGAATGTATATGAAAGATATTCGATATCCTCATAATGAGCCGGTTTTCCCCATGTGAAGAATTCGGAGATCAGTCCGGCCTTTGCCAGATCGCGCTTGATGCCTTCTGCGGTTTCTGCGGTGCAGCGTGCTTCATCGCTGACAAACAGCTCATAGCAGTCAGAAAAATCACGGTTGATATAATTCTGCTTGTAAAAACAGGCAGGCGCATCGTCCGCAAGACCTTCGACCGTATCCGGGAAATAGTTCCGGATGATCGCAAGTGCCTGTGCCGCTGCGGTCGGCTTATTCAGATCGGTGCGGATCGTGAAGCACAGCTTGTTGCTGTGCGGCGTGATGAGCATGTCCCAGTCCTTCATCAGTCTGTAGATCAACGGTGCATTCGTGTTCAGACCGCGGCGCATTCCTTTGAGCTCGATCAGTTCCGATTCGGGCAGATCGCCGCTGAAATGCCCGGTGCCGAGGTAATCAAGTGCAGCGGCGGGCAGTACCGAAAGAGAACCGAGCATGACCGTACCTGCGGCCAGTGCCGCAAAGATCTTCTGTGTGTGTTTCATGGGATGATCCTCCTTTTTTGTCAGTTCGTATGCCGTATTATTGTTTTTTCGCGATCTTCATCAGGATGCGAGTGATATCGTCCGTGGTGACCTGTGTGCTGCCGTCCGCGGATGCATTGCGGATGCCCTGCTCACAGACTGCGGCCTCACTGTCGCTGTTGATGTATCTTGCCAGCAGCACGGCGTCTGCAACGTCCACGCTGCAGTCAAGATTGACGTCGCAGGGCTTTGCAAGGGCGTTTTCGCCGATGAAGATATTGCCGTTGCTATAGAGGTCGTCCGGCCCCGCCGTCCAGATACTCACTGCATCCGGAAACGCCTCATAAAGATCGGCATGCACGGCGATCGTTTCTTCATCGGTATGCTCCCTGCTGCACTGCAGCCGGCAGTACCGCTCCGAATATTCGGTCAATATGCCTTCCCAGTTATAGTACTTTTGGGTTCTGTATTCGCTTTCGATCGTCCAGCCGGGATGATGCTCCGCCAGAAAGCTGCAGAGCGGTGTCAGGTCGCGTTCCTGACCCGTGTGCGTATCCAGATCGTATTCCGTATACGCGGACAGATTGAAAGAATAATCCGCATACTGATAATATCCTGCCTGCTCCCATGTATAATATTCGCAGATCAGTCCGGCTGCGGCAAGATCATGCAGAAGGGCATCTGCAATTTCAGCGGAGCCTTTTGAATCATTGTTGACGCGCAGATTGTAATTCAGGGTGTTTCCCGTATAGGCACCGTGTGACCGGAAAAACTCGAAATCGGCACTGGGAATATACTTCAGGATGATATCAAGGGTCTGCCGGAGCGATTTGTCATCGTCACGGTCAGGCCGCAGCGTAAAGGTGATGATGTCATCGTAAGGCTGGACGAGCGTGACGGAACCATCGTTATCCGATTCGAGCTTCAGATGATAGATCAGCTTGTCGCCGATCATGACTTTATCATCCGGCGGCTGCTTTTCGGAAAGTGCGCCGCTGACCGCAGCGGCGGGCGCGGATGCTGCCGTGCAGAGCAGCACCGCACCGCTCATTGCTGCAAAGAGGTGTAAGAGGTGTGCGTGTTTCATTCTTTCCCATCCTTTCATGAGAAGACGATCAGTGTGACCTCCTCATCACTGTGGTCAAATTCATCAACATTGTCAACTTCGTAGCACACCGATTCGATCCCCCAGACCTCGTTTGCATGTTCCCACGGCAGATACACGGTAAATTCCTGCTCCGCGAGATCGGAGCGGTCGTTTCTGTCGTAGTAGATCTCGATGATAAGCCTGTGGTCACGCAGGGCGAGATAGGCGATCATTGCATCGGAGCAGGGGCCGTCCGTATGAACGGTCAGCCGGTTGCCTCTCAGTTCTGCGGACAGGGGCTCAGCACCCATCGGAGGCGGATTGTTGGTGCCGCCCGGCGTCGGAACATTGTCTGAACCGGTGCCGGGGCGGTCGGTGCTGAACGGGCAGGGGATGCGCTGTTCTGTCGGCGTGGTCGGAGCAGTCGGCGTCTGCGTGTCGCCATGCTTTTCCGGACCTTCCTCTCCCGGATAGTCTGTGACCGGACTCGCTTGGGTATAGTAGCTCGGCGTATCCGTTTGCAGGGACTGTGCTCTTGTTGCCGGAGCCTCTGTTGCCGGCCGGACGCGCGTTGTGGCAGCGGCTGTCTGCGGAACAGGGCGCGTGGTGACAGGCTTTGCCGTTGTATACGTTCTCTGGCGCGCGGTAGACGAAGGGGATGTCGTCCGGGCACCGGGACGCGTTGCGGCATTCTCCTGCGGCTTTGTTCCGTTGTCCTGCGGCGTTCCGGGGGCGTCCGGTCCGCCGCCCTCCTCGCTGTTGTTCTGCGGGTCGTTTTCCGGCAGAGTCTCGCCGGGTGCGGCAGTCACGCGCTTTCCTGTCACGGCGGGATATGCCGGTGCCGTAACGATATGTACGGGGTCGGGTGCTGCTTCGGTACCGGTCTGCACCGTTTCGGGCACATTGCCGGTGATGACGGTCTCAGCGGGCTGAGCAGTCGTGACCGCGGTCGTGAAGGAGGATTCCTCCGTCCGTTCCGGCGTGACCGTTCTCAGCTTCGGATAGATCACCGCAGCAAGTACGATGACCATACATGCAGCGATCGCAGGGACCGCATACCGCAGAAAGACAGGTCTGCGGCTCTGTTCGGGTTCTGCAGCGGATTCGATCAGGTCGTCCGGCAGATCTTCCAGCAGTTTCAGAAGCACATCGTTCTTCACAGCAATCCCTCCTTCCGCAGATAGTTTTGCAGCCGTTTCCGGATGCGGGACAGGGTGACTTTTACGTGATTTTCTGTCATATTGAACAATGCAGATAATTCTGAAACTGTTGCAGCATACCAGTAACGCCTGACGAACAGGTCACGCTGCTGCTTCGGCAGTCCGCGCAGGAACTGTGTGATGCCTTCCAGCATCTCACGCCGCTCGTTTTCGTCCTCGATGTTGTCTCTGGAGGCGAGCACCTCGGAGAGCTCATCAAGCGCGGCAGGAAGCTGGCTGCCGCCTCGTTTCTGCGCTTTTGAAGCATTCCAGCGGTTGACCGCATGGTTATGTACAAGCCGCAGGATATAGGCGCGCAGGCTCTGCGGATGCGCAGGCGGGATCGCGTTCCATGCGGCAAGGAGCGCATCGTCAAAGCACTCCTCCGCGTCCTCGTTCGTGCCGAGGATATTGCGGGCAACAGAACGGCACAGTGCTCCGTACATGCTCGCAGTTTCTGCTAGGGCCTGTTCATTTCGCTGTTCAAACAGGCTGATGATACGTTCATCGTTAATGGCAGCCACCGCCCTTCGCGTCTGTGCCTTTACCTATAAGAACAGGAAGCAGGGAAAAAGGTTACAGACTTCAGTTTATTTTTGTTTCCGCAGTTTTTTCACACGGACATACACAAACAGTATAGCATATTACAGCAGAAAAATCAATCCGCGCGGCGGGCTTATTTTCCGCAGCAGTCTGCTAATTTTGACAAAAATCAGGCCGATTGCCGGAAAAATGGTTCATATCTTTCAAAATCCCGCTGAATGCTTGACAGAGCGCGCTGCTTGGTGTTATAATCAAGTGTTGAAAAAAGGGAGGGATGAACGATGAAACAGGAGATCATGCCGGCGTATCTTCCGGCAGCGGCCGTGACCTTCACGCCGAAGGACGGCGGCGAGCCGGTGACCGTTTACCGCCCCTTCGAGGCGTTTCCGCTTCCGGAGCTGGAGCAGCATGCGCAGGAAAATGAGCGCGGTGCCCTCTTTGAGCTCGGCAAGCGGTATTTCTTCGGACGGCTGGGCGCGGAACAGGATGACGAAAAAGCGTATTCTTATCTGCTGAAGGCGTCCGAGCTCGGCGTGCAGGATGCAATGGCACTGCTTGCTGCATACTATCTGAACGGCAGACTCATGGAACCCGATCCGGAAAAGTGCCGGGCGTGGCTCGAAAAGGCTGCGGAGAACGGCTCATGGGACGCGATGCTGAAGCTGGCGGATTTTTACCGCACGGGCGATGCCGGTTTCCCGGTCGATCATGAGGCGGCATACGAATGGGCTTTGCAGGCCGAGCGCATGGTGCGCATTTACTGGGCGTACTACGCACAGGACGGCTTTGTCGATTTCGCGCAGAAGCAGAAGGCACTGCTCGCGGCGCATACGCGGGCTGCATTTTTCCTTGCCGACTGCTTTGCCGACGGCATCGGCGTGAAGCGCGACCTCAATGAGGCGATCCGCTGGATCAATACCGGTGAACAGTTTGTATGCGGCTGTACGGGGCTTGCAAAGGCCGAGATGTTCACGATCCGGCGTGCGCAGCTCGTGCAGCGTATGAAGAATGACGAGCAGCGGCGGCGCAATGCGGCGCGTGCTGCAAAGAAGAAAAAGAAGTGAGGGTGCAAAGTGGTAAGAAATGATTTGAGAAACATCGCGATCATCGCGCACGTTGACCACGGCAAGACGACGTTGGTCGATGAGATGCTCAAGCAGAGCGGTGCGTTCCGGGCGAACCAGTCCGTCGCGGAGCGTGTCATGGACTCCAATGACCTTGAGCGTGAGCGCGGCATCACGATCCTTGCAAAGAACACATCCGTCATGTACAACGGCGTCAAGATCAACATCATCGACACGCCCGGTCACGCGGATTTCTCCGGCGAGGTGGAGCGCGTGCTGAACATGGTGGACGGCGTCCTGCTGCTGGTCGATGCAGCGGAGGGCCCGATGCCGCAGACCCGCTTTGTGCTCTCGAAGGCACTGGAAATGGGTCAGAAGATCATAATTGTCGTCAACAAGATCGACCGTCCGGACGCCCGTCTGGATCAGATCGGCGACGAGGTCCTGGAGCTCCTGCTCGACCTCGACGCGAACGACGAGCAGCTTGAAAGCCCGGTGCTGTTCTGCTCCGGCAGAAGCGGCACGGCATCGCTCTCGCAGTATGAGCCGGGCACCGATCTGAAACCGCTTTTTGATACGATCCTCAGCTACATCGAGCCGCCGCAGGGCGAGCCCGACGAGCCGCTGCAGATGCTGATCTCCTCGATCGACTACAATGAATATGTCGGCAGAATCGGCATCGGCAGGATCATCCGCGGCACGGCAACGGTCGGACAGCAGGTGCAGGTCGGCAACTTCCACAGCGAGGAAAAGCCGGTCAATGCAAAGCTTGTGACGCTGCTCCAGATCGAGCAGCTTCAGCGTGTCTCGACGCAGAGCGCGACCGTCGGCGATATCGTCTGGATCTCCGGCATCGACGGCATCAACATCGGCGACACGATCTGTGCGGCGGGCAGCTATGAGCCGCTCAGCTTCACGAAGATCAGTGAGCCGACCGTTGAAATGACGTTCTCCGTCAATGACAGCCCGCTGGCCGGCAGAGAGGGCAAGTTCGTCACCTCCCGCCAGCTCCGCGAGCGTCTTTATAAGGAACTGCTCAAGGACGTTTCGCTTCGCGTGACGGATACCGAAAGCACGGATTCGTTCCTTGTTGCAGGCAGAGGCGAGATGCATCTGTCGATCCTGATCGAAAACATGCGCAGAGAGGGCTATGAGCTGGCTGTTTCGCCGCCCCGCGTCCTGTTCAAGGAGATCGACGGAAAGCGGCATGAGCCGATCGAGCGTCTTGTGATCGACGTTCCGGAAAACTGTGTCGGTGCGGTCATGGAGAAGATCGGCGCGCGCAAGGGCGAGATGCAGGAGATGCATCCGCAGGGCAGCCGGATGCGTCTGGAATTTCTGATTCCGTCCCGCGGTCTGTTCGGCTACAAGAGCGAGTTCCTGACTGATACGAAGGGCGAGGGCATCATGTCCTCGGTGTTCGAGAAGTTCGAGCCTTACAAGGGCGATATCGAGCGCAGATCGGTCGGTTCGCTGATCTCCTACGAGACCGGCGAGGCCGTTACATACGGCCTGTACAACGCGCAGGAGCGCGGCAGTCTGTTTATCCCGGCAGGCACCGAGGTCTATGAGGGCATGGTCGTCGGATGTTCCCCGAAGGCGGAGGATATCGTCGTCAATGTCTGCAAGAAGAAGCATCTGACGAATACGCGTGCAAGCGGCAGCGATGACGCGCTGCGCCTGATCCCGCCGAAGGACATGAGCCTTGAGGACTGCCTCGAATATCTGGCGGAAGACGAGCTGCTTGAGGTCACGCCGGAGCATCTGCGCATCCGCAAGCGGATCCTCGACAACAGCCTCCGCATGAAGGCGAAGTTCAAGAAGTGACCGGGCACCCGGCAGACCGGGCAGAAGCTCAGGATTCTGAACACAAAACGGCTCCGGCACTGCCGGTGAAGGCGAAGTTCAGGATGTAATACCGATAGTAATACAATCTGTATTTTCAGCATAATATTGTACCGCGGGAAACCGCAGATCTCTGGCGGCAAAAGGCGGTGCATCCGGATGCAGATCCCGGATTTTCGGCAATATTCACAAACGGAAATGCGGAAAATATCCGGAAGGAACATTCTGGTATGGTCTCCGCGCAGATCGGACTTTACAGCGCAAAAATCAGCTGCGGATTGCGCAAAAATCCTGTATCTGCTTACGAAAAACACCTCTGACAGGGCATACTCCGGCGGAGGTGAAACAAAATTGGAAACTTGAATATTGTGCAGAGTATACAAAAACCAATACAAAAAGCAGCTCCGAATTGGCACAGAAAAAGTGCCGGAACGCTTGACTAAAATTGTTTTTTGTGATAAAATACAGTTGTATCACTGATATTGCAGCATGTCCTGTGTCAGGCGGGATGAACGGCTGCAAGTGGTGATTCAGGCAGAGTTCTGAATGCCAATTGGCTTGACGGGTATTGCTTGTCAGGGCGATGCACGAAGAGCCGAACAGTTTCGGAGACTGACCGCAATCGACAGCCTCCAACACAAAACAGAAAGGATTGAAACACATGAGCAAATCTATTCTCTCCAAGGTGGCTGCGGTTGCATGCAGCGTCGCTTCTGTCATCGCACTGGGCGTTTGCGCAAGTGCAGAGAAGCTCGAAGTCAACGGCACCAACTATGACCTTGACACCAGCAAGGTCAACCTCGTTGCAACGAAGAATACGGTTGACATCAAGGATCTGAAGGATGCAGAGTACAAGGTCAAGTACGATGTCGAGGTCGCTAACAACACCGGCTTCGGTCCGTGCGGCGTTCGCCTTGTTTATCCGAAGGAAGCAAACCTTGAGGTCGTTCCGCAGGGCACGAAGAAAAAGCCGGGCATCGTCGGTGCAGTCGGCCAGTCCCTGATGGCATACCTCACTGACAACCCTGAGGAGTACAATGTCGCTCTGGGCTGCGCAGGTATGGAGAACACCGAGGAGAACGGCGTCTTCTTCACTGTTGAGTTCAAGCTTCCGGAGAGCGCAAAGGTCGGCGACAAGATCCCGATGAAGATCGAAGTTGACAAGTTCCTGGATGAGGACAACAAGCAGGTTGCATACAACCTCGTTGACGGTTACATCGAGATCATCGGCACGGTTCCGACCACCACTCCGGCTCCGGCTCCGACTACCACCGTTGCTCCGGCTACTACCGTTGCTCCGGCTACCACCGCTGCTCCGGCTACCACCGCTGCTCCGGCAACGACTGCTGCTCCGGCAACGACCGCTGCTCCGGCAACGTCCGCTGCTCCGGCAACGACCACGGTTGTTTCCACGACTTCTGGCAAGGGCGGCACTGTTGCGAACAACAACACCACCGCTGCAACCGGCGGCAACAAGAACACCACTAAGGCTGGCGCAACGCAGACCGGCGACACTGGCGCAGGCGTTGCTGTTGCAGCTCTCCTGCTCGCTGCTGGTACTGCTGTTGCTGCTGCAAAGAAGAAGGAAGACTAATTCCGACTGATTTCAGTACAACTGAATAAGCGATCAACAGAGCGGTCCGCGTGACCGCTCTGTTTTTGTGTATGCAAGTTGACAGAACCGTTGTTTTGTGGTATACTAAGCAGGTATCAAGCCATTCGGAGAAAGGAAATGTTTACTATGAGCGAATGTACCCATGACTGTTCCACATGCGGCGAGGCCTGTGCAAGCCGTCAGCCGCAGGATCTGCATGAAAAGCCCCATGCGCTGAGCAAGATCGGCAAGGTGATCGCAGTCGTCAGCGGCAAGGGCGGCGTCGGCAAATCTCTTGTCACCGCGCTGACGGCAGTCTCCGTACAGAGAACCGGCCACACGGTCGGCATCCTCGACGCGGATATCACCGGCCCGTCCGTTCCCAAAATGTTCGGCATCACCGCGCGCGCCGAAGCGGACGATCAGGGCATCTATCCGGTCAGATCGAAGCTCGGCACCGATCTGATGAGCGTGAATCTGCTGCTCGAAAATCCGTCTGATCCTGTGATCTGGCGCGGCCCGGTCATTGCGGGCGCGGTCAAGCAGTTCTGGACGGATGTCATCTGGGGCGATAACGAATACCTGTTTGTGGATATGCCGCCCGGAACCGGCGACGTCCCGCTGACCGTGTTCCAGAGCATTCCCGTAGACGGCATCCTGATCGTCACGACCCCGCAGGAGCTCGTCTCGATGATCGTGGAAAAGGCCGTCAAAATGGCGGAGACCATGAACGTGCCGATCCTCGGCCTTGTCGAAAACATGAGCTATGCGGTATGTCCGGACTGCGGCAAGCATATCCCGGTGTTCGGCGAGAGCCGCATCGACGAGATCGCACTTGCGCATCATCTGCCGGTGCTCGGCAAGATCCCGATGAATCCGAAGCTGGCTGCTGCCTGCGATGCGGGCTTGGTTGAGCTGTTTGAGGGCGACTGGCTGGATCCGGCGGTCGATGCGATCCTTGCACTCGGAGGGGATCAGCAGTGAACTGGACGGAGGTAACGATCGAGACCGCAAAGGCCGGAATGGATCTGCTCTGCGCGATGCTGACGGATCTCGGGTTCAAGGGCTTTTCGGTATTTGACCCGGACGATTTTGACGAGCTCATGGCCGGCAGAGCGGGCCACTGGGATTATCTCGAGGAAGGACTGCAGGAGGAGCTGACCTCCGGCGAGCCAAGCGTGACGGTCTACGTGCCGGAAAATGCACAGGGCGCGGAGCAGATGACGGCAGTCCGCAGTCTGCTGGAACAACTGAAAAACAGCGCAGATGCTGCACTTTACGGTTCTCTGAAGATGACTGCAAAGGGCATCCGCGAGGAGGACTGGGCGAACAACTGGAAGCAGTATTTCAAGCCGCTCCCGGTCGGTGACCGCCTCTGGATCACGCCGACATGGGTCGATGCGCCGGTGCCTGCGGGCAGAACTGCGCTGCATATTGATCCGGGTTCGAGCTTCGGAACGGGTCAGCACGATACGACGAAGCTTTGCCTCGGCTTATTGGAAAGCGTTGTGAAGCCCGGTTCGCGCGTGCTCGATATCGGCTGCGGCAGCGGCATTCTGTCGATCGGCGCGATGCTGCTCGGCGCGGGCGAAGCTTGGGCGATCGACATTGAGCAGAATGCGGCAGAGGCCGCGGCAGAGAACGCGGCACGCAACGGGATTCGCATGGAACAATATCATACCTTCTGCGGCAATATTCTGGACGATACTGCGCTTGCGGATTCGTTCGGCACAGGCTATGATGTGGTCTGCGCGAACATCGTCGCGGATATTCTGATCGCGATGAAGGATCTGTTTGTGCATTATCTTGCGGACGGCGCGGCGCTGCTGCTGTCCGGCATCATCGACGAGCGTCTGGACGAGGTGCTCGCGGCAATGAACGGCGTCGGTCTGCAGACCGTGAAGGTCGAGCAGAGCGCCGGCTGGGCTGCCGTGCTGATGTGGAAATGAAAAAAGGCGTCCGGAATGCGGTTCCGGACGCTTCCTTTTTACTGTAAAATTGCGTATATTTGTTTACGGTTCGACAGATTTGATATGCAATCAGGGGGATATCCGGCGTCTTTTGTTGAAAACATGGAAATGGGATTTTGGGCTTGACTTTTGCGCCGAAATGTGCTATTATATACAAGTCGCCGCGAGAGACAGCGGACGGCACACGAAAAAAGAATTTGAAAAAAATCTCGAAAAGGGGTTGACAAATTCCTGAAAGTGTGCTATAATAAATAAGCTGTCGGTAAGACGGCCACAGCACCTTGAAAATTGAACAATGCAACCAAAGAGGAACCCTTGAAGATTCCGCATTTGCTAAGAAAACGCGAGAGCGTGAGCAGAAGCAAATGCAACGTCGAGGCGCGACGGAAAAGAGCGCAAGAAACAAGTAATTGCGAGTGATCGTAATGACTGGGATTTTAGCTTTCTGAGTTGAGAGACGAAGGAAGTTAATATACAAACTTTTTTAAGAGTTTGATCCTGGCTCAGGACGAACGCTGGCGGCACGCTTAACACATGCAAGTCGAACGGAGTTGAGGAGGTGCTTGCACCATCTCAACTTAGTGGCGGACGGGTGAGTAACACGTGAGCAACCTGCCTTTGAGAGTGGAATAGCTTCTGGAAACGGATGGTAATACCGCATGACATTACGGAGCCGCATGGTTTTGTAATCAAAGATTTATCGCTCAAAGATGGGCTCGCGTCTGATTAGATAGTTGGTGGGGTAACGGCCTACCAAGTCGACGATCAGTAGCCGGACTGAGAGGTTAAACGGCCACATTGGGACTGAGATACGGCCCAGACTCCTACGGGAGGCAGCAGTCGGGAATATT
>MSGZ01000044.1:0-49167 GCA_001940925.1 Ruminococcus sp. Phil11
AAAAAGTTTGATCAAAACTTTTGTGAGGCTGCAAACAATTAGCCTACCGCCCGACCGGCAGCTAAATGCCAAAAAAGGTGCCGACTCTACCGTCAGCACCCTTTTTCATTTTATAATGGGGTCTGGGGACTAGTCCCCAGCGGGGTTTGGGGCGGAGCCCCATTTTGGATACATCGCGAAGCGATACATTAATACAGCTCCCCGCTGCCGTTCCAGTCGGCGAGGGCGCGGATGCGCTTGGTCATGACCGGATGCGTCGAGAACAGATTGACCAGCCACAGGAAGAATCCGCCCTCCTGCGCCGCGTGGTCGAGATAATCCTGCACATCGACCATGTAATACAAATGTCGGTCCATGACCAGCATCAGCATGGAGCCGATGCCGTCGTAATTGGTCAGCCGCTGCGCAAGCCGGTCGCAGCTGTATTCACGGGTACGGGACGCGATCTGCGAAACGAGCGGGAGCTGCTGCGAGAACCAGATCCACGCATTGTAATGCAGCGTCGCGTGCCCGAAGTAAATATGCGAGACCTCATGCGCAATGATAAAGGCCAGCGCGTTCAAGTCGCGGTGCTCGCGGTAGGCGACCTCGAACACCTCGGAATTGATCTGGATATACTGCCGCTTGAACAGGAACGCCGAAAACGCATTCAGGATGCCGTTTTCGCTGACGATGTACGCCTCCGGTGCCTTCATGCCGAGACGGTCGGAGAACGAATGGATCAGCGCGTGCACCTCCGGGAAATTGCGCTCCGTGACCTTGACGCTCTTTGCGCGCACCTGTGCGTTGAGATAGTACAGCGACAGGTAGCCGATCAGCATCAGCGCGATGCCGTAGCCGAGCATCTTGTAGCCGAGCGGGATCTTCTCGGCAAATTCCTCATAATCGGGTTCTTCTTGTTCGTCATCCTTTTGCGTGTCATCTGCGGGATCTTCATCCTCGCTGTCCTCTGCATCCGGATCTTCCGATTCGGCGGACTGCGCAAGATAATCCGAAATGACCTCCGCGGTGAAGTCCGTCATCTGCTTCTGATATTCGTCATAGCCGGAGATCACGAGCGTGACGGTCATGATGATCAGAAAGATGTTCAGGAAAATGAGCCTGCGGTACCACGGCTTTTCTTTTTTATGGCGGCAGCTTTCCGCCTCAAACTGCGAAATGCGCGGCAGTGACAGGATCCGGATCGTGTCCGGGGAAAAATCGTCCATGGTATGCGGCACAGGGCATACCGTGACCGTCCGCTCCGGACGCTCCGGCGGAGCTGCGGGCGGGGGAGTCTGCGCATCGTCCGGGATGCGCGGGATCTCAGGGACCGGCTGATCCTGCGGGAAAGCAGGGATCTCCTGCACCGGCGGGATATCCGGGATCTGCGGAAACTGCGGATCAGTATTTGGGAATTCCGGCATTGTGAAGGGTTGTTCTGTCATATTCTAGTCCTTTCTGCGACGGTATGGATCGCTGTATATAATATAACATATCTGCCGCTTTCCGTCAAGCCCTTTCCAATCAGTCGGTGTTTGTTCTTTGTATTCGGCAGAACGGCGTGAAACGCCAGGATAAAAACCACAAGAAATTTATCATCTTCGCCCATTGTTTTTTTCTGTATAATATGGTATAATAAGGCAGATAGCTACCGGAACCGCAACGAAAGGAAATGAGATCATGCGTAAGAATAACATTGCGTTTGACAATGCCAAGTACCTGAAAACCCAGTCCGAGCACATCCGGGAACGGATCGCGCAGTTCGGCGGCAGACTGTACCTCGAATTCGGCGGCAAGCTCTACGACGATTATCATGCTTCCCGCGTGCTGCCGGGCTTCCAGCCGGACAGCAAGCTGCGGATGCTGCTCCAGATGAAAAAGGATGTGGAGATCGTCATCGCGATCAACGCCTCCGACATTGAGCAGAACCGCACCCGCGGCGACCTCGGCATCACCTATGATACCGATGTGCTGCGCCTGATCGGGCTGTTCCGCCAGAAGGGGCTGTTTGTCGGCAGCGTTGTCATGACGCGCTTCACCGGCGAGCCCGCTGCGGAGAAATTCCAGCAGCGTCTGGAAAATCTCGGCATCCGCGTGTACCGGCATTATCCGATCGAGGGCTATCCCTCGAATCTTTCGCTGATCCTCTCCGAGGACGGCTTCGGCAAGAATCAGTACATCGAGGTCAGCAGACGGCTGGTCGTCGTGACCGCGCCGGGTCCCGGCAGCGGCAAAATGGCAGTCTGCCTCTCGCAGATCTATCAGGAGCATCAGCGCGGCAATGAGGCCGGCTACGCAAAATTCGAGACCTTCCCGATCTGGAACGTCCCGCTGAAGCATCCGGTCAATGTCGCTTACGAGGCCGCGACCGCAGACCTCAACGATATCAACATGATCGACCCGTTCCACCTCGAAGCCTACGGCACGACTGCGGTCAACTATAACCGCGACGTTGAGGTGTTCCCGGTGCTGCGCTCCATGTTCGAGCAGATCTACGGCACCTCGCCGTATCAGTCGCCGACCGATATGGGCGTCAACATGGCGGGTACCTGCATCATCAATGACGAGGCGGCAAAGGCGGCATCCCGTCAGGAGATCATCCGCCGGTACTTCAACGAACGCTGCGATTTGCGGCAGGGCAAGTCCGATGCGGAGACCGTCTATAAGCTTGAACTGCTCATGCAGCAGATGAATCTGACCGAGGACGAGCGTCCGGTCATTGCAAAGGCGCGCGAGGTCGCGGAAAAGACCGGCGAGCCCGCTGCCGCTTTGCAGCTCCCGAACGGCAAGATCGTTACCGGAAAGACCTCTGACCTCATGGGTCCCTGCTCGACGATGCTGCTGAATGCGCTGAAATCGCTCGGCCGGATCAATGACGCGATCGACCTGCTGAGCCCGACCGTCATCGAGCCGATCCAGCACCTCAAGACCGATCATCTCGGCAACGAGAACCCGCGCCTGCATACCGATGAAACGCTGGTCGCGCTGTCGATCTCTGCGGCGACGAACCCGACTGCGGAGCGCGCCATGACACAGCTCGCCAAGCTGCGCGGCTGCGAGATGCATTCGACCGTCATTCTTTCGCAGGTCGATGAGCGCACACTGAAGCGTCTCGGCGTCAATGTCACATGCGACCCGCAGTTCCAGAGCAACCGGCTCTATCAGAAATAATCAGACGACCGGAGAACAATATGGACAGAACAGCATTTGAAGCGGAGCTGAACCGCTATACGCAGGAGGAGCTGCGGCTGATCTACGCGACGCAGCAGGACGTTTATTCCGGGGAAGAGCTCGAAATGATCGCGGCGCGGCTGGAGCCGGTCCCCGAACCGGAAAAGGCAAAGCCGCTGAACGTGATCTGCTTTATCCTGAGCTGCATTGTGCCGTTTTTCGGCATTATTCTCGGGCTGATGCTGCGCGGGGAGACGGATGAACGCCGCAGAAAGCTCGGCAGTGATCTGCTGGTCTGCGGCTGTCTGCCGACGATCGGCCTCGGTGTCATCATCGGCGGGGTTATGCTGTTCTCAAAGGACGAGCAGAAAAAGACGGTCGGCAAGAAATGCCTTGCGGCTTCGTTTATTTCGCTGATGCTCGGGCTGTTTCTGCTGAGCGGCGGCTTTTCGGTCTGAAATCATGAGACTGCTCCTGTTATGCGGGGCAGTCTCTCTTATTGAACGGAGATACCATGAAAGAACAAATCTGCGCGATTTTTGCGGGCGGCCCCGAGGCAGGGGAGCCCTGTATGCCGGTTCCGGCGGGTGCGTATATCCTCTGTGCGGACAGCGGTCTGCATCTTGCGGAGCGGCTCTCCCTGACGCCCGATCTGGTGCTCGGCGATTTTGATTCGCTCGGCGGCGTGCCGGAAAATCTGCCGCATATCACGGTGCCGGTCGAAAAGGACGATACCGACACGATGCTGGCGGTGCGGATCGCGCTGGAAAAGGGCTTCCGCGATATCCGCATTTACGGCGCATTCGGCGGTCGGCTCGACCATACAATCGCCAATTTGCAGACGCTGGAATTCCTGCGTGATGCCGGTGCGGACGCGATGCTGATCGGGACAGGCAATCTGGCATTTCTGATGCGGAGCGGTGAGAAAAGACGCATTCCGCGGCGGGAAGGCTGGACGCTCTCGCTGTTTGCGTGGTCGCCGGAATGCACGGGCGTTTCGGCGGCGGGCGTATTCTATCCTCTGGAAAACGGCACGCTGACGAGAAGCTTTCCGCTCGGCGTCAGCAATCATGTCACAGCGGAGGAAGCGGTCGTCACCTGCGGCAGCGGCACTTTGCTTGTGATCTGTTCCCGACTGTAATCCCGGAATGAGAGATGAATATAAAAAGCGGCAGGACCCCTTCCGGAGCCCTGCCGTATTGCTCAATAATTCTCAGCGCGAAGCTTGAAATAGGACTGCGGATGTGCGCAGACCGGACATACCTTCGGTGCGTTCTTGCCGATTACGATGTGACCGCAGTTCATGCACTCCCAGATCATGTCGCCGTCGCGGGAGAACACCAGTCCGCCCTCGATGTTTGCGAGCAGCTTGCGGTAACGCTCCTCATGCGCCTTTTCGATCTTGCCGACCATTTCAAACAGTGCCGCAATGCGGGTGAAGCCTTCCTCCTTTGCGACCTTCGCAAACTCGGCATACATGTCCGTCCACTCGAAGTTCTCGCCGTCCGCAGCTGCCTTTAGATTCTCGACCGTGTCCGGCACCTCGCCGCCGTGCAGCTCCTTGAACCAGAGCTTTGCGTGCTCCTTCTCGTTGTTCGCTGTTTCCTCAAAGATTTCCGCAATCTGGACATATCCTTCCTTGCGTGCCTTGGATGCAAAATAAGTGTACTTATTTCTTGCCTGCGATTCGCCTGCAAATGCTGCCTGCAGATTCGCTTCCGTTCTTGAGCCCTTCAGTTCCATAACAGTTCCTCCTTGAATCAGAAAAATAGAGCGGATGCCCGTTCGGAACATCCTGCTTTTATTATACATATATTTCCGGAGACTGTCAAGAGCGATTTTGTGAAAATCGGAAAAAATATGCATGAGCCGCATTCCTGCTCCCCGCAGCTCTTGACAAACCCGTAAAAATCGAATAAAATAAATGCAGGAGACCCGCACCCAAAATGATTTCCGGCCAGAGAGACAGCGTCACAGGCTGAAAGCGCGTCACGGAATGAGCGGCAGCGGCAACACTCCCGCGACGGGTATCATCCCGCGCACAACCGAATGCCCCAAAAAAGAGTGAACCGCATGTGCCGCATCCGCCGCACATGGGTTAAATCGGGTGGTACCGCGGGTTTTCATGTTTGAAACGCTCGTCCCGAAGCAGTCCGGCAGCGGACAGCTTTGGGGCGTTTTTATATGTTCAGGAGGAGAAAAAATGTACCGTACAGTCATGTGCAATGATCTGCGCAAGGAGAACATCGGGCAGACCGTTTCGCTGGCCGGCTGGGTCGATACGATCCGCGACCACGGCGGCGTGCTGTTCCTCGCGCTCCGCGATGAGACCGGCATCACCCAGACCGTTTTCCACGATGATTCCATGCTGAAAGGCATCGGCAGAGAGTGCGTCATCTCCGTGACCGGCAAGGTCGTCGAGCGTGATGCGGAGACTGTTGACCCGAAGCTCGCAACAGGTCTGGTCGAGGTGCTCGTCGAGAAAATGGAACTGCTGGGACCGTCCAAGTCCATGCTGCCGTTTATCCCGGCAGAATCCATGGATACCCGTGAAGAGGTGCGTCTCAAATACCGCTACCTCGACCTCAGAAACCCGAAGATTCATGAGAACATCATTCTGCGTTCGCGCGTCATCACCTATCTGCGCCGCAAAATGGAGGATCTCGGCTTCCTCGATATCCAGACGCCGATCCTGACTGCGTCCTCTCCGGAGGGTGCGCGTGACTTCCTCGTGCCGAGCAGAAAGCACAAGGGCAAGTTCTATGCGCTGCCGCAGGCACCGCAGCAGTTCAAGCAGCTGCTCATGGTCTCCGGCTTCAACAAGTATTATCAGATCGCACCGTGCTTCCGCGATGAGGATGCCCGTCAGGACAGATCGCCGGGAGAGTTCTATCAGCTCGACTTTGAAATGGCTTTCGCAACGCAGGACGAGGTGCTCGCCGTCTGCGAAAAGGTCATCTCCGAGACATTCAAAAAATTCAAGCCGGATGCGGTCATCTCCGACGCACCGTTCGAGCGCATCACCTACCGCGACGCGATGATGAAGTACGGCTCCGATAAGCCCGATCTCCGCAACCCGCTGACGATCATCGACCTGACCGATTTCTTTGCAAATGTGGACTTCCCGATCTTCAAGGGCAAGCCGGTCCGAGGCATCGTCGCAGACTGCGCAGGCTGCTCCAAGAAGTTCTTTGAGGATTCGCTGAAATTCGCGACCTCGATCGGCATGAAGGGTCTCGGCTATCTGACCGCTGTTGAAGGTCAGTCCAATTTCAAGGGCCCGATCGACAAGTTCCTCTCCGACGAGCAGCGCGACGAGATCCGTAAGCTGTCCGGCATCAAGGACGGCGAGACCGTGTTCTTCATCTCCGACAAGAAGGGCACCGTCGATCTCTACGCAGGCCAGATCCGCAACTGGCTCGGCGACCGTCTCGATCTGCTTGAGAAAAATGCGTTCCGCTTCTGCTTCGTCGTGGACTTCCCGATGTACGAGATCAACGAGGAAACCAAGAAGCTCGACTTTACGCACAACCCGTTCTCGATGCCGCAGGGCGGTCTTGATGCGCTGGAACATCAGGACCCGCTGGAAATCCTCGCATATCAGTACGACCTCGTCTGCAACGGCATTGAGCTGGCCTCCGGTGCGGTCAGAAACCACAGCGTCGATATCATGAAGAAGGCGTTTGCACTGGCAGGCTATACCGAGGAGGAGCTGGCAGCACGGTTTTCCGCGCTGTATACGGCATTCCAGTACGGCGCACCGCCGCACGCAGGCATGGCACCCGGCATCGACCGCATGATCATGCTGCTGGCCGATACCGAGACGATCCGCAACGTCATTGCGTTCCCGCTGAACGGCAATGCGCAGGATCTCCTGCTCGGCGCACCGTCGCAGGTCACAGAGCAGCAGCTCCGCGAAGCCAATATCCAGATCCGCGAGGAAGCATAAAAACACAAAGGACGCTGATGCGAAATCAGCGTCCTTTTTCATATAACAGGTTATTGCGTCTGCCTGCTTACTGATACCCGTTGAGCTTTGCGCGTTTGATCGCGGAGGGATAATCGCGGTAGCAGTAATCCACATCGACCGGATCCTTGAATCCCGCGACCTTGCCCGTGCCGTACTGCCACATGCCGTAAGCACCGGTATAGGTCGGCGCGATCACATTGTAATGCGCGACCCACACATCATACCGCGACTTGACGGCCTGCGTCATCTTGTGCGTCAGATAGGAGGACGAGCAGTAGATCTGCGAGAAATAGCCCTTCTTCTCCATTTCCGAGCAGAATGCATCGACGATCGAGGAGATTGTCGCAGTATCCAGTGCGAGCACATCCTTCTCCTCAATGTCGAAGGCGATCGGATAGTCAAATGTCCGGTTGCCGAGCACCTGCGCACAGACATTCGCCTCGATGCGCGCTTCCTCCGGCGTTTTCGCGTAGGAATACCAGTACGCGCCGACCGGGATGCCCGCTGCCTTTGCGCGGTCATAATTCGCATAGAAGGTCGGGTCGGTCTGCTTCAGATACTTGCCGAAGCCCGCACGCAGAATGACATACTGTGCCTTCGGGTCGGTCTTGACCGTCTCGAAATTCACACTGTCGCCCTGCCAGAACGAAATATCAATGCCGTGGCACAGATACGGGCGGACTGTCGTCGTTACGATCGTGGTGACCGTCGTTGCGGTCACGACAAACGGCTTTGTCGTTTTTACGGTCGTGGTCTGCGCCGCTGTTGTGCGGACTGCTGCCGTCGTTTTTGCAGCGGTTGCTTTCGGTGCTGCTGTTGCCGGTGCAGTCGTTGCAGCCGCAGTCTGCACGGTACGCGTCTGCGGAGCAGTCGTTCCGGCGGTCGTCACGGCAGCCGTTACGGTCTGCGCTGCGGACGCTGTTGTTGTCGTACCGGCAGCAGGTGCCGCGGTCGTGACCGGTGCTGCTGCTGTCGTCTGCGGCGGTGCGGTCACGGGCGGTTCCGGCGGCTTCGGTGAGCCGGGCGGCAGAACCGTGACCTTTCCGCGCTCCGTCAGCAGCGGAAGCTTTGCGCCGCTGTCGGTAAACACAATATCCTGAAAAGAGACCGGATAGGACGTTCCGGGGGCTGCATCCTCCGGAATCCGGAACGAGACCGAGAACAGTGCGCCTTCTCCCTCCGTTTCCTTTGCGGAATCGGAGCAGCACACGATCATATTATACTTTTTCAGCATCGTTACGGACAGATTCATATCCGGGAACTGCTCGGTGTTGGCGCGGATCGGCTCGTCGAATCCCTCCGGTATATAGGGAACCAGACCGTCCGCATACTGCACGGCGACCCGCACGAATGAAAATCCGGGGTTGTTGTCGATCACGGCATTGACCGTGACAACATCGCCGGCACAGCCTTCAACGGATGAGAGCGAAAGATCCATCGGCGCGTTTTCTGCGACCGTGACCCGTTTGCTCATCACGTAGTCGAATACATCCACGACGCCGTCACCGTTGAAATCAGGCAGCGCGGCATCATCTGCAGCGACCGGTGCCGCAAGCGTCAGCATACTCATGACAACTGCTGAGCCTGCCGCAAGAAGCCGCCTCAGACCCTTGTGCATATAGACTCCTCCCTTATTGAACTTCCTTCACAAATCATTCGGTTCGCATTGTTGAAACAACTGATTTCTATATCTGCAGCGTTTGGTTTCCCCCTCATTTTACCATATCATGCCGGCAAATTCAAGAGCGTTCGTGCTTTTTCTACGGATTTCCCAAATCATGCGTGATATCTAACAGGATATCTGCCGGAAAATTATGCATTTCGCCGATTTTCGTATTTTTTCAATTTCTGCTTGACTTTTGCCTGCCGATGTAGTATAATATAAAAGCGGTCTTGAGACGGATGCTGTTTTAGCTCAGTAGGTAGAGCACATCCTTGGTAAGGATGAGGTCGCTGGTTCGACTCCAGTAAACAGCTCCAAGCCGCAATCACTCCCATGCTTCATGCGTGGGAGTGATTCTTTTTCAGGAACACGGAATAAATGAAAGACGCCGGACGAACCGGCGTCTTTTTTTATGCTGTCGGGTACTTACGCTTCCGCAGCGGACTTTTTCCGTGCGGCCTTTCTTGCGGCCTTTTCTGCCTTCCGCTGCCGCCTGACCGCCGGTCTGTATGCGTCATACGCGGCACAGTAGCAGGCAAACACACGGTCGGCCGTTTCCGGACTGCATTTGTCGGCGTAAACGGTCTCCTCAAAGCCGGAGAGCAGATCGGTCAGATCGGTCTGCAGGAATGCGCTTTGCTTTTCACAGAGAACACGCGCCGTCTCTGCGGGATCGGCCTTCCACTGCTTCCGCAGCCTTGCAAATGCAGCCTGTACCGCTTCTGCATTGCGCAGCTTCCGGAATTTGCGGCGGAACAGCTTTTCGCGCAGCATCGGCAGCAGCTTGAAGATCAGCAGCAATGCCAGCATTGCCGCACAGAACAGGATCAGGCCGGAGAACTGCAGCGATGTCAGGATATTGACCTTGCCGCCGCCCGCACCGAGACCTGCGGCGGTCGCGTCCATCATCGTCCAGCCGGTGCCGGGCAGATAGACCTCAACAAAGGCATGGGCGTGCTCTGTCGTGATGACATAATTCCACTCGTTGCCGCCGACGACCAGACGATCGTCCGCCTGCTGCATCGCGTAGCCCTCCACGTAGCGGACATTAAGTCCCGCAGCGCGGCAGAGCTCTGTCATCGCGCTGGCGAACTGATAGCAGACGCCCTGCTTATTCTCGAACAGGAACGTCCTGACATTGTCGCCGGGCATCTTCTGAAATTCCAGATTGTATTTGAAAATGCCGCTGCCCTTGAGGTAATGGCAGATCGCCTTTGCCTTTTCGCGGTCGGAATACAGCCCCTCGGTCAGCTGCAGCGCAAGGTCGCGGACATCCTGCGGCGTTTTGCTTTCGACCGCCGCCGCATAGGCATCCGCCTGCTCCAGACTGTCGATCGCGCCGAGAACCGGCTCTGTATCCAGACCGTTTTGTTCGGCGGCTTTCTGCAGCTCCGGCAGAAATTCCCGCCAGTGCTCCATATCAAAGGCATTCGTCAGCGTCAGCGCAGCCTCAGATTCCGCAAAGTCCGGACTCAGATACTCCGCGTAGTAATAGATGTTGTTGGCGGTTGGCCCGGAATAGTAGCTGAAAAGGATCTCGTTCCGGCTCTGATGGATCGTCAGCGGTATGCCGCGCTGATTGGACAGCTCCGCCTGAACGATCCGGTTCGGTGCGGGGAATACTTTGCTGTTCTGCGTGGTGGGCTCAACGATGATCCTGTTATAATAATCCTGAAAATCAGTCGGTTTGCCCGCCAGCTGCGCAATGCCCCATTTTTCTGAAAATGCGGGATCCGCGGATGCAGCCTGAATGATCACGGTCAGCAGCTCTGCGGCATCCGGCTCTACTGAACGCGTATGGAATTTGTCGGAGCCGGTGAAGTCTTCCGCTGAGATTTGCTCCGGCCGGCGGTCAAATTCCGACGCATTCCATGTATCGGTATCGTACTGATAATTCGTCAGCGTCTGTGCGCGCAGATTGAGCGGTTCATCCGCAGCGGCATGAAACAGCGCACGGGAATACGCGGGCTGCGCATAGCCGCCGCCGTCAGAGGAATCCGAAAAGCCCTCGATCGCGCCCTGCAGATAATCAGAAAGCGCGGACATATCGAGCATCGTATCAAACACGGCACGGTCGGCAACGACCGTCGGCTTCGGGATGATCAGCACCAGAATGATCGACGCGGCAATGAAAATGCCGGTCGAACGGAGAAAACTGCCGTCCAGCAGCTCCGGCATGGTGCCGAAGAACGGCGATTTCTTCGTCGGCATCGTCAGCCGGCTTTCCGTATCCGGCGCATAGGGCTGTACGACGGCGGGGTCCTCCGCATGTGCCTGCCGGCAGTAGACCATGACGGCGAAATAACACGCCAGCAGAATGAGGATCGACGGCACCGGCATTTCTTCGTTTTCCTTTGCGTAGACCGCAAACGGGAAGATCATGACCATGAAAGACATCAGCACGCGGTACCGGAGCAGCGTGAAATAATACGCGACAGAAGCAATAAAGAACGTAAACAGCAAAAAAAGCCCGATCGTATAGCCGAGATAAGAGGTCGGGAGCACCGACAGCGGCGTCAGGAACCAGATCATGAAATCCAGCTTCAGCGCGGAGCTCTCCGGCCCGAACACCGGCGCGGTATAGCCAAGATAGATAAACGCGACCGCAGCCGCCAGAAATACAAATCCTGTGAACAGGAAAATGATGCCGCCGAGGAAATGGTGCTTTTTCATATAGTCAAACAGCCGGAACAGCGGCGTCTGCAGCAGCAGCGAAAGCACGATCCAGAGTACGGTCAGCGACGGCGCATAGTGATAAAAGATGCCGGAAACGATCGTCACACTGAACAGCAGCGGGATCCGCTTGGCCTGCAAAAACCAGTCCAGCAGCGGAAAACGCGCCCTGAGCGCGGACAGCTTCATAAGGGTTCACCACACTTTTTACGGGATATTACTGGAATGTCAGAGCTCGCCGCCCGCCTGCAGCAGACTGCGGTCCGGCGTCACGAGCCAGAGCGACGCGTTTTTCGGGACGGCTGTGCGTGCAGCGGCCTGCTCCGGGATCAGCAGATACAGCAGCGAGGGATGATGCTCCAGCGCGGCTGCCGTTTCTTCCGTTGCGGCATCCGTGATGTACAGCAGCACCGCGCCGCTCTCCTGCTGAACGGCAGGCGGCAGCACCGTCAGTGAAGCAAGCTCCTCTGCCGGACGGAAGCCGCCGCGCAGCAGCGTCACCGCCTCGACCGCGAGCTGCTCGCCGTCGTCGATCGTGATGCTGCTCCATTCCGCGTGCTCGTCCGCGTAGCAGAGCTGACAGGGGTAGCCGTATTTCGCACAGAGCATCAGAAAGCCCAGTGCAGTTTCAATGAGCTGTTCCTCGCGGCTGAACCGCTCGGCATCGGAGAGCAGGAACGGACTGCGCCGGAAATCCAGCACAACGGAGAGCCGCGCCAGTGCGATCGGCTCGTCCTGCCGCACCATGAGGTGCCTGCGCTTGGAGGACAGCTTCCAGTTGATGCGCTTCAGGGAATCGCCGGGGATGTAATCGCGGTGCTCGTAGCCGGGCATGGCAGAGGCGGAGTGATTCGGTGTTGCCTCTGTTTCCTCGTCGGCCGCAGCGACCGCCGTCGATACCGAGCGGAACAGCGTGCTGTTCGTTTTCAGCTCCGGTATTTCCGGCGTGATCAGCAGAACGGCGGGCTCCGGTGCCTTCATCCGGAACCGGATCATCGCCAGATAATCACTGATCGTCATGTCTGTGAGCGTGACCGTTCCGCCGCCGCAGAATCTCGTATTCAGCGCAATGCGGTATTCCGCCGTGCGTGCCGTGCCCATGGATAGACAGAGCGGCAGCGTCTCCGGCGTGAGCTGCCGTTTGCGCAGCTTCTTCCATTTTTTCATCGCGGCATGATACCGCAGAAAGCCGCCTGCGCCCTCGATCGGTTTCTCGGGCAGCGGCACGGCATTCGGATTCAAAGGCCCGAAATGCGGGTCTGCCGTCAGACGCATCCGCAGGAACGGCAGCGGCAGCGGCGTATTCTTCTTTAGCCGGATCACCGCGGAGATCTGCTTCTGCTTGGCTGCGGAATCCGGCAGCAGCAGCTCGACCGTCAGCGAATGCTTCGCGAGCCATGTCATGGCCCCGGAGACGACCGGCATCAGCAGCAGAAAGCTCAGCATCATTACGCCGACCTGTCCGTCCATATACAGCATGAACACGATCGCGATGCCGATCGCGCAGAGATAACCGACCGTCATCGTGCGGTATCCATCGGCACCGGCACGGCAGCCAGTACGCCCGCGACCACGCTGCGGGCATCGCCGTGCTGGGATTTGCCCTTCGGCGAGAGGATCAGGCGGTGTGCAAGCACGCTCTCCGCCATATCCTTGACATCGTCCGGCAGCACATAGTCTCTGCCGGAGAGGAATGCGTTTGCCTTCGCTGCCTTATAGAGCGCGATCGAGCCGCGCGGAGAAGCACCGAGCGTCAGTGCCTCGTGGGTGCGCGTCGCGGAGACGATCTGCAGAATGTACCGCTTGACCGCTTCACTGACATGCACCGCCTCGACCTGCGACTGCAGCGCGACGATATCCTCCGGATGCAGCACTGCGGATTCGATGTTTTCCAGCGGGTTGTGATGCTCCGTGCGGGAGAGGATCTGCAGCTCCTCGTCTTCCGTCGGATAGCCCATGCTCACGCGCATGAAGAAGCGGTCCATCTGGGCTTCCGGCAGGTGATAGGTGCCGTAGGTCTCGACGGGATTCTGCGTCGCGAGCACCATGAACGGCTGCGGCAGCTTATGCGTTTCGCCGTCAATGGAGATCTGATGCTCCTCCATGACCTCCAGCAGCGCGGACTGCACCTTCGGGGAAGCGCGGTTGATCTCATCCGCGAGCAGGAAATTGCACATGGCCGCACCTGCGCGGTATTCGAGCTCAAAGGTATTCTGGTTGACCATGGAATAGCCCGTGATGTCCGACGGCATGACGTCCGGCGTCAGCTGGATGCGGTTGAAGCTGCCGCCGATCGAGCGGGACAGTGCCGCGGCAAGCTGCGTTTTGCCGACGCCCGGCACATCCTCGATCAGAATGTGGCCGTTGCAGAGCAGTCCGGCGATGACGCAGCGGATGACGCGCTCCTTGCCGACGATGACCTTGCCGATGCTTTCGGTCAATGACTGAATATCTGTATGCATATTTTGCTCCTCACTTTTCAGGAAATAATATACCAATTATATTATAGCATATTACATGCAGAATTTCAATGGGCACATTATGAAAAAAGTATGAAGCTGCGCTGCATGGGAGTAAAAACGGCGGCGGGTTCTACCCGCTTATAGCATATTATGTATTGAAAAGCAAGCGGAGAGCAGGATTCTTTCTGACACGGGTTTCCTGCCGGAGATCTTTAGATCAATACAGGCGGGCACTGCCCGAAAAAAACGCCCTGCGCATCGGCACAGGGCGTTCCGTATTTCAGTCTTCTTCGGTTTCAAAAGGCTCGTCAAAGAATACCTCGGGGAGCTCGTCCGCGTGATCGCCGGGATCATAGGGCGAGATCTCCGGCAGCGGCTTGTCGTCATCGTCATTGCCGGGGCCGCTCTGCGGAACAGGATCCTCATCCGGTTCGTAAGGTTCCGGTTCGGTTTTGGTATGGCTGACCTTGCCGGGCGGTGTCGGTGCGACATAGGGCACGACCGTTTCCTGCTTCTGCTCCGGTTCTTCGTCCGGGATCATCGGCGCGATCCCGCCTGTGGGCGGCTCTTTTTTGTCGCTGTCGGTCAGATCGTCGCCGGGGAGCTCCTGTGCATTGTAAGGGTCGCCGCTCTCCGCGTCCGGAACATCGGCTTCTTCGGGGACGGTTTCGTCTGACGGGTCGCCTTTCTTCTCTGATGTTGTTTTATCCGCGGATGCCTTGCCGGTTTTTTTGCCTTTTGCATCTGTTTCCGCGGCTTCAGTTTCAGGATCTGTCTCCGAAGCATCGCGGACGGATTCCGCGGTTGACTGTTCCTGCTGCGGCACCGTCTTTTTATGATGCGCAGCGGCAATGACGCCTGCAATGACAAGCACCGCCGCGCAGATCACTGCGGCAGCTGCGATCAGTCGTTTGTTCATAGGAAAAACCTCCGGTTGGAAGAACTCCCGCAGGCTCACAGGTCCTGCGGGAGTGGTCTTCTTGATGCTGAATGCTGTGATTAGAAATCCTGATCACCGAGATCATTGGAATCGGTAATGATGTCTGCGGACGTAAATTCAACGATCATCAGCTCTGCTTCTTCGTACTGACGCATTTCTTGTCACCTCCTTTCATAGACTGCAGTTGAATAATGCAGGTCAGTTATGATAAGCTGCCTGATTATGCGTTTGCAGCCTGATTGTAGAGATAAACAGCCTTTCCGAGGTTCGTGACGTTCGGATCGGAGTTGTTGCGCTGTGCGTAGAAGTAGGACATGCTGGACACCTTAATTGTGAAGGTCTTGCCGCCGCCGCTGACCGTGAAGGTGTACTGATCGCTCAGCTGCTTTGCAGTCAGGCCGGTGATCGAATAAACGTACTGGTTTTCGGTATCGGCAGACAGTACAGGTGTGATCGTTGTGGTTCTGCCCTTCGGGTCGGTGCACTTGATCGTGAATTCGTCGATGGTGTGACCTGCCAGAACGTTGAATTTAACATTGAAAACGCTTGCGGACTTGCACTCGAAGCTTGCGCCCACGCCCTTGAAGCCTGCCGGAGTGGAGCCGGACTTGACCGGTGCGAACTGTTCAAAGTCGTAAGCGGTGACATCGGAGATGTTCTCCAGAGCAGCCGTCTCATCAGCCGAAGTGATCAGGCTGGTGTTGTAATTGAGGCGCTTCATGACCATGATGCCGTAATCCTTCGTTGCCTGTGCAAGGGCTCTGTTCTTCGGAGTGATCGAAGGATTGCTGACTGCGCTGTTCAGGTATTCCATGATCGTGTAGGTGAATGTTTTGTCAGGGAGATATGAGCACTTCTTGCCGAGGACAAGTGCCCAGTCTTCCGACAGGCCGGATGCGGAATAGCCGTTCAGGGTGACCGGATCGTACATTTCCTTTGCGTTCAGCGGAACCGAGAATGCATAGACACCGTCGTTGTTCGTTGCAGGGATTTCGGATGTGACGTTTGCATAGCTGTTGCCGTGCTTGACTTTGAAGGTTGCCTTTGCGTCGTTCGTGATGAACGAAGCGGTCGGCTCAAGGTTGAACTTCAGGCGGAGCACGTCGGACAGGTTCAGGTTTGCACCCTTGACCTTCAGGACAGGCGGTGCCTGGAACTCGTAGGTGTAGAAGCGGCCTGCGTCGCTGGCACCGGAGGAGAAGTAAACATAGTAGGTCTTTTCCGGCTCAAGATTCTCAAGCGTCCATGTGCTTCTGTAATTGAGTGCGGTCGAGGTGCCCTTTTCGCGGTATGCATAATACACGCTTGCAGCACCTGCACTCCAGTATTTGCTCTGGTCGAACAGGTTGCCCTTGTTCACTTCGCCGGTAACCGGCTCAAGGTCAAGCGTCACTCTGGGCTTGGTGTTGACAGCAGTGGTATCATCCACATACGGATGCGGTGCGCGGAGGTAGTACAGCGTGTGCGTAGCGGCACCGTAGAGATCCTTCGGCGCGATGCTGATGTTGTTGCCGCTGTAGCTTTCTCTGTACGGGAAAATAGTTTCGTTGTTGGAATCCTTGTAGTAATAGTCGGAGAAATCAGCGTAGCAGCGGACGGTGACAATCGGCTTTGCTTTTGCAGAAGTCAGAGAGATGCCGACAATATTGGTATATGCAACGGAAGTAGTTGCAACGCTTGCCAGATCCGGCTCACCGAGAGCTTTGAGCTTGCTGGTGTTGCTCAGTTTCATGTTTTCAAGGTTGAAGTTGTATTCGTTCTTCGGCTGGATCTTGACCTCATAGTAATAGGTCGTGCCCTGACCGAACGGCTTGCCGTCAGCCAGAACTTCGTTGGTTTTTGCGTCCTTGCAGGTCACGCTGACGATGTCGATCATATTTTCGTAACCGGTGTTCACTTTGATCGTATCGTTGTCATTGATCTTGCCGGGCAGCGGATACGGGATATCCTTGAGGAATGTGCAGACACGGTTGAGTCCCGTGGAATCGCCGTCCCAGTAAGAAACCTGGGGCGAACCGGAAGAAGAAGAAGAAGAAGAAAAATACGTGAAGGTTGAAGTGATACCGCTGGATGTACCGGATGCATTCTTTCCGATCGTCTTCTTTCCGTTAATGTTCTTATACGTGGAATGGTAACCGTAATCCAGTGCGCTGTTGGGGTATGCAGAGAAAATGATCTTTTTTGCGCCCGCAAATGCAACACCCCAGTTGGTTTCGTTGCCGCTTGAATCAATGCAGGTCATGTAGGTTTTTGCCAGACCGGTGCTGGTATTGATCGCAGGTGTTGTAGAAAGGGAGATGATCTCAACCGAATGGTCGGATTTCGAATTGGCGGTACCGACATTCCCGAATGCCTCATTTCGGATCTTCACTGCGGTCTGCGGCAGATAAACGCGGGTCAAAGCGGTGCAGTCGTAGAAGGTTCTGTACGGAATTTCAGTCAGCTGCGTATAATCCAGATCAAGGGATGTCAGAGCTGTGCAGTTCTGGAAAACGCCGGTTCCCATTTTGTTAAGCTTGTTTGACTGGATGACAACGGAAGTCAGCTTCGGGCAGCTTGCAAACGAAGAATTTCCGATCTGTTTCAGACTACTTGCAGAATAGCTTGCACCGTTGAGACGGGAAACGCTCGTCAGAGAACTGCAGGACTGGAATGCACCGGAGCCGATGAGTTCCACTGTTTTCGGAATGGCGACCGATGTCAGGCCGGTGTGCCAGAAACCGCAGTAGCGGATTTCTTTCAGACCTTCATTCAGGGACACCGTTTTCAGATTGGTGCAGGCATTGAATGCCTCATCCTCAACGATCGTGTAGCAGGAAGGAAACGACACGGATGTGATATTCTTGTTTCCGTTGAATGCATCTTCACCGACGATGTACGTGTAGCCGTTTGCAGGCTTGTACTTTCCGGTGTGAACCGGCAGGGTGATCGCACCGCCGGTGCCGTGATAGCTGAGGACCGTGACTGTCTTGTCAGTTTCGTTCTCGACGACGGAGAAATCGCCGATATCAAAGGATGCGCTTGCCGTGATGACTGCATCCGGTGAAAAGATCACATTCGGAGCAGCCGCCGCAATGCCGCCCAGCGCGCACAGACTGAGCAGAATACCTGCGGCGTGAACCTTGCGGTTCCGCTTCGTATTTGCCATAGTGAAACCTCCTTTGTTTGACATGGCTCTTTTTGTTTATGCACAGACGCGGCTGCCTGAACCGGCGCGCGCCGTGATGCCGTGAGGGGGTGTATCCGGAAAAAGCGGTCCGCGGTGACGTTTCGGAATGCATGAAGCGTTTGTGCGGTGATTGCGGAGCATCTATGGCCTGACCGGATCAGGACGCTTTTTCCTCATATGAGACAACAAAAACGGGCACGGAAAATTCAGCCTGTGAACTGCTCAAAACCTCCCGCTCCCGATTCTTTACGCATTGTATCATATATATAAGATTATACTATCACATTTTCCTGTAATTGTCAAGAGCAAAGGCGTACAAATTGCGCCGATAATGTGCATTACGGCAAGTAGAAATTTGGTGATAGTCTACATATCATTATTGCGGTTATGCTTTATGCTTGTGAATCCGTATAAAAATATTGCGGTTTTGGCAGAAAGGATATTCCGCACAGGAAAAGCTGCATTGCGGCATCCGCGACGGAAGAACCGCAAAAAAAATTACGGCAGACCCCTTGACAAGCGGACAAAAATATGCTATAATAGCATCGTAATCCGATATATCGTCAAGCGATACAACGGCAGGCAATATACCGGCTTACAATATAACGGGACACAATATATCGGCATCAGGAAAGGAGTGCGGCATCATGAACATCGGAAACAGCGCCCTGACAGAGGCGGTCTATTACATTCTGCTCTCGCTGCTGGAACCGCGGCACGGCTACGGCATCATGCAGTTTACGGAGCAGCTCTCCGGCGGCAGGGTGCGGCTTGCGGCGGGCACGCTGTACGGCGCGATCAATACCATGCTGGAAAAGGGCTGGATCGAGGCCTGCGGCACGGAGCCGAACACCCGCAAAAAGGAATACGTCATCACGCAGACCGGCACCGCGGTCCTGCTTGGCGAGATCGCAAGGCTTGAGGAGCTTGCCCGGAACGGCAGACAGCTCATCGAGCAGGTCATCCGGTATTGACAGAAAGGAGCACATCATGAAGCAGAAATTTCACAAGTGGTTCTGGGTATGGGAATTTGAGAAGGAGATCCGCTGGATCAACGATATGGCGGCAAAGGGCTTCGGGCTCTGCCATGTCGGGCTCTGTACATACTGGTTCGACGACATCAAGCCGGGAGAGTATACCTATCATCTGGAGCTGGCAGAGAATCAGCCGTTGTCCGAAAAAGGGCAGGAGTATCTTGACTTTCTGAACGAATGCGGCGTGGAGTATGTCGGCAACGTTCTCCGCTGGATCTATCTGCGCAAAAAGGCCGCTGACGGTCCGTTTGAGCTCCACGCCGACCTGGACAGCAAGCTGGCGCATCTGCGCAGGATTGTCCTGCTGCTCCTACCTGTCATGTTCCTGAACATCTGGGCGTCTTATCTCAATATTCATCACGCACTGAACCACAGCAGTGACGGCAATCTGTTTGTCGGTATGATGAACCTTTGGTGCAGTGCGATGGTGGGCTATGCGGTTGTACGCATCGGCATACAGATCCGCCGACTGAAAAAGGAGCGTCAGCTGCATGAATAACGGTTCGATCCTATTATAATAGTATAAGGGTGCCGATGCAGTGACCGGCACCCTTTGCATTTGTCTCCGGCAGGCGGCATCTGACCGCAAAAAAAGCCTCTGAACACAGCGTTCAGAGGCTTTTTGTGATGCGGTTTTCAGACGACCGGTTCCGCAGCGGCGTCATCCACAGCAGGTGATGCTGCCGGCTGACTGTCCGGAACGGAGAAGTCATACTTCGGGAGCTGACCGTTCTTGTAGTTCTGATCGAGGATGTCCATGATCTGCTCGACCGTGATGCCGCGCTTGTCAAGGATCTGCTTCAGCGGCTCTTCCTTGTACTTCTGGATGTAAGGCGGCAGCGTACCGTCTGCTTCGTAGGCCGGGAATACCTCGTCCTGATCGTTCACGAGCTGCATGTAGTCCGTCGTGATCTGCTCGGAATAGGGGAGAACGTCGCGGACGGAGAACAGCATCATGCCGATGATTAAGATGCTCAGCAATGCAAATACGATGCCGGTGATTGCCATGCCCTTGCCGCCGCGGTGCTTCGCCAGCGAAATGAAGCCGAAGATGAGTGCCAGCGGTGCGGTGATGACATTCAGGCAGCAGCAGAAGCCGATGATGCTTAAAATACCGAAGATGAGTGCCGCGACCGCGAGGCCCTTCTTATCGGAGGGGAGCGGTGCGCTGTTGCCGTACTGCGGGCTTGCAGTACCGTAGTCGCCCGAACGGACGGGCCCGTTGTTCTGATAATCCATATTGTACCTCCCTGCGGTTGGATTCCGCAACTGTTGTATTACACATCCGTTTCCTCATCCCAGTCCCGTTTCGGGAGCTCGGTCAGATCATAGGGTGTGCGCTGATACACGCAGTAGTTCAGCCAGTTAGAAAACATCAGGTTCGCGTGACACCGCCACGAGAACCGCGGCGGCTCCGCCGGATCATTGTGCGGGAAATAGCGGAACGGCATCTCGATCTCCAGTCCCTTCTGCACATCACGGAAGTATTCCGCAGCAAGGGTGTTGCGGTCGTATTCCGAGTGACCCGTAATGAAATACTGTCTGCCGTTTTTATTGGCGATGATATGCACGCCGGCAAGCTCCGAGCTGGTCAGGATCAGCAGCTCCCTGTGCTTTTCGATATCTTCTCTGCGCACCTCGGTATGCCGGGAATGCGGCACATCGAACACATCGTCAAAGCCGCGCAGCAGCAGAGATTTTTTGACCTCTGCACGGTGCGGGAAGATGCCGAACATTTTTTTCGGCAGCTGATATTTCGGAACTCCGAAATGATAGTACAGTGCGGCCTGTGCGCCCCAGCAGATATGCAGGGTGTTGAACACATGGGTCTTTGACCACTCCATGAGCTCGCAGATCTCCTGCCAGTAATCGACCTGCTCAAAGGGGAGCTGCTCGACCGGTGCACCGGTGATGATCATGCCGTCAAAGAACTGATCGCGGATCTCTGTCAGCGTCGTATAGAATGCATCCAGATGACTTTGCGCGGTATTCTTGGAAACATGCGACTCCATGCGCAGCAGGGAAATATCCACCTGAATCGGCGTATTGCTGAGCAGGCGAAGGAGCTGCAGCTCCGTTTCCAGCTTTTTCGGCATGATGTTGAGGATCAGGATGCGCAGAGCCCGGATATCCTGATGCGCTGCGCGGTCGCTGTCCATCACAAAGATATGTTCGTTCAGGAGCGCCTGATAGGCAGGCAGCTCCGGGGATATACAAATCGGCAATGGGTATGCTCCTTTCCGCATCCCGAAACAAAACGGGAGGGAGAACGCCGTTGTCAGCGGTCTCCCGGAGCATTTCTGTCACGGGAAATTATACCGGATGAATCTGCTTTGCAGCATCTCCGTGCACGCCGTCCAGACCAAACTGCTGATCGCGGCGTTTTTCAAAGAACTTGACGGCGACCTGACCGAACTGTGCATAGGAGAGCACATCCTCCTCCTGCGTGACCCACTCTGCACATTCTTCTCTGAGCTTATCGAGCTCCGGTTCGAGCAGGTCTGCCGGACGGCAGGTGATCGGCTTTTCATCCTTGAGAATCTTCTTCTGGAACTCCGGATCAATCGGGAGCGGCGTTTTGCCGTATTCGCCCTTGACCATGGCACGGAACTCCTTGGTGACCATCTTGTAACGCTCACCGCCGATGACATTGAACACAGCTTGCGTACCGACGATCTGAGAGGTCGGCGTGACGAGCGGCGGGAAGCCTGCATCCTTACGGACGCGCGGGACTTCCTCCAGAACTGCTGTCAGTTGATCCTCCTTGCCGGCCTGCTTCAATTGGCTGAGCAGGTTGGAGAGCATACCGCCCGGCACCTGATAGATCAGGGTCTTGGCATCTGCCGCGAGCATCTTCGGGTCAAGCAGACCCTCCTTGATGTACTTTTCGCGCAGGTTCATGAAGTACGGACGCAGCTCGCTCAGCTTGACGAGGTCAAGGCCGGTGTCGTACTCAGTGCCCTGCAGTGCCGCGACCATAGATTCAGTCGGTGCATGGGAGGTGCCGAGTGCGAGCGGGCTCATTGCGGTATCAATGATATCCGCGCCGGCTTCGATTGCCTTCATCAGGCACATGGAAGCCAGACCGGAGGTGTAGTGCGTATGCACGGAGATCGGCAGATCCGTTGCTTTTTTCAGTGCCTTGACGAGCGATTCCGCACGGTAGGGCGTCAGCAGCGCAGCCATATCCTTGATGCAGATGGAATCCGCGCCGGCTTCCTCGATCTGCTTTGCATACTTGACATAGTATTCATCGGTGAAGATCTCACCGGTCGTGAAGCTCATTGCGACCTGCGTATGTGCATGGCCTTCCTTCTTCGCCGCCTTGATCGCGGTCTCGAGGTTGCGGATATCGTTCAGCGCATCGAAGATACGGATGACGTCGATACCGTTTGCAATGGACTTCTGCACGAAATATTCCACAACATCGTCTGCATAATGCCGGTAGCCGAGCATATTCTGTCCGCGGAACAGCATCTGCAGCGGGGTTTTCGGCATATTCTTTTTCAACAGACGGAGCCGCTCCCACGGGTCCTCATTGAGGAAGCGCAGGCAGGAATCGAAGGTCGCGCCGCCCCAGCATTCAATCGAGCGGAAGCCGATCTCATCGAGCTGCGGCAGGATCGGGAGCATGTCCGCCGTGGTCATGCGCGTTGCCAGCAGAGACTGGTGCGCATCACGCAGGACGGTTTCTGTAATTCCAATTTTTGCCATAACCGTTACACCCTCCGATCAGCCGAGGACTGCGAGTGCATCGCCCGGATTGACGGAGCTGCCCTTCGTCGTATTGACGGCGAGAACGGTGCCGTCCTCCGGTGCCACGATATCGTTTTCCATTTTCATTGCTTCGAGGACGAACAGCACCTGACCCTTGGTCACGCTGTCGCCGGCCTTGCACTTGACATCGAGAATGGTGCCCGGCATCGGTGCGGAGACCGGGGTGCCGTCTGCTGCGGATGCAGCCGGAGCTGCTGCCGGAGCGGGTGCTGCGGCCGGTGCCGGAGCTGCTGCCGCCGCCGGAGCTGCCGCAGGTGCTGCGGCTGCCGGTGCGGAGCCTGCGCCGAGCTCCTCCACAACAACATCATACTGCTTATTATTGACGGTAACACGAAACTGCTTACCCATGAGAGTATCCTCCTAAACTGATATGTATGCATCACATCGCCGCTTTTCACGCGGCGGGTGTGCTGAATGCACTTAGAACGGGATATTGCTGTGCTTCTTCGGCATATTGGAAACGCGCTTGCCCTCCAGCATATCGAGTGCCGCGGTGACAGCCTGACGGGTCTCCGCCGGTGCGATCACGGCATCAATGACGCCGAGTGCCGCTGCCTTTTCCGCAGAAGCAAGGGTATCGGTATATTCCTTTGCAAGCTCTTTGCGCTTGGCGTTTGCATCGGCTGCGCCCTTGAGCTTGTCATGCCACAGGAACTCGACGGCTGCTTCCGGTCTCAGCGGTGCGATTGCCGCACTGTTCCATGCGATGACATAATCGCTGCCTGCACCGCGTCCCGCGATCGCGGAGAACGCTGCACCGCAGGCCTCGCCCGCGATCAGTGCGATCTTGACGGTCGTAGCCTCGGCATATGCGCCGCAGAGCTGGGTCATGGCACGGAGCGAGCCGTTTCTTGCGGCCTCAGTGTCCGCCGCAAATCCGACGGTATCCACAACGGTCAGCACCGGAATGGAGAATGCGTCGCAGGTGCGGACGAAGCGTGCCATTTTTGCGGAATCGTCCGCGGTGAGTGCCTCGGTGCTTCTGCAGGTCGAGATGATGCCGACTGCCTGTCCGCGGACGGTCGAGAGTGCCGTGCCGACGGAGTGGCCGTATGCCTCATAGAGCGGGAGCAGGGAATCCGCATCCGCGATGCCGCTGAACAGGGCATCCTTGCTGCAGACGGTTTCCGGCTCTGCAAATTCGCTGACCGGCGCACCGACCAGATTGTTTGCCGGCAGATAGCGGAGCAGCTGCTTGGTCTGCTCCATGACGGCTGCGTCGTCCTTGCAGACGGCAGCGACCAGACCCGCCTTTGCAGCGGTCTGCGGCTTTGCGGCATCTGTGCCGAACGGCGGGGTCAGATAGAGCTCCGCGCTTTCAGAAGCAAGCACGAAATCCGCTTCTGCTGCGAGCAGTGCCGCACTGCCTGCGCAGACACCCGCGATCACGGAGATCTGCGGGACGACGCCGGACAGCTTTGCGGAAGCTGCGATCAGCTTGCCGTAGGCGGTGAGGGAATCGGCGGTACCGTCCACAAACACGCCGTTGGAATCGTAAATACCGACGACCGGCGTACCGGTCTTGGCAGCGAGGGAATAAAGCCGCTTGATCTTGCCGGCCGTGCTCTTGCCCATGACGCCGCTGTTGACGTCAGAGGCCTGCGCAAATGCACAGACAGCCTGTCCCTCGACATAGCCGTGGGCACAGACGACTGCCGCCTGCTCGCCGTTCTCCTGACGCAGCGCATCCAGCTCCGTGAATGTGCCGCCGTCAAACAGCAGTGCAAGGCGTTCTCTTGCAATAGTTCCGATTTTTTCCATATAATCTGTACGCATCCTTTCGTGGTTCCGTTATCAGTCCATACTGGAATCCATACGAATTTATTATACCATAATCATGAGAAAAAAGCAAGCACGAAATTCCCATGCTGCTTGGCGGGATTTTCGGTGATGATGCACGGAACGGGGCTTCCGGCGCGGCTGTTTTTTCGCAATATGTTGAAAAACAAGAGCGATTCCGCAATTTATGAAAAACGGGCAGATGATGAAACGGATACAGAGGAAAACGGCGGCAGACACTGCCCGGGCACGGATTTTTAGCCGATTCAGTGAAAATGCATACGGAGACAGCGGCTCGGTTTCGTCAAATCATACGAAAATGAAAATTATCTCTTGCAAAATGCAAAATATACTTGACATTTTGCAAATTATGGTGTATAATGCAGACAAGAGAGGAGGGGAAGTCCTTGAAAAACAGAAAAATGAAGATCGCCCGCATGGAACTCGATATGAATCAGGAGGCACTGGCCAAAGCGGTCGGCGTCACGCGGCAGACGATCGGCATGATCGAATCGGGGAACTATAACCCGACACTGAACCTCTGCATCGCAATCTGCGACGCGCTCGGCAAGACTCTGAATGATTTGTTCTGGCTTTCGCCGGAGGAAAGGGGAAACGGCAATGAAACCGATTGAAGCATGGTATTACCGGCGGCTTGACAGGCTGTCCGGCACCTTTCCGAATGATGAGCGTACCTCGCGCATCAACGAAAAGGGCTTCGCGCTCTGCGGCCTGTTTTATATCGCGGCACTGGCTGTGCGGACGGTGCGCGTCCTGATCGACCGGCAGCCGTTTGTGAACAGGCATCTCAATCCTGCGATCTTTGCGCCGGGGGTACTCGGCATCATGATGCTCGTTATGCTGTGCATTACGGTAAAGCAGCGCAGAAAGGAAGCTCCGGTGCCGGAGAAGAAGCATGTGAAGCTGCGCCTGACGGAGCTGCCCCGCGCAGCGGCTGCTTTGCTTTCCGGCAAAAGCCCGGAGGACGAGCGCACAGTTCTTGCTTTTGAGCGCGGCTTTGCGTTCTGCGCGCTGCTTGGCTTTGCGTATTACGGCATCTGCCTGTTCCTTACGGTGTGGTGTCCGTATCTGTTTTTCAACTTTTTCTGTATGTGTGCTGCACCTGTACTGCTTGGGATTGTCAAGCTGCGGGAGAACATTCTGACGCCGCCGCGTGCCGCACATATCCGGCTGAATACCAAATCTCTGCTGCTGCGTCTGCCGGTTTATGTACTGGCTGCATTTCCGTTCTTTTTCATTGCTGTTTTCTATCCGACTGTTTATGATACAATGGGCAATGTCGGTGACGGACAAATCAAAATAAGTGAAAGTTATTTCGGGATGTTCTGGCAGTTGATCGGAATGTCGTGCAAGCGGTTTGTCTCGCAGCCGATCCGGATCGCCGGGGGAAGCTGGCTGATCTTTGCGGCGGGATTCCTTGTGATCGCGCTGATCCATGAGTATGCGGTTCTGCTGTTCCGGAAACAGATGACGAAAATGGATGCAGAAGAAAATGACCTGAGCTAAGCGCGCGGGCAGTGCCCGCCTCCATTTCCCTCCGGGGGCGGTGAGCGGAGCTCTCCCAACAGTCAGAACTGCACGCCGCTAAAGCGGCTTCTGCGGCTTTCACGCTCCCAATGCTGAAGCACGCCGACAGTATGATAAAAAACATAAAAGGGCGCTGACATTGACCTGTCAGCGTCCTTTGCTTTTGTGTGCTGTGCTTGCGGCGTGTGCTTAGATCATTGGGAGAACTCCGCCGCCTTCCCCGGAGGGAATCTCCAGCGGGGGCTCCCCGCTATTCATATACAGCGGAATCGGCGGACGGGTTCCGGGTATCGCGCCGCCGCTGCCGTTTTCCGGCAAGGAGCTCGCTGCGGTTCTTCATATAAATGACCGTGTTGTCCTCACTCAGACAGGTACGGCCGGAGCGGGTCAGCTCCAGCACCGCAAGGAACAGTGCCACGCGGTCGGTCTTGCGCGTCAGACCCTCGAACAGGTCTGCCATGCGGACGGATTCCGCCGTCAGGAACTGCCGCAGCAGATAAACGACCTTTGAAGCAACGCTTGTCACCTGATGATGCATCTGTACCACAGCATGAATTTTCTCGCCGACATTGCCCTCGCCGCCCTGCGGGAGCTTTTTCAGTCCCATGCTCTGATAGACCTGCACGAGCAGGGAAGCATCATGCGTCCGCCGGTAGGTCATATCGACAGGCAGGCTCACTGGCTTGCGGACAAACAGCACATCGCCCAGATACCGCTCCCGCAGATTGCCCGCGGCGATCTTGCAGAGCGAATATTCGATCAGCGCGCCCTCCAGTTCCTTTTTGACTGCCTCTGCCTCCTCCGGGCGCGGCAGGAGCGCAGCGGTCTTCATCCAGATCAGCTTGGCCGCCATTGCAAGAAATTCGCCTGCAAGCTCATAATCCTGCTCGGCGCACTGCTGCATATAGAGCAGATACTGCTCAAGCAGCACCGAGATCTCGATATCGTGGATATTGAGCTTATGCTTGGCGATCAGATGCAGCAGCAGATCCATCGGCCCTTCAAAGACCGGCAGGTGAAATGAAAGCTCCGGCATGATATCAGTGGAACAGCATCGGCACCCAGTTCGTCAGGAACCAGAAGCCGTTGAATATCAGATTGCTCAGGAAACCGAGCGGAATCGAGAGCACCGGCGTGACAATCAGGATCAGGAACACGATGCGGATGATCTGCGCGTTCTGTGCGAACCAGCGGTCGACCTTCGGGCCGGTGAAGTAGCCGATCACCTTGGAGCCGTCCAGCGGGGGGATCGGGATCAGGTTGAACACCGCAAGGCCGATGTTGATCGACACGAACGAGGACAGCATGATAAACAGCAGCTGCGGGCCGTTTTTGACGGCTTCGCCTGCTGCGGCGTCCGTGACATAGTTCGTATACACAGAGGACAGGATATAGATGCGGAACACGATCATGCCGATGAACGCGGCGATCAGGTTGCTGACGGGGCCTGCCAGAGCGGTGACCGCGACGCCGAAGCGCATGGAGTGCTTGCGGTTGAAGCGGGTCGGGTCGATCGGCACCGGCTTTGCCCAGCCGAAGCCGCCGAGCAGCAGGCACAGCGCACCGATCGGGTCAATGTGCGAGATCGGGTTCAGCGTCATGCGTCCCTGATACATCGCGGTATCGTCGCCGAGCTTGTAGGCTGTCCGCGCATGGGCATATTCATGCAGCGGCAGGATCATGAAGATGATAAACAGGCGGACGAGGTACTTGACCATGGTCTCCTGTGAAAGTGATGTGATCATAAGCGTACTCCTTTTCTGTATTGGCAGGGGTTAAACATCATTATACCATAAACAGAAGAAAAAATCAATCATTTCTGCGCCAAAATCGGCAGGCTGCCCCCTTCCGCCTGAAATCACAGCCCCGTTGATGCAGAATCTATGATTTTGTTTGCTTTTGGGGTATGAACGGGCGATTTTTCGTGAAATCTGATAAATTTTCACGAATCTGCAAAAAGGGCTTGATTTTTTTCGCAATATCTGTTACAATGTATCTTGTTGACAAGTCTGTAAAGGAGGTGCCAGCTATGGCAAAATGCGAGATCTGCGGCAAGGGCGTCACGTTTGGTATCAAGGTTTCTCACTCTCACCGTCGTACCAACCGTACTTGGAAGCCCAATGTCCAGCGCGTGAAAGCGATCGTGAAGGGTTCTCCCTGCCACATTTATGTTTGCTCCAGATGCCTGCGCTCCGGCAAGGTAGAGCGTGCAAACGGTTAAGTCTTTTGAAACAGCTTGGGGTACTCGCATGGCCATGCGGGTACCCCGTTTATTTTTAGTGAAGCGTGAAAAGCACGGGCACCCTCTGTTTCCGGAGGGTGCCCGTTTGCCTGTCAGTCATAAAATGCCGCGTCGATCCTTTCCTCTTTGCCGTCCAGCAGGAAGATACTTGCCTCTGCATCAATATGAATGAAGGCCGGATCCTCGATCGGATACAGATTGCCGATCACCTGCGGGGTCTCGTAAACGGACTGCTCATCCGTCAGATCGGGCGCGCAGCTGCAGATCTTGTCCTTGCCGACGCTGGCGTGCGTCCGGTAATAAAGCCTGCCGTTCGCTGCGGTGATATCCATTCTGTTCGTTTTCTCCTCCAGCAGCGCAACTGCATGATCCCTGTCCTTTCCCGGGTCATAGCAGTACAGCGAGCATTCCCCCGGCAGCAGCCGGTAAGCATTATCCGTGCAGTTGTTATAATAGTACAGCTTGCCGTCCAGCAGCGTGTATGCATGGAACACGGAGATCATCTCTGCCGGTTCTGTTTTGTCCTGCTCCGGGTCGTAGCTGAGTGCGATCTGCTTCATATCATAGATACAAGCGTTATAATACAGCGGATAATAGTTTCCGTCACTCTCAAACAGATACAGCAGTTCGTGTTCTGCATCGTAGAGCGGCTTTCCGTCAGAGTAAAGGGTGATTGCAAAGCGGTCGGATTTTTTGTCCAGCAGCACACCGAATTTTCTCCGTTCTTCTGCATTGTTCGCTGCATTGTGAAAGTCTGCGTATACGGCGATATAGTAAACATCCGTATCACCGAGCTGCAGCACATACGCGTAGTCGATCGCTGTCAGTTCATTTTCCTGTTTGAATGCCGTGATCACGCGCTGGTAGAGCTTCGGCGAGAAGAACGGCGCAAAGATACCGGATTCGTCCTGTTTGAACAGCGTCTGATCCAGATTCGGGACGCCGTCCAGTTTTGCCCCGGTCATGTAGAGATTTTTGCCGTCCGAAAGCAGCCTGTTGTGGTGGCTGTAGTACGGGCAGTCGTCAAGCTGATGCGCGCAGCCCGGCTTCTGGCAGAGCAGCTCGCCGTAAAGATGCCCATTGGCATTGCGCGCGGTCTTGCTGATGCGCGTTCCGCCGTTGATATACCAGTTGTCGTCGTCCTCCAGAATGAGCGTGCCGGGTGTATTGGAAACGGTTTTCAGCAGTCCGTGTCCGCCCATCGTGTTCACGCCGCCGTTTTTGCCGGTGCGATCCGGCGAAGGCGTGAACATTTCATCCGCATCGGGGTCATACTCCGGGAGCGTGTACCCCTCCGGGAGCTGAATGCCGTCCGTCTGCTCCGTCGTCTGCGTGCCGCTTTCGGCAGAATCCCCCGGCAGTGCCGTGACCGTCTCCGCAGGGAGATCGCTTTCCTGTACAAAATCCGCGGAGCTGCCCGGCATTGCGGCGGAATTGCCCTGCACCTCCGAATCCTGCCGCATTTTCCATGCGAAGATACCGACTGTCAGTGCAACGGCCGCCGCGATCGCGGTCAGCCCGAGAATGCCGCTTTTCTGCGGATTCTGCGGTGCCGTTTTCCGCAGCACCACATCCGGACGGTTCACCGGCTTCTCGGGTTCGGGTGCTTTGCGGTACTGCACCGCCTCCGTATGCGATGCGCTGTCAAAGAGCGCGTCGATCTCGTTTTTCTGCTCTGAGCGCGGCTGCTCCGGTGCGAGTGCCTCTGTCCGGTACTGCTCCGGCAGTCTGCCGATCGCGTCAAAGAGTTCCCGTTCGGTCATAGGAATCCCTCCTTTTTCAGATGTTCGTTCAGCTTTTTGCGCAGACGCATCAGCATGACCTTGACCTTGCTGACGCCGATCTGCTTCCGCGCCGCAATCTCCGGCAGCGGCAAAGCATAGTAATACCGCAGGACAAAGACCGTTCTCTGCTCTGCGGGCAAAGCCTCCAGAAACTGCCGGAGTGCATCGTCCAGCATTCGCGCATCGACTGTGTGCTCCACATTTTCCGCGGATGCCGTGCATTCGGCAAGCTCGTCCAGCACTGCGGGTCTGAGGCCGCCGCCGCGCCGCTGTGCCGTATACTGATCGAGCCGGTTCGTTGCGAGATTCCTTGTCATCACGGCAAGAAATGCGCCGAGATTCTTCGGCTGCTCCTGCGGGAGCACATCCCATGCGCGCATCAGCACATCGTTCGTGATCTCCTCGGCATCCTGCTGATTCCCGAGGATGCCGTAAGCGACCTGCCGGCAGAGCCTGCCGTATTTCGCCTGTGTTTCCGCGACCGCCCGCTCATCCCGCTGCAAAAACAGCGCGAGCAGTTCAGCATCTGTCATGCCGTCACCGCCTTTCTTCTGATTTGAGATCTCGTATATACAGTATGGAAAACATCACAGCCGGTTACATCCAATCATACCGAAAAAGCAGCAGAATGTCAAGCAGGCGGTTTTTCGTCGGAATGTACAGAGCAGCCTGCCGTATTATGTGAGATATGCCGGATATCGCGAAAAGGACTTGTGTTTTTGCGCGTATTACATTATAATTTTAACATTGGCAGCATCTGCCGGAACAAGCTTACGAAACGGAGGATCAGATATGAAACGCAGAAGAATTGCCGGGCTGCTGACGGCGCAGCCCTGATGCTCACTTCTCAGCCGTCCATGACGGCGAATGCGGTCAAAGACCGGCTGGAGACCGGAACAAAGGACGGCTAAAACTGGGAGCTCTGGCTGCAGGAGAATCAGGACTCTGCGAAAGGGGAACAGGGAGAAAACGGGACGTTCAGCTGTGAATGGAACAGCAGCCTCGGCTTCCTGTACTGCTCCGGCAATACTTTTGAGGATTGCGTGGACTGGCGCAATACGGAGCGCATCACGGTGGATTACAAGGCTTCGGAATTCAAGCAGGACGGCAATGCTGCTTATATCGGTCTGCACGGCTGGACGAAGAATGCGATTGCGGAATTTTACATCATTGACGGTTACGGCACATGGCGTCCGGGGATCGGCGGGGTCGGGATCCTCGGCGAGGTCACATCGGATGACGGTACTTACGAGGTCTTTCAGCGGCCGGTCAACGGTGTAACAGCGGACGGCATCGCACGCGTTACAATCAGATCTGGAGCGTCCGCAAGGGCAGCCGCAAAGAGGGCACGATTGATGTGACCGCGCATTTCAGGGCATGGGAGTCACTCCGGCTGAATGTCGGCGACCTGTTTGACATTTCGCTGACCGTGGAAGGCTATCAGAGCAGCGGTACAGCAGTATTTACGCAGAACGATCTGAAGATCAGCACCGATGCGGCAGATCCGCAGCCTGCGGTCACGACGCCTGCTGCCGTCACCGGAACAGCACCGCAGACGACAGCGTCCGCGGCGGGATCCGGGGATTACAGCCTCCGGATCGGCGAGGTCAGCTGTGCGCCCGGCGGCACCGTGAAGGTCCCGGTCTATGTATACAACGATCCGGGAATTGCGGGCTATCAGCTGTTCTTTCAGCCGGAAATGCATCTGAAGCTGAATAAGATCGAGCGCGGCAATGCATACCGGGCACTGCCGACGATCAATACCGACCCCGGAAAATGCCCGTATCCGTCCGTCGTGTATGCCGGCTCGGATACGATGCAGGCGGAGGACGGCTCGGTTCTCTGCTATCTGAACGTGACGGTTCCGGCGTATGCAGCGGAGGGGACCGTATTCGCGGTCAGCTTCTACCGCGCAGGTAAGGACGGCTGCACGCTGAAGCTGGCGGACATCGACGGCGAAAAGATCGATGCTTCCTTCTGCGACGGACATATTACGGTCAGCGGAGAGCCTGCCGTTATGACTGCGGCTCCCGGCACGACGGCCGCGGCACCCTCCGCGGTGAAATGCGGCGACGCCAACGGGGACAACAGCATCGATCAGAAAGACGTTACGGTCATGCGCCGCGCATTGGCCGGATGGGACGTTGCGGTCAATGATACCGCAGCCGATATCAACAAGGACGGGAGCTTTGACCTCAAGGATGTTGTCATTCTCCGCCGGTATCTGGCCGGCAGCTGGGGCGTCGTACTGTGAAAACAGGCACCGGCTGATCTGTCGATTTGGCAAAGCACCGCAGGGCAGAACGCTCTGCGGTGCTTTTTGTCCGGAAAAGATTGCAATTTCCCCGGCTTTGTGCTATAATAAATATGTATGCATATTTGAAAGGAGCCTGATGCACTGTGCAGGGCATTCGCAAACGGACATGGGCGGAGATCAACCTCGACCATGCCGCATGGAACTATCAGCAGATCCGCAAAGCCGTCGATCCGGCGGTCAAGGTCTGCTGCGTCATCAAGGCCAACGGCTACGGCCACAACGCCGTCCGGCTGGCAGCACTCTACGAAAATCTGGGCGCGGATTTCCTCGCTGTTTCCAATCTGGAGGAGGCACTCCAGCTCCGGCAGGGGCAGATATCCCTTCCGATCCTGATCCTCGGCTATACGCCGCCGGAATGCGCCGGCGTGCTGGCAAAGCAGAACATCTCCCAGTGCGTTTACTCCCGCAGCTACGGCGAGGCACTTTCACAGGCGGCCATGTCGGACGGCGTGCGCGTCAAAATGCACATCAAGATCGACACCGGCATGGGACGCATCGGCTTCCAGCACCGGAACGGACATTCCGAGCTCGCCGATGCACTGGCGGTCTGCAGGCTGCCCTGCCTGAAAGCGGAAGGTATCTTCACGCATTTTGCCGTCGCGGATGACGGCGAGGACGGCGAAGCCTTCACCCGGGAGCAGTACGAAAACTTCATTGACGCGATCGACCGGCTCGGCTGCTACGGCATCAGCTTCGCGCTCCGGCACTGTGCCAACAGCGCCGCGATCTTCGATAAGCCGGAAGCGGACGACCTGCCGGATGTACACCTTGATATGGTGCGTGCAGGCGTTGTGCTGTACGGTCTGGCACCCTCTGCCGCAACACGGAATCTGCCGGAGCTGCGGCCGGTCATGGCACTGAAAAGCGTCATTTCCCATATCAAAACGATCCAGCCGGGCGATACCGTCAGCTACGGCAGAACCTATACCGCGGATTCCCCGCGGCTGGTCGCGACCGTGCCGATCGGCTATGCGGACGGCTTCTGGCGGCTGAACGGCAACGGCAGCTGCAAAATGCTCGTGCGGGAGCAGCTCTGTCCGGTGATCGGCAGGGTGTGCATGGATCAGCTCATGCTCGATATCACAGATGCAAAGGGCATTTCGGTCGGCGATACCGTCACGGTGTTCGGTGACGGCGGCGGGCTCTGTACCGCAGATCAGATCGCCGAGAATACCGGCACGATCAATTACGAGGTCGTCTGTGCAGTCGGCGAGCGCGTCCCGCGGTTCTTCCTGCAGGACGGCGTGCCGGTCGATGTCTCGGATAATATCTGGAAGCGGTAAAACGATCCGAACAGAAAAGAGGGAGAAGTATGTCAAATCAGAAAATCAGAAGCATCATTTATACGGTCATTTTCTTTGTGCTGATCGGCACGGGGCTCTGGTGGCTGCTGCTGCGCGCGGACGGTCTGAATAAGGACAGTGCCGAGCGGTGCTATGCCGACAACCGCGCCGTACTGGATAATATTGCCTCCTACATGACGGCGAACAAGCTCGATGTTGATGTCACCGATGTGCCGACGCCGGACAACCGGTTCGGCATCCGCACCGTGGATTCCGATGCGTACCGTTCGTTCAATGACGATCTCATCAACTTTATGCGTGCATCCTGCAAGCGCGTCCGTTCGACCGGCAAAACCGTTGAATTTTACATGCCCGCAAAGGGCGGACTGCTCTGCCCGCGGCATCTGGTGCTTGCCTACGGCGATGCCGCGCAGACGATCGGTGATGCTTCCCCGTTGGCAATGGACGAGGAAGGCTGGAGCTGCTATATTGTCAGCGGCAAGCCGTAAGCACGGAGGATCGGACAATGGTTCATATCGGCAATGACTGGGATGAAATTCTCGCGGCGGATTTTGCATCCGAATCCTATCAGAAGCTGCGGCAGTTCCTGATCCGGGAGTACCGCACCAAGCGCATTTATCCGGATATGTACGACATTTTCAACGCGCTGAAATATACGCCGTATTCCGCGGTCAAATGCGTCATTCTCGGGCAGGACCCCTATCACGGGGAGGGACAGGCACACGGCCTGAGCTTTTCCGTCCGGCAGGGGATCCAGCCGCCGCCCTCGCTCGTCAACATTTTCAAGGAAATTTACGACGATACGGGCATTGACAACCGCGGCGGCAGCGGTGATCTGACGCACTGGGCGGAGCAGGGCGTGCTTCTTCTGAATGCGGCACTGACCGTCCGGGCGGGACAGGCCAATTCGCATCACGGCATGGGCTGGGAGCAGCTCACCGATGCGATCATCCGGCACCTGAACGAGCGGGAACAGCCGATGGTCTTTCTGCTGTGGGGCGGCAATGCGCGGGCAAAGAAGTCGCTGATCACGAACCGGCGGCATCTGATCTTGGAGTGTCCGCACCCGAGTCCGCTTTCTGCCTATCACGGCTTTTTCGGATGCAGGCATTTTTCAAAGACAAACGCCTTTCTCACCGCCAACGGCATGACCCCGATCGACTGGCGGGTAGCACCCGCTGGCATTTCCCTCCGGGGGCGGTGAGCGAAGCTCTCCCAACAGTATAAACGCACGCCGCTGACGCGGCTTCTGTAAGGCTGCTGCTCCCAATGATTATAACTGTGGAGAATAAAGAACAACGGTATCGCCTGCGGCGATGAATTTCAATATAATATGCCCGCAGGGCATACCTTCACTATTCATTCTTCACTGTTCGCCATTTACTCCATATTTGAGGTGTATATGAAAGCAATCGAATTATTTGAAAAAAAGCCGGTGCTTTCCTTCGAGGTCTTTCCGCCGAAGCCGAATGTTCCGATCGAAAGCATCTACGAAACACTTGAGGCACTGAAAGACCTGCGCCCCGATTTCATCAGTGTTACCTACGGCGCGGGCGGCTCCGTGCCGGGTGCATCGACCGCGGAGATCTGCGAAACGATCCAGAACCGCCACGGCATCCCGTCGATCGCGCACCTGCCGTGCATCAACGAGACAAAGGAATCTGTCCTCGAAAAGCTGGATACTTTCCGCGCAAAGGGCGTGACGAATATCCTGGCACTCCGCGGTGACCGCAATCCTGCCGTTGAGCCGAAGGACGATTTTCACTATGCGTCCGACCTGATCGCATTCCTGCGGGCACACGGCGATTTTGACATTGCCGCCGCCTGCTATCCGGAGGGGCACCCGGAGGCGGACAGTCTCGACAGCGACATTGCGCACCTGAAGGAAAAGGTCGATGCGGGCGCATCGCACCTGATCTCGCAGCTGTTTTATCACAATCCGGATTTCTACGCATTTCTGGAGAAAGCCGCGCAGGCGGGCATCTCCGTGCCGGTCGAGGCGGGCATCATGCCGGTGACCTCGAAAAAGTCGATCGAGCGCATGGTCTCGCTCTGTGGCGCGTCGATCCCGAAGCGGCTTGCAAAGCTCATGGCGCGGTATGCCGACGACCCGGCCTCGCTGAAGGCCGCGGGTCTGGAATACGCGATCATGCAGATCATTGAGCTGCTCGAAAACGGCGTTGACGGCATCCATATTTATACGATGAACAATCCGGATGTGGCGCGCTACATTATGGAGCAGATTGCAGAGGATGTTCCGAGATGACCCCCGCCGACCTTTCCCGCGATGAGATCCTGATGTTTCTCAATACGCCGGAGCCGGGCGGGCATCTCTCGGAGATGCTGGACGAATGCACGGCGGCACTCTGCAAGGCCGCACAGCCGCGGACGATCTACCGCGTGCTGCCGGTTCAGCATACGGAAACAGGCGTCACGCTCGGCGGACTGCCGCTGCAGGGGGACGACATCGCGCTGCACCTGACCGGCTGCAAAGAAGCCGTGCTGCTCGCCGCGACGCTCTCCGCACCGGTGGACGCGCTGATCCGGCGCGCGGAAGTCACCGATATGACAAAGGCTGTCATGCTCGATGCAGTCGCGGGTGCGGCGGTCGAGCATGTCTGCAATCAGCTGGAAACGGAGATCAGGGCGAAGTATCCGTATCCGTATTATACGGCGCGGTTCTCCGCGGGCTACGGCGATTTTCCGATCACGCAGCAGGGCGACCTCGTAAAGCTGCTGGACGCCTCCCGCAAGATCGGGCTGACGGTCACGCCCGCGCAGACGCTCCTGCCGCTGAAATCCGTGACGGCGGTCATGGGGATGTCCCATGAACCGGTCAAAGACGCGCGGCGGTTCTGCTGCGGCAATTCCTGCGCGGAATGTCCGTATCATGAGGACTGCCCGCGGGCAAAGCTCTGACAGATCAAGCGCATAATACAATACGTTCAAAGAGGTTATCACATGGCACTGTTCAAAAAGAAAATGCCGCATACGGTCAGCGAGGGCACCGTTCAGGAGCACCTTTCCGTCATGCGCGCCAATTTCCGGGACGTCCCGGTCACTTCCATGTCGCTCCCGAAGCCCCTGTGGATCCGTCTGCACAAAAATGACGGGCTGCATATCATCTACCGCGACAAGGATCTGCTGCTCAGGGAGGGGCGGATCGTTTACGCTTACATTGTGCAGGCGAACGCTATGCTGTTTGAGGAAAACAACACGCTCGATCTGCCGCTGAACCTGCTGTATTCCATGCACCCCGCTGCGGAGGCGCATCCGGGTTTTCTCATGGCGATCGGCAGGGAGCTGTTTGCATACAAGAATATGCCTGCGGAGGAGACGCCGGAGGAATACCGTGAAATGGCGCGGATCCTCGCGGCGGAGACCGACCGCTCAAGCGTGGACTTTACCGTCAGCATTCCCGATCCGGAGCAGCCCGGCAGACTGACCGACGGTGTGGATGTGCATTTCTGCTCGGCGATCGCATTCCACAAGGATCTGCCCGGCTCGCATCTGCAGGGGGCCTCATTTGTTCCAATCCTTGCAGCGCCGCAGAAAACATCTGCCGTGCTGATCCTGCCGAAGGAATACTGGACGGCACCGTATTTTCAGCTCTGATGCCGCATCAGGCAGCAGACACAACGGGCGCATACGATCATGCATCCGTTCCGGCAGACCGAAGCCGGAACAGAAGGCTTCGGCACAGCGGCTGCCGGAACTGCCGCGGAGGGTACATAAATGGATTTTCGTACATTGCTTTTGGATGAATTTGTCTTTCTGGACGGCGGCATGGGCACTATGCTGCACTTAGCCCCCGGCGAGCTGCCGGAGCGGCTGAATCTGACGGAGCCGGAGCGCGTCGCGGCGGTGCACAAGGCCTATGCGGATGCAGGCTCCCGGATCGTCTACGCCAATACCTTCGGCGCAAACCCGCTGAAGCTGGCGGGTACCGGCGTCGATGCGGCGGAGAGCATCAAGGCTGCCGTGCAGATCGCGAAGCGCGCGGTCAGCGGCTCCGCCTGTGTCGCGCTCGATATCGGCCCGACGGGTCAGCTGCTCCCGCCTGCCGGTCAGATGACCTTTGAGGCGGCCTACGAATCGTTCCGCGTCATGTGCGAGGCGGGCGCGGAGGCCGGTGCCGATCTCGTCGTCATTGAGACAATGAGCGACCTGCTCGAAACCAAAGCCGCGGTACTGGCGGCAAAGGAGCATACCGACCTGCCCGTGCTCGTGACCATGACCTTCACGGAAAACGGCAGAACCTTCACCGGATGTCCGATCTCTGCGGCAGCGATGACGCTCGAAGGGCTCGGCGCGGCGGCGATCGGCATCAACTGCTCGCTCGGCCCGCGGGAGATCCTGCCGATGATGCAGGAAATGGCAAAGTGGACAAAGCTCCCGCTGATCGCAAAGCCGAATGCGGGTCTGCCCGACCCGGTCACGGGTGAATACTATCTGACGCCGGAGGACTTTGCCGACTTTATGCCCCAGTTCGCGGACTGCGGCGTGCAGCTGTTCGGCGGCTGCTGCGGCACGACGCCCGTCTTTATCGCGGCGGTGCGCAGAAAGCTTGACAGTCTCCGCCGCGGACGCAGAGCCGCGCAGAGACCCGCTGCGGTCTGCTCCGGCACGCGCACCGTGCTGCTCGATATGCCGCGGGTCATCGGCGAACGCATCAACCCGACCGGTAAAAAGCGCATGAAGCAGGCACTTCTGGACGGCGATATGGACTATCTGCGCGGTGAGGCGATCACCCAGACCGAAGCCGGTGCGGATATCCTCGATGTCAATGTCGGCACGCCCGGCATCGACGAAGCCGCTGTGCTGCCGCGCGCAGTACAGGCGATCATGGAGGTCACCGACCTGCCGCTGCAGCTTGATTCCTCTGACCCCGCCGCACTCGAAGCGGCACTCCGCATTTATCCCGGTAAGCCGATTGTCAACTCGGTCAACGGCAAGGAGGAATCTCTGAAAACCGTGCTGCCGCTCGTGAAGCATTACGGTGCCGCGATCGTCGGCCTGACGCTCGATGAAAACGGCATCCCGCAGTCTGCGGCGGAACGCTTCCTGATCGGCAAGCGCATCCTTGACCGTGCGGTAAAGCTCGGCATTCCGAAGGAGGACGTATTCCTTGACTGTCTGACGCTGACCGCCTCGACCGGCGAGAGCGGCCCCTCTGAGACGCTGACCGCGGTGCGGCGCGTGCATGAAGAACTCGGTCTGCAGACGGTGCTCGGCGTCTCGAATATCAGCTTCGGTCTGCCGAACCGTCCGCTCATCAACCGAAGCTTCCTCAGCATGGCGATGACGAACGGTCTGACGCTGCCGATCATGAACCCCATGGCGGAGGGCATGATGGACACCGTCCGCGCATACAGAATGCTCGCGGGATTTGACAAAAACTGCGAAAGCTTTATTGCGGCTTATCAGGATGCAGGTGCACCTGCCGCGGCGGCTCCAGCCAAAAGCAATGAGAATCTGACGCTGGAGGGCGCCGTGATCCACGGGCTCCGGCAGGATGCGGCACGGCTGACGCAGGCGGCACTGGAAATGCACGCGCCGCTCGCGATCGTCAATGACATGCTGATCCCGGCACTCGACGCCGTCGGTGCGGATTACGAAAGCGGCAAGGTCTTTCTGCCGCAGCTCATTCAGGCTGCGACCGCCGCGCAGAGTGCATTCGGCGTCATCAAGCAGCACATGGTCTCGCAGGAGGGCGGCGATCACGCCGACAAGGGCAAAATCATTGTCGCGACCGTGCAGGGCGACGTCCATGACATCGGCAAGAACATTGTCAGGCTGCTGCTCGAAAACTACGGCTATGACGTCATTGACCTCGGCAAGGATGTGCCGCCGCAGAAAATCGTCGATGCGGCAATTGATCATCAGGTGAAGCTGGTCGGCCTTTCCGCGTTGATGACCACGACGGTCGGCGCGATGGAGGAGACGATCAAGCTGCTGCACCAGCAGTATCCCGAATGCAGAACGGTCGTCGGCGGCGCGGTGCTGACCGGTGACTACGCCGAGCAGATCGGCGCGGACTGCTACGCAAAGGACGCAAAAGCAACGGTCGATTACGCAAAGACCGTGTTCGGAGAATAACGCAATGGAACAGTATCTCGAGATCCCGGGCGGGAAGATGCTCTGTATCTCGTTCGGAAAGGGGAGCAGGCCGCTCGTCCTGATCCCGGGGCTCCGCATGACGGAGATCAAAGGCACGGGCGCGGCAATAGCACTGTATTACAGGCAGTTCACGGCAAGCCATACCGTGTATCTGTTTGACCGGAAGGAGCCGGCGGCAGAGGGCTGCACGATCCGCGATCTCGCGGATGACATTGCCGCGGCGATGCAGCAGCTGCACATTCAGGATGCCGATGTGCTCGGTGTCTCGCAGGGCGGCATGATCGCGCAGGAGCTTGCGGTCAACTACCCGGTGCTCGTGCATAAGCTGGCACTCGGCGTGACGCTGAGCCGCCCGAATGAGACCTCAAAAGCGGCGATCACCGAATGGATCCGCCTCGCAGAGCAGGGCGATATGGCGGCGGTTGCCCGCGATTATGCGGAACGCGCAAGCTCGGAGAAAACGCGGCGCAGGAATATCCGGTTCCTGCCGCTTGCATTAAAGCTGCAGAAGCCGATCCCGGCGGAGCGGTTCGTCACGCTGGCCAAAGCCTGCCTGACGCATGATGCCTATGACCGCCTTGACCTGATCACATGTCCGGTGCTGGTGCTGGGCGGCGCACAGGACGGCGTTGTTTCCGGAGAAGCCTCGCGGGAGATCGCGGAGAAGCTCGGCTGCGAATGCTGCATCTACCCCGACCAGAGCCATGAGGCCTATAATGAGGCAAAGGATTTCAACAAGCGGATTTTTGATTTTTTCACTGCCGAGAGCAAATAACGTGAATCGTGAAAGGATATTCTGACTATGCGCGCATTGATTCAGCGTGTGAGACACGCATCCGTGACGGTGGAGGGCAAGGTCACCGGCGCGATCGAACAGGGCTTTCTTGTGCTGCTCGGCGTCACGGAAACCGACACCGAGGCCGAGGTCACGCAGCTGACCGAAAAGCTCTTAAAGCTGCGTCTCTTTTCCGATGCGGACGGGAAAACAAATTGCAGTATTCAGGATGTGGGCGGCTCGCTGCTTGTCATCTCGCAGTTTACGCTCTGCGCGGACTGCCGCAAGGGGACCCGCCCGAGCTTTTCCCATGCCGCCAAGCCCGACGAGGCAAACCGGCTCTATGAGCTGTTCCTTGCACAGTGCAGAGCGGTCATTCCGCATACCGATGCGGGCGTATTCGGCGCGCACATGGACGTCGAGCTGCTGAACGACGGGCCGTTCACCGTGCTGCTCGATACCGACGAGTTGAAAAAGCCCCGCAGTCAGTCATGATCCGGCACGGCAGAGGGCGAAACGGACTGATTTGCGTGAAAATCATCCAAAAACGGAGCACAGCGTCCGATGCCGTGCTCCGTTTCGCATGAGACGGCCTGTCCGCACACCGCGCACACCCGTATGCACAAAAAGTACAGTTTAATCCTGCAAACTTTGGCGATCCCGTCAATTGATTTTTTCCCGGAAATCGAATATACTATTATTTGGTAATTTCTATCTTTGAAAGGATGTTTCGATATGTCTGAAATTCTGATGAACAGCAAGGTCGTCAAGTTCGGCGGCAGCAGCCTCGCCGATGCCGGCCAGTTTGAAAAGGTCAAGGCGATCATCACCGCTGACCCCGCCCGCCGCTATGTCGTGCCGTCCGCACCGGGCAAGCGGTACTCCGACGATATCAAGATCACCGATCTGCTCTATACCTGCCAGAGACTCGCGGAGACCGGCAAGGATTTCTCCGAGCCGCTCGAGCGCATCCGTTCGCGCTATCTGGAGATCGCAAAGGAGCTCGGTCTCAAATTCGACCCGACCGATGAGCTCGACCGCATCGCGTTCCGCCTGAAGGAGGGCGCAACGAAAGATTTTGCAGCAAGCCGCGGCGAATACCTGAACGGTATGCTGCTGGCGGATTATCTCGGCTTCCCGTTCATTGACGCGGCGGATGTGATCTGCTTCAACGAGAGCGGCACGCTGCTGATGACCGAGACCATGATGCTCCTGCGCGAAAAGCTCGCGGATGTAAAGAATGCGGTCATTCCGGGCTTTTACGGCTCCGGCCCGAACGGCGAGATCATCACGTTCTCCCGCGGCGGCTCCGATATCACCGGCTCGCTCGTCGCAAGAGCGGTGCGCGCCGAAATGTACGAAAACTGGACGGATGTTTCCGGCGTGCTGGTTGCTGACCCGCGCATCGTCAAGGACGCTGCCGTCATCAACACGATCACCTATGAGGAGCTGCGCGAGCTGTCCTATATGGGCGCGACCGTGCTGCATGAGGACGCGATCTTCCCGGTCCGTGCGGCAGGCATCCCGATCAACATCCGCAATACGAACGACCCCTCCGCGCCGGGCACGCTGATCGTCGCGGGTGACAGTGCCGATTCCGATGCACTGACCGGCTATACGATCACCGGTATCGCGGGAAAAAAGGGCTTCTGCGCGATCAATATTCAGAAGGCTATGATGAATGCGGAGCTCGGCTTCTGCCGCAAGGTGCTCTCCGTTCTGGAAGAAATGGGCATCTCCTTTGAGCACATGCCGTCGGGCATCGACACCATGTCGATCATCCTCGCGGAGGACGCGATCAAGGGCAGAGAAAAGACGGTGCTCTCCCGCATCCGCAAGGCCGTTGAGCCGGATGTCTGCGAGCTGGAGCACGGCATCTCCCTGCTGGCGGTCGTCGGTCGCGGGATGCGCAGAACGCGCGGTACCGCTGCAAGAATTTTTGCGGCACTGGCACATGCGCGCATCAATGTCAAGATGATCGACCAGGGCTCCAGTGAGCTGAATATCATCATCGGTCTGCTGGACGGCGACTTTGAGGAGGCTGTCCGCCGCATCTACGATATGTTCGTCAACAGCACGCTCGCTGAGGACGACGGGGAGTAAGGTATCTGCGATGCCCCAAACCGCGCGGAGCCCGCGCAGGCATAACTGAAAACGGAAAAGGGTGCTGACGGAACGATCGGCACCCTTTATTCATCAAACTGAAAAGGACGCTGATCACTGTCAGCGTCCTTTCGCTTTTTACTGTATGTTTTTGCATGAACCGTGAACGGTCAGCTTTCCTGCATCTTCTCATACTTGATCTTTGCCGTGTCAATGTATTTCCCGACACGTTCCCTGATATTATCCTGATAGACACGCGCCAGACATTTCACGATCTCCGCATCATTAGAAGTCAGAAAACCGATGACATCCTCGGCCCTGAATGCAGGGTTCATGACGGTCATTTCAAAGCAGTATTTAAAATACTTACGTTCCTTTGCTGTTTCATAGTATTTCATGATCTCGACAAGCAGCGGATAATACTTCGCTGCATCCTTCATGACGCCTTCTGCCTCAACCCACTTTTGGAAATAATCCATTTCAAAATAAAACTCCCACACAATGATTTCATAGTTTTCGGGTCTGAAAATTGCTTTTAGTACAGAAGGCAGATCATGATATCTTGCTTTGGCAAGGATCCTCGCAAGCATGACTTTGTTTTCAGGATTCGTTTCCGACACAAAAACACTGTGAACATCTGAAAGGAACTGCTTGGACGCACATTGCGGATTGACTTTGAGCCAAATGCTACGCAGCAATTCGTTATCAGGATTCTTTTGATACTGTTCAAGGTGTTCCTCGATCGTTCCGTGCAGTGTGGATTCAAAACAAATATGATCATATCCGAGACACGCCTCATCCAGCCACTTGAGATAAAATTCCTTGAATCCATGCAGCGGAATGGGATGATAAAATGCCAATCCTTCATCAGAGTACGCGATTTCACCGAAATGTTCCTTTTGCAGCATCAGTCCGATTCCGCTGCCGCAGCCCGTATCCAATACCTCAAATGCAAACTTTTCCTGCCCTTTTTTATGATACGGCAGTCCTTCGAAAAGAAAACCATCATCTAAATGAAATCGATAAAACCGCCACTCGCCTTCCCATATCCCGCCGTTTCCGACATTTGTGATAAACCACACATAGTCTTCGGGGAGCTTCACATCATTTGCGAGCTCAAACAGCTCGACGTCTTCCTTTGAGATCACATCATATAATTCTGCTTCGCGGCCCATGGATTGCAGCTTTTCGATCTTTTTCCGGATCGCAACCGCTTCCGGATCATTTGTATTATATTTGCTCATCAAACAGCCCCCTTTCTCCGATACCGCAATGACAGCACGGCAGGGAGCGGCAAAGCCAAAGAAGCCGCTCCGCGGCGTGTGTTGCGAATGTTGGGAGTTCTCCGCTCACCGTCCCCGGAGGGAAACGCCAGCGGGGGCTCCCCGCCGGGCTTCAGCATTGGGAGCAGTAACGCCAAAGAAGCCGCCCCGCGGCGTGTACTTTGATCGTTGGGAGAGCTTCGCTCACCGTCCCCGGAGGGAAATGGAGGCGGGCACTGCCCGCAGAAGCCGCCCCGCGGCGTGTACTTTGATCGTTGGGAGAGCTTCGCTCACCGTCCCCGGAGGAAAATGGAGGCGGGCACTGCCCGCAGAAGCCGCTCCGCGGCGTGTGTTGCGAATGTTGGGAGTTCTCCGCTCACCGTCCCCGAAGGGAATCGGCAGCGGGCACTGCCCGCCGCCATTTCATGGAGATGTCGAAGGCTTTGACGCTGTGGGTCAGCGCACCGATCGAAATGATATCCACCCCGGTTTCTGCAACGCCGCGCAGCGTGTCATGCGTAATGCCGCCCGATGCTTCCAGCATTGCACGGCCGTCCGTGATGCGCACAGCCTCGCGCATGGTGTCATTGTCCATGTTATCAAGCATGATGATATCCGCCTTTGCTTCGAGTGCCTCTTTCAGCTCGTCCAGCGTGCGCACCTCGACCTCAATGCGGACCATGTGCCCGATATGCTGCCGCAGCTGCGTGATCGCCGGGAGAATGCCGCCGCAGGCGTCAATGTGATTGTCTTTCAGCATCGCGCCGTCGGAGAGATTGAACCGGTGATTCTTGCCGCCGCCGCAGCGTACCGCATATTTCTGCATCGCGCGGATGCCGACCATGCATTTGCGGGTGTCCGCGATCGACGCATTCGTGCCTGCAACGATATCCACGCATCTGCGCGTTTCCGTCGCAATGCCGGAGAGATGCTGCAGCAGATTCAGCGCGGTGCGTTCGCCTTTCAGGAGCGTCCGCGTTTTGCCGTGCATCGTCGCGAGAATGTCGCCGTATTTCACTCTGTCGCCGTCCTTTGCCTGCGCCGTGAAGCTGACGCCCTCACCGGCCAGCGCAAAGACCCGCTCCGCGATCTCCATGCCGCAGAGCACGCCCTCGTCCTTCGCCATGAGATAGGCGTCGGATTCATGCGCCTCGTCCAGCAGAAAATCGCTTGTGATATCCATTCCGGTGATGTCCTCGTGCAGCGCACGGAGAATCACCTCGTCAACATAAGAACGCAGCAGCTCCATTACAGTTGCTCCTCCAGAATCAGGTATGCGCAGGTCGCCTGCGACTTGGCTTCGAGATAATCGAGATCCATTTTCCAGTCCTCGCACGCGATGAGCTGGATCAGCTCGGTGACGCGCTCGTAGGCCTTATGCATATTTTCGGTATTCGGGATGACGAAATAGTTTTCCTGCAGGATCTTCCGCAGCTCCGTGCGGATGCCGTGCGGGATCGGCTCGGTCGCTGTGACCGGCTTAAATTCGCCGTGATCAAAGCGCGGGTTGATATCCGCGGCCTCTCTTGCGATCTCCTGTGCGGCGCGGCGGGAAAAGACCAGTGCCTCCAGCAGACTGTTGCTTGCCAGACGGTTGTTGCCGTGCACGCCGGTATGCGCACATTCGCCGCAGGCATAGAGCCGGTCTACGCGGGTCTGAGCATTGGAGTTGACGTCGATGCCGCCCATTAAGTAATGCTGGCAGGGATAGATCGGCACGGGCTCCTTTGTCAGGTCATAGCCCTGTTCCAACAGCTTGTTATAGATCTTCGGGAATCGCGCCTTGACGACCTCCGGATCCTCATGCGAGATATCGAGCCAGAAATCCTTGGAGCCGGTGCGCTGGCTCTCGAGGATGATCGCATGGGAAACGACGTCACGCGGGGCAAGCTCCAGACGGTCGTCGTACCGCTGCATGAAGCGTTCCATGTTGCAGTTGCGCAGATAGGCACCCTCGCCGCGGACGGCCTCGGAGATGAGGAAGCATTCGCGGGTGTGCTTGTTATTGAACGCCGTCGGGTGGAACTGGATCAGGCTGAGATTCTTGATGCGCGCGCCCAGCTCATACGCGATGCGGATGCCGTCGCCGGTTGCGATCGCGGAATTTGTTGTGTACTCGTACACGCGCCCGATGCCGCCGGTCGCCATGATGAGGAAGTGGCAGTCCACGGAGGTAAGCGCCCCGTCGCGCAGCAGCTCCACGGAGAAGCCGGTCTCGGTCTGCACGGCGCGGCTCATGACGGTAAACTCGGAGATCGTCACATTCGGCAGATTGCGCGTCTGTGCGAGCAGTCCGCGAAGGATCTCCGCGCCGGTGGAATCGCGGTAATGGAAGATGCGTCTGCGGCAGTGACCGCCCTCAAGCGTGCGGTCGTAGTCGCCGTCCGCGCCGCGGTCAAATTCCACGCCGTATTCGACGAGTTGTTCAATATCCTGTGCAGCCTCGGAAACGAGGATCTGCAGCGTCTTGGGGTTGTTCGTGAATGCACCTGCAATGCGGGTGTCATTCGCGTGCAGCTCAATGTTGTCGCCGGGAGAGTTCCACACACCGGCGATGCCGCCCTGTGCCAGTGCCGAGTTGCAGAGGGTTGCCTCGCGCTTGGCCAGCAGCAGAACGCGCAGATCGGAAGGCAGATGCAGTGCCGCATAGCAGCCCGCAGCTCCGGCTCCCGCGATCACAACGTCATAGTTTTGTTCGAGATTCACCATAGGAATGGCTCCTTTGACTTCAAAAGTACCTATATTATAACATATTACAGGCAAAATTTCAATGGAGCAGGGCGAAAAAATAAAAGATTTGCTGCATGGGAGCAAAAACGGAGGCGGGTTCTGCCCGCTTATAACATATTACAGGCAAAATTTCAATGGGAGCGGGATGAAAAATATATGCTTTCCTGCATGGGCGAAAAAAACGGAGAATGTGTAATCTTTCCCCCCGTTTCCTGTTCTTATTAACAGAGGGCGCAGCCCCGTGATAACAGACAAATTTCATAACATCCTTCGCAAAACGCCTCCCGCTCTGTCTGACGGAACGGGGGCGTTTTGTCGAAATAATACGCGTAAATTTCTCCCGCTTGACACCCCTGACAGAGTATGCTATACTGAAAATGTATCAACAAACCCCTCTCTCCGGATGTGTCAGGCAAACATGTCCGTACGACAAAGTTCAGGAGAAAATGCGATGAAAAAACGAACGGCGATTCTGACGGCACTGCTGCTTGCTGCGGGCAGTGCGATGCCCGTCCGTGCGGCAGATACCGAGCTGCTGCGGGCAGATTTTGAAAGCGGTCTCTCCGGCTGGGAATCCCGCGGCGGCGCGAGCGTTGCGGTCTCCGCGGATGCAGCCGCAGATGGCTCTGCATCCGCAGCCGTGACGGACCGCTCGGCGGCATGGAACGGCATTTCGTATGCAGTCGGCAGCAAATGCCCTGCCGGTACCTGCATCAGCGTACAGGCGCAGGTGATGCAGCGTTCCGGCGAAAGCGTGCATTTCAAAATGACGATGCAGTATCAGAGCGGCGGGCAGGCGGTCTACGACACCTTTGCAGAGGGCGATGCGGCCTCCGGCGAATGGACAAAGCTTTCTGCGGAGAGCTACACGGTGCCGCAGGGGACAGACCCTGTGCTGTATTTTGAGACCGACACCGCGACCTGCGATTTTTATCTGGATGACGTTGTCATCACGCGGATCGGCGCGGCCGTTCTGCCGTCGGGCAATTTCAGAAAGGGCGATGCTGACCACAGCGGAAAGATCGAAAAAGCGGATGCGGAAGCACTCCGTGACTGGCTGCTCGGCATGGAAAGTGCCGTCGGCAAAGACGCTGCCGATCTGGACGGCGACGGCGTACTGACCGCGAAGGATCTCTCCGGATTAAAGGATCTGCTGCTGAATCCGCCCGCGGAGCCGGGGCATGATACGGATTATATGTCCAAGGTGCGCGACCAGATCAGCACGAATGTGCCGCAGTCGATCCAGCGGAATGCAGGCGGCAAGCTGGAGCACATCACCTATTTCTCCCAGACGGCGAACCGCAATAAGGGCGCGAATGTCTGGATGCCGCCGGGGTATGACACATCCGAGCAGTATCCGGTGCTCTATGTCAACCACGGCTACGGCGGCGACGAAAACACGATGGCCAACAGCAGCGCGATCCGGGAAATGGCGACGAATCTGATCCAGAGCGGCGACGCGGTGCCGATGATCATTGTATTCACGGATCAGTATTCCGACCCGGCGCACCAGAAGCAGACCGGCAACGGTCAGGCGGACGTTCCTGGCTATGACTTATTTGTCGAGGATTTGCCGGGCAGCCTGATGCCGTATATCGAATCGCATTATCCGGTCAAGACCGGCCGCGAGTATACCGCGATCTCGGGCTTTTCGATGGGCGGCAGAGAATCGCTGTATATCGGTATGAAGTGCTGTGACAAGATCGGCTATATCGGCGCGGCGGCACCGGCACCGGGCATCTTCCAGACAAAGGATCAGTTCATGGATCACCCGGGCGTCATGACCAAGGACGAGATCCGGATCGACCCGCCGTATTCGCCGTATCTGCTGCTGATCGCGGGCGGCACGAGCGACAACATGGTCAACGATTTCCCGGAGCAGTATCACAAGCTGTTCACGGAGCACGGCACGGAGAATATCTTTATGCCGGTACCGGGCGGCGGTCATGACGACAGCACAGTCATTCCGCTGATGTACAATTTCATCCGCCTGATCTTCAAAGCCTAGCGGGCGGGCAGCGCCCGCTGGCGATTCCCTCCGGGGCGCGGAGCCCGCGCTGGCGTTTCCCTCCGGGGACGGTGAGCGAAGAACTCCCAATATTCGTAATGCACGCCGCGTGGCGGCTTCTGTAGCGTTACTGCTCCCAATGCTGAAGCCCGGCGGGGAGCCCCCGCTGGCGTTTCCTTCCGGGGACGGTAAGTAAAGTGCTCCCAACAATCTAAACTGCACGCCGCGTGGCGGCTTCTGTTAGGTCACTGCTCCCAGTGCTGAAGTTCGCCGCGGGTATTGCTGTGAATGCTTCCGGTCAGGTGGCAGGCTAACCGTTTGCAGCCTCATAAAAGTTTTGATCAAACTTTTTCA
>MSGZ01000044.1:49222-68122 GCA_001940925.1 Ruminococcus sp. Phil11
CGTCAGGCGCACCGCAAGGGTGAATCATAAAAATGCTCCGGGGGAGCATTTTTATGAGAGGGACGCCCTGTAAGAGAGGGCGTCCCTAGGCGGATTGCAAAGCAATCCGCGACGTCTGTTCCGCGTATGAGCAACATCAGTTGCGGTGAGCGAAACAGGCAGGTGTCCAAAGGGCGGGAGCCCTTTGGGGCGTGCGGGCAGTACCCGCCTCTCCCGGTGCGGAAGCTTGACGGAACTGAATACGCAAAGGACGCTGATGACAGGATCGGCGTCTTTTTTTGCATGCACTTCTGGATACCGCGCAGAACATGATGCGTTCCGGAATGACGGCAAATCCGATTTTACTTATAATATACTGCATTCTCCTTGATGTCTGCACACGCCCGCCGGACTGAACCGTATTATAACCGGAAACAAATCCGTTTTCGGCGTAAAACCGTGCCGGAATCTGAAAAAATCATAAATAATTCATCCTTTTTCATAAAAATACCCCCTATCATTCCGCCCGAAAATCAAGTAAAATAAAATTGTATAGCCCTTTGCGCATCCGGTGCAGACAGGCTGTGCACAGAAAGAAACATATCATATGATTCAGGGGGAATTCAATATGCAAATGAAAAAGCGCAAACTGCTTGCCGCTTCGGCGGCGTGCGCCCTGCTGATGCAGACCGCGGCGATGCTGCCGGCCTCCGCAGCGGACGACTACATCTTCAGTGACGGGTTTGAATCCGGCGAAGGCGGCTGGGAGGGCCGCGGCGGCGCGACCGTCAAAACGACCGCGTCCGAACCGTATGCGGGTTCCGGCGCGCTGTCTGTCACAGGACGTTCGGATTCGTGGCACGGCGCACAGAAGGACATCTCGTCGGTCTGCACGGCAGGCGAGACCTACTGCTTCAGCGTCTGCGCCCGCTATGACAGCGGTCCGTCGTCGGTGACGTTCATGCTGTCGCTCGTGTACAAGGACAGCGCGGGCGAAACGACATACGCCCACCTCGCAGAGGCGGAGACGATGAGCGGCTTCTATGTGCAGCTGGTCAACGATTCGTTTACGCTGCCCGCCGGTGCGACCGATCCGATCCTTTATGTGGAGACGAAGTCCGGCAGCACCTCGTTTACGATCGACGAAGCGATCTGCGCACCGAAGGGGACACAGATCGACGGCCCGAAGCCGGTGAAGTTCAATCTCGGCGATGTCAATTATGACGGCTGCATCAATGCCGCAGACTTCACCCTTGCAAAGCGGTATGCGGGCAAGGACTTCCCGAGCAAGACGATGCTCCGCGCCGCGGATGTCGATCAGAGCGGCACGGTCGATTCCGCGGATACCGGCTGGTATCAGAAGTTCCTGACAGGGCAGGAAACGGCCTATCCGGAGCCTGTCAAGCCGGCAGTCGAGCCCTACAACTATCAGCCGCTGAAATATCACAGCTTTGATGAGCGCGTGTATCTGAGCCAGTCCTCGCATCCGGGCAAGGTCATCGAGGAGCATTATCAGGGGCCGAAGGGCACCAATACCTGCTATGTCTATCTCCCGCCCGATTACGACGAGAACCAGAAATACAATATCTTCTATCTGATGCACGGCGGCGGCGAGAACGAGCGGACGCTTTTCTTCCAGGATGACACGATGATGCAGAACATCTTTGATCACATGATCGAAAACGGTGATATGGATCCACTGATCGTGGTCACGCCGACATGGAACCAGACCGGTGCCGATCAGTTCTATTCCGAGCTGCGCGACCGCCTGATCCCGTATGTCGAGGGCAAATACTCCACCTATGCGGAATCGACCGCGATCGAGGACATTCAGGCATCGCGTTATCACCGCGCATACGGCGGCTTCTCGATGGGCTCCGTCTCCACATGGGGCGTGTTCCTGAACGAGCTCGATATCATCGCATATTATATGCCGCTTTCCGGCGAGTACAAGGTCAGCAATCTGTCGATCCAGACGCAGGCACAGATGATCACCGGCGCGATCGACAAGGCCGGCCTGCAGAAGAACGAATACTTCATCATGGGCGCGACCGGCTCGAACGACATGGCGCAGCCGCAGATGACGCCGCTGATGAACGAGCTGCGGAAATACGACCACTTTATTGAGACTTCGGATCTTTCGCAGGGCAATTTCTTCTATATGGTCGTGGACGGCAAGGAGCACTGGTGGGGACATGTCCGCCACTATATCTACGATATGCTGCCGTATTTCTTCCACGAGGAGCACTGAACGCATTACAAAACACCCGTCTGTCAGACCGGCAGGCGGGTGTTTTTGATCCGGTTCGCTTTTGTATTATCTTGATACGACAGCAAAAATATACATTCATTGCTAACAATTTAAATCAAAAATGCAATATTTCACGAAAAATTATTAAGAAAATCTTTATGTTCTTGAAATTAACACGAGAATGTGATAGGATGTATGCAAGGCAGAGATGCCTTGTCATAAATATTTTCAGTAAGGGGGATTTTCCTATGTCAAAACGCTTGAAATCCGTCATTGTATCGGCACTGTTGCTTTCCATGACTGCAACAGCAGTTACACCGGTTTGTAATGCATCCGCGCTGAACGCTGCGGATACTGCCATTGCAGTTGATGCCTTAAACCTGACATATCAGGAGGACGGCAAGACGGTTCGCACGATCGGCGGCGAAATTTCTGCCGCAAAAATCAGCTCTGAATCGGATGCAAAGACGATTCTGACCGGCCTTGCAGATCAGCTCGGCGTAACTGATTTTGATGCACAGCTTCGTTTCCTCGTCAAGGAAGAAAGCGAGATCAATGACAGCTATGTCTATCAGCAGTATGTCGGCAATATTCCGCTGGACAGCGGTTTTGTCACGCTCGTTGTAAACAAGGAGACCAAGAATGCTGTTTATCTGACCAGCAGCTTTGCAGCGGATCTTGAGATCAGCACCACACCGGTTGTTGCTGCGTTCCAGGCACGCACGATCGTCAAGAAGGAGCTCGGCACTGAGCCGGACGGCATCGCAGATCTGACAATCGCGAAAACGCGGAACGGCTATCAGCTCGCATGGCTGATCACGAACGGTCAGATGGATGCGTTCTATGTTGACGCACAGACCGGTGAGATCATCAAGTCCATGAACAACAATAACTACACGTATCAGAAGACCCTTCGCGTTACACAGTATAACAATATTGCGCGCAGAAGCAATTTTTCGATTACGTTTAGGGTAGAGGATTCGCAGGGCAAGCATTTCTTCAAGCTCCATGATGATAGCCGCGGACTGTATATCGTCACCAGCCCGTTCAGTGCTGTGAACAGCAGTATGGGGCAGCTCTGGGGCACAAGCTACGACGGCGGAAAAACCTACAGCAACGAAGCGTATATGCGTTCTTTCCCTTGGATCTTTGATGCTCACGAATTCGGCCAGCAAGTAATTGCAAACATGGTTTCGAGTGATTCCACTTCCAACGACGTTTACAATGGAAACCCGGAAGCAACCGGTGCACTGTTCCGTGTCGGTCAGGTTTATGACTTCTACAAGAGCTATTTCTCCTGGTACGGCATTGATAACTGCGGAACGAACATCTACATTACGCCGTATGAGAGAAACAAGACCTCTGCACAAGTCAATGCATATTCAAGTTCGTTCGGAAATCTGATTGGCTTTGGTACCAACTCCAACGGCCTGAGCCTGATGGCTGACCTTGATATTGTTGCGCATGAGTATCAGCACAGCGTCAGCAACCGTAAGGTAAAGTGGGGCTTCAGCGGATTTACCGGTTATACCGGTGAGACGCTGATTCTGGACGAAGGTTATGCAGATGTTCTCGGTGAATACTGCGATATCCTGAAGGACGGTGCGTCTTCCAGCGAGTGGCTGGGCGGCAAAGATGCGCTCTACAGCGGCAGTACGAACGATCAAGCTCTCATCAAGGACTTCAAGGCTGAGCTGCCTTCCAACCTCAATTATCTGAACTATTCGTCCAATTTCTATAACCGGATTGAGGGACATGAAGGCTCAAAGGTGGTCTCCCACGCTGCATATCTGATGCACAAATACGGCGTTCCGGATAAATACGCTGCAAAGATCTGGTTCTATTCCATGGATTATCTGCCGAAGGGTGCGGATGCCGCAACATTCTATGATTGGAGAAGCGCAATCGAGCAGGCAGCGAACGACATCCTGAACAGCGCTTACAGCAATGTCCACACACGCAATCTGATGAAGGCAAGAATCTTGATGGCGTTCAATGCGGTTCACCTCCCGGCACGTACCTCCAAACCCGGTGATGCAAACGGCAATATGCAGCTGGACAACGGCGACCTGAACTATCTGAATCAGTATCTCAGCGGTGCCCGTGAACTTGACGCGTTTGCCCTGTCTCTCTGCGATGTGAACCTGGACGGCAAGGTCAACAACACGGACGCTACCTGGATTAGTCAGGCACTGCAGTACAACTGGCCGTTAAGATGGACCTGATTGATTCGGCGCTGCGCGGCTTTCCTGTGAACAGATAATGAACCATTTTCTCATCACACTGCAGAAAAGCAATGGAAAACGCCCGTCATGAATCGGACAGGGCAAAAGAAGAATCAATCTGATGCAACAGCGGCTCACTTCAGTGAGCCGCTGTTTTTTTGCCCGTTTGTCTTGATGAAACGGAGGGATTGTGGTATAATGGTATGGAACGAAAATCGCATCAGAGAGTTGAAGCACAATGATGAATCAATACTTCGGTGAAATGGAGTATGCCACAGGCTGGAAAACGAAAAGACAGATTGAACTGTTCGGAAACATCTATGATATAGTAGTCAAAATTCAGGCATACGATCCGGAAGACGATATTTCAGAAAAACAGGATCAGGCGTGCCGTGTGTATATTGAAAATGAAAAAGAAAATCTTGAATGCATGGAAAAGCTGATGCTGGAATACAGTGCGGATGCGAAAACACGCTTTTCTCCCCGCAGACTTTTATTTGATACGGATGGCGGATGTGCTCTCCTTTGCAATGATGTGCTGTACTGCTGCTCTGCGTCCCGTCCTGCGACTGAGGGCGAGACTACCGAGGAAAGCAAGTCCGTCAAGACGGAAAAGCTCTCCCTCAAGGCATCGGCGCTGCCGAACGGTCTGGTGAAGTCCAAGACCTGCGAAAGCACCGATCAGACCACCTACGACAACTGGTACAATGCGGTCTATATGCCGACTGCTGCCACAAACAACAGCACAGGCACACGCTCCGCATCCACCAAGTCCGGCGGTACTGCCGCAGCAGCGACCGAGTAAGGAGGTACAGCATGGCTATTAAAAAGACGATTACCGTTGACGGTATCGAGGTTCCGTTCAAGGCGAGTGCCGCTGTACCTCGCCTTTACCGCATCAAGTTCCGCAGGGATATCTACAAGGACTTCGCTGCGCTTCAGACTTCCGTGCAGGAGGGCGACGAGGAAGGTTCTACTCTTGACATCGAGAGCCTTGAGGTGTTCGAGAATATTGCATACATCATGGCGAAACACGCTGATCCGGAAAACGTCCCGGACAATCCGGATGAATGGCTCGAAGCGTTCAACACATTCTCCATTTACGAGGTGTTGCCGCAGCTCATTGAACTGTGGGGACTCAACGTGGAAACGCAGGCGGAATCTAAAAAAAACATCGCAAAACTGACCGCCCGATGACAACGCCCCTCTTCCTTCTCCGATGTGTGCAGATCGGGCTGTCCCTCTCGGAGCTTGATCTGCTCACGATCGGAGTCGTGAATGATATGTTCACCGAAAAGGAAAATGACGAATATGACGGCTGGCATGAGGTCGCTGGACAGGCGGACTTTGATGCGTTCTGATTGACTTTTTCTGTTTTCTATGCTATAATTCTGGTGTGAAGGAAACATGAAGCTTCTTTCGCTAAATCGGAATTTACAGGAGAAAAGCTTGACGAACTGAAAGAAATCCTAACAGCATTCTCTGTGTGAATTTGGAGGATAAAGCGATGAAATCTGAAAAATCAAATAGAGTAAAAAAAGTACTTGCGATCATGGCTTGTATTATGATTCTGTTTCTGGCGATCACATTTGTAATCCACAGAATCCTGTTATCAAAAGAAAAGCAGATGCTGACCGAAGCAGGGTATTACAATCCTGTTTCGGTCGGGGATTATTCGCTGAATGTACATGATTTCGGAATTCAAAACGGTAAGCATACATTCGTAGGATTATCGGGCAAAGGCGTATTTGATTACAGTGTCAGAATGGAGCGCCTCATGGGTGGTCTGGCTGAAGAAAACCGGATCGTAATCGTTGACCGTGCGGGTTATGGACTCAGCGATGATACAAAGGAGCCGCAGACAGTGGAGCGTGTTGTGGATCACTACCGTACTGCGCTGAAAAATGCCGGTATCGAAGCGCCATACATTCTGCTTCCACATTCGCTGGGCGGTGCTTATGCGACATATTGGGTAAGTCAGTATCCGGAAGAGATCGAGGGTGTCATTTTTCTTGCCGGAACACAACTCAGCGATAACCCTGATATTGCTTTGGAAGATGGCAGTGCATTTGAGAATCGGTTTGCGATTGCGGCAAATCAGATGGGACTGGTAAGACTTGCGAAGTCGTTTCTGTTAAAAACTGTAATCCCCGGTATGAATTATTCGGATGAACAGCGAAAGTATTCGGAAGCATTGAATCTGCATCATACATTTAATCCTGCTTTTTGCTACGAAGATGAGCATATGAATGAAATCTGCAATACTGCATATCATGCGATCAAGCCAAATGATGTTCCGAAAGTTTATATTTGTTCAAGTTGGGGATTTCAGTCCGGACAAGAAATAGATGAAATGCTGGCTTGGGATAAGCAGGAATGTGAATTCACGGGGAGGAAACAGCCTAAGTTTCCGGAATCCGGGTATGATATGGATATGCTGCAAAAACTCCGTGATACCGAATTGCAGCCCTATCTTGACAAAATGGGGAACTGTGAGCTGGTGCTGCTGCCGGGGATACACTGTATTTATGACCAGCGTCCCGATGATGTCGCAGAGATCATCAGCGACTTTCTGGAGAGAATAGAGGAACAAACGGAATAGAAAATAGAAAAATACTTTAACAGTTAAAATTTGATTTATCGCAGAGCCTATTCGATCTTTGCGCTGTGAGGCGCATTGGAAGAATCCTGCCAGCGGGGGCTCCCCGCAAATTCTGATTTAGTGCGTTAACTGAATATACACTGAGCAGTCCTTCGGGGCTGCTTTTTTATGCCCTCACGGAGGAGGTGAAACCGCATGGCAAACAGAATCCAGGGCATCACCGTTGAGATCGGCGGCGATACCACCAAGCTGTCGAAGGCATTGGAAGGTGTCAATAAAAACATCAAGAACACGCAGACGCAGCTCAAGGATGTACAGAAACTGCTGAAACTCGATCCGACTAATACGGAACTGCTCTCGCAGAAACACAAGCTCCTCGCCGATGCGGTGAAGGCTACCAAAGAAAAGCTGGAAACACTGAAAACGGCAGCAGAGCAAGCAAATCAGGCGCTTGCGAACGGCGACATTTCGCAGGAGCAATATGATGCCCTGCAGCGTGAGATCATCGAAACTGAACAGGAACTGCAGAACCTCCAGCGTGAGGCGGAGGCTTCCAGCACGGCGCTTGCCAAGCTCGGTCAGGCGGGAGAAATGCTTGAAAAAGCCGGTGACAAAATCGCTGATGTCGGAACGACACTGACCACTCATGTGACCGTTCCTGTTATGGCTGCCGGAACTGCCGCAGTCAAGACCGCAGCAGACTTCGACTCCGCTATGAGCAAAGTCGCTGCTGTATCCGGTGCGACTGGTGATGAACTGGACGCACTGCGAGACAAAGCCCGTGAAATGGGCGCAAAGACCAAGTTCTCTGCTTCCGAAGCCGCCGATGCCATGAACTACATGGCGATGGCAGGCTGGAAAACCGGAGATATGCTGGACGGCATCGAGGGCATCATGAACCTTGCTGCCGCTTCCGGTGAAGACTTGGCGACCACTTCGGATATTGTAACTGACGCTCTGACCGCTTTCGGCTTATCCGCTGCCGACAGCGGTCATTTTGCTGATGTGCTGGCGGCGGCATCGTCCAATGCGAACACGAACGTCAGTATGATGGGCGAAACTTTCAAATACTGTGCGCCTGTTGCGGGTTCTTTGGGATTCTCCTGCGAGGATACAGCACAGGCAATCGGTCTGATGGCAAACAGCGGTATCAAGGGTTCGCAGTCCGGTACGGCACTTCGTTCAATCATGACCGCCCTTGCAGGTGATGTGAAGTTCTGCGGTGATGCCTTCGGTGAAATGGAGATCGCCACCACCGATCAGGACGGCTCGATGCGTGAGCTGAACGACATTCTCTCAGACTGCCGTGTGGCTTTCGCACAGATGTCGGAATCGGAACAGGCATCGGCAGCGCAGGCTCTGGTCGGCAAGAATGCTATGTCCGGATTTCTTGCGCTGATGAATGCTGCGCCTGCGGATATTCAGAAGCTGGAGGGTGCAATCAGCACTTGTTCCGATGCGATTCATACCGCAATCACCACGGTGATGGATGCAATCCACAATGTCATTACTACAGTCTGGAACGCGATCTCCGGCTTTATCTCCGGGGTGGTCAATGCGATCTGGTCTGTGATTTCAAGCATCTGGAACAGCATCAAGGATCATATCACAAATACACTGAACGCAATTCATGCGGTTGTTTCTGCTGTGTGGAATGCAATCAGCGGGTTTATTTCCAGTGTGCTTCACACTATTTCTTCCGTCGTTTCTTCTATCTGGAATGGCATTAAAAATACTGTCACCAATATCCTGAATGCCATTAAAACAACGGTATCGAATATCTAGGACAGCGTGAAAAATGCCGTAACGCAGAAGATCACGGCAATCAAGGATACTATCGTCAACGGCTTCAATGCTGCGGTTAGCTTCATCAAGAACCTTGCATCGCAGGCATTCCAGTGGGGCGCTGACATCATCAACGGTATCGTAAACGGCATCAAGAACTGTATCGGCAAGGTCGCTGATGCGGTAAAAGGCGTGGCGAACAAGATCAAGTCGTTTCTGCACTTCTCTGTACCTGATGAGGGACCTCTTGCGGATTTCGAGAGCTGGATGCCGGACTTCATGCAGGGACTTGCCGACGGTATCAACGCAAATACCAGTGTGGTGAACGATGCAGTCAACAGCTTTGCAGGCGGTCTTGCTGAGAAAATCAGCAGTGTGATTCAGAACGCTCTATCCAATGTGGTAACATCGGTGCAGGGCTTCATGACGCAGGTGTTCGATACCGTGAAAACGGTCTGGACAAACGCCAATGCTGCGATTGATGCGACAATGGCGCAGATTAAAAACTGCATCACTTCCGGCTGGAAAACGATCGTCAGCATCATTAAAACCGCGCTTGAAAATATCCGCAATGTCATCACGACCACATGGAAGGCTGTATCTTCTGTGATCTCCGCAGCGCTGAATGGTATCAAGAAGATTGTGACTTCGGTCTGGGCAGCGATGAAAACGCTCATCAATACCGGACAGCTTGACATCAAAAACGTGATCTCGACAACGTGGAACGCTGCGAAGGATGTGGTTAATACAGCCCTGAACGCAATCAAATCCGTGGTGCAGGCGATCTGGAATGCCATGCCGGATATTGTCCGGAACCCGATGAATCAGGTCAAGGACGCTGTGCTGTCGATCTGGGACAACATCAAAAACGGCATCGGTGACAGGCTCGGCGGTGTGCGGGATGCGGTCGTCAACGCCATGAACGCTGTTTATAACGCAGTCATGGACAAGGTCAACAGCTCGTGGTCGTGGGGACGCGACCTCATGCAGAACCTGATCAACGGCATCACCTATATGCTCGGCACCCTCATCAATACAGTTGCAGATGTGGCTCGTTCCATCTGGGAATACCTGCATTTCTCTGTGCCTGAAAAGGGTGCGCTGACCGATGTGGAGGAGTGGATGCCGGACTTTATGAAGGGGCTGGCAAAGGGCATCAATAAGAGCAAGAAGTATGTGGAGGCGGCTGTATCCGGTGTGGCTGATGCCATGACACTGACGATGCAGTCCGGGCTGAATGTCGATATGGACGGGCGGGGAGCCCCCGCTGGCGATTACGGCGCAATGATGAACGGCAGCAGCGGCAGTGTGGTCACCAATTACTACAACAATGACAACAGCCGTACAGTGAATCAGACAAACAATAGTCCGAAATCACTGTCACGGCTGGAGATTTATCGTATGACACGGAATACGCTGAATGTGTGATGGGGCGGGAGCTATCCTGCCCCATTACTGCGGTAAATCAGAATTTGCCGGATCATTTTCTGCATAAACAATGCAGGATCGTTCCGTCCTCCGGCTTATAAATGTTTCCTTTTTCACAAAGGAGGACCTCAAAGCCCGCCAGCTCTGCAAACTGTATCAGATCAGCCGCTTCAAATGCCTCCCAGTATATTATGGCATCGGCAAAAGGATAGAACCTGTGATCATCCAGACAATTTGGATAATGCTCCGTCAGAAACCTGTGATCATGTGCTGAAAAACTACATAATCCGCCTTTTTTAAGGACTCTTTTACATTCTGACAAATAGTCCTTCCTGAATTTGTTTCCATACAGCAATCCAAATGTCTGCGCCCACATAATTATGACATCGAATGTTTCTGCATCGAAATTCAGATGTTCCCCATCATATTTCTGAAATGAAATATGATATCCTTTATCTGCGGACAACTGTTTTACCTGTGTGATCACTTCATTTGAAATGTCAATTCCGACTACATTATATCCCAAATCGGATAATGCAAATGCTTCTCGTCCCAAACCGCAGCCAATATCCAATATTCCGGCGCCCGGTGGAAAAAAACTGATAACCGACCGTTCCCATTCTTTCAGTGCAGGATTCCAATTTCGCATTTCATCAACATTCTTTTTTTCTTCATACCACTCTGAAACAATGCTGTTCATATCACTTTCTCCCCCCGTCAAATTCCGATATAGCGCAGAGAGCCCGCGCTACGTTTTTTTCTATTATAGCACATTCATTCCGAAAAAGTAAAGGGGGCGCAACCATGTTTTTCAAACTTATCCTTGAAAATGCCAACGGCGACAGAGTGGATATGACCACGACCGCCAATCAGTATATGACCTCAAAGGTGGAAGGACTAAATCCTCCCACCGGCACGATCAGCACCTCCAGCTATGCGGGCATGGATGGAAGCTACCTCAACAACGCCTTCATCGAAAAGCGGAATGTTGTCATTTCCTTTGAGATGCGCGGTGTGGGCGTGGAAGCCCGCAGGCATCAGCTTTACAAGTTCGTGAAGCCGTCCCGTTACATCAAAATCTACTACGCGACCGCAGGCATTGATTTACACCATGTGTATCATTCCGGTTCGCATCACGCCCGCAAGCAGAATTCTGTTCACTTATAAGTCCGGCGCGACAGACGTAGGTGAAATGTGGCTGGTACGCAAGAGCAGTCAGCAGATGTCGCCTGCGGAAACGGCAAGGTATATCCATGAAAAGCTCAGCGGCGGCGAGGCGATCTCCGTTCCGTTCGGCTCGCTCGGCTCCGTCGGCAACTATATCTCCGTCCTGCACGATTGCAGCGGTGTATCTGCTGACGAATATTATCTCGCGTGGAAGGCAGTGACAGACAACACAAGTCCTATGATCAGGGCGGTTAAGGTACTGGAGGTGACAACATGAAAGGAAGTATCTGTACGGTGATCGGTGCGATCGGCGGCGGAATTGCAGCGCTTTTCGGCGGCTGGGATTCCGCGCTGGTGACGCTCATCATCTTCATGGGCATTGACTTTGCAACCGGAATGATTACCGGTGCTATGGGCAAGTCCAAACACAGCAAGTCCGGCAAGCTGAGCAGCAAGGCAGGCTGGTACGGGCTTGCGAAGAAAGGCAGCATTCTCATGCTCATTATTGTGGCGGTGCGTCTGGATATTCTGCTTAATACGAATTATGTGCGTGATGCGGTCTGCATTGCGTTCTGCGTCAATGAGCTGCTTTCCATCGTGGAAAATACATCGCTCATGGGAATTCCGTATCCGCCCGCACTGAAAAACGCCATTGAGGTGCTGCAGAAGCAGACCGGCAGAAAGGATGATAAGGATGATTAAAACCTACGGCTATACCGATAATACACAGATCTCTCCGCACTTTAATGCGCAGGAGTTCCGCTGTAAATGCGGCAAGGCACATGATTTTCAGATCGATGATGATCTCATCACCAAACTGGAGGCACTCTTTTCTAAGCTGAACTGCTCTAAGATCATCGTCACCAGCGGCTTCCGTTGTGCTGCTCATGATAAGGCTGTCAAGGGTAGCGGCACGGGACAGCATACACTCGGCAAGGCAGCGGACATCTGCTGCTACGGTCAGGACGGTCAGCCGATTTCCAGCAAGACCGTCTGCTGCAAGGCACAGGATACCGGCTTTACAGGCATTGCGAATATCACTGCTGCCTACATCTACACTCATGTCGATGTTCGCTCCGGCAGCAAATGGTACGGTGATGAGGTCCACGGCAACAACTCCGTCACGGATGATTTCTATAAATACTTCGGAGACGAGGATATGAAGGCATTGATGTCAGCGTCCACAACGGTAAAATCGACTGGCAGAAGGTCAGTGCTGACGGCATAGATTTTGCGATCCTGAGAGCAGGATACGGCAGGCTTGCATCGCAGAAGGATGATCGTTTTGAGGAGAACTATGCAGGCGCGAAGGCTGCCGGTATTCCGGTCGGCGCGTACTGGTACAGCTACGCCATGAGCGAGGACGAGGCTCGTCTGGAGGCAGATGTATTTCTGTCTGTCATCAAGGGAAAACAGTTCGAGTTCCCGGTCTATTTCGATCTGGAGGAGAAAAAGCAGTTTGACCTCGGCAAGGACAAGGTATCTGCCATTATGCGGGCGTTCCTTGAAAGAGTTGAGGCTGCGGGCTATTTTGTCGGTCTGTACGGCTCTGCGTCCTCTCTCATGACACATACCGCCGATGACATCAAATCCCGCTACACGATCTGGCTGGCGCACTGGGTCGATGAGACCAATTACAGCGGCGCATATGGCGTCTGGCAGCATTCTGAGAAGGGCAAGGTCGCTGGCATCAACGGTAATGTGGATCTGGATATCTGCTATAAGGATTTCCTGACTATTATCAAGGGTAAGGGGCTGAACGGCTACGGCAAGGAGGAAGTCCTGCCGAATCCGCCTGCGCCTGCTGCGGAGGACGGCATCACGGTCGAGGTTACTGTGGACGGGAAGAAATACAGCGGAAAATTGAATAAGGAATAAAAAACTCCCCGGAATTGCTCATAACGAACAGCTCCGGGGAGCATTATTACGGGATCATAACTTTGCGAGGTATTATCCCTCAATAGCGATATACTTGTGATTCTCCAGCTTCTTAGGCTCCGCCTTCGGAACGCAGATGTTCAGAACACCGTCCTCAAACTTTGCCTTGACATCAGCTTCTGTAACAGTGTCTCCGATATAGAAGCTCCTCTGCATTGCGCCTGCATAACGCTCCTGACGGATCATCTTGCCTTTCTCGGTCTTTTCATCCTTATCCAGTCCCTTTGCGGCACTGACAGTCAGATAACCGTTTTGCAGCTCAAGATTGATCTGGTCTTTCTTGAAGCCCGGCAGGTCAATCACGATTTCATAGTGGTCGTCATGCTCATGGACATCCGTCTTCATGACCTGCGCGGCGTGCTTGCCGTACAGCTTCTTCTCCACATCTCTGCCAAAGTCAGGGAATCTGAAGAAATCATCGAACAGGTTTTCACCGAAAATGCTAGGATACAACATAGGTCAGTCCTCCTTTTTACTCGTCACATTGTTTCCATTGCTTCGAGCAAGGGGACGGAGGGTTCAGCACCCGGATCCTTTGGTGCTTCTCTGTTCCTTTGTTCTGACTATATTATAGCACTTCCAATTAGCACTGTCAAGGGGAGAGTGCTAATTTTCACATAGTTTTCATTTTTTGACAAAACTGTCACATTGGGCAGAAAACTGAATAAGGCATAACATCTGCGCCCGTCGGGAATTATTCTCGGCGGGCGCATTTTCTTTTTGCTAAAAACCGAAAAAGTGTCCTATTGATAGTGAAGAATCCGGAGGGGGTTGACTTTTCCGGCAATCAGTAGGAGGTGTTATTATGATACAGCACAAAATCAGAGGCAGAGAAAAAACTGCCCAAGCAACCACGAACGGCGAAAACGCTATGCAGGAAAGCAAGAAGACTGTTGTTCCGGTCAGCGAAAAGTATATGCTGACGATCCGGGAGGCTTCGATCTATTTCAGCATCGGCGAAAAGAAGCTGCGTCGTCTGGCGGAGGATCACGTGAATGATTTTGCGATCATCAACGGAAACCGCTATCTGGTAATTAGACCAAAGTTTGAGCAGTTTCTCCTCGAAACTTCTACCATCTGATTTGACGTTAATCTGCCGTAAGTAGTTGCTTTTCTGCGAAAAAAGAGTAATATATGATACTAAGCCCGGAGGGGCAAAAAAACTACCGGAGGCAAACAGCATGGAAAAAGTGAAACTGTCAGAGAAATTTATGCTCACAATCAGGGAGGCAAACATCTACTTCGGTATCGGTGAGAAGAGAATGTGCAGGCTTGCAAGATAACGAAGGCAGCTTTGCACTGTTCAACGGTAACCGTTTCCTTATCATCCGCCCGCTGATGGAGCAGTATTTCATGGAGCTTGCCAAGAAAGGAGGACAGGCTGATGCAGAAAGCGACACCAGAAGATAAGGAGTACCTGACACCTGCCGAGGCAATCGACTTCTTTGTACTGAGCAGACGCAAATTCGGTGTATGGATTCGGAAAGAGAATTCTCCTTCACTGGTTGCTCAGTACGGGAAGCGGAAGCTCATCAACCGTCAGGCGTTTGCAGAATACCTGAATGAACACCCGGAGTTAAGGAGGAGAGATTCATGGGAATAAGAGGAAATGTCCGGCGTGATTTCAAGCACCGCATCCTTCGTGCAGGAGAATCCATCCGTGCGGACGGCAAGTATCAGCTCAAATACTATGTAGACGGGAAGCCGCACTTCGTTTATAGCTGGAAGCTGGAACCGACAGACACGCTTCCGCAGGGAAAGAAGCCGTGCCTTTCCCTGCGTGAAATGGAGAAGCAGATCGGCTATGACCTTGATGCGATGGTTGATCCGCAGCAGAAGAACATCACCGTTCTTGCCCTTGTGGAGCGTTACCTGAAAACCAAGACCGGAACCAAGCCGCAGACGAAGTCCAATTACAGATTTGTGGTGAACATCCTGAAAAACGAACCGTTCAGCGGCAAGAAGATCGGAACGATCAAGACCTCGGATGCAAAGCTGTTCCTGATTAAGCTGCAGAGCGACGGCAGGGGCTACAGCACGGTCAAAACGGTGCGTGGTGTTCTGCGACCTGCTTTCCAAATGGCGGTGAATGATGATATCATCGTCAAGAACCCGTTTGGATTCCAGCTTGCAGGCGTGGTGGTCAACGACAGCAAGACCAGAGAGGCTATTACGAAAGAGCAGATGCGCAAGTTCCTGAGATTCGTTCACGATGACAACACCTACTGCAAATACTACGAAGCAGTTTATATCCTGTTTCATACCGGGATGCGAATTTCCGAATTCTGCGGACTGACGCTCCGGGATATTGACCTGCAAAACCGTGTGGTCAATATCGACCACCAGCTTCAGCGCACTTCCGATATGCAGTATGTGATCCAGTCCACTAAGACCAATGCCGGAAAGCGGCAAATTCCGATTACCGAGGATGTTGCCCGCTGCTTTCAGGCGATCATCGAGGACAGGGGTAAACCGAAGAAGGAGCAGTTCGTGGACGGATACTGCGGCTTCCTCTACTTCGACGAGGACGGTATGCCGCTGGTCGCTCTGCACTGGGAGCATCGTTTCAATCGCATGGTCAGCAAATACAACGAGATTTACCGGGTGCAGCTTCCGAATATCACACCGCACATCTGCCGCCACACCTATTGCAGCAATCAGGCAAAAGCAGGCATGAACCCGAAAACGCTGCAATACTTGATGGGGCATAGCGAAATCGGAGTTACGCTGGACGTTTATACCCATCTGGGCTTGGAGGACGCTGCTGCGGAGCTTCACCGCATGGAGGAGATGGAGAACGCCCGTCACGAACTGGACAGGACAAAAGAAGAAGCAATCTGATGCGCTTGCGGCTCACTTCGGTGAGCCGCTATTTTTTTGTCCTTTTTGTCTTGATGAAATGAGAGGATTATGGTATAATGGAGTGGTACGAAAATGAGCATCTGAGAGGTGAAGCGAAATGATTGAAACAGAGAGATTAAAAATATATGCCGCATCTCAGGATATCATGGAACGGTTCATTGAAGCACAGACTGTGGATGTCCTGAAAGCTGCTTACATAGAAATGCTGAACGGCTGTCTGGATCATCCGGATCAATGGGATTGGTATGCAATCTGGATGATCGAACTGAAAGACGGCACACATATCGGGGAACTCTGCTTCAAAGGGCTTTCTGTGAACGGTATTGCAGAGATCGGATACGGAATCTCCGAAGAATATCAGAACAACGGTTATGCTACCGAAGCGGTCAAAGCGGTATTGGAGTGGGCGTTTTCGCATCCGGAGGTCATTGCCATAGAAGCGGAAACAGAATCTGAAAATGCTGCTTCAATCAGCGTGCTTAAGAAATGCGGATTTGCGCTCAATGGGATCATCGGAGAAGAAGGACCGAGATGGGCAGTTTCCAAATGCTGAATTTGAATATGAAAATAATCCCCCTTATCATTGGAATGCAAGCGTTCCTTTAATAAGTAAGGGTAAAATGTTTCGCGTCTTCCCCTCCGGTGTCAAAAATGGTATAATGGAATCCTAAGCAAGTCATTGGACTAATTTGGAGTGTTTTAGACTGACACGAGGAGGAATCGGTATGCAATCGGAAACCACAACAGCAATCACAGCAGTGAAACAGGATGTACGCCTGCGGGAATGGGCGGAACAACTCGAAGCACAGCAGGCAAGCGGACTGACCGTCCCGCAGTGGTGCGCGGAGAACGGAATCAAGACCAAGAGCTTCTACTACCGACTGCGAAGAGTCCGGGAACAGTATATCCAGTCTGCACAGGCAGTCGTTCCGCTGACTGTACCGCAGCAGTGTTCGGACATCCGAATCGAGAAGAACGGTCTGCATACCTCACTGCCGACCAGCATTATGAAGGATACGCTGCTGGCATTGGTGAATGCGCTATGCTGAACGATCTGCCTGCCGGTCAGCAGGTCTATCTGATCACCGGATATACCGACCTTCGCCGCTCAATCGACGGATTTGCATCAATTATACAAGGTCAGTTAAACCTTGATCCGTTCAGCACTGCTTTATTTCTGTTCTGCGGCAGACGGCGTGATCGCATCAAAGGTTTACTGTGGGAATCAGATGGCTTTCTTTTGCTTTACAAGCGGTTAGACAACGGCTGCTTTCAATGGCCTCGCAGTGAGATGGAAGCAAAACTGCTTACGCCGCAGCAGATCAGATGGTTGCTGGAAGGTCTGAAAATCGAACAGCCGAAGGCGATCCGTGAAGGAAAACCGGGTGCATTATATTGATGAAAAAGGCAAGGAAAATCGGCCATTTTACCCTTACGGCTTTTCGGTGCAAGGAACCGAAAGGAGCGGTATCAGCGCCCGGCCTGCGGAAGGAAGTGCTGGCTGTCAGGTTCAGATGCATCATCGGCAGTACCGGGAAAATCAGCGGTTTACGGGGCGTTTCTGACGGCCGATTCCTGACCGTTCCGTGAAACAAAAATACAATCCGCATATAATTTGAACCATTGACAAAAGACAGATTGCATGCTATAATATGTTTATATTTGTACTGTTTCGATGCGGGAAGTGAAATTTGGCAGTACAGATATAAAAACGACGTATTTTCGTCAACATCATTCAGAACGGAGGATTCAATATGAAATTGGAAAAGCATCTGGCTATCCTCTCTGCTGCCGTCCTGGCAGTATCTGCATCCGGAGGTTCCTTCTCCGCAGGTGCAGTGACGCTGCAGTCTTTCAGTTCAGGCTCAGCGATCAATCTGACAGCGAATGCTGAGCCTCTCGCAATCGCCGCCCCCAAAGCAGTGCAGCTCTATGAAACGGGAAGCACTGAGTCCGGCTGGCAATACTCAGCATCCGACACCGACGTCGCGATCACCGGCTATACAGGCTCGGAGACCAGCCTGACCGTACCGGACACGATTGACGGAAAACCGGTCACGACCATTTCTGACGGTGCATTCAAAGGAACCAAGCTGGAATCCGTCACGATTCCGGACAGTGTCACCGTGATCGGACGCGAGGCGTTTGCGGACTGTCAGAAGCTGAAGGAGATTTCGCTCGGCAACAGTCTGAGGACCATCGGCAACCATGTATTCAGCAACTGCCCGCTGCTGAAAGAGATCAAGATTCCGAAGAGTTTGACAAAAGTCGAAGACTACGGCTACGGCCGAGGTGCACTGGCAAACAGCAGCATCGAGAAGGTTACATTTGAGGAAGGCATCCTGAACATTCCGGCACGTATCTGCCAGGATGCAACCGCGCTCACGACTGTGGTCATGCCTGAAAAGCCGGAGGATGAGCTGACCTATGCTATCGGTGCTTCCGCTTTCGAGGGAACAGCTCTGACCAGTATTGAGATTCCGAAAACGGTCACAGGCATCTACGACAGTGCATTTAAGGGAACCAAGCTGGCATCCGTAACGATTCCGGACAGTGTCACAACAATCGACCGCGAGGTATTTGCGGATTGCCCGAAGCTGAAGGAAGTTTCGCTTGGCAGCGGGCTGAAAACGATCGGCAACCATGTGTTCAGCAACTGCCCG
>MSGZ01000045.1 GCA_001940925.1 Ruminococcus sp. Phil11
ATATATCAGCGGCCGCCCGTTCCTTGTGGCAAAGAACGAGGACGGCAAGTATTTCGTCGAGGCGAACAGCCTCCAGTGCTATATCGACACCTGCCCGGATTTCAACCCGTTCGAGATTCCCGGTGTCTATGAGCCGGACAACATGGACGATGATGCCCCGCTGGACGATACTGTCTTCATGCTGACCGAAGAGATGCTCCCGCAGGTCTGCGGCGTTCTGACCGATGAGGACTGCGCTCCCCTGATCTCCTACCGCAGAGACGAAAAGGCTTATCTGAACCGCCTTGCCGTGGATTCGGAAAACTTCTTCTTTTCCCTGATGGGAATGCAGGAAGACTGAGCCGGTCATTCTATCGGCAAAAAAGTGACAAGATCCGGATGGACTTTTTGCCGATAACCCCAACCTTGAAAACTGAATACTCCGATCAAGCCCGGTATTATGATACATGTCTGACCCCTTACTATTATAATACCGGGCTCTTTTTATGCCCATTTGAAGGAGGAATGAGCCAATGAACATGAGCGAAGACGTGACTGCCGTTTCGATGCAGGTATCTGAAAAGGCAGCAGAAGCGGCACTTTCCGCTTTCAAGTCGGTGCTGGATTCAGTCGGCAGGCTGTTCCGCGAACTGCTCGGCATGGAGCATGACCGCGCCAGAGCGAGAGCACAGATGAAAGCGGCAAAAGGCGGCAGTCAGACTCCCGAAAAGACCAAGCCGCCGAATGTATCGGCAACAAACCTGACCGGAATCAAGCCGGGCGAGGTATCACTGAAAGACCTTGCCGAGAATGCCCGCAATACCGGTGAAGCATTGTCAGTCGCACAGAACGGCTTTTCACAGGAGGACCGCAAAGCCATTGCCCGTACCGCGAAGAAGTACGGAATACCGGTCGCATTTTCCAATACGAAAGGCAAAAACAACCTCTATGCGAATGTCCGCAGCGGCGATCTGCCGATCTTCAAGCAGATCTGCACGGAGTGCGTCAAGGAAAAGATTGCCGCACAGCCGGAAACACTCGGCAATTTCAAGGTGCAGCCGTGGGAAGTCCCTCACCTGACTGCCATGCTGAAAGCGCATGACCTGCCTGCGGTGTTCGTGGAGACCAAAAGCGGTGACCAGTATTGCCTGCATGATGTGAAGCATCAGGATGCGGTACGGATTGTCCGCGAGGAGTTTGTGGCGAAATGCAAAGGGATCGAGAAGCAGTTTTCCTTTGACAAGGACGAAAACGGCTTCTATACGCTGAAAGATATGCATTCCGGAAAGGAGGTTTCCTTCGATCAGATACCGGATAAGGCAACGGTTTCAGCGCAGATTCAGGCGCAGTTCGGCTACGATCCGGTCAAGGCTGATCTGGCTGCGGCAAAGTTTGGTGAGGAAGCGCTCAAAGGCAAGCAGAAGGAACGGTATTTCAGCAGCAGCGCACAAAACGAGTTTTCCCGCATTGAGGGCAATGTCACGCTGGAGGGCGAAAGCCTGCACGCCAAGCCGTTCGGCTGCTGGTATGTCCAGCCGAAAAAGGACGAAAAGCCGCGTGTGGTTTTCCGCGATCAGTCCGGCAAGTATGCCGTGCTGGAGCCGCAGAACATGACAAGGGCAAAAATGCGCAGCCTGCTGACCGAACAGCTCGGCATCACGGATCGCAGAACGCTCGATGCCCTTACCGACAAGGCTGACCGTGTGACGGATTTCTATGCACGACAGGACACCAAACTGCTTACGGCAGAGAAGTCTTTTCAAATGGAGGATTTTGAGCCGGACAAGATCATTGAGCACAAATACACCGGCGCAAGCGGCATGGAGTATACCACAAAGCAAAAACCGCTGGATTCTGTCGAGAAACAGTATTCAGCGTACCGGAAAAGATCTGTTTACAGTCGATTCGACACTCCGCTCAACGGAGATCACCGACAAGGGCGAATCGCTGCCGCATGAAAAGACGGAGCATCTGGAATTCTCGCTTGCGGATAAGAAGCGCACGCTGCATTTTCTTTCGGCGATGTATATGGATGCCGGTATGAGCGAGGCGGACGCAAAATCAATGGCAAAGGAGGTTTACAGCAAGGCGGAGGCTCAGAGCCCGGAGACTGTCCTGCGGATTGAAGAAGTCCGGCAAAATTCCATGACAGTCGCCTACGGCAAGGCATCCGTAGTTCTCTCCACCGCTGACCGTCAGGAAGCGGCCGAAAAGATCGCAGGGCTCGGCGTATCAGCGCAGACGGCGGAAACACTGGTCGAGAAAGCACAGGAAATCCGAGTGGATGCGGTCAAAGATCGTGTTGCCGCGGTACAGGCACAGAAGATCGACTTCAACACGGCGATGAATCACCTGACCGACCGCGAGGAACGCGCAATCGACACGATTATCGTGTGCAGTGCGGCAGAACCGCAGAAACATATTGTGGTGGAAGGAGGACACAATGGCTCGCGTGTGGTTCATGATTATGCTGTGCGCGATGGCGGCAAACAGCTCGCAGCGTTCACGGACGCGGAAACAACGGACGCGAACGGCAAGCCTGTACGAACTGAAAAAGGAACGACCGCATGGTCGGCGCTCAAAGGAGATATGCTCGAAGCATCCGGTATGGACAAGGATTCGGTGCTGACTTTCCGTTCGCAGGATGAGTATGAGCAGTATCTCGCAGATACGGAGATGCTCAGAGAAGCCGATGAACTGCCGGAAGCAGAGGATATCGCAGCACACGGCAACGGTCACGAGCTGCATCCGGACGGCAATGTACTGGATGATCTGCACAAGGAATCGCCGCTGCCCGATACCAAGCCGGTTATTCCTATCTCGGATACACCTGATGAACCGGATATGCCGAAGCCTTCGCCGAGAGGGGCGAGAAGATGAGCCAGAAGCTGACCGTCCCGCATCCCCGAAAGAAAATAGACCGAACAACCCTGATCGTGCTTTGCGTGATCGGGGTTGTGCTGTTGATCGGCTGTGTTGTGCTCGGTGCTGCATTTGATTACGCCCTCGGTGCTGATGGCTCTATTGATGGATCGAAGCTCAATCCGGCGCTGCACTATGTCCTGTCGCATCCGACAGTTATCTTATCAGCAATTACGAATAAGGACGGCTATGCGCCGAAAATGCTGTTTGTCGGTGTCTGTGTAATCGGCATCTTTGCGCTCTACAAGTACAGCGAAGAGCCGAAGCGCCTGCACCGGCGC
>MSGZ01000046.1 GCA_001940925.1 Ruminococcus sp. Phil11
GGTTTTCACTGTGCTGTTCACGATTGCTGTTATGACTTCGCTCTGTGCTGTGACTGCTTTTGCAACAGGCGGCGGCGCGACCGGCTCCGAAGCGGCATACCAGTCCACAATCGAGTTTTTCATTACCTGGATCCGCCGCATCGGCATGATGGTTGCTTTCGTCGGCGCGATCATGTTTGCACTGGCAATCAAAAACAACGATGCCGAGCAGAAGCAGGCCGGTCTGATCACGATGATCGCCGGATTCATTGTCGCCGCACTCTGTGCCGCATCGGATATGTTCAACCTGTTCGGCTGATCGCTCCGGCTGGTCTGCCCCGCTCTGTGCGGGGCGGGCTTAGCCCGATTCAAGGAGGAATGCTATGCAAATCTTACCCGCTATTGCAGCGATTCTCCCCGACACCGGCGCACCGGCAAATCCCGCAGCCTTGGCGCAGACCGGACTGGAATTCTTCGGCACCTGGATTTCGCGTATCGGCGGGCTGGTTGCTTTTGTCGGCGCGGTCAAGTTTGCGCTTTCGATCAAAGCGGATGAAACAAGAGATCAGCTTCCGGCATTGCTCACAATGGTATCCGGTTTTATGATTCAGGCAGCAATCGCCAATCTCGGTATCTTTGAGCTTGCTACAACCAATGCCGAGACGATCTTCCAGAATATCCTGCTGTTTATCGGGCGGTGGACACGGCGTGTCGGTGCTGCCGGTACGCTGGTCGGCGCGGTCATGTTCGGCTTTTCGATCAAGGATAACAACGCGGTCGGAAAGGTCGCTGCACTCAAAACCTTTGCTGCCGGTGCAATCGTGGTGTCTGTGTCGGGCATCCTGCATACATTTATATAACCAGCAAAAAGTTGAGACAACGAAAGCCTGACAGCTTGTAACTATCAGGCTTTCGTTATTGAGTAAACGATAATTTATTCCAACCATTCTTCAACAGCAAACGGGTGCATGTCATTGCGACAGAATTTTACGGTAAATTTGCAGGGGAAATATTCTCCTGCCGCTTTGAAAGAAAGCGTGAATCCGTTTGTAACGGGTTCGGGTTCGTGACCGTAGGTGTATGTGCCAAAGTACATTCCATACACCTCAAAGCCTTGATTCAAAGCGTGAGGATACCATTTATCATTCTTCAAGGATATATGTTCCAGCCAGCTATGTGCCTTTTGGATACAATCATCCAGATGATACAGCGCATCTATGATGTATCGGATTCTATCATCCGAGATCTGATTGTCCGGTGCTTCAATGATGATTTCATCTGCTTCATGAGAGTTGATATATGCACATCCGTTTCTAAAAACAAAATGCTCAAAGTTTCGATTTTCCAGAAAGGAAATAATCTCTATGTTGTAAAATAATTCAGCCACAGCACGCTCTCCCCTAACTTCCGATCCTCTTTACTATGATTATACAGCGCATCCGCCGATATGTCAATATCCGGAAAAGCTGTAATTTGAACAAATGAGTGGAGAAATACGGTTCACAAATGAAGTTTATTTTCTTGTCTTCCTGTAAAAAACAAATCCGTCCTCTTCTTTTATGATCTGATACCCTAATTTTGCGTAAAAAGCGTTTGTCCGGACATTCCAGCTTGGAGTGTCCAGATGAAACTCAGAGGCAAATGGGTATTTCTTTTCTATGCACTCCATTAAACGAATTCCATAACCTTTTCTATGATAGATGCTGTCAATAAAAATTCTGCCAATGTACACACGATTATTTATTTCATCCGGGAATATGACGGCCGCTCCCACAATATCTTTTCCGATCATTGCTTGATACAAATGCCCCTCTCGAGCCATATGTTTATGCCATTCTGCCGAATCATATTCAGGCGGACAGTCACCTTTTGATCCGCCAACATCTATGTCTGTTTCAAATGCTCTTACAGACATGTCTACAATTGTATTTACCTGGTTTTCATCTGCTATAACAATATTCATTCTACTTCCTCAATCGTCTTACATATTCCGATTTTTGTAACTATGATTATACAGCACAGCTGCCGAAATGTCAATATCAGGAGACACAGATCAGCGAAGAACCGTCCCGAAATGCGAAATACAAAGGAGTGTGATTTTCATATGCGTGTGATAGCAAAGGGGAAAACAGCACTGTTATCCCCGAAAGAAAAACTGCGGCGTTTTCACCGTAATATCTATATTTTCATCATTGTAGCGGGCATCTTCAATATCTTCTTTCCGCTGGTCGCACACGCGGATATTTTCAATAATGATGTGCAGGATGTCTACGCAACGATTACGGAAAATGTGGACGAGACAAACGAGATTCTCAAAAGCGCATTCCGCTTCACGCAGGTCTCGCCGTATTCGATCGTCAACAGCGTCGGCGGC